>CBDCWN010000003.1:2677500-4008333 GCA_965223535.1 Nitrospira sp.
TCACATCGACGGGGAGGTTTGGCACCTCGATGTCGACTCATCGCATCCTGGGGCTGAAGCTGGTCCCAAGGGTTAGGCTGTTCGCCTATTAAAGCGGTACGAGAGTTGGGTTCAGAACGTCGTGAGACAGTTCGGTCCCTATCTGTTGTGGGCGGAGGAGAGTTGAGAGGGGCTTTCACTAGTACGAGAGGACTGTGAAGGACGGACCGCTAGTGTGCCGGTTGTCGCGCCAGCGGCAGTGCCGGGTAGCTATGTCCGGTGGCGATAATCGCTGAAAGCATCTAAGCGAGAAGCGTGCCTCAAGATAAGCTCTCCCGTAGCGTATGCTACCTAAAGACCACTCGTAGACTACGAGTTTGATAGGCTGGGTGTGGAAGGCGTGTGAGCGCTGTAGCTAACCAGTACTAATCGGTCGTGCGGTTTAACATCCTTTGCTCCTGATAGACATGGTCTCACCACAATGCTAAGAGCGCATTGTGGGGTGCGGAAGAAAAGTTCTGACGCGCATAAGATTTATTCAGTGATGACTGTTCCCGGTGGCCATACCGGAGGGGCCCCACCCGTTCCCATACCGAACACGGAAGTTAAGCCCTCCAAGGCCGATGTTACTGCTGCCGTGAGGCAGTGGGAAAGTAGGACGCTGCCGGGTTACAAATAGAAAGCCTGCTGGTGAAAGCCAGCAGGCTTTCTTATTTTGATTTGGAAGACTCTCTGGCATAGAATCTTCCAATCGCATTTCTCTCCCCCATTTCATCACTGAGTTATGGGAAGCTACGACGGCATTCAGTGAACTTGAACGTAAGCAGATCGAACAGGCTGTCGGCGCGTTCTGCTAAAGACGGAGCCCGGGACATCTCAAAGACAAGCTACGACCGGAGTATTCTGTCAAAGGCCATGAGGTCGTCATTGTCGAACGGCGGCCTCGGTGGGATAATCAGACAGAGTGGATAGAATCGCCAGTGGCCAAGCTCAAATTTATCCGGACGGTGAATAAGTGGCGGCTGTAGTGGATCGAGTTGATAGGAAATGGCACGAATATCCGAGGCGCTCATCGAGCAATCGCCATAAAGACAACAACAGGCGGGGCAGCTCTTACATGCGGGACAACGACCGGCAGCGGAGATTGCCCGAGAGCTCAGGTTTCCTTGGAATCGTCTCTAGAAATGGCAGCAAGCCATGGCCGTGCATGGTGGCGCGTTTCCTGGCTCAGGCCGGCAAGCCGAACCAGCTGCAGAACTCACCCGACTCCGGGGTGAATTGGCTCGCGTGACCAAGGAGCGGGACATCTTAAAAAAGCCGCCAAAGAATGAACTGGTGCACCACCAGAGATATCATACGCGCGATGAAGCGAGGCGGGAGATCTTTGCGGTTATTGAAGGGTTCTATAATCGCCAGCGGTTGCATCAGAGTCTTGGCTATCTGAGCCTGCTGGAGTTCGAACGATGGATCGGGGAGTCTTAATCTGGTGTCCACGAAACCCGGAGCAGCTCAGACCGGATTATCGCAAAGAGGCGATGACAATCGGTGCACTCGTGAGTTCGGCCAAGGATAGCATGGTGATTTCGTGTCCGAGCCCGAACGATTGGAGCAACAAGAACAGACCAAAGATGAGTGCAATGATGCCGGGCCAGATCATCGAAAGAGAGCCAAGAGCGAAGACGAACACTATTGCGGCCACTGTGTCCTGGGTAAGTTGGCTCTTGCCTATAAACATACCCTCTCCTTTCCTGGCCTGCTCTTGGTAGAAAAACGTGCGCAGTGTTGGTTGTCTTAATTGTAAGAATATCTCGTAAGGAGACCGAAATAGCAACGGAGATAAAGACCTAGCCACGGGTAGGCCTATTGCGAGGACGATAACCGATACAGTTCGTCAGCAACATCGAAATCGAGCCGTGCCTGCTACAAGATGGCAACGTGATTCATCGTTCAAATCCGTGAACGATTCATCCGGAAAGTCGCTGGCTCTGCATATGGATAGAGGGGCGAAAGGGAGCGGGATGAGCCGGGTCTGGCTTTATCGATACTCGATACGAAGTCCCTAAAGCGCTGCTCAAATCCAACCGGCCCGAGTTCCGAGCCTGCGATGATCCGGTATTTCTAGCCCGCGGCAACAGGCTGAGATTCTCCGACCGCCAGACTGTTTCGGCGATTCGTGGCAATGGTACGGTCAATAATGGCCCCACAATTGATGCACTTCCAGGCATAAAACACGATAAAGAAATTTGAGAAACGTTCTAGCACCATCGTCCCATTGCACTTCGGACAGTCCATTGATTCCTCCCTGTAAGTAAGGTTCACAACTGCAGGGCGAACTTAAGCAAGACCTGCACCACAACTCGTATGACCAGATTTCAATCGGTTACAAGTTACGTAGTTAGCCTGATCAATCAATTTCACAAAAACTTGACGGAACGAGAGCAAGGAAACCGTCAACGGGTTGTCAGCCGCATGAAAGAAATATGTAGCAGTAAATAGCTCGGATCCAATTCTGGATTGTTGGTAGACGAACCATGCAAGCGTGACCTCTGACCTCATATCAGGACATCTGGAGAGGAGGCCGTAGGTACGCGTGTGAAATCCGTCTGTTCGCAAGAATGTAGGCACGGCGAGTGAAGGCAGGAGTGGCCTTGAGTCGGTCAGTCTTGTCGACACAAAGTCACAAAGGCCCGAATCTGTATTAGGCCAAAGAGCTGACCCAAAACCTAAAAAGTAGGCCAGCAGGAGCTGGAGGAAGTACCATGCGGCGTGGTCTTCTGAATGCACAAGGAGGACCGACGATGGCACGACCACGCGGGCATGCGGAGGAACAGATCCTGGCGACACTGCGACAGGCGGAGAGCGGGACGATGGTCGCGGACCTCTGTCGCGAAGTGGGTATCAGCGAACAGACCTTCTACGTGTGGAAGCGGAAGTATGCGGGACTGGGGCTCAGTGAACTGCGGGAATTGCAGCAGCTCCGGGAGGAAAACACCAACCTGAAGAGGCTCGTAGCCGATCTGTCCCTTGATCGGCACATGCTGCAGGAGATTGTCCGAAAAAAGCTTGAAGGCCTCGGGACCGGCGTGCTCTGGCCCGCTGGGCTCAGGTGACCTCTCAGGTCAGCGAGCGCCGGGTGTCGAGGCTGCTCCCTGTCGCCCGGGCCTCGTTGCAGTATTGGAATCGGCGCGATCCGCAAGAGGCGTTGCGGATATGCTTGCGTGAGCTGGCGGCCAGCCGAGTACGCTTGGGCTATCTGACCCTGGTCGTCAATAGTGGACGCCATGAATGACAGCCTCACGCCGCCGACTGCTGACGGGCCCACTGCTGGGCAAATGCCGCGGGCGAGCAATTCCCGAGTCGAGAATGTCGCCGCTGCCGGTTATAGAACAGCTCGATATACTCCGTGAGCTCGCGCCGCGCCTGCTCACGGGTTTCGTAGCGACGATGATGCACCAATTCATTCTTCAGCGTCCCCCAGAAACTCTCCATTGGGGCGTTGTCATAGCAGTTCCCCTTCCGACTCATGGACGGGATCAGGCCGAACTCCCGCAACTGATCCTGATAGTCCTGGGCACAATACTGCGAGCCACGATCAGAGTGGTGGATCAGTCCCGGGCGCGGGCGTTTCGCCCCCAGTGCCATGACCAGCGCCTGCCTGACCAAGTCCGTCGTCATGCGGCCCTCCATCGCATGCCCGACGACCTCACAGGTATACAGATCTTTGATCCCCGCCACATATAACTGACCCTGGTCGTCAATAGTGGACGCCATGAATGACAGCCTCACGCCGCCGACTGCTGACGGGCCCACTGCTGGGCAAATGCCGCGGGCGAGCAATTCCCGAGTCGAGAATGTCGCCGCTGCCGGTTATAGAACAGCTCGATATACTCCGTGAGCTCGCGCCGCGCCTGCTCACGGGTTTCGTAGCGACGATGATGCACCAATTCATTCTTCAGCGTCCCCCAGAAACTCTCCATTGGGGCGTTGTCATAGCAGTTCCCCTTCCGACTCATGGACGGGATCAGGCCGAACTCCCGCAACTGATCCTGATAGTCCTGGGCACAATACTGCGAGCCACGATCAGAGTGGTGGATCAGTCCCGGGCGCGGGCGTTTCGCCCCCAGTGCCATGACCAGCGCCTGCCTGACCAAGTCCGTCGTCATGCGGCCCTCCATCGCATGCCCGACGACCTCACAGGTATACAGATCTTTGATCCCCGCCACATATAACCACCCTTCTGCCGTGGGGATATAGGTGATATCGGTGACCCAGGTCTCGTTCGGGCGCGTGGCGACAAACGTTTGGGCCACGACATTCTCCGCCACCGGCAGCGCGTGCGTCGAATCCGTCGTGGTCGTGAACCGACGCACCTGCTTGCAACGCAGGTTCAGTTTCTTGCGGAGCCGCTTGATGCGCCCAATCCCGGCGGGGAAGCCGTCCGCACGCAATTCCGCCTGGAGGCGCTCCGGGCCATACGTGTGCCGGGTACGCACATGGGCAGCTTGGATCGCCACTTCTAGCCGCGCATTCTCCTGGGCGCGCTTCGACGGCCGCCGATGCTGCCAGGCATAGTAGCCGCTTCGGGAGACCTCCAGCACTCGACACAACTGACTCAGCGGGTAGTGGAGACGCAGCGTCCTCATCAGCGCGTACCGGGCAGCTGCGCCTTCGCAAAGTACGCGGTGGCTTTTTTTAGGATGTCCCGCTCCATCCGCGCTTCAGCGAGATCGCGCTTGAGTCGAGACACCTCGGCCTCCAGTTCCGTCACGGGCCGTCGGCTCTCGCCCAGCGTCGCGAGCTGGCCCTGTCGAGCGCGACCCACCCAGCGCTCGAGCGTCCGGCCCGACATGCTCAGGCGTCGGGCGGCCTCCGGAATCGTCACCTGTTGTTCCAAGACCAGCCGCACCGCCTGCTCTCGGAATTCCTTCGTATACTGCTGTCGCGGGACCTGTTCCATCTCACACCTCCAGCCCTCTGATTGTAGGGTGAAGGCGTCCACTTTTTCGAGCTTACCTCATAACCACCCTTCTGCCGTGGGGATATAGGTGATATCGGTGACCCAGGTCTCGTTCGGGCGCGTGGCGACAAACGTTTGGGCCACGACATTCTCCGCCACCGGCAGCGCGTGCGTCGAATCCGTCGTGGTCGTGAACCGACGCACCTGCTTGCAACGCAGGTTCAGTTTCTTGCGGAGCCGCTTGATGCGCCCAATCCCGGCGGGGAAGCCGTCCGCACGCAATTCCGCCTGGAGGCGCTCCGGGCCATACGTGTGCCGGGTACGCACATGGGCAGCTTGGATCGCCACTTCTAGCCGCGCATTCTCCTGGGCGCGCTTCGACGGCCGCCGATGCTGCCAGGCATAGTAGCCGCTTCGGGAGACCTCCAGCACTCGACACAACTGACTCAGCGGGTAGTGGAGACGCAGCGTCCTCATCAGCGCGTACCGGGCAGCTGCGCCTTCGCAAAGTACGCGGTGGCTTTTTTTAGGATGTCCCGCTCCATCCGCGCTTCAGCGAGATCGCGCTTGAGTCGAGACACCTCGGCCTCCAGTTCCGTCACGGGCCGTCGGCTCTCGCCCAGCGTCGCGAGCTGGCCCTGTCGAGCGCGACCCACCCAGCGCTCGAGCGTCCGGCCCGACATGCTCAGGCGTCGGGCGGCCTCCGGAATCGTCACCTGTTGTTCCAAGACCAGCCGCACCGCCTGCTCTCGGAATTCCTTCGTATACTGCTGTCGCGGGACCTGTTCCATCTCACACCTCCAGCCCTCTGATTGTAGGGTGAAGGCGTCCACTTTTTCGAGCTTACCTCAATCGACGCCTGACTGTGTTGTGACGACGAGACGGATGGCGGGTGAACACAAAACGGATCTATCGCCTGTACACGGAAGAAGGCCTGACGGTGCGCACGAAATACCGCACAAAAGCGGCGGGCCGAGCCTGTGTCCCGCACCCAGTGGCGACGGCTCCCGATCAGCGATGGAGCATGGACTTCATGAGTGAACGGGTCGCCGATGGTCGGTGGTTCCGAATTCTGACCGCCATCGATCAATTCACCCGTGAATGCCTCTGCCTGCTGGCCGATCGGTCGCTGACGGGCGAGAAGGTGACGCAGGCTTTGGAACCAGTGGTGGCCCAGTGTGGTGCACCGCGGACCATCACCATGGACAATGGCAGCGAATTCGCCAGCCGCATGATGATCCGCGTGAGAAGGAATTACAACTGCTTCATGGTGGTCGCTGTGCGCGCTATTGAAGGGTGTGCAAAACAGCCTGAATGTCGGAGAAGGATTTAGTGGATGATGCGTTTTCCACTACCTGTTTCACGTTATTGCTAAGGTGTCATTTTGTATTACCGCTTTCCATGGCAACACATTTATCGGTAGCATCAGTCAAGCCTGGTTTTCTCCACACGCCGAGGGTCGCAAAAGAAAAGAACCGTCCTAGGGCGTTGTGCATAAACAACTTGTCAAGCGTGAAAAAAAACTTTACTGCTCGGATACCCCCTATATTGATTAATGGAAAAGCATAAGGATTATAATATAAAACATACGCGATGAGTCCGGGATAAAATACTTTAGACTTCTTAAGTTCGGCCTCCTCAAATATCGAGGACCATTCCGAAACCGAGAACGCGCGTTCAGTCTCTTCATCAAAAATTTCGTTTTTCCGATAGATCAATTTACGAACGGCACTGAAAATGGGATTTCCTGAAGTGGGCTCAAAATTAATAAATAGACCGCCTGGCCGGAGCCCTCTCGCAAGGCGATTGACGCAATCCGCTGCCGAGTTCGGTATATGGTGCAGCCCCCCGATCAGAATGATAACGTTATAAGCATTTTCTTCTGGCGAAAACTTAGTCGCGTCAGCTTGCCAAATCCTCGCTTCTGGTCGTGTGCGCTTGGCATGCTCAACCATCTTTTCGCTATAATCAAACCCTTCATAAGAGAAGGTGTCATTGAGATGAGCGGTCAATATATCCGCTCCTTCACCATCACCGCACATAGGTTCGAGTACTGCAAAAGGCCGAGGAAGACGTTCAGCGACGCCACTGAGGGCTTCTTTCCAGATTAACTGCTTAAGAGTTATATGGTTTTTCTCGGCACGTCCTTTTTCGTAACGATCGGATATTCGATCGAAGTGCTCTCGCTGACGTTCAATAAGTTCAGAGGACTCAGGAGGAGGTAAGTTATGTTCCATCTGCAGCCCTAAATATCAGAAAAATTCCGACCATAACAACCCCGACCCCAATAAAATGCAACGTCGACAGCTCTTCCTTAAGATAAAGCCAGCCAGCAAGTTGTGTCCCGATAGTCAGCGCTCCCGCAGAGACAGGAAACGCAATTGAAAGCGGGAGCATTCGCATGATGATCAAAATCCAGATCGCGAAACCCCCACCGTAAAGAGCGCTGCCGACAAGGAACCGCATTGAGAAATATGTTTCTGCTTCCTTGATTAGTGACAGGCCAGACACACTCAAAAGCACATATAGCGTTAACATAACGCATGCAAAGATGCCGTTCATGGATCTATCCAGAATAGGAATCTTGAGTTTCGATTCCAGATGCGATACTGCAAACCCGGTTGGGTTAAGGTGTTGCCATGCGAACAAGATCCTATCGACACATGACTGCTGAAGATCGTAACGTATTGAGTCTGAGGCTGGTCCATAGTCATTCGTTACGGATGATGATCACGATCTTGAGGCGCGAGTCCAGCACCGTGAGCCGCGAGATGGATCGGAAACCCCCCGGAGGCTGTCTCCATCGTGCCTGGACGGTGCAAATGCACGCGGCCCCCCGATCCTATCAGCCAAGGCGACCGGGCAAGCTTCTGGCCTCGAGGCTGTGACAGCATGTTCAGATAACATCTGACGCAGGACTGCTCATCCGAACAAGAGGCTAGACGGCTCTGATATACGTATCCTGACGACATGCGGAAACACCTATCAGCTGAAACCAATGCCGGCCTGCATGTGCTGCCGCCAAGCGCATTGCGGACCGCAACCGTTCGCAGAGCGTCTCACCAAGGTGGATGCCCGCATGATATCTGTCCACTGGGAAGCCGATCTCATCAATGGTGCTCACAGTAGACCGACCGTCGGCACGTTGGGCGAGCGGACTATGTGGATGGTCACTTGGACCGGACGGATGCGACGAGCGCTCGACGGGCCTTCACCAAAAAACTCCGACACGTGCTCTCCCTGTTGCGTAAGACCTTCACCTAATGACCAAGGGAAAGAGATGGACGAGCACAGCAGTTCGCTAAGCGGCTCGCACTCCAAATGATTTTTTCCAATCCGTAGAGTCCGTGGCAACGCCACACCAACGAAAGCATCAGAGAGCTGCTTCGTCAGTACCAGCCCAATGGTACAGACCTGTCGGGTTATGCGCAGGGTGAACTGAACGCCATTATCCGTCGGCTGAACACATGCCCACCAAAATGTCTCAACATTGCCATGCCTCTTGGAACTCTATGCGCACCTCCACCCGTTCAACCTGGAACTTGAGGCCACCACAGTTAAAAGGCATTTTAGGGGTAACAGGAAACTACCAAAAGAGTTGCGACGTTGTCAAATAAGCCTGGGAAAAATGGACTAGGGCGACTCCAGTTATCCACGACGGTCAGGGCACGAAATCGTCGACCATCGAGCAACGTGTCGGCCACAACATCCATGCTTCACCGTTCGTTCATCTGCCTCGGAGCCGGTGGTACCACCCGGAGATGGCTCGCACGTTTCCGACGGCGTGAGAGTCGCACGGCTACCCCTTCTTCCCGATAGAGCCGATGCACTCGCTTCCGGTGAATCCGCCAACCCTCGCGGCGCAGTCACGTACAGCCGGAGATACCCGAAGCAGGGACGGGCTTGGGCTAATTCGCGCAACCGTCTCCGAAGAACACCGTCATCTCGTCGGTGGTGCCGATAATACCAAGAGGCCCGATTCAACCAAAGCAGCCCACATGCTCGTCGCACCCCGATCGAATGCTGCCCCAGCACCTCTCGAACGAGGGTTCGTTTGTGTGTGGGCGTCAAGGCTTTTTTGCGAGCACCTCCTGGAGAATTACCTTGTCCAAGGTCAGATCGTCTACTAACTGCTTCAGCTTGCGATTCTCGCCTTCCAGCTGTCGCAACCGCCGAATCTCGGCGATGGTCATCTGCCAATACTGTTTGCGCCACACGTAGTAGGTCGCTTCGCTGATTTCTAGCGCTCGGGTGACCTCGGGGATTGGAGCGCCTGCATCGACTGCCGTAGGGCTGCTGCAATCTGCTCTTCTGAAAACCGACTCCGTTTCGTCGCGCGCCCTCCTGGTTAAGGGCTGCAGGCTAGCTCATTTTCCCAGTTTTCGCTGGTCCAGTTTTTCGGGAGGACGTCAAAAGGAGGCGGTAGGTACGCGTGTGAAATCCGTCTGTTCGGAAGAATGTGGGCACGGCGAGTGAAGGCAGGAGTGGCCTTGAGTCGGTTAGCCTTGTCGACACAAAGTTACGAAGGCCCGAATCCGTATTGGACCGAAGAGCAGACAAGACAGAAAGCGCACACTCTGAGATATATCAGATCAGGCGGCCTTCGCTGGCTTGTGGAGCTGCCCTTTGGCCGCTGCCATGACATTGTCAGCCGTGAACCCGAATTTCTTTTGAAGTTCTTTCAATGGTGCCGAGGCCCCAAAGGTTTTCATGCCGATGATCTCGCCCGTCAGTCCTGCGTACCGTGACCACCCAAATGTTGAAGCCTGTTCCACACACACTCTTGCCGTCACGCTTGGCGGTATCACGCTGTCGCGATAGGCCTGCGGCTGATGCTCGAACAGCTCCCACGAGGGCATACTCACCACACGGGCCTTGATGCCTTCTGCCTTCAACCTCTCCGCTGCCTCAAGGCAGAGCGAGACTTCACTCCCACTGGCGAGGAGGAGCACGTCGGGTTTCCCACCAGGCACATCGGCCAGCACGTAGGCACCTTTGGCCACGCCGGATGCGGCGGCATAGGTGGAGCGGTCGATAGTCGGGAGGGCTTGTCTGGTCAGAATCAGGGCGACCGGTTCATGTTTCAACTGCATGATGACGCGCCAGGCCTCCGACACCTCGTTGGCATCCGCAGGACGGAGGACGATAAGATTTGGAATGGCGCGCAGTGAGGCCAGTTGCTCAATCGGCTGGTGCGTGGGGCCATCCTCACCGACCCCGATCGAATCATGCGTGAAAATATGGATCACGGGGATCTCCATCAGGGAACTTAAGCGGATTGCCCCTCGGCTGTAATCGCTGAAAATCAAGAATCCTGAGCCATAGGGGCGCACCTTGGAGAGGGAGAGGCCGTTGAGCACGGAGCCCATCGCATGTTCACGGACCCCGAAATGCAGATTGCGACCGCCGCGATCTTTAGCGGTAAAATCCCCGGCTCCTTCGAAGGTCAAGCGGGTCTTTGTTGAGGGAGCCAGATCGGCAGACCCTCCTAAGAGCCAAGGGACATTCTTCGCCAGTGCATTGAGCACCTTGCTCGATGCATCGCGGCCTGCCACTCCCTTGGGATCAGCAGGAAATACAGGGAGATCCCTGTCCCATCCCTCAGGGAGTTGGCGCTGTTGCATGTGTGAGAGCTGATCGGCAAGCAGGGGATATTGTTTCTTGTAGTCCTCAAACTTCGCCATCCAAGCCGCACGCGCTGCCTGTCCACGCCGGCCCATGCCCTGTTCGAAATGTTCTCGAACACCGTTTGGCACGAGGAACTTTTCTTGCTCGGGCCAGCCGTAGTTCCGCTTGGTCAGTCGGATTTCTTCTTCCCCTAAAGGCTCACCGTGCGCGGCATGGGTATCTTGCTTATTGGGAGACCCATAGGCGATATGGCTATCGACGATGATGAGCGTCGGTCGATCCGCTTCTCGCTTGAACGTCGTGAAGGCGCGTTCAAGCATATCGAGATCGTTGGCGTCGCCGACTCGGGTGACATTCCATCCGTACCCCATAAATCTTGTGGCTACGTCTTCGCTAAAGGCCCAGTCGGTGTGTCCTTCGATCGTGATCTTGTTGTTGTCATAGATCCAGCAGAGATTGGAGAGCTTCAAGTGCGCCGCCAGGGATGCCGCTTCGGCGGCCACGCCTTCCATCATGCAGCCGTCGCCGCACAATGCGTATACGTCGTAGTCGAACATGTCGAACCCTGGACGATTGAAATACTGGGCTTGCCATTGGGCAGCAATCGCCATTCCAACGCTGGTGGCAACGCCTTGGCCAAGCGGACCAGTCGTGGTCTCCACGCCGGAGGTCCAGCGGTATTCCGGATGTCCAGCACACTTGCTGTCGAGCTGGCGAAAGCGTTTGAGGTCGTCCAGTTGGACTGAAAGCTCGCCGAGCCGTTCGTATTGTGGGTTCACCGCCTTCACGCCGGTCAGATGCAACAACGAGTAGAGGAGCATCGAGGCGTGCCCCATTGACAGGACGAACCGATCACGGTTTGGCCAGATGGGATCAGCGGGATCGAACCGCATGATTCGCTGCCACAGGCAGTAGGCTACTGGAGCCATAGCCATCGGTGTGCCCGGGTGGCCGGAGTTGGCTTGCTGGACCGCATCCATCGAAAGGGTGCGGATCGTGTCAATACAGGTCTGATCGAGCTGTTGGTTCGTCACCAGGGCCCCCTTTGTAGCGGTGTATTGCTGAAGAACTGTCGTCAGTGGTCCTCTTCAAGAATGATGTCGGTCGTTTCAAGGGCAATCTTGAGTGATCACCAGGAAGAGATGACACAACTGGGAATCAATATCCCTGCATACGTATACTTTCGTTCCGGTCATGGACTATAGTGCGAGGAGCTTGTGAGAAGAAGGAGATTTCATATTGAATATAAATGGTGGTGAGATTGTCCGTCTCGCTGGGCTGATTGTCCTCTTGGCCGGTTGTGTGCCGGCACACCCCTATTCCATGCAACTTGACGGCGAGAAAGTCGTGGTTGACGTGTTAAAGCCTGAGGAAGTGCAGGCGACTGGAGCTGCTGGAGAGAAACGAGCAGCGCCTGTGATCGTTGCTGATGCTGTGCCGATGGCGGCTCATTATGCAATCAAATCCACGACGCCGGTGTTCAATGAAGATAGTCTTGAACATACGGCGACCTATAGTGGGGCCAAGACGGCCAGCAAATTTTACGCGGCTGATAAGACCGGCACCTCGGTACAGTTCGGGGGGCTCAGGATCACTCGATCCATTGTAAATGATGGGAAACCGCAGACTGCCGTAATCCTGACCTTCTCGGTCGATGCGCAAGAGCTCCCGACCAACGGCCAACTACAGTTAGTTGGGGACTCCGCTCTGGTGCACTTTGGGAAAGTCAAAGTGGAAGATCGGAAGTGGTATATCCCCTGGACTTGGTTCACGAAGGTCAGAGATCGGATTGATGCCGACGTGAATATTGTGCTCGAGGGCCATTGGGTGGATGATCATCATGTGTCCCATCGAGAGGATGTGGCGGATCTCCATGTTCATCTGAGTGATCTGAAGCTTGGAGAGACCACAAACATTTCATCCGTCCGAAGCGAGTGGTTTCCCTTGATTCCCCGGAGTCAGAAGCCAAGGTTGGGAACGGGGACCTATGTCGTGAAGGTCAAGGTGACGGAGTATGACGACTATGGGAAACTGATCACCGAAGTTTCGGACGATGTGTCGACCAACAGGGCTGAGTGGGTGCAGAAGATTCAGACTCTCCTCAAGCCGATCCCCTAGCGTTCAGCGCGATCCCGCAGGCACGTTCTCGCCTTGGTCTCGTGTCATCTTCTCGGTCGGCGGATTCCTGAAATATTTTGCGCTTCATGCCGTTCCGGCATACCGTCACAGGGATGCCATTGCCATCTTCACCATTTCAAAGCCCGGCCGCATCCGTCTGTCCAAAATGCGGATTCGAACAGACAGTGAGTGTCGAATGTCGGCGATGTGGGATCATTTTTGCCAAGTACAAACCTCCAGCCCAGACAATCGAAACGGATCCGGCTCGGGTAATCGAGGAATCGGCACAGCCGAGCACACCGGGGTTTTTCTCCCGTGCCTTCCGCATCCTGCCATGGGTCTCGCTGACTTGCACAGTCGGAGTCTTGCTGTTGATTCTTCGCCAAACTCCGCCGCCGTCGATTCAAACCGACCCGCAGGCAGCCCACCGGGTCGCGGAGAAAATGGCACAGCTCCAAACCGCTGTGCAGATGGGACAATCCCACTCATTGGCTCTCAATGAAGCTGAGTTGAATCAGTGGATGCATGACAATCTGGCGATCGTCTCAGTTCATCAGGCACAACAGGCCGGTATCACGGTGCCAGCCGGGCACGAGGCAAGTGTCCAGGAGGTGCAGTCGGCGCTCAAGGATGTCCGCATGAGTCTTCTAGGAGACCAGCTTCGCGCCTATGCGCTTTTTGTGCTTTATGGGAAAGAGATTTCCTTACAACTCGATGGGACGATCGAAACGCGCGACGGATTCATCCGGCTCAAGCCGACTGCGGGCAAGTTGGGCTCCCTGCCTATTCCCTCGGCGACGCTCGAGCGGGTTGTGCAGCAACTATTTGAGTCGCCGCAGAATCGGGACACGTTCCAGCTTCCGCCTGAAATCAAATCCATCCACCTCGAAAACAGTGCGCTGGTCATTTCGACCAGGTAGCAAAGGGGAACGGGTGGTTGTGAGGAAATCTTGCTGAATGGTGTGGATTTGCAGCTGGCAGCGGGCTATGGTCGTTGCCCACTCCTCTCAATGGCTAACTTCCGAAGTTTGGCTAACCGCTCCCGCTCCACGATGTCTTCTCGGTGCTTGGAAATCATCGCACGAGCATCCAACATGAGGGAATTTCGTTTCAGAGTTTCTTCAAAATATCCAATCGCTTCCTCGAATTGGCCCATGTCACCGTACACATAGCCCAGATGGTAATAGGCTTCCCAACTACCAGGGTTGAGGGGAATTGATTCTTTCAATATCACAGCAGCCTGCTCAGAGCGGCCGGCCCAGTTCAACGCTGCCCCATAAGCCTGAATCGTATCATAGGATGGATGCTGCTGGACCGCGTGTTGGAAGAAAGGTAGCGAATCGCCATAGCGCATTCCCTGAAATAGCAGATAACCGAAAGTCTGCGCTGTTTCCCAATCTTCTGGTTTCATCTGCAAGTATTTCCTGCCTCCCTCGACCCCGTCGGTCCAACGATCATGCATCAACTCAAACACAACCTTGGCCTGCCAGATCAGGGTGGCGGTCGGGGCCCGCTTGAGAATCTCTGCTCCATACCTGCCCCAATCTTGCTCGATCGCTGTTACGGTTGGAATGCCAAACATGCCTTGCTTAATGGTTACACTGACCGGTTGAGCTCCCCAGAGTCTGGCTTTCTCTCGCTCAGTGATCAAGACTTGTGTCGTATGATCTGGGTCGTCATGGTATCTCAGTGTGACCCAAGAATAGGCGTTCGGTAGCCCGGCCGTTTTCTTCCACGCCTCCGAATCAATTTCGGCAGCACGGTACTGCGGCTGTGTCGAGTCGAGTACGCCATTGGCATAAAGTAAGAGACTAGAGTACACGAAGAGGCGGACTAGCAGCCCGGCTGACCACTCGGTTCGTGCTAGAAATGATCGGACGGGATCCCATCGCGGGAGAGAGGTTGCAAACTGATTGACGATAAGCAGGAATTCATAGACGAGTAAAATGGCACCAACAAGCGGTAGGATGAGAAACAGCGTGGAACCCTGGAGTCGATATTGATAGTGCATCCAGATACCTAAGCCACAAGCGGCGACACCCATGCCATATTGGACGGTCAGGCGTCTCCACATGTCTATAAATAGGTGTATCACTGTGAGTGGCCAACTCATGAGATGCCTTTCGTGAGTCCTTGCTTGACATAAGGATAGAGGTGCTGAGCCCCCTTGTTATTTGGATCACGTTTTAGGACCTGCTCCAGACATGTGGCTGCCTGACGATATTGTCCTATGTAGGCGTATTGCTGGCATAGGGAGGTTTTGAGCGTGAGATCGGTATCTCCCAATCTAATTGCTGTTTCAAATTCCACGATTGAGTCTTGTACACGTTTCTGTTTTGCGTATACGTAGCCAAGACCCCGATGAGGATAGGATCGGGCCGGATTGATCGCGAGAGCCATTTGGTAGTTTTGGACCGCTTCCTCGTATCGCTCTAAAGTTTCTAGACTTACTCCGATCTCCTCGTAGAGGGAAGGATTTCTTGGTTGAACGCTGAGTAGCGTCCGATAGAAACCAATTGCCTCTTCAACACGTCCAAGATTGAAATGGAGTTTGGCGGCTCGGTTGAGCAGTTCAAGGTCTTGCGGTGATTCACGTAACCCTGCTTCGACGTATGCAAGAGCCTGCGGATAATCCCCGAACCGCTCGGTGAGAAACGCAATCAAATTAGCTCGGTGAAACTGGTCATTGGGTTTTGCCTCAACCGCTCCCTTCCACATCTGATACTCATTCAGAAGATCGCTGCCTCGATACCGATAGATATTCGCTGCCCCACGAAAGGCTTCGGCGTTTCGGGGATTCAAGTCCATAGCCTGGAGAAAGAAGTTCAAGGCGAGATCACGATTACCCCTATTCTCCTCGAGTGCACCTAACGTGACATACGCGTCGTCTAGGCGCCCACCTAGCTCAATGGCCCGATGCGCAGCCGTTTCGGCGAGGGCGGTGTTCGATGGATCAATAATACTAAGGTATCGGTAATAGTGCGCTAGGAGGCACCATCGAAGTCCGTCGGAGGTGCCTTCATGAAGCTTGTCGATAGCCTCAAGTGACCAGAGGAACGTCGTCAACCGGAGGCCTATTTGATTGCTCCGTAAGAGCTGTTGTAAGTTGTCGATGGCCTGATCAAAATGTTGCGTGTATGTATGGGCGATCGCTGTTAGCAGCAATGCGTCGGCATGGGTTTGGTCATGCTCGAGGATTCGGCTGAAATGGATCAAGGCAGTTCGGAAGTCGTGCTGTAATAGCGCCACCTCACCGCGCGTTAACAAGGCGGATGGTGCCTCCGGATTGGTCTGCAGTTGCAGATCTGCTTCATAGAGGGCCCTCGCTATGTCGCCCTGTAGTAGTGCCCTGTATGCAGGATCATCCAAGTCCCATTGCTGCCATCCTCCATCGCGTAGGTGCGCTCGGTAAGAGGCGGCAGCTTTTCCATAGTGACCTGTCAGATAGTACCCAAGGCCTTGCACGCCGGGAAGAGATTCCTGAAACAGCCGGCTATCCATTTCTGCAACTCGTTCCCGGACAAACAAGAATAGACTAGCAACCAAGATCCCGAGCACCACTCGTCGGTAGGCGATCAGGATGAGTAGGACTTGTTCACCAGTTGGGGGAGACCACCAGCGATTGTTTGAAGGTGCGAGCGGTGCCATGTTACCCATTTTGTGCCTTCTGTCCGTATCGTGAGCCTTATTCTCCATTTCTAATCTGGACCCAAGTCGGAGAGCGATGTGCTCTTTCGGCAATAGTTCCTAAGAAGTCCCTATCAAATATAGCAGGCGAAAATATGCGATTCTGACCCTTTCTCCGGTGCAGTGGTGCGACCTTGGGCGCTACCCGCGTCTTGCGCGCAGAGACGATGATGGGTCATTTGAAAGTTATCTGCCTGGAAGGCAATCACGAATAGGCGGGAGGGCAGCATCCAGTAGCGCGCGCTCCTTTCGCAATGCGGCTTGGGCCTTGTCAACGGTGGATCGGGCAAACGTGATTGTATCGCCGGGAGCCAGCTGTGCTGCAAGAGGCAGATCGATGGAGATGACGGCGGCGATCTTGGGATAGCCACCGGTGGTCTGTCGGTCGGCCATCAGGAGGATTGGTTGCCCATCGGCTGGGATTTGCAAGACTCCCATCGTCGTACAATCGGAGATGAAATGCCCTGGACCTTCCGGGACGATCTTGGGCCCAGATAGGCGATAGCCCATACGATTGGACTCCGGAGTGATCGTGTAAAAAGAGCTGGTCAGGGTTGCGAGGGATTTTGCCGGAAACAGGTCTTGTTGTGGACCTGGAATGATCCGCAGCGTCATGGATTTCTCATAACAAGGGACCAGTCGATCTGGGAGACGTGTGCCGCTCAAGACCTCTCTGGACCGCGGCGCTATGTACAAAACGTCCCCCGGTCGTAACGGTCTTCCTTTGAACCCACCGGTGTCGCTCGCACAGTGGGTTGAACGGCTGCCAAGAATCAACTGCACATCGATGCCACCGCTGATCGCCAGGTATGACCGAGCACCGCTTTGCGCTGTGCCGAAACAAAGTCGACTGCCACTTGAAACCTCGATGCTTTCCCAAAGCGGGACGTTCTTGCCACTGATGGTCGGGGAGAGGTCTGCTCCGGTGATGGCAATATGCGTGTTTCCGTCGAATACCAGTTCAGGTCCTTTCATGGTGAATTCCAGCACCGCGGTATTGTCTGGGTTGCCGACTAGCCGATTAGCGACGGTCGTGGCGAAATGGTCCATCGCCCCGGCGACTGATACGCCATATTGTTGATAGCCGTAGCGCCCCAGGTCTTGTACCGTTGAGAACCAGCCTGATTTCACAACATGAATCTGAATGGTTGTTCTACCCATCAGCGTGTCTGAGGCCTTGCGATAACTATGCCTGCCGATTCGATCTCGCCTCGAACGAGGTGGATGAACTCAGCGGCATGTGGACTATCGATGTGAATACACAGACTGTCGGACTGCAGGGCTACTCGTTGCCCATCGATGCTCATGACATAACCGTTCAGGATTTCGCGCAGCTGACGACGTACAGGATGCTCGCTCTGCAGCAACGCGCCAGGTTCTGAGCGTGGGACCAATGTTCCATCGGAGCGGTAGGCACGGTCGGCAAAGGCCTCCTCAACAACCGGCAAACCGGCGGTCCTACCGCTCTCAACAAGCGCTGATCCTGCCAAGGCAAAGAGAACTAGCTGCTGATCGAATGATGCCACCACTCGTGAGACTGCATCGGCAATCGTCCGATCCTTTGCCGCCAAATTGTAGAGTGCACCATGAAGCTTCACGTGGCTGAGCCTTAGATGATCCAATGCCAGTATCTCGCTCAGAGTCTGCAGTTGGGTAGAAACGAGAGATACAACTTCTTCCGGAGAGACTTGCCGCTCGTGACGGCCGAAATCCCCGGCATGAGGAAAACCCGGATGGGCGCCAATTGCTATGCCATGTTGCGCCGCCAGCCTCGCAGTCGTCCGCATGAGCTCTGGGTTTCCGGCGTGCACACCGCAGGCGATATTGACCGACGTGATCAGCGGCATGAGTTGCGCTTCACGCGCCAGCATTTCCGGAGTACCGTACTCACCCATGTCGCTGTTTAAATCAATCGTTCGCACGTGCCTCCTCGCCACTCAGTCGATCGTACTCATCTCGACCGATGGATTTGAATTGGACTAGGTCGCCAGGCTTAAGGAGAAAGGGGCTTGAATCAGTCTTCCGAAACAGAGGAATGGGAGTCCGACCGATCAGACGCCAGCCGCCAGGTGTCGAGGATGGATAAATTCCGGTTTGACGGTCGGCAATGCCGACCGAGCCAGCGGGAACCTTTGTGCGGGGAGTGGAGAGGCGAGGCATCGCTAAACGTTTCGGGACGAGTCCCAAATAGGGGAATCCCGGGCTGAAGCCCAGCATGTAGACCCGATAGCGGATCGATGTGTGCATGGTGATACTTTCAGCAGAGGAGAGGCCCGAAAAGGTAGCCAGATCTTTTAGATCAGGCCCCCATTCACCGCCGTATAAGACCGGTATTGTGTGCAGTATCCCGCGAGGTATGCTGCTGTCCGAACTTGGGCGAGGTAATCGCTTCAGTCTGTTGGCCAACACGGAATTCTTCCAACGCATGGCATCGAAGTAGATGGTGACCGACCGATAGGTTGGAACAATATCAAGGATGCCCCTCCAGCCTTGGTCCGCAACCGTTTGGGCGAACGTGACGACACAGGCATTGATATGGGGGTCGATTTTGTCTCCGAACTCGACCGTGATCGCAGAGTCGCCGAGTGGTGCAAGACGGAACGACTCTTTCGATGTTCGGCGAGGACGTCTTAAGGGATTGGATCTTGGCATGGCTCACACAATGGATGACATGATTGTAACCTAAGCAGTGTGGGGAAGGAGAGATGGGAAGCGTCGGAGAAGGAGGGGAACTCGTGGTGCCCTGTGAGGGATATTACCGCACTTTGGCTGCGGCGAAGATGGATTGTGCGGCGGCGATTCCAGAGAGTGCTGCCCCTTCCATGAATCCCTGCCACTCATAGAACGAATTGGTATGTTCGCCGGCGAAAAAGAGATTGCCAACAGGCACGCCCTCTAATCCTGCCATCGTGGTGAATTGCCCTGGTTTGTAGCACGTGTAACTGCCCTTCATCAGCGGATTCGAGGGCCAATGTTCAAGGTGAACGAGCAACTTGCGATTCACGCGCGTAGCGGTCTCCCGCGCACCGGGATACACGAGATTCAAATCGTCGAGGAAATGCGCTGCTTCAAGCTGGATCATCGTCGTGTCTAGCCCAAGGGCACGCTGGCCGCTGGAGTAATCAGTCAGGATTCCTCTTGCGTTCGATGCTAAGCTGGGATTGGTCTCCCAAGTCGTTTGAAGGTTCGCCAGGTTTGAGTATGTGGTTCCGTTCCCTCCCAGCGCCTGCCATGGGCGCCCCGAAAACCCGATCATCATTTTTGCATTCGTCCCATAGCCCAGCCCTTGAATCGCAGCCAGTTGATCTGCCGGGATAGCGAGACTGGTATCCAGTTCAACCTCACGGAGAATCGTGAATGGAATGGCAAGCACGACGATGTTGTGGATCCTCTCCTCATTGGGTTGAAACGTCAGTTCGATCCGTCCGTCGCTCAGTCGGCGGACTCGGACTAGTCTCCTTCCATAGTCGACTTGACCAGGGAGTGCATTGGTTAATCCTTCGATGATCCGGTCGTTACCATCCACGAGGTGGTAGCGTTCATCACTGAACACTCCGAAGGGGGTGAGTGTCGAACGGCGATCGGCGTGAATGAACAAGAGAAAGTTCAAACAACTCTGTTCTGATGCTGCCAACCCATATTCAGCTTCATATGCCGTCACGATTGCAGCCTTGGCCAATGGTCCCGCCCGGGTACCCGCTGCGTTCTGTCCCTCCAGGTAGGCGAGCAGATTGGTTCGGTCCAGTTCCACATCGTTGGGCGTATGAGAGTTGGCTGTGACTTCTCGCGAGAGGCGGTTCAGGTCATTCCGCATCACCGAGACAAAATCACGGAATTCGGCAACGATTTCAGGTTCTGCATATCGTTGTCCTGCGAAGTGGTAGAAAATCTCGCCTGGCTGATTGTGGCCATTCTCCAGCGTGAGGCGGAATCGTTTCGCGTAGCCCAAGATAGTCTTGTGGAGGGTATCAATCAGTTCACCACCACGCTCCGCCACCTGGCCGGGGAAGGAATCGCGCAGCGACCAACAGCGGCCACCAGCACGGGTCCCGGCCTCGTAGATCGAGGCTCGAATCCCACGCGTCTTGAGGCTGTCAGCGCAGGCGAGTCCAGCCAGCCCTGCGCCAACGATGCCGACGGACAGAGTAGGGGATATGGCCTTGGCAGCGGCGAACTCACGAGAAAACATGGTGCCGAAGGCGAGTGTTGTCCCGATGGCTGCTGTCTCGGCCAGGAAGCGGCGTCGAGAGATCAGCCGTGAGGAACGGGGTGCTGAAAATTCCTCCAACCATTCGAGCGCATCGTTGGCCGAAAGATGTCGGCGATCGGCCAGTAGGGCGGCGGTCATCAGCCGTGCGAATGAGCGAAAGGCGGCGCTGCGGGCCATCGGACAAGATCCCCGTTGGACAACGAGACAGGTCGTGCGTCGGGTGAGGCAGCAGACCAACGACCAGTGTTCCTTGCACTTACGTCGAGCGCATCTCCCACTGATTTCCCATTAGGCCAACCCGATTGCGCCGTCGTCGTGGGTCGTCGTGCTGTAACCCGTCGATGCTCATCCGAATATCCGCGTTCACATGCCCCACCAGGTAGTAACTATGCTCGGTTAAGCCTTTGACGATCGGTGTGCAATCGACTTGATGAATCTTGTTGTGTACGACCGCGGGTCTGGCTGGTCCATTCGATCCGAGGCGATCGGGATTGCCTTTGGTGAAATCCGACACGACCAAGGCGACATCGCCGCGATTATGATAGATACTGACGCTTCTGGCCAATTCATGCAGCTGTTCCAGCGGTTGTCCCTTTTCGAGGACCGTGTCGTCGACATCCGGAGCGCAGAGAAAAATATGTTCAAAGAGACGCGGCAATGCGTTCCCAGGCGTGAAGGCATCACACCGTTCGACGGCATTCTGCAACAAGTAATTGCCCATCGAATGGCACAGGATATGAAGATCCTGTTTGCAGAGTTCTTCATCCGCACGTCGCAGGCTTGCGAGAAAGTCACGGACCTTCAGGATCGCTCGGCCAACAGCGTTTCCCGAGCCGGCGGCTTCCGAGCGATCGGACTTGTAGGAAACGAAGGGGAGTGCCATCCCGTCGGATGGCCACGAAAACAGCACGACCTGCACGCCTTGTTCAGGGTCGCCATCCGGGGAATGGTTCAGCATTTCTTGAAGCGAGAGAGCCGTGCCGACGGCGTCAGTCCAGGAGACATTGAATCCATGGATAAACAGCAGGACATCCGTGTTCTTCCGCATGATCGCTTGCAGATCGGAAAAGGCTCCTTGCGATCCTAGCTTGACTTTCTTCTGTTGATTTTCGGCGATGGACCGATTGATCTTTTCGCGATAGGCGATGATATCGGCCGATTCTGCACTTTTCGCCAAATACTTGATCATTCCCTCGCCGTCGCCCTGCCCCATGGATCCTCGGTCCGCTTCGAGATACTTGGCGATCTTGGCCTCATCCACTTCGACGGTCACCCGACCAAACCGGAGGTTTTCAACTCCATCATCACTGAATTTCTTCCCATAGCCGTCCGGTCGCCAGCGATCCTTGCCGAGGTGGGTTCGGTTGGTTGCATAAAAGAGTCGTCGAGACGTCATGGTAGGCTCCCTTCATATCAGAACATGGGGTGCGGTAGCCGTGGTCAAGCGAGTTAGGGGTTCTGCTTAGCGCCTTCAACAGAGAATGTCAAGGATGGAACCTGGTCGCCGTCTGCGTGGCATCGATCCTAGGCGGATTCGATGGGGACAATTCACGATGGATGGTGCATCTGGCATCCTGCGGTCCCTCTACTGAGGGGTGCGGCCACGCTCGCCCAACTCAGTCAGGAGAAAGAGCCTGACTCGTGCACGGGCGTCTCGCGAAGGCTGCCCTGCCTGGCCGTCCCTCTTCCACGAGCCAATCAAGGTGCTATGGGCGTTGACCGATTTTCCATGGGGTTGGTATTCACTTGCGGGAATTTCTCCATCGTAGAATCGATCGCCAAATTCGCGGCGTAGCGTCTGTTGTTTTGCACGATCCGCCATACAATCGGTTTCGAACCGAAGCCCATAGATCATCGCCGTGCTCTGTCTTGCAACTTGAAGATCGTGGGTCGATAGCCCAAGGGATTCCTTATCGGTATCCGTGTACCACCAGAAGCGCATGGGCAGGGCCGGTTGAGCCACCACGACTGCTGATACCCGTGGATGGTCGAGCAAGGCCAAGGGGATCGGACCAGTCATGCAATTGCCGATGATGCCGATTGCCTGGGCACCGTGCCGGTCTCCAATCGTCTGGACCACGCCTCGCAGCCAGCTGACGATGGGAGGGCTGCCATCTGCGGGCACACCCCATTCACCGACGGGAAAGAATGTTACCAGTCCACGAAACCAATAGGCCCAGAGTCCGCTGGCAGGGGAGAACCTGCCTTTCTCGCCGAACAGCAGGGGCATGTAGACGGTGAAATCCCTCGAGAGTTCTTCGGCATAGGCCAAGGTTCCGGGAGACAGTCCTGTCATCTCGTGGAGCAAGAGTACTGGCGGCTTGGAGGTCCCGTCATTCAGACAGAAGACCGAATGGGTGACTCCTTGGTGCGAAAATGGTTGCTCGAAACATTCAACCCAATTCCGACTCGGCGTGCCCTCTTCTTTTGTGTGTGGGGCACACATCCCGAGCTGGGCGGCTCCACAGCCGACCTGTAAGAGTAGGAGGAAAGGCGCAAGGGATTTGAGCAATGAGTGTGGAAGGGTTGCCATAAGAAGTCATGACCTCAGGGGTAGACCCATGTGTGTTGCGTGTGTCGTACGGTAGAGCAGAGCGAGCTTGCCAGTGTTTGTGCATCGGCGCAAGCCCTTGTCATACTCATGGAGAGAGGCACGTCGATCGAGATGGTGGTGTGAAACTCAAGGGAGGGCAGGAGGGCGTCGCACAGATGGACTGTGGCGGCGACGAGCTGTTGCTTACTGGATTGAGGCAAGGGTCTCCCGCGTGGCAGGCGATTTAAGCTTGCGCAGCGCATGGGCCTCGATCTGGCGAACCCGTTCCCGGCTCAGGTCAAGTTGCTCACCGATTTCTACCAAGGTCATGATCTGGTCTGAACCAATTCCAAAGCGCATGCGGATCACGGCCTGTTCTCGTGGTGTGAGGGTGCTTAGGAGACGATCAAGTTGCTGTTCTCGTTCGACTCGATGGACATAGCGGTCTGGTGGCGCCGTCTGATCATCAGGGATGAATGAGCCGAGAACTTGCGCATCTCCAATCGGGGTCTCAAGTCCAACGGGTTCTTGAAAGGCTTCCACGGTGTCCCGCACGCGTTCCGGACGAAGTTGGAGGACGTGTGCGATCTCTTCCATCCGTGCCGGACGGCCGAGCTGTAACTCCAATCGTCGTCCTGCACGGGCGATACGGCTTGCGGCTTCCGATTGGTGCACCGGCACGCGAATCACCCGGGATTGCTCGGAGAGTGCACGCGTGATGCCTTGACGAATCCACCATGTGGCGTAGGTACTGAACTTGAATCCTCTGCGATATTGATACCGCTCTGCCGCTTTCATCAGGCCGATATTGCCCTCCTGCACCAGGTCTAACAGCGTCAGGCCGTGGGAGGTATATCGTTTGGCGACGTCGATGACGAGGCGAAGGTTATGCCGCACGAGCTCATCTTTGGCATTCTCCAACCGACGGCGGGCTTGCTGAATTTCACTGAGCGATGCGAGGAGCTCTTGATAAGCAGACAAGGGGAGACAGGATTCAACTGATGAGGACGAGTTTCTGTAAGTTGCGAGCAGGGCCTCGGCTCGATCCAGTACGATAGCGGAAAGCCCACTCAGTTGTCGGATTGTGGTCAGTTCTTGAATCAGATCCCTCACGGAATGGGCCGGCGCATGTGCAGTCAGGAGTGTCGTCACGTGTTTGAGAGCAACCTTAATGCGACGCGTTCCTTCATCAATCTGTTTCGCGAGCAGGATCTCCTCTTTCCATGTCAGCAGTTTGGTGTTGCGAAAAGATTGGAAATAGAGAGATTCGAGTGCAAATCGATTTTGCGAGGTGGAAACCTGGGAAGTGTCCTCACTCGACATGTCCGGGGACGAGTCGGGTTTATCGGCGCGACCGATATGATTCAACAGGAGTCCAGATGAGGGGTCATCACTGTACACATCCTCACTCTCACCCCGTTCAGAGAGATAAGTTCCCTCCTCAGCCTCTCGCAAATGGTTATCCCTCATTGGATTCTCCTTTCGCCCCATCGCTCAGTTTCGAACTCAGCGGACTGTTACTCTCGACACTTACAACACACTGTTACCATGATGTCTAATGTATGTCAAATATATTAAAATAAAGATTAGACAAATAGTGGACGATTTGCTATCTTGAGGTCATGTTTTCTCCTGTTCATATATAGGGAAGGGGGTTCTATTATGATGTCGTTCTCGCTCCATATAAGAGCCTGCGTACTGGTTTTCGGTTTCATTCTCTCTGGAGTCCTAGTCATAAAGGGAGGTCAAGGGGTGCTATTTGCTGAAGAGAACCCGTCGGGCCCGGCCTTAACGGGAATGAAGTCTTTAGCGCCACTCTATAGTTTTCGCCTTCCAGACATCGATGGACATCCTGTCGATCTCAAGACCTTCAAAGGAAAGGTTCTGTTGATCGTGAATACGGCGAGTATGTGCGGGAACACCCCGCAATATGCCGGTCTTCAAGAAATGTACGAACGGTATCGTGATCAGGGATTCGAGGTGCTGGCCTTTCCGGCTAACGACTTTGGACAACAAGAGCCAGGGACGAATGAAGAAATCAAGGGCTTCTGTTACACAAAGTACAGCGTCAGTTTTCCACTCTTCTCAAAAATCAGCGTCACGGGGAGCGGGCAGCATCCCCTCTACCAATATCTGACGGAACAGAGTCCCTTTCCTGGGCGAGTGACGTGGAATTTCCAGAAGTATCTGGTGGACCGGTCCGGTCATGTGATCGGGAAATACGACCCTGGGATGAATCCACTGTCCAAAACGATCATTACCGATGTGGAAACAGCTTTGGCGAAGGGTTGAGGCGAAGTGAGCATGGTGAACCAGGTGCTCAGGCGTAGTTGTACTTGTCCGATATGGGCGGCCTCCGGGATTGGCAGCGGCGTGGCTCTCGCTGATACCCGTACGTGTCTTTCCTATTGACCAAGCTGAAACGTGACACCTTCTGATCTGCTTGTACACGATCAGTGAAGGAGGTCCAGGTTCAGCGGGCAGGGAGAAAAGGCCTTGACGCTGTTGCCCGCTCCGCCGGTACAATATTGGGGATCGGCTTTCTCGTTCGGGTCACAGGAGAGCGGCCATGAGACGGTGGGTTTGTTGGGTGCCTTTATTGCTGGGAGCTGGGTATATCGGATGGGTACTCCGCGGCCGACAATTGCGTTCATGGACGCCTGAAAAACGGCGGGAAATCAAACGCCTGAGAGAAGAACTTGCGTCCTTGCAAAGCCACCAACAGCCTATTCGGACTTTCGAAGAGCGGGTGGACGTGCCGGTCGAGAAACCGGCGGAAACAATCGTGTACCGCGACAAGCCGGGCCGTGCGAAAACAGTTGAAACCAAGACACTGAAAGGTGTCGGGAAGGATGCTCGACGCAGTCCAGATGATCTCAAGAAAATATTCGGCGTCGGGCCGGTCCTTGAGCGGTTTCTCAATGACCACGGTGTCTTTTGGTTCGAGCAGGTTGCACGATGGAGTCAGGCAGACATTGACAAGTTTGAGGGGCAGCTGCGCAATTTTTCAGGCCGCATTACGCGGGAGAATTGGGTGCGCAGCGCCACTGAAGAGCACTACAAGAAATACAAGCAGTGGTTGGGCAAGGGGAACCCGACAATTACCATCTGACACGCTCGCGTATTTGCCAAGAAGTTGGCTCAGCCTGATCTTGTTCACAAGTTCCTACCTACCGCACCTTGCGGCGGGCGAGTTTCCTCTACTTTCTTGAGCAGCCTGTTGCTCTGTGAAATAGTGATGGAGAGGGATGTGGCATGCCTGTCTAGGATCAGCCGTCATCCCCTATTTCACGGAGGGTAGAACCATGGCATCAGTGCTGACAGCCGGTCGATATTTGGTTCTGTTGTTTGCCACGCTGGCCTTGATGACAGGCTGCGCTCAGTCTGTGATGCAGAGACAGTTATCGCAGGAATCTCTCGGGATGGGAATTGTGTCGGGAACCTTAGGCGAACAACAACGTGTGACGCTATGTGTTGGGGAGCCGTCTTCGCTGTCTGTCGTCGGGCAAGTGCAGGCGTTGGAAGGAGGTGCCTACCTCGTCCAGGATGCCCAGGGGCAGGAAATCCGTATCCCGCATGATGAGAATACTCGGATCGATCGACCGGCTCATGTGGGCGACCGCATTCAATCCTGGCTCGATCGCAACGGCCGCGCTGTGCTCATCCGCAACCTCGATATAATGAGTCGATAGGGCTCGGCTAGGTCAGCCTCGTGTCTTCCTCATCGGGTAGTAGACAGAAAAGCACGCGCGCGACATCGTGGAAGAGAGGGTAATGTCTTCCTTCATGGAACGTGCAAGGCATCTGCAGGCCCATCGGATCCGGCAGGGTATTCAGCTAAAGGAATCCGACCTTCACCCCACAGAGAAAGAATCGGTTCGACGATTCGCCACGATTCCTCCGTTTCATCGTCTCGTATGGAGAGAATCGAATCGCCCTCCAATACATCGAGCAGCAACCGCGCATACGGTGGCAAGGTCTCTGCGGCAAAGGTTCGATCCAACTCAATCCGCTGAAGATCGCATAAGTCTCCAGAGACATTCAGATTCACGGAGAGCATGATCCGATCCGGTTTCAATTGGATCTTGAAGACATTGGACTGGGGCTGAAGGTGCTGCCCGAAGACCATGTGGGGAACCGATTTGAAATGGATTGCAATCTCGCGGCGTTCTTGTCCGAGCGCCTTTCCCGTCCTGAGCAGAAACGGCACCCCTGCCCAGCGCCAGTTATCAACGGCCAACTGTACTTGCGCGAAGGTTTCGGTGTGACGCCCAGGATTGACTCCTTCCTCTTCGACGTAGCCCGGGACTGATCGTCCGTCGATGGTGCCGGGTCCGTATCGGCCACGGATTGTGTGTTGGGGGATTTCCTCCGCAGACAGGCGTCGGACTGCGCGAAAGACATCCAATTTGCGGTCTCGCAACGTCTGTTCATCCAGACGTTGTAGCGGTTCCATGGCGATCAGTGCGAGAAGCTGGAGCAAATGATTCTGGATCATGTCGCGCAGCGCGCCGGTCTCATCATAGAAACGTCCTCGCCCAGTCACGGTCAAAGTTTCATCCCATACGATCGTCACTCGTTCGATATGTTGGGCGCTCCACAGGGGTTCAAAGATGCGGTTGCCGAACCGCAGTCCCAAAATATTCTGCACGGTCTGTTTCCCTAAAAAATGGTCGAGCCGAAAGACGGCTTGTTCAGGAAACGACTCATGGAGAAGCTGATTGAGCGCTTGTGCGGAGGCAAGATTCGTCCCGAACGGTTTTTCCAACACCAGTTTGCTGTCCTGGGGAAGGGTAACCGCCTTGAGTGTTTCGACTGTTGGATGAAACAGAGCAGGGGGAAGCGCGAGGTAAATGACCAGCGGCTGGTTCAAGTCGCGAAAAATACCGGCAATGCTGTCACGGTTGGTCACATCGGCAGAGAGGTACTCAATACTCTCGAGAAGTGAAGTGCGCGAGGAGGAAGCATCTTCAGAGTTGAGGTTCGTCAGCTTCTTTTCAAGATGACGTCGAAAGGTGGCTGTGTCCCACTTGTCCCGGGCAATCCCGATGATACGAAAGTCCTCGGGCAGGCGTCCGTCCTGATGAAGGCGTACGATCGCCGGAAGCAGAAATCGGCTGGTCAGATCTCCAGAGGCTCCAAAGATGACAATGGTCTTAATCATCTCCTGATCCGATGTGCTTTGAGCCTCACGTATGGCCTGTGGCCGTATCCGTCGTCCGAGATCTTCTCCAGCTCCAGGCGCATGCCACGGAACTGATCATCGACCTCCTCTGTTCCACGCATGCATCCAAGCATAGAAGAGTTCGTGTCATGGTCGCAATACGAAAGGCTTGGGCAGTACGAGAGGTAGGAGTGTCTCAATCAAAAGGTAACAGCCGGCAGGGCGTGGGCAGAGGAACCTGAGGAATGGTATAGAGAAATATATGGCAGTTTGGTTCAGAAAGAACTCACGGCTCCTGTATTGGACTTTTGTGACACAGGCTGTTCCATACTATGAGCGGTGGGGATGATGATTGATTGGATGATCGCTCTATCCTTAGGGCTTGGTGTGCTCGGAAGTCTGTTTGTATTCGCGGGTGTCGCTTCGGCACGCCGGCGGCGATTCCTCCGCCTCTCGTTGCACAGCGTCCTGGCGCTGGTCTGTCTGCTCTCCGGTGGGCTGTTCCTCACCCTTTATCTCTCACTGCAGGGCTATCGGGCACTCACGCGCGAGGATCTTGCCGCGACCATTCAGGCGGAACCCACCGGGCTCTCGAAATTTCACGTGACCGTCCACATTCCAGGGAGGCAGCCGGAGCAGTTCCAGTTGGCCGGTGACGAGATCTATATCGATGCGCACATTCTGAAGTGGAAGCCCTGGGTCAATCTCCTCGGCCTCCATACGGCATATGCGTTGGATCGAGTTGCGGGGCGTTATCACGCGATCGAGGATGAGAGTGGCAAACCACGCACCGTCTACACCCTGGGTGGCACGCGAGCGGTCGATCTGTTTTCATTGCGCCGTCGTTTTTCGTGGCTGGAGCCGGTGGTGGATGCGGAGTATGGATCGGCTGCATTCTTTCCCGCTCGCGACCCTGTGAGTCTTGAACTTCGGGTTTCCACGACCGGTCTGCTCTTTCGTCCTTTAACAACGACGGAGTGATCGGACAGTCGAATTCATAATGGGTTCCACAATCCGACCTTAGGACGATTTCCTCGATTTCGGTAGAGCCAAGATGCTCGATTTTCTGAATTCGTTGCTTGAGAAGACATGGCCCGTAAGTATCGTCTCGAAGATAAGAGAGAAGACGACCCCGTAAGACGGAAGAGACTCCTGGTACCATTTCCGTCTCTCATCGCATGGATAAAAACATGACTTGCCTCCAAGGTGCCTTTTTGAGCTCTTCATACAAACGCCTTGCTAGGGCGCCTATAGTTGGCGCATAATTGGGATGTTTAGAAAGATGCGTCTTCTTGGGAGATCGGTACTATGGCTAAGCTGAATGTGTCCATCGATGATCGATTGCGAGATGAGCTTTTTAGGCTTATTCCACCTCGACGACGGAGCCAGGTAGTGAACGAAGCGCTCCGACATGAACTGCTTCGACGTAAACGCCGGCAGGCAACCGAAGTGGTACAGCGCTTGCGGAAGCGAAGTGCGACTCTCACGGGGCAGGAAATTGTCGATGCGGTCCGTCGAGATCGGGAGCGATCTGATAGATGATACTTGTGCCCGATGCCTCCGTGCTCTTGAAGTGGGTCTTGGAACACGCGGATGAGCCTGACTATCGCAAAGCCATCCAATTGCAACAGGCACTGCTCGACGAAGCGATTGAGATTCGGCTACCGACGCTCTGGCGGTATGAAGTGGGGAATGTGTTGGGCCTCAAAAATCCGACTCTGGCTGTCGAACTGATGAGTGCCTTGTTGGCTTACGAGTTTGACGAGGTTCCGTTACGGACGGAGTATGGACTAGCTGTGCTCGAACATATGCGGGAGGTGAAGCACGTCACCTTTTATGATTCTGCTTACCACGTGCTGGCTATTCGTGCCAAAGGTTTATACCTCACTGCAGATACGGCCTACGTCAAACGCGCGAAAAGGAAAGGGCATGTGGCGCTCTTGTCAGAATGGAAAGGCCCAGCGACTTAGGATCTTCTTCAGGCGAGTCATGAACTGCGATGTGTGTTTCCCTCATCCGTTTTCGTGCCAGCCGAAATTTCGGCTGGCACTTTCTTGGCATCATAGAGGTCAGAAGATTCCGAATGGTTTGGGAGCTTTGTACAACGCCACTTCTACCCACTGAATCGCATACATTACGAATCGTTTCACAACAGCGCTACAGCGGTGGCCGAACTCGTAACTCCGGAGTAGGGATGGCGCTGAACGTTATTGAGTCGTTGAGGGGACCTATCTCCTTCGCCAGCGCTTCGAGCCTCGTTACAAATACTCCCAGATCATGACATTGCCGAGCGGTCATAGGCTTCTCGTACCCAGGTGGTGGGAGTGGATTTCCCTGTTGGTCCTTAGCGTTCATCATTTTTGTAAACAGACTTGTAAAGTCTGTCGCATACTGGCAGGTGGGACTGAGGGAATCCGTGATCCCCGGTGAACGATCCGCGAGCATTTTTTGCAGGACATGGAGCCGCACAAATCGATGTTCATCCCACCCCTCAGCCACGCTTCCTGTGGATGGGCCGTGCGCAAAGCGAGCGAGAATCTGATTCGTCGCATCCACTCCGCGTTTGGCGACGTCGCGAATGTGTTTGGCCTCCATGTTGAGGTTCATCCCACCTTCATGTTTCTCCAATCGCACCCGCGCGACTCTATCTCGAACCCCGGGCATCCGGGTGAGTGAATTGTCATTCCAGTTCTGCATCGTGCTGACGATGGCGCTGATAAACCAGCCTAACGTGCTGGCATCCTTCTTCTCCGGAGCCACACTCCACCGTTCTTCATATCCTTGATGGTAGGTCGTCGGCAGTGAGACCGGACTTTGCCCCTCCAGTTTTGGTTCAAGGGTGAGGCCAAAGGTCGGCCACCGTGGGATCAGATCATCAAAGAGGTGGATGGGAAAGTTGGAACTAATCCCCCCGTCGGAGAACCAACAGCGCCGGGGAAACATTTTCTTGCCGGATGCATCCGGTTCAATCGCATAGAGCGGAATCGCAGTAAAGAGGAACGGAAACGACAAGCTCATCCGGGCGGCAAGGAGGATGGGGAAATCTTTGGCGTCAGGTAATTCAAGCGGTTCCTCTGTGTTGTGCTGTTCCCGATTGGACGGAATGGAGGGGGATCGCTTGATTATCCAAGACACGACATCGGGCGGCAGGCACCGGCGCATGTCTGTTTCCGTAAAATAGAGATGCTCACTGCCGACCAAGGGGAAAATGTATGGCCTTCCATGCGAGAGGTTCGTAGAAAACATCTGAAGATCGATCGACCGCGCGGGGGCACGATCCCCTGGCATCTCCGACGAGGATCGCACAGACCATAAATCGCCAAAGGTCAGCGGGGGATCGCCCGTCGAGCGACCGGCCGCTGTTTGAATGAGCTGATGTAACCAAGGGGTGAGGGCCTCGTCCCCAGCGCCTTCCGTCAGCCCGGTACAGAGACCAAGGTTGTGGGCTGGCAACCCCCTGGTGACATCACGATAGACCCAGATACCCACTGCTACCAACAAGGCGATGACGAAGATCAGGACTGCTGCTAGCCAGCTAAGACCAAAGACTCCGATGGGCAATGCCAGGACTGCCGCAACCAATATGGTGGGTTTGTAGGCCCAGATGAAACCCCAGACGATCGATCCGATACGTGAGGAGGTACTCTTGCTGTTCAAAGCGCCAATGAGCACGGAGAATAGCCGTTTGAGAGGAGGCTGTGGCTGAAACAGACTGAGGAGCTTGCTCTTGCCAGACGGAGTGGTGTCGCCGAGCTTGGTCGGTAGTGCTTTGAGCAGATCGAACCCCGCCTGTGAACCGGTATGTCACCTTTGATATTCCGCAGCTGCCGTGACCGCGGCCGCAATGGCACCGGCTGATGTTCCTCCGATGCTTTGGAAGCGATAATGCTGCGAGAGTTCCGCAATCGCTTCGGGGTACACTACCCCACTGGCAATGCCTCCCTTCATCACCAAATCACAGAACCGGTCACTCGGTGGTCCTTGGTAGTTCGTCATCGATCGCTCCATATGAAAACGTGTAATTGAGGCACCGTATGTGCGGCATAGGCCATAATCAAACGTCGTGGGAATCCATCATCCGTGTCTCAATCATGTTTCAGACGGGAACCGATGCCTCTCTCGACGACGTCTTCAGTTCAGAACCATCGGTTCATCTAGTGAGTGCACTTATTTATCAAGCAAGGAATGGACCATGTGAGATCTGCAAGGAATGGCGTGAACCATGATGCTTGAGCGCCTGTTATTGTCAATGCCACAGCCAACCAGGTGAATCTCTTTTGATTCACAGAGTATCCAAATAGATTCAGGGCAGTGTGTGAACACAAGATTGTAAACAAAGATCAAAGGGGAGAAGCCGGTTGCAGAGTTGGCCGAACAATTTCACGTTCCTCTCACTCAGATCATTGATCGGAAGCAACACCTACTGGTTCGTGAGGCAGATGTATTTGGCGGGTTTCCGTAACCGGTCGACACGCCAGATCCGAAGACCCTGCACGCCAAGATTGGGCAGTTGACCGTGGAGCATGACTTCGTAGAAGGCGCGCTCACCAAGTCATGCCCACCGGCTTGTTTGAAGTAGGCTTCCTGATCTTGCAATCTGAGGTAGGGTTTGAACAGGAGATGCTGCCCAGAATCAGGGTTTTCAAGATTCGCTCGTGGGTCCACGAGTTCTCCCATCCCGTCCACCATGACCACATGATCAGTGAGTTTGGAGCTATCTTTCTTGATGGTCGCGCAGGCTGACAGGCTGAGAGCGAAGAGGATCGCTAAAAGTAGGAAGCAGGGAAGTTCCACGATCATTTGTAGAGATCGTGGGCGTCCTGAGAAGCGCTGACGTCATCGTTTATACTTTCTCTTGGTTATTCGTGAATTCTTTTCATGTCTGGACTGGTGCAGCAACGGAGCAGTTAGACGACTTCGCCTCACCTGTCAAGATTTCGTGCGAGGAGGTGCCTACTATGGCGGTCATCGTAGCGAGACTGGGCGACAAGATCAACGGTATTTATACTGCGTCACCATGTCTTACTGCTGTTCTCTACACCCGAAGAGTCTAGTGAATGCTGTAAAAGACTCCCGACCCTATTTACTACCCCACGAAATGGTCCCAACACCCGAAGCCTTTGGCCGCTCGTTCCGCGGCGTGCTGTCGGACGGCACGTGCGAAGTCCGCGCGATCGATCAGGGCGAGAATTTGCGCAAAGCAACTGGCGGCGGCTACCATACAGCACCTCCGGCTTGTGGGTGACACGGCGCGGGAACGCCGTGGATGGGTGGTGATCACCGCCCCATCCTACTCACAAGCTGGAGGCATATTCAGAACTTATTTTGGACAAGAGTGACTCCCGGTACCTTTTTCTGGTCCCGCTGGCGAAGTGGATAAGCTCTATGCGAAGAGGAGAAGTCGTGAGCAGTACGAGGTCAATAATTGAGCGCAGTGTCCGCTCCGAGTGTAAGCTCCCCCGTCAAGGAGACACTTCGAAAGGAGAAGTTCTCGCTTCGCGATGGGCCCGATACATGGCGGGCGGGATTCCGTCCAGCGTGTCATGGGGCCGCTCTTCATTGTACTCCTGCATCCATTGGGCACTGATCTCCCGCACCTGCTCAAGCGAGTCGAACACATAAGCATCCAGCACTTCATGCCGGAACGTCCGATTGAACCGTTCGACAAACGCATTTTGACTCGGCTTGCCTGGTTGAATATAGCGCAGAGCGATGCTGTGCTCCGCACACCAGCCAGCAAAGCACTCCGCCAGAAATTCTGGTCCATTGTCGAGACGTAAGGCCTGGGGCTGTCCCCGCCAGGCCACCACTTGCTCCAACACCCGAATGACTCGTTCAGCGGGCAGCGAGGTATCAATTTCGATCGCGAGCCCCTCTCGCACGCCTTCATCCAGGATATTCAAGGTTCGGAACCGGCGTCCGCCATAGAGCGTGTCACTCATAAAGTCCAGGGCCCACACCGCATTGGGCGCAGGCACGACCGTCAACGGGTGACGGAGGCGCACTGGGAGGCGCTTCTTCGTGCGTCGAGGCAGATTCAACCGCAGCTGGCGATAGACCCGCCACACTCGTTTTGCATTCCAGCGATGCCCGTCCAGCCGTAACCGGGCAAAACATTTCCAGAAGCCCCAGCGTGGGTGAGCTGTCACCACGGCCGTCAGCGCCTCAATCCCCGGTGCATCCCGCTGCACCCTGTCCACCACCGGCCGGTAGTAGGTGGCGCGACTCAGCCCCACGACGCGACAGGCCCGCTGAACTGGAAGTCGATGCTCCGTGACCAACTGCGTCACGAGCTCCCGGCGTACAGCGGGCCCTACAGCTTTTTTGCGACCACATCCTTCAGTGCGGCATGCTCTAAAGACAAGTCGGCATACATCCGTTTGAGGCGACTATTCTCCTGTTCCAATTCCTTGAGCCGTTTCACATCAGAGGCCTCCAATGTAAGCTCCCCCGTCAAGGAGACACTTCGAAAGGAGAAGTTCTCGCTTCGCGATGGGCCCGATACATGGCGGGCGGGATTCCGTCCAGCGTGTCATGGGGCCGCTCTTCATTGTACTCCTGCATCCATTGGGCACTGATCTCCCGCACCTGCTCAAGCGAGTCGAACACATAAGCATCCAGCACTTCATGCCGGAACGTCCGATTGAACCGTTCGACAAACGCATTTTGACTCGGCTTGCCTGGTTGAATATAGCGCAGAGCGATGCTGTGCTCCGCACACCAGCCAGCAAAGCACTCCGCCAGAAATTCTGGTCCATTGTCGAGACGTAAGGCCTGGGGCTGTCCCCGCCAGGCCACCACTTGCTCCAACACCCGAATGACTCGTTCAGCGGGCAGCGAGGTATCAATTTCGATCGCGAGCCCCTCTCGCACGCCTTCATCCAGGATATTCAAGGTTCGGAACCGGCGTCCGCCATAGAGCGTGTCACTCATAAAGTCCAGGGCCCACACCGCATTGGGCGCAGGCACGACCGTCAACGGGTGACGGAGGCGCACTGGGAGGCGCTTCTTCGTGCGTCGAGGCAGATTCAACCGCAGCTGGCGATAGACCCGCCACACTCGTTTTGCATTCCAGCGATGCCCGTCCAGCCGTAACCGGGCAAAACATTTCCAGAAGCCCCAGCGTGGGTGAGCTGTCACCACGGCCGTCAGCGCCTCAATCCCCGGTGCATCCCGCTGCACCCTGTCCACCACCGGCCGGTAGTAGGTGGCGCGACTCAGCCCCACGACGCGACAGGCCCGCTGAACTGGAAGTCGATGCTCCGTGACCAACTGCGTCACGAGCTCCCGGCGTACAGCGGGCCCTACAGCTTTTTTGCGACCACATCCTTCAGTGCGGCATGCTCTAAAGACAAGTCGGCATACATCCGTTTGAGGCGACTATTCTCCTGTTCCAATTCCTTGAGCCGTTTCACATCAGAGGCCTCCAAGCCCCCATACTTGGCTTTCCACTTGTAGTAGGTGGCGGAGCTGATGCCGTAGTGCCGCCAGAGCTCATTGACGGGACGGCCAGCGTCAGCCTCCTTAAGAATTGACACGATTTGGGTTTCGGTGAACTTCGACTGCCGCATGAGAACCTCCTGGCTAAGAGTGACTATTGTGCCAGAACGTTCTCCTTTCAGACTGTCTCAAATTAGGGGGAGCTTACACCAAGCCCCCATACTTGGCTTTCCACTTGTAGTAGGTGGCGGAGCTGATGCCGTAGTGCCGCCAGAGCTCATTGACGGGACGGCCAGCGTCAGCCTCCTTAAGAATTGACACGATTTGGGTTTCGGTGAACTTCGACTGCCGCATGAGAACCTCCTGGCTAAGAGTGACTATTGTGCCAGAACGTTCTCCTTTCAGACTGTCTCAAATTAGGGGGAGCTTACACGAGGCATTCACAGAGCCGAAGGTCAATGAGTGTTAGGCTGGCATGAAAGGTCTTTTGCGATTAGGACGAGGTCGTTGTAGCTGAATGTGCGGGGTTCGTCTGGAGTCGTTTGTTGCTTGGTGTCACGGGCGCTCTTAAACAACCCTTCACTTTTCTTGATCGCTCCATCTCGTGCTGGACAAGACAAACTCGCATTCTTTATTAACAAGACTATTCCATACATGGCTGCGCTGTTTGTTCGTTCTCTCAATCGCGCTTTGTCTTCCTTCTCCTTCTCCTGAAACCATTCGTAGGATTCTCTGGCATACTCTTCGGCACGTTTTATGCCAACCGCTTTGGCCAATTCTTCCTTGATCTCCACACGTAATGCATCGACTTGTTGGCTCATTTCCCGCCGCAGACCACTTATGCTGTAGCTGCCAATACATTCTTTCCCACTGGTATAACAACGCCAGAGGTTCTTTATCAGTCTCTCAAGGCTCTCATGAAGAGCGCTATGCTCACGGATAAGCTGGTTGAACCAAATGCAGGATTCCTGATAATAGGCAAACATGTCCCAGCTGGTAGCTGGCACACAAGGAGGTGTCTGGATGTTCTCTTCCAGTGAAGCCCTGTAGCCTTTGAGCCAATCAAACAGACTCTCGCCATCCTTTGAGGGTAGATGTGTGAGTTCCCATTCATGGACCTGCGGATCTGACACATATCGCGTGTCGCCTGGAACTGAAAACGGTGCTGTCGCGAGTGCAAAGGCTAGCCATTGCTTAAGCACTGGTTCTCGATAAATATAATGCTCAAGGAGATCTGAGACGACTGATTGATCGTTGACGTACGACTTGTCGATGGTCCGGAGTTTAAATATCCGTTGTTTGAGAAGCGTATGCCCTCTCTCTAGACGGTCCAGTCCATTCCGATAGTCATCAAGATCTATTAACAACATCAATCCGGCTCGTGCTTGCATGCTTGGATTATCTGGAAATTTATCCATTCCCGTGTGAAGAAGGCTTCGAACTAGGTCAGTTTTATTTAATACATTGGCAAGGCTGGCTTGTAGTAAATAGTATTGTGGTATATCGCCAAGCTCCGGTTCCATCTGATTGAGAGTGGTAAAAACTGTTTTGATACACTGTTTTTGCCCGTCACTGAGTGTCTGTTCATTCAGGTTCTCTTGAAAGGAGGCCTCCTGCAATATTCTGCCTAGGCTCGCTCTTGCCCCATTCCATCTTTCCCATGAAGAATCCCTTATAGCATTCTCTTGTTTCTGCTGATTGGGCAGCGGTGGCACGCAAATCTCTGGCGTCTTTATCGAATCGCCATGCTGCAAAGGTCCTATCTCTCTGGTGCCATTCTTTGGTCCCTTCAGAAGTTGGTCGAACTTGTAATCGTTAACGACCCGCATGCCCAGAATTTCAAAAAGATTGTTGACACGCTCCTTAAGAGTGCGTGGCTTGGAGGATTCGTTTTTCATATTGATATAATCTCGAAAGATATCTCGTAGCGAAGGAGCCAGCTTGATCCTATTTTGAGCTGCACGGTCACGAATGGCATTCCCAGTTTCTGTGAGGGCCTGGAGCAGCGGCCCAATTCGATTAGTTGCAAGGTGGGGTTGTTCAAATTCCACAGGCCAGCAATAGAACTTGGAGAAGTTGCTGACATTCCCGCAAGTAGAAGAAAATTCTTTCCAGTTCGCTTTAAGCAATTCATCTTTTAACTTTTGGGAGCGGGCATGGACAACGGCACGGCCGGCAGCAATCAGCGTGTCAATTTGTTCCGCTGAAGGCGTCATCCCTGACCGATTGAGGTCATCGAGAACTTTCCGCTCCAATTCGGACGCTGTATAGCCCTTCTCGATAAGTTTCTCGTGGTTGTTCGATTGGCTGGAGTGGATATGGTTCTGATGCCCGATGAATTCTGTTGCCAATTGCCTGATCAGTGGATCAGTAACGACATCCGATAGCTTCAATTCTAGAGTTTGAAAGCCAAACTGGCTTAGGAGGCCATTCGCCATCAGTTTAGAGAGGGCTGTCTTGTCCTTAATGAGGGCATCGAAACTGTTATCAATGTGTCCAGCCAACCCTGGCAGATTGGACTCGGTTTCCGTTCCAGAGTCAACGATGATCAAGAAGTCTTTTCGATCGCGATTGTCTGAGGGCAAACGTTTTTCTTCAAACACCTTACTGAGAATGCCACCAACACCGAGATTATCGCTAACTCCCCCATCAACCAATAATGGCGGGCGCACTCTGTCACTTTCAATGAGCGCGCATTTGTCGTGGCTTGCCACCAAAGGCGAAGCAGACTCAAGTATCTCATCAAGTTGTACTGGAGCAAAGATGCCAGGCAGGCTGCTCGATGCGGCAGCGGCCAAGGACAATAAGAAGGTGTTATAAGCATCCTTTACACCTAAGCACTCGAACGTGTCTTTATCGAATGTAAAGACTTTTCCATTGGCGATATCGGTAGCATGAATTAACAATTCCGGGTCTTCTTTGGATGATTTGGAATTCTCACGAGGAACTATGCTGTCAAAAGGGAACGATGTCCTGCCAGCAATGTTGCCCAATGTTTTACCATTGAAGTAGAGATCGTCATACGCGCTGGCTAGCTGACCGGATTCGATGATTCCATCTGTGAGTGCCATGGCTGCTGGGGGAGTGAATTCAAAATGAATCGGCAGAAAGAACAGCGGAATGGAAAGCACCGAGAAGATCGTATCCACGACTGACGTGGCTACCAGAGCTGGTGGACGGAGGAACCTCCACAGACTTCCTGGACGGTCGGTTGTGATAAGCGCACGAGTAATGTTCCCATTCTTTAGAATAGCGGGGAATGTGCGGTCGAATTCCCCATCCTGTCGGTGGATCATATAGTACCCAGCCGTAATCGACCCTCCAGACACTGCTGAAATTCTATCGACTTCTTTAAGAACAGTTCGGCAAGGAAGAGTGCCGGAGACCGGCTGTGATTTCAGGTCAGGTGTTCCATCCTCTTTAAGGGTGGGATAACACAGTTGATCCAGCTCGTACATGGCACCATAGGCAAATGCCGCGGCTCTTGTTCCGCCTCCTGACAACAATAGGTTAATGCGTACGTCGGGTTTGTTTGGAGCTTCATCCGTTTTGGCCCAGCCTTGCGCTGCAATGAAGATGGCACTGAGAATGAGCCCGCTGACCATCAGCCGCCTCATAGGCTTGCTGGAAAGTGAGTTTGGGTTACGCATGAGCGGCACTATTTTCATTAGTGACCATCACTATTGCGTAGCGTCCGTGGATTTATCCTTCTGATCGAGTGGCTTCTGGATCGCTATCGCGGCTTGACCAGTGGCCACAAATTGTTCGATTTTTGCCGGGCCAAACCAGCTGAGTCCAAGGCGAAAAAGTCCTAAGGTAGAGTAAGCATCCTTTCGGGTATCAGTGCCTCCTGACCCTATTGATAACGTGCTTGGTGAACGGGGGATGCCTTGCGTGTTATTGGCATCTGATGCGTCTGGTTCTTCCAGCTTGCTTTGGGCAACATCGATAGGGCATGGCCTATTATTCGTGCTGATGTTGAATAGTGCTGTGAGCCGGTTAAACCAAGGAGGTGAGTACTCATATTTTTCTACAGGACAGACGGGGATGAAGGCGACTTCTGCTCGTTTGTATCCGAACATCACTCTCGGTATACCTGATCCGTCTGACATAGGAGGAGTTGCTTCAAGCCCTACGGTGGTGCTGGTAGTGACATAGACACGCGGCTGGCTGCAGCCAAGGGTGATGAGGACCAGTGTGGCTCCGAGAATCCATCCTGGTGTGAAGTTTTTCGTGATCATGACCATCTCCTCGATCAAGATGATGGTACAGCTAGAAACATCGTTTTTCTGCACGCTCGGGCATCTGAGCTGCGGCTTGGCGATAGAAGTCTCTAACTTCTTTCGATTCTGAGACATGTTGCGCCGCGACTCCTGTCGCAAAAACTGAGTGGATTTGTAGTCCGTCTGGCTCGTTTTTGTCGAAGGGGGCAAGTCCTTTGATGGCGTCCCAGAGGGAAGGATTGGCCATCACACAAATAAAGCTCACAACCGAGTAAGTATCGTTCCGAGTTTCTTGTTCCGATGCTGACTGAGTTGCTTGCACCGGTGCCGGGGAGGGCTGATTCCCGTTTTCAGGTTTTGGGGCATGCGATTGTTTTTGGACATTCTCTTTAAGTTTGGTGGTGCCGGGTTTATGTGGAGATGGAAGGAACACTCCTTCTTCGCGCTTGTACCCCAGTAGCACTTTAGGAGGCTGGTCGGCTTGTTGCGAGATGTCTAACGCGAATTTAGTCGAAGTTGTGAATACGACGTGATCATTGATACACCCGTTTGTGACTAGAAGAACGAGCGTGCTGCAAACGAGACTCGGTAAGTAGGCAGCGAATCGCATTTTCATCATAGCAATATCCTTCTGCAGGGGAGTTGAGATAAGGACTCAAGTCGTTCAGCGACCACATAATTCATTCTTTCCGGTGCTCCGCTCTGGTAGCATAGGCGATGAATACCTTCAGTGATGGGTCGGACATCCGCCACATGTTTCATGCCGGCCGTGAGGGCGTATTGTTCTGACCCAACGCCGAGTGACATACCTAGTATTGAGCGAGCAAGAAATTCTGGTGGTTTGCCTGGCGTCGCCCGCAGATACAAGAGACTCAGAAAAGTCGTAGACGAAAGCCGCATCATCCCCCAGCTGCGTATATGCTCCGGTTGGTTTGCCGAGTCGAGCCGACCCATTTCATCTTCATCAAGAATTAGAGGTACGGCACGGACGCGTCGTATGACGCCGATCGATAATCCCCATTGAGTTCCAACTTCGATAAGAAAGGGAAAGTGCCTCTGTTCACTCATCGATTGGACTGTGGCTTGCTGGCCAGTTGTGTAAAGTATGGGACCGATGTAGTGCTCAGCTTGTGATGTGCGAATGGCACAACCACTGGCAAAAAACGAACAGCTCAGAATCACTATTCTGAGTGCCAATTCTCGGATAGCAAATTGTTTAGCGTTCATGTCTAAATCAGACGCTCCCGCATGGTATTCATCACGATGTGTTGATATTTCCCTTCTCTGGTGGAGTGCTTGAGTTCTTGGTTGCTTTGCCGAACAAATATCCTGCGATGGCGCCTAAAATGCCTGTGGCCGCAGTCAGTTGCTCGTCTCGCTTGACGAGGATCACAATCAGTACGGTTGCAAATACCACCAGTACGAGGCCGCTGCCTGTGACTACTGCCTCTGGAGCGGCTCCTATGCTTTTTAGGTATGAGAGAACAAGGAACAGCGAAAACAGGCCTGTCCCCATGACCGCAATGGCAAGGATGAGGCGATTGGATTCCTCTTCCATGCGGTAGCGCGAGTATTCTGCAACAGTTTCATTTGGCGCAGTTACTGCTGCGTTCTCTACCTGAGCAGCGTCGTTGGCAGCTTGGTTTTCTAGATCAGCCAAGCTGGGGGTACCATTGGCTCCAAAAACTGCAGAGACCAGCAGCCAGCTGCCTGCAATGAAACTGAATGTTAAACGCCACATGGCTAGCGGTTCTCCTGTCTCAGTCGAGTGAGCAGCTCGGTGTAGTACTGAGCCTGGGCGAAATTGCCCTGACGCACGGCGTCTTTCTGCTTGCGCTGGATGTTGTCTCGGAACTGTTTTTGCTCATCGAGGGGGAGTTTCTTCGCCTGATCGGCCAGTCGGGTGGCGCGAGCGACATCCTCCCTAGACAACTGTGGCTTCCCTTGTGAAGGTGACTCTAGGGCACGCTGTTGACTTGTTGGTGGGGTGAACGGGAACAGTTCAGCCCCAAACGCATGAGGCGCGCCGACACTGACTAGGCAGAGTACGAAGGAGGCAACGCGGACTCTGTAACGGATTTTATGGAAAGCCATCCACACGTTACGATCCATCGCAGTAGCATCTCGGTGATCACAGGGTAGGCTCATCATCCTATTTCCTCTGCTGGTTGCCAGATATCGCACTCAATACCGTGCTGGTTCAGCAACAAACGGACCATGCGTGAGCTCGCAAGAACTACGTAAATGCCACAGAATTGTACTGCCGTCCGAGACATGAAATTTGCAGAGTGAATCGTTTTTGATTCAGTGCGTATCTGAATAGATTCACAGTCCCTCCTCGGAACTACCGGACGAACCAGTTGATGACTGGATCTCTGACGACCTGTCAGAGCTGAGAGGAACAATCGGTGCTGAAGCAAAGTGGGAGAGTAGCGCTGGTGGGGGACCAGAGATATGACCAATTGGTTTAGGGAATTGCGGATCTACAGAATAGATCCATATAGACCATCATAAAATCCTATGTGACGGTCTAGCGGTGTGTGAACAAAGGCGATGCGGGTGAGAGGATCAGAAGATTCTGTGGAAAGACGCTGGCGGGATGTGTGGCCTCAAAACGGGGCTAACGTCAGATACAGGAATTCAGGAATCTTGACGCCCGTGTGCTTAAAGACCGGCAGCCCAGGAAAGGGCGGCCGGTCTTCAAGATCAGCCGCGACTGACGCGAATGGTATAAGGGCCGGTGCCAAATTGAGAGAAGTGCCGAACGCGCGCATAATATTCGCCAGGATCAATTTGGCGTCGAATCAGCGCATTGACAGAGACCCCGCCATCATCGTTGCGCGCAATCTCCGGAATCTGACTATTGGGGCCATGGAGGGTCAGGAAGGTGTCCGTGGTCCCACTGGTTTGGATCGTGTACGTATCTCGGTTGGTAATGCGAAACAGGTACAGATCACTTTCATTCGCAGCTGAAATCGCTGCGTTTAGACCTGCTCCATCAACCGTCAGCTCAGGAATGGTCGGGGATGGGGCATTGTCTTCAGCACGGACTCCGACAGAATAGACCCCGGTAGTGTTCGGACTAAACAGGCGGATTCGCAAGAAATAGGTTCCTGCCGAGAGGTTACGAGTGATTTGCGAATTCAAGTTTTCCCCGCCGTCATCATTGGAGGCCACTTGAGCGGTCTGGTCATTGGGACCGAACAGCGTCATGAAGGTATCGGACGGCCCGGTGGTAAACATGGTGTACGAGCCAAACGTGGACACGTCAAATTGGAAGAGATCAGCTTCTCCCGGAGCTCCGATATCCGCGGTGGTTGGGTTCGCTCCAACAGCGATGACGGGAACCTGTGGCGGAGGTGGAGCAGTCGCGTCATCATAGACAATTCCCAAGGCTGCACTGTTTAAGACATCGATCGGTCGAGGACCGATTCGTCCAGAAGGAGTGCTGTCCATCGGATCGTTCAAGTTTTGTCCAAAGGCCCCTCCCGTTTCCGGCAAGTACCCTTGATTCGGAAACCGTACTTGCCAGTCATGCCACACTTTATCCACCATGCAGTGATTCATGAAGAAGACCGGATCGTTCGGCGACGTCATCGGCAGCATCGACCCGCCCACCCACACATGTCCACGGTTATGCAAGTTGGGGCCCATCCAGCCTTCGAGTTGATTGCGAAAACTTGGGTTACTGCTCGTGTTCCAGGGAGCCACATCATAGGGAGTCACAGCGAGGACCTGATCGACTTCCGCTTGCGTCGGTAAGGTGGGCATTCCGCTTTGCCCAAAGGATCGCATCAGCGGACCAGCCGGAACTCCGCTGGAATTGATCACCGTCCATTCACCAGCCCGAAACGGTCCGGTCCGTACCACGCCCCCGGCATCTCCATCTCCCCCCAGTAAGTCATCATTCCACATCGAAGCATTCGCTCCACCTGTCGCCCAGTTCCAATACGGGATGCCGAGATCGGGATTGCCTGAAACACGCTGCAGTTCCACCTCAAGATCAAAAATAAACCGGCGGTGCCAGGGCAAAAAGGCCGGCGCTCGATGAATGGCATCCATCACCGCATTGGCATGACGAAGGACAAATTGGTCATAGAGGCCTTCCGCTTTCAGCGCTTTGACCGCTGTAACAAATTCGGCTCGCTCCGCGGCATTGAGGGTATTCGCATCTTTTCTGATCGCCATCACAACCTCCCATGTCGGCACATTCCGTGTTGACTATTGTTTCACATGAGAAAATTCAACCGTGTCTCGCACGATGGCTCGTGCCATGTCCAATAACGACTGATATTTCGTATAGGGAAGATATTTCGAAGACCACGTCCCGTCGGCACGATCGTGCTCATACTGAATGTCCTTCCCATTAATGGTCAAGTGATCGTCATGTTGTATCTCAATCGTGCAACCTTCCAACACTTCTTTATGATTAGCCATCCTGGGGCTCCTTTCTTTTATAGACAATAACCCGCACGTTCACTCAGACACCTCGCATTGCAGTTTCGAGGTAACCACGTCCTCGGCATGGCGTCCACGTCCCCTGATCAGAGCCGAGAAATCAACGAAATACCCATGTAATGTGTCGTATTGTACGTTTGCAAATCCGAGAGTCCGTGGAAAATCTCCGGCCGTGTCTTTTACACCGGTGGTTCTTGTGCTGAGGAGCTCAAGGCTCATCGTATTCTTAAAATGGGAAGCAAGAAATTTCCCGGAGGTGATCACATCTTCCATAAAAAAACATCCGTCGTAATGGGCCTTCAGTTCAAAAGTTTCCGCTTTCGATAGAGTCAACACGCCGGATCGAAGTGTGGGGATTCCCGTACAGCCTTTTGAATCCGGAGTAGTGATACGGCATGTCATATTTTTTAGATCCGAAGGGGTCACCGACATTGCTGGCCGATCGGTCGCTAGCACAATCGCCATCGAAATCCAGAGGACAATTCCTACACCTGGTTTCATCGGACCTCTCCTTGGTCGCTGGTTATGAACGGAGATGCGCTGTGACTGTCTGCCCTGGATCGTTCGCGCCGCCAGGCAACAACTGTTTCATCTGCCTCCATCTCGCGAAGCGGATCGATCGTATTCGCCATCTTGAACAGCATGTGGTTAAGTTCCTTGGCGAGGATGGTAACGACAGTGTTTATGTGAATCGAGCTGCTAGTAAAACTCCCACAGTCCCACCTCACAGAGAGATCAACGACTTCCTCGCCCAGGAAATTTGTGAAGACCCCGAAGTTCCAAAGCTATAGTCCGCCTCTCACGCTTAGCTCGAGCCGCCCTACCCCTGCACCAATCGATTGATGATGGCTGTGAGCGTTCTCTTTCAATTCAGTGCAGCGCGAACTACCACCAGCGAGCAAAGGAAGCAAAGTATAGAATGTTAGTCGGTTATCCTCAATCGCCCATTCCGACCCACAGGACATGAACCACTGTACCATTTCGATACAGTGGTGGAGAAAAAGGCATTTGCCTGATGAAAGCAGGGTGATTTTATTTCCACCTAAGTGTTAGATTGAATTTCTGCGACATCACGACCACGCGATTCATCCATTCACAGAGGAGGAATAGACTATGGGATTGTTTGGCGCAATTATGGAAAAACTTGGATTCGATCAGGCCGCGGCACAAGCGGCAACACCACCACCGACGGCCGCTCCCACTGCGGCGCCCGCTGCTGCATCGGCTGCTCCGCAGTCGACCGCGATGTCGGCCGTCGATGTCGTAGGCAAGTTGGAAGGACTGGCCGCGAATAATGCACAGAAGTTGAATTGGAAAAGCTCAATCGTGGACTTGATGAAGCTTTTGAATTTGGACAGCAGCCTCACGGCACGGAAAGAGCTCGCGACCGAATTGGGATGCCCTGCGGACAAGATGGGTGATTCGGCTCAGATGAACGTGTGGTTGCACAAAGCGGTGCTGCAGAAGTTAGTGGCGAATGGGGGGAACGTTCCCAAGGAGCTGTTGGATTGAAGAGAGCGACGAGCGAGGGAACATCAGTTCCCTCGCTCGGTTTCGACTAGAATCGGACGGGAGACGTTCAGCCGTTGAGGCGCTTCGGTAATGACCAAGGGAGTCTGTTCAAGTTCATCGACGACTGGGTGGGAGCCCATGTCGATTGAGCCTTTGAAGTAGGCCCCTTCTTCCATCGAAAAGGATGGTGCAGAGACATCGCCCAGCAGGATTCCAGACTTGAGGAGTTGAATCTTTGCGGTGGCAGTGACGTTCCCATGGATCTTGCCTCGGTTCACGACAGTTTCCGCAATGATGGAACCTCGAATCGTCGCATTTTCGCCGATCACCAACATGCCTTTGGCATGGATTTCTCCCTCGATTGAACTGTCGAGTTGAACGGTGCTATGAAAATGGACGATGCCTTTGAACGTGACGTCTTTGCCGAGAACCGTAAAATTGCCACTCTCGTTCTCGTCTTTCTTTTTGTCCCACATAATGACGATCCTCTGTTAAACGGGAAATGAGTCGCCTGGTATTTCTCTGCAATAGGTGATGCAAGTCGGTCACGGCATGAGACTACCCTGCGTCATGGCCGTGTAGAGTCAAGGACAAGATACAGCAGACTAACAGGAGAAGCAAAGGCTGATTTGCTGGAAGGGAAAAGGCCTGGATTGGCGGTTATTTCTTGTCAGGCGGTTGAGGCCTATCCTGTGGCTTTTCTGAATGATTCGAACCGATGGACTTCAGCGTCTTTCCGACTGCAGCGCCAATCTTGGGGATTTCCTTCTCGATGTTCTGGGCGGCACTGCGTACTCCTCGTGTGAGGTCGTTGACGGTCAAGCCTTTCCCAGATTCAGCCTGCTGCGACTGGGCTGTCTGAGATTCAGCTGCACTGACAGCATTGCCCATACTAAGAAGAAAGGTCAGAAGTCCAAGAGGAATGATCGTCACGGCCAGTCGAAGCATGACAAAACTATACCACATGCGGATGGAGGTTTTGGTTCGACTTGCCGGTTGGAGTATTCAGCTGGGATCACGTATGATCGCCCCTGTTCGGCAACATGGATATCAGGAGACTATAGGTAATGAATATTGAGACCTCATCACGCTGGTTGGTCTTGATCGGGTGTGTCAGCGCTGGATTGGGTGTGGCTGCCGGCGCATTCGGCGCGCACATGCTGAAAGATCTGTTAGAGCCGAACATGTTGGCCGTCTATGACACGGCGACACGGTATCAGATGTACCATGCCTTTGGTCTGGTTTTGAGTGGGCTCGTCGTTCGTGTTGGGCGCGATAGTGGAGCCTCGAAGGCTGGTTGGTTGTTTCTGGCCGGGACACTGTTGTTCTGTGGAAGTCTGTATGGCGTGTCACTTCTAGGCATCCGGTGGCTGGGAGCGGTGACGCCGGTGGGTGGGGTGCTCTTTATCGTGGGGTGGCTCGTACTGGGTTGGCGCGGATTGAGAGGGTGACAAAGTCTAGGGTTGGCAGGGTGCTGTGCGTTTACCGGTAATGGATCCCCATCCCCCTGTGTTGTTCACAAACGATCCTTCGATCTTCGCATCATCTTTCACGAACAGCAGGCTGTCTTCTTGAATGCGCCCGTTGTTCTCCCACCTCAAATAAATGGCATCGCCTAGAACAATGGTCTCGGCCGGGGTTCCGGCATGGGTCGACGTGTGTCCAGCCGGAGGGAACATGACAACCGCCTTCTGGTCTCCATGGTTCTGGTGATTGTGGATGGTCCATTGCCAGGTTCCACAGAGCCGAGCCTTGCCTTTTCCCTGTCGAATGCGATCTTTCCATCCCTGGACATCCCACCAGGCCTTAGTTGCCCGCTGACTGGCCTCAAATGCAGTCCGTTGTGCAACCAACAATAGTTTGGTGTGATGATAGTCCGAAGGCACCTCAGAGGTTGCCGGAGCTTGATTTTCTTGCGTGAGACGCAATAAGTCGCCGAGCGATGCACTCTGGGCACGAGTTCGCAACCACTCTTGTCTGACTTCAGAAAACGCGGTGGCCGTGGATGGTTGGGTTGTGTCACGGTCGACAGTATTAGCGAGTTGCCACAGGGCCAGCCCGCCCATCAACTCAAAGACCGATTCCGATAACTCCGCCAATTTCAGCTCTTTGACGAGTTTACTCGGGAGCCGTTTGGCGCCTAATGCTCCTGCGGCATCTTTCAAACCAAGTGCAGGTCCGACGGCAGTGGTGAAGAGCGTCATGGCTTTTTCATCCGAGTCGACCGCCGCGAGGTGATCGGCTTGTTGGACGACCACATCGCCTAACAGCATTGGGGATGCGGGTTCCGCTGACGATGCAAGTGGAACGAGGAGAGTTACGAATCCTGCCAACAGGATACATCTAGCCACGCGTAGCAGACGGCTCCGCTGAGTTCGAATGGGTCGTCGGTCATGAATCTCTGGATGAATGGGCTGGGGGAGCAGGTGGTTGCTTCGCGTCATGTTCCTTGGAAGCAAGACTTCAAAAAGCTCGCGGTTCGTTCCCAGGCGAGAGTGGAACTCTCTGCGTCATATGCGCTCGGTTTCATCTCATTACAAAAGGCATGGGACGCTTCCGGGTAGACCTGAATCTCGACTCGCTTGGCATACTGTGCGGAGGTCCGTCGTAACTCCTCCACATCGTTCGCGCTGACCGATGGATCGTTCCCGGCTTGGTGGTAGAGGACCGGCGCAAAGAGATCTTTCAGCCGTTCTTTGGACGCGGGCATCGTACCGTAATAGGACACGGCCGCGCGCAGGCGCTTTCGTTGACAGGCGAACCTCAGTGCATAAGATCCGCCCATTCCGTACCCGACGACTCCGTGGATATTCTTCTTCGCGATGTTCCGAATATTGAGATATTCGCAGCAGGAATTAATATCGGTGAGGACGTCCGCCTCATTCTGCCGTTCCAAGAGAGCAGCCGCGACATCGTCATTGGCGGTTACCATCCCGCCCAAGCGGCCGTAGAGATTCGGAAGGATCACCATGTATCCTTCACAGGCGAGTCTCGCTCCCAGGTCCTTCATCTGTCCCGTCGAGCCCCACCGATCGTGCAAGAGCACAAGCCCTGGATAAGTGCCCTGCGTTTGTGGCCAGAATAGGAGGCAATCAACTTGATGCTCCTTAGGAATTCTCGACTTGAAGTAGGGGTCGACCATCTGATCACTATGGGTAGGGATCGGCACGCCGCTTGGAAAGCGAGTGGTCCCTGTTCCGATCTGGTCCAGTGTGAATGGTGCGGAGTGTATCGTGACCATGCTTGGAAAATCCTTAGAGACGCGGCCTTGCACTCATTGTGAAGTTACTATATGAAGCGGCTTGCGGGAATGTCAAATTCGCGGCGCGGATCTGGTCTGACGTGCAATGGCATCCGACCAGTGGGGAAGAGGCATGGCGTCTGAACCTATCGGAGTTGGGTTAATCGGAGTTGGCCGGCACGGGATACGCTATGCCCGGCATATCGTACACGATCTACCAGCCGCTTCCCTCCAAGCCGTGTGTCGGCAACATCCTGAGCAGGGGTTCGATCTGTCCGGATCCCCACCGGTCAAGATCTACGGGAAGGTCGAGTCGTTGATTGCCGATCCTGCAGTGGATGCGATCATCGCCGTGACTCCTCCGATATGTGCTTTGGATATCTGTCGGCTGGCCGTGGAAGCGCGCAAGCCACTGTTGATCGAAAAGCCGCTCGCCACGACGGTTGCCGACGCCCGGGCCATGGTGAATATGGCTCACGAATCCGCGGTCCCGCTGATGACTGCGCAAACCCTCCGGTTCGACCACACGATTCAACGGATGACGGAACTGAAGTCGCATATCGGACGGTCAGAGCGCATCCATCTCATCAGTCGCATTGAGACAAGGACCACGGCCCCGGACCATGCGGATGGTTATGGAAGGCGAGGGGCGTTGCTCGAAATCGGTGTCCACATGCTCGATCTCGTCCGGTTCATGACAGGCGAAGAGGTCGACGAGGTGCGCTGCACGATGGATGTGCGGCCAGATGCCTCACCGGAAACTGCTGCGTCGATTCGCCTGGTTACTTCCGGGGGAACCATTTGCCAGATAGAAGTCGCCCGAGTGTCGACAGAACGGGTGAGTCGAGCGGACTGGTGGGGTTCGCAGGGCCGACTCGAAGTCGACTGGCAAACCTGTCGAGTCAGCTGCCACGATGGCACCGGGACACACGAGTTTGAAGTATCCCCCTCTCAAACCGTTCTTGCTGCGGTGACCGCCTTCCTGCAGGCCGTGAGAGACGGCGCTCCGATGCCTGTTACGGGAGAGGATGGATGTCGAGCCGTAGAAATCGCCGAAGCCTGTTACCGGTCGGCACAACTCGGCGGGGCGCCGGTTACCCTTCCCATCTCGGATTAGGGATCAGCGACGATGTGGGTATCGGTCTCTTCGACGCCGTCGATCGCATGGATCTTGGTGATGACGACATCGGAGAGTGCCCGTTCGTCCTGGACACTAATGAAGACAAAAATATCCGGACGACCGAAGCAGGAGTGGGCTTGCTCGACGCCGGAAATGCGCTTCAGCGTTGTAACAACGTCTTTGGTCTTTCCCGCTTTGACCTTGATAAGAATGTAGGCACGGGTTGCCATGGGTCCCTCCCTAGGTCATGGTTGAACTGAAGGTATTGTGGTGAGATGAATAGGCCTTCTACGGCTGTTCATGAGCCACCGCTCCCGGCATCGCCTTTCTGTGATGGGCGTATACCTCTTGAAAACTCTGCCCTCGTGCCTCAAGTGCCGATCGTCCATCACGTACAAGCTGCATCAATCGCCTGAAATCGTCCACGGAGAGGTTGAACTGGCTGAGACCGGGCGACAGTTCCTGTTGCTCGTCAGCAGATGCACGTCGCTCCGCATCCGCGAGCGCTTCCAGCATGTCGGCGGTCCATCCATTGGCGCGAAATCGTTCGTTGGCCATCGAGGCATTGGTACCATGCGCGTGCGCCAAGGCCTGCTGTGCAAACTTCTGGATGGATGGATCAGTACCTTTGGCAAAAACAGATTGAACCTGGATGACAGACTGAATGACGCGATCGGCTTCTCGACTTCCTTCGGGTGGAAGGACCTGGGCCTGTTCCAGTGTCGCCAGCACCGCCATGGCTGCGCCGACATAGGGGGACGTACTCTTCGCGCGCTGAATGAGGATCGAGGTGCCATGGCTCATGGCAAATGAAGCAACACTCTCTATGGAGAAGAGGAGAAGCCAAAGTGCAATACTGAGGAGCACAGTTGGACAAGCCTTCCGGTCAGATCTCTTGGGCTCAAACAGATCATTCCTCCAGGTAGCAGTGAGCGGCACAGCGGTGGATTATACAGAGTCACTCCTAGCGGTGCCAGGGAGGAATGGGCTGAAGCCGGTTCTATTGAAACCCTTACAGAGACTTCCTATAATTACACGATTTTGGCCGCGGTTCAGAACAGAAAGGCCCTGGGTCCATGCTTGCCAAGGTAAGGAGCGCGGCTCTTGTCGGGGTAGATGCGCACCTTGTCGACGTTGAGGTCGATATTTCCGGCGGGCTTCCCCAGTTTTCGGTCGTGGGGTTGCCCGATGCGACCGTGAAAGAGAGTCGTGACCGAGTCCGTTCCGCACTCAAGAACACCGGCTTTCACTTTCCCGCTAAACGAATCACCGTGAATCTGGCCCCGGCCGGGGTCAAGAAAGAAGGGTCGGGGCTCGACCTAGCTATCGCCATCGGTATTCTTGTTGCCGAGGAGGTCATTCCTCAGGCCAATCTAGAAAAGTGTGTATTGGTCGGTGAACTCTCGCTAGATGGCCGTGTGAAGCCGATCACAGGGGCGCTGTCATTTGCCCTTGTGTGCCGAACCGGGTATGAATTGCTCCTCCCGACGGATAATGGCGTTGAAGCCGCATTGGTACAGGGGGTGAATGTCTACCCACTCCACACCCTTCCGGAAGCGGTCGAGTTCTTAAGGGGAACCCACGTCATCGTCCCGACCAGAACGAACCCTGATCTGCTGGAGTCTACGAGGACAAGGGATGATGAGGATTATAGCGACGTCCGAGGTCAAGACCATGCCAAGCGTGCATTGGAGGTGGCAGCCTCCGGTGGGCACAATGTGCTGATGGTCGGTCCCCCTGGCTCCGGCAAGACCATGCTCGCACGACGGTTTCCCTCGATTCTGCCGCTGTTGGATCTAGAGGAGGCGATTGAAACGACTCGTGTCCATAGCGTGGCTGGCCAACTTGCTCTCGAACGCCCATTGCTGAGGGTACGGCCCTTTCGTGCCCCCCATCACTCGATTTCAGATGCCGGACTAGTGGGCGGTGGGACGGTTCCCAAGCCGGGGGAAGTCTCACTCGCGCACAACGGTGTGTTGTTCCTGGATGAGTCGCCTGAGTTCAAACGGGGAGTGCTCGAAGGACTCCGGCAGCCGCTGGAAGACGGGCATGTGGTACTGACCAGGGCCAGTGGAACATTGAAGTATCCGGCCCGCTTCATGTTGATTGCTGCGATGAATCCTTGTCCTTGTGGGTATTATGGTGACCGGACGAGGCCGTGTATTTGTACCAGTACTCAGATTCGTCGCTATCGGGCGAAACTCTCCGGGCCGCTCTTAGATCGGTTGGACATCCATCTCGATGTCCCCACGGTACCGGTGAGGGAGCTTCGTTCCGAATTGCCCGCATCAGAGGGATCAGCCGCAATCCGGGCGCGTGTCGTCGCGGCTCGAGCACGTCAGCGATGGCGATATCGGGAGGATGGGATCTATTCAAACGCACAGTTGAAGCCACGGATGATAAAGCGGTATTGTGGGCTCGATCAGGCTGCTCAGGATTTGCTCGAGCAAGCCATGGTACGACTGAGACTCTCTGCGAGAGCGCATGGACGGATTCTACGGGTTGCCCGTACGATCGCCGATCTGGCAGATTCTGAACGGATCGAGACCATGCATGTTGCGGAAGCGATCCAATACCGCTCGTTTGACCGAAATCCTGAGGTGTGAGGCTTCGGTGGCATCTGTAAGAGTATTTCTTTGGTGGTTTGTCGTCGGGGCAACGATGGCCTTGGCTGTCATTCTGGTGCAAGGCGGGATCAGGGAAGTGATGCAGGCTCAAGGGTCTGTGTGGGAGTTGAAACTCGTCGAACTCCTGACCACCATTATGGGCGGTGGGTTGTTGGGGGGGTGTATTGCATTGATTCTGGATCGGATCAAGAAGTCGTAGTTCCATCCATCCCACGTTTGAATCCTGGTGTGACCGTTTGGTTATTGGACGAACAGACTCTTCTATGTGGGTGTGAATTATGGATATCGAAATTGGCTCCAATCTTTACCGGAACTCTAACGGCACGATCGAAATCGAGGGTGTACCGCAGATTCAGCTGGCTCGGCATCCCATGACCGGCGCGCTCTTAGTGAATTTTGCGTTGTTTGATTCCACCGGCCGGATGCTGGCTAAGGTGGTGGAGAGCACGCTGATGTTCAACGAACGGCGAGCCTATGAGCTGACGAAGACCGATACGAGTGTCGTGATGAAAGAGGTCGGCTCAGGGAAGATCCTCCTGAAGCTCGAGGAAAAGCTACCCGATATCGTGTCCTTCTCGCGAGGAGAATTCCACACCATGAAGGGCCACTTACTGCAGGTGTCGGCGACGCAATGGAAGATCGACAAGCAGCAAAAAAGCGGTATCACCCATGATCTGCAGGGGAGCGCCGCAGCTATTGGCTAGAAGCCTCTTCGTGCGTGACGGTCGGAACCAACACCAAGTGCCCATCTTTCAGATCGAGCGACGCGGTATCCCCATCCCGTAGTTCTCCCTTCACCAGCAACCGCGCGATCGGCGTTTCCAGCTCTTGTTGAATGAGGCGTTTGAGGGGCCGTGCTCCGTAGACCGGATCATAGCCGCGCTCACCCAAGTGCTGGAGTGCGGCCGGTGTGATCGCGAGGGGTATTCGTCGCTCTGCCAGTCGATTCCGTAGACGCTCCAGTTGAATCTCCACGATCTTGATCAGGTGTTCGGTGCCGAGGGGATGGAACACCACCACTTCATCTACTCGATTCAAGAATTCCGGGCGAAAATGTTGCCGCAACTCGCCCATCACGACCGTTCGAACCTGCTCATAGGAGGCGCCCCGCTGTTGGGCTTCAAGGATCTGAGGACTGCCGATATTGGAGGTCATGATCAGCACGGTATTCTTAAAGTCGACGGTACGACCCTGTGAGTCGGTGAGCCGACCATCGTCGAGCACTTGCAAGAGAACATTGAACACATCATGGTGCGCTTTTTCGATCTCGTCGAACAAGATCACAGAAAATGGGCGCCGCCGAACGGCTTCCGTGAGTTGCCCGCCCTCCTCGTAGCCGATGTAGCCGGGAGGGGCACCGATCAAGCGCGCCACGGTGTGTTTTTCCATATACTCGGACATGTCGATTCTGACCAGATTCCCTTCATCATCGAACAGAATGGCGGCCAGCGCCCGCGCGAGTTCTGTCTTACCGACTCCGGTGGGGCCAAGGAATAGGAACGAGCCGATGGGCCGATTCGGGTCTTTGATGCCTGACCGCGCACGCAGTACCGCATCAGCGACGGCCCGGACTCCTTCCTCTTGTCCCACCACGCGCTCATGGAGCAGTTCCTCGAGTTTCAAGAGCTTGTCCGTTTCGCCTTCGAGCAGGCGTGAGACGGGGATACCGGTCCAACGGCTGACCACCGCGGCGATCTCGTCTTCATCGACTTCCTCTTTTAAGAGCTTGGTCTCATCCTGCTTCTTGCCTAACTGTTGTTGTTCCAGTTCCAGTTCGCGTTCAAGTCGAGGGAGTTCCCCGTAGCGGAGCTCGGCGACGCGATTGAGGTCGTAGGCTCGTTCGGCCTGTTCGATTTTCTGTTTGATTTCTTCGATGGCTTCCCGTGTCTTACGGAGCCGCGCGACGGACGTCTTTTCTGACTCCCATCTAGTCTTCAGGACCTGTAGGTCTCGTTGTTTTTCAGTGAGCTCGGTTTCGAGGGCGATTAACCGGGCAACACTTCCCGGATCTTTTTCTTTTTTCAGGGCTTCTCGCTCGATTTCAAGCTGCAGCACCTTGCGCGAGACTTCATCTAACTCGGCCGGCAAGCTGTCGATCTCGGTTCTAAGGCGGGCGGCCGCTTCGTCGACTAAGTCGATGGCTTTATCGGGAAGGAACCGATCGGAAATGTACCGATGCGACAGTTTCGCTGCCGCGACCAACGCGCTGTCTTTGATCCGCACGCCGTGATGGACTTCATACCGTTCTTTCAGGCCACGTAAGATCGAAATGGTATTTTCCACGGACGGTTGGTCGACGAGCACTGTCTGAAAGCGGCGTTCCAACGCGGCATCTTTTTCGATATGCTTTCGGTATTCGTCGAGCGTCGTCGCCCCGATGAGGTGCAGCTCTCCTCGCGCCAACATCGGTTTCAATAGATTGGCCGCATCCATCGCGCCTTCAGCTGCTCCGGCCCCTACCACCGTGTGTAATTCGTCGATGAACAGGAGAATCTGACCATGAGAAGATTGAATCTCTTTCAAGACGGCCTTGAGCCGCTCCTCGAATTCGCCGCGAAACTTGGCTCCGGCGACCAGTGATCCCATATCCAACGCGAAGAGCTTCTTGTGTTTCAGGCTCTCAGGAACATCACCTTTCACGATTCGGAGCGCCAGGCCTTCCACGATCGCCGTTTTCCCAACTCCTGGTTCTCCGATAAGCACCGGGTTATTCTTTGTCCGGCGTGAGAGGATCTGGACGACTCTTCTGATTTCGTCATCCCGTCCGATGACCGGATCCAATTTCCCTTGTTCGGCCAGCTGGGTGAGATCGCGTCCGTATTTCACCAGGGACTGATACGTACTTTCGGGATCTTGACTGGTGACGCGTTGATTGCCGCGTACTTGTTGGAGGCTCGCTAACAAGCGGTCTCGGGTCAGCCCAAGTTTCTTGAAGATGCCTCCTTCGTGGACCATGGCCAGCAGCAGATGTTCGACGCTCAGGAAGTCATCCTTTAATGACTTTTGCTCCTCTTCCGCATGATTCAAGACCTGGGTGAGCCGATTGGCAATATGAATTTGACCAGGGGCTGCGCCAGAACCTTGGATCTGAGGCAGCTTTGTGAGAGCTTGCTCGACTGCCTGCCGAACCGCAGCCAGAGCGAGACCTCCTCCCTCGATCAGCGCCGGTGTTGCTCCTCCTTCCTGTTCGAGAAGCGCCAGCAGGACATGCTCCACATCGATACCTTGATGGCTTCTCCGCTGCGCATGGGCGGAGGCGGATTGCAATGCCTCTTGTACTTTGACGGTCATCCGGTTCATGTCCATAGCGATTCACCTGGTAATAGGGTCAACTGCCTTCTCCTGCAGTATGTGATAATCATCCGGCGGAGCAAGTCAACTATGGACGATTTCTCTGCCTGCGATGTGAGTAGTTCTTGACCTCTGAGACGATCCCGACTAGGGTACGGGTCGCATGAGCAATCTTGTGTCAGCCACGGTCCATCTCTACCGACAAGTCTTCTCCGCAACCTGGCGTTCGCTTACGAAGGGTTGGGTGGCGATGATCGCGCTGATCGTCTTTGCGGTAGTGTTCCTCGGTGCCGCGCGGATCGTCGGCCCATTGGGGATTGCAGGTGGGTTTCTACTTGGTATTATCAACGCCCTCTTGGTCGGCGCTACGCTTCGGTTGATGGAGCAATCGCTGAGTGGCGCACGGGCGCTTCGACTTACGGACGTGACGGAAAGCTTCGGACATTACTTTTGGGATGTGATCGGCGTTGGATTTGTCCTCTGGCTACCGACGATGCTGCTCGATATGGGTATGCAAGCGAATCCGTATGGGCAGTTTATTTCTTCGGCCTTTCTCCTCCTGGTCTTCATTCTCCTGAACCCGGCCCCGGAGGTCATCTATCAGGTTCGACACAATTCACCGCTGGACGTCTTTAAGACGTCCTATGAGTTTGTGTTGGAGCATTGGATCGAGTGGTTCCTCCCGTTTGCGATCCTTATCTTGCCCGTGGTGCTTTCTCCCAGTGGTCTTCAGGAATTTTTTTCGCTTTCCGGTCTTGTCGGTCGGGGGGCAGGACTCAATTTCTTCCAAATGCTCATGCTGCCGGTTACGGCGATAGAGGGGTGGTTGTCCTATGTGGGGATTGATTCCGAAGGGCAAGGGATCATTCTGCTCCTGCTGACCCCTCCGGCGGCGATGGCGATCCTACTCTTTCGTGGACATCTTTTTGCCGCGCTTCACGGATCTTCGAGACGGCAACGGATGTTCGCCCGGCAGTTTGATGCCAGACAGTAGCGATGCGTGTCAGAAGATACCTGTTGCGAGTCCTTGGATTACTCTAGTACAGGTAGGCATTCAGAATCCTTCACTAGCACCCCAGGTTGTTCGTGACTTGTGAGTCGTGGCTGAAATAGTGTATGTTTTATCCTACACTTGAGTTCAGCCCAGTTATGATCCCGTCCGGGGTGAGGGGTGGACTCATGCGGCTTTCGATCTTTTGGCGGTTGGTCCTGACCGCCTTGGTTATCATCACCGTGATGGGAGGAGTCAACCTCTACGCACTCTTTCAGCTTCGACAGTTGGCGTCGATGAGTTCGGAGATGGCGTCGTATCACTATCCGGCGGTCGAGTCCGCTAAGCGTCTACTGGCCTCCCTCTTTGCGCAGTTGAACAGTGAGAAGAAATTTGTTGCTACAAAAGATCACACGTTCTTAACCAACCTAAAGGAGGAGCTGGATGAGTTTCAACGAAGTCTCCAGCTTCTACGGAGCCAGGAACGCTCCCCACAAGGCCTGAAACTGCTCCGAGAGACAGGCGATTTGCTCTCAAAGCGGTTGGCTCTGTTTCAGGATCAATTTCAAGGGGTAGACGAAGGCGCCCCACGCATTGAGACAGACTATGAAGGCCGACGGGACACCATAATGGACCAAATGTCGGCCTCGATTCAGGGGTATATCGATCTGCATGAGGCTCGGATGAGTGTCGAGGTGAGTGAATCGCGTGCCAGTGCTGCACAGGCTGAGGCTGTCACCGAACAGCTCGTCTTGGTGGCCTTGGCCTTTGGGTTGGGGCTTGCTGGTGTCGCCAGCTACACCATTTTGCTTCCGCTCAGACAACTGCAAGGCCATATCAGGAAGATCGGCCAAGGGAATTTTGGCGCATCACTCCAGATTAAGGCTCCCGCCGAGTTACGAGAGTTGGTTGATACGGTGAACTGGATGGGCAAAAAGCTGCAGGAACTCGATGATATGAAAACTGAGTTCCTCGCGCACGTCTCTCACGAACTACGGACACCCATGGCCTCGATTCGGGAAGGGACACACTTACTGCTCGATGAAATCCCCGGTCCGTTGGTGGCTGAGCAACGAACGACTCTTCGAATCATGGCTGAAAGTAGCCGACGATTGATCCATCTGATTTCCACGATTTTGGATCTCTCAAAAATGGAAGCTGGCATGATGGAGTATCGTATTGTCCCAGTCGACCTCCATCGTATCGGGGAAATCTCCATCGACAAAGTCCGGCTCCTTGCCGATGCCAAGCATGTCCAGCTTGTACTAGAAGATATCGGTGATCGAGTGTGGGTGAAGGCGGACGCGTCTCGCCTTGAACAAGTCTTGGATAATCTGCTGTCGAACGCGCTAAAGTTCAGTCCTGAGGGGGGAGTGGTCAAAGTTCAGATGAAGCCTGATCCACAGGCAGGGGTTCTAGAGGTGGCGGTCTCCGATACGGGACCAGGGGTGGCTCAGGAAGACATCCCCCATATCTTCGAGCGGTTTTATCAAGGTCGTACGAAAGTGAGACACACGGCGGGGAGTGGGTTGGGGTTAGCGTTGGTGAAGAAGGTTGTCGAGGCGCATGGGGGAAGAATCTGGATCGAGAGTGAGAAAGGGAAGGGGGCAACTGTACGGTTTATCCTACGGTTGACCAAGCCAGAAAAGGATAGGCAATCGTGAATAGAACGGTCGCGTGTAGGACAATCGGTGCGATGCTGATCTTCATCCTGCTGGCTGGATGCGCTGCCTGGACGACACCTGCTCCAGTTTCTCGCTCATACTTCACGGCTGAACAACAAGAACTTAAAACCTTTCAATCGCTTGGACGGAAACAGGAAGATTTAATCTCCAGATGCATTGGACCCAGCCCCTGCGATCATCTCTATTTTTCTCGAGCTTTACTCGGTCTATACGAAAGCCGCGAAATCGCTGAAAAATATTTTAAACTGGTGGTGGCAACGGCACCGAAGGGAAAATTTGCGGCCTCGAGTGAGGCCTGGCTTCAATTATTACAACAACCTGTGGGTCCCGGACCGAAATCATGGTTCGAAGCCGTCTCAACTGCCCCTGCCATCGCAGGCGCTCACACGTCATTGGCGTCGACCGCTGATCGCCTGGTGCGGGACTTGCTTGATCGAGAGTTGGATATTCAACAACTTCGTTCCACCCAGGGTGACGAATCGGAGACGGTTGAGGCCTTGCATCGTGAGCTTGAGGATCGGGAACAGAAGATTGAGTCACTGCAGACAAAAAAGGAATCGGGGAGGATTTCCGTTGGACCGGCGACGATCCAAAGTCTCCAAAAACAACTCGCAGAACGAGACCGAAAGATTGAAGAGCTCTCGACACAGCTTGATGCGTTGAAACGAATTGATCAGGAGATGCGGGAAAAAGTGCGTCCGATCCGCCCGCCTTTGACGACCGTTCCGGTTCCGGGCCCCGAGGCGACACCTTAACGAACATCGGAAGGAAGAGTGATCGTATGGAGAAGGAAAACATTCTCGTAGTCGACGATGATGAGGGGTTGCTCCATTTGTTGAAAATGCGGCTGTCTGCGATGGGATTTTTGGTGACCGCTTGCACCTCGGGGAAGGAGGCTGTGGGAGAGGCTAAGAAAACGATGTTCAACTTGGCCATTACGGACCTTCGTCTTCGAGGGGAAGATGGACTGGATGTTACCGAAGAGCTGCTCAGACATCATCCTGGATTGCCGGTGATCATTCTTACTGCCCATGGCAGCATTCCCAATGCGGTGGAGGCGATGCAGCGTGGAGCATTCGGGTATCTCACTAAACCGTTCGACGACAAAGAACTCAAAGAGACGATCGAGAAGGCGCTCTCTCAGCAGCGGATGAGTCAAGAAATTCAGCGACTCAAGTCATTGGTCAAGGAACTCTATGGATTGGAAAATGTTGTCGCGCGCAGTCCGGCGATGCAACGGCTCTTCCAACAGATCGCGCAGGTGGCTGATTCGGATGCCACGATCTTATTGTTTGGTGAAACCGGCACCGGGAAAGAAGTGATGGCTCGTGTCATCCATACCAACAGTCGACGCAGTAAAGGTCCTTTTGTGGCGCTCAATTGTGCTGCCATCCCTGAAACGCTCTTTGAGAGTGAATTGTTCGGGCATGTGAAGGGTGCCTTCACGAGTGCGCATGGCGCGAAGCGAGGACTCTTTCAGATGGCCAATGGTGGCACGTTGTTTCTTGATGAGATCGGCGAAATGCCGTTGTTGATGCAGGTAAAATTGTTGCGTGCCGTACAGGAACGAGAGGTCCGTGAAGTCGGGTCTGAGACGTCAGTCAAAGTCGATGTGCGGATCATCGCGGCGACCAATAAGGACCTCGGAGAGGCGGTCAAGAATGGGACGTTTCGGAATGACCTCTATTATCGTATTTCCGTGGTGCCGCTCTTTATTCCGCCCTTGCGGGATCGACGCGATGACATCCCGCTCCTCGCGCAGCATTTCCTCAAGCTCAGTGCGAAACGGGCGAACAAAGAGGTGAAGGGCTTCACACCATCAGCGCTTCATCGTCTGGTGATCAACCCTTGGCCGGGCAACGTACGGGAACTGGAAAACGTGGTTGAGAAGGCCGTAGTGATGTCCCGACAGGAGATGCTCACACCTGACCTGATGCCTTCGGTCAGTGTGACCGCTGAGTCACCTCTCAAGCCGCTCACAGAAGCGAAGGAAGATTTCGAGCGAACCTATTTGAAGAATGTGCTCCAGTTGACCGGCGGAAATATTTCCCGTGCCGCCCAGTTTGCCGGTCGGTATAGGGCCGACTTCTATAAAATGCTCAGGAAGTACGGCCTGCATCCCTCTACCACCAAGGAGAGGTTCGACTCGGATGTCGAAGCACTAGAGCATGAACGGGACCTTACAGAAGCGGAACGGTAGACACGCACTCCATGGACCTGCCGGCAACAATGTATTGATCAGTTCAGAAAAATAATGTTCCTCGAGTCATGTGAACAAGAGCTCTCTCGCACATATGATGATCCTATTGGCAATGGCCCAGCATGGGGATTTTTTGGATTGGGGTTGATCATCGATAGTTGCCGACTTCACCTACCACATGACTGAAGTTTGCCAGTGTTCTAGAACAACGGTTTCTTTCCCCCGGATTTGATGATTGCGTGTTGAAACGCTTTGGAGAGGCTTTCTAGCGAGGTCCTGTCGCAGACAGGAATGGAAATCTCTCCCTTCTTTTCCCCCGGGCTATCTGTTGGAGGCTGATTGGCATACGCAAGTTCATCAAGATTCGTGACGACCAATTTTCCCGTTCTGAGGTCGTGGAGTGGTTTGCCGGGTATGGTAAGAGGAGCAACCCATTCGGTTATGCATGCCGCATTCGCACAGCGCAACCCAATCTCGTAGAGATTCGTATCCTCACCATCACGCTGCCGGTTTACGTTAGGAGAGAGTGCGCTCAAGTCGAACTCCTGAATTCTTTCTTCTGGTGCTTGGACCTCAAATACTCCGCTCAATTTCCTACGCTCATTGAGACGTGTAACAATGCTGAGGGAAGACGGAGGTATGATTGCCACGTTTACCTTGGCCGTTCTATTCACCTGCCAAAGAGATCCGTCTTTTGCTAGCATGCGTTGCCACCCACTCTGCATGGTGGCACAAACGTCCCATCTGCCTTTGATAAATGCCAGTGTCTCTTCCTGAGACGGTCCGTCGAGGACGGAGGTATCGTTCGCTATCGCTCGTGCAGTTGGCAGAGTCATCACCAGGATACAGATACAGGCGGCCAGCCTTTTTGCGTGCCATTTCTCCATCAATTTCACGCTCCTAGAAGGTACCATCATAGTAGACAGGCATAGCTGCTAGCGCAACCAGGGGCTTCATACGCTCTTGTCTAGCCCCCGACATTTGAGGTTGCATGGATCAGATTGAATGGGGGAGTGGTATGGTGCGGTAAACCGCCTCACGGTTGCAGCGGAGCGTCTGGAGCTGGCGAGAGGAATCGAACCTCCAACCTGCGGTTTACAAAACCGCTGCTCTGCCGATTGAGCTACGCCAGCATCTCGAAGAACTACACTTCTACAGACTCTGTATTATGAGGTCAAGTGTTCCGCTGGTTCCTCTGAGAGGTAGGAGGCCCCTGAACCTGATCGAGGTCGGTTTCTGGGTTCTTGCCCAAATAGTTGATATGACTTGCTTTGCCTTCCACAGGTTATTATTCTAAGCCCGCGGATAATTTCGTATTCCAAATTGAGTGAGATGGACAGAGTATGAGCCAAGTTCATGTGCTGGTTGTCGATGACGATCCTGCCTTGCGTGAGATTCTCCAGGAAACGCTCATGCGGGAGAGCTATAGCGTGTCCACGGCAGAGGACGGGGCAGGCGCGGTTCAAGCGGTCAAAGAGACGGTGGTCCACATAGTGATCACGGACTTCCAGCTCCCTGATATCGATGGACTCGAGGTCATTGACCGCCTGTCCAAGCTTGACGCGAAGATCATCCCTATCGTGATGACGGGATTCGGCACGATTGAAACAGCTGTCCGTGCCATGAAGTCTGGCGCGTTTGATTTCATTACGAAGCCGTTCGACCTCGGAACCGTCGCGGCGGTGGTGCGGAGGGCTGCAGAATTTCATCGGCTTCGACAAGAAAACCATCTCTTGCGACGCGCAGTACGCGATCAATATCGATTGGAGCAGTTGGTGGGGGTCAGTGAACCCATGCAACAGGTGTTGGAGTTTGTCCAAAAGGTGGCCGACAGCGACAGCACGGTCATGATCCAAGGCGAAAGCGGGACGGGCAAAGAGCTGGTCGCGCGGATGCTCCACTTCAATAGCCAGAGGCGAGACCGTCCCTTGGTGCCGGTAAACTGCGGCGCAATCCCTGAAAATCTTCTCGAATCGGAACTCTTTGGACACGAGAAGGGCGCCTTCACCGGTGCTACGCATGCGCGCATGGGTCGGTTTGAGCTCGCTCATGGAGGCACGATTTTCCTGGATGAAATCGGCGAAATGAGTCTCCCTTTGCAAGTGAAGCTCCTTCGGGTGTTGCAAGAGCGGGAATTTGAACGGGTAGGTGGAAACCGGACCATTCATGTCGACGTACGCATCATAGCGGCGACGAATCAGGATTTAGAGGCAATGGTCGAAGAACGCCGTTTTCGGCAAGATTTGTTCTATCGGCTCAATGTGATTCCTATTGTCATTCCACCACTTCGAGAACGCCGTACCGACATTCCGCTCCTGATCGATCACTTTCTGGACCGATTCAATCAGAGTAAACATACCCAGGTAGTCGGTCTCGATGATGAGGCACTTCGACTTCTGACCGAATACGATTGGCCGGGAAATATTCGGGAGCTGGAGAATATGATGGAACGGCTGGTCGTCCTGAAGAAGCAAGGAATCCTCGCCTCCGAAGACCTTCCGCAAAAGATCAGTCGGAGGTCCATGATCCCCGAGCTGAAAGAACAGTTCATACGATTGAGCGAGGATGGCATTCACCTCTCGAGAGAAGTCGAGCAGTACGAGAAACACCTCATCATGGAGGCCTTGAGGAAGGCCAACGGGGTAACCTCCCGAGCGGCCCAACTCCTCCATCTCAATCGAACGACATTGGTTGAGAAGTTGAAGCGCAAGGGGGTTGATCCGCGATCTCAGGTGGAAACCCTTCCGCTTTGGCCTCGAGCGTCCAGTCAAAAGATTGACGACCTCACGACCTAGGCGACGCCGATCCTGACAGAATCCATCCAGGAACACGATCCTTCTTAAAAAGTATCCTGATTTTCTTGAACTTTTTTAACACTCGCTAGGGCATGAGCCTTGCTGATGCCTTATCGCCGTGTATCGATGTAACGTGCGATATGCTCAGTTGATAGGTTCGATTGCTGTCTGGATGGTATGCGTCCCGGTGGCGATCGGCGAGTCTACTCCTCCGTCTTCCTCCGCCCTCACGAATACGCCACCGAGCGAACGTTCGGCTAACATAAAAGCTCCTGCGTGGATTGAAAGGCTTGCGCAACCGCTACCTGACGACGGGCCGAGAGCAGAAGGTCAGTCCTCTGGGATTGATGGACTCGCGTGGCAGGAGGGGCGATCCGCCTACAAGAAAGGAGCCTGGAGCGAGGCTCAACGCTTTTTTGAAAAGATCGTGCACGATCATCCTGAAAGCTCCCTGGTTCCTTCGGCGAAAGCCTACTTGGTGGAGTTATCACTTCAGGATGAGGCTGTAACCCAGAACAGATCCGAGGCCATTCAAGAGTACAAGAAGCTTCTGCGCGACCATCCGCAGTCCTCCAACGCCAGGAGAGCGGAATGGCGGATCGCGGACTTGTACTTTGAGCAAGGGTGGTTTCAAGAAGCGCAGGCATTTTACGAGCAAGCCATGGCTCATTCTCTCCATCTTCCCTTCGACGGGAATCGAGCCTTGTTAGGGCTCGGTCATACGTTGATGGCCACGGGGAAATGGCGAGATGCCGAGCATGCCTTTGCAAATCTGCGAAAGCGAAGTGAGAGTGATTCGTTGCTGCAGGGTGCCACGGTGGGATTGGCCCATGCGTTATTCAGGCAAAAACGACTTGTAGAAGCACAGCCGATCTATGATCTGAGCTATCGACGATGGCCGCATCTGGTCAAAGGCGATCCGGTCACGCTTCAGCGCTATGCCATTACGGAGGCGCACGTGCATCATGACGTCTCCGCGCGAGACTTGATGCTCCTCTTCTACAATCTCTATCCACGCCATGGCTATGCGCCAAGAGCTTTGCTCCATGTGGCTGAAACCTTGCGAAGTGCTGGGCAGAAACCCCTGGCTGAGTTTGTGTATGCTTTGATCCCGTCGATTTATCCCCAGAGCCAGCTGGACTCAACGGTCAAGCTACGACTTGCTACGCTCCTGACTCAGAATCGTGTATCGGACGACGGCAATGTCCTCAGTCCGACGATCGGAGCCATGATTCACAACGTGACGGCTCCGACAGACACCACGGCTTCCTATCGAGCGCTGTTGGAAGAGATCGCTATTCGGGAGGCGGACACTCCTACAGGAAGCGAGGCGCTGTTTTACCTTGGGCAAGAGTACGAGAAGAGAAATGAGCTTAACGAGGCCATCCGCACGTACAAGGAAGTGACCTTTCGCACTGCGAAGGGAAGTGAGGTATGGGCCAGAAGAGCCGCAGCGCGGTTGTCGGCCCTTCTCATACCATGGATTGAGGCGGCGATTGCATCGCATGACGATTGGACGGTTGTGAGTTTGTATCACCGACATGGAGTGATAGCCGAGCAACGATACGCACGGTCCCCAGTGTTGCTGCAGATTGCCGAATCCCACAAGCGTCTAGGATTTACGGCCGAGGCCGTGCGGCTGTTTCAGCAAGTTTTGAAAGTGCAGAAAGATTCATCACTTGTTGAACCTGCCTTGCTGGGGCTTGGAAAACTCTACCTCGATCAACAGGATCCCGAGGCGGCTAGGAAAGTCTTGGAGCGATACCGGTTTCAATTTCCTCTCGGGCGATATGACGGAGAGGTCCTGCATCTTCTGATCAGCGCCATACGACAACAGCGGGACCTGCAAAGTCTCCTTCATCTCTGCCGAACATGGCTTGTGCGCCATCCGGTGCACCGCGAGCGCCCCGCCATGTATCTGCAGCTGGCCAAGACATTGGCTGAATTGGAAAAGCTCGGTGAGTCCGCATTGGCGTATGAAGAGGCGTTCAAGGCGGGCGCGACACAGTCTATCGCCACATTGTTGTCTTACGCGGATACGTTGTCTCGATTGAATCGACATGAGTTGGCAATTGCAACTTACCGATCGGTGTTGGAACAGAAACCAACGGCTCACCAAGCTGAATGGGCACACTTGCAAACGGCCAAGCATTGGACGGCACTGAAGCAATACGATCGAGCCACTATTGCATTGGCAGAGCTTGATGTCGCCGATGATCAGATGATCAACCGCGTTGCCGCATCCCTCAAACTCAGTCTGCAAACGGCCCGACAATCTCAGAAGGTGAAGGGGCTATGACAAAAGCCGCGACGGGGAAGTTGGAAGAACGAGCGCTCCTTCAAGCAGCCTTCAGGAGTTTTGACGAAGCGGCACAAACGTTACAACAGTCGTATGACGCATTGACGGCACGTGTTGAGCAGATGGATGTTGAGTTGGCGGACAGTAATGAGGCGCTTCGTCGGCAACTCAACGAAAACGAGGCCATGCGGGCGCATCTCAACGGCATCCTCGACTCATTGTCCACAGGAGTGTTGGTGGTCGATGATCGGGGAAGGATTGTTCGCTGCAATCACGCCGCTGAGGCGATGCTCGGTGCCGGCGCCACGGAGTTGCGGGAGCGCGTGGTGGTGGATGTCCTTGGAGAGCGAGGCGTGAGCGTGTGTGATCGGCCTCAACGATTCGGGCAGACTGTGATGGCAATCAGTCAGGTGCCGTTGCGCAACGCTTCCAGAGAAGGGTCCAGTCATCTCATTCTGCTCCAAGATGTCACGCGCCTCTATCAGCTTGAAGAACAGTTACAGCGCAAAGATCGATTGGCTGCCATGGGCGAGCTCATCGGACGAATCGCACACGAAGTCAGAAATCCGTTGGGGAGTGTCGAGTTGTTTGCATCAATGCTTCAACGGGATCTGCCCAAGGAGTCTCCTGCCAAACGGTACGCTGAGCAGATCTCACAGGCTGTCCAATCGATGGATCGACTACTGGCCAATCTTCTCTTGTACACGAGACCGACTCGTATGGCGAGCGGATGGCACCATGCCGAGCTCTTGATTCATGATTCCATGAAGTTAGCCGCCCATGCGATCACCAAGGTGTCGGTAGAGGTTCGATTGGACCTGGACAAAGACATTCCCTTGCTCTGGTGTCACGAAGGACAGATGAAGCAGGTCATCGTCAATTTGGTCGTCAATGCCGTTCAGGCCATGCCCAACGGCGGTCGGTTGACGATCAGTCTGCACAAAGAATCTCCGCAGACGCTTGGCGTCTCGGCCGTCCGGCTGGCGGTCAGCGATAGCGGTGTCGGCATTGATCCGGAATTCCGATCACGCATGTTTGACCCGTTCTTTACGACGAAGGATGACGGAACCGGTCTTGGACTTGCCATTGTCTATTCAATCGTGGAGGCACACCAAGGACGGATCGATGTGGAGAGCATGATCAATCACGGCTCGACCTTCGCCATCATCCTCCCACATCCCTCGACGAGGGTAACGCCTGAGAAGAATCAGACGTCGGAGAAAATGCAGAACGAATTGAGTGACGGAGAGCCTGTGGGCCGTGGATTGGCGTTAACGGAGGATTGGCGACATGAATGAACGTGAGAAAAACGGCCCTATCATCGACAATGGCGAGGAAAGCGAGCGAGTACTGATCGTTGATGATGATCCATCGATGCGAACGGCGTTGCTGGAGACGGTGAAGCGACTGGGGTATTCGGCCCAAGCCGCGATTGATGGGAGCGATGCCCTAGAACGGCTCGTCCGGTTTCGCCCCTGGTTGGTGTTGACGGATCTCAGGATGCCGCGGCTGAGCGGTCTCGACTTGATTAAGGAGATCAAGTCACGAGCGCCACAGGTCACGATAGTCCTCATGACGGCCTATGGAACGATCGAAACTGCCGTGGAAGCCATGAAGCTTGGCGCGAGCGAATACTTGCTGAAACCGTTTTCGATGGATCTTCTGGAGCGGACGATCGTGAGCTTGAAGGCGGGACGAGAGGAAGGGCTTCCCACTGTTCCACTTGCTCAATCGACAGAAAGCCGAGCCATCTTAACCCAAGACCCAGGAATGGTCAGACTCTTGAGTACGATCGAGGGAGTCGCCGCGAGCCAGGCTACCGTGTTGATTCATGGGGAAAGTGGTACCGGGAAGGAGCTTCTGGCTCGATTTATCCATGCCAGAAGCCAGCGAGCGCATCGCCCGTTTATCGCAGTCAATTGCGCGGCGTTGCCCGAGGGCTTGTTGGAAAGTGAATTGTTTGGGCACGAGCGCGGGGCATTCACCGGCGCCTTAATCAGAAAAATCGGAAAATTCGAAATGGCTCATACAGGCACGCTGCTGCTGGATGAAATCAGCGAGATGAATCTGCCTCTTCAAGCCAAGTTGCTACGGGTACTCCAAGAGCGGGAGGTAGATCGGATCGGAGGTCGCGATCCGGTGCCGGTCAACATCCGAGTGGTCGCGACGACGAATCGGGCCCTGTATCGTGATGTCGAGCAAGGTCGTTTCCGAGAGGATCTCTATTATAGGCTGAACGTTTTTCCCATCACTGTTCCGCCGCTTCGAGAACGCGCGATTGATATCCCGTTGCTCGCCAAACATTTTGTGGCGCAATCGGCCTCGAGGAATGGTCTCACCCCTTCGATTGTCTCGGAAGCCGCGCTGGCACATCTGCAGCGGTTGGCATGGAAGGGAAATGTGCGGGAATTAGAGAATGTGATGGAACGGGCGGTCCTGCTGGCGGGAGATGGACCGATTCTTCCCGAGCATTGTCCTTCGGAAACGCCTAGCGACGCAGTCGGGATGCCGCTTCGTTCTCAACAACCGACCAATGGATCATTGTGGGAGATGGAGCGAGAATTAATTTTTAAGACGCTGGCTCGTGTGAAGGACAATCGGACTCATGCCGCGAAAGAATTGGGCATCAGCATCCGCACGTTGCGGAACAAGCTACGGGAATATCGAGAGAGCGAGCGGCCGTTGTCCATTCCATCACCTTGAGCGGAGCGTGGAAAAAATTGCCGGTCGGCAAGTTCGCGCTGGGCAGTTTTCCTCTTCAAGTAGAAAGGGGAGCAGGGTGCATCCGAGGGAGCCCTGAGGAGAGTTCAAACGTGCATCTTAATCGGAGTGGGATCGTCTGGCGCGGCACTATGGTTGCATTAGTAATGAGGGATGGCTCGCTAATGTGGGAGAGAAAGGGGATGAGGTAATGACACTCTTTGACAAAACCATGCGATTGCTCGAACGGACGCTTGATCTTCGCAGTGCCCGGCAACGGGTGATTGCTTCGAACTTGGCCAACGAAGAAACGCCCGGCTATCGCGCGTCCGAACTGACGTTTATGGACCAACTGCAGTCTGCACAGAAAGGGCGCCTCCCGATCGTAATGGCAGCGACTCAATCTCAGCATTTTGGGGTACGCTCCCCGCAGGGAGTCCAAGCCGTAACAGGAAAGCTCAACGAAGTGCCGGCGGGTGATCTACCGCTCGATGCCAACTCTGTCAACCTCGAACTGGAGATGGCCAAGCTCTCGGAGAACGCGATGCAGTACAACGCCGCCGCCACGATCTTGGCTGCCAAGTTTCGAGGGTTGCTGAGCGCTATTCGAGATGCACGATAACGACAACTTGTTTCCGGGTGATTCTCTTGTGCGGGGTTGCTGCTGCGGATCTAGGCCTAGGAGGTGTTGTATGGAGATGTCTGACAGTCTGGCAGTTTCGGTATCTGGTTTGGATGCGCAACGGCGACGGCTCAATGTCATCGCCAGCAATCTGGCGAACGCACAATCGACGAAGACGCCCACTGGCGGGCCCTATAAACGTCGGGATGTCGTCTTCCGCTCAACTGCGGTTCCGAGCTCTTTTCAGCGGGCCTTCCGTCAAGTCGCCGCCGGCTCCTCATCTCATGCGCTTGAAGGGGTTTCCGTGGCAAGGGTCGTGGAAGATCCAAAGCCCGGACAACTCATTTATGACCCACATCACCCGGATGCCGATCCGAAAGGCTTTGTCCGCCTTCCCAACGTCAACGTCATGGAAGAAATGGTGAACATGATCGGCGCATCACGGGCTTACGAAGCTAACGTGCAAGCGATCAACGCGACGCGCGCCATGTGGAACAAGGCGCTCGAGATCGGGAGGTAAAGATGAGTCAGCTATCTGGTGTGACATCCGGTATCGCGCCCATCACCGATGTGGCGCCGGCAGGGTCGGTAGGAGGCATCGGTACCCCAGGAACATCCGGGTTCTTCGACTCTCTCAAGTCGGCCATCGGGTCCGTCAATGATGCGAAAGTAGAGGCCGGCAAGGCGGTTGATGCCCTCATGACGGGTGAAACACAGGACATTCACCGCACGATGGTTGCTCTCCAGGAGGCAGACGTGTCGTTTCAACTCATGATGCAGATCAGGAACAAGCTGGTTGCGGCCTATGAAGAAATTCAACGGATGCAAGTGTAATCCACCACGCGGATTGAGGAAATGAAAGGCCGGTATGCTGTCTAAGTTCACCATCAATCAGCGCATGATCATCCTCGTTGCCTTGGCGGGGTCCGTTGCTGGTCTGATTGCTCTGACCTTATGGACTCAGCAGCCGGATATGCAGGTGCTCTTCACCAACCTCAGCAGTGAAGATGCGGCAGCCATCATCGATAAGCTCAAAGAAACGAAAGTGCCGTATGAAACCACCGGTGGTGGTTCAACCGTCCTGGTGCCGAGCGAACAGGTCCATGACTTGCGACTCCAACTTGCGACGCAAGGGATCCCGCACGGAGGAGGAGTCGGATTTGAGATTTTCGATCGGACCTCGATCGGTATGTCGGAGTTTGTCCAAAAACTGAACTATCGTCGCGCGTTACAGGGGGAATTGGCGAGGACGATCGCACAGATGCCGGAGGTGGAACGAGCTCGGGTTCATCTAGCCATCCCCGAACGGCGGTTGTTTGCGAGTGAACAAGAAAAAGCTCGTGGATCCGTCATCCTGTCCCTGCGCAACGCACAACACTTAAGTCAAGCACAAGTCCAGGGAGTCATTCACCTCGTCTCAAGCAGCGTGGAAGGTCTCCAAGCTCGGGATGTCACTGTCGTCGATGGGCATGGGCGTATGTTGTCGGCGACCATGACGGATGAGACGGCTGGTCTCAGCAACACGCAACTCGATTATCAACGTAGTATCGAAAAAGATGTGGAGACACGGATTCAAACGATGTTGGAGCGGATCGTCGGTCCGAATAAGGCCGTCGTTCGTGTGTCCAGTGTCGTGGATTTCCGCAAAGTCGAGACGACGGAAGAACGCTATGACCCGAACAGCCAGGTGGTACGAAGTGAACAGCGCGGGCAAGAGAAAGCCAATGGTACGAATGGGGTCGGTGGCGGTGTGCCGGGTGTTCAGTCGAATGTTCCGCCTGGGACGGACCAAGAGCCGGCACAAACCAGTTCAAACAGCAGCCAAACGAAAAATGAGACCGTGAACTATGAAATCAGCCGGACGGTGTCGAAAATCGTGGAGCCTGTGGGTGTCATCAAGCAATTGTCCGTCGCCGTTCTTGTCGACGGGATCTATGAGCCGGTGAAAGCTGGTGCGGGAGAGGCAACGGACGCATCAGCTACGGCACGAAAATACACCCCACGGTCGGAAGAGGACTTAAAACGAATCGAAGACATCGTCAAGAAAGCGATGGGGTTTTCAGCTGAGCGGCAGGATCAAGTGCAGGTCGTCAACGTGCAATTCGGGACCGGGCCGGATGAGGCGCAAGGCATGGTGGCTGAAGCCGAATCGGAAGGTCGCACGGCGTGGCTCCCCTATCTTCGTTATGGAGTCGGAATCCTTCTGTTCGCAGTGATTTTCTTGTTCGTCGTTCGACCGTTGCTGGCGATGTTGGGATCGACGACTGAACAAATGCAGTCCGAGGCATCGGCGTCCGCCCTTCCGGGCAGTACGGGAATGGGACAGACTGCATTGGCCGATACTCCGGATCATGCGCAGATCATCGATATGGCCAGAAAGAACCCTGATACGACAGCGGTGGTCGTGAAACAGTGGCTCAAGAGTCCGACGTGACCTAGGCATGGCGAAGAATCTGACGGGCGAACAGAAAGCGGCGATTCTTCTTCGCGCCATCGGTGAAGAGGCGGCTGCCCAAGTTATGAAGCAGCTTGATCCGAAGGAGATCAAGAAGCTTGGAGGGTTCATGAGTGGGACGGCACAGATCTCTCGAGACGAGGAAGTGGCGGTCATATCGGACTTTCAAGCAGCGAGCGTGACTGGTGGCGTTCAATTTCAAGGGAAAGAGTTCATTAAGACGGTGTTGACGAAAGCACTCGGACCGGAGAAAGCGGCGCGCATCATGGAATCGATGACGCAGAAAAGCTATCCGGGCCTGGAAGCCTTGAAATGGGTGGATGTGAAAACCCTCACGCAAATGCTGAAGGTCGAGCATGCTCAAACTGTCGCAGTTGTCCTCGCGCATTTGGAGAGCGATCAAGCGAGTCAAGTGTTGGCTGCTCTCCCGGATGATATGCGAGGGGATGTGGCCATTCGGCTCGCAACAATGGAAGAAGTGCAGCCAGATGTCTTGGAGGAACTGAGTGAAACCTTACAAGAAACTCTGTTGGCCGAACAAGGAATGGGCGCGCATAGCGTCGGAGGAGCTGAAGTTATCGCGAATATCTTGATGAGGATGGACAAGACGAATGAAGGCGGGATCCTGACGAGAATTTCGGAAAAAAGCCAAACCCTCGCCGATAACATCCGGGCCCTCATGTTTGTATTTGACGACATCGTAAAAGTCGATGACCGTGGGATGCAAGAGTTGATGAAAGAGATCAGTAAGGACGACCTGCCGATTGCGCTGCGAGGCGCCAATCCAGACGTGAAAGAGAAATTCTTTAAGAACATGTCCAGCCGCGCCGCAGAGATGTTGAAGGATGATATGGAGACAAGAGGTCCGGTCAAGATTTCAGATGTCGAACGAGCGCAACAGAACATCCTCAAGGTCTGTCGAAAACTCGAGGAGGAAGGTCGTATCGTGATCGCTGGTGTGGGAGAGGAGATGTTGTAGTGAATGGTGCGGCGATGACCGCGAGGATGTTTCGTGAGCACGAGTTTGCTCAGTTGCAGCAGACGATTCTCATCGTTGATGATGAAGAGGCGATTCGGAGTCTCTTTCTCGAGCTGCTCCGATCTGAACGACTACCAGTGCGAGTCGCTGGATCAGGGCAAGAGGCGATTATGATGGTGAAGGAGATGCCTCCCGCGCTCCTGATAGCCGACATTTTGTTGCCGGACCAAGATGGGATTATGGTGCTGGAGGAAGCCCAGAAGATCGATAGTCGGATCCTTGGCATGGTGATGACAGGGGCCGCAACCGTTGAACTCGCGGTCCGGGCCATGAAAGCCGGTGCCATCGACTTTCTGATCAAACCGTTTCAGACAGAACTTGTGATAGGGACCGTGCGGCGGTTGCTGGAACTCCATCGGTTGCGGGCGGAGAACACGGTATTGAAACATGCGGCTGTCCGGTCCGGTGCGGTGCGATTGCACAGTCTGCCGTTTCAAACGTTCGGAGAGAATGGCGGTACGGTGGAGGAAGATGACGACCAGGCTGAATATGCGCGAGGCCTTGCTGATGGCCAGCGTCAGGTGGAAGAAGAGCGTCGGCATGATCTGGTCGTTTTGATTGAAGCGGCGAGGAAATTTGATGCGGCTCGGTCCAACCTGCAGAGGACGGTCGAAGATGAGGTGATTGCGCTGTCCCTTCAGATCGTGTCCAAGATTCTTCATGAGGCGGCTGAATCGAGTCGTGAGCAAATTCTCATCCAGGTGAAAGATGCACTTGGTGCGGTCGGAGAGTCGGATGCCGTGGTGATACAGGTGCACCCCCTCGATGCAGTCGTAATTGAGGCGGTTCGTACGGAGCTGACCAGGCAATCAGGTACTGCGTTGAAGTTGACCATCGAACCGGTGGCTTCACTCCCACGGGGAAGTTGCCTCGTGCACACCGGCACGCGATTAGCGGACGCGTCTCTCGACACACAGTTGCTCCGCTTGGGCGATACCTTAAGGAACCGAGCGTACCGTGAGTCTGAGTAGCCTCATCGCAGATGTCGGACCAATTGAGGTGTCGGGGAAAGTCGCGCAAGCGGTGGGAGTTGTCGTGGAAGGATATGGGCCGATGACGACGGTCGGTGAGCTGTGTCGAATTACTCGGGAAGTGGGGGGTGGATCGATCGCGGCAGAGGTAGTGGGATTCCGTGGAAATCGCGTGCTATTAATGCCACTCGGAGAGATGCAGGGCATTGGCCCGGGAAGTCGAATTACCATGACTGGTCAGGTGGCCAACCTGGCCGTCGGGCCTGGCTTGTTGGGGCGTGTGCTCGACGGTTGTGGCTCTCCCCTCGACGGCAAGGACTTGCCTTCGATGCATGCCAGATATCCGCTTCATGCTGAGGCTCCGAACCCGTTACAACGAGCACGCATTCACGCTCCTCTTGATCTTGGTGTTCGTGCGATCAACGGCTTTCTGACCTGTGGGCGGGGCCAAAAACTGGGGATCTTCTCCGGGTCCGGCGTCGGCAAAAGCGTGATGTTGGGCATGATCAGTCGCTACACAAGAGCGGATGTGAACGTCATTGCCTTGATTGGAGAGCGAGGACGAGAGGTGAACGAATTCTTGGAGCGAGATCTCGGGCAGGATGCGCTCGCACGTTCTGTGGTGGTCGTGGCAACTTCTGATCAGGCACCCCTCATCCGACTCCGAGCTGCGTTGGTGGCGACGACGATTGCCGAGTATTTTCGTGACGCGGGGAAGCACGTCTTGTTGCTGATGGATTCGTTGACGCGATTGGCCTACAGCCAGAGAGAAGTCGGTCTCGCGATCGGGGAGCCGCCAGCGACGAAAGGGTACACTCCCTCCGTCTTTGCGTTCCTGCCGAAGCTCTTGGAACGTGTGGGGACGGGACCTGGTTCAGGTACCATAACCGGATTGTATACGGTGCTTGTCGATGGAGATGATTTGAATGACCCAATCGCCGATACCGTTCGGTCGATCCTGGACGGTCATATCGTCCTGTCTCGTACGCTGGCGGCACGTAATCATTTTCCTGCCATCGATCTACTTCAGAGCACCAGTCGTGTCATGCGAGATATCGTCAGCCGATCACACTATGATGCGGCGAGGCATCTTCTGGAATTGGTCGCCCGGTATCGGCAATCTGAGGACTTGGTTCTCCTGGGAGCGTACAAACCAGGGATGAATGCCAGCCTTGATCGTGCCGTTGATGCCCAGGATGCGATCAACGGGTATTTGCGACAGGATATCGATCAGGGAGCAAGCTTTGCGTCGTCCGTAGAACAGCTCGAGACGCTGGCCAAACACACGGCATGAGCCTCGATTCGTTACGGAAGCTGCGTGAACAGAGGGTCGAGGCCCTGATGATGGAATTGGCCAAGATTGCTCAATCTCTTTCGCGCAACGAAGAACGGTATCACCAGGTTGAAATGGAGATGCAGACGGATACCGAGCGGTATAGGCAGCATATGCAGCAAGGGCTTACCATCGAGGGTCTGCTGGAGTGGGAGGCTCGCTTGGGTTCGCAAGAGGGGATCTTGCGTCAGGTCCACCGTGACATTGAGCAAGCCGCCTTGTTGTGGAATCAGACCAACGGTCTCCTCGTCGAAGCATGCCAAGAGTGTAAGGTGCTTGATCGTGTCCTCGAACGGCGCGAGGCAATCCATCGAGCTGATGTAGCCCGTCGGGAGCAGCAGACAATGGATGAGGCGGCAAGCCGCCGTTGTTCGTCACGATGAGGCTGTGGTTCATGAACGCGTCTTCTACCGTACTCAGGACAAACCGGGTTCGGTTCACTCGTATGGGACATAATGGCTCAACCACACGACCCAATCGGCGCTCCCTCCTGTTGAAGTTGGCTGGTGGACTCATTGTGTCAATCATCCTCCTCTGGGTCATGGTGCAATTGGGACAAGCCTCTTCTGAACAAAAAACGTCCAAGGCATCCTCGACAGCATCACCGTCGTCTTCCCAGGAGGCGGGCGCACCTGCTCGACATGGAGAGCACAAAGAAATAGATGACCAGAACGATGCCACGCTCTTGGCGCCTCCTACGAGTCAGGGGCCTGCTATCGAAGTTCCACGCGAGGTGCTGGAGATGCTGGAACAGCGCAAACGTGATCTGGATCGACGAGAAGAGGCGATTCGTGAAAATGAGGAACGGCTCATGATCGTTCGTACCCAGATCGAGGAGCTATTGGAGCAGAACGAAGCATTGGAAAAAAAGATTCAAAGCGCACAAGAGAAAAAAGAAGAACGGGCCTCGGTTCAGCAGGCCAAGGTCCAGGGCGAGAAAGAACGTCAGGTACAAGAGGAACGGACCAGGCTGGCGAAAATGTACGAGTCCATGCCGTCGGAAGATGCGGCGGCTCGGCTGGAGCATATGCCGGATCGGAAGGCGGTCGAAATCCTTCGATTGGTCAAATCTAAAACCGCAGGATTGATCCTTTCCCAGGTCAAAGCAGATCGAGCCGCGAAGCTCACCGAACAGTTGTTGGCACAAGTGCCGTAGCACAATCCCTTCAAACCTTCCTACAGATCCCTCTACACCAGCTTGTCTCACGACAAGGTGGTTTCTTCATTCCGAATGTGGACATCAGAGAGTTCATTCAGCCTGCGGTCGCTCCTGGCCATGGCTGGGTAGGTTGGAAAACTGACGTCGTCTCACTGTCTTGTTTCTCCTACGAGAGGTAAAGTATACTACTTAGTCATTTCAGTCGCTGTCCCGGGTTTATAGCTCTGGAAAGGGGTGTCTCATGCATAAGGGTCGAGTGTCGCCTGTCCGTTCTCCGCTCCTATTGCTAGGTGTGGCAGCTTTTCATGTCTTCGCCTTGGTCGTTGGGGTAGGGGGCATTTCTGGCTCTGCACTAGCAGGACCACCTGTCCCGTTTAGTGCAAGTGGTACCATTTTGACGATTGATGTAGGCGATGTTCGTCCGGCTGGGCAGAGTGGGCGATTCATGGTGAGGGATCGACAGATCACCGGTACCCTCACAGGATCGATTGGAGGGACGTCAGGCGTGCCGTTTGTGATCACATATGATTCCAATGTGCCAATTGCCACCCAGTCCGGCCGCATTCATGCTCGATTGATAGCCGGTATCTATGAAGCGAATATGACGATGGCCTCCAATGCAGGGCCGACTCCGGTCGAGTGTGAGACTCCCGATGGTGCAACGTGCATTGCTACTGGAGCTGGAAACTTCGTCCCAGGGCTCTTGCTGAATGGGCGGATGAATTTTCTCAGCGGGGCGAAAGGTCAGGGCACGGTCAATGGGTGGCTGATTCCGATCCTTGACGAACAAGGCCATATCGTCAGCATCGCAGCTAGTCTGTTGAGTCTCAGTGGCCGGTGGATGCCGTAAAGGCCGAGCTCCAGAGCATTGACTAAGCACTAATTGGTCGGTAGAGTCTTCCCATGATGCTGATCGTGATCATTGCGTTCTGGTGTGTGTATGGGGTTGCTCCGGTTCAGGCAATCCAAGCGGACACGTTCGATCCGGACCAACCGTTCGAACAGGCGTTGAACACCGGGATTCTTCGCTCCTTGTTGAACCAGGCGCTGGATCGCCTGGAGGAGCACGTCGAAATTTCTACCGATCTGAGCACCAGCGACCAGGAAATAGAGCGACCCCGGTATCTACGGTTCAAATTCTATCCGGAGGGCAAGTCAAAGTCTGACCAGCATTTCGCGGCTGAAGGTTGGTTCCGCTCATCTCCCGAATCCGGCCAGCACGATTGGCATTTCAAGTTCAAACGGCCGGAGGATGGCCCACACAAATCGCCCCCGCAGTTGAAAGCACCTCTGTAGTCCAGGAAAAGACAAATCCTCATTCGGGTGCAGGAAACTTTTGCCCACCACCTAATCAAGTTTTCCTTTCTCCGGAGAACGTCGTTGGCCTCGTCATTGTAAAAGCCAAGATATCAAAGGCTTTCCGATCAACCCATGTGGCATGGGGATTGTATTCCTCAGTGCCGAATCATCACGAGGGTCGACCTAGATGGCAACCTTTGCTGCAGACATACTGTCCGTTTTCTCCGGTCCTTCCGGAGATGGTGGTGCACGAAATGTCCGGGAAACGTCACTCAGCTCTACCGAGAGTCGGCGGGGGTTTTCGTCGGTGCTTCGTTCGGTTCGTGGTGAAGCGGGGAGAGCCACTATTCGCGAAGCCGAAGATCCTCGACCAGTGAGCAATGCCGATAGGGACTCTGTGGCGAAAGGGACGAAAGGGCCTCATAATTCTACTCGCCTCGATAAGTTTGATGCCTCCTCTCCGACAACGGAGAAAGTCGATACAATTCAGAGTGACGACAAGCAGGCTGGTGAAACCAAAACAGGCTCTGAATCCCCAGCCCGTCGGACTGATAGAGGCTCTGGTCTCCAGGATCAAGGAACTCTTCCGCTATCGGGTCTGATGTTTATTTCGAACCAGCCTCAGGTGGTGGATGAGGCACAGGTCCAGATAAAGAGCGAGTCAGATGTGCTTGGCGACGAAACGGATGTGGATACGAGCTCAGCGCATCCGTTGATCTCCGAAGAATCGAGCGAAACCGCGGCCACCACTCTGGAGACTAATGGGAGCCATTCCTCTCTGAATCGTATGGGTGGGGTCTCAGATCCTTCCTCAACTCAACCGTTACACCGAGCTGATTCTTCCCTGAATGACGGTGAGGTAAAGGTACAGGGTGTTGAGGGAAGGGCAAACGAAGTTATCGAAGACAGTGGGAGGATTGCGGCCGATCTGAGTGGCCCTACATCTGTTCAGAAAAATGCCCTTACTGCTGAATCGCTCCGCGTTCATGATTCAGGTATTCCACAGGTTCTTCAGGCCCATGTCCAGAACACCTCGTTGCAGGGAAACGTCTTAACTGCGAAGGTCGAGATGGCGAAACATGATGCGGAGCTTGCCGATCATTCCGTTTCCAGTCTGGCCGCTCGGCAGGGACCGGCTATCGGGGATGATCATGCCATCGGTACACGCATGGACCAGTCGTTTGCACAGGGGCGACAGTTCGGCAGCGAAGGATCTGAGCAATTTGCTGAACTATGGTCAGGTCACAACGGGAGGCAGATGGACACAGGTGAACCGAAGATCTCCCAGCCGTTTGTCGTTGATCCTACGCTCGTAAATGGATCGGTAGCAGACTCGAGCGTGCCTGGATCGTCACGCCATGCCATGTCCCTTTCTGGAGCTCCCGCAGCGACATCGTTTGTCAGTCAAGTTCCGCCTGGTTCAAGGGTAGAGGATACAACTCAATTGGCAGGCACGCCGGCGATGCGGTCAGTCGTCGTCAACGTCACTCAACCCGACCTGGGTCACGTGAATATTCGCATCGCAATGACCAATGATGTGGTCCATACCCATTTCTCATCCGACCGGCTTGAAGTCGGCCAGTTTATCGTGAATGGTCAGGATCGCCTTCAGGCGGCATTGCAATCGAGCGGATTGGATATGGGACAGTTCCGTGTCGATATTGATCGTCAGAGTGGAGGGCGGTCGTTTCAACAGGGAGCGTTTCAGGATCACGGTCAGCCTTGGAATCAGGGGTCACATGGGATGGGACAGGAATCCCATCCAGATCTCCAGGATCCTGTGCGGGGCACACTTCAAGGTTTGTTGAATTTGGTCGCTTAAGCAGGAAGGGAGATTGTCGACATGCTCGATGTATCGGAACTCACCTCTGCAGGCGCGACACCCGCCCCGGAACGAACAGGGCCACGCCCATTAGGACAAGATGATTTTCTGAAGCTCCTGATCACACAGCTTAAGAACCAGGACCCTTTGAATCCGACAGACAACACGGAATTCGTCTCGCAGCTCGCCCAATTCAGCCAGCTCGAGCAGAGCGCCAAGCAGGCTCAACTGCTCCAGCAAAGTCTCGATGCTCAAACGGCGTCGCTGCAGTTCACGTTGCTTCCCATGATTGGTCGGACGGTCACCATAGGGCAGCCGGTGGTTCAACTTGGGGATGGACCAGCGGCCTTTGGCTATACGCTCGACAAGCATGCCCAGAAAGTTCTTGTGAGTATTCAGGACCATCAAGGACAAGTCGTACGGAGCTTGGAGTACCGCGATCAGCAAGCGGGAGTTCATGCAGTGGAATGGGATGGAAAGGATCAAGATGGCATCGCGATGCAGAAAGGGCTTTACCGGTATGTCATTTCAGCCCTGGACGCTGAAGGGAAAGCCGTTCCAGTGGAAGGGCGTGCTTCGCTCACTGTGACTGGAGTGCGTATGGAAGAGGGACAAGCCAAGCTGCTTGTGGGTGATCTAGCTATCGAGCCATCTGCGATCGTTGAGTTGCGGTAAACAAGAGGAGGATTTGCACCGATGGGAATTCTGTCGTCGCTTTTTACGGGCGTCAGTGGGCTCAACGCGAACGGGAACGCTCTATCTGTGGTGGGGAACAACATCGCGAACCTGAGTACGGTCGGGTTCAAATCCAGCCGTTCGGTATTCGCCGACCTGATCAGTTCTTCACTCGGCGGAGCAGGCGGGGCGATTCAGACGGGGTTGGGTGTCGCGCTCAACGGAGTACAAGGAAACTTCAGCCAGGGATCGCTCAGTACGACGAGCAACGCGCTGGACTTAGCGATCGATGGGAACGGATTTTTCATTGTGCGCGATACGGCTGGTGCGACCTTCTATTCCCGGGCCGGGCAGTTCCATCTGAATGCACAGAACCAGATTGTCGACCCCAGTGGGTTTTTACTCCAGGGCTATCAAGTCAACACCAACGGGTTGATCACCGCCAGTATCAGCGGAGTCACTCTTCCGACGACCACGGCTCCGCCTAATCCCACCACCACCGTGGATATCGGTGCAAATCTCAATTCACAATCGACGGCCGGCACCTTCTCGCTCCTGGATCCAGCCGGCAGTGCGAACTTTTCAACTTCGCTGACCGTGTATGACTCCGTTGGCAACAGCCATCTCCTCACGACCTATTTCACGAAAACGGCGGCGAATACCTGGACCTATGACATTGTGGGGAGCTCGAGCGAAATCGTCACGGCCAATTACAACGCGGCAAATGTGAATGCCGCACTGGGGCTCGTGCGGCTAGCGTCGGGCAGCTTGACCTTCACGACTTCCGGTGCGCTGGATACCGAAAGTGCGGTGGTGAGTTATGACGACGGTACCGCCAGCGGTACCGCCGGCGGCACGGTGGGTCAAGCTCAAATCGATTTTATCGGTGCCACGGCTGATCAGAACATCATCTTCAACTTCGGCACAAGTGTCACGACTGAAGGCGGAGCCGGCGCCGATCTCTCGACGCAATTTGGTGCAGCGTCAGGGCTGGTGCAGCAAGCTCAGAATGGGTTTGGAGCCGGTGCGCTCCAGACCTTCACCGTTGAGACGAATGGCATGATCAACGGGAGATTTTCCAATGGGCAGGTTCGTCCGTTGGCGCAACTGGCGCTGGCACGATTCCCGGATCCCTTGGGTCTCGTGCGGACCGGAAAGAATACCTTTGCTGAATCCGGGACGTCTGGACAACCGTTGGTCGGGACGGCGACGTCTGCCGGCCTCGGACGGGTTCTTGCCAACACGCTTGAGCTCTCCAACGTGGATCTTGGAGAAAGTTTTATCGACATGATCGCTGCCCAGCGAGGATTTCAGGCCAACTCAAGAGTGATCACGACCTCTGATGAAGTCCTCCAGGAATTGGTCAATTTGAAACGATAAGCATAATGGGCTTGGCCTGATGTCAGCATGAGACTCAGGCCGAGCCCACTCGGCTTCCCTCCCATTCTCTCCCCCTTCCTTATCGCGCCGTCAGTTTATTGACGCCGTCAATGAATTACTTGACGAGAAGTAGAGGAACGACCTTACGGTTCAGAGTATTGCTCTGTAACTGCGCGTTAGCCGTATGGATTGTAGGTCACCACAGTGGAGGTGTAGCTCAACATATTGGCATATGCATTGCAGTCTCCCTCAGCTGGCCAACGAGTCACTCGAGGAGGAGTTATGGCAGATGCAGCCGCAGCAGACGAAAAAGCCTCAGTAGCGGCCCCCGCTCCTGCGTTTCCAATAAAGTTGCTCATAATTGTTTCGGTCGTTGCACTCCTCTTTGGCCTGGGAGGGGCCGTGGTGGCTGTGAAATTTCTGGGCGGATCGGATAAAGGGTCCGACACGTCGGACGAACATAAGACCGATGCCTCAGCGAAGTCCGAGTCTCACGGCGGAGGAAAGTCAGGCCAGGCGGCCGCACCAGGGGCCATGTTCGACTTAGATCCCTTTATTGTGAACCTCGCGGATACGCCGGACGTTCGTTACTTGAAGATTACGATTAAACTCGAAGTGGAGAATGAGGCTGTGTCCACCGACCTGTCCGCACGGGTCCCTCAAGTTCGAGATGCCGTGCTGGTTCTGCTCAGCAGCAAGGATGTGAATGCTGTCAGAACGACGCAGGGTAAATTTCAGCTCCGTGACGAAATTACGCAACGGATTAATGGTCTCCTTCCGAAGCCCGGCGTTCGATCCGCCTATTTCACAGATTTCGTCGTTCAGTAAAAGTCTACCCATGGAAAAAATCCTTTCCCAGGATGAGATCGATGCGCTCTTGAAAGGAGTGGTGTCGGGTGAGGTTGATACGGCTCCCAAGGAGAGCGAAGCGGCCGCGAAGGGAGTCACGCAATACGATCTCTTCAATCAAGAGCGGATCATACGCGGGCGCATGCCTGGCATGGAGCTGATCAACGATCGGTTCATTCGCCGTCAGTCGGTAGTCTGGACCAATATGTTTCGTGAAGCGATTGAATTTGTCGTGGTCGGGACACAGGTGATTAAGTTCGGTGAGTTTCTCAAAAAGATTCCGATGCCATCGTCCTTAACAGTGTTTCATATGCAACCGTTGCGAGGCAGCGCTCTCTTCGTGATGGATGCGTTCCTGGTGTATCTGCTCGTGGACTATTTTTTTGGGGGGAAGGGCCAGACGCATGTGAAACCCGAAGGGCGAGACTTCACACCGGTCCAACTGAGGGTCATCAAAAAATTGCTGCTTCAGTCGCTTGTCGATCTGGAAAAGGCCTGGCATGCCGTTATGCCGGTGAAAGTGGAGTACGTGCGTTCTGAAAGCAATCCACAGTTCGCGATGGTGGTCACTTCCTCAGAAATTGTCGTGGTTGTGACCTTGCAAGTCGTGTTGGGTGAAACCGCACGAGAGCTCTACATCCTCTATCCCTATGCCATGCTCGAGCCCATCAAGGAAAAGTTGTATTCTGGTTTGGTGTCTGATCAGGTCGATCAGAATGGAGACTGGAGTCATCGGTTCCGGGAGCGACTGCAAGAATGCCCTGTACCGATCGCGGTACGGCTTGGCACTGCCACCGTGACGGTGAAGGATGTCATGAACTTCTCCAAGGGTGACGTGATCCTCCTCGATCAACGCCCTGGGGACCCACTCGATTGCTATGTCGAAGGCTATCACAAGTTTCAAGGCAGTCCCGGCATCTATAAAGGCAATCATGCCTGCCGTGTGACCAAAGTGATGAACTAATCCTCATCGAACGAAGAGAGCAACTATGGCTGAATCAGAATCTTCGACGCGTGCCGACGTTCAAGCGGAAGGAAAGGCTTCTCCTCAGCCCGCTACGTTTCCAACGGTTCAAGGTGGCGAATCGGCAGTTGCACCAAAGAATATGGATTTTCTCCTCGATATCCCCATGAGCGTAGCGGTGTACGTCGGATCTACCAAGATGGCGATTCGTGATTTATTGCAACTGGCGCAAGGGTCGGTCATCGAGCTGGATAAACTGGCCGGGGAACCGATGGAAGTGATGGTCAACAACAAGCTGGTTGCTCGTGGTGAAGTCGTGGTCGTGAACGAAAAATTCGGCATTCGACTGACGGATGTCGTCAGCGCAGCGGAGCGCGTGCAGCAGCTTCGCTAGACGGTCAGAGGAGAGATTGTGATCGATCTGTGGGAAAGCTTATTCCGCACCCTCTCCGCCTTGGCCATTGTGTTGCTCTTGATAGGGATCGTGACGATCATCTTCCGTCGTCTGATGGGGCAGCGACTGGGGGCCGTCGGGGGGCGACCACTCGTTCACGTGTTGGCCACAGGATATGTGGCTCCGCGTAAGACGATATCGCTCGTGTCAGTCGCCGGCGAGTACCTGATCGTCGGGACGACGGCAACCGATCTCGTTCCACTTGGGCGTATCAACGATTCGACTCGATTGACGGAACTATTGGCACGAACCACTGAAGATCCAGCCACGCAAAGCTCATCGATACCGGGTTCAGTCTTTTTCTCATGGCTTCGGCGTCAACCCTTCGTCTCTGCTCATTACGAGAAGGACGTTCATGGACAATAATCGAACGTCGAAGAGCACCATCCTGTGGGTGGGCGGCATCTGTGCGACAGCGTTGTTCCTGATACCGCTATCGGATGCGGTGGCCGGTGGTCCGTCTCTCACGCTCGATTTCGGACCGGACGGTCCCAAACAAACTGCCGTCGTCATTCAGATCTTGATTCTCCTTACGGTGCTGTCCCTGGCACCGGCCCTCTTCATCATGGTGACCTCGTTCACGAGGATCGTCATTGTGCTGTCATTCCTGCGTCAGGCGCTTGGAACTCAGGCGGTTCCTCCTAATCAAGTCCTGTTGTCATTGGCTCTCTTCTTAACGATGTTCATCATGGCCCCGGTTGGTCAGGCTGTGTACAACAGTGCCTTGCAACCGCTCATGGCCGAGCAAATCTCCTATGAAGAGGCCTGGAAGAAAGGGAGTGAGCCGATTCGTGGATTCATGCTGCGTCAGGTCAGGGACAAGGATTTGGAACTGTTCATCACATTGAGCCAAATTCCCAAGCCGGAACGAGTGGAAGATGTCCCGACTCAGGCGATCATCCCTGCGTTCATTCTCAGTGAGTTGAGGATCGCCTTTCAAATTGGATTTTTGATCTACATCCCGTTTTTGATCGTCGATATGGTCGTCGCGAGCATTCTCATGTCGATGGGAATGATGCTCCTGCCGCCTGTGGTGATCTCTCTTCCGTTCAAGTTGATTCTCTTTGTCTTGGCCGACGGGTGGTATCTGGTTGTGGGGTCGATGGTGAGAAGCTTTCAATAAGAGAGTCCTTTCATTACCGGGAGGGATGCGAGGGGTTTTCTAGGATGCCCGGCGAGGCGAGTGCGGTGACCGGCTGAGCTGAAGTGGAGGAAGAGATACATGACACCAGAAATGGTGACCGAATTGGGTCGGCAGGCACTTGAAACCACACTGTTGGTGTCGTCTCCGATCCTTGGGTTGAGTCTGTTTATCGGGCTGGCCATCAGCGCCTTCCAGGCCATGACGCAGCTGAACGAAGCCACGCTGACCTTTGTGCCGAAGATCTTAGCACTCTTTGGGGCATTGCTCTTGTTCCTGCCGTGGATGTTGAGCGTGATGACCACGTATATGTCGAATCTGCTCATGAATATTCCGAACTACGTGCATTAGTGACACCCAATGGCTTTCGCGCAGCCGATTCACATACTGCTTCCGGAGTTCCAGGCCTTCCTGGTCCTCATTTCCCGCATCGGCGGACTGCTGGCGGCAGTTCCTGTCTTGAGCGGACGCGCGGTTCCGCTGAAGGTCAAGGTCGCCCTGATTCTAAGTTTGGGACTGGTGCTTGCTCCGATGCTCCATCTCCCGAGTATGCCGTATGACCCACTGGTTCTCGCAGCCGGGCTGGTGAGCGAAATGACGATCGGTCTGGCGATCGGGCTAGCGGTTCGACTCCTCTTCAGCGCGCTTGAGGTTGCGGGTGAACTGATCGGTATTCAAATGGGGTTCGGTGTCGTGCAGCTGTTTGATCCGGCCACAGCAACCCAGACTCCCATCATCGCACGATTCTTTACCTTGTTGGCATCGCTCGTGTTTCTCTCGATGAACGGCCATATGTTTCTCGTGGCGACCATTCTTTCAAGTTATGAGGCTATTCCGGCGTTCGGGGCGTCTCTTCCGGGGAGCGTGGCGGATGATGTCCTGCGGTTGTCTCAGAATATGTTTCTGCTCGGGTTGAAATTAGCCGCGCCTGTGCTCGTCATCATTTTTGTGATTAACATTCTGTTAGCCATGCTGGGACGGGCGGTCAGTCAAATCAACGTGTTCGTCTTGAGTTTTCCTGTGACGATTGCCGGGGGGTTGGCCGTCTTGGCGCTCTCCATGCCGTTTACGGTTGGGCTCTTGGCACGTGAGCTGGAGCAACTGCAATTCACCATCCAGGGGCTTCTGAAAGCATTGGGACATGGCTGAAGACAAGTCCAACAAGACAGAGCCCGCGACTCCGAAACGAAAGGAGGAGGCGCGTCGAAAAGGGCAGGTCGCGATGAGTCGCGACGTGTCGACGGCGGCCATTCTCTTAGGGGGGATTGGGTTGTTGGCGGCGATGTTGCCGGTCGGAATACAGCGAATGACGGAGATGACAAGGCAAGGGCTCACGCTTTCGTTCCCAGCCGAATTCTACAAAGGCATGTCAATTGAACAAGTCTACACGGTTGTCATCCAAGCCGGGTTCACGGTCTTTGCGTTGAGTCTTCCGATCGTCGTCGGAGTGTTTGTAGTCGGAAGTGCCGCCTCCCTCTTGCAGACTGGCCTGTTATGGAAATCAAACGGGCTGCAGCCGGAATTCTCCCGCATCAATCCGATCAAAGGGCTTTCCAAGCTGGCCTCGTTCCGGTCCGTGATGGAATTGATTAAGGGTCTCTTCAAGATCGCGATCGTCACGGGGGTCGGTATCTGGGTCGTCCGGCACGACATCTTACGAGTACCCGAACTGATCGAACTTGATATGGGGTCGGTCTTACAGACGACCGGTTGGTTGTCACTCAAAGTCGGATTGGCCGTTGCCGGGGCAATCGCGGGGCTGGCTGTACTCGATTATTTTTATCAGCGGTATGAGTGGGAACGAGACCTTCGCATGTCAAAGGAAGAAATCAAGGAAGAGCACAAGTCCACGGAAGGCGATCCCTTGATCAAAAGTCGAGTACGGACTGTTCAGCGAGAGTTGACGAAGAAGCGCATGATGGCGGCGGTCAAGACGGCGGATGTGGTGATTACCAACCCAACACATTTGGCGGTCGCCCTGAAATACGACACGGTGAAGATGGCGGCACCGGTCGTTGTGGCGAAAGGCGCAGGCCTGATCGCCGAAAAGATTCGTGAGTTGGCGCGGCACCATGGGGTGCCGGTCGTGGAAAACAAGTTCGTGGCGAGAACGATCTTTAAACTCGTCGAGATCGGGAATGAAATTCCGAATGATCTCTACCGTGCCGTGGCTGAAATTCTCGCTTTCGTGTACCGCGCCAGAGGCGTGGCACCATGAGTGCTGGATAGGCCTAGACAAGTATGGCAGCAGCAACAGAACCCATAAGCGGGAATCAGCTCCTGAAACACCCGGACATTCTGATGTCCGTTGGAGTGGTGGCCATTATCATGGTGATGTTGCTACCGCTACCGCGTTTCATGCTGGATCTGCTGCTGAGTTTTGACATTACGCTCTCGGTCCTCATTCTCCTTGTGGGGCTCCAGGTACGGAGACCGATCGAGTTCTCTGTGTTTCCCTCGATTCTCCTCATGATCACCTTGTTCCGGTTGTCCCTCAATATCGCGTCGACCCGACTGATTCTATTGCATGGCAACGAGGGGGCTGGGGCTGCGGGAGAAGTCATTCGGGCATTTGGAAACTTCATCGTGGGGGGGAACTACACGGTCGGCTTGGTCGTGTTCACCATTCTCGTCATCATCAATTTTGTCGTGGTGACGAAAGGAGCGGGACGGGTGGCTGAGGTAGCGGCTCGATTCACATTGGACGCGATGCCCGGGAAACAGATGAGCATTGACGCGGATCTCAATGCCGGTCTGATCAATGAAACTGAAGCACGGCGCCGGAGGCGTGAGATCACAGAGGAAGCCGACTTTTACGGCGCGATGGACGGTGCCAGTAAATTCGTTCGAGGAGACGCGATCGCGGCTGTAATCATCATTCTAGTCAACATTCTCGGCGGATTGGCGATCGGTATTCTACAGCAAGGGATGAGTCCGGGGCTGGCGGCTCAGACCTATACAATCCTCACCGTGGGTGAAGGATTGGTCGCACAGATTCCCGCTCTGATCGTGTCGACTGCGGCCGGTATCGTCGTCACGCGCGCCGCTTCGGAAACAGATCTGGGTGGAGAGATGGCTCGCCAGCTGTTGATGTCCTCCAAAGCGGTGGGCGTCGCAGCCGGGATTCTCCTGACGCTTGGACTCGTACCGGGTCTTCCGCATGTGGCGTTTCTTGTATTGGGAGGTGCGGTCGCATGGATCGCATACCATCTTCACCAGCAAGAACAGGTCCAGGAGGTGCCGACACCGGCTCCCGTCACCGCCAAGGTGGAAGAAGGCGTGACCCGCGTGACACCGCTCGATCTCATGGAAGTTCAGGTCGGGTATGGACTGATCGGCCTCGTTGAGGGCACGCAAGGAACTGCATTGCTGGATCGGATTAAGGCGCTTCGGAAGCAGTTTGCTGAATCGATGGGTTTTGTCGTGCCGCCCATTCATATTCGTGACAACCTTCAACTTCGTCCGAATGAGTATGCCATTATTCTAAAAGGGGTAGAGGTGGCCAAGGCTGATGTCGTGCCAGGCCATCTCTTGGCAATTGATCCAGGAACCGGACAGCGAGGACTGGTGAAGGGAATCGAGACCAAAGAACCCGCATTTGGTCTGCCGGCACTCTGGGTTCCTGAAGATGCTCGTGAGCAGGCTCAGATCGCTGGGTATACGGTGGTCGATGCGAGTTCAGCCATCGCGACACATCTGTCTGAATTGATCAAACGCCATGGACATGAGCTACTGGGAAGGCAGGAAGTGCAAGCCTTGCTGGATGAGGTTGGTAAGGCGCACCCCAAGCTGGTGGAGGAACTCATCCCCACTCTGTTACCGCTCGGGACGGTCGTGCGTGTTCTGGGGAATCTTCTCAAAGAAGGGATCCCTATTCGGGACCTTCGATCCATTCTGGAAGCCATCTCAGACCAGGCAACGAACATGAAGGATGCCGATATCCTTACGGAGTATGCGCGGCAGTCGCTTGCCAGAACCATCACGAAGCAATATCAGGCTCCGGATGGAACTCTTCAGGTCATTACGTTGGATCCACGGCTTGATCGGTCCTTGGCGGACCAAGTTGCGGCACTTCCTCCTGGAGCCGCGTTGAGCCTTGATCCGACGCTCTCGCACAAACTTCTGAGCAATTTAAAGCAAGCAGCTGAACGCGTTGCCGCGCGAGGGCAGCAACCGATTGTCCTGTGCTCGCAAGTGGTGCGTCGACACCTTCGTCGGCTCAGCGATCGCCTGCTGCATTCCGTGCCTGTCATGGGCTTGAACGAAGTCGATTCGTTCGTTCGTCTGCAATCCCTTGATACCGTTCGAGTCGATCTGGAACTGGCGCAGCCGTCCTAGGATAAGCGATGAAGATCAAGATCTTTCATGCCGTGACAATGCAGGATGCCATGCGGGCCATCAAGGAAGAACTTGGGCCGGATGCCATCATCCTCTCGTCGAAAGAGGTGCGTGAAGGGGGACGGTTATTGCGGGTATTCAATCGGCCGGTGTTGGAAATCATGGCGGCTGCTGAACAAGAGGTACAACAGCCCAGCCAGCTGAAGGAGAGGCGTCAAGTCGGCGATCGCTCAAACGCTCCCATCGCTTCTCAACCGCCTTCGCCGGTTGCGGTGCAGACCTTTGAGCAGACGCTGCAAACCATTCTGCAGCCGAATCAGGACAAGAGCACGTCATCTGAAAATCAACCGGTTCCTCCGTCGAAACCGACGCGCGTTCAGAGAAGGCGAGAGTGTCAACATCACATACGCGCGGTCGTGGCGGAGCTCACCAGATTGTTACAGGAGCTTTCGCGTGACACCATTCACACGGCTGGTCCTCCTGTATCATCCCTCCTTGGTGCGATACGCCGCCCGCTTCTGACGCGAGGGCTGCAATCATCAACGGTCGAATTCCTCGTCAATGAGGTCCACTCGACACTCCTGCCAGAAGAAGCCTCCGACGAAGAGTCGGTGCGATGCGCTCTCCGCCGAGCCATTGCAGCACGCATCCCCACCAGCGGTCCCGTGTCGGCAGATCAGAGGCATCCCACGATCAACCTTTTTCTTGGACCAAGTGGAGCCGGGAAAACCTCCGCTGTGGCGAAGCTGGCGGCCTATTATCGTTCGGAGCAACGGAAATCCGTTGTTGTGATCACATTTGATACCTTTCGGGATACGTCAGTAGAACAGTTGCGGCGATATGCCAAGCTCATGGGGGTGCCGTTCGCCTGTGCCCTATCGGCACGTCAGGTCTCTGAAGGATTGCGTCGCCAGACCCGGTGCGATGTCGTGTTGATCGACATGCCCGGAATCGGACCGGACGCTCTCTCGTTGGCCAAAGAGCTGGCCCGTCTGTTACCCGAAGACACGGTCACGACCCATGTTGTTCTTCCAGCTTTTACCGAGGTACAGGAAGCTCGTCGTATCACTACCCGCTTCGGCAACTTCCCACGACCGCGGCTTCTGTTTACGAAACTAGACGAGACTGAATCCCTCGGGATGATCTTCGAGGTGTCGCAACAAGCGGGTATTCCTCTTTCCTATTGGAGTATTGGGCGACGAGTGCCCGGGGATCTTGAGGTCGCCTCATCTGAACGCCTGGCCACGCTTCTCACGGCGCATGAAGCTGTCGACGTTCCGATGGCCAGGCGTCAATCGGTTCGAGCGTCGGTCAACACGCTTGCCATGACTGGAGTCGGAACTCACCGCGGATAACTGGTTGGAGGTCACACAATGCAATTTAGAATTCGAAGGCCCGCCCTTGTATCGGATGAAGCGGACGCTGTAGGTGAGTCGCCAACACGAGTGATCGCGGTCACCAGCGGAAAAGGTGGGGTTGGAAAAACCAACGTCGTGGCAAATCTCGCAGTTTCGCTCTCCAAGATGGGGAAGAAAGTACTCATCCTGGATGCCGATCTGAGCCTTGGGAATCTTGACGTCCTCCTTGGGCTGGTTCCACGGCATACCATCGAGGATGTGCTTGTCGGTTCGCATACCTTGGCTGAGATCATGCTACAAGGTCCGGCGGGCATCCATGTGCTACCGGCCAGCTCGGGTGTCTCACGCCTGACATCACTAACGGAGGCGCAACAGTTGATGATTCAAGAGCAGCTGGCCGATCTGGCTGCAGAGATGGATATCTTGCTGATCGACACCGGTGCCGGGATATCACCGACTGTCACTTTTTTCGCCTCGTCGGCAGACGAGACGATGGTCATCATCTCACCGGAACCTACCTCTCTGACCGATGCGTACGCTCTGATCAAAGTCTTGGCTCGCCAATATCGCGAGCGCCGATTCAAGGTGCTCGTCAATCAGGCCAGGAGTCCGCGGGAAGCCTCAGAAGTGTTTGGGAAGCTTGATGTCGCGGTCGATCGATTTCTGCATGTGGCCGTCGAATTGGTGGGAATGATTCCCGACGACGACTACGTCCACATGGCCGTGATGCAGCAGAAGGCAGTCGCCGACATGTTTCCTGACGCACCAGCTGTCCAGGCCTTCAAACGGCTTGCCCAGCAGGTGACGCAGTGGCCCAAACCCGGCCTTCCCAAGAGCTCCGTGCAACTTGTGTGGCAACGAACAGCAACGCATGTAGGCAACTGAGAGGACGTCTCAACGGGACATCCATGAGAAAGACAGCCGTATCACAGAATCGCAAGTCATTCTTAGCGCAGGGATCCAGACGGGAAGAGCTTATCAAAGAGTTTGCGCACGTGATTCGTGCAATGGCCCATCGGCTGGCCTTTCGACTTCCGGCTTATCTGGATGCCGAGGATTTGATTTCGGTCGGCACCATCGGGTTGATGGATGCTATGGATAAGTACGATCCAACCCGTGAGGCCAAATTCAAGACGTACGCGGAGTTTCGCATTCGTGGGGCCATGCTCGATGAAATCCGGTCGATGGATTGGATACCGCGATCTGTTCACGAACGCATCGGGCTTCTCCAAAAAACGCACGTCACACTCATGAGCCGGCTGGGTCGTCCTCCGCATGATGAGGAGGTGGCCGCGGAGTTGAAGATGTCGATGGAAGAGCTGGATGATTTCATCACGCGTGCCAGAGGTGCCGTGATGATCAGTGTCGATGACTTGAGTCTGCATGAGCCGGATGGGCATAAGGTCGTCAAGATGTTGGCTGATACTCATACGCCTGATCCGCTCTCTTCACTGGTCAACGAACGAGAACGTGAAGTGATCGCCACGGCTATTCGACAGCTCCCGGAAAAGGAAAAACTGGTGCTCACTCTGTACTACTATGAAGAGCTCACCATGAAGGAAATCGGGGAGTTGATGAAAGTGACGGAATCACGCGTCTGTCAGGTTCATACCAAGGCCATCATTCGCCTCAAGGCGCAGCTACAAGCGGAACGGTGATGGTGGCGTCCCTGTTACGCGTGGTTGGGCATTCGTGGACAGCTCTATCTTTTCCTCTGCGTGAACTTTGTGACACCCGCCGGCATGACTAGGAATAATTTTCACCCCACCAGGAAGAATCGGACCTAGTTTCATAGTGAGGTGAGTACTGTCCGGCTTGGACGTCGTCTCTAACCGCAAATTCTCGCCTGAAATCAGCAGATCCTAGCGTCACAAGGGATAAGATTTGCAAAGATACTCTTGGCACGAGGGTTGCTGTCACTCTTTGGAAACCACTATGGAGTTGAGTACATGAATCGAGGCATCTATCCGATTTTGTCCGGAGCGTTGGCCCACGAGCGCCGCATGCAAGTGTTTGCCAACAACATGGCGAATGTGAACACGGCCGGTTTCAAACAGGATGAGCAGGCCTTCAAAGCGATATTCCCCCGGTATAGTGCAGTCATGCCGACCGGTGGTCGGACGGGAAGCTTAGCGCAACAGATCATGACCAGGCCATTTGGACCAACCGAACGTGCATTTGTGGCACCCCACCAGATCAAGACGACGTTTGAAGCGGGACGAGTCCGATTGACCGGTAATCCGCTGGACATTGCCATTCAAGGCCGTGGATTTTTGGAGGTACAGACATCTCAAGGGCCTCGGTACACCAGGAACGGCATGCTGTCTCTCGATTCGGATCGGCGGCTGGTCACCGGATTGGGTCATCCGGTGATGGGCACAAAGGGCGAAATCAAGATTCCCCCAGGGAAGCTGGATATTTCAGCTCAGGGAGAGATCAGGGTGAACGAGAAGCCAGTGGCGAAGATCAAGGTCGTGGAATTTTCTGATGAGGACATGCCAAAGAAGTTTTCGGACGGGCTTTTCTTTTCAGAAAGCGGCACGGAAAGCAAGAACCCACAGATCCAGGTGGGACACATCGAAGAATCAAACGTTAACTCGATCGGCGAGATGGTCAAGATGATTCAGGGCATGCGCAATTACGAATCCACGCAAAAACTGATTCAGACGCTTGATCGAATGGCCGAGGTCGCAATTCAAGATGTCGGTCGAGTGGCGTAGCGCGAGGGGCCAGTTCGTATTGAACGTTCCGAGTGCGGTGACTATTCGTAGCTGTCACCCGTACTCAGATGCCTACGAGCGATTCAAGACCGAGGAGGAGATTAGATGATCAGAGCCATGTGGACAGCCGCAACCGGAATGACGGCTCAACAGCTCAATGTCGATACGATCGCTCATAATCTCGCGAACGTCAACACCAATTCCTTCAAGCGTAGCCGCGCAGAATTCGCCGATCTCCTCTATCAAATTCAGCGGCTCCCCGGCACGAACGCATCCAACGTCGGTGTCTTTCCAGTCGGAATCCAGGTGGGAGCCGGGGTGCGCCCGACGACCGTGGCGAAAGAATGGCTTCAGGGGAACATGCGCCAGACAAACAATGAATTGGATCTCGCGATCGATGGCACGGGCTTCTTTCAGGTATCCCGTCCTGACGGCACCATCATGTACACGCGGAATGGCTCGTTCAAACGAGACAACGTCGGCAATCTTGTCACGGGCGATGGAGATCTCCTCAATCCTGTTATTACCATTCCTTCCGGTGCGCTCAAGGTGGATATTGGTCAAGATGGGACTGTCTCGGTTTTGCTTCCTGGAGTTACTCAAGCCTCGCAAGTGGGGCAAATTCAGCTCACACGATTTGACAATCCATCGGGTTTAGTTGCCATGGGGAACAATCTTTTTATTGATAGTTTTGCGTCCGGACCGCCGACACAGGGGACGGGCGGATTTACCACCGGATTCGGCACGATCCAGCAAGGGTTCCTGGAAAGTTCAAACGTGAATCTGGCCGAAGAAATGGTGAACATGATCATCGCTCAGCGAAGTTATGAGATCAATTCCAAGACGATTCAGGCGTCTGATGAAATGATGGCCATCGCTAATAGTCTCAGACGGTAAGGAGTAGCTTGTGACTAGGTTTGTCATCGTGATCCTGCTCCCATTCATCGTGGCCTTTGGAGCTGAAACGGTGGTGATGGCTGGTACCGAGATAGCTGTCCGCGCAACTGCCGTAAAGAAGAAACCAGCCAGTTCTACGAAGATCTCAACCGGTACGGAACGCAAGGGTACCAGTGAGGTGAGTGTCGAGGTACTGACTGCGGTGATTCATAAGTACCTTGAAAAGGAGTGGAAGCAGAAGGTGGCAACGGTCTCCGTCACGGTTCTGGAACCAGCTGAATCGGTCGTCATTCCTGGCGATTCAACCGACCTCCATGTGATTCCCAGCCCTACTGAGGAAGGTCCTGGACGGCGCATGTTTCGGGTGGCGGTCACGAATGGCAAATCTCAAAAGACCATTCAAGTGGTTGCGGATGTGACGGCGATGATCGATGCGGTCGTCCCCAACCGATTTCTGAAGGCCAATGAATCGATCGATGTCGAGGATATTAAGACGGTACGGATGCGTGTTCACCAAGTGAATCATCCATTTATGACGAATGAAAGTGAAGTCATCGGGATGAGTGCCGCACGGCCTCTTCCGCCAGATGTTCCATTGCGCTCTACATTCATCAGACCGCCTCTGGCTGTGAAAAAAGGCGACCGGGTCCTGATTGAGGTGCAGCGTGGGGGGCTGTCGATCAGAACCTATGGCATTACCAAATCGAGCGGACAGATTGGGCAAACTATTACAGTTGCCAATCTGGATTCTGGCAGGGAATTGACGGCAAAAGTCGTTGGTCCCAACCTCGTTCAGGTGGAGTTTTAGCTGAATGGCAACGAAGCTCATAAGGGCCGTGCAACTTGTTAGAGGGTCTGAAGCGAAGGCTCGCAAAAAAGAACTGCCCATACCTGGGAACGGAATCTGGTTTGTTCGTCAATCGTTGATTAGTTGTCTGTGGGTATCCGGCATCCTTTTGCTTGTGGGATGTTCGAGTCCTCCGGATGTTTCGAGCAAGGTCGCTGTGGCTCCACTGCCACCACCAAAAACCGTGGGGTCTCTATGGCAGGAAGAAAATGGGCGGGCGTATCTCTATGAAGACCTTCGTGCCATGCGCATCGGCGACATTCTCACGGTGAAGATCGTTGAAAACCACAAGGGATCAAAATCAGCCGATACGGCAGCGCAACGCGAATCGACGATCCAAAACAGCCTGATCGGGACCGGCATGGGCTATATCGGAATACCAGGCATCCGTTTCAGTGATGAAACCCGTCGCGGAATGGGGATCGATGCGAGTGCCAACAGTAAATTTGGCGGAAAGGGTTCCACGAGTCGGGCGGGGACATTAACAGGAACAATATCGGCGATCGTGACAGAGGTACTGCCGAATGGTGATCTTCGTATTGAAGGTCGGCGAGAAGTCACCGTGAACAGTGAAAAGCAACTGATGAATATCGGAGGAATCGTCCGTCGGGTAGATGTTGATACCAAGAATACAGTGCTTTCCTCCGCCATCGCCGATGCCAAGATCGAATATTCCGGGCTCGGTGTTCTCGACGATGTCCAGCGACCAGGCTGGTTTGTTCGCATTCTTGATTGGATCTATCCATTTTGATGAAGAGGGGTCCGACCTCTATGCGTTCACGCGTCTCGCTCTGGATTGGTATGGTGGTGCTCACGGGGACACTCGTCTATCCCTTCACGGCCGAGGCCGTGAGGATCAAGGACATCGGGGTGATCGAGGGGGTGCGCGAGAACCAGCTGATTGGCTATGGGTTGGTGGTCGGACTCGATAGTACCGGAGACCGAGTCATCGGTGGGCAATTCACGATTCAGGCGATGATGTCCATGTTGAACAAGATGGGGGTTAATCTTGTGATTGACCCGATTCAATTACTGACGAGAAACATTGCGTCGGTCATGGTCACCGCCAAGCTTCCTCCGTTCTCGAAAGCCGGTATGACGCTGGACGCGGTCGTGTCGTCCATGGCAAATGCGAAGAGCCTGCAAGGCGGGACGCTCTTGCTGACGCCGCTGAAGGCGGCCAACCAACAAGTGTTCGCGGTCGCTCAGGGGCCGGTGTCCATCGGAGGGTTTCTCGGAGGGACGGGAGGGGCGGGCGGAGCTACCGTGGTCAAGAATCATCAAGCGGCCGGAGTGGTCCCAGGGGGGGCAATCATTGAAAAGGAACTGCCTGTCGACATCGATTCGTGGGAAACGGTTTCCGTGCTCCTCCGGCGACCTGACTTCACGACCGCCATCAGGACGGCTGAAGCAGTCGAAGGGGCATTCGGGAAAGGGAGCGCGTCCGCAATCAACGCCGGACTAGTCAGGGCGACGATTCCTCAGGCCTTCCAGGGCCGTGTCGTCGAGTACATCGCCTCGATCGAAGGACTCGATGTTGCCGTCGACGCCGTAGCTAAGGTCGTTGTGAATGAACGGACTGGAACGGTCGTGCTAGGGGAGCATGTGCGGATTTCGACCTGTGCCATTTCACATGGCAATCTGACGATTTCGGTGAAGAATACGTTGAACGTATCTCAACCGTCGGCCCCGCTCATTGGTTCTGCAGCTGGTCAAACAACCGTCACTCCGGATGTTCAGACTGAAATCAAGGAGCAGGAATCGCGTCTTGTTGTCGTGGATGAAACGGTGACCTTAGGTGAAGTGGTACAGGCGTTGAATGCCGTGGGCGTGACCCCTCGTGATCTTGTGGCCATCCTCTCGGCATTACGGGCGTCCGGATCTCTTCAGGCCAATCTTGAGATAATTTAGGTCACGGCATGACTCATCCCATCAAACAGACATCCATGGATGGTTCTCAATGGATCTCTTCACCAGTATCCGTCTATGGAGGTCACGATTTTGGCATCCAGTCCGGTCGTCTAGACAGTCGGCTGAACTCCATGAAATTGCATGGTGCCATTGAGAGTCGGGAACAGTTGGTTCAAGCTGGTCAGGAGTTTGAAGCTTACTTTATCTCGTATTTACTGAAGGTTATGAGAGAAACGGTACCGGAAGGTGCCCTTGCGAACAAACAAGGAACCTATTTCTACTCGTTCTATGACGAGGAAATCGGGAGACGGGCGGCCGAATCTGGGGGTATTGGGATTGCCAGAATGGTACAAGAATATGCAGATAAACATTTTTCATCATCTCCTGTGAAAGACTCAAGTTCTGGCCGATAGGAACCGATAGAGTGTACGACCGAGGTAAAGGTCGTGATGAGGGTAGGCCGGTAACATGGCCCTGGAGATATAAGAAGGAGTGAGGTCATGCAGATTTCAGGTCATGGGAAAGTCGATCATCTAGCAAAGGTGTTGCTGGGGGTTCACGAGGCTGAAAGCTCAGGATCCCGACAAGCAACGGCCCGCACGCAAGCAGGAAAGGATGAAGTCCAGATTTCTGCTCAAGCGAAGGAGCTTCAGAGGATTCGCGAACTGGCCAATCAGCCAGATCCGGAGCGGGCTGAACGAGTGGAGAGCATCAGGCGCTCTCTCGATGCCGGCACCTACAATGTCAGTGGCCGTGCCGTCGGTGATGCCCTTGTGAAGCAGGTGCTGACCGACGAGATTCTCTAAACTGATTCCGTTTCGTGCTCGTGCGACAGCAATGGACGGACTTCCGTTCTGGCCTATGGATGGGCAGGTTGTCGATCGTGAAAGACTCACGCCTTCTCGAACAGGTACTCCATCTCCTCACTTGTGAATCCGCGCAATGTGATCTCCTGGCACATAACATTCTCCAAGAGCGTGATGCCATTAAGCGTATGGCGCTTCACGAATTTATCGCCATCAATCAAACTAGGATTTCGATCCTCGAGTGCTTGAGCGGATTGAAGGAAGAGTTTGACGGCTTGGTGCGAGATCTCTCCGCTGCCCATGGCCTACCGGAAACAGGTCGAACCTTACCGGAGCTTCTGCAACGCATAAAGAGTTCAGAGGCTCTCGCCGTTCTGGAACTGTATGAACGACTCGCTGATCGAGTTCGAGCCGTCCAACGGGATATTACAGTCAACCAGCTGCTCGTTAAGAATATTCAATCGTTTATTGTACGGGCTTTGGAAGCTCATCGTCAGACTGCTCCAGAAAATGATGTCTATTCGATATCGGGTGGTCGGAGTTCCACCGGCACGCCTGCGACGTTGATCAGGTGTAAGGGGTAATGATCAATGGGAATTAGCGGACTGCTTGACGTTGCGAAGACCGCTCTCTTCACTGCCCAACAAGCGTTGACCGTCACCGGTCATAATATCGGCAATGTGAACACTCCAGGCTTCTCCCGGCAAGAGGTCATCCTCACTGAGCAGCGCCCGGCCGATGGGAGTCCAGGGCAGGTTGGGACCGGTGTGAAGATCGCTGAAATTCGACGAGCGGTGGATACGTTCCTGAACCGGGAGTTAGTCCAATCTCATGAAGATCTGGGCCAGTTCACTGTGGCGCGCGATGAACTGAGCCGGTTGGAGAGTCTCTTTGGGGATGCCCGAGGACAGGGCCTGTCGGAGAAATTGGACGCGTTCTTCAAAGCATTGCAGGACGCGACTACCACCCCGTCTCAGGTCGCTCCGCGTTCCGTGGTCCTTTCACGAGCTTCGACCTTGTCGAGCGCATTCCAACAGCTCAACGGGGATTTGGTCGAGACTCGTCGAGCCATTGATGTGCAAATCGGTGTCACGGTCGGCGAGATCAATAGCTTGACGGGCAAGATCGCCCAATTCAATAGCCAGATTAAATCCGCCGAAGTCAGCGGCCAGAATGCCAATGATCTCCGCGATCAGCGAGACTTGGCGATTAACGAGCTTGCCACACGAGTTGAGGTGCTCACCCTCGACCGTCCGGACGGCACGGTGTCAGTATTCACCGCTCGCGGACTTGTCTTAGTGGACCAGGAAACGACTCGCAACCTCATCGGAGTTGCATCATTGGACAATGACGGCCTGCTGGATATCGGATACGATATTGGAGGGCCTCAACCTTATGTGATCAGCGATCTGATAGGAACTGGGAAGTTACGTGGACTTTTGAATGTCCGGGATCAGGCGATTTCCTCCGTCCAACAAGGCGTTGACGCCCTTGCCGGCTCGCTCCTGACCGAGGTGAACCGCATTCACCGAGTGGGATATGGTCTCGATGGGTCGACAGGGCAAGGTCTCTTTGGTGGGCTATCGGTCACAACCAAGGCACCTGCTACGAATGTGGGGTCTGCTTCGATCGCCAACGGAACAGTGGCGGCGCCGAGCCTTCTGACCTTCCATGACTATGAAATTCAATTCACGGGACCGAGTGGATACGCGATCATCGACGCGACAACGGGTACCGGGATCAAGGGAAACTATACCGGAACTGTGCTGACACCTCCCACGGTTGATGCCCCCGTCAATATTGTGACCGGAGTGAACGACACACTGGTCGTATCGATCGATGGTACGACGTCAGGAACAATTACGCTCAACAGCACGGGGTCACCGGGGTTCGCGTATACCTCTGGTGAAGCGCTAGCTGAGGAGGTCCAAAGTCAGGTCAATGCGGACTCTACACTGGCCGCAGCCGGCCGTCAGGTCACGGTATTGTTTGATCGTACGACCAATCGACTGGTCTTACAGTCGAATTCCATCGGAGGAGCGAGTTCGGTCGATGTGACAGGCGGAACCGCAAGGGCCACGCTTGGATTATCGGGCGGGGTCAGTACTGCAGCGTCCGGCACCTATAGTGGACCTCAGACGTTTCATCTAGATGGGATTGCGGTGACGGTTTCGGGGGCTCCGGCTGCCAACGATGTCTTACGGGTGAACTCCCGCGAGAACGCGGCGAGAGACCTGGCCGTGACGTTGTCCGATCCGTCGAAAGTTGCGTTGTCTTCAACCCGGGCCGGTGTTCCGGGAAACAATCACAATGGGTTGGATCTGGTTGCACTGCAGTCCAAGGCGCTCATCGGCCTCGATAACGCGACGCTCTTCGACGCCTATCGTAAGACCGCGACAGATCTTGGCGTGTCCTCTCAGGTGGCTAGTCAACGTCTTGAGACAGAAGAGATCCGCCATGAACAGCTTCAGAATTTTCGAGCCCAAGTGTCCGGTGTCTCGCTTGATGAAGAACTCGTTAATCTCCTCAAGTTCCAACGAGCGTTTGAAGCGGCTTCGCGCATGATCGTCGCGGCCGATGAAATGATGTCGACCTTGATTTCGCTCAAGCGGTAGGCAGAGGAGCATACCATGCGTGTCACAGAGCAACAGGTGTTTGGATTCCTGGTGAACAGCTACCAACGGGCTCGATCTCACGCGCTGCGATTACAGGAACATCTCGCGACCGGTAAACAGGTCTTACAACCTTCCGACGATCCTGGTCGCTTCCATCGGATCGTCGGGGAACGCACCGCGCTGACAAGGCTGGAGCAACGTCTCCGCAACATTTCCACAGCGACGACGCGAGTCGAACTGGCCGATACATCCCTTCAAGGGACCACCGCTACCTTGTCCCGTATCAGGCAGTTGGCGGTTCAGTATGCATCTGATACGAACGGTTCGGCAGAACGAGCGGCTGGTGCGCATGAAGTGCGTGCCCTCTTGCAACATCTGCTTCAGCTGGGCAATGCGGAGTTCGACGAGAATCAACCGGTGTTTGGAGGCACGAGCCGCCATGGGTTTGCCGCGGGGCTGGTGGTCTCTACACCGATTACCCTGACGAACACGGTTGCCGATACGTTGACCGTGAGAATTGATGGTGTGACATCCGGCCTGATCGATTTAACAAGCGGCACCGAGACGCTCAGTGGTCCAGAAACAGCCGCACGGGTACAGAGCCGGATTAATACTGATTCAACCTTACTTGCAGCGGGGAAGAGCGTGTCGGTGACATATGAGAACGGCCGCCTTGTGGTTGCATCGAATTCTGAGGGGCCGAGCGCCAACGCCGAAGTGGTGGGAGGGTCCGCACGGAGCTTGCTAGGATTCAACGGAGGAAGCGCCGGTGATGGCGCTTCGACTTTCGTCCCAACGGTCGTCACACAGGTCGCCTCGACCAATGTCGGAGGAGCCGCAATCTCTCAAGGACAGGTGCGCAATCCAGGCGTCACCTCGTTCGACAATCATCTCATTCGGTTCACGGGGCCGGCGAGCTTCGATGTCCTGAAGACATCAGCACCGGTTACGGTGACGGCGAACGCAGCGAATGCGGGTCGTGTTGGTACCATTGATGCCGGGGTCATCGATCATCAGCGTCTGACTCTCGATTCGTACGAGATTCAATTCACGTCTGCATCACAGTATTCTGTCGTGAACACGACGACCGGGTCGACCCTGTCGACAGGGAACTCGTATGTATCTGGAACCGCCATCGAATTTGATGGGTTGCGCGTCGTCCTTGCGCACGAGCAGCCAGGGTTGCCGGTTGCCGGAGATCGATTTGCCGTGACGCTTGCCCCCAAGACGGTGCTGAGCGGACAGACCTATGTCTCAGGAGCCGCGATAACATTTGATGGCATTCAGCTCGCGATTAGTGACGGAACCGCATCCCCTGCCGCAGGGGATCTCTTTCATGTCGTCAGCCAGAGCAGATATGCGGGAGATTCCACGATTCATGAAATTGAAGTGGCCGATGGGGAGGTCATCCCAACAAGCGTTCCTGGCCATGAAGTCTTCAGCGGTCCGAATGTCAATGTGTTCGAGGCGGTGCAACATCTGCTTGCCGCGCTACGAGGAAACTTCAGGGCCGGTGTCGAGGAGAGCTTGGGAGACTTAGATGATGCACTGAGTCAGGTGTCGGCAGCTCAGGCAGAAGTCGGCGCGCTCGCGAATCGATTGGAAGCCACCTCCTCGGCATTGGAGGACGCCAGAGTACTGGCCACCAATACGCTGTCCTCGTTCGAAGATATCGATTTGGCACGAACTATCTCCGATCTTACGCTGCAAGAATACGCGATTCAAGCTGCAGGCGAGACGCTCGGTCGGATTTTCGACAATTCCCTCCTGAAACATCTCCGGTAGGATTGTTCTCAAGTTTGTACCGTGGAGAGCCGATAATTCCATGTCACCTTGTGTCGCCATGGAAGGCTGTCATGCTGGTACTGACCCGTCGACGTGGAGAGAGTGTCACAATCGGCCCAGATATCCGTGTGGTCGTGCTGGGCATAAAAAGCGGGCAAGTTCGTCTCGGAATCGAAGCACCACCGGCTGTCGCCGTCCATCGGGAAGAGGTCTATACGAGGATCCAAGAAGAGAACAGGTTGGCCGCTAGAACACAGGTTGTGCCGCTCGATGCGCTGCGTAGCTTGGTTCCTGTGAAACGGCGTGTGGTCTCGTGAGGCTATGTCCGTGAATTGCACATCGACTCGATTTGGGGCCTTCGACGTTCCCGATGAAAGCGTGGTCACGTTTCCCGCAGGGCTACTGGGGTTCCCCGAGCAGCAGCGGTATGTGATCCTTGATCATGATACCGAGGCTCCCTTCAAGTGGCTTCAATCCATTGAAGAGCCTGATCTTGCCTTTGTGCTGATGGATCCCGCCACATTCCATCCTGAGTACCACGTTGAAGTGCCTGCCGATGCTTTGATGGAGATCAAAGGAGGAGAGCGTGAGGATCTCACCTTGGTCGTGATTTTGACCATTCCTTCAGATGACCCAAGCCGAATCACTGCCAATCTTCGTGGGCCACTGCTCATGAGTCATAAGAGCAAGCTTGGGAAACAATTGGTGCTCTCGGAGGAGTTTCCTACCAGACATCCGTTGTTCCCGACTGCGTCTCCCTATCGGGGAACATCCACGGATGTGCAACCCGCCACAGAATGTCCTGCGTGAGTCGTCTCAAGGGAAATGATGGCGGACACAAGTCGGTTTACGCGGCCGCCTCACGGATAGGCTGATAGCCTCGTCGGTAGGATTCCAACACGTGGACGAGTCGAGCGACTTCGAGCTCGAGCTGTGCATACACGGGCGGTGCATCGTGAAGCGCGCTGAGCCGACCAACGGCCTCCAGACGACTGGCCGTGAGCCCGACTTCAGAAGCACACAGATTCCCGGCGGTTCCTTTGAATGTATGCGCCGCTCGTTCGACCGCGGATGAATCGGCATCGGCCAGTGCCGTTCTGATTTCGGTCAGCATCGCCTGATGACGATCGAGGAACAGGCAGATAAGCTGAGCGAACAAGTCATTGTCACTGCCGATATTTTGGTACATCCTGGCGGGGTCAAAGACACCTCGTGTCGGGTCGGTCGTCGCTTGAGGTGGCTGGCAGGTCGCAGAAATGGTACGGTCAGGCGGTAAGGTGGCCCACCGAGTAAGGGCAGCACGAAGTTCTTCCAACTTGATCGGTTTTGAAAGATAATCGTCCATCCCGGCGGCCAAACAACGCTCCCGATCTCCCTGCATGGCATTAGCGGTCACTGCAATGATCGGGATATGCGGCATGGATGACGAAGGCTCGTTCGATTCGGCATCGCCTCCCGCCGGCATTGTGGAAGATACGGCTGCGGCTTCACGCTCGCGAATGTTCTTGGTCGTTTCGAACCCGTCCATGATGGGCATCTGACAATCCATCAAAATGGCGGTGTAGTCACCCTTCTTCAACGCAGTCAACGCTTCCTGTCCGTTGTCGACGACGTCAGGTTGATACCCTAGCTTCTCAACCATGCGAACGGCGAGTTTCTGATTGACGACATTGTCTTCTACCACGAGCACGCGTCGGTGCTGGATATTTTCTGCGACCGTATGCCTGGTGACGAGTTGAGGAACCGTCGAGAGTGTCCGAGCCTCCTTCGGTTTTTGGGTTCCGGCGAGACCGAGAACGGTTCGCAAACAGTCGCGTAACTCATCATGACGAACGGGTTTCGGGAGGTACCCCATGGCGCCAGCCTGACGGGCCTCTTCTGCGTGGCCGCGTTGGAGCAGCGAGGTCATCACGACAAGGCGCATCCCAGCCCCTTCCGGATGATACTGGATTTCTCGGGCAAGCTGGAGCCCATCCTTCCCTGGCATCACGAAATCCAAGATGGCGAGATCGTAAGGGATACCACGCTGGGTGGCTTCGGAGATTCGACGCAAGGCCGATTCAGCGTCTTCTGCGAGGTCGTCCACCATCCCCCATCCGGATACTAAATGATGGAGGATCAGACGGTTCGATTCGTTGTCATCAACGATCAAGACATGTTTCCCGGCAAGGTCTCCCATCGGAAGAATCGCACGTGGTGAGTCGGCTTGTTTGAGTAGGCGTGCGGTACACCAGAATGTGCTTCCTCGCCCTTCCGCGCTGCGCACACCGATTGTCCCTCCCATCAGTTCTATAAGTTGTTTCGAAATAGAAAGGCCAAGCCCGGTACCGCCGAACTTTCTGGTTGTTGAACTATCGGCCTGCACGAAAGGACGAAAGAGTTTAGCTTGAGTATTCGGACTGATGCCGATACCGCTGTCAGTGACTTCAAACCGAATGACGGCCGAATCGGGAAGGTCTTCCTCGAGATAGGCCTGTAGGGTCACTTCTCCTTTGTCCGTAAATTTCACCGCGTTCGCCACGAGATTGGTCAGGATCTGACGCAATCGTCCGGGATCACCTTTGAGTCCGGTCGGGACTGCTGCGTGGACGAGCCCGGTCAGCTCAAGTCCTTTTGTTTCAGCGCGTTCAGCAAACTGAGCGAGTACCTGCTCGACCGTCGTGCGCAGGTTGAAGTCGAGGCACTCCAGCTCCAGCTTACCGGCCTCAATCTTGCTGCATTCCAGCACGTCATTAATCAACTGCAGCAACGCTTCCCCGCATTGGCGTATGGTTTCGGCGTAGGACTGCTGTTCCGGTGTCAATGCCGTCTCCATCAGAAGGCTCGTCATCCCGATTACGCCGTTCATCGGGGTTCTCAATTCGTGACTGACCGTCGCAAGGAACGCCGTCTTGACCCGTGCGGACTCCTTTGCTTCATCCAGTGCCTTATCAAGACGTTGATTGCTCTGAAGAAGTTGGTCGGCAGATAATTGGAGCGCTTGCTGCGATTTGTGGATACTTGTCATATCCGTGGCATAGCCACGAACGACCCCATGTTGAGGAAGAGGACAGAACGTCCAAGAAAACTTCGCTTCCGGAAGGAGCACTTCTTCGTTGTGAAGTGGTCGACCGGTTTTCAGGCATTGTTTGACAATATCTTGGAGTCGGCTTGGTGCCACGTTTGGAAATCCATCGAGGCTGTACCCGAATCGAGAGAGGAGCGCGATCATCGCAGGATTCGCATACAACAGACTGGAGTGGCGATCCAGTTCGATGAGGGGTGAGGGGCTCTCCTCTGCGATCGCTGCCAAGCGATCACGGTCCTGCTCTAATTCCACCTCATGGGACAGGTCTCGAATGGTGATGAGCAGAACCCTCGTGCCATTGAGTTCGGTTCGGACGCAGGCCCATTCTACGGGGATACTCATAGTGGGGCTGCTCATGAGCAGCTGTTGTGTTGCGGAGATAGGAAGGCTCGTCTTCAGCGTAGTCTTCAACTGAGCCGAGAGGCGCGTTTTGCTGGAGTGGGTGAGTTTCGCCCAAAGGGCTGGAAAGAACAATCCCTGACCGGAGCTGGATCCGATTCCGAGTAATCTGATCCCCTCTCGATTAATCCCTTGAACAATCAGAGCGTGATCGAGAATGAGAGTGGCAAACGGAACCCCGTCAAGAAGCTCCACTGCAATGGGGATAGCTGGTTGAGTGGCTCCCTTTCGACGACGTGATCGTCTTTGTTTCCGTTCGGGTGTGTGCATTACGCGGCTCGTGGCATACTCGTGTCCAGATGCATGCCGACATTGACGCGTTCATGAATCGGGTCGAGCACACGCAGGACGGTTCGTACGGTATGGTCTGACGACGGTGCCGCAAGATCGATCTCAAGCGGCGTGGCGTAGGAGCCGCCTTGTGGATCCGTTGTGACTTTGACAAGAGGCTTGAGCCGCTGCTGCGGATTGACGCCGACCACAACGGCTTGTTCGCCGGTATTGAGTTTGAGCAAACTTCCGACGGGGTAGACCCCGATGCTTCGTATCATGGTCTCTACTAAGCTTTTTAGGAACTGCCCTCGTTCACCTGCCAGGAAGAGTTGACGAACGGCATCGTGCGGAATCATCGCGGGGCGTGTTCCTCGCCGACTGACCATCGCGTCGTAAAAGTCGACAATCCCGACAATTTGGGCAAGAGGGGAGATCTTACCGTTGTCGAGAACGGCGGGAAAACCGGTTCCGTCGGCGCGCTCATGATGTTCCCGTACAATGCGAAGGACGTCCTCGTGCATCCCAGGGTGTTCGGAGAGGAGAGTCACACCAAGCTTGCAATGCTGTTCGAGCAGGGTCTTATCTTGGCCGGAACATTCATCTCGTTTTCGAACGAGATTACGCGGGAGACGGACATAGCCTGCGTCGTGGAGCAGGGCGCCCATGCCGACTAATTCCTGCTGTGGTTGTTCCAGGCCGCTTTCAATGGCAACGATGAGAGAGAGGATGCAGGTATCCAATGCATGACCTGTCAGAGACCGATCGAATTGTTTGATTTTCTGGATGGCAACCTGCGTGGCGATCGCCACCCGGTCATTGAGAACATGATCCAAGACGTTTGACACGATAGCTTTTGTGGCTTCGGGAGACGGAGGCACCCCACGCTCAAGATCATCAAAGATGCGCTCCACCGCTTCTTGAGCCTGTGCATAAATCACCACCGCGGGTTGACATCCAGGCACAGGCTCGGGCCCCCGCTCGACCTGTGCTTCTTGGGGAGAGGGGACAGTTGGCGCTGCCTGTTGGTCGTTCACGGACGACGGGGTGGTCGTTGAAGGAAGATCAGCTCCTTTGCTGGTATCGATAGTCACCATCCGTATCCCATGTTGCTTCATGATCTCAATGGTCTGTAAGTCGTTGACCATTCGTTTATGGAAGAGGAATGGTGTCCGATACCAAGGAACATCCATGTCAACCAGATACATGCCGGGAACGAGCTGCTCGATCGCAATACGCTTGGTGGCCATAGATCCTATGCTCCAGGTCAGAAGAATTGCAGGTCGGACGCGCCGACGGAAGACAGATCTGATGGTCATATCGGCGAACTCCGCGTTGAACTTGATGATTGCGGTCGAGGCCTGCTGCATTCGGTGGCAGCGAGGGAGGTGTGCCGAATACTGTCCGTTTGTCCTCAAGGCGAATCGATGAGTTGCCGATAAGGTTCATCAGCGATGGTTCGTGTCGGCTGACAGACCCAGGAGTCATGGGCATGAATGAAATGATCGTGTCAGTTCCTCCCGCAGTGTCGTTTCTATCGGTTGGGCTGCCGCTGAAAATATCGCTGACCCTGGATCAGCAGAAGATCATGTATGGATCGACCCTGTTGGGCTGGAAGGATCATGCCTGGCTCATCTGTGAATGGCCGCTGCAGCTCGGTCACGACCAACCGATCAGTGGCGGCACACCGTGCACGGTGAGCTACCTGCATGAGGGAAAACTGGTTGGATATCGCAGCGAGATACGCGATGTCCTCAATGCGCCGGTGCCGTTGCTCTTCCTCGCCTATCCGAAAACCGTCGAAGAGATGCACATGCGTAAGCATGTGCGGGTACCATCGAATGAGCCGATCTTACTGATGCGAACCGACCAGGGGCATCCATCCGAATCCACAGTGCCGACCAGCGATTATTTTGGTGGTTTACTGAAAGATCTCAGCGAGGGAGGGTGTAGTGTCGCGTTGGTCACGCGACCTAGCTGGCTCGGTCCCGGCAGTACGGTCCGTTTGGAATTCGAGCTGCCTGGATTGGGACACATTACGAATCTTACAGGAATCGTGAAGAACTCCGACAGACGCCATGGCAGCGAGATGATCGGGATCGAGTTTTGCTTTAACGAACTCGAGTACATCGAATATCGAGGGTGGGGCGGCTCTGTCCGAAACGCCATCGAGCAATGTGTCTTTCAGAAGGTCAGCGCCTTGTTTCTAGTTCCGTAGGCATAGCTGCCATTAGAGATGGTGGCGTAAGGCGTGGGCCATCCTCCAGTCTGTACATAGCCGAATACGTCAATTCCTTCCACATTGTCCGGCAAATTCTGCCGGATCGTTCATGTATGAATTCACGGAACTGCACTCTTGCCTCCAGAATCAAGTGTCTGTAGTGGCATATATCTTGAAATATCGCTGGACAGGCCAAAGGAGTGATTCCTGGTCATAGAGGAAACGAATCACATGGATGGAATCAGAACAGCGCAACAGGAACTCAATCCTCGATGGTCGTTGGCCTACGATACTATTGATCGGCAGGATATCGATCGACTTGTCGAATGGCTTCGTACGTATCCTCGTCTGACCAAAGGTATCATCACGGGCGAGTTCGAGTCGAAGTGGTCGCAGTGGTTGGGTTGTCTGCACTCGGTTCACTGCAATTCTGGATCTTCGGCGAATCTCCTTATGTACTACGCCCTTCTAACCTCCGGTCGGCTACGAAACAAGAAAGTGATCGTGCCGAGCGTCGGATGGGTGACCTCGATTGCGCCAGCAATTCAATTTGGTTTCGAGCCCATTATGTGCGAGGCCGATCCCGAGACATTCGGCTTGGACTTGAACCATCTTGAAGCTCTCTTGCAACAACACGAAGCACACACAGTGATGCTCGTTCAAGTGCTGGGTGTCCCTCACAAAATGCGAGAGCTGATGACTTTGAAGTCTCGCTATGGATTTGTGCTGCTGGAAGATGCGTGCGCCGCCATCGGTGCTAGCTATGAGGGTCGGAAGGTTGGTTCGTTCGGCGACATCAGCAGTTTTTCATTTTACTTCGGCCATCAAATGTCAACGATCGAGGGCGGAATGGTGTCCACGAACGACAAGGGGTTCAATAACCTGCTGTTGATGCTGCGGAGCCATGGATGGAGCAAGGATTTGGACCGAACGACGCATGACGAGCTGGTGGTGAAGCATGGCATCGACGACTTTCATTCCCCGTTTGTCTTTTACGAACCCGGATTCAACCTTCGCTCCACAGATCTGAACGCGTTCATCGGCATTGGTCAGTTGGAGAAAGTGCAATGGATGACGGAGCAGCGCCAGGCCAACCATGCTCGGTATCTTGATCGACTTGCGAAGAATTTCTATGTCCAGCGTCCGCCGAGTGGTAGTCAGGTTGCCAGCATTTCAGTTGGTCTCTTGGCTGATTCTCCACAGCAACGAAGGCAGATTGTCAAGGCGTTGACGCGTCGGGGCATTGAAACCCGTATTTTTTCTGCCGGCAACTTGGGTCTACATCCGTTCTGGGTGAGCCGATATGGGGCAGCTAGTTTCCCCGTGGCGGACCGTATCCATCATTGCGGATTCTTTCTACCTAATCACGCAACATTGACTGTGGAAGACATTGACATTATTTCCCGCGTCGTACTGGAGGCGGCATAATGGGGCCGCTCCTCGTGACCGGAGGAACTGGCCTACTTGGATCAGCCATTCGTCGGCTCCGTCCAGACGCTGTGTTTCTTTCCCGGGTAGACGGAGATTTACGTGAACGGTCCGTCGCTCACCGACTGTTTGAGAAGATACGCCCGACGCAAGTGTTGCATCTGGCCGGCTTGGTTGGCGGCGTCAAGGCCAATGCAACACACAACAGTCAGTTCTTGGAAGATAATACACTGATCAATACAGCGGTGCTTGCAGCGGCTCGTTCAATGCGCGTGCCAAAGCTCGTGGCTATGCTATCGAGCTGTGCCTTCCCGCTATTTCCTGACCGCGCGACGACGGAAAAAGATCTTCAGTCCGACCTTCCCTATGGCGGCAATGCCGGTTACGGCTGTGCCAAACGTCTTTTGGACCTTCATGTACAAGTGGCAGCGCGGGAGGATGGATTAGGCTGGACGACTCTTACGCCTGTCACTATGTTCGGGCCTCACGACTCCTTCGATCCGGAGCGTGGACATGTCGTTGGCTCCCTTGTACGACGTTGCTGGGAAGCGTACACGAAGAGGGCGCCATACACGGTGTGGGGCAGCGGGTTGGCGGTCCGGCAGTTTGTCTTTGTAGAAGACGTGGCGCGTCTTGCACTTGATGTGATCGCTGCAGATCTGTCGTCGGAGACAACCATTGTGGCGCCGGATGTCGGGGTGACGATTCGCACATTGGCCGAAACCATCGCGCAGGTTATGGGCTATGAGGGGCCTATTCTCTTTGATCGCAAACAGCCGGAGGGCGTGCTGGTTAAACGGCTGCAGAGCGAGACCTTTGCTCGAAAATTCCCTGGATACTCGTTCACCTCGCTGCAGGCTGGAATTGAAGCGACAGTCCATTGGTTCCGCACGCAGCGGTCGGCAAACGACCCGCTTTTGTACAACGAAGCATCGCTGTATTCCCATTCGTAAGGAGCTGGAACAATTATTCCCATGACCAAGGCTACTGCTCATGTGCTCGTAACGGGAGGGGCTGGTTACATAGGATCGGTTTTATGCCGGCAGCTGCTCGACCGTGGATATCGAGTCACTGTGGTCGACAACTTCATGTACCGGCAGAACAGTCTTATGGATTGCTGCGGTAACGACACGTTTAGCGTAATCCGTGGCGACTGTCGGGATGAGCGACTCATGACCGACGCGATTCGTGACGCCGATATCCTCATTCCGTTGGCGGCGTTGGTAGGTGCCCCGCTATGCAATCGTGATCGGATCGGCGCCTATACGGTCAACTTCGAAGCTGTGCAACTACTGACAAAGCTCTCGTCGAATGATCAGCAGATCATCTTTCCTGTTACCAACAGCGGTTACGGTATTGGACAGCCGGGTATCCCCTGCACCGAAGATTCTCCGTTGCGTCCCATCAGCTTGTACGGGGAAACCAAGGTCAAAGCAGAACAAGTTGTGTTGGACAGAGGGAATGCGATCACACTTCGGTTGGCTACGGTATTCGGTGCGTCCCCCAGGATGCGGATGGATCTCCTCGTGAACGACTTTGTCTGGCGGGCGGTCCATGATCGCGCCGTTACGGTCTTCGAAGGCCATTGCAAACGCAACTATGTCCATGTTCGTGACGTCGCCAAAGCCTTCCTCCATACGATCGAACATTTCAGCACCATGAAGGACCACCCGTACAACGTCGGTCTAGACGATGCCAATCTGTCAAAGCTGGAATTGTGCGCGGTAATCCAACAATACGTACCGCAATTCGTCTTTTCGGAGGCCCCAATTGGGGAAGATCCAGACAAGCGGGATTACATCGTCTCGAACGAACGGATTCTCGCTACAGGTTTCAAGCTAGATTGGTCCCTCGCACGAGGCATCCGCGAACTGACCAAGTGCTACACCATCATCAACGGAATCGGATACGGGAATGTGTAAGTCGGGCACAATGTCTCGGAGGAGAGTCGGACGATGATCATTAGTCGTACGCCGTTTCGCATCTCATTTTTCGGTGGTGGCACAGATTATCCGGTGTGGTTTCGTGAGCATGGGGGTGCTGTATTGGCGACGACCATCGACAAGTATTGCTATATCTCCTGCCGCTATCTGCCTCCGTTTTTCGAACACAAGACACGTATTGCATACTCGCGCCTTGAGCAGGCTAAGTCGAATGATGAGATCCAACATCCGGCGGTCCGCGGTGTGCTCCAGCACATGGGCATAACCGACGGCCTCGAGATCCATCACGACGGTGATCTACCAGCACGCACGGGATTGGGATCGAGCTCTTCGTTCACCGTCGGCCTACTACATTCTTTGTACGCCTTGAAGTATATGATGCCGAGCAAGGTCGAACTAGCTCGGGCGGCAATTCATATTGAACAGGAGGTGCTTCACGAATCGGTTGGTTGCCAGGACCAGGTTCTGGCTGCACACGGTGGGTTGTGCCGTGTCGAGTTTTCTGCAAGCGGCGAGATTGGGTACACCTCGATCGTGATAAAGCCGGACCGGCTGGCTGAGTTTCAGGATCATCTGCAGCTCTACTTCACAGGGTTTTCCCGCACGGCGTCGGAAATCGCGAAAGAACAAATCGAAAAAACAAAGCAGAGACGCGTAGAGCTCTTTGCCATGTTGCAGATGGTCCAAGAGGGTGTCTCGATTATAGCTGGTGAGCGCGATCTTTCCGAGTTCGGTGAATTGCTGCATGAAGCCTGGATGGTCAAGCGCGGACTGACGTCACAGATTACCACGCCGATGATCGACGACATCTACGACGCGGCACAGCGGGCAGGGGCGCTCGGTGGCAAGTTGCTCGGGGCAGGTGGTGGTGGATTTATGCTGTTCTTTGCCAAACCGGAGGTGCATCAAAAGATCCACGCCGCCCTGCCTGGGCTCCTCAGGGTGCCATTCCGATTCGAAGGGCTCGGCAGCCAGATCGTGTTCTATCAGCAGGAGAGCCCGATCATGCGAGATTTGGGATGGACGGATGAGCAGGCCTCAGCTGCGGGTCGTCGCTCAGTATCAATGGAGGAAGCGGCATGACGAGTACGTCTGTCGCCGAATGTGATCTCGTCGTTCTCTGCGGGGGACTTGGTACCAGGTTGCGCCCAGCAGTGAGCGACCGTCCGAAATCGCTCGTCATGATTGATGACCTCCCGTTTCTCGATTTCATTCTTGATCACTTCGTGTCTCACGGCATTGCGCGCATCATTTTGTGTACCGGTTACTTGGGTGATTGCATTGACGAACAATATGCGAGCCTACGCCATCCCTACGAGCTAGTGATATCGCGTGAGCCGTTCCCGATGGGCACGGCTGGCGCGCTCAAACAGGCGGAGAGGTTAATTCATAGCGATCCGTTCATAGTTGTCAACGGCGATTCTTTGATCGACGTCGATCCGAACGAGTTGCTGAAGCTTCACGCCATCAAACAAGGGTGGGCTACGATCACGCTGGCCTCAGCCGACGCACGGCACGATGTGGGATTCGTGACGCTCGATGCCCGGGGACAAGTCACGGCCTTTTCGGAGAAGAGACCGAGTCAGGCATCGCCCTACGGTAACGCCGGCATCTATGTGTTCCGGCATGCTGTGTTGACGGAGATTCCCGAGCGCAGGCCCGTGTCTATCGAGCTAGACATGCTTCCGGGACTGCTACCCAGGGGAGTGTTTGGATTTGTCAGTGACGCCCCACTCTACGACATTGGTACCCCGGAACGACTGGTAACATTCACTAACTCTCAGCATGGCTGGAGGGGAAGAGCTCTGCCTGGGACGGTAACAGGAACCGGCAGGAAGAGGGGTTCTTGAGCTGTAGAGGATGTCAATGGCGCACGCTCCCACACTGACGACATTGCCGTTTTCGACTAGGGGTGAACGGCTGATCGGCCAAGAGATGTTCAAGGTTTTGGATCGCGCCCAGCGTCTAGAACTGGATGGGCAGTATGTCTATCACCTTGAGCTTGGCAATCCACGCATGGAGCCTCCCGCTGAAATTGTTGAAGCGACTCTGGAGGCCATCCGAGAGAAACAGCTTGGCTACACACCCATGGCTGGTTTGTGCGAATTGAGGGCTGCGCTGGCTGCCCGGTACGCATTGATGACAGGGCGGAACCTCGACCATCGTCATGTCGTCATCAGCCCGGCGAATTTGCTGATCAGCCAGTTTTTGGACCTCACATGCAATACCGGCGACCGAGTGGTGCTGTTCACGCCTGCATTTCCGTCTTACTGGGCGGCGACGGCGCACATCGGTCTTCATGTGATGGCAGTTTCGTTAACGCAAGATACCGAGTTCCATCTGTCTGAGTCGCATATCGACGCAGCCATAGCAGCTGCTCCCAAAGCCATTATTGTCAATTCAGCTAACAATCCGACAGGTGCCGTCTATACCAGGCCGATGCTGGACTTGTTGGCGCAGCGATGTGATCAAGAGGGGATCTGGCTATTAAGCGACGAAACATATAGCGAATTGTCGTTCAGTCGGCCATTTTTCAGTTTAGCCTCATCTGAGATGCCTCAGCTGGTTGTGATGTCGTCTTTCTCAAAACTGTATTCGATTCCTGGCTACCGTGTAGGGTATGCGCTCGCGCATCCCGCCGTCGCAGAGAAGCTGGCGCTCTCATCGTCTACGCTGATTTCTTGTCTGCCGGCATTTACGCAGCTCGGTTGTCTGGCCGGTCTTCCGATAATCGACCAGTACAGTGCGAAGGTTAAAGCACATTGCAGCCGTGTCACAAGCGCGTGCGCCCGTTTGATTAACCACTCCGGTATTCTTCGGTCGGCTTCACCAGAAGCGGGCTTCTATTTATTCGTTGATATCGGGGCGACGGGTATGGACGACATGACGTTCTGTAAGCGGTTGCTGGAAGAATGGCATACGGCGGTGACACCCGGCCGAAGTTTTAGCGCGGACTGTTCCACGTGTATTCGGATCGCTACTTGCGGACAAGAACCGGATGTCATGGAAGGGGTTCGGCGTGTTGTGGCGTTGGCTCACGATGTCGGAGGGATGCATGTCGCAGCGTAGCGATGTTCTGTTCGTGACTCCGCCGAGCCGAGTGCAAATCTATCAAGACCTCAGCCGCGACTTGGCCGCGATCGAGCCGCCCGTCTGGGCCGGGTTGCTGGCGACGTTCCTGCGGAATCACGGATACGATAGTGCCATTCTCGATGCCGAGGCGCAGGGGTTGAATCACCAGCAGACAGCGGAAGCGATCGCAACTGTGAAGCCACGGTTTGTCGTATTCGTCATCTACGGTCAACAGCCGTCGGCCTCCACGCAATGCATGCCGGCGGGACGTATGGTCTGCGAGCACCTGAACGCACTCGACAACATACCCACGCTCGTCATGGGCACCCATCCGTCGGCATTGCCGAGGCGGACGCTGCTTGAAGAGCCCTACACCTATGTTTGTCAGGGCGAGGGACCACAGACGGTCTTGGGTCTTGTGCGTGTGCTGAAAGACAACAGAGGCTCGCTGAGAGACGTGCCGGGTCTCTGGTATTTCGAGAACGGTCACCCTGTGTGCAATCCAGCTGCGCCATTGATCGGTGATCTTGATACAGAGTTGTCGAGCCAAGGGTGGGAATTGCTCGATATGAGCCGGTATCGTGCCCACAATTGGCATTGCTTCGATCATCTCGATGCGCGCACCCCCTACGCCTCGCTGCAAACAAGTTTGGGATGTCCTTTCAAATGTTCGTTCTGTTGTATTAACGCACCGTTTGACACGCCCATGCTTCGGACCTGGAGCCCCGATCATGTCATTCGCCTGATTGATCAGTTGGTGGTGGATTATGGCGTCACGAACATCAAGATTCCGGACGAGATGTTCGTGTTGAACCGGCGACATGTACTGGGCATTTGTGACCGGATCATCGAACGGGGTTACCATCTCAATATTTGGGCGTATGCCCGGGTGGACACTGTGCAGGACCGGGTCCTTGAAAAACTCAAAGCAGCTGGCTTCAATTGGCTTGGGCTGGGTATCGAGTCCGGCAGCCAGCATGTCCGCGACGGCGTGGAGAAAGGACGGTTCGGGGACCGGGAGATCGTTTCTACAGTCGAGCGGATTCGGTCGCATGGCATGTACGTTGCCGCCAATTACATTTTCGGATTACCCGACGACACACTGACAAGCATGCGGGCGACGCTGGACTTGGCTCTGGAGCTGAATACGGAGTGGGCCAATTTCTACTGTGCCATGGCCTACCCCGGATCGCCTCTCTACGGCTTGGCGAAAGACAAGGGGTGGCCGCTACCCGATGATTTGGGAGGACCGGGGTGGATCGGGTATTCGCAGCATGCCTATGACACCCTGCCGTTACCGACCGAACAGTTGTCAGCCACTGACGTACTGGATTTCCGCGATCGGGCCTTTCTGGAGTATTTCCAGCATCCGTCGTATCTCGCGTTACTGCACCGGACTTTTGGCCCGCGTGTGGCCGATCATGTCACGGAGATGTGTTCTCATCACGTCCGACGGCGCCATCACGACGCCACGGCTATGCCGGCGGTCTGACTAAAGCCGCGAAGGAGTCTTATGATCAAAGTAGCGGACTACATCATCAATACTCTCGCGGAACAGGGCATCGACAAGATGTTTGTTGTCTATGGTGCGGCCAACGGCGACTTGATCGATGCGTTCACAAGGACGGCAATTACGGAGTATGTGGCGGTCATGCATGAGCAGGCCGGCGGGTTTGCCGCTGAAGGGTATGCCAAGGTCAAGGGCATTCCCGGCGTAGCGATCGCCACCAGCGGTCCAGGCGGGATGAATCTGCTCACCTCGATGGGGAACTGTTTTTACGATTCCATTCCGTGTGTGTTTCTGACTGGGCAGATCAATTCTCGATTCTTGCGTCCCGATCCATCAATTCGACAGATAGGATTTCAAGAGACGGACATTGTCGCGATGGCGGCACCGGTGACGAAGTACGCCAAGATGATTGTGAAGGCGGAGGACATCCGTTACGAAGTGGAAAAGGCGCTGTGGCTATGCCAGAGCGGACGCCCCGGACCGGTCCTCCTGGACATTCCTCTCGATATTCAAAAGGCCAAGATTGATGTGAAGCAACTGGTTGGGTTCGAGCCGCCTGCAGCCGCGAGCTATGACCTAAATGTGGTGGATCGGCAGATACACAAGTTGCTCGACGATCTGCGTTCGGCAGAACGTCCGGTCATACTCGTTGGCGGCGGTGTGCGCCTTGCCGATGCACAGGACGAGGTTCGGGAATTGGGACGGCAGCTGAAGATCCCATGCTTCCCAACCTGGAATGCCTTGGACGTCATTACATCTGACTATGAGTGGTACGGAGGCCGTGTTGGGACGTATGGCGGAGCTGGTCGCAATTTCGCCATTCAAAACAGCGATCTGCTCCTGTCGATCGGAAGCAGGATCTCAGGTCGCATTACCGGCGGGAATGTTCAAAGCTTCGCACGGGCGGCCAAAAAATATCTCGTCGAAATCGATCCGGCCATGGTGCAGCGAAAGTTCCAGCAAGTCCCGTTCGACGTCAATATCCTCTGCGACGCAAAGGTGTTCACTCGACGGCTCTTGACGGCCCTTGAGCAATCCCGGAAACCGGTTCAGGATCGTGTCTCCTGGACGGAACGCGTGATGGAATGGAAACGAACGTACGATCCTGTGCGCCCAGAGTTTTTCGCACAGCAAGAACGGGTGCATCCCTACGCTTTCATGCGGCGTCTCTCTGAAAAAATGGGTGCGAGAGACGTGTTGGTCGGCGACTGCGGCGGCAACATCGTGGTCAGCAACCATGCATTCGAGACGAAGTACGGTCAGAGGAACCTGACGAACAACGGCAACTCTCCCATGGGATTTTCATTTGCCGGAGCGATGGGAGCCTGGTTTGCCGATCCAACCAGGCAGGTGGTGTGCACGATCGGAGACGGTGGGTTCAACATGAATGCTCAAGAGATGCAGACATTTGTCAATTACGGAGTCAAGGTCAAGACGTTCATCCTGAATAATCATATCTATGGGATTACGAAGGCCTATCAGGAAACCAACTTCCAGGGACGGGCTGAGGCCTGCGGCCCGAAGGGCTATCGGCCTCCGGACTTCATCAAGCTGACCCAGGCGTACGGGCTCAAGACGGTGACAATCACGAATCACGGGGAGATGGAGGGCAAGATCGAAGAAGTGCTGAGTCACGACGGGCCCGTCGTGTGTGACGTCGATATGGATGAGTATCACACCTACGAACCGAGAATCTTCGGTTGGAAGACGCCGATCGAAGACATGTACCCCTATCTACCTCGCGAAGAGTTCAAAGGCAATATGCTGATTGATCCGGCGGAGGGGTGGATGAGTCCAGAATACCCCGACATCATTCAGCCCAATTCCGCCACCCATCCGTGAAAGGACGGAGATGACTGATATGGAGCGAGCGGTAGAAGAGATCGAGAACGCCTATTACGAATTTTGCCGTGCACGGCGACGGCCCTACTTTGGCCGGTATATGTGGGCCTCACAAGGTCTTCCACTTCGCCACGTCGTCATGCAGGAATTAGTCCGATTAGAGGCTCGAAGGCAACCGGGTCGCCTCATCCGCATCCTTGAGGTTGGTTCCTGGGCCGGTGGTTCCGCTATCACGTGGGCGGAGGCATTGAAACGATATGCTGGAGGTGGTCAGGTTCTCTGCGTCGATCCTTGGAAGCCCTATTTTAAGAGAGCCGATCGTCCGGACGCTCCAGTGTATCGTCGTATGGCCGAAGCTCTTGAACGCGACACAATTTACGGATTGTTTCTACACAACGTGGAGGCCACGGGTCATGCAGATATTGTGACGCCGTTGCGAGGACGAAGTACAGACCTGCTCCCAACATTACCACGTGGAGAGTTTGATATCGTCTTTGTGGATGGTGACCACTCGTATAGGGCGGTGCTCGAGGATTTGACGCTGGCGAAGGAGCTGGTTAGGGAGGGAGGGATCCTCTGCGGAGACGATTTGGAATTGCAGCTATCCGAGATCGATGCTGCCCACGCACGGACAAAGATGCAGGCCGATTACATTCATGATCCACGTTCCGGAAAAGAATTTCATCCCGGGGTTACTCTTGCCGTTGGTGAGTTGCTAGGGCGCGTTTCCTGTGTTGTGGGTTGTTGGGCGGCGCGAAGAACAGGTGGACAATGGGAAGCGCCCTCTATGTCGGAGATCATGCCGACAGCTGAACAGATTCCTCGACATCTACAACCACGTGATGCTTCGGCAGATCAGGAATTCCTTCGGTGGTTCTCCAAAGGGCGCTCTGTCGATATTGCGGCGAGACAGGAACAGTCCCGTGTCGACGCAACATCAATGACAGCTGGGAATGGGTGTGGCGAAAGAAAAACGAGGGCCTTGTTGATTCTACTGGATTTCCAATGCTGGACGACAGCGCGTCCCTGGTCCTACTGCGCTGCCTACGGAGTTCAAGAGGGTCTCGTCGCCAATGGAATCGAGTGTCTGACCATTCCCGCGATTGCGGAGCACTCTTGCTCGAGTGAGGCTTCTTGGGTTTACCATGCAAAAAAGCTGTTGGAAGGACAGCGGTTCGACCAAGTATGGATCTGGTTGATCCACACTTCGCTTGATGAGGCCACGATGGAGTGGCTGTCAAAGCTCGCTCCCGTTCGTATCGGGGTGCTGATGGAATCACTACGGTACGATCCTGCGGACTACGCTTGGGCTCCACAGCTCAAGAATCGCCGCGTGGTGTTGGACGATCAGATGCCATATTTGACTCATGTGCTGGCTCCCGATGAACATGATGTAACGGAAATCAATGAGAGTGGCAAGGTGAAGGCGCTGTGGTGGCCAACTTTTGTACCGGAGCGATTCGTCGTGCCTCCGAGCGACCCACCATCAGAGCGTGACGCGGTCTTTCACGGGACTCCGTACGGTCGTCGACAAAGCTGGATGGGCCATCCACTTTTGCAACAGCGTCTGCGTTGCGTCAAGGCAGACCATCCGATGACGAAATGCCAGCGACGCTTTGATCAACTGCAGCAATCAGTTGCCCAATCGCTCCAGTCTGGTCGGTCGGTGACGTTTCCGATGTTGCAGGAGCATTCGAGCTCGCTCCAAAAGATTCGCGCCGCAGAATTTGAGGAGTGGATGGAGCAGCTACGGAAATGGCCCGCGATCGTCAATCTGCCGAGTCTCGCCAAATTCTATGGGGGTCGAGTGATGGAGGGGATGGCCGTTGGCCGGCCAGTCATTTCGTGGCAGGTGCCTGCCCAACCACAGAATTTGGCGCTGTTCGAGCCGGGGAAAGAGATTCTGTTGTTTGATCCGGATGACCCTGCTGCTTTGGCAGCGCAGATTGATCGCTTGAAATACGACCCACAGTATGCTGCTGCTCTGGCACGCAACGGCCAAGCGCGGGTCCTTCGCTATCATACAGCTGAGCATCGTCTGAAGGAAACTTTGTGCTGGATTCAAGATGGAGTCGAGCCTCAGTACGGTATCGAGGCCAGCCGATATCCTTCGTCTAACAGTAGAGATGGTTCGAAGACAACGGGCGTGACTACTGTGACGCAGGACGAGTTCTACGTCGAGCTCTTTGTGAAGAAGCCGCACTGGTCCACACCCGAGCCGAATGCTGATGAAGCGGCCCGTTGGAGTAAGATCGCATCCTTCCTGGAGCACATCTTAAGGAAGGCTCGAGGGCGCGATCAGCAGACTACTCTCCGGATCTTGGATGTCGGGTGCGGTCGCGGTTGGTTGACGAACCTTGCCACAGTCTATGGGAGTGTAGAAGGAGTGGAGCCGGTTTCCGGGGTGATAGCGCATGCCAAAACACTGTTTCCTCACATCCGGTTCACCGTTGGGACTCCCGAAACAATCCTGGCAAGGAAAGATTTTCAGCCGTTCGACGTTGTGCTCTGTTCCGAGGTAATCGAACATGTGCCGAATCCCGGTAAACCCATCTTTGTCCGTCAATTGTCGCAGCTCTTGGCCTCAGATGGGTATCTGATTCTGACCACACCGCGGGGGGAAGTGTGGGAACAGTGGCGCCGGATTGCGCCTCCCAATCAGCCGGTAGAGGACTGGGTGGCGGAATCCCAACTGGAGGAGCTGTTTAAGTCAAACGGATTTCATCCGCTCGCAGTTGAGAGAGTCCACGTAGAGGTCCCGACCTTCCGGTATTTTCCTGCAGCAACGAGGCATGAACTGCAAAGTATGTCACTGATACCGATCTATCAGGTATGGGCATGCCAGCGGAATACTGCTCCGCTTGGCGGGCAGACACACACCTTTGCGCGGAAGCCGATGGTATCCATCATCGTATCGACTTTCAATCGACCAGAGCGACTGCGTACTGCATTACAAAGCATCGCGCAACAGTCGTTGCAAGATTACGAAGTCGTCGTAGTCAACGATGCTGGTGTGCCGATTGCGGATGTGGTGGAGGTTTTTAATGGAGACGGCCGGATCACGATCGTCAATCATGATCGCAATCGGGGCTTAGCGGCGTCACGGAACACAGGACTGCGACACGCGCAGGGTAGGTACATCTGCTATTTGGATGACGATGACCGATATCTGCCGAATCACTTGGAAACGCTCGTTTCACATTTAGTGGGGAGCGGGTTTAAAGTTGGCTATACCGATGCCTGGCGCGTGCATGAGTCTCTGGATAAGGAGGGATATGCCGAAACCGGGAGAGACCTTCCCTACTCACATGAATTCAATCCGGTTTCTCTCTTAGTGTCAAACTATTTTCCCGTGCTTTGCATCATGCACGAGCGGAGCTGCCTTGATGATGTCGGTCTGTTCGATGAGAGTCTATTTGCGCACGAAGACTGGGATCTCTGGATCCGCATGGCGACCAAGTACCCGTTCAAACACATCAAGCGGATAACTTCAGAGTTTACCTGGCGCGAAGACGGATCGTCAATGACAAGCGGGACTAGGCTCACATACGCTCGTACGATGGAGATCGTTTATAGAAAGTATCAAGCCTATGCCGAACGGATCCCGGGTGTGCTGGACATGCAACGGGACCAGCTGACGAGATTCAGAGCGTTACTGCCGAAATTCTTCCAATGTTCCATCGTCATTCCTGTGTGCAATAAAGTGGATCTGACCAAACAATGTCTCGAGGTCCTCGCGGAAGTGACGACCGATGTCTCATTTGAGGTGATCGTTGTCGACAATGGTTCCACGGATGGGACCGAAGAGTTTCTCAAGGACTTGAAGGGTGATGTTCACATCATCCGCAATCACGAAAACCTAGGATTTGCCAAAGCCTGCAACCAAGGGGCACAGGCGGCACGCGGGAAGTATCTTGTATTCCTGAATAATGACACAATTCCACAGGTGAATTGGCTTGCAGTGCTGGTGAGGGAAGTAGAAGAGCATCCAGAGGTGGGCATAGTGGGAAGCAAGCTTCTCTTTGCGGATGGATCTGTCCAGCATGCCGGTGTGGTGTTTATGCGATCGCACTTGAGCGCGTATCACATTTATCGGACCGCTTCTAATGCCATTCCTGCTGTGAATCAGCGGCGCGAATTCCAGGCGGTAACAGCAGCTTGTATGCTGATTCGTCGAGAAGTGTTCGAGGCGGTTCATGGTTTCGACGAAAGTTTCATCAACGGGTTTGAAGACGTGGACCTTTGCCTCAAGGTTCGTGAGCAGGGGCACCAGGTTATCTATCAGCCTCGCAGTGTCTTGTATCATTTGGAAAGTCAGACGTCGGGTCGCAATGATCACGATGAGCACAATAGCGGTTTACTTCAGAGAAAGTGGGGCGATCACTGGTGGTTGGGGGATGAAGACTTTCACTATCATACGGACGGATTCAAGTTGCTTGGGGGACAGGATAACCAGCGCTTTGCAACACAATTGAGACCGATGAGCGATGTGACAGAACAAGCAACATGGGCGCATGTGGCGGCGACTCAAGCGGCGGCCCTGAAAAAAGATTGGGCAGCGGTCAAATGGGAGCTTCGGATGGTTGATGATTGGCCCAATGACCGATTTGTGCTGTCTTGGGGGGCGAAGGTGTGTGCGCACCTTCGCGAATCGACCTTGCAGGTGAAATTTCTTGCTCGCTATCTTGAGTTGGAAAATGACCAGTCAGTGCGCCTCCAAGTCATTCGATCGCTTCTGGAACAGCAGGATCTCGGGTCGGCTGACCAGCATCTACAGAAATTACTGACCGATTGTCCCACTCATGCCGAAGGCTTGTTGCTCCGCGGCATTCTGTGCATGCAGCGCGAACAGTATGAACAAGCGGAAACGGCTTTTGAATCGGCAATGCATGAGGGCGCAGACCGTAAGAAATGCCTAATGGGAATGGGGATGGCTGCAATGGGGAGGTCGTACAATCAAGGAGCGTGGGAACACTTTCGCCAGGTCTTGAATAAACATCCCGATGATGCGGAGGCGATTCATTGGTTACTCCGTGCCGGGACTGCACAAAATCGATGGCAAGAATTGGGGGAGCAGTTGCGCAGCTATGTCGTGAGAAATCCAGAAGACGTCGCCACGCGATTTGCATTCGTCAGCGTGTTGTTGCGTGCGGAGCAGATTGAGGCAGCCCGTCGGGAGTATGACGTCCTTCGACAGACTGCTCCTAGGTATGACGGACTCGATGAACTCGGTCGAGCCATAACAGGGAGAGAAGCGGCGCTCGCGCTCGAGGCTGCTTCTTCCTAGCCAGATGACGCAACGCGTCCTTGTGATTCAACTGGCCAGACTGGGCGATCTGGTGCAGACGATTCCCCTGATCACGGCACTGAAAGAATCGTCCCCGGATTGGGAAGTGGATCTTCTGTGTCCTGCGCATGTGGCGGCGCTCGGTCGCCTCCTACCAGGAATTTCTGCTGTAGTGCCGTGGGATGCAGCCGCGTGGCATCGACGAGCGACCCATGCTGAGTCAGGGGTGTTCCCCCAACATCTTACGGAGGCTGATGCTGATCTTCGAGCGATGACGGATAATCTATATGACCATGCATTTGTGCTGAACCAGCATTCTCGAGCGGTGATGGCTGGTGCGCTTCTCGCGCAGAAATTGTCTGGAGCCGTGAGGGGAGGTCCGGTGGATCATACGTTGTCACCGTGGGCCTCATACATCAGAGATGTCGCCACATCCAAACAGAGCCATCGTATTCATCTGGCCGATGCGTTTTGTGGCATGTGCGGACTTGTGCCGCCGAAACACATCTCGCTGATCCCGGTCCCGAGTACGACGCTTCCCGCCGATCTTGAACCGATCGGACAATCCGGAGGGGATTGGATTGGCTTGCTTGTCGGCGCGGGAGATCAAGAGCGTTTGGTTCCGATTGAGGTATGGGAGCGTGTGGTTGCCGAGTGCCTTGGGAAGCTTCCTGCCAGTCGGATCGTATTGATCGGGGATCAGCACGAGCAAGATCGAGCACGAAGCATTCAGGAAGGGCTCTCTCCGTTGCTTCTGGGTCGGGTGTGGGACACCACTGGTAGGCTTTCGCTGGTTCAGCTGGCGAGCCTTCTCGCTCGTTGTCGCGTTGTGGTCGGAGCGGACACCGGTCCACTTCATCTCGCATCGGCGGTCGGGACCAGAGTGATCGGGTGGTATTTCGCCAGGGCTCGTGTGCATGAAACGGGTCCGTATGGTTCGAATCACTGGATATGGCAGGCGGAAGCGGAGAGGATGGGCAGGATGACCGTGGTGCAGCCGACCCGATGGCCTATCACTGAGACTATTGAACTGCTGTGTGAGGATTCCGTTGTCACGGGTGAAGATTGGTCGCTCTGGAAAAGCTATCGCGATGATCTCGGCGCCTATTACGTCGAATCTGGGCACGAGCCGATCGAACCACCTGAACGCGAGCAGATCTGGCGGCAGCTGCAACCGTCTTCGGTGTCATAAGAGGATTCGGTGGAGTATCTCAATTACAACATAGAGCGACTTCGTCGCGTTTGCCCGGCGCTGGCTGTTGCCGTCAGGGATAGTTGCGGAGGCGTCCTCACGATGGCTCCATCACGTGAAGGCTCTCCGTCTTCCACTTACCAAGGGCAATGGGTTCACAGCGCCTATGATCCAAACAAGGAAGCACGATCGTGGGCAGAGCAACAAGTCGGTGAATGGAAGGCGGGCGAGCTGGGTGTCGTTCTTGGAGTTGGATTGCTCTATCACGTTGAAGCCTTGGCGCATGTTAGACCGCACAACGCTCGTCTCGCCGTCGTGGTGCCTGACCCAGCATTGCTCAAGGATGCGATGGGAGCCAGGCCACTCGGTGATTGGTTCGACACGATTCAGTGGGTCACGGGGTCCGCACAGGAGATGGCCGAACAGTTGGCATCACACTCTACGCCGTTGCGATTCTTTACCTATGGTCCGGCAGCGCGTGTCCATGCCGAGGAACACCAGCGGCTTGAGGTAAGCTTGCGCCGAATCGTTGCCGCACAAGCAGGAGGCCGATTGCATGTTGCGGTGGTCGGTCCGATTTATGGTGGCTCACTCCCGATCGCCCATTATGCCGTCCGCGCACTCGGCGAGTTGGGCCATCGGATTACCTGGATCGATCATAGCGTGCATCATGCCAGTTATCAGGCGTTTGACTCCTACCGGAATGAACGATCTCGATTGACCGTACAGAGCCGCTTTGCGGATGTTCTGAGCCTTAGTACGATGGCAACCCTCGCCGAGGATCCTCCTGACCTCGTGCTGGCCATTGCCCAAGCCCCGTTGTCACTGGCTGTTCTCCAACATTTGCAGAAAAAGAAGTTTCTGACGGCCATGTGGTTCGTGGAAAACTTCCGGCATCTCACATACTGGCAACAACTGGCTGCCGGATATGACTATTGGTTCGTCATTCAACAGGCGGAGTGCATTGACGCGCTGAAGCGGGCCGGAGCCACTCAGGTTCACTACCTTCCCATGGCAGCGGATCCGGTCGTCCATCGTCCGATTACGCTGACGGCTGATGAGCAACAGGAGTATGGAGCCGACGTCTCGTTTGTCGGAGCAGGGTATGCCAATCGACGCCGACTCTTGCCGCAGTGGCTCTCCAAGGAATGGTCCTTTAAGTTGTGGGGAAATGAATGGGACGGTGCAGCGGATCTTTCCAGTGTCCTTCAACGAAACGGAGCCCGTATCGACACCGACACCTGCATGAAGGTGTTCAACGCCACAGCCATCAATCTTAACGTCCATTCCTCTTCCGGTATGGGATTGGATGCTCATCCGGATTTTGTGAATCCTCGGACGTTTGAACTTGCCGCATGCGGAGCCTTCCAACTTCTGGATGAACGAACATTGCTATCAGGGCTGTTTTCCTCTGAAGAGATGGTGTGCTTTCGAAGTCCAGACGAGGTTCCATCACTGATTCAGACATGGCTCAAGGACTCGTCAGGCCGGCGGGCCTATGCAGAGGCGGCGCAGCAGCGAGTGTCGCGTGAACATACATACCGACATCGGATGCAGGACCTCCTCGCTACGGTGGGCCTCCATCAGCCAGATAGAATTGGTTCGATCTTGCGTGGCGAGCGATCCGCGACCGAGCTGCAGCGTCGGACGGATTCCGCAATCGAACTCTCACCGTTGTTGAGCCGATTTCCTCCCGGCCAACGGGTCGAGCTCAAGGATCTTGCTGCCGACATCCGGGCACGGGCGCCAGGTTGCGAACTTAGCCGAGAAGAATTGCTGGTTCTCATGTTGGACAGTTATCGAGCCGAAACGAGAGATTTGTTGTGACCAGGCAGGTGTTGATCATCAATATTACCCGTATGGGCGATCTCGTTCAGATGGGAGCACTGTTGAACCGACTTCAAGAAGAGTGGCCTGGAGTCTCGGTGGATCTGGTCGTGGATCGGCGGTTTGCCTCGGTCGCAGCCTTGATGACGGGTTTGCGCGAGGTCATTCCATTTGATTTCCACGCGCTGATCGACGAGAGCCGTGCGGGGGTAAAGGACGTGATCTCACTCTACCAGGGGGTGAATGCCTGGGTGCGACCCCTTGCCGAACGTCGCTACGACCGTATCATCAACCTCACCTTCAATCGACCCAGTGCCCTCTTGGTCAGTGCGATCGGAGCGCAAGACATTCGTGGGGCCCGAAGTGCTTGGGATGGCGGAATGGTGGTCGACAATCCATGGATGGCGTATTTCTGTGACTTCCACCAGTTCCGCCGGTTCAATCGATTTAATCTCGTAGATGTTTATGCATTGGGTGGGAGTGGTCCAGGATCGTTTGCTCCGCTGCAAGTTAAGATTCCACAAGCGGATCGCGAATGGGCCAGGCAGGCTTTGGTGGAATCGTCCCACTGGCTTGCGGTTCAGGCCGGGGCCAGTGACGTCATGAAGGCCTGGCGTCCGCATTTGTTTGGTTTGTCGCTGGCACAACTCAGTCGTCAATGGTCGGGAGGGCTTGTCTTCTTAGGTAGTGCCGAAGAGGAAACGACTATTGCCGAGGTCATGCGGGTCTATAAAGAAGCAGGAGGGCAGAATCCGGTTAAGAATCTTGCAGGCCGTACGACCTTGAATCAGCTCGCCGCCCTCTTAGCAGAGTGTCAGACACTACTGACGAACGATACCGGTCCCATGCATATCGGCGTCGCGGCGGGAACGTCGGTCATCGACCTGTCTGTAGGACATGTGGATTTTCAGGAAACCGGACCCTATGGGCCTGGTCATTGGGTTCTCCAGCCGGAACTCGATTGTGCTCCCTGTGGGTTTGAACAGGTCTGTGCCCATCATGCGTGCAAAGATCGGATTGTTCCGAATCTCGTAACCGATCTGTTGCTCCATGTGCTCAAGGCCACGCCCTTCCCATCGCGGATTTCTGGTGTGCGTCTGTATGGCTCTGATGTCGATGAGGATGGATTGGGGACCTTCAGATTGAAGGGAGGCACTGAATCCGCTCAAACTACCTGGTACGCCAGTTTCTGGCGCCACTATTGGTATGAGGCCCATACCGGCACGAGTAGCAGGGTTCCTGCTGTTAATGGGCCTGTGCCGGATGCTGCACAGGCCAGGGCTTCTATTCAGCGCCTGGTGCCGTTGCTCGAGGTAGCCTGCCGGAGAGCCGACGAGATCGCGCGGCTGGTTATTCGAGGACAGAGCGCTCTTGCAGGGGTGAAACAGCTTCAGCAAGAGCAGGGGAACGAAAAGGAGCGGCTGCTCTTAATCGGTATGAGCAGTTCGGCAACTGCACCGATCACGGCCGCGTTCCTGCGCCAGCTCCATAGTGATAACGTGAAAGGGTTGGATCGGCTAGCCCGTCACCATGCCGATGCCTATCGAACACTGTTGACGAGGGTGTTGGACATTGATCGACGGTTTTTCGGCTCAAGTTCAAATTCAAGTGACACCTGTCCCTTGCCGAGTCTCAGACCATCTATGCGCCAGACTGGCTCAACGCAGCACGTTGCGTGAATCCATCTGGGAAGAAGGAGACATCTTATGCAGATCAGACTAGATGATGATCAATGGGTGGCGCCGACCGACGCGTCATTGGAGGAGGTCTTTGCTGAGTTGAGCGAGCGTGCTCATGCGAAAGCACGTATTGTGACGACCATGATGCTCGATCGACGCCGGCTGACTGACCGCGATCTGGAGCCAAGACTACTGAAAGAGTCTTCAGCCAATTTTGGGAACCTCGTCGCGACGTCACGTACGCAAGAGGAGATCATTCAAGATGCCTCTGGTGCAATCCGTCGATACCGAGAACTGGTCGTCCAGGAAGGAAGCTCGCTGGCACATCAGCTTCGACTGGGCAAGCAAGAACTCCCCTTACTGGATCGATGGTTGGGGAAGGTGGCCGATCTTCTGGAATTGATCGGAAACCAGGCGTCGAATCCCAAAGCCGACTCGATGGTCAGCGACCAGGCCAAATGGATCGAGGAGCTGCTTGCCGCACGACAGTTCAGCGATACGGTTCGTATGGCCGATCTGCTCGAATATGAAATCCTACCGAGGCTTTCCTCCGAAAACGCGGATATCCGTTAGATATCGTTGCAGAGCAGTTCCTCCGCTCTTTGGTGGTTGGTCGGGAGGCTCAAGTCCCACTGGGAACGGCCGATAAGACAGGCACGCCACCTAGAGGCGTAATGGAATACGGCTTCTGCACGGATGTCGGAAGCACAGCAACGGATGGTGTTCTAGTTTCAAGGAGGAAGGGCAATGGCTCTTATCGTTAACAACAACCCCGCGTCCATCGCGGCGCAGCGGAACCTCTCGATTAACACCTTGAGTCTCAACCGTTCGGTCGAACGGTTGTCATCCGGTCTTCGGGTGACCCGCGCTGCGGACGATGCCGCCGGTCTCGGTTTGTCCGAGTCTTTGCGCGCACAGATTCGTAGTATCAACCAGGCGACTCGAAATGCCTCGGACGGTATCAGTCTGACGCAGATCGCAGACGGAGCCGCCGCGACGATCGGCTCATTGCTGGCTCGGCTCCGGGAGTTGTCTTCACAGTCCGCCAGCGGAACGGTGGGCGTCACGGAGCGGTCCTATATCGATCAAGAATTCCTTGCCTTGCGGTCCGAAATCGACCGGATTGCGCAAGTGACCGAATTTAACGGTCAGGCATTAACCAGTGGGAGCACGATCAGCTTCTCCGTCGCCATCGGGTTCCGTAGCGGCTCGGGGAATACGTTGGACCTGGCGCTCAACGATATCACGACGACCTCATTGGGGTTGAGCACGGTGAACGTCTCAACCTCGGCCAATGCCACGAGTGCGTTGGCAAACATCGATAATGCGATCAGCGCCATTGCAAGTGCGAGAGCCGAATATGGGTCGATTCAGAACCGGTTCGAAGCGACCATCGCGAATCTGCAGGTCACGAGTGAAAACCTCACGGCTGCAGAGTCGCGGATCCGTGATGCTGATATTGCACTCGAAACATCTATCTTCACGAAGAACCAGATCTTGGTGCAGGCGGGTATTGCGACGTTGGCACAGGCCAACACCCTGCCGCAACAAGCGCTGGCATTACTCAGAGGATAACGGCAGCACGTCGTCCACCACCCCTCTCCTAACGAGGAGAGGGGTTCGGTGAACGGGGTGACAAAGGGGGTATCATGATCACCGATGTAACATCCAAGGTGGATCTCCCGACCACTGCCAACCGGAGGAGTCAAACCGAGGCTCCTCTCACGAACGCACGGGTGGCTGAGCATAGACGGGGTTCAGAGTTCACGTCCGCGTCTCCGACGCAGCGAGCTGAGCTTGAACAAGCCGTGGGCAAGGTGAGGGAAGCATTGCAACAATCGGGTTCACACTTGCAGATCGAAGTGGATCAAGAACTTCACCGAGTCATCGTCAAGATCTTGAAGGGAGACTCGGGAGAGGTGATCCGGCAGATCCCTCCTCAGGAAGTGATTGACCTGGCCAAGAACTTGGCCAATCACAAGGGGCTGCTCTTTGAAGAACATGTCTGATCCGACGCACAAGGATGTGAAATGCCGACGATAAGTTTCGGAGGCCTAGGGAACGGGCTGGATTTTGGACAGGTCGTCGATCAACTGGTGAAGGTAGCACAACTACCGGTTGATCGACTGACCAAGAAACGAACGGACCTCAATACCAAGCTGACGGATCTGACGACGGTGAGCACGAAAGTGGCGACGCTGCAGAGCGCCGCTGAGGCGCTCAGGCTTTCAACCTCGTTTGATCGAACCACGGTGTCTGTAAGCGACTCGACGGTGCTGTCCGCCTCAGCCTCCTCTTCCGGGGCAACGGGGACCTACAGCGTGCGGGTCGTTCAGCTTGCACAATCTCATCAGATCGTCAGTAAGGCGGCGAAAGCGGTGTCATCAGGGACCACCGACATTGTCAGTGACGGATCTGCCACATTTACTTTCCAGGTAGGGTCTGGATCGAGCCAAACTGTGAATTTAGGATCAGCCGCCACCTTGGCGGACCTGCGAGACCAGATCAACGATCTCGGAGCGGGAGTGACGGCCTCGCTGATCAATACCGGCACGGAGGCAGCCCCGTCATATCGATTGGCGTTATCGTCTAATAGCACGGGGAGCGACAACGCGATTACCATCGTTGCCGATGGCACGGATCTGGATCTCTTGAATGGCAGTGGTACCGGTGGGATTGATACGTTGTCTGCCGCTCAGAATGCAGAGATCCAAATTGGAGATCAGTCACTTGATCCGTTGACGATTGAGCGTAGCTCGAACACGATCACCGATGCCATCCCAGGACTCTCTCTGACGCTCACCAAGACGACGGGAGCGGAGACGGTTCAGGTAAGCCTGTCTCAGGACGTCGATGCTGTCAAGGCGAATGTCAAGGCTTTGGCGACTGCATACAATGAGGTCGTGAAATTCATCAACGAACGAACGACCTACGACGTCACGACCAAGCAAGGCGGCGTGTTCTTCAACGAGTCGTCCGCTAGAACCGTCATTTCGCAACTCCGAACCGCACTGTCATCGTCCGTGAGCGGTGCCACCACCTACACGAGTGTTGGACAAATTGGGTTTAAGACCGAGCGTGACGGAACCATTACGGTCGATGATGGGCAGCTGACCACCGCCCTGAGCACCAACTATAGTGCGGTGAAAGCACTCTTCACCAACCAGGGCGCTGCGACCGGCTTGGCCCAATCGCTTGTGTCGGCTGTGGATGCGTTAAACGACGTTGTAGGCGGGGCTCTCACGCTTCGCAAGAATGGCTTAACGAGCGAGATCACCCGAGTTGGCGACGACATCGCCAGGCAGGAAGATTCCGTGAGTCGCTATGAAGAACGACTCAGGCGCCAGTTCGCTGCGCTGGACGGACTCCTGCGGCAGCTTCAGGGGCAAAGTAGCTTCCTGCAATCCCAGTCTTCATCGAATCAATCTCAAAACTAGGATCATCAGCTATGCTCACCCAGTACGCGCGTCAGTACGAACAGACCCAAGTCGTGACATCCTCAGGGGTTCAGTTGGTCGTGTTGCTCTACGATGGTGCTATTCAGTCGATTGAGATAGCGAGACGAGAGATTCAGATGAACAATGTTCGAGAGAAGGCACGACACCTTGGGCGAGCCATCGCCATCATTGGAGAGCTCAACAGTGTGCTGGATCATGAGCAAGGCGGAGCCATCGCTAGATCGTTGCGGAGATTGTACGACTACATGATGGCAGAGCTGGTTGAAGCGAATGCCCGGAACAATGAGCGGAGACTGGAAGGGCCTCTCCGTTGCCTGATCACGTTGCGTGAAGCATGGCGCGAAGTCGCTGCGCAGCAGCCCCACATGGCGGGAGTACGATGAATTCTCCAAGATCAGAGCATGCGTCCGAGATCGAGCGACTCACCAAGGTTGCCGTTGATGCCGCTCGCTCAGGACAGTGGGATGTTGTCATCCAATGTTATCGAGACCGGGGAAATCTCTTGGAAACGATGCAACCCGCACTCGAACAGGGAAAAGAATTATTACAGTTGGACCGCCAGGTTTTCGACCACGTACAGACCACACAGGTCTTGCTGACATCGCTGTTAGGGGATGCCGCGGCGACCAAACGCCGATTACAAGGGCTACGTCAACGACTAGGGGGGCCTGCGTTGGCGCCCGAGGCGATGTCCGTGGAAGCCTAATCGAACTAGGAACGGACAATGGCAAGCGAGGAGCTGCCTTCAGCCAATCTACAGCGAACACCTGATCGGACGCTGCTCCCGCCTAACCAGCAATTGGAATCGCTCCATCAGTTGCTTGCAGCGGTAGCGGCCTGCCAAGACGAACATGAAATACTCAAGACTCTTACAAGACGATTGCACGAGCTGATCCCCACTGATGCGATCGGAATCGCTCGATCAAGTTGTGAGCATGTCCGACTCTGGTCGAGTGATCAGAGTCGAGAAACAGAGGCACGTCTCCGTCGTTACCTGCTTCGACGGTTCGGTCATGTGGCTCCCGATACGCCTTCGCTTGCAAAGCCCCGACGGCCGGCTCGCGTCCGACATCTCTCACTCGTGCCAAGTTCGGCATGTACGTTCATCGAACCGGATGAGAAACCAACGAACGCCCATGAAATACCCTTGGCTTTAGGACAGGAAGAGGTAGGTCTGTTCTTTGTTCAGAGAAACAGCAACGAGTCGTTCACTGAGTGGGAGAGACAGGCTATTCACATCGTTGGCACGGTCCTGGCGGTGTCCCTTCGGAATGCAGAATCTCGTCGCTTTCGGCGGGACCTCGACCGTTGCGATCCGTTGACCGACATACTCAATAGCCACGCATTCGATGGTGCCTTGACCCGTGAATTGCGGGTCGGGCAACGCTACGGAGTCACGGCCTGTCTCTTGCTGATCGGACTCGATTACTTCAGAACGGTCAACGATCGCCTTGGCCACGAAGCAGGAGATCATGTCCTGCGATCGGCAGCTGATGTGATACGCGAGATGGTGCGCGACACTGATGTCGTGGGGCGATGCGGAGGCGACACATTCGGAGTGGTGCTCCCGCATACGGAGAGGCGGCAGGCCTGTCATCTTGCGGAGCGACTGCGAGAGCGGATCGAGCGGCACCTGTTTATCAGTCCATTAGGGCAGGTTCGTATCACGGCGAGCATGGGGTTAGCTCCGGTTCCGGATTTCGGCGTCGCGACGAGCTCGGATTGGATGACGATTGCGGGGGCTGCATTGAGGGACGCGAAGGCTCAAGGAAGGAATTGCGTGGCCGTCCATGCGCCGCAACCGCCGGCTTTAGCCTGTGCCGTTGCACTACGTCTGGCGGCATGACGCCCATCGGAAGGTACCCATGACTTCACCCGGCACAACATCGTCGGTTCCGCCGGTCGAGATTTCACAGGACGAACGGCGTGAATGGATCAGAATCGACGATCGCATATTGATGGAATATCGCATGTTGACCGAGTCGGGGAGCGCTCTTCCGTTACCGGTAGCACCTCCGACTGCTCAGTCGATTTCTGAAGCGGTGACGAAACCCACGGCGGAACTTCTTGCTCGCTCAGGTGAATCGGTGATGGGCTCACCGATGCTGCCCTGGATTATGAAGGTGGATTATCTCCTTGAGGTCATCTTGAACTCCTTGGCTGCCAGCCGACCAGAGACGGTCAACATTGCTCAGCTTACGGATGTCAATTTGAGTGGGGGAGGAGTGGGTTTTGCGGCTTCACGGGATTTCCTGAGTGGGGATCAACTGATGCTCAAGCTGTTTTTACCCCCGTTTACTCCGATTCAGACCGCCGTCCGAGTCATCCGATCGGAGCCGTTGGCAGAGGGCCATGGGTTCATGATCGCGACTGAATTCATCGATCTCAAGCCCGATGATCAGGAGCATCTGATCCGCCACATTCTTCAAACACAGGCGGAACGACTGAGATCGCGCCGAAAAATCCCAACCTAGAGGCACTCTCACGAGCATTCTGGGCTAGGCCGCTCGAGCGGAGGGGGTCGACAGGATGTGGAGCAGAGTCTCCCCCATTCTTGTTAGTGCCGTTGCAGCTGGAGAGGACGGAGCGTGTTGTATCACAGGGGTATATGCGCGTACGGCTTGCTCCATCGCAGGATCTTCAGGAATCTCACCCAGTAGGGTCAAGTCGCCACCGACATAATCTTTGAGTAACTTCTTGAGCTGCGGCACGTTGACGCGGGCACGTCCCGATACGCGATTCAGGACGAGGGTAGGCTGAAAATCTCGCAATGTCGATTCGGCGATTGTTCGCCCTGATTCGTCGGTCTTGCCGGCGACTTCGAGCACTTCCTCCACGCTACAGTAATCCCGATTGGCAAGTCCCTCCGCCATGACCTCACGCATTAAAAACATGGAGAGCACACGACGGATGGCGGCCAGCTTGATGAACCGGTAGAGATCCAGGACCGAGGTGGGATCCGGAGTCGCGACGACAACATGATGGTTGGCCATCAGAAAAAAATCGAGTGCATGGTAACTGGTGCCAGCTCCGATATCGACGATGATCGCATCTGCATGGATCTCTTCAAAATTTCGGATGAGCCGTTTTTTCTGCGGATAGGACATATTCGCGGTTGCCAGTGTATCCCCGGTTCCCGGAATAATCCGCAAGGCGCGATGAATGGGAAGGCGTTGAGCCACGTCATCCAACCGTTCGACTCGATGGGTGAGAAAATCAGTCAGAGTGTGTGTCGGATGGAGATGGCCGAAGAGCACATGAGCGTCTGCTCCTCCAGTATCGAGATCCGCGAGCACGACTTGCTTGCCTTTCCTTGCTAGGTCCAGCGCGAGGTTGGCTGCAACGACGCTTTTCCCAACCCCACCTTTTCCCGATGCGATAGAGATGGTGTGTCCCATTGCGATCAGTTTCTACCGGTTAATGCAGGGTGCCACATCTTCATCGGCTCACAAACAGGAAACCTGAAGAGCTCCGTCTTATCCGGACACAGTGGAAAAGAAAGAGGCGCCACATCCGATACCTGAGTATAGCACCGGCTCAAGTTTTTCCACGGCTCCGCCGATACCTCCAGTGTCATGAATAGCGATCTAGTTGCATCAGTAGCCAGCCAGTCGGAAACCGACACCTTGCGGGACGGAGAAATCATGACTGTGATGGAGGTTGCTAAGTTTCTCCGGGTGCCGAAATCCACCGTCTATAAACTCGCGAGGGCAGGAGAACTACCGGCCTCGAAGATTGGAAAGCATTGGCGTTTTCTCCGCCGCGACATTCATGAATGGATGCACGGTCGAGTGGGTAAGTCTTGAGAACAATGAGCAGCGCGCCCATTGATCGATGGAGTGATGAGTCGGTTCATTCCTCGATCGACCAGGCATTCAAAAGATGAATGACGGGCAGCCCTCTGCCGCCAGCAACATTCCCTGAACGGATCTTTCCCCACACCATTAATTCATTCTCTTTCAAGCCGAAATAGCGAGCATGGTTCGGTTCCGACGGCTCAGGTCAGGTGGCGTATCTGCCGATATGAAGCGAGGCGCTGTGGCATCGTGGAGAAACACCACCTAGGTACCGATGGTTAGTCAGTGTGGGTTTCCATGGTAGCCCGATGAGTAAAAGGAGGCATCATGCCAGCCGATCTCAATATGAAAATCCTTGTCGTTGACGACATGGTGACGATGAGGAAAATCGTGAAAAACATCCTGAAACAGCTTGGATTTGCCCATATCGAGGAAGCTGAAAATGGACAGGAAGCTCTCCAAAAGTTACGTGGCGATACATTTGGGTTTGTCGTCTCAGACTGGAACATGCCGGTGATGACGGGCATCGACATGCTCCGGGCGATCAGGGGTGACGAAAAACTTAAAGCCATTCCTGTCTTGATGGTGACGGCTGAAGCTCAACAAAGCAACCTGGTTGAGGCTGTGCAGGCCGGGGTGAGCAACTACATCGTCAAGCCTTTCACGGCAGAGACCATGCAGGAGAAACTCGCAAAAATCTTTAAATAGGCCTTGGTTCGACGCTCGATCAACCGTATCAGGACTGCTGGAGGGAGCGTGCAGCAAACAGAACACAGACTCTACGAAGAAATGGGCGAGTTGGCTCGTTATGTTGAGAGGGCGATGAAGGCAATCTCCCAGGTAAGTCCTGGGATTGTATCGAGCAGCACACAACTCCCAACGGCCGCTGGCCATCTGAACGATCTGATCAAGATGACCGAAGAGGGAACGCTTGAAGTCATGCGGTTGACGGAAATAATTCAGGACAATCGTGATCGAGGAGTAAAAGATCTGTCGTCAGTCGTGGAAACGCTACAAGCCCGGGACTGTACAGAACTTGCGGAGCGCCTGGGGAGCGTCAAGGCTGTGATGGTGGAGGATGGAAAGCATCTGACAGAGATCATGACGGCCTTATCGTTCCAAGATTTGGTCGCTCAGCGAGTCAAGAAGTTGGTGACCATACTCGACGAGGTGCAGAGCAAGTTGGTGGAACTCGTCGTGGTTTTCGGGATGCCACAGAATGGAGCAGAGACCGGTGCCGAAGGAACGGCCGGTGAATTGCTGAAACAGCTCGAGGAATCAAAGAAGACGGCCATGAAACAACAAGTCGCCGACGATATTCTCGCCCAGTTCGGGTTTAAATGAGGCACCCGCATACATAATGGATATTGCAACCATACTCGGGCTAGCACTAGCGCTCGGCTCCATTATTGGAGGCCAAATACTAGAGGGTGGACACGTAGGCTCGATCATGCAGCTTACGGCCTTCATTATCGTGATTGGAGGCACGATCGGAGCCATCTGTGTCCAGAATCCGTTAGCGGTGGTGATCAGGGCATTCGGTGCGTTGTCCTTGGCAATCACAGGTCCCCACATCGACAATAAGGGAACCATTAAGCTGATTCTTGATCTTGCGAACATCTCTCGGAAGCAAGGCTTGTTGGCGCTCGAAGGAAAACTCAAGGACATCAAAGATCCCTTTATGAAGAAGGGTATTCAGCTGATCGTCGACGGAACCGATCCGAAGGCCGTCCACGAAATTCTGGAGATCGAAGTGGAACACCATGAGGAGCAAGGCGTGATCGCGGCGAAGGTGTGGGAAGCCGCCGGAGGATATGCACCGACCATCGGCATTATTGGTGCGGTTCTTGGATTGATCCACGTGATGGAAAATCTGGCAGACCCTTCGAAACTAGGCAGCGGTATCGCCGTAGCGTTCGTCGCCACAGTCTATGGGGTCGGAGCGGCAAACCTGTTTTTCTTACCTTTAGCGAACAAAATCAAACTGAAGCTAAAGGAAGAAGCAGGGTCCAGAAATGTCATGATCATGGGCTTGGTCGGACTTGCCCAGGGTGAAAACCCTCGGCTTCTCCAAGAAAAGTTGGAGGGGGTGCTACCACATAGCGAACGAACGAAGGAAACAAAGAAGTAAAACGTGAAATGTAAAAAGTGAAACGTCATGCTCCAAGGCTGAGGCAAAACGTCTCACCGCTCACGTCTAACGGCATACACACACCATGGCGAAACATAAGCACGAAGAACATGAAAATCACGAACGCTGGCTGGTCTCCTATGCGGACTTCATTACCCTCCTGTTCGCCTTCTTCGTTGTCATGTACTCGATCTCCTCGGTCAATGTCGGAAAGTACCGGACAGTCAGTGAGTCGATCAAGGCGGCGCTCAATCCGGTCGTGAGTCCACCATCGTCCGCGTCCCCCATTGCGCTTACTACAAGTAAGGCAGCACTCACGGCACCGGATGCGCCTGGGAGCAAGGAAGTGGTCATACGGAAACTGAGAAATTTGGTAAAGAGCATCAAGGCCGTGCCTCAAATGTCCGCGGTGCGCATTACCGAGCAAATCAACGGCGACATTGTGATCACCATTCCGGATCAGCTGTTATTCAACAGCGGAGAGGCAGCGGTGCGGACCGAGGCGTTGCCATTTCTTGAGGGCCTTGGCGGGGCGCTTGTCGAACTCAACCGGCATACGAAGGTCGAGGGACATACGGATAATGTGCCGATCCGCACCGCACAATTTCCTTCGAACTGGGAATTGTCGGCGGCGCGTGCCGTGATAGTGGTTAGGGTGCTGTCCGAACTCTACGGCGTACCGGGCGACCACCTTGCGGCGGTGGGACATGCCGAGACCAGACCGATCACCGCGAACCTTGATCCTGAGCAAAGAGCAAGAAATCGGCGAGTCGAAGTCGTCATTCTGGAGCAGGCGCCGCCGGCTCCGATTCTCCAATCGGATAGTGAAGCGGATCAGTCTGAGTCATCAATGGGACCGGTCACACACGATCCATCCCAGCTCGCTCCTGAATTGTTGGGAGAAGGGCTCTTTCCCGCCCCATAGTCTGGCGTGGTTACGTGCAGGCTACTCTCAAGTCTTCATGAAAGGCAGCCGACACTATGATTCAGAGATTTCACGGAATGGGGGATGACTGATGACGGACATGCCATCTTCGGCGCAGACACCACAGGTGGAAGACCAGAACCCCAGACACTTAGCTCCGAGGGGCGACCTCACGATTTTTGAAGCCGGTGAGTTCAAGGAATCCCTCGTGAAGCTCTTTACCAATGACGGGTTAGTGTCGTTAGACCTCGCCAGCGTCGCTCGTGTGGACACGGCGGCGATTCAGTTGATGTTGGCGGCCAGGAAGCAAGAGCGCATGTTTGTATCAGGCGTATCAGATGAGCTGCAGACAAAATTGAAACACCTTGGGTTTCATGGATCACTTAGTGAGTGATCCATGAAACCCGGGTGGTGACCCAGCGGCATCCCACTCACGACCTTTCAGGTGGCGGAAATTGAAGCGTGCCGGTATGTGTCTGGTTGCGCTGTCATCCATGTGGGTGCGAGCGGTCTAGGAAGGGATTGTGGAGTTGGAGAGAGCCCAAGACGAACAAAGAGACGATACGCTTGCGACTGACGGAGAACTAATCAGGCTGCGAGCACAGCATCAAGCGTGGGAAGCTTGCGCGACTGGAGCGCTGCGGATGATCCCAGTATTGAAAGCGCACCTAACCGGGGTCACTCAGGAGACGGAACGGGCCGCCTTGGAATTGTCGATGCATCTTCGGGTTCTGGGCTCAACTGAGAGCGGAGTCACGTCAGCCGATCGATCGGCAAGCGTGTCTCAGGTGGTGATGGCAATGCAGTTCCAGGACATTACCCGTCAGAAGCTTGAGCATGTCAGTCAGGCCCTAGAACAATTGCGTCATCACTTGGAGGTGCTCCTCGAGGGACCGCAACGCGAAGGGGCCAAGAAGGAAATCGCCACGCTGGAACAGATTGAACAGAATTACACGATGGAGGAAGAGCGACGTCTGCATCAGACCGTCGTGGCTCCTGATTATGGGGAGCCAGTGCCAATGGGGGTGTCGGACGACGACCCTGATTCAGTGACGCTGTTTTAGCGGGGGGGTGGCGGCTGGTTACAACGAACGAGTGGGACGCCGGAGGGGAACTATGGGGAAAACAGCATTGATCGTCGACGATTCACCCACGATGCGGCAGATGGTGGCCTTCACCCTGACGAACGCCGGCTTCACGGTCATTGAAGCCGAGCATGGGAAGGATGCGGTGAGCAAGGTGGCTGGAGGGCCGAAGCTGGATATTGTGGTGACAGATCTGAATATGCCTGAAATGGATGGGATCACCCTCATCAAGGAGTTGCGCCAGTTGAGCGCGTTCAAATTTACCCCAATCTTGATGCTGACGACCGAGTCCGCGATGGAAAAAAAACAGGCAGGAAAAGAGGCTGGAGCGACGGGGTGGATCGTGAAACCCTTTAAGCCGGATGTCCTCCTCAAAACGATCGCGAGGGTATTGCCAGCATAGGAGTGTGAAGCGTGAAGCGTCCGGTTCTGAAGGCGAGATACGCTTCACGAGGTGCGCTTCACGAACGACGAGGCAAAAGATGAGTAACGATTTTGCACAGTTTCAAGATGCCTTCTTCGACGAAGTGGCCGAGCACCTCGCCGTCGTGGAAGAAGGGCTGTTGGAGTTGGAACAACATCCCGAAGATCGCGATCTCCTGAATAAGATCTTTCGTTCCGCCCATTCCATCAAGGGCGGAGCCGGAATGTTCGGGTTCAGCGCCGTGGCGCAGTTTACCCACAAGATGGAGACACTCCTTGATCTGCTGAGAAATGGGCAGAAAGCGGTCTCACCGGCGATTGCCGATCTCCTCCTCAAATCGACAGATTGCTTGAAGACGTTGATTGATTCGGTCAAGACCGGAGCTGCGGTCAATGACGAAGTTGTGCAACAGCTGACGACCGAATTGGCGGCCGAAAGCGCATCCGGCCCTCAGCAACCAACCGCGAGTTCCAAAGAGCCGAAACCGGCTCAGACCCAGTCTGCTTGTGGGGATCATGTGTACAGCATCAATTGGACGCCACCTGACTGGCTGTTCCAGCGCGGTCTTGACCCGCTCCAGGTCATGCGGGACTTGAGCAACATCGGTAATTTGACCGAGGTTGTTTTGGATCTGTCGCGATTGCCGGATCTTGCCGACATCGATCCGGAGAGATGTTATTTGTCCTGGCGGATGGAGCTGGCAACGGCCAAGGATGTGAAGGCGATCGAGTCGGTGTTCGAGTTCGTTCGGGAAGACAGCACCCTCGTCATCGAAAAGCGTGAAGCAGGTGAAGTCAAAAACGAGAGGCGCATTACCAACGAGGACCAACGTGCTGAAGGCGAGGGGAAACCTCTCGGACAGATTTTGATGGAAAGCGGAGTGGTGTCGGCAGCTGTGCTGGAGGATGCTTTATCTCAGCAAAAGCGGGTGGGAGAAATTCTTGTCGAGCAGAAAGCCGTCACACCGCAACAATTGGAACAGGCGCTGCAAAAACAGCGACAACAGGAGTCTGGCGCCCAGGCAAAGAAGACCGATACGGCGTCCATTCGAGTCGATACGGCCAAGATCGATAAGTTGATCAATCTCGTCGGCGAGCTCGTCATTACGCAGTCGATGTTGAGCGATTTGGGGTCGCGCTTCGAGATCAAGCAGTTGCCGGTTCTCTTGGAGCGGGTGGCGCAGCTGGAACGAAACACCCGAGAGATTCAGGAACGGGTCATGGGGATCCGCATGCTGCCGATCGGGACGGCATTCAGCCGCTTCCCCAGGCTCGTGCGGGATCTCTCAGCCAAGGCTGGAAAGAAGATTCAACTCGTACTCTCCGGGGAAGAAACCGAGCTGGACAAGACGGTCATCGAATCCATCGGCGATCCGTTGACCCACCTTGTCCGGAACTCTGCGGACCACGGATTGGAGCCACCGGAAGAACGGCTCGACCACAATAAGCCGGAAGTGGGGACGATTCGGCTCAATGCCTTTCACGAGGGCGGGAATATTTGCATCACGGTCGAAGACGACGGGCGAGGGTTAAATCGAGACAAGATCCTGGCGAAGGCGGTCAAGCAGGGAATGATCGGAGAAAACGAAAAATTGACCGACGATCAGATCTGGCCGCTCATCTTCCGACCCGGCTTCTCCACCGCTGAAAAAATTACCGATGTGTCCGGGCGTGGGGTCGGGATGGATGTGGTGAAGCGGAACATCGAAGCGCTCGGAGGCACGGTCAGTATCAAGACGATAGAAGGAAAAGGCACGACGTTCGTTCTCAAGCTGCCGCTCACTCTCGCGATCATCGAAGGTATGACGGTCAGAATCGGGCAAGAGACGTACATTGTGCCACTCCTCTCCATTCTGGAATCGATTCAGCCTAAAGAGGGGGCGGTCAAGACGGTTGTTGGGAAGGGCGAGCTGATCAATGTGCGGGGCACCTATCTACCGATGATTCGTTTGTACGAAGTGTTTAGCCTCACGTCCGAGCACACGGTTCCTACGAAGGCGATTCTCTTGATCCTCGAGACCGAAGGCGAACGAGTCGCTGTGATGGTGGATGAGATTCTTGGACAGCAGCAAGTGGTGATCAAGAGTATGGAGCAGAACTTCAGAAAGGTCGAGGGTATCGCCGGTGCGACGATATTGGGAGATGGGACGGTCGGGTTTATTCTTGATGTGCGAGGTCTCTTGGAGATTGCCCGGCACGGAGCAGCCGTCGCGGCGTAGGGAGATTCGATGAGAATGCGGACGAAGGGTCATTGATGGATATGGACAGTTGCGAGGGACGCAAATGGCGTTGATGATTAACAACAACTGTATTTCCTGTGATGCCTGCCTGCCGGCCTGTCCGAATCAAGCGATCTTCGAAAAGCGCGGCGATGCCGAGGCTGGTGGCTATCACGTGAGCCAGGGGCAAGGATCCGATGGCACGACGTATGTGATTTCCAGAGACCGTTGCACCGAATGTGTCGGACATTTTGAGGAACCGCAATGTGCCTCCGTCTGCCCGATTGGAGAGTGCTGTGTTCCCGATCCAGTCTATCCGGAGTCGAAAGAAATCTTGCTGGATCGCGCCCGACGCATCCACCCCCACAAGGACATCAGGCAGGAGATGGCGTGGCAGGGAGTGAGGGGTTAGCTGGGCACATAATCGGTATGTGAACGACGTGAACGTACGCGTCATGTGCGAAGGTGATTGACCAAGGAGGATCTATGGCGGCAGCGGTGGAACCAGTGACCAAAGAACTGAATCAGCAGATTGGACTCACGGCGGATGGCAGCCAGTTCCTGACATTCAATCTGGGCGATGAGCTCTACGGGGTGGATATTCTGCGCGTGCAGGAAATCAAAGGGTACACGACGGTGACGAAGATTCCCAATACGCCGCCCCACATCAAAGGGGTGCTGAATCTTCGGGGGACGATCGTACCGATCATCGAGCTCCGGACGAAGTTCGGGATGCCGACGATCGACTACACGGCGTTCACCGTGATCATCGTCGTCGTCGTTCGCGACAAGGTGATGGGGTTGGTAGTGGATTCTGTGTCGGATGTGCTGAACATCGACAAGAAGGATATCCAGCCGGCACCGCAGTTTGGAGCCAAGGTGGATGTGAGTTTTTTGGATGGGGTAGGAAAATCAGGGGACAAGTTGGTGGCCATTCTGAATATGGATCGTCTTCTATCGGAGGGAGAGGTACAAGGTGCGGCAGTAGCCGCGGCAGCCGCGTAGCTCGAACGCAAGCATCAATGAACCACTATAAATCATTATTCGCAGGAGAATCACGATGGCGACAACAAAGAAGGCGAAGGCAGGCAAGATAAAGAGCGTGGGAGGGAACGAATTGGCCTTGAAGATGAAGGCCATCGATCAGGTGCAGGCTGTGATCGAGTTCCAGATGGATGGCACGATCATCACGGCAAACGACAACTTCCTGAAGACCTTGGGCTATACGCTTGACGAGATCAAGGGACAACACCATCGGATGTTTTGTGATCCGGCTTACGTCAACAGTCCGGAGTATCCAGCCTTTTGGGCCAAGCTGAATCGCGGGGAATACGATGCGGGAACCTATCAACGGGTGGGCAAGGGCGGCAAAGAAGTCTGGATATGGGCTGCCTACTATCCCTTGACGGATGCCAAGGGGAAGCCCTACAAGGTCGTCAAGTTCGCCTTGGATGTCACAGAGAAGCAAAAAGAAAACCTGGACATGCGCGACGAACTGAAGCTTCGCGAAGATATCATGAATGTGACAAGCATCGTCTCGGAAGCGAACCTCAAGGGCGATATCATGTCGGTCAACGAGAAGTTTCTCCAAGTGTCCAAGTATCCCAAGAGTGAATTGATCGGGTTTGGCCACAATACAACCCGTCACCCGGACATGTCCAAAGAGGTGTTCAAGCAGATGTGGGCTACGATTGGGCGGGGGCAGATCTTTCGTGGCGTCGTCAAGAATCGTGCGAAGGACGGCACGCCGTACTACGTCGATGCCGTGATCGCGCCGATTGTGGACAAGAAAACCGGTAAGCCTCGCAAATACCTCGGTGTGCGGTACGACATTACGGAGCAGGAAATCGCGCGCCAGAATATGAAAGGCATTCTCGACGGCGTCAATAAGTTATATGCCACCGTCGAGTTTAATCTGGACGGCACCATTATCACGGCGAACGAGAACTTTCTGAAGTGCATGGGATATAGCCTTGATGAAATCAAAGGCCAACACCATCGGATGTTCTGCGATCCGGCCATGACGAGTACAGCCGAATACACGGCCTTCTGGCAAGGCCTCAATCAGAACCAGTCGTATGCGGGGGTCTATCGACGCGTTGGGAAAGGCGGCAAAGAAGTGTGGATTCAGGCGGCCTATTGCCCGGTCGCGGACGAGATGGGCCGGCCATTCAAAGTGGTGAAATTCGCCACGGACATCACGGTACAAAAGAATGCGCAGGCCCAGTTGGAAGCCTGCATGAACGAGGCAACTCAATCCCTCACGGCATTAGCGCACGGGGATTTAACCTACTCGATGCGGGGGAGCTACGAGGGAGAACTGGAGAAGATTAAAGAGAGTATCAATACGGCGCTAGCCAATCTGACCCAGACCATGTCTGCGGTGCGTTCGGCGGTCGAAGGCGTGACCAGCGGATCGGAAGAGATTACGAAAGGCAACGAGGATCTCTCCGAGCGCACGAGTGAACAGGCCTCGGCCCTTGAGGAGACCGCCGCCTCAATGGAGGAGATGACCTCGACGGTCAAGCAGAATGCCGACAATGCGAAGCAGGCCGATCAGCTCGCCATCGCCGCACGGGAGACGGCCGACAAGGGTGGGGCGGTCACGCAGCGGGCGGTGGAGGCGATGGGCGAGATCAATAAGAGCAGCAAGAAGATCGCCGACATTATCACGGTGATCGATGAGATCGCGTTCCAGACCAACCTCTTGGCCTTGAACGCCGCGGTGGAAGCGGCAAGGGCCGGTGAGCACGGGCGAGGGTTTGCCGTGGTGGCGGCCGAGGTGCGAAATCTGGCGCAGCGTTCGGCGACCGCGGCCAAGGAAATTAAGGGTTTGATCAACGAATCGATCCAGCGCGTGAGCGACGGGACCGAATTGGTCAATCAGTCTGGCAAAACGCTTGATGAAATCGTCAGTTCTGTCAAGCGCGTGTCGGATATTATCGCGGAGATCAGCGCGGCGTCCCAAGAGCAGGCGAGCGGTCTCGATCAGGTGAACAAGGCCATCATGTCGATGGATGAGTCGACGCAGCAGAATGCCGCGCTGGTCGAAGAGACGACATCTTCGGCGCAGTCCATGAAGGAGCAAGCAAAAGATCTGATGCAGCAGGTGGAAACATTCAAGTTTGAGCAGTCTGAGAATGCCCAGACTGCCTCCAAGGTTGTCAAACGGGATATTCCACGGCTCGTGCCCAAGTCGCCGTCCAAGGGGGTCATGCAGACGGGTGATCATCGGAGCTCGGGGAAAGCAGCGGTTCCGTCGATGAAGCGCATGCAGGAGAAGGCACCCGCCGCGCTTGCCGTCGGGAACGGAAAGGATCGCCGCGTAGCGAACGACGAGTTCGATGAATTCTAGCCTTGATGCGTAGGGGTCCATTCCTGGAGGTCGCCCTCTAGCATAATGGGAGGGCGACCGAAATAATCAGCACCGCGCTGACCTCTTCTTCTGAACCTCGATTCCGTCTGACATCCCTCAGTACCACGTACATCACGACTTGCTACTCACCTTCCTCTCTTGCGCCGACACGTAGGAAGCATCAGGTGGAGAAAAGTATCAATAGACAGGGTGATTCGAATAGTATATTCATGTGGAATACTAAATTGATAATGAATAGATTGATCTATCACGCACGATCTCCTAGTCGTGTAAAGGCGACGCGACCAGCCGTTCGTGTCTTCTCCTTGACGGCCGATTTCTTGTGTTTTGAGTGTCTTCATCACGTTGTGATGCCACTGGTCGCGGCCGTGCGACGGCTCCGTGGTCTCTCAGCCGATCCAAGCGCTCGCACCGGCGTGACATGTGAGGGTGTTCTCTAATGGCCGGCAACCAATCGAAGGGCCGACGAGTTGCGAAAAACTCCGGCCGAGATACTGCACGAGCGGGCGCCAAGCGAACGCCTGGGCGAGCTGGAACCAAGCCTGTGCGGCAACAGGAACTTGTGGGGCATCGGCTGGCCGAGGAGAAGGTTCGAGCCTCCGAACGATTGCTGTGCGCAATCAACCGCATCCAGTCTCTATTCATCGACGAGGCGAATTCAGACGCGTTGTTTGATGTCTTGCTGCAGGAGGTCCTCGCACTCACCGACAGTGCATATGGGTTCATCGGGGGCATCAATGGGACCGCCGAGCAGGGGCCGCACGTGACAATCCATGTCATCACGAATCTCGTCTCGAATGAGGAGAGGAAGGCTCTGATAGCGCAACGGACTCCGACCGTCGAACTCAAAGATGTCAAGACACTGTTCAGCGAGGTGATGAGGACCAGCCGACCGGTGATCGTCGATGATCCCGCGAACGACCCATACGAAGGTGGGCTGCCACCCGGCCATCCACCCATCCATGCGTTCTTGGGTTTGCCGATTCATCATGGGGAGCGGTTGATCGGCATGCTGGGTGTTGCCAATCGGCCGGGTGGGTATAACGAGGCCGTGATCGCCTATGTAGATCCCTTCCTCTCGACCTGCGGGCAAATACTGGAAGGCTATCAGAGGCGGGGTCTTCGCGCGGAAGCCGAGACCGCGCTGCGCGAAGCGAATACTGTCGTGGAATTGACGATGGAGGGGATTTCAAGACTCGATGAGAGCGGGCGGTATGTCTTTGTCAACCAACAATATGCTGCTCTGTTGGGCTACCGTCCAGACGAATTGGTCGGACAATCCTGGGACATCACGGTGCATCCGGATGACCGGGCATCCGTCCTCACCGGTTTCGCGGAGATGCTCGCGACGGGGAAGGCTGAGGCAGACCTCCGTGGAGTGAAAAAAGATGGCAGCCTGATCTGGAAGCATGCCGTGATCGTCAAGCCTGATCGATCGGAGGGAAAAGCATCGGGCCACTATTGTTTCGTACGGGATATCACAGAACGTAAACGGGAAGAGGCGCTGCAAGCGGCGGAAAAACAGGCGTTGGAGCTGGTCGCGACGGGGATCCCGCTCAACGAGGTGTTGACGTTCATTTGTCTCACGATCGAGAGCCATACAGCTCCGATGCTCTGTTCGGTGATGTTAGTCAAGGAAGACGGAGCGCATCTTTCGTCGGCGGCGGGGCCCAGTCTGCCGGAAGAATACAAACGGATGGTTGATGGCATGCCCATTGACCTGAACGTCGGGTCCTGTGGCCGTGCTGCCTTTCTCCGAGAACCCGCGATCGTTGCCGATATTGCGACTGATCCCTTGTGGAGGGACCATGCCACGGAGGTGTTGCGGTATGGCTTGAAGGCCTGTTGGTCGTACCCGATCTGTAATTCCGTCGGCAGCCTGCTCGGCACCTTTGCTGCCTACTATCGCGAATCACGGGTTCCACAACCGCCCGATCTGAAGATCGTCGAACGAGCCAGCTCCATTGCGGCGCTTGCCATCGAACATGCAAGGATGACTGATGCGCTGAAAGAAAGCGAAGCGCGATTCCGGACCATTGCAGACACAGCTCCTGCCCTGATCTGGATGGCCGGACCCGACAGGCAGTGCACACACTTCAACCGCCGTTGGTTGGATTATACCGGCCGGACCATGGAACAGGAACTGGGGGATGGTTGGACGGAGGGCGTCCATCCGGACGACGTTGATCGATGCTTGCAGATCTACTTGGAAGCATTCGGCCGTCGCGAGGCCTTTGACATGGAGTATCGATTACGGAAGGCGGATGGACAATACGGCTGGATTCAGGACAAAGGGGTCCCGCGTTTCCTTCCTGACGGGACATTTCTCGGATATGTGGGTGCCTGCATCGACGTTACATCACGCAGGCAGGCGGAAGAGACTCTTCAGCGTACGCAGTTCGCCATGGATCAAGCAGTGGATGCGGTATATTGGGTCGATCCGCAAGCCAATATTTTGTATACCAACGAAGCGGCCAGCACAATGCTGGGCTATACAGCGGAAGAATTCTTGCGCATGACAGTCCATGATCTGAATCCGGACTTTCCGCCGGCGGTGTGGCCTGGGTGGTGGAAGGAGACCAGGGAGAAGAAGGTGGTCTCACGGGAGACGGTCCATTGCGCGAAAGATGGCCGTCGGATTCCCATCGATATTCGGGTCGCGTTCTTAGCCTATGGCGGGCAAGAGTTTCACTGCGCGTTTGTCCGTGACATCAGCGAGCGGAAGCAACGTGATCAGGCGCTACGTGAAAGCCGAGAACGATTCGAATTGGCTGTGCGGGCCACGAACGAAGGCATCTGGGATTGGAATATTCTGACGGGAGAACAGTCTTGGTCTGACCGCCACTTTGCACTGTTTGGGTTGGAGCCGAACGCGTTCACTCCTACTTATGAAACGTGGATTTCGCTGGTGCATCCAGATGACGCTGATCGAGTTCACCAAGTGACGCAACATCACCTTGACATCGGTAGCCCATACGATATCGAAGCGCGGGTGAGGATGAGGGACGGGAGTTTTCGTTGGTTCCACGACCGAGGCCAGGCGGTATGGGATAGCATCGGGCGAGCTGTACGGATGGTTGGGTCTATTTCCGATGTGACGGAACGGAGAACGGCCGAAGAGGCGCTGCGGGCCGCCCATGGCGAACTTGAGCAGCGAGTTGCTGAGCGGACGACGCAGCTCGCGATGGCCAATCTGTCTCTTCAGGAAGAGATTGTCGAACGGAAGCGGGCAGAGAAAGCGCTGCAGCTTACACAGTTTACGGTTGATCGAGCCGCCCAAGGGATTTTTTGGGTCGGCCCGAATGCCGAAATTCTCTACGTCAACGATGCGGCCTGTGAAGTCCTTGGTTACCCTCGCGAGGAACTGCGCGGTATGACCGTGCATGATATCGATCCCAATTTTCCACCCGAGGCCTGGCCAGCTCATTGGGAGGAGCTCAAACGGCGTGGGTCATTCACGTTCGAGTCGTCACAGCGCACGAAGAGCGGTGGAGTGCGGTACACGGAAGTGACGGTCAACCATCTCGTCTACGACGGGCAAGAATACAATTGTGCGATTGTGCGTGATATCACCGAGCGCAGGATGATCGAAGCTCGGCTCCAGACCACCCAGTATGCCGTCGATCACGCCTCCGACCAAATTTTTCTCGTTGCTCCGGACGGGCATTTCCTCGACGTGAACGAAGCGGCCTGCCGTCGGTTGGAGTATACGAAGCAAGAGCTGCTGACGATGTCCGTGATGGATATCGATCAGGACTATCCACGAGAAGCCTGGGCCACCCATTGGGAAAAGTTTGTTCAGGCCGGCCGACTTCGACTAGAAACCAGACACCGAAGCAAATCGGGTGAAACCTATCCGGTCGAGGTCACCGCCAACTATCATGTGCTCAATGGACAGGAAATCGATTGCGCGATCGTCCGCGACATCACCGAGCGCAGACAGGCCGAAGGGGATCTACGTGCCAGCGAACTGCGGTACAAATTGCTGACGGAGGCCACGTTCGACGGCATCGCGATCCACGACCAAGGTGCCTTGCTCGAAGTCAATGCCGGTTTGGAGCGGATGTTCGGATACGAACCGGGCGAGCTCATCGGCCGATCAATCTTAGATTTGGTCGCCGACGAGTCCCGCGATCAGGTTGTCGCCAATATGCAAAGCGGCGTCAAAGGACCGTATGAAGCCATCGGGCGCCGCAAAGACGGCACGACCTTTCCCGGGGAGGTCGTGGTCCGGCCTTATCAATATCGTGGGAAGGAAGTCCGACTGGTGGCGGGCCGTGATATTACTGAGCGGAAGCACCTGGAGGCCGAACGTCTGCGCTATATGGAAGAGCTGGAGCGCCAGGTTGCCCAGCGGTCCGCTGAGGTTGCCAACCTGGAAGCCCAGCGGGCGCAGACCGAACAACTGGCGGCGATGGGCCGCTTGGCGGCCGGCGTCGCACACGAAATCAACAACCCCATTGCCGGGATCAAAAACGCGTTTAGGCTCGTGAAACAGGCGATAGATCCCGCTCATCCGCACTACGAATTTGCCGGCATGATCGATCGTGAGATTGCCCGCGTGTCGTCCATCGTACAGAACATGTACCAACTCTATCGCCCAGAATCGGGCAAGGCGGAGCCGGTGGATCTCCAGACCATGATGAAGGACATGGAAGCCCTGTTTGCCAAACGACTGCAACAGCGACGGCTTCGATTGGTGATCGATGTAGATCCTTGTGTCCAGCGGCTCCGCGTGCCGCGAGGGGATTTGCTGCAAGTCTTGCTCAATCTGCTGAATAATGCGATTGACTGTTCCAGCGAAGGAAGCAGGATCAGGGTGATCCTCCGTGCGGAGCCGGAAATGATACGGATTGGCGTGTGCGACGAGGGGTCGGGTGTTCCTCCAGACGTTCTCCCGCATATCTTCGATCCGTTCTATACGACGAAGACGGGGACCGATCAGAAAGGCCTGGGCCTAGGCCTTTCCGTCTCACGGAGCCTGGTGATGGCAATGGGTGGCAGGATTGAAGTTGAGACCCAGTCGAACCGTGGCTCGACCTTTTCGATTCTAATACCACGGAATAAGGTAGTGATGAGTGTGCATGAGCCTGAGAAAATCCAGAAGGAGGTTGTGATCCATGAGGACTGAGGCACCGCGTATTTTACTCGCCGATGACGAAGAAACTTTCCGCAGTGCGACCGCGAAGCTCTTGGAACAGGAAGGCTATCGTTGTGATTGCGCGCGTGACTCAGAGGAAGCCAGCCGTTTGTTGACGGATCAGCATGATGCACTCCTGTCCGACATCCGCATGCCCGGTAACATGCAGTTCGAATTCTTCCGGGACGTTCGCGCCCGGTTCCCGACGCTTCCGATCGTGCTCGTGACCGGCTATCCCTCCGTGCAAACGGCGGTCGAGGCGCTCCGGTTTGCGTTCTCGGACTATCTCCTCAAGCCTGTTGATTGGTTGGAGCTGCTTCGATCGGTGAATCAAGCGGTCGAGAAGGCCCGCTACTTGCGCATGACCGATGTGGCTCGAGAGGACATCGATCGGCAGGGTACGGCAGTCGATCATGCGCGGGAGATCGTGAATCGCGCCGGCACGATGGCGAACCAGACGAGTCTGGCATGGTCACTTGATGCGTTTCTCTCTCAGAGTGTCGGGAATATCGGGCTCCTCTCTGCAGGGATTCGGTCGGTCGTGGAGAGCCAGGCACGGGGCGAGGCCGAACAGCCGACGGATGTGTGTCGTCTGATGCAATGTCCGCGGCGCACCGCCTATCGAGAGGCACTGGAGAGCACGGTCGAGGTGCTGAAGAAGACCAAGTCCTCGTTTCAGTCGAAAGATCTGGGACTGCTCCGAACCAAGATTGAGCAGTTGCTCCGCGAAGATCCATGAAGATCTTCCGGTTTCCAATGTCACGCGCCACGTTTCCAACCACGTGAAACTCGACACCTGAAACCTCCTGTGACCTTCCAGCCGCGTTTAAGGTTTCCCATCCCAAACCGATAGAGTACCAAGAAAATCCCAGGAACTTGATCGGGCGCGATGACTCGGTCGTCTGGACGGGCAGGAGAAAGACCTGTCAGTAGGAGGCGCATTCATGAGTACTCGGATCCGAGCCCTCGTGAGCGCCTTTTTTATGGGCCCCACGGCCTTTGAGGTATGCCTATTCGGTAACAGGGAGGGACTGGTGTTGAAGAAGCTTGAAGATGTGACCATGGTCGTGAAGCTGGCGGTCATTGCGGGGATGTTCATGCTCATCTTGATGGTGTGTGGTGCCTTTTCAACGTGGGGGTTGCACGAAGCCAGTCAGCGGGCCGAAGCCATCTACAAGGCCAATCTTCTCCCGGTCCGGGATCTCGGTGATATGCGTGGGCTGGTGTACAAGATGGTCGGCATGATCGGACTGCACATCCAGGCCTACGAGTCAACCGCGAGAGAAGATGTAGAGAAACAGATTCACGATACGGATCAAGAGATGGGCCAGCTCATGGATCGGTATGCGCGCACCATTACGGCAGAGGAAGACCGCAAGATCTTTGAGCAGGTCCAGCACAACTGGTCAACGTTTCAGGAACGTCGTGAGAAGGTTCTGGAACTCAGTAGTCTCTTCAGTAAAGACGCGGCGGGTGAGCTTCGGAACACCGGGCTGATTCCGGTTCGTGAGGACATCATCGCCGGTTTCAAAACACTCATTAGTAAGCATGAACAAGAGGCCCAGGAGAGTTATCAAGCCAGCCAAACACTCTCGACGCAACTGACAGTGGCTCTGTCCGGTGCCTTCGTCGTCCTGTCGTTGATGGGGTTGGCGGTTGTCTGGCTCATGTCCAAAATCATTACTCGGAACCTCTCGAACGTGCTCAAGGCAGCGGAAGCGATCAGCGCCGGGAATTTAGCCATACGGTCGACGGTGACTGCGCGAGATGAGGTGGGACAGCTGGCCGTGGCCTTCAACCAGATGGCCGGCTCGCTCGAATCGGCAGCGGCCAAACAGACTGAGGCGCTCGAAGCACAGGCGGCGGAGATCGCTGGGGTCACGACGGCGATCAGCAGATCGCAGGCTGTGTGCGAGTTCACCGTGGATGGCACGGTGATCTCTGCAAATGACAATTTTCAGTCGTGTTTTGGGTATGGGCCCGAGGAGATCAAGGGACAACACCACCGGATCTTCTGCGCTCCAACCTGCACCAACCGCATCGAGTATGCCGAGTTGTGGCAGAAGTTGGGTCGAGGCGAGGTCGAAAGCGGTGTCTACGCCGGACGGCATAAAGACGGACGGGAAATCTGGGTCCAAGCCTCCTATAACCCGATCGTGAATACGGAGGGAAAAGTCAAAAGAGTGGTCGTGTATGCGACGGATATTACCACGCAACGAGTCGTGGCGATGGAGGCGGAAGGCCTCAAGAAAGCCGTCGAGCGAGGCCAGGCGGTGGTTGAATTCGGCTTGGATGGAACAATCCGGAGCGCCAACACCACGTTCTTAGAGCTCATGGGGTATCGGTTGGACGAAATCAAGGGGCAACACCATCGCATGTTGTGTGATGCCACCTGCGTGAACTCGGACGATGATGCTGCATTCTGGACAAAGTTGAATCAAGGAGAGTTTGCTGCCGGAACCTATTGCCGAGTGGGTAAAGGGGGGCGAGTGGTCTGGATGCAGGCGACCTACAACCCCATTCTTGATGTGAATGGAAAGCCTTACAAAGTCGTGACAATCGCGGCAGATGTCACGGCACAGAAGCAGGCTTCGGCTGAAATGGAGCGGTTGGTCGAGGAGGTACAAGCGGTGCTGGCTTGTGTCGCGGAGAACGATTTAACCCACAGCATGACCGGACAGTACGGCGGGGAGCTCGAGAAAATAAAAGGGAGCGTGAATGGTGTCGTCCAGAACTTGATTCAGACGATCGCCACGGTGCGAGAGGTGGTGGAGTCGGTCACCTGTGGCGCTGAGGAAATCTATAGGGGAAACGAGGATTTGTCGCAACGCACCACTGAGCAGGCCGGTTCACTCGAAGAGACCTCTGCCTCGATGGAGGAGATCACCGCCACGGTGAAACAAAATGCCGACAACGCCATGCAAGCCAATGGATTGGCGGGCGAGGCTTGCGAAACGGCGGATCGGGGAGGCACGGTCACCACCAAGGCCGTCGAGGCGATGAATGAGATCAATCGAAGCAGTAGGAAGATCGCCGATATCATCACCGTCATCGACGAGATTGCTTTCCAAACCAATCTCTTGGCCCTGAATGCGGCGGTGGAGGCAGCGCGTGCCGGGGAGCATGGACGAGGATTTGCTGTGGTGGCAGCAGAGGTCCGGAACCTAGCGCAGCGCTCGGCCATGGCCGCCAGGGAAATTAAGGGATTGATCAACGAATCGATCCAACGTGTCACCGACGGCACGGAACTGGTGAATCAATCAGGCAAGACGCTGGAGGAAATCGTCACCTCAGTAAGACGAGTCAGCAATATAATTGGGGAGATCGCGGCGGCCTCGCAAGAGCAGGCCAACGGGATCGATCAGATGAACAAAGCTATTCTATCGGTGGACCAAACCACCCAACAGAATGCCGCGCTCGTTGAAGAGATTACGAGCGCCAGCCAGTCCATGAAAAGCCAATCGGTAGAGCTCTTGCGCCGGATGGATCTGTTCAAAATCGAGCTATCTGAATCGGAGAAGGCAGCTTCCCCTTCGATCGCCAGCGTGCGGGAACATACTGCCCGATCGATCGGGAGAGCTTTCGGCGGAGGCGGTCGACAGGCGGAAGCATCGCAGTCGGTCGTACCTAGAGCTACGGCGTCACCGAAATCCAAGGTGACGGTAGGCGGGGGAGACACCGAGAAGGTCGGAGAGGAATTCAACGAGTTCTAAATGTTGTTGCGGGAGTGTGCCGTCACTCTGGACGGAGCGTGGAGGCCATATGCTGAAGAAGCTGGGTGAACTATCGACACGATCGAAACTCCTGCTCAACAGTGGCGTGATCCTTGTGCTACTGGCCATCGGGGGCCTCATGTCGATCGGAGGCCTCATGACGATGAGCCACCAGATCGAATCCGTCTTTAGGATTAACGTCGTTCCGTTGACGAAACTGGTCGAGATCCAAGGCTACTCGAACCGGATGAGCGCGTTGGTGGCTTGGCACATCTTGGCTCGTGATTCGGCCTCGATGAAACAATGGACGGAGGAGATTAAAAAGCTCGATGTCGAAATCGAGAAGTTCGAGGCGGCCTATGCCCCGATCATTATGAATGAGTCGGAGCAAAAAACGTTTGACCGGCTCATAGTGACCTGGCCTCAGTACAAGGACATTCGAGCAAAAGTCCTGGAGCTCAGCTCCAATTTCAGCAAGGACGCGGCGCTCGAGATGCAGGAGGCCGAACTGTCACCCAAACTACGTGTGATGTTGGATGCGGTGGCCGCCTTGGTCAAGGAAAACGAGGTGCAAGCACAAGAAAGTCAGCAGACAAGTGAAACGTTGGCCCTGACGTTGGCGCTGCTCTCCGTGGCCGGCATTCTGATCTCTGTCGCGCTGGGGCTCCTCAGCAGTTGGAAGGTGACGAGGTTTATCGTTCAAGGGCTAGAGAATGTACTGGAGGCGACGAAGCAACTGCGTAGTGGAAACCTGGCGTTCCGGGCGACGGCCACGACGAATGAAGAAATCGGGCAGTTGACTCAGGCCTTCAATCAGATGGCAGACGAGTTGACCGAATCGATAGAGGAGATGAACGCTCGGGTCGACATCATGAATACGACGAGCATTGTCTCTGAGGCCGACCTCAAGGGAAATGTCATCGCAGCGAACGACAAATATATCTCGGTCTCCAAGTATTCACGAGAGGAATTGATGGGATCGCCTCACAGTATCACCCGCCATCCTGATATGTCCAAAGAGGTCTTTCGATCGATGTGGCAGACGATCGCACAGGGTAAACTGTTTCGTGGGGTCATCAAGAATCGAGCAAAGGATGGGTCCCCGTACTATGTCGACGCGGTGATCAAGCCCATCATGGGACAGAATGGGAAGCCCAGAAAATATCTGGGTGTCCGGTACGATATCACTGAATACGAGCTGGCTCGTCATAATATGAAGGGCGTGTTAGATGCGATCGATAAGTCCTATGTGACTGTCGAATTTGATCTCAAGGGGAATATCCAAAAAGCGAATGGGATCTTTCTCCAGATGATGGGATACCAGGCGGATGAACTCACAGGCAGGCCCTACCGCATGCTGCTCGAATCTTCAGGCGCCGCCGCCAACGAGTCCCATGTCTTCTGGGAGAAGCTGGGGCGTGGCGAGTATGAGGTTGGCCAATACAAATGGATCGGCAAGGGTGGGCGTGAGGTCTGGCTCCAGGCCAGCTTCAGTCCGGTGATGGATGAAGTGGGACGACCGTTCAAAGTGATCGTGTTGGGCACCGACATCACTCAACAAAAACTGGCCTTGGCGGAAGTGGAAAAATTGATCAATGGAGCAGCGGTCGGTCGGCTCTCGAATCGGATCAAGTCCGACATGTTTACCGGGGGATTGCGGGACCTGACGGACTCTGTGAACCGGTTGGTCGATGCCGTCACAGAACCTCTGCACGAGGCCAAGGCGGTGCTGAGCGCATTGGCAGCCAACGACCTGACGAGAGGGATGACGGGGGCCTATCACGGTGAATTCGAGGAGATGAAAAAAGCATTGAACCTTGCTCTCGGAAATCTCTCGACCACGGTCACAACCGTGCGGGCCGTGGTGAAAAACGTCTTGTCTGAGTCGGAAGGGATTACCAATGGGCAGGAGGATTTATCCCGGCGCACCAGCCAGCAGGCGGCGGCTCTGGAAGAGACTTCCGCGTCGATGGAGGAGATGACGGCGACGGTCAAGCAGAATGCCGACAATGCCAAACGAGCCGACCAGTTGGCGATCGCGGCTCGCGCGACAGCGGACAAGGGCGGCGTTGTCACCAAGAAGGCGGTTGAGGCGATGGGCGAGATCAACAAGAGCAGCAGGCGGATTGCCGACATCACAACAGTGATCGATGAGATTGCCTTCCAGACGAACTTGTTGGCTTTGAACGCGGCGGTCGAAGCGGCGCGGGCCGGTGAGCATGGGCGCGGGTTCGCCGTGGTGGCGACCGAAGTGCGGAACCTTGCGCAGCGTTCGGCGATGGCGGCGAAGGAGATAACTGGATTAATTCAGGAATCCATTCAGAGCGTGACGGACGGGACCGCACTGGTCAATGAGTCAGGGAAAACGTTGGAGGAGGTCGTGAATTCTGTAAAGCGGGTGACGGACATCATTGCAGAGATCAGTGCCGCGTCGCAGGAACAGGCGATCGGGATTGACCAGGTGAACAAGGCCATCAGCTCGATGGATCAGACAACACAGCAGAACGTCGGCTTGGTCGACCACACGACATCCGCTGCGCAGAGCATGAAAGAACAGGCCAAGGATCTTTTGCATCAGGTGGAGATCTTCAAAGTGGGTTCGACGGAAAGGGATCATGCCACGCACAGTCCCATTGCCCAGGACACCGTGTCAGCGCTCGGTAAGCCTGTGGCACGGACCGCTGATCGTACGCGACATGACCGAGGAGTTTCCCCAAGGCCGGTAGCTGGAGCGTCGAAGGGGCATAGGGAGCCGGTCGGCGTCGCCACCGGAAAGGATCATAATAGCCCCACGTATGGAGATGGGTTTGAAGAATTTTAAGACACGTTGTAACCGATACGACGGCACCGGGCATATTCTCTGCGTAATTAACAGATGAGTATGCGAGGCCATGAAAGTGGTAGGCTTCAGAAATCTCCTTGCATGCCAGTAGGTTAGAAGGTTTATTCTTGCGTCGTGCCTTTCGCTGTGCGCTCTCCCTCCCTCTCAATCTTCCCCTTCCAGACGCCGCTCGTCGCGTTCGAAGAGCGTTAAGAAACAACGTGGCCTAACCGATAGAGTATTCGCTGAATCTTCATCATCCTGTAGGGCAGGGTGTTGCGTCGAGTGAGCTCGGACTGATCGATATGGATCTTGCGATTTCGGCGGAAGAATTTGAACGCTTTCGGACGTTGATTTACGACGAGAGCGGGATTGCCCTCAATGACCAAAAACAGGGGCTGGTGGCTTCCCGACTTTCAAAGCGGCTGCGTCAATTGGGGTTGTCGTCATTTTCAGAATACTACGATGAATTGATGCGTGATCCTCAGCGGGAAGAATTTACTCGCATGTTGGATCTCATCTCGACCAATAAAACTGACTTTTTCCGTGAGCCGAGACACTTCGATTTCCTTCGAGACGAGATTCTTCCCGAGCTCATGCAAGAGAAAACAATGCGCATCTGGTCTTCCGCCTGCTCGAGCGGAGAGGAGCCCTATACCATTGCGATGACGCTGTATGACGGCGTGTCCGACCCGAGCCAATGGGACTTTAAGATTCTGGCAACCGACCTCTCCACGCGTGTATTGGCTAAGGCTGCGGCAGGAATTTACGACGAAGAGCGAGTCCGCGACGTGCCGTCTGACACCGTTAGGCGTCATTTTCTGCGTGGACGTGGGGATCGCGAAGGTCAACTGAAGGTCAAGCCTCACCTGGTGTCCATGATCCGATTTCGACGTCTCAATCTCATGGACGAGCAGTATCCTATTAAGAGCCCGCTGGATCTGATTTTTTGTCGAAACGTGATGATTTACTTCGATCGTCCGACGCAGGAGCGATTGGTCAACAAGTTTTACCGATACCTGAAACCGGGGGGCCATCTCTTCATCGGGCATTCCGAAAGCTTGCAATGGGTGAACCACCCATTCAAGACAGTGGCGCCTACGATCTACTGGAAGGAACAGTAACTGAATGTCACGGGGAGGGGCGGATCCGTTCGGACACATTCGCCGCTTGCACGATGCCCGTTTCCCGCATGAGATTGCCGCGATCTTGCCGGGAGAGTTTTTCGTCAGTGCGAGTCCCATGATTGTGTACACGGTACTCGGCTCCTGTATTTCTGCCTGTATTCGGGATCCGGTCGTCGGTGTAGGTGGGATGAATCACTTCATGTTGCCGAAGCCGAAAGAGGGTGGCAACGACTCATGGGGAGAGTCCGCTCGATATGGCTCCTATGCGATGGAATCGTTGATCAATGAAATTCTAAAGCAGGGCGGGATGAAGAGTCGGTTAGAGGTGAAGCTCTTTGGGGCAGGAAAGATCTATGAGGGGAAGATCGATGTGGGTGCCCGGAATGCCGAGTGGGTCTTGGGCTTTCTCAAAACAGAAGGACTGAGGCCGGTTAAGTCTGACTTGGGGGATGTCTGTCCACGGAAGGTGTACTACTTTACCGAATCAGGCCGAGTGCTCATGAAGAAGATCGAGCGATTGAAAAACAAGACCATTCTTGACCGTGAGGAGGAATACGCGACAAAGATTCGGGCAGTGGAACAGCCGGTCGAAGAGGATGTGACACTCTTTTGAGGGACGTGAAGCGTCCAACTCTGTAGCGAGATACGAAGGGCCTATGTCAAAGATTCGGGTACTCACAGTGGACGATTCGGCGCTCATGCGGCAAGTCCTTGCTGCGTTGCTCGCAAAGGACCAAGAGATCGAGGTGGTGGGTGCCGCTCCGGATCCTTTCATTGCGCGTGAGAAGATCAAGGCGCTGAACCCGGACGTGCTCACGCTTGATGTGGAAATGCCTAAGATGGACGGCATCACGTTTCTTGAAAAATTGATGCGAGGGCATCCGATGCCGGTGGTGATGGTGAGCTCCCTGACGGAAGCTGGTTGCCAGACCACGCTGCGCGCGCTGGAATTGGGGGCGGTGGACTTCATCACGAAGCCGAAGATCGATCTGAGAGAAGGTATGGAGGAGGTTGCACAGGATCTGATTACCAAGGTCAAGGCTGCCGCGCAAGCCAACGTAAAACGTGAAGGGTATCCCGTGAAGCGTAGTTCGTCTTCGGAGTCGGATGCGTCACACTTCACGAACAATGTGTCACGAACGGCGATGATCAAGACGACCGATACGATCATTGCCATCGGCTCTTCCACCGGAGGAACCGAGGCCGTGAAGGAGGTGTTGGAGGTTCTCCCACCCACTACCCCGCCGATCTTGATCACGCAACATATGCCGGAGCGGTTTACGAAGACGTGGGCGGAACGCTTGAACAGTTTGAGTCGGATCTCGGTCAAAGAAGCGGAAGACGGTGATAGCGTTCTTCCCGGCCATGCTCTCATCGCACCAGGAAATTATCACATGACGCTCGTGCGTAGTGGAGCTCGCTACACGGTTCGCATCAATCAAGATGCTCCTGTCAATCGACATCGCCCCTCGGTCGATGTGATGTTTGCTTCTGTCGCGCAATATGCGGGTGCTAACGCAATCGGTGTCATTCTTACCGGGATGGGCGGTGACGGCGCGAAGGAAATGTTGACGATGAAGCGGGCTGGTGCATTCACGATCGCTCAGGACGAAGCAAGTTGTATCGTATTTGGGATGCCGAAGGAAGCCATCAAGGCCGGGGGAGTGGACAAAGTTCTTCCACTCCGTGAGATCGCCGATGCGATCCTGACTCAGGTTAGCCACTGATCAGGTAGAGGGTGCAATGCCGATCACTCAACGAACGTCTCAGACCACTACCGTGATTCACATCGCGGATGTCTTTACGCATCGCAATCGCAAGGACTTTTCCTCAGCGGTGAAGACCTTTCAGGAATCATCAAGGACACATCTCATTGTCGACTTGCAGGATGCCACCTACGTCGATAGTGCCGCGGTCGGGCTGCTGGCGTTGACGTCCCAACAGTTGATGGCGGATGAACGCATGCTTAGTCTGGTCGGGCCCCAGGGTACAGTCAAGACCATCCTGGAGCTGGCCAATCTTGACCGGATGATTCCAGTGTATCCAACGGAGGAGGCGGCCGCTGCATCGCGAACCGCATGAAGGCAACATACGAACCGATCTCGACTGTATAGATAGAAGGAGGTAGTCATGGCCATGCAAACGAAAGAACGTCCTGTTCCAAACGGTGTGGTGCTTGAGCTCAGTGGGGATCTGACGTATGCCAACCGAGAACAATTCAAGACGGCCGTCGAGGCGGTTCGACAGAAAGGCTGTCGGCATTTGATCTTGAACATGGCGGACGTCCGATTTGTCGACAGTTCCGGGCTCGGCTTGCTGGCGCTCGTCTCTCAGAACTTCAAGTTAAGCCAGGGCAAAGTGAGCATGTTGAAACCGCAAAGCTACGTGCGGGAAATCATGAGTTTGGCTAATATTCAAAAGCTTATTCCTGTTTATGACAATGAACAGGACGCCTTGGCCGGACAAAAACGAGCGGCCTAGTCCAGGTCGTCTTCGACCCGGGCGTGCAGGATCATTCATTCAGAACGGCTGTGTCTGTCTGGCCCAGCCCAACACGATGCTGACATCATCACAGCAGTCGGTACCCTCCACTATGGACGAGAAGGCGATGAAAACCGTGCTCCTCGTCGATGACGAGCCGACCGCCCGCATCGCGATGGCGGCGCGACTCAAGCGGCTTGGGTATCGTGTGATCGAGGCGGTCGACGGAAAATCCGGACTGGATGCGCTTCGTCGGGAGCGACCGGATCTGACGATTCTCGATTGGATGATGCCCGACATTGATGGTCCTGCTTTTTGTGAACGGGTCCGTCAGGACCCTGAACTCCTGACAAGTCAAATTCTCATGATGACAAGCCATGATCAGCCGGAGCAGATCGCCGAGGGGCTGGCCCGTGGGGCCGATGACTTTCTCAGCAAGGCCGCCAGTAAGTATGAAATTATGGCCCGTGTTCAAACCGGGATGCGCGCTGCTGGCTTGATCCGACGCTTAGAAGATGTGACGGAGGAAATGCGACGGAAACAGGAGATGCTCGAGCGTGAACTCCAGTCCGCCGCACGCTATGTCGAATCCCTGCTCCCGGTCTCGGGTACCATCGGGCCCAGTGCGCAGATGGTCTGCCTCTATCGGCCTTCTCTGGCCTTAGGCGGAGATCTCTTTAACATTGTGTCTTGGAGTGATGACCTTCTCGGCTTGTATCTGCTTGATGCCTCTGGCCATGGGGTGTCGCCGGCGTTGCGATCGGCTTCCTTCTCCACCTTTTTGCGCAGGGAGAGCCTGCTACGCCATGTCGGATCGAGTGATCCCGGTGCAATCTTGACGGAAGCGAATAAACATTTCCCCCTTACTGAAAATGGTCATTATTTTACGATCGCCTTTGCGACACTCGATGTCCGCTGCGGTACGCTGTCGTACGCGACGGCTGGACACAACGGCGCGCTTCTTCACCGCCGATCCGGCGAGGTCTGTTGGATGGCAAAACCCAATTTGCCGCTTGGCTTTGATCCAACGACGATCTATCTGACGGAGGAGCTGCCGGTTACACCAGGAGACAGGCTGTATCTCCTCAGCGACGGACTCTATGAAGTTCCAAACTCGAACGGCGACCTATGGGGACAGGGTCGCTTGGAGGAGACCATTCGTCGGTTCGGGACCTGCCCCTTGTCTGAAGTCGTCCCTGGGTGTGTGACCGAGGCGATCAGATGGCAAGGGCACGAGCAATTCCCAGACGATGTCGCTCTGATGGGTGTCGAGGTGATCGATACCGATACCTAGAAAGCTAATGTCATGAGTCATGATTCGGTTTTCAATCTTGATGAGGCGCTGGCCCGGGTCGATCATGACCGGGAGACATTCGACATGATGGTAGAACTCTTCCTCGAACATGGCCCAAGAGACTTGACTGAGGCTAAGGTGACGCTCGATGCGCAGAATGCTGTCGGTGTGGCGCGATCCAGCCATCGCCTGAAGGGAGCGGTGCTCCAGTTTTGTGCTCCGGCGGCCCTGGACGCCTGCAAGGTCTTGGAGGAAACCGCGAAGGCCGGTAACCTTGCCCAGGCAGAAGCACTCTATGCGACCTTGGAACGGGAGCTCTTGCGTCTTCTCAACGCGCTACGTCTCGAACGGGACAAAGGGCTTGCTGCATGATGGCCACAGAGCCTTCAGATCATCTGTTGGTCATCGACCCGTGTCCCGAAACCCACGCCCTTATCGTTCAGCACCTGCAGGGCCGAGGTTTTTCTGTCTTGGCTGCGCAGGATCCAAGAGCTGCCCTGGCTACGATCGACGCGGCTGCCCCGGACATTGTGCTCACCGATTTGTTTCTCCCTGATGCAGCGGGACTTGCCTTGGTGAAAGAGCTGAAATCTCGACAGGATCCATGCCCCGTGATTGTGATGGCCCAAGACGCGCCGGAATCTCTGATCCTCGAATCGCTTCGTGCCGGAGCTGCTGATTATGTGCATAAGCCGGTGACCGAGGAAGAACTGGCGCATGCGATCCAGCGCGTTCGCGGTCTTCTTCCCGGTGATCTGTCCGATCTTCCTGGACTCTGCCGATCGGAGTATCGGCTCACAGTGGACTCGGATCCTGCCCATATCCCTGGGATTATTTCCTGGCTTATTAAGACCACGGCATCGATGTTGCCGGCGGTACGACGGCTGCATCTTCAGGGGGCGCTGCAAGAACTCCTGTTCAACGCCATCGAACATGGAAATCTGGAGATCTTCTATCAGGAGAAGCAGGAGGCACTGGCTGCCGGTCGGTATGAGCAACTTCTGACCCAGCGATTGAATCAAGCGCGACTGAAAGATCGGCGGGTCACCATCCACACGCTCTATGACAAAGGCGGGAATAGCCTGACGTACCGTATCACTGATGAAGGGAAAGGCTTTAAATGGCGGACGCTTCTCTCCCGCTCGCAGGATATGTGTGGATCGGAGGATGTGAACGGAAGAGGGGTGTTTTTGACTCGCTCGTTTTTTCCTTCTTTGGCGTACAATGACTGCGGCAATGAAGTGACGATCACGATGCCACTTCGCTAGTCGGTCTAGAGTATCCGCATATATTCCACCGTACTCTCGCCTTTGCTGGCATCGCGCTTCAGCACCACAAACGAAGATTTGGTGGTTTCGTTGATCGTAATTGCCAGGTGTGCCGAAAAATAGTCAGACTTGATGTCGTAGTCGTTGCGCAACGTCCTGCCGATTTCTTGAAAGCTGCTGACTCGATCCAACTCGACTTTCGTTTTGTAGGGGCGTCCTTGGATGATCTCCATCGCGATTGTTTGGGTAATGCTTGGGTCGAGCGTCTGTATGACGATGGGATCGGCGGTATTCAGGTTGACCGGTCCTCCGCCTTCCAAGGGGTAGACCGTCACATAGGGTTCGATGCGTTCGATGATCTCCGGCGTAAATCCCTTGATGAGCCGAAGGTCTCCGAGTCCAGGCAAGGGTGAATTGGCGGCCCGATAGGGCGGTCGCAAGGATTGATAGTACTGGCTTTCGGCTCCGGCCGGTTGGGGGGCGTCATCCTGATCGATCCAGTCCATCAGGGCATCCACCAAGTTGGGACTGACTTTCAGCAGCTCGAAGAGACGTCTGACGCGGAAGACTTTCTTTTTCTGTTCCAGTTCACCACCCGAGGTTGACGCGAGGTCGTTCAGGTTTACTTTTCCCGTTTCATCCCTGATCTGTGCCGTGAGAAACCCGTCGCCGATGGCGTAGTTTTTGATCGGCATGCCCCAGATGTCGGTCGGGGCGTCGTACTTTTGGCCCGTCATCTTTTCTCGCAAGAGATCCTGCGCCAAGACGGCCCGCATCGCCTGCACGGCGGCCCGGGTCAACATGCTGGCCTTATAGTCGTCTCGAAAGGTAGCCGCGGCTCGGTACTCACGGCGTGCCTCGGCATCGAATTCAAGAATGAGGGCTGTCAGGAGCGTCAAGACGAGGAGTGCCAACAGGAGCGCGACACCTCGTTCGTCAGCTTTTGGCATAACTCAAGACCCGAATGGTGGCGTCCATGTTCACCGGATTATCGAACTTTGGGCGCATTTGTAGGTGGTGGACATGCAGATCGTAGGGCGCTTGGTCGATCGCGACGAGTAACGCCAGCACGTCCGGCAATTGCACGCCTTCCAAGCGCAGATCGACGGCGGTTTCTTCATAGCCTTGGGCGAGCGTTTGTACCTGCGGCTGCATGCTTGTAATACGTTCGCGCACGTGCGCCGTCGTGGCCGCTTCCTCCATGAAGGTGAGCAACGAAAAGTGATGATCCTGTGTGGGCATGCGACGTTCGATCTTCGCCAAACGATCCCGTTTGGTGAGATAGTCCTGACTCAACAACGCCAACTCGGTGAGATCTTTCTGTTTTCGTACCGCTTGACGTTCAAGGCGATCCAATGTGTCAAGCAAGGGGTCCACGATGAGCACGAAGAGGAGGCTCAGTCCGAGCACGATGCCCCCTATCAGGACGAGCTTCTGCTCACGTTTGGACATGTGGTACCAACGTTCTCGAAACTGTTGCATCATGACGGCTTCACCCTGACGGACATTCGAAACACCACTTGATTGGGTGCGGCGCCTACACGAGTTTCCGTGACCGCTACATCCGCGAGCTGCGCGCTGCCGGCGAGGGTTTGTTTCACCCGTTCGACGGCGTCAAACGAGGTGGTTTCACCTTCCATGAGAATCACCGCTCCATCGACGGTCAACTCTCGAACCTTGACCGTTGTCCCGGGTGGCAGTTGCTTGACGAAGACCGACAGCGTACGCAAGACCGTCTGGTCTGTGGTGTCAACCAGACCAAGGAATTTATCAAGTTGGCTGATGTGGTATTGGGCCAAATCCAGTTCTTCTCCCGGTGCGGCCCCTGCGCCAAAAAATTGCTCATACCGGCTCTGTAAGGCCGCTTTCAGTTTCGTCACCCGTTGGTCTTGCAGCATGAAGTGTATGGTGAAGTCTCCAACCGCTAGCAGGGCGATGACCAGAACCGCAATGATGGCCAAACGTCGGTCCTGCTTGCTTGTGATCGTGTCCGAGGACGTTGCTTCCGTGACACCCTTCAGATCAACGGCCAGTCCGAGCGGAGACGATTTAAAGCGCCAGCGTGGCCTGATGATCTTCGGGTGAATCGCGAGACCGAAGGGGATGGAAAAGGCTCGTGGCGCATCAGCCCCGAACCCCTGGCGTGGCCCCACCGGATACAGTCCCAATTGTCGCGATACATAGTCCCCGATTTCCTGGAGTTTGGATCCGCCTCCACAGATCCACGAATGAGTCAGCCGCCCACGGTCGCCTCCTTGATAGGCTTGCAGCGTGATTCGCAGTTCACGCAAGAGAGGCTCCAACAACCCATGCACCTGATCCACCGCGAGCGTGCGTTTGTGACGCTCAGCGTCGGCAAAGCTGCAGGCATGACGGACAGCCAAGGCATGGGTGAGGTGGTTGCCGCCCCAGAGGATGGTCCGAAGCACGACAGGACGTCCTCCCTGAACGAGGCAGAGCGTAGTTTTCGAAGCGCCGACATCGATGATCGCCAGATCCGGCGGTATGTTGGCTCCTTCCTCTTGGAGATATTGGGTGACGGAAAAGAGCGCCATGGCATCCACGTTGATCGCAGATGGTTCCACATCAGCTTGGGCGAGAAAACGAAGATGTTCGGCGACCTTGTCTCTGGGGGCGGCGGTGATGAGCACTTCGGAGCCTTTAGCTTCACGTACGACTCCTTCAATCGGGTGCTCCGGCGGGAGTACCAGGCTTCCGACCGCCAGATCTTCGAGCGGCATGGGGACAAGATTTTCGACTTCAAACGGGACGACCTGTGCCAGTTTGGCTGAATCCTTGAACGGAAACGAGAGTGTCCTGACGAAGAGGTCCTGACAGGGGATGGCGGTTACCAAGCGGTCAGTGGCGTAGAGGCCATGTTGCCAAATGAAGTTCCGTAACGACTGTACACGCCGAGCCGGTTCGAGGTCTTCCGGACGTGAAAACGGCATCGGGTGCTGGAAGTAGTCGACGGTTTCACGACCACTTAGGCGGCGGCGGAACCGGACGGCCTTTAAGCCGGTTTGCCCGACATCCAGCCCGACACATTCATCTACGATAGCCATATTCGCTCCGTGGATACTCCTCTAAGGTGTCCACTTTACAATGCGATCCTAGCCTGTGCCAAGGTTCCTACGATCTTGACGGTCATGGGCGTCCCGGGGGGCGGGGCGGGGAGGCCCAACGATCCGGCTTTGGAAGCAAAGCCGGGACCAGGAATGACCGTGACCGTGAGCGCAAGTTGGCTGTTTGGCATCGGTTGCTGAAGCGTGATCCGCCCTTCTCCCGTGAAAGAGCCGTCGATCCCCTCGCCTTTCATGTGTGTAACCTCGCAGAGGAGGTCTCGGCATGAGAGACCTGCCGAAACCGAACTGAATGTCAGCGACAAGGTTCGACCGTTCCCGAGTGGAATCTGATCGATGGCGAGATCCCTTGCCTCGGCCGTCCATGTTCCTTCACCTTCCATGAAGGCGGTGGACTGTCCGGACGCGACGCGATGTGAGAAATCTCCATTCAATGTTCCTTTGGTGACATATCGGCGGAGGATTTTTGAGAGATCCACGTGCTGAAGCTGTCCCTTGATGGTCATCGGCCCAGAGAGAGAGAAGGATGAGGCGGTCAGCGTGCCCTTGGCAAGGCTTGTCCGAGACGACGTTGTATCCAGCTGTACGACGACATCGAGCCCCAGTGTTCCGCCGAGGGCTTTCAAGACTCCGAGTTTGGCCTGCAGCACGGCCATCTCAATTGGGGTGAGGTTCGGCTTCGACAGAGTGACGTTTCGCCATTCCAGGCTCAGTGGCACCCCGATGGACCAATCCGCGACTCGAACGTCCATCCCGGTGGCTCGTGTGAGTTCCGCCACCAGCCGTGCCTGGAGCATCCCGTACGGAAAGGTGAGCAGGATGCAGATCACCAGGATGCAGATTCCGGCGACAATCCACGCTGTGATTGTGCTCCATGCTTCAGGCCATTTAATGGTCATGATGTACCAATACTGACCCATTCCCGCACCGTCCATGGTGCGGCATCGGGGTATAGAAAGGTGACCTCGATCAACACGGCTCTCGGCAACTTGCTGGCCGTCGGCCATTCGTCAAGCCAAATCAAATTCTGGTCGTCATAGTACCGAACATTGAAGGCTTGCACGCGATCAGCGAGTTCTATCTGCTCCAGCGTCTCGTCTGTGTCGGTCAGCGTATAGAGATTCCTGCGAACAAACCGAATCAAGCGATCCCGTTCGCGCGTGTACACGACACGAATGGTTTCGCCTTCCTTCATTGTCGAGGTGTTCAATTCTTGGCTCATCGCAAGAAACGCGAGTGTGTCGGCAGGTTGCCCTTCAAAGGTTCCATTCATTCCAACCCAGGGATAGGCGAGACTGCGCTTACTGAGGGCCAGCTCTTCTGCCATAAGGCGCAAAATCTTTCTCACGGTCTGTTCCCTTGTGACATGTTCGCGTCCGCCCTCGACGGCCTGCGTGGTCGTTACGAGCGAAGCGAATACCATAGTGGCGATGGTGCCCAGCAATGCTACGGCCACCAATACTTCGACCAGTGTAAAACCTGCTTGGCCCTTAAAAGGTGAGCCGTCCCGCGAAGACATAGGTACTCACCTCCAAGCTCTCCTCGCGTCCGGCGCGAGGCCAGGTGACCTTGATGCGAATTTCTCGAATCAACTCCAGTGGAGTCGGTGCAATGGTCTGTTTCCATCGATATCCGACGGCCCTGGGCGTAGTGTGGGTCACGGGCTGGGCCCCGAGGGGCACATGCCGGAACTCGCCTACGGTTTCGCCGATGGCATATTGTCCCAACAGCTCGACTTCCAACAGCTTCTCCTGAGCCAGTAACGTCGCGACCGTCAACTCCGAGGCTCTATCTTGGAGATCCAGATCAAAATTTCTCAGACCGAGGAGAACCGGTAATGCGATCGCGAGCAAGGCGATTGCAAGCAGCACCTCCAGCAGCGTGAATCCTGTCTCATTGGCGTTGGGTTGGTGTCTGCTTTGGAGCATCTTGACCTATCGAGGGTTTGGGCAGTCCGTCTATCACCGACCCAGCGGCTCCCGTTTGCGATCTGGGCTTCAGGAGGGTTCTGACGCGGTCAGGGATAAAGCGAGTTCGCGGAATGTCGAATCGTTGATCACTCACCCGAATTCCGCCCGTCAATGAGTCAACGGCCAGACCTAACAAGTTATTCTTGGAATCCATGAGGTACATGGTGACTGGTTCGATACGACCGTTGGTGAAGAACAGCACATCGACGCGTCCCGACACATGCTTGTCTTGGCCGATCGAAACCTCGGTCAGACGTATGGACTCGGGTAAGGTGCGAGGAGTCTTCCAGGCTGGATCAAGAGGGAGACGCTCTTCCTTGCCTTCCACCAGCATCATCCAGTAGAGCCCTTGGTCGAGATCAAAATACAACTTGAGCGGTGTCTGTTTCGCCGCTGCCTCTCCCTGCAGGGTTCGAAGCACACCGATCAACATTCTCCCGGTTGAACGGAGGTCTTCCTCGAAGCTAATTCGGGGAATCATGATGGCCAGAATTCCTCCGAGAAGGAAGAGGGCAACCAGCATCTCCAGAAGCGTGAAACCGTTTGGAGCATGCCACGCGGACCATCGATGAGCATCGGCTACTGACAGGGTACGTGGGCCGAGCTCTGAGGCGCGGTTGTATGGTGTAAAGGTCGGTGAATGACACACGTTTCGAGGTCTCTTACTCTTTATCCAAATTCCAATTGGTGATATCGGCATTCACGCCTTCGCCGCCGACCTCTCCATCCGTTCCGAGTGAGGTGATTTCGTAATCGATTCGTTGATCTCCCCGTTGGACGGGGCTGATGTATTTGTACGGATTGCCCCACGGATCTTCAGGAAGTTTCGGCAAGTACCCGCCGATCTTCCATTTCTTCGGCACCACGCCGACGGACGGCTTTTCAATCAGCGCTTTGAGGCCCTGTTCCGTGGTGGGATAGACACCGTTATCCAACTTGTAGAGTTGCAGTGCGCCTTCGATATTTCTGATCTGTACTTTCGCTGCGGTTCGTTTGGCGTCATCGGTTCTCCCCATAATGCGGGGCACAACCAGCGCCGCGAGGATGGCCAGGATGGCCACGACTACCATGATCTCGATGAACGTAAAGCCGGCGGAAGACCCGCGGCTCCGTTGCATAAGGCGGGTGATCATGACAAAAAACGGATGCGGTACGCCTGGGCGTGCCGTCTGCTGGCTCTGCTGTGCTGAATCAATCATCGTCAGTCCCCCTTTTATCAGTCAACGTCGTCATGCCGGTGGGTTCTTCTTGCACGTTCATCGTATCATTTGGCCCATTTCGAAGATGGGCAAGAGAATCGCGACGACGATGAACAGTACAATGGCGCCCATCACAAGAATCATGATCGGCTCCATCAAGGAGGTCAAGCGGGCAATCACTCGCTCAACCTCGCTGTCGTAAATTTGACTCACGCGCCGCAGCATCTCCTCCATTTCCCCGCTTTTCTCACCGACGGCGATCATATGGGTCACTAAGGCGGGAAATTCGCCGCTTCGTTTCAAGGGATCCGCAATGGTTTCACCTTCGCGGATGTTTTGCCGCGCGACTTCTACCGTTTCTTCGAGCACGCGATTGTTCATCACGCGCTTGGAGACGTCCAGCGCGTCGAGCAGTTGAACACCGCTCGCCAACATTGTGGCCAATGTGCTCGTGAGTCTGGAAATCGACACCATTCTGGCGACTTCGCCGATCAGCGGAAGCTTGAGCGTCAGACGGTCGGCGACCATCCGGCCTCTCCCGGTTTTGGTAAATCGCTGGATCAGGTAGAATCCGCCGATGACAACTCCGGTCAGCACCATCCAATAATCAGCCATGAACTCGCTGACCGACATCAAGGTTACCGTCGGCCACGGCAAGGCCTGCTTCTGCTGTGCAAACACCTGGGTAATCTTGGGTACGACAAATGTGATGAGGAAAAACAGAATGATCGTTCCGATCACCAGCATGATGACGGGATAGAGCATCGCATTCGTGACCTTGTTTCTCAGAGCCTGTTGCTTCTCGAGGAACTCCGCGAGTCTGAATAGAATCTGATCAAGGGCTCCGCTGGCCTCGCCCGCTCGTACCATATGGACGTAGATGGGAGAAAAATCTTTCTCATAGGTTTCCAAGACACTACTGAGGGCCTTTCCGCCTCGAATCTGTTCTCGGATGTCAGCGAGAAGAGCTTTGATGGGTTTTTTCTGTGCTTGATCCACGAGGACGCCGAGCGCGTCAACGAGGGGAAGGCCAGCTACCATGAGCGTCGCAAATTGCCTGGTCAGCAATGAAAGGTCAGTTGCCGAGAGAACGGAGGATTTTTTCGTCGGACGTCCGGTCTCAACGCGGTGTTTTCCCTGAGCCCGAGCCGATGGTTGGCCTTGCTCGACGACATCAGTCGGATACACGCCCTCTTTCCGGAGCTTGAGCCGCGCAACCTTGGCATTTTCCGCGTCGATAATTCCTGTCGCGGCGCCACCGTCGCTCCGGTATCCCTGATATTGGTAGACCGGCATGATCAGCGGACTCCCATGAGAACGTGTGTGGTCAACAGCTGCTCGATGGTTCGACAGCTATGCGGATGAAGGGAAGGGTGAGGTGGGCGACGCATCATCTAGTCGACTTCAACCTCTTGCTGCGTGATGCGCATGACTTCTTCGAGAGTGGTGTGGCCCTGGATCACTCGTTCGGCGCCTTCTCGCTTCAACGTCACCATGCCTTTGGCAATAGCGGCTTGTTTGATGGCAGTCGAATCCGCTTTACTCCCGATCAGACGTCGAATTTCGTCGTCGAGCACCATCAGCTCAAAAATGCCGGTTCTCCCACGGTACCCGGTCTGTGAACAGGCGGCGCAGCCTGCGCCGCGATACAGCGTGACGTTCGAGCCGGGTTGAATTTCGAGACGCTCGAGTTCCTCCTCGCTCGCGGGATAAGACCGTTTGCAATCCGGGCAAATCCGTCGGAGCAACCGTTGGGCAAGCACGGCGACGACCGAGGACGCCACGAGAAACGGCTCGATGCCCATATCGATCAAACGCGTGGCGGCGCTTGCGGCATCGTTCGTGTGCAGCGTGGAAAATACCAGGTGTCCTGTGAGGGAGGCGTGAATAGCGATCTCCGCCGTTTCCCGGTCGCGAATCTCACCGATCATGATGACGTCGGGGTCTTGGCGCAGGATCGACCGAAGGCCGGCCGCAAAGGAGAGATTGATCTTCGGGTTCACCTGCATCTGGCCGATGCCGACCAGTTGGTACTCGACCGGGTCCTCGACCGTGATGATGTTCTTGTCCGGCGCATTGATGTGGCTCAAGGCGGCATAGAGGGTTGTGGTCTTTCCACTTCCAGTCGGACCGGTGACGAGAATAATCCCATGGGCGAGTTGGATGAGCTGGTGGATCACCGCGAGGCGTTCTTTCGAAAATCCCATTTCAGAAAGATTCAGCAGGCGATTTTCCTTCTCCAATAATCGCAGCACGACTCGTTCGCCGTGCGAGGTGGGTAACACCGATACTCGAAGGTCGACATCCTTTCCCGAGGTCCGAATAGCGAAACGGCCATCTTGCGGTAAGCGTTTCTCAGCAATATTGAGACCGGCCATAATCTTCAATCGTGCGATGATGCTGGCTTGCAAATGTTTCGGCGGAGTGAGGACTGGATAGAGGACACCATCGATGCGATACCGGACGACCAAGCCGCGCTCGAACGATTCGAAGTGGATGTCGCTGGCCCGCTGTCGAACCGCCTGAAACAGGACCGAGTTGACCAATCGAATGATCGGAGCCTCATCGGTTGCATCGAGCAAGTCTTGTGGTTCGTCAAGTTCATGCGCCAACTCATCGAGACTCCGGTTTGCTGCAATGTCTTCCATCACCTGTTCGGCGCCGGCCGGATTGGCAATTTCGTCGTATGCGCGATTCAAGCAGCTGAGGAGGGTGACGCTGCTTGTCAGAATAGGCTTGATGGGCTTACCCAAGAGTAATCGAAGATCGTCCAAGGCCACAGTTTCAAGGGGGTCGGTCGAGGCGGTCAGGATGACACCCTCTTCATACCGGAGTGGCAAGACGCGGTATCGCCGACAAAACGCAATCGGGACCTTCTTGATGAGCTCATGGTCGACATGGCTGGTATCAAGCTGCGGCATCCACGTCATCTCGAACTGTTGAGCGAGGGCTTCCAGTAATTGGTCCTCACGCAGTGAACGAAGATGAAGCAAGACCTCTCCCAATCGCCCGCCTTTCTCCTGTTGGTAGGCGAGGGCCTCTTCGAGTTTGGATTCGAGGAGATGAAATTTTTCCTCGAGAATACGTCCCAGCAAGGGACGACTCAGGCCAGAATTAGGGTACTCGGTCTCAGCCATGAACCCAATTTCCTTGATATCGCGTCATAGTTTGAGGAGCATCACGAACGACAGGTTCGCGGAACGCTCATCGTGATCGACGTAAAGATACTCTTCCTACTTACAGCCTGGCAAGGACATGCCGAGTTCTTTCCATAAAATTAAGGCCTTGCGCGTCCAGGCCTGTTCCAACCGCTTTCGAACTGGTTGCTTTATTTAGACCGGCAGTAGGGGATGGCGTTCAGGCAAGGTAAGGGGACTGCCGACTCTGGGTCAGCGTAATTCATAGGTGATCGTTGACCGTTGGTTGTTCCGAACCACATCCAGCTTGACGATCTGCTCATTTTTCAGCTGTTGGAGCAGACTCAGCATGGTGCTGGGGTCGCGAATGTCGACCCCGTTGACGCGCTGCAACACGTCTCCGGTCTGAACCCCGATCTTTTCATAAAAACTCGCCGGGGCGATGTAGTCCAATCGGTATCCATTGACCGCTCCATTGGCCATATTGGGGACGGCCCTTGCCTGTGACAGGAGTTTTGGGAGATCACTCATCGCCTGTTCCACCTCTCGTCGATCGACAACCTTTCGCAGGGGAGCGCTGGAGGCTGATGGCTTCTTAGGAGGTGGGGATGTGCCGGCGGGATCGGCAGCAGCAGATGGGCCTTCCGCATGCGCCAGTTCCAGCAACTCTTCTACATTCCCTTGGCGAATGACGACGCCGTTGCGACGGATCTCGGTGACCTCACCGAGGTCGAGGACCGACTCGTGTAGATGATACAACGACTGCTGTTTGGCCGCGAGGTCCTCAATAATGGCAAAGACACCGCGTTGATCGCCCAGCACCACACCGATTAATCGCAGTTTGCCTGCCAAGCCGAGAGAAGCCCGTACGACGGTGCCGGAGCCGCCTCGACGATCGGAGCTTGTGCCGCTCGTTCCTCCATCCTCACGTGCCGCTGGAAGCAGGAAGAGGCCGCTAGATCGAATCTGCTCGACCGCTTGCTTGGGCGAATAGGACGTGTGCGATGGAGTACCTAGTGAGCCAGCGGTACCGACTCCTAGAGGCGGATCAGGTATCAGGTAGAGTGCGTCTGCGACAAACGCGTTGATGGCGTGTGCCACGAGCAGCCCGCACACGACCATGCAGGTGAGCAACACAGCGTAGCGGACATGTTGAGAAGAAACTGCTGCCATGTGGTGCCTCTAGGCCTAATTCTTTATAAGAGTACCCGGTTAACCTCAAAGGTCGCAACAAACTTTTCGTTGTGACCTTTCGCATGATGAGTGGACAAAAGGAATTGAGCGAGCAATAATCCAATTTTTCATGGAGGATGCAGACGTGAAGAAAGCACTGATCACCGGCATTACCGGCCAAGATGGCTCCTATCTGTCTGAATTTCTTCTGGGGAGAGGGTACGAAGTCTATGGGATTGTACGCCGCTCCAGCTCGTTCAACACCGGCCGTATTGATCCGATCTATGAAGACCCGCATGTGCCATATCGCCGGCTCCACTTAGTGTACGGCGATCTGAACGACGCCAGCTCGCTCAATCGGATCTTGCGCACCGTGCAGCCAGATGAAATCTACAATCTGGGCGCGCAAAGTCATGTGCGAGTGAGTTTTGATATTCCTGAATATACGGGAGAGATCACCGGGCTTGGAACCATCCGGCTCCTGGAAGCGATTCGGGAGTCAGGGCTCAAACCTAAGTTTTATCAAGCCTCATCGAGTGAAATGTTCGGCAAGGTCTTGGAAGTGCCTCAGAAAGAGACGACGCCGTTTTACCCGCGGAGCCCCTATGGGGCAGCCAAGGTCTACTCCTATTGGATCACGGTCAACTATCGAGAAGCCTACAATCTTTTTGCGTGCAACGGCATCCTGTTCAATCATGAATCACCGCGACGAGGAGAAACCTTCGTCACGCGCAAAATCACCAAGGCGGCAGCTCGTATCAAGCTCGGCACCCAACAAGATTTATTTTTGGGCAATCTTGATGCGAAGCGGGATTGGGGCTATGCCGGAGACTATGTTGAAGCGATGTGGATGATGTTGCAGGCTACCACGCCCGATGACTATGTGGTTGCCACTGGAGAGACTCACACTGTGAAAGAAATGCTGGAGCTGACATTTGACCGGCTGCAGCTGGATTGGAAAAAGCATGTGAAGATTGACCCGAAGTACTACAGGCCGACCGAGGTCGATTTATTGATCGGAGATGCCAGCAAAGCGAAGAAGCAACTTGGATGGCAACCGAAAGTACAGTTCGAAGAGTTAATTGCCATGATGGTTGATGCGGATCTGGCAGCGGAACGAGAGCGACTCGAAGGGGCAGGAAAGAAATGTTGACAGCTGGAGGACAGAGGTTGGAGGGGAGGCGGGAAGCGACAATGTCATTCTGGAACGATAAACGTGTGGTCGTAACTGGTGGCGCAGGGTTTCTTGGTTCGTTCGTGGTTGAACAACTGCGATCGAAAGGCTGTCGCGACATCGTCACGCCACGCAGCAGGGACTATGATCTTGTACAGATGGAGGCAGTGAAACAGCTCTATAGCGATGCGAAGCCCGATATCCTAATTCATTTGGCGGCTCGTGTCGGCGGCATCGGCGCGAATCAAGCCAATCCTGGCCGCTTCTTCTATGACAACCTCATGATGGGGGCTCAGCTGATCGAAGTAGGGCGTCAGCAGGGGCTGAAGAAATTCGTCGCAACAGGAACCATCTGTGCCTATCCTAAGTTCGCGCCGATTCCATTCAAGGAAGATGATATCTGGAATGGATATCCGGAAGAAACGAATGCCCCGTATGGGTTGGCGAAAAAGATGATGTTGGCGCAATCGCAGGCCTACCGGGACCAATATGGATTCAACTCCATCGTCCTCTTTCCCGTGAACCTATACGGGCCACGTGACAATTTTGATCTGGAAACCTCACACGTGATCCCGGCCCTTATTCGGAAATGCGCATCCGCGAGAGAAGAGGGGCGCGCATCGATTACCTTGTGGGGTGATGGATCGCCGACCCGTGAATTCCTGTATGTTGAGGATGCCGCCGAAGGGATTCTGCTCGCGGCCGAACAGTATGATGGAAGTTTGCCGGTCAATTTGGGAACCGGTGAAGAAATCTCCATCCTGGATCTTGCTGGATTGATTGCAAGTGAAGTGGGATTCGACGGTCACATCCAGTGGGATACTACGAAGCCAAACGGCCAGCCTCGGCGGTGTCTCGATGTGAACCGAGCGAAACAACTCTTCGGCTTTCAGGCTCGCCATCGCTTGCGAGACGGCTTGAAGAAAACGGTCCAGTGGTTCCAGGCCAACCGTCACGCCGTACGTGAAGTGCACTTCTAGACATCTTCCGCCAGGTTATTGGTCCGCCAGGAACAGGTCGGTGTCGACATCCTCCTTTTGGCGGACCACCCCGTGAATCCAACTGAGTAAATCATTGAACAAGACTCCAAGTCGGTTACAATGGCGACCTAAGATTTTGTATTGACCCATCATGTGAGGTGTTGAGTGAAACGCGTCGATATCATCGCCGGGGCACGGCCCAATTTCATGAAGATTGCGCCGATCATTGAGGCGATGAAAGGGGCTGAGTGCCGTGGCAGTCAGCTACGGTATCGACTCATCCATACCGGTCAACATTATGATCGTGCAATGTCCGGGAGCTTCTTCGAAGAACTCGGAATCCCAGACCCCGATATCAATCTTGAGGTGGGGTCGGGGACTCAAGCGGAACAAACCGCCGGCATTATGGTCGGATACGAAAAAGTCCTTCTGAAAGAGCGGAGCGACCTCTGTTTGGTCGTTGGCGACGTGACGAGTACGATGGCCTGTTCGATCGCTGCGCGAAAACTGGGGGTTCCTGTCGGTCACGTAGAAGGGGGAATTCGATCCGGCGATTGGACGATGCCGGAGGAGATCAATCGAGTCGTGACCGATTCCATCACGAACTGGTTTTTTACAACCAGCGAAACGGCTAATGACAACTTGCGCCGTGCCGGGGTGACCGATGACCAAATCTTTTTTGTCGGCAACACGATGATCGATACCCTGCTCAAGAATATGCCGCGCTTGCGGCCTCCGGCTTGTTGGGAGTCGCTTAAGCTCAAACATGGTCAGTTTTTTATCGTGACGCTCCATCGACCAGCAAACGTTGATGGCGAACGCAAACTCTTGGACCTGCTTCAAGCCATTAGTGATGGGACGAAGGGATTGCCCGTGGTTTTTCCCGTTCACCCACGGACCGCAAAAAATCTTCGTGACCTCGATAGCAAGACCCCGCAACTTCATTATGTCGATCCACTGGGTTACTTGGAATTCAATTATCTCGTGAAGCACGCCAAAGGAGTCATTACTGATTCGGGCGGTATCACGGAAGAGACGACTGTGCTTGGAGTGCCATGCCTAACGCTGCGTGATAATACCGAACGGCCTGAAACCATCACGATAGGAACGAATGAACTTATTGGAACCGACCCAAGTATGCTAGCACCAGCATTGTCGAGATTAATGGACGGAAAGTGGAAGAAAGGGCAGATCCCACCGCTTTGGGATGGAAAAGCAGCTGAACGGATTGTCGAGTGTGTGGAGCGAGTGCTGTAATGAACTGAGGCGATGGTAAGTGGAATGTTTATGTGCGCCACTCTTGCTCGACGCAGGAGCTTGCCATAGAGTACAGGTATACGATCAAGGTGCTGAACCTTTGGTGATAGGGAGGATGCTATGAAACAGTTAGATCGTATCACCATAGGACTCGGCGGTAATGGGAGGGAAACCCTATATCCGTGGTATGTGAGTCAGGGTTGGCACAATCGTGGGGTTGATGGTATCGGGAAAGGCTATTGAAGAGGTGTTAGCAGCCGATCCATACATCGAACGGGAAGATGTTCTGTAAGCTCTCACGTACGCGGACTGGCGATCGGAGGAAAAGGACATGCCTCTGGTGTCCTGATGAGATTTCTGATCGACATGAACCTTTCGCCGGATTGAATCAACCTGTTGACGAAGTAAGGATGGGAGGCCGTGCACTGGTCCTCCATTGGCGATCATTGGACAACCGACGAGTCCATCATGGCATGGGCTCGAGAGCACGGCTATGTGGTGGTGACTCACGACCTTGATTTTTTGGCATTGCTCGCGGCCACGCGCGCGATCAGTCCGAGCGTCATTCAGATGCGTACACAGGATGTGTTGCCGAATGCGCTTCAACGTGTGCTCATCCATGCGATCAAGCCATTCAATCACCAGTTCGAAGAAGGTACGCAGATTTTAGCTGATCTCCAGCGCGCTAAAGCGCGTGTCCTGCCATTTGAATAGCGAGAGGACCGGGAGGCTTCACATACCCTCGAGATATGTTTCCAAGACCATGCCTGAGTCTGCGTGATAACACCGAATGGCCGGATGTGATCGCGATCGGGACCAAAGAACTCATCGGGACGGATCCGACCAAACTTTCTCCTGACCTCGCGCGATTAATGGTTGGGCAACTGCGATAAATGGGCGAATTCACCGCCATGAGGTGGCAAAACTGCAAAATGTATCGTGGAGCATCTTGAGCAAGTGCTCGGTTGATGTAGTGAAAGTTGATTTTTCGATAGTGGGCAGCGGTGATGGTTTCCTGAGAAGTACATCTTCTACAAGTGACAACTGATGCGAGTCGCGATTCTTTAGCGGATCAAGGTCACTCCTCCCTTCTGCAACGCCTCTACGTCAACGAACTATAGGTACGTATCTCGTTTGGCCCCGTCGACGGAGCGGGACTGAGGTGGCACACGTCTGCCTACTCAGCCGAGGCGACTGGACTCGAGACTGCAAAAACTATTTTTCTGTTTGCCATCATCAAAAAGTAAGGTAGGGTTTTTCTAACTAGCCGCCTCGATTGGTGAAATATCTGATCGTCTCCACAATGCTAGCATCTGAAGCTCTACGCTCGGAATGAAGTTGTCACATGCGAAAAGTTTTGGTCATTCAACGAGGGCTCCCTCATTACCGAATACGGTTTTTCGAGGAGTTGTATGCTCAGGGACAATCGCATGATTTGGATATCTACGTATGTTCAGCAGCACCTCCAAGTCCGACGCCATTGCCTGTACGCTTTCCGTTTCAAGTGCTACCCGCGTTCTACTTTGGCAAGGGACGGCAGTGTTCGTATTGGCTTCGAGGGTTAGAAAATTTGACCGCAGGATCGGATATTGTCGTTGCCCCTCAAGAGTTACAATGCTTGACAGTGCCTTATTTATGGGTGAGGCGAAAGCACATTTGTAAGACCTGGATCTGGTGGGGGCATGGCTATAACTTTCAGGCGTCAGCTCAACCATCAGTGGTGACTGACGTGAAAGAACGGTTAAAGGAGTTTATGACAAAGCGGGCTGACGGATTGATCACCTATACAGAGCGGGGCGCGGACTATTGGCGGAGACAAGGACTTTCAAATGATCGGGTGTTTCCATATTTCAATACGATCGATGTCGAAGAACTGAGAAGAACTGCCGCCGAAATCAGTGAAGTGCAACGCGCGGAGCTTCGACGAAAATTAAAGCTGGAAGGTAAATATGTGCTGATGTTTTCAGGCCGTTTGTACGCTGAGAAAATGGTGGACTTTCTTTTGAGAGCGTTCTTGCTACTGAAGGAATCATGTCCAGATGTGGCGTTGTTGATTATTGGCGATGGGGAAGAGCGTGACAGACTAGAGCAAATGACCGAAAACCTCAAACTTCAAGACATACATTTCTTGGGGGAGATCGTGAAGCCTAATGAAACTGCCGTTTATTTTTTACTGGCAGATGTGATGGTGCTTCCGAGCTTGATCGGACTTGCCATTGTGCACGGGTTTGCCTTCGGACTTCCGATGATCACAACATCAGCTGCAGGACATGGTCCAGAGATTGAATACCTTTCTGAGTCGAATGGAATTATGACCAAGTTGGACATTAGCGAATATGCTGCCGCTTTGCAAACACTCATATCCTCTCCTGAAAAACTGTATTTGATGAGTCAAGCTGCCTTGTCTAAAGGAGATAAACTGTCTCTACAGTATTCGGTGCAGCGATTTATAGATGGAATTATTTTGCTGAATAGACGAAAGGGGATGTGAAGGAGATGCTATTGCTTTTTGAGAGAGCACTTGTTGCTTTGGCACTGTCATGCTCGTGCTTCGCCATAGCCTATGCCGAAGACGTTCCGACAATCCACACCCCATTTGCTGGTAAGCGGGCCATTCTGGACGGTGATATTCCTTTGTGGACGACTAAGGAGTACGTAGATGAGATGCTGGCGCGGATTAAGGAAGCTGGCTTCAATGTCTATATGCCCACAATTTGGCAAGGACGGGGTACAGCCTGGCCGTCAAAATATGCTTCCTGGGACACGAAACTTACTGGACGCTCAAAGTCGAACTTTGATCCGTTGAGGTACCTTATAAAGCGGGCGCATGAGTTAGGAATCGAGGTGCACCCATGGATAACTTTGGTTCTGAGGCAAGCTGACATTTTCTCAGACCTCGCTCTAGAGGATATGCCGCAGAAGGCCTTTGATGTACATAATCCGCGCTTTAGAGAGTTGATGGTGAGGCTGATCGAAGAAGTTGTTGTTAACTATGATGTTGATGGAATAAACCTCGACTACGTTCGTGCTGTCGGCATATGTACGAGCGAGAAATGTCAAAAAGAATATAGAAATTTATACAACAGGAATCTGAAGGCTGATGCACTGTTGTTTAAGATGCTTCCTGGGAAAGTCCCTTCTCTCGTTGAGTATCAGGAGAAAGCCGTTACCGGTTTTATCGAGGAAATCTCAAACTCGATTAGATCGAAAAAACCTCATCTCTTAATTAGCGCGGATGTGTTTGTCGGTCATGCCCCCTTAAGTCAAGGTCAGAATAGTGTTTCCTGGGTAAATAGTGGCCTCGTGGATGTCATTCTGCGAATGGATTACTCGAGAAGCATCAATGTCGCATCGATGGATGCAACCAGACGGGAATTGAATAATCCTGATAGGCAGGGCCTGTTAATCTCCAACATGTCAAATCCTGCAGAACTGCTCCCGGGACAAAAGCATTTCGCTCGTGATGGCAAATGGTTGGCTGATACGATTTCGATGATTCTGGATCGTTGGCCAGAAACTGGGATTGCCTTGTACTTCTGTAAGTATCTTACTGATGACCAGATTGTTGCATTGAAAGACGGCCCTTTCCGTCAACCAGAGAATGCGCGGAGTTCCCTTGAAGACGTCTCGATGATTCGTTAAGAGGAGCATCTTCCTCTAGAACTGTGCATGTTACCCTCGTTGAGTTTCCCGTAATTGTTGTGATCTGATGCGCGATCTCGTTTCGCAAACACGAATTCTATATCTCATCGTGTTTCTGCCACTTTTGGGAAGATCCTTTTTCCCTATGGTGAGAAATACAGAATCCATTACCATTCAGTCCTCGCTCACAGATCCTCAAATTCTGGGCGTCTATATCCTCTGGGGGTATTGCCTGTGGTTTTTGTTAAAACACCCAGATAATTTAAAGCTCGCATTTGCCTCACCGCTTTGGCCGTTAACGCTGTTCGTACTTGTTGCGACTTCATCGATTGTCACAGTCTCGCGAGCACCGATGTATTCCCTCTGGAGAACCGTGGAAACGTGTGGAGTGCTCCTGTGGGGCATACTCGTTCTTGCCCAGGTGAGGCACGATCAGAATCCAAAGGGTCTGTTTGTTTCATTCTATTCTATGAGTATGCTGATGCTATTGGGTGTTGTTATGGCTGCGCTCGTTGATCCTCAGCATGCCTGGATGCACGAAGGAAGCCAGGTCGATCGCTTGGACGTGACCGCAACGTTTTTAATGGGGGCAAACACGATAGGTGTTATTGCTGCATTGCTAACACTGGTGATGCTTTCCAGGTTTATGGTTCTGCTCAAGTTTCGTTACGTTATTGGATGTCTTCTATTTCTGGGACTCTGTTATGCGGCCCGTTCTCGAACGGGATTTATCGTGCTTGCGTTAGGGATGCTGGTCTTAGTGAGTGTTTTACTACGAATGCCAAGGAGGCGTGTTGCTGCTGGTACTGGTGGAATACTATTGAGCTTCCTTATTGTGGGCCTTCTAGTGGTGAGTCCAGAATTTACCGATGCAATTACGGCTACCTTCACTCGTGGACATACTGAGGAAAATATTAAGTCGCTTGATGGACGGATGACAATTTGGACTGAGGCTCTGAAAGGGTTCGAGCAATCGCCTTTTCTTGGGTCAGGCTACGCGACATACCCAATAAAAATCATTGGAGGGGGGCATTTCCACAATATGTTTGTTGAGCTAGTTGTTACCACGGGGCTACTCGGCCTTCTCCCAATCCTTATTTTCTTTTCTCTGATTATTTTTCGACTTCTGAAGTTATTCCTGCTCAGACTGAACCCCGAACCAGCCTCTTGTATAGCATCATTAGATGCACTCCTCATGGGAACGGTCATCATTGTTTCAGAAATGACCACAGCTGGGGCAGCCTACTATTCGTGGCAGATGATTGGGATCGTCGTGTTGGCGATAGGTCTATATACCTCGCTCGATTGCATTACCGCGTCAGATGGATGTGACTCCTATGTCTCGGAGGGCAATTCACTAGGATTGGTTGAGCGAGGATCAGTGTGGAGTCGCGGTGGCTAGGCCCTGTGCGTGGATGATCATTGGCACCAACTGTAGGAATTGTTTGGGTGGTGGTAGCAACGTGAGTATTGCCACATTTTGAGAGAGGTCACTGAAGGGTAGGGAGGGTAGAAAGGCAAATTAAGAGGTGCCCTGCGTTGAAGGACCATAAGTAAAGTTGTAATACCTGGTTCATCCCCTTGAATCGGATACTTGGTTGGATAGGAATTTTGAGGCAGACCATTCAGTATTAATATATTGAGGAGAGATTCCTATGTCATTATTGCAGAGGACCAGCAACCTCGGCTCGTTCCTAACCTGGCCCCGAATGAAGGCCGTATTCGGGCTCTTGTCTAGTGATATCCGCCATGAGTGGATTCGGACAGTTAATCCTCCACATCTGAGCATAGCTCCTGTGGATAAGATCTATCCGTGGTTCTCATTCCCGTCCATTGACTATCTCGCGAAGCTAAGTTTTCCAAACATGAGCGTCCTTGAATTTGGTTGTGGGTATTCCACCATCTGGTGGGCGCAGCAGGCTTCTCGAGTGACGTCAATTGAACGCTCCCCTCACTGGATTGCCGAAGTGAGGAAAGCCCTTTCAATACATGGGATTACGAATGTTGAACTGATTGCTTTCTCTGGATTCGCAGGGACGACTGAGGAAGAAATCAAAGCTGGATGTGACCGCATGCGGCTTGAGCCAAGCGTGCAACGGTATGTCCAAGCGGGACAAGGTAAGAAGGAGCTATACGACATCATTGTTGTGGATGATGTGTTCCGAAACGAAGCAGCAGCAGCAGCAATCACGCAACTAAGGCCAGGAGGTATGCTCGTCCTGGACGACTCGGAAAGAGAGCGTTATCGGCCGACATTCGATCTGTTCAAGAGTATGGGCTGGAGTTTCGCTAGTTTCTATGGCGCAACTCCCTACCACTTCCACGAAAAACAGACAACGATCTGGCATAAACCGATTTAGATCCAAGAGTCTTGCCTTCGACACAGAATTAGAATCTCTTCCTATGAGTCGATCTGTACAACTTCCCGGAGATGATGTGGGGACAGCACAACCTCGGCATCAGCATGTTTCTGCTGTAACTGGGGACGGTTCAGCACCTACTTTGGATAAGACGGTGCTGGATGGTGGTGCGATGTTTATGGCTTCGAGTGCAGGTAACGGGTTGAACTACCTGTTTTCGATGGGTTTGGCGCGAGCACTAGGAACCTTTGAGTTTGGCCTCTATGCCATTGGGATAACCTACTTTAACGTCCTGACACAAATTGCTCCGCTAGGTACAACAACGGGAGTAACCAAATTTGTATCCGAGTCTCTGGCGCATAAGGATCACGGTAAGGCGTGGGAGACTATAAAATCAGCTATTACAATCACGTTATTCAGTAGCATTATTATCGGGGGGGTACTCGTGGCGGGAGCCAGGTCCATTTCTGAGTATCTCTACGGAAAGCCTGAACTGACAACGGTTCTCCTCTTGTTTGCCGGCGTACTTCCTTTTGCTGCAACCGCATCGCTTCTCTTTAACGCGCTTCTAGCCTTTCAAGCTACAAAACCAGCTATCGCTGTTAAATACGTATGGGAACCTGTTGGGAAAATAGTCCTCGCGAGTATCATGGTGCTCCTGGGATTTCACCTGGTTGGAGTGATAAGTGCCATCGGGTTGGTGATTGCCTTCGGTGTTTACATGGCAGTCAAAGCTCTGAAAGGGAAGTTCCTGACCTTGAATGCCCAGATGAATTATTGCTGGCCGAGTCGTCTCCGTGAATTCGTACTGTTCTGCTCTCCTCTAGCGATCTCGAATGCGTTTGGGGTCATTGCGCCACGATCAGACATCCTAATCCTCGGGTATTGGGTCAACACAAACGAAATCGGTGTCTACTTAGCCTGTCTTCAAACCGCTGGAATCATCAGCTTGGTTTTGGGATCTTTCGAGACCGTCTTTGCCCCTTTCATTGCCCGAGTTCTTGCCTTGAACAACATTGCCCAGTTACGAGTGGTATATCAGTCGCTTTCACGCTTGGTCATTCTCTTCACCATCCCACTCTGGATTTTCTTAAGCGTGTTGTCCAGTTCAATCTTGAACTTGTTTGGCGAAGCTTTTCGCGACGGATGGATTCCTTTAGTGATACTGTCGACAGGACATCTTGTGAGCAGCATGGCTTCTTCCCCAAATCATGTCTTACTCATGGGCGGACATTCAACGACGGTAATGCGCAATACCATAGTTACTGGGCTCTTACAAATCGTAGTTGCCATACTGCTTATTCCCCATTTTGGTACCGTGGGGGCAGCTGTAGCCTCTGCTGGTGGGCTGCTCGCTATCACTCTTGCCCGAGTGGTTCAAGTCTGGAGGAGGTATCATGTCATTCCGTTTTCCGTTCATTTCGTAAAGCCGCTTATAGCTGGAGGGGCAATGGCGGGAGCAATGCTTGTCGCAACACAGCTTCTAAAGGCAAACCCTCAAGGGTTGGAAATCCCTTTGGTGGGCGCAGTTGGCTTATTCACATATTTGGGATGTCAGCTGGCCCTGGGTGTGGATCCACTAGACAAGTCCTTACTGCGAGAAATCACGAAGCACGTGATGGCCCGTGTCAATTTGAGTTCCAGGGGATAAGTTATGCGAGTCTGTACTGGTAATACTTCAATCGGAGTTTAAACAGAGTGACCAAGGTACTTGTAATTGGTCCCACCCCACCACCATTCCACGGCGTTGCCGTCGCGATTCAGGCGTTGCTTCAGTCGGATCTAACAAAACTGTTTCATACGTATCATCTGGATCTCGCTGACCGGCGGGGTATTCAACACGTCAATAAACCAGATTTGCATGACGTGGCATTATTTATTCGGCAATGGTTGAAGCTAGTTGGCATCCTCATCGAAGTTAACCCGAGGGTGAGCTATTTAGTTCTCTCTCAGTCGACGGTTGGTTTTCTCCGTGACAGCTTGCTGATCTGGCCTGCATATTTGAACGGGAGCCACATCGTCCTACACTTGCATGGCGGGAATTTACGCAATTGGTATCTCGGCCGGTCTTGGCTCATGCAGGCCTATGTCAAGCTGGTCCTCCGATGTGTCACGCGAGCCATTGTTCTCGGTGAGTCTTTGAAGAATCAATTCGATGGCCTGATTGCGAAAGATCGGGTTGCGGTTGTGTCAAATGGTATTGACTGGTCTGGCATTGATCCAGATCGAAAAGGGCCACGCTCCCAGAACCGATTTCGTATTCTTCATCTCAGTACACTGAGCCACCTCAAGGGAGCCTTGGTCCTCCTTCAAGCTGTTCCTCTCGTGGTGCAGAAGCGAAAGGATATCGAGTTCATGATGGCAGGCCCATGGTCTCATGACCAAGACAGACGATGGGCAGAGGACTTTATCCGTCAACATAAACTTGAAACCTTCGTGGTGTTTAGTGGGCAGGTCGATGCTGCAGAGAAACGGACTTTGTTTGACTCAGCCGATGTTTTCGTTTTTCCTGGAGTACAGCAGGAAGGTCAACCTTTGGTTGTGATCGAATCGATGGCAGCTGGCGTGCCTGTGATCTTTACAGATCGAGGTTGTTTGCGCGACACAGTGTTGGATGGGGTAACAGGGCTCGAGGTGCAGATCGGGGATCCTGTGCAGCTAGCAGAACGGATTCTCTGGCTATTAGACCAGCCTGAGCAGATGCAGCTGATGGGAAAGAAGGCTCGCAAGCGGTATGAAGCACTGTATACCAAAGAACGACACATTCAACAGATGATCGACGTGCTCACGGTATCAGCAGGAGAAGAAGCGGCATGAGAGGTTCCGTGTATTTGGATAGAGCATCAAGCGTAAGGGGTCGCGATGTTGGAATATTGCTTGAGATTCCGATTGATACGAAGACTCTCTTGGAGAGTATCCATTGTTCCATGTTCTCGGTGGAGCACAGAAATGCGCAGAGGGTATTTGCCTGTGCAAACCCGCATTCTTTGGTAGTTGCGCAGCAAGACATAGAGTTTAAAACTGCCTTGCAACAAGCCGACCTCGTCGTGGTCGACGGTGTCGGTGCATCAGTGATGGCCCGCGTGGCCGGTGTTCGGCTTGGCCCACGCATTACCGGGATGGATTACTTTTATGGCATTTTAGACGCCCTCCAGCAGCGCGGGAGTGGACGTGTCTTTTTCTTTGGCTCCTCCCAGAAGGTTTTAGACCTCATCGCGAAGCGCTTCGTCACAGATTTCCCATCCTTAACACTCTGTGGTGCAGTATCGCCACCATTCGGAACCTGGAGCGAGGTCGAGAATCGTCGCATGGTAAAGGTCATCAACGATGCCAAGCCAGATGTACTCTGGGTGGGCATGACGGCACCGAAGCAGGAAAAATGGGTGGAGGCAAATAGAAGGCACCTGGCTGTACCCGTGATCGGTTCGATCGGTGCCGTGTTTGACTTTTATGCTGGCACTTATTCGCGTGCTCCACGGTGGATTTGTGATGCAGGCCTGGAATGGGTGTATCGACTCATCCGTGAGCCTCGACGGATGTGGCGGCGTAACTTTGTGTCTACCCCAAAATTCGTATGGCTTGTACTTCGCAAACATGTCTTCAGCCGTCACACATCCGTGATGCCGCGCGATGCATCTGAGCAAGAAAGTATCAACAGAGAAAAAGCTGCCTAGTTGACGTGGAGATGTTCGAGATCAAGTCGTTGGTTGCTGGCAAGCTATGACTATTCCCCATCATTCATCGTATTCCTCCTGGGGACTGGTACCTGTTTCTATTGGCGCTCATTACAATTTTGAACAGTGCTGCAGGGAGCCAGACACAGTGGCTACTACGACCTTCTATCATGATTCTCGGTTTTGCATGGACATAGGTCGGATCGAAAGATGGCCCGAGATTTGCTGTAGAAGTTCAGTTCATACGTGTTCCTAATGACCAACCTTTAACCAACATCTAGAAGGAGCGGTGATATGCGGATGATTACACCATGGTTTAGACGAGGGGGCATACTAGCGGCTGCCGCGGTCTGTTCCTTGTTGGTTCCTTTCACGGCAGCGCAAGCTGCTCCGGTGACCTATTCGTTCGCCGGAAACTTTGACAACGATTTCGCGACTCAGTACTCCGTTTCCGGCACCTTTACCTTTGACAACGCAACGAGTGGGAGTAGTGGGGTCTATAATGGTGCGGTAACGGACTTCATCTGGAATTTGAGTGTCAACGGGACGCCTACATATACGTCGACGTTTACTCCTGGCGCCAACGCCGTGACGGTAGCGAAAGATATGCCGTTGCTTTTCGGTGGCTCTGTCGATCGTTGGGCACTCACCACTGCGGCTACGAGCAATCAGCTGCTACAGCAGGGGATTCCACCTGTTGATTATGTCCCGTTCGGATTTGATCTTCGGCTCGATCATATAGGGGGGGGATTGCTTGCTGATACGAGCCTGCAAGATCCACCGACTTTGGCCAGTCTAGGCATTCCAGGCCAGGGGAGTGCGAGATGGCGGATCTTTTTCGAGGATGTGAATGGCACTCCGGCTGCCTTTCATGGATCGATCACCACTTTGACAGCGGTCCCATTGCCGGCTGCGGTCGTGCTCTTCGGTGCGGGGCTGATTTCCTTGGTTGGTTTGGGTGCAGGTGGTCTGAGAAATCTCCACGGATCCAAGGTCTAGTCGAACACCTCGTTCCTGATCGTTGGGGCTTGATACCCATCACGGGGTATCAAGCCCGGTTCTTTCTGCGAAATCAATCGACAGAAAAAAGGTTCCGATACACAATCGCGTATCGACCTACTCTTCCGGATCGATAACTTGTTCGGATTATTCCTGATTAACGGTTCAACACTGCTCTCTCATGTCTAGCGCACGCTCTCTTTTTATCGCATCGGCTCTGATCGTGTCACTCCTCGCATACATGTATGCCGACAGTCTCGTGTTTCTGTTGAGTCGATGGTTTGGTAGCGAGGACTATAGTCATGGGATGTTTGTGCCTCTCATTAGCGGGTATTTAGTTTGGCAATCACGTCATCGTCTCAGCCAGATTGCCAAAGAAAAGTCCTGGTGGGGGATCCCTATCATTACGGTGGGGCTCATCCTCTATGTGGTAGGGGAGCTGTCCACGTTGTTTGTCCTCTTGCATGTCTCTTTGTGGGTCGTCTTGGTTGGGTTGTCCATCACGCTACTCGGTCTTCGGGGGGCTCAAACCATCGCATTTCCTCTTGGGTATCTGCTGACCGCGATCCCACTTCCGACCTTCTTCTACGCGAATCTGTCGAGTCAGCTTCAATTGTGGTCGTCATCCCTTGGAGTTGGGTGCTTGCAGCTCGTTGGGGTGGTCGCGTTTCGCGAAGGCAATGTCATCGATCTTGGGCAAGTTCAGCTTCAGGTGGTCGAAGCCTGTAGTGGGATTCGGTATTTGCTTCCTTTAGCTGCTCTCGCGCTGCTCTCCGCGTATCTGTTCAAGGACAAGCTGTGGAAACGAGTTGTTCTTGTACTCTCTGCGATTCCCATTTCCATCCTCCTCAATGGATTTAGGATCGGCATGATCGGCGTACTGGTCGAACTCTATGGGAAGGGAGCCGCAGAAGGGTTTTACCATCTCTTCGAGGGCTGGGTCATCTTTATGGTGAGTTTGGCCCTGCTGATCCTAGAAATGGGGTTATTGGGAAAGATTGGAGCAGTCGAGTCGAATCAGCCATTCATCGGGCAGTTTTCATGGGGCCAACAATCCAAGGATCCTGGCATGGCAGGCGCGTCGATCATACCAAGCCGGATCGTGCCTGCTCCTAGTCCGGCCTATCTGTGCAGCGTAGCCCTACTCATCCCATTTACGGTGCTTTCGAGCGTATTAGCCGATCGCGAGGAGATTCCTCCTGCAAGGATGACTTTTGTGGACTTTCCGATGCAGATCGGCTCTTGGCGAGGCGAGCGGTTTCCCCTTGAAAAACAGTATATCGATGCACTCCGATTCGATGATTACGTGTTAGCCGACTACCGCTCAGCTCCTGAGCACCTGGTCAACCTCTATTCCGCCTACTATGGATCACAACGAAAAGGGCAATCCGCCCACTCACCCAAGAGTTGTTTGCCGGGTGGAGGTTGGGAGATCGTTTCCCTCACTCATAAGGAGTTGCCCTCGTCACCACAGATGAAGCAACCGGTCATGGCGAATCGTGCAGTCATTCGCAAGGGTGATCAAAAACAGATTGTCTTGTACTGGTTCAAGCAACGAGACCGGTATCTTGCGGATGAGTATTTGGTCAAGTTGTTCTTGCTATGGGATGCGATCTCACGACAACGCACCGACGGTGCGCTGGTGAGACTCGCCTCGTTGGTAGGTCCAGGTGAATCCGAGGCAATGGTCGACCAACGTCTCCAGGAGTTTGCGGCCGAGATCGGACAGGAATTGAATCGGTTTGTCCCTGACTGACTGAGGACCGTTGAACGGGTAAGGATGCTTCGATGACCAACGAACTATTTTTTAGCTCCATGACAGCTCTCTTATTGTGCATGGGCTTGATCCCACTCTTACGTCTCGTAGCGGAACGATTTCAGGTGATGGATTTGCCTGGAGAGCGCAAAGTCCACGCACACCCTATTCCGAGAATTGGAGGCGTCGCTTTTGCCATCGGTGCCTGTGCCTCAATTGCCTGGTGGGGAGCAAAGGACACGACAACCATCTCTGTGTTGCTGGGATGCCTGATCATTGTAGGGTTTGGAGTATGGGATGATCGGGTTGATCTCGGCTACCGGACAAAACTCGTTGGACAATTACTAGGCGCTTTCGTTGTCGTTTGGGGTGGTGACATTCGATTTACCACACTCCCGTTTCTGTCTGAAACGGAAACGCCTGTGTGGGTCGGCAGCCTCTTCACCATCATATTTCTCATCGGAGTATCGAACGCGGTCAACCTCACGGATGGGTTAGATGGACTAGCAGGTGGATTGTCATTTTTGACACTGAGCGGGATTGCCTATTTAGCCTACTTGTCGAGTGATTCAACGGTCCTGATGCTCACCGTTCCGTTTCTTGGAGCTCTCCTAGGCTTCTTGCGATACAACACCTACCCAGCGCGAATCTTTATGGGCGATGGTGGCAGCCAGCTCTTAGGATTCATGATGGGTGTGTTGGTCATCTTGCTGACGGACTCGGTGCGCGGTCCGTTTAGCCCCACACTTTCCCTGTTCTTACTTGGGTTACCGTTTCTGGATACACTTGGCGTCACGGGTCAGCGGTTGGCAGAGGGACGTTCTCCTTTCGTCGGTGATCGGGCTCATGTCCATCACAAACTCCTGCGCGTCGGGTTGACCCATTATGAGGCTGTCACTGCAATCTACCTGATTCAGGCCAGCATGTTAGGGATCGCCTACGTATTGAGATGGGAGTCGGATGCACTGATTCTTCCTCTCTATCTCCTCCTTGCGATCACCGTCCTGATGCTCTTTGTCGCTGCCGGGCGTGGCCTCCTTCCAGCACCTTCCTCACGGGATGGACGGATTGTCTCACATATCTTTCTCACGCGGTTCATGAAGGAACGATGGCTCACTAATCTGCCGATTCAATTCCTGGCGGTGGCCGTACCATTGTTTTTGATCGCGTTGGTCTTCCTCCCATCACATGTTCCGAACGATGTGGGATACCTCTCGATCGCGCTCTTCGGCATCGTGTTGTTGGGGTTGTCATTCTCCACCAAAGTCACGCCCTATTTTGTGCGTGGCGGACTCTATGTGGGAACGACATTCCTCCTGTATGTCAGCGAAGGAACCAGAGCGTCTTCCGTCACGGCTATGACCATGGCTCATAACGCATTCTTTTTACTGGTGGCCATTATGGTGATCCTGAGCCTCCGATTCAATGAGGATAATCGGTTCCAGACTACGCCGCTCGATTATTTGATGGTATTTCTAGCCGTGACGTTTCCGCTTCTTCCAGAAGTCAATGCCGGTGTCACTCATTTGGGTATCTTCGCCGCAAAACTCATCGTGCTGTTCTTCTCCTTCGAGTTGCTACTCCATGCATTCTCAAGCCGCGTGAGGCAGTTAGGACTCGTGTCGCTCTGGATTCTCTTCGGGCTAGGAATTCGGATTTTGTTGTAGCGAAACGGGTTACGTAATAACCTACAGGCAAGACGAAGCAGTTCCAAACGCATAAAGGTGAGCGTTAGCCATGAATATTCGACTGAGTCTGATCGCATTTATCACACTCACGTTAACGGCATGTGGCGGTCCCGAAGAGAGAAAAGCAAAATATTTTTCTCGAGCGCATGAATATATGGATGCCGCGAACTATCCCAAGGCCAGAGTCGCACTCCGAAACGTGCTCAAAATTGATCCCAAGGACGGAGAGGCCTATTACCTCTTTGCCCGGGTGGAAGAAAAGGAAAAGAACTGGCGGAATGCGGTGCAGTTATACCAGGAAACCGTCAGGTTAGTTCCCGATCACGCGGCCGCTCTCATTACGCTTGGGAAATATTATCTCGAAGCTCGGCTGACAGATCAGGTGTCGGAGGTTGCTGATACAGTCCTACGTAAAGACCCACGACATCCTCAAGCTGCTGCTCTAAAGATTGCAGCGCAGACTGTGACGGAGCAAGGCGTTTCCGCTGCCGTTCCCAAAGCCGAGGCCCTCGCCAAGGAGTTTCCAACAGAGCCTGATGTCGCCATCCTTCTGGCGACGTTGTATCGACACCAGGAACGGTATGGAGAGGCAGAGCAGGCGCTTCGGTATGCGCTCCAGCAGGACCCTCAAGACTTAGATCTCCTTAATAATTTGAGCGCGGTTTTTACCAGCGCAAAGAATTGGACAGCTGCCGAGACGATCCTTCGTCGCATGGTCGAGACCGAACCACTATCCCTGGACCATCGAATTAGGCTGGTCCGTTTCTATATGGATCGAGATGCGTTTGGCAAGGCTGAGGCGGTTTTACGCGAAGCGATTACAGCGGACCCGGACGACGAGCAGCGTCGTCTAGCACTAGCCGACTTTCTTGTAAACCGGAAGGATCTCGTTGGTGCGGAACGTGTTCTTCTTGATGCTGCCGTGCATCTGCCGCATGCAAGTCGCATACAGTTCGGATTGGCCGCACTCTACCGAAAGAGTGGGCAAGACGAAAAGGCACGAGAACGATATAGCGCACTCGTTCAAGAATTTAAAGATGGTCCGGTTGGGTTGGAGGCAAAGGTACGATTGGCGGAAATGGATCTCTTGGCTGGAAAGCAGGTTGACGCAGAACGTCAGGTGCAAGAGGTGTTGAAAGAGAATCCGCGATCATCCGATGGGTTGATCCTGTCAGGACGCATGGCTTTGGCAAGACGGAATGCAAAAGATGCGGTACAGGCATTCCGCACGGTCCTGCACGATCAACCAGAACTTGCGACGGTCCACTATCTACTGGGCCAGGCGTACCAGATCTCCGGCGAAACCAATCTGGCGAAGGAAAGTCTTGAGCGGGCTGTTGTTCTGTATCCAGATCAAATCGAGGCCAAACGATCGCTTGCGGTTCTTGAGAGTCGGAGTGGGCGGTACCAGCAAGCACGTGCGCGACTCGACGATCTGCTGAAGCAGCGTCCCGATGATGCCGCGGCTCTTGACATGCTGATGACGCTGGATTTGATGACGAAGAATTGGCCGGGAGCTGAACGAACCTTGGCGCAGCTTCGCCGCGTGTCAGGTGAGAACTACGTCGCACTGCTGGCGGAAGGACGGTTTTATGAGGCGCAACAGAGATTGACTGACGCAGGGCGTGCCTATGAGCGGGCGATTGCCTCGGCTCCCAACGAGCCAGAACCACTCATGGCTCTGCTCAAAGTTGAGGTGGCTCAACGACAGACAGCTAGGGCTCGGAGTCGCTTGCAGGCTCTGCTCGCGGCTCGAGCGGATCATCCCTTTGCACATGGATTACTGGGTGAAGTGTTGTCTCTCCTGGGCGAGCGTGAAGCGGCTGCTCGAGAATATCGGGAGGCGGTGCGGTTAAACCCAAGATGGCTGATACCCTGGTTGAATTGGGCCGAGTTGTCACTCTCCGAGAAACAACCTGCCGTAGCCGTCCAAATCGTCGAGGACGGGCTAAAGTCCAATCCGGAAAGCGAAGATTTATACATGCTGCTAGCTTCCGCACATTCTGCACAAGGACAGATCGATGGGGCGATGGCCGCGTATGAAGCAGTGCTGCGTCTGAATCCACGGAATGTCTTGGCGGCGAATAACTTGGCTGTATTGCTGGTGGATCGAAAGGGCGATCCGTCCAGCCTACAAAAGGCGTTTGCCATCAGTCGCGATTTTGAAAAAGACGCCCCGCACCCTCTGTTCATCGATACCCTTGGTTGGGTGCGTTTCAAGATGGGGCATCAAGAAGAGGCGATTCGTTTGATGAAGTCTGCGGTCGCCCAATCTCCGGATAGTTCGGTGCTGAATTATCATCTCGGGATCGCCTTGAGTCAGTCTGGGAAACGCGCGGAAGCTCGGACTCATCTATCAAAGGCCCTCAAGAGTTCGGAGGCATTTGAAGGCAGATCTGAGGCAGAGCAAACCCTCGCAGAACTCAGAGGGTAAAGGAGAGGATATGTGTGGTGTCGTTCGAACAATGATGGGGCGAATGCTCCTGATGTCTGTGGTGATGGGTGGTTTCTCCGTCATTGGAGGAGAAATCATAACAGCGGCCATGGCTGCCGAGGTTGACCCGGAATACCAGTTAGGGGCTGAAGATGTTCTGTTGATTTCTGTGTGGAAAGATGAACAGCTTACACGAGAAGTCGTGGTCCGCCCAGATGGGATGTTCTCTTTTCCTCTCATCGGTGACATTCAGGCTGAGGACAGAACAGTGGATCAAATCCGTACCGATCTTGTTCAGCGATTGACGAAGTATATCCCGAATCCAAACGTGTCCGTGGCAGTGAGCAAAGTGGCAAGTTACAAGGTTTATGTCGTTGGACGAGTGAACAAACCAGGTGAATATGTGATTGGGCATTACGCCGATGTCCTTCAAGCCTTGAGTCTTGCCGGAGGATTAACTCCATTTGCCAAAGAAAATGACATTAAAGTCATGCGCCGAGTACGAGGGGAACAGCACGCCATTCCCTTTCGGTATGGAGATATGAGGAAGGGGAGAGCGCTGGAGCAAAATATCGTTCTCCAACGTGGTGACGTTGTGATGGTGCCGTGACGGTTCCTGCACAGGTGCAGTTGAACGATTCGAATCAAGATCGAGCGTGGGGTAGCAGGTGGGTTCCCGCCGTTCTATGCAGTGTGATGGTCATCGTGCTCAGCATGGTGTCGAAGCTCCAGGCTGCAGAATGGTCGGTGTCTCCGTCTCTAGGAGTCAAGGGAGTCTACAACAGCAATTTGCTGCTCACTCCGCTCCCTCACGATGACACGTATGGATATTGGGTTACACCGGCAATGGAAGTATCGGGCAATAGCGAACGGTTGGATGTGAGTAGCCGCATCGCGGCGGATTTTGTCGGGTATTTTGGGGGAGAAGATAGGCAATTTACGAACGTATTTGTGCCATTGTCCATACGCTATAAGACGGAGAAAGATGTGATCGGGTTCTCCGGAGGCCTTACCCGCGACAATACGCTGCTCAGCGAATTACAGGCGACAGGGGTTGTTCTCCAGTTTGCCCAACGGAATCAGTGGAGCTTTAACCCAACCTGGACAAGAATGCTGACCGAAAAATTGTCGTTTCAATCAGGAGTGCAGTTTTTGGACACGACCTATGAAAGCGAGCGGTTGGTGGACTACCGGCAGTTTGGAGGGTCGGCAGGGTTCAGCTATGCGCTGACCGAACGGGATCAAGTCCAGATCATGGGATCCTACCTCGACTTTAGGACGACCGATTCACCATCCGCCTTCCGATCAAACTTTCCAGGGATCGACATGAGTCTGACCCACGCATTCAGTGAATCTCTAACGGGCACGGTGCATGGTGGCCCACGGTTTCTCCAATCCACCTCGGAAATCTTAGGAGTGGATCTTACGATGCACGATACGGTCTGGTTAGTTGGGGCGAGTCTGCAACAAAAATTTGAACGAGCCTCGGTCAGCGCATCCTTCGAGCGAGATTTGGTTCCGAGCGGCTTTGGATTACTCATCCAGACCAATCGAGCGCAAGCGTCCGCTTCGTACGACATCTCAGAAACGCTTACCGGCTCCATGAGCGTAGTTGGAGTGCTGACCTCTGGGAAGTCACAAGTGGCGGTCGGGGGCGTGTTTCCAGATAGCCGTTATGTCAGCATGACACCGAAACTGTCTTGGAAGTTTCTAGAATGGTGGCAAGCGGAAGTGTCCTACATGTACCGCTGGCGTGACATCGATACGCAGCTTGATTCAGCGAATTCTCACGCGACGACATTCATGGTGACTTATTATCCACCTAAACGGACCTTCTTCCACTAAGATCATGACGCACACACAACCCTCACAACGGACATCCGAACAGGGTAAGAGTTTCACTGAGTATCTCGCTGCCTTTCGACGGCACCGAAAGCTGATTTTATTCACGATATTCAGTCTACTGACTATCTCGTTGGCCTTGGCCTTTCTCTGGCCGCCAACCTATAAATCGACGGCGATGATATTGATCGAAGAGCAGGAAATTCCTTCAGATCTCGTTCGCTCCACCATTACAAGTTATGCCGATCAACGGATTGAGACCATCAAACAGCAAGTGATGAGCCGCACAACGCTCTGGAAGGTGGTGGAGCAGTTCAATCTTTATCAGGAGGAGCGCAAGAGTAGTCCGACAGAAGAAATTGTAAAGCGTTTTATCAAGGATATCGAAGTCGAAGTCATCAGTGCGGATGTCGTCGACAAACGCACGCAACATGCGACCAAGGCGACCATTGCCTTTACGGTCACCTACCAAAATCGATCCCCGGAATTAGCCCAGCAGGTGGCCAACGAGCTGACGAGTTTGTTCCTGGGTGAAAACTTAAAAAGTCGAGAACGGCAAGCGCAGGAGGCCACGTCTTTTCTGCAGCAGGAATCAGAAAATCTGGCTCAACATATCAACGAGATCGATGAAAAAATCGCAAAGTTTAAGCGGCGAGCGAATGGAGCGCTACCGGAGTTGGCCGCACTGAATCAGCAGTTGATGAACCAAGCCGAGCGGGAGTTGATGGATGTCGATCAGCAGATCCGTAGCCTGGAAGAGCGAAAGACCTACCTTGAGGGAGAGCTGGCGACCATTAAACCGAATACTCCGATTCTCTCGGTGACCGGAGAACGGATTTTGGATTCGACTGAACGACTTCGGGCGCTCCGCGCTGAGTACGCAGCTGCTTCCGCGAATCTCTCGGCAGATCATCCGGACATCGTGAAGATGAAACAGGAGATTGAAGCCTTAGAGAAGGAAACCGGCCAACTTCCCGACGGGAAAGAAGCTTCAAAGCGTCTCATTGATGCCCGTACCGCCTTGGCAGCCGACCTCGAAAGACTTGGAGCCGCCCATCCGGATATCATTCGCGCACAGCGGAAAGTTGCGGCTCTCGAGCAGGAGGTGTTTAGGTTCCGTTCCATGCCAAGTCCGTCTACGGGACAACGGCCTGAAAACCCGGCCTATATCAATCTTCAGGCGCAGCTGAATTCGGCCCTGTCTTCGCTGGAAGCGCTCCGCAAGACCCGCCTGGAAGTGAAGCGCCGGTTAAATGAATATGCGACACGCCTGGAACGGTCTCCCGGGATCGAACCAGAGTATCTGGTGCTCATGAGGGATCGAGACACGTCGGCGCAGAAATATCAAGAAATTAGGTCGCGATTGTTGGAAGCGAAGGTGGCGGAAGGACTGGAGGTGCAGCGAAAAGGTGAACGGTTTTCTTTGATTGACCCGCCAAGTCTTCCTGAAAAGCCTTTTAAGCCAAATCGCCTCGCGATTGTTTTGCTCGGCACGGTTCTGGCCCTCGGTGCCGGCATCGGTGCGGGAACAGCCGTAGAATCAATGGATCACTCGATCCGCTCCCCTGAGCAGCTCCTACAGCTCACACACCATTTCCCCTTGGCCGTGGTCCCGTTTATGCCCAATGAAGAGGATGTATCACGAATACTGGTGAGACGACGACTTGCCCAAACGGCAGGAGTCGGGGTCATCGGAACGGCGCTCGTGCTCTTGCACGTGTTCGTCATTCCATTGGATGTGTTGTGGTTTACCGCCTTGAGACGGATTGGCATGGAATAAGGAACAAGAAGGCTATGGATCGAATTCGAACAGCGCTGGACCTTTATCGAGAAGTGAAAGGCACAACTGCTACCGAGGCCCCACCGAAGCGGTCTTCGGAGCAGGGTGTCCCGCCTCCCATCACCTATACACGGACGAAGTCACTGACCGTCCCTCGGACCGTTCTGCAAGGACATCGCGTCATGGCTGCGTACAATAAGGGGGCGTTTGTCGACGCCTACAAGATCCTACGAACGCAGGTCACGCATCGTCTCAGAGAAAATGCTTGGAACGTCGTCGGGGTCACCAGCCCAGGGTATGGAGAGGGGAAAACGCTCACGGCAATCAACCTCGCGGTGAGTCTTGCGATGGAAACAACGCAGACAGTCCTCCTCGTCGACTCGGACCTCCAGGACCCTACGGTGCATAAAGTCTTTGGTGTACAGGACTGTCTGGGGTTGGCGGACTATTTGTTGGACGATCTGCCTGTTGAAGATCTGCTCGTGCATCCTGGCATCGGGCGATTCGTTCTCTTGCCAGGGGGGAGAGCCATTTCAAACTCGACCGAAATACTGACGTCGCCTAAAATGGTCGCCCTTGTCGAGGAGTTGAAACATCGATATCCTTCGCGCTTTGTCGTCTTTGATCTCCCGCCGTTGCTGCATACGGCTGATGTCTTGGCCTTTTCCCCTTATACGGATGCGCTGCTCATGGTCGTTGAAGAAGGTAAAACGACAGGCGAAGAGCTTCAGCGTGCTCTCGGGTTGGTCAGAGACTCACGTCCCGTTCTGGGAACCGTATTGAACAAAGCCGGTCGGTCATCGTTGAGCCTTGCCGATATGAAGGCCATGTTGTCTTCGTAGTAAGTACAGAACAACTCGAGAAACAGTACGATGTATGAATCCTTTTATCATTTAAGAACCAAGCCGTTCTCGCTCTTGCCGGACAGTACGTTCCTGTATGCTGGATCCGAGCATCAGGCCGCCTACAATCTGTTGGAATATGGCCTTGTGAGTCAGGCGCCCTTCATGGTGCTGACCGGGGATCCGGGAATGGGGAAAACGTCTCTCCTCCAGAAGCTGATCGCGGAGCACGGCGGTAAGCACAAAATCGGGCTTTTGACCAATGCGCGGTACGATATCGAGCACCTCTTGCCATGGATCTTGTTGGCGCTCGGGTTGAGCACGAAGCGTCTGGATCCTATCGAAGCCTACCACCTATTCTCAGAGTTTCTGACTCAAGAGTCCAAGCGCCTTCGACGTGTCATTCTCATTGTGGACGAAGCCCAAAGCTTGGGGGCCGACTTATTGGAAGAGTTGCGCCTGTTGTCCAACATGAATGACGGCAGTACATTGAAGTTACAGATTATTCTGTCCGGGCAGCCGGATCTCTATACCTTACTGAAACGAATCGATATGACGCAGTTTGCACAGCGGATCGTCGTCGACCACCATCTGAAGCCGCTCTCAGAGGTAGAAACCGCCAACTTTATTCGCCATCGAATACAGGTTGCGGGCCGACACCAAGACGTCTTTACGGACAAGGCCTGTGCACTCATCCATCGATTGAGCCAAGGGAACCCCCGATTAATCAATCAAGTGTCCGATATTACATTGACGTATGGGTACGCAGAGCAAGCACCCATCATTACATCGAAGTTGGTGGCGCAAGCGGCGCTTGACCGAATCAAGGGGGGGATCCTTCCGCTCGCCGGCAAGGAAGAGTTGGAAGAACTCGCAGCTGCACCGGAAGATCCGACAGAACTCAAACCATCCGATCCACGCCCTAGACCAATCGATGTTGTCAATGAGTTACCTGAGTTGGATCCGGTCAATTCATCGAAAGAAGACTACGAGCAAGGGATGGCGCTGAAAGATGAGGGGCGGTTGAAAGAAGCGATTGACCTGTTCCATTCCGCAGCCAAGGAGAAAGCGCTGTGGCTCAAAGCTCACGCACAAATCGGATTCTGCTACGTCAAGATGCGAGATCCACATGCCGCGATCCAGGCCTTTCGCACCGCACTGAGCGATACGACGGCGCTTCCTCACGATACGACGGATGTGCTCTATTTCTTGGGGCGCAGTCTCGAGGCCGTGGGAAAAACTGATCAAGCCCTAGAAGTGTATCATCGCATTGATCATGTGACTCCATCCTTTCGGGATGTCGCAAGTCGGGAGCGGGAGTTGGAGGAAGCTTTACGGAAGCCTTCGTGGCTCGGCGGGGTGGTCGATAATTTTCAGCGATTTCTGATTGGGAGTCAAAAGTAGACTGTCTCATCTGTTCTTGGCGTCCACAGGGGTGTCTGTGCTGTGTTCGGTAGGGGACATGACGAAATCTACTCTGTTTGTGTCGGCGCATAGGTGTCCAGGGTAGTTGTGAGGGTCGTTGAAGCATCATGTCGGATCCTGTCGGTCGTACATCCACTCACACTATAAGCCCGGCTGAACGGTATGAGCGCGGGATTGCGTTGAAGAAGGCCGGATTATACAAGGCCGCTATCGAGCAGTTTGAGCAAGCCGCTAGAGATAGGGCATTGGCCGTGAAGGCCTATGCCCAGATTGGGCTGTGCTACAAACTATCCGGGCGCTATGAGGACGCTGTTCCGGCATTTCAACAAGCACTCAGAGCTCTCCCAGTGTCGTCAAAGGAAACCGTGCAGATTCTCTATGTGCTCGGTCGTACACTTGAATCATTAGGCAGGATCGCAGAAACATTGGAAGCGTACCGATGGATTAGGCGCGAGGATCCGGCCTATCGTGATGTGGGAGAACGAATTGATCGGTTAAGTATGCGACGACAGGGTTCCTCTAAAGAACGTTAACGTGTCCTATCGTTGGTTATCACATCCAGACGCACGTCGCACCTTCCAAAGGTAGACTAGCGAGCCACAGTTCTCGAATTGCCATGACGAGGTCACAGGTGTGTGAAGGCCAGCGTATTTCTCGCGAACGGTCTTAGGAACCACCAGCTCTAATGCAGATCGTCGAGCTGCGGTTTTGCAAGACGGGGAGGATATAGCCTTTGAGCTCATCCTGGATTTCTTCCGGAGACTTTCTCGCGTCGACGATATTGAAGTGGAACTCCGTGGCCATTTTGTCGAATTCTTCGATGAGCAGCGATTGGTATTTCTTGAAGCTGTCGTAGAGATCCGCACCCAGCCGAAGATCCATCCCGGATTCCCAATAGTTCATCCCTGTCGTCTCGATGACTCGGAGGGCGAGGGTTTCGACATCGATCCGCAAATAGCACACCAGGTCCGGAATCGGAGCGAACCCGAAGACATCACGAATCCATGTGCGATCGGCGCTTCGTACGAAATCGCGTGCGAATGCGGTGTAGATGTAGCGATCTGCCAAGACGACGAATCCGGAGCGGAGAGCGGGAATGATCTGGTGTTCAAGTCTGTCGGCAAAATCGGTCGCATAGAGCAAGCTGAGCGACCATCGATCGACGATGTTGCCTGCTTTGGCCATTTCGATGGATTTCGACATGAGATTGGATCGAGTCCAGCCGGTCGTGATCACCCCGTATCCTTGGATTTCCAACCATTCTTGTAACAGCTCGATGTGAGTCGAGCGGCCGACTCCATCGGTTCCTTCAATGGCGATCAGCTTGCCTTTGAGCTCATTCGGATCGATGTACGTCAAACCGTCGCCAAAAAAGCGTGCGTCGGCCATAGGTGCCTCGTTTGGGTTTGTAATCATGCAGAGTCTCTGACACCAACGTCCGCATGAGTTCCTGTTGCGTTGCGATGTCTTGGGTGGCATCCATCGTCAATAACCCGAATTCGTCGACGATCTTGTCGTATTCCGTCAGAATGCGTGACTGAAAGATTCGAAAGCTCTGTGTCGGATCAGAGCTCAAGTTCATGTCCATGCCCGCTTCATAGTACTTAAACTGACCACGAGTTCCACGCAACAAGCGGGAGATGGCCACGTCAATCGGGACCTTGAAATAAAACGCCATGTCGGGCTTGATGGCAAATGCATAGAGTTTGCGAACCCATTGAGGGGATACTCCGCGCACGACATCACGGGCAAACGCGGTATACATATAGCGGTCAGCGAGAACAATCATCCCGGCCTTGAGAGGAGGCAGGATGTGATGATAGAGCCGGCTGGCAAAGTCCGTCGCATGGAGCAAACTGAATGTCGTCGGGGTCAGACTCTTGGATTTTTTCCCTCGTTTCGTCGTCTCCTTCACCAACGCCGAAGAGTTCCATTCCGTAAAGAAGATCTTGTGGCCTTTCGACTCAAGCCACTTATGCAACAGTTGCAGTTGGGTACTTTTCCCTGATCCATCGATCCCTTCGACGATGATCAGCTTGCCTGGGTACGGGTGGGGCACGGTCTTGGTCAGATGAGATACGCTCATGATTGGTCGGTTGCCATCGGCACTCGTGCGAATCGGACCTGTCGATGGAACACCTGTTCAAACAGATCAGCCCGATTCTTCGCCGCCCACAACTCCATCTCCGCATCGCCCGTGAGCTGTACCTCGATGGTGATCTGTTTGCCGAATTGGACACGGACATCCCGAACGAGGGAGAAATGCGTGCGATCGAGCCCATCGGCGATGCGTAACAACGAGGCGAGCACTTTGACGACGCGTTGGAGTCGTGGAGTCAAACGGTCAAATTCCTCATGCCTCAGAGCCGGGAGGGCCCGTCGATGGTAACGGGCGACGGTGGCAATGACGGTGATTTCTTCGGCGGCCAGTCCGGTCACGTCGCTATGGGTAATGAGATAGTAGGCGTGTTTGTGATGCTGCCGTGGATTAATAAGGTAGCCGGTATCGTGCAGAATCGCCGCATATTCGAGCCAGGTCCGTTCCCGTGGCCCGAGCCGGTGCACGCGTTGCGTCTGATCGAAAAGGCGCAGGGCCAGCATGGCCACATGCAGTGAATGCGCTTCCGGCGCGTGACAGCGGCGCGCGAGGCGGATCACATTGCGACGACGGACATCTGGGATTTCACGCTCAGCCTTCAATCCCTCTCGATGGCGTACGATGAAATCATAGATCACCCCCTCACGGATCGCCTTGTCGCATAACGTCAGCTCGTTGAGGCCGGAAAGCTCCAAGAGACAGCGGAGGAGCACAGTGGCCGGAAGAAGGGTATCAACGCGTTTGGGGTCCAAGCCAGGAATGGCCAAGCGCGCCTTCACTGAGCTCTCGGCCAGCTCGGCTTCGAGGGCACGGAGATCTTTGAGCGAGACCGTCGCAAGATTATGCTGTGGCAGCGGCCGTCCGGTGCGTTGTAGATGGATCACTTCACCGATATTGCCGGCCATCCCTGAGGTGGCGATCAGCGAGAGAAACTTTTTTATTTTGAACGAGGTGACGACTTCGCGCAGGTGGGAGCGTACTGCTTGTTCCAGGCTCTGCATCATCGACTCAGATGGTGGCGTTTTCGTGAGATAGTGCTCGGCCAAACGGATGGCACCGAGTTTCAAGCTCACGCCATGGAGCATTCCTTCGCGATTGCCCACGATCAGCTCCACGGAACCGCCGCCGATGTCGACGATCAGCGTCGGCCCGTCCGGGAGCGCGATGCTGTTTTTGACTCCGAGGAAGGTCAGTCGGGCTTCTTCCACTCCGCTGATCACACGCACCTTCAAGCCGAGCTCTTCCAGGATCATTGCGACGAAATCACCGCCGTTTTCAGCCTCGCGTACTGCGCTGGTGGCGACCGCGATCACACGGTCAAACCCCTTATTGCGGGCGAGTGTCACCAGCGTCTTCAGAACTTCCAGACCTCTGGCCATGACTTCGTCGGCCAGTCGCTTGTTCGCAAACGCGCCGTTCCCTAACCGGGTCATGTCCTTAAAGCGATCGAGAATTTTGAAGCTGGCATCCGGCAGTATTTCAGCCAAGACGAGATGGATGGAGTTGGTTCCGATATCGATGACGGCAAGTTTTGGCACAAGGAAGATCCTAGATAAGAGAATCACTGGACCTTAATGAACGGGGACAAGGGCTGTCAAGAAGCGGTGCGTTAATTGTTGTTGGGGGCGTCCGTTTGGCACGAGTGAGGCTTGCACGTTATCTTGGTGGATGAAAGCGGACTGCTGACATGTACAGCGGCAAACAGGTGCGAGGGAGTTCTTGTCGATCTTGCAGAGGGAATAATAGGCGAGCGTTCTTACAGGGTGAGCTTTGCCATGCCCTCATAAATGGGTCGAGTGTCTTTGAGCGGTTCCCACTTCAACAGTGAGAGGCTATCTTCCACATACCGGGTTGTTCGCATGCCGTTTAGGACGCAAGTCACTCCTGGCGTGCTGGCCAGGACCCAAAGTGCTTTCTGCGACAGTGAGGAGGCGAGGCACGATACCGGTAGAAACGGATCAATGGTCTTCGTGACACGGTCGGCCTGTGCACGACTCCTCGCCGTCGCTTCGTGCCGGAGCCCACGCAGCAGCGTTAGGAACACAGGAACATAGCGTTGGCGCCAGGCAGTCCAACGCTCGGCGACGTCTCCTGAAAGTCCACGCTCGAGGAGCTGGAAGACCTGGTTGACTTGAGGTGCGATCATGCGGTGTTCGATCTGTTCCCAATGCTCCAGCCCTTGGATTTGAGGACGAACACGTTGCAGTTCGATCGACCACTTGAAGAAGTCTGTTGGTGTCACGTTCGTTCCGATGCCTTCAATATGCGGCGCGAGGGAGCTTCGGTATTCCTGCTCAAGCGCGCCCAGTTCCCCGAGATGGCGATTGAAATCGATTGGCTCTTCGTCGAGCGGCAGATCGGCCAGTCGGAGCATCCGGTTCTGTCCCACCATGGCATTGAGCGGCCGATTCACCAGCACCGCAATATGGTTGTGAGCGGCGTACTCAAGGACGGTTTGTGAGTGGGATGGGCCCGTATTGGCGGTCAGCGCTGGGCCAGACTCAAAGAGATTCATGGGGCACTGAAGGACCTGAAAATGATGACGTGCTGATCCTGCCGATTCAGCTGCGGACTGGGCGGCTTGGGCCATGCGCGCGAGCGATGTCGCTTCAGGATCGTCGCTCGAGGATGCGACGGTATTCGACGACACACCATAGTACTGGAGCCGACCCTTCGATACTTGGGTTTCAAAATAGGCAAAGGCGCGTTCCAAACGAGCATAAAATTCTTCGCGAAGTTTCGCCAGGTCTGATTCCCCGCGATGCTTGGCCTCCGAGAAATAATACTCCGGATTGTGCAATAGGCAGATGTCCAACGTAGCCAGGCCAAGCCGATCGAGGGACAATGCCAGTTGGTCGGCTAGGAACTCTGGATGGATGCAGTGCCAGATCCCATCTCCATATTTAACGACTTCCTGGTAGGGGCGCCCGGCTTTTTCTCTTTCCTCGGCAAGTTTCAGATTCTGGCCCTGCACATACCCAATTTTTGAGACGACAATCACTTCATCCCGTCGAACCTCGCCCGTGGCCACGAGCTCCGCCAGTACCGATCCCACCAGACGTTCGCTGTCACCATCCGTGTAATTGGTCGAGGTATCGATTAGGTTGCACGAGCTTCGCAAAGCTTGCCTCAGCGCGTCGCGGTATTCGGCATTGTGCGTATCGACGCGATAGGTACCAAATCCGACTCGCGTGGTCGTGAGACCTGTTGTGCCCAAGGTGGTAAAGGCGTGGGTGAGTCCGGATGAACCATCTCGTGCCATCATGCGGGACGCATAGGCGGCGGTGCCCTGGCTTGTGGCAAATCCAGAAAGGGTAGTGCCTTGCAGGAGTTTGGGCTCTCGATCCTGGCCCAGCGTGGTTGTGCGCTCGTTCGCCAGCGCCTCTGCCACTAGGCGGGGATCGGTGATCGGTTGGCGACAACTGTAATTCCGGCAGACGTACAACGTGGCGGCGCCGGAAACGGCTGTTCTGTCTTTCAGGAGTGGCAAGGTTGAGGAGAGGTCAGGCAAGCTGGTTGCCACGACGCGGTTCGGTAGATAGCACTGGGCCACTGCAGCACGGAGCGCGCGAAGCTCATCGCTCGACTTGCCGGGGACGATAGCCAGTTCCACCGGTCCTTCGGTGAGAAAATCCAGCACCGCCAGACTCTTGGCAAAGGCACGTGGATACCGAGTGATGTGCCGGCCGTAGACACGGATCGCAGAGATCGAGGCGTGACGCCACTCGTCGCGATCGAAGTGGTAGGACAAGCGCGCGAGCGAGGACGCGGCCACCGCGTTTGGGCTGGGCACTGCGCCATCCGTCCCGTCGCGGTGCCGGAGAATGAGGGATTCGTGCTGCGTCGCCGTCGTGAAGAATCCGCCTTGTTCCGGATCCATGAAATTTTTGAGGAGAAGATCACCGAGCCGCGCCGCAGCATGAAGATAGGATTCATCGGCACCGGCTTCATAGAGATCGATCAGCCCTTCGGCCAAGTAGGCGTAGTCTTCCAGATAGGCATCGAGATGGGCGCGACCGGCTCGAGATGTCCGGAGTAGTCGGCCGTCCGGTTTGGCATGATGTTTTAACAGATAATCGGCCGTTTGTTTGGCACTTTCCAGATAATGGGCTTCCCCAAAAACGCGCGCCGCCTCAGCCACAGCAGACAACATCATACCGTTCCATGCGGTGATCACCTTGTCATCCAGTCCAGGCGGTATGCGTTGGCGTCGGGCTTCATAGAGTAGAGGCTTTGTACGGGAGGCGGTCTCTCTCAACTCGTCCGTGGTGAGATTGAGTTGCCGTGCTACTTCTTCGATGGGTCGGAGGCGATTGGGAATGTTCTTGTGCTCCCAATTGCCTGCTGCCGTAATGTCATAGAGCGCACAAAAACGGCGAGCGTCTTCGTTGTTCTTGAGAACCTCCTGGACTTCATCAGCGGTCCAGACGAAGAATTTTCCTTCGACTCCCTCGGAATCAGCGTCTGTGGAGGAATAGATCCCGCCTTCCGGACCGGTCATCTCCCGTCCGATGTAGTCAAGGATTTCGGTAGCCACCTGTCGATAGTCCGGTTTCCTGGTGACTTGATAGGCCTCGACATAGACACGAGCCAGCAGGGCATTGTCGTAGAGCATTTTTTCAAAGTGAGGAACTAGCCACCGCGCGTCGGTCGAGTAGCGCGCGAATCCACCGCCGATGTGGTCATAGATTCCACCTGCTGCCATCATGTCGAGGGTCTTCGTCACCATCGTGAGGGTGCGGGAATCACCCGAGCGTCGGTGACTCCTGAGTAGGAACGACAGCCCCATAGCCGGAGGAAACTTCGGCGCGCTGCCGAACCCGCCGTGGGTCTCGTCAAACTCTTCCTGAAACTGGTCCACAGCTTCGAGAAGCACCGACTCGCTGATGGAAATCGGGGATGAGGTCTGTCTGGTTGCCTGGAGTTGATGGGTGATCTCTTTGGCCTGGGCTTGAACCTCTGATGAACGCGTGTCCCAATAGTCGGCGATCTTCTTGAGCAGCGAGCCGAAGCCAGGCCGGCCCCATCGATCTTCCGGCGGGAAATAGGTCCCGGCGAAAAAGGGTTCTTGATTCGGCGTCAGAAACACTGTCATCGGCCAGCCGCCCTGCCCATGATTCATGGAGACGGTGGCGGCCATATAGATGTCGTCCAGATCCGGCCGCTCCTCACGATCGACCTTGATGCAGATGAAATGCTTGTTCATGAGCGCGGCGATCGCCTCGTTCTCAAACGACTCTCGCTCCATCACATGGCACCAGTGGCAGGCGGAATAGCCGATCGACAAGAGAATCGGGCGATGCAAATCCTTCGCAGCCTTCAGTGCTTCTGGTCCCCAGGGATACCAATCTACCGGGTTGTAGGCATGTTGAAGGAGGTAAGGACTTGTTTCGTGGACGAGCCGATTAGGATTTCGTTTTTCTGAAGTAGTAGGCGTTGACATCTATGCACCCTAGCATTGGCACGAGAGGAGCGTCAACGAGGTGGTGCAAAGTGTAAAGCGATTATTCAATCCCCGCTCATCTACTCGACCCTAGCGACGGTGTATCTCAAACGATACGTTTTACGTAGAATTTGATACACGTGCTCATCTAGGATATGCGTTGTCTTATTACTACGTAGGCCATATCACGCTGGCAAATAAGCGTTGATGCCGTCTTGCTGATACCGGCACATGCTTTGCTCCTCCATAGGGCACAGCCCCGCTGTTGTTACACAGCTTGGGCGGAACCTCTGAGACATGGTTGGTCTTGGAATGGGGTGGTGCAACGTGGGTGAGATACGGTGTCCTTCTAGGACCGCGCCGAATGTAACCACGTATCAACGACTCAACGGGGAAGAAGAGAAAACGACTTTCTATGTTCGCGTCGGTGGGGCCTGGTTGGGAATTGCCTAACGTGAGCTGCATGGGCAAGATTCTGATCTCCTATCATTGAAGGGACAGTGTGGATGTCGCTGAATGCATACTGCCACTACGGAAGGATTCACGAAACGAAAGAGACGATTCGTTCCAAGGGAATGTCTGTACCGACTTGGTCTGACCGCTTAATGAGCGAGTCCAACCATTCTTATCGTCCCAAATTTGAGATGTCTGTGGTTCAGGCTGAGCTCGCATAGCAAGATCATTGACCGCTACGCTAGCTCTAGCGTAAAGTTCCCGCCGTAATGGTACGGGAGGCTTTCTAACGATGTGGTGTGAACCTCGACTCAGTCCGCTTCGGTATCCATATTTATTGTATGTAGCGTGGAAAATCAGTAGACAACCAAATGAGCAAACGTGGGAAACCTCCGAAGCGAACAGATCACTCTACAGATATCGTACTCTTGTAAGCTCCCCCGTCAAGGAGACACTTCGAAAGGAGAAGTTCTCGCTTCGCGATGGGCCCGATACATGGCGGGCGGGATTCCGTCCAGCGTGTCATGGGGCCGCTCTTCATTGTACTCCTGCATCCATTGGGCACTGATCTCCCGCACCTGCTCAAGCGAGTCGAACACATAAGCATCCAGCACTTCATGCCGGAACGTCCGATTGAACCGTTCGACAAACGCATTTTGACTCGGCTTGCCTGGTTGAATATAGCGCAGAGCGATGCTGTGCTCCGCACACCAGCCAGCAAAGCACTCCGCCAGAAATTCTGGTCCATTGTCGAGACGTAAGGCCTGGGGCTGTCCCCGCCAGGCCACCACTTGCTCCAACACCCGAATGACTCGTTCAGCGGGCAGCGAGGTATCAATTTCGATCGCGAGCCCCTCTCGCACGCCTTCATCCAGGATATTCAAGGTTCGGAACCGGCGTCCGCCATAGAGCGTGTCACTCATAAAGTCCAGGGCCCACACCGCATTGGGCGCAGGCACGACCGTCAACGGGTGACGGAGGCGCACTGGGAGGCGCTTCTTCGTGCGTCGAGGCAGATTCAACCGCAGCTGGCGATAGACCCGCCACACTCGTTTTGCATTCCAGCGATGCCCGTCCAGCCGTAACCGGGCAAAACATTTCCAGAAGCCCCAGCGTGGGTGAGCTGTCACCACGGCCGTCAGCGCCTCAATCCCCGGTGCATCCCGCTGCACCCTGTCCACCACCGGCCGGTAGTAGGTGGCGCGACTCAGCCCCACGACGCGACAGGCCCGCTGAACTGGAAGTCGATGCTCCGTGACCAACTGCGTCACGAGCTCCCGGCGTACAGCGGGCCCTACAGCTTTTTTGCGACCACATCCTTCAGTGCGGCATGCTCTAAAGACAAGTCGGCATACATCCGTTTGAGGCGACTATTCTCCTGTTCCAATTCCTTGAGCCGTTTCACATCAGAGGCCTCCAAGCCCCCATACTTGGCTTTCCACTTGTAGTAGGTGGCGGAGCTGATGCCGTAGTGCCGCCAGAGCTCATTGACGGGACGGCCAGCGTCAGCCTCCTTAAGAATTGACACGATTTGGGTTTCGGTGAACTTCGACTGCCGCATGAGAACCTCCTGGCTAAGAGTGACTATTGTGCCAGAACGTTCTCCTTTCAGACTGTCTCAAATTAGGGGGAGCTTACACTCTGCCCCTTATCGCCGTTTAGAAGGTATGAGAAATGCACATTTTTATTTCCTATCCTCGAGAGTTTGAGCAATCCGCCGAGAACATCTATTGGGAACTCCTAAACCGAGGATTTGCGTACGTATTCCTAGATAGTGAAACACTACGCGCAGGTAACAAGTGGAAGGTAGGAATAGAGGAGCAGATTCGAAAAGCTGATGTTTTTATCATTCTCTACGATCATGGAGCTGCAAGCGATAAGAGTCGATACTTTAGTACGGAGCTTGGACATCGTATTAAGGAAGAATGTAAAAACAATGAAAAGCTTATCATAACCGTAATATTTCCTCCGGCAACGCTGAAAGAGAATAACTTGCCGATTTATCTCAAAGCCCGACAGGTTATAGCGTCTACCTCAGAGGAAATTGATCATCCTAGTATCGATAGAGTCATTCAGAGAGTTCAAGCGCTGGAAGCTGAGAGACGGGAGGTTGAGAGACGGGGAACTGAGAGTCGGGAAGCTGAGAGACGAAATGAGAGGAGAAAATACACGCTAGTAGTTTACCTGCTAATGGCAGTAATATTGATATTGGCGGGTATAGTTATGGTCGGTCTCGAGCGTAAGCCTCCTGGCTTTTACCCTGATAATACGCCAACTCAAGAGCTTGAAGTGAACAAGCCGCCAGATCCATGGGCACGAAGCAGGGAAACATGTGAAAACTTGAGAGGGGTTTACCAGCTTTGGGGAAGATACACCCTTATAGAGGAACAAGGTATAAAGGCAACTTCCGAAAAAGGTACATGGGAGGCAAAAAGCTGTGAACAGAATTCAGCGTCAGAAGGCACGTACATATTGAATGGGGAAGAAAAGACGGAGCAGAAGGTTGAAGTGGAAATTAATGGCAAATACGAATATGTTGCTCGAGCAGAAAATGAGAGCCGTTCAAAAGTTACCATTGATAAAGATGGTGAGTTATTTGACCGTCAAATTAACTATGAATTTGAAGCCCCGTATAATGGAATCCCGAGGATCGATCATGTCAGAAAGACTGAACAAGTTTGGAAGAAGCATGAAGGTGTAATTTTGAAGAAACTTGGTGCATATCAAGCACGTCTTGAGGAGCTGCATCGAGAGGCCGTGAAAAGTATGCACTGCACTCCTACGCGTGGGAAGAAAGAAGATGATCGAGAAGTCATCGCTTTCACATGTGTGATCGACCGTAGCTCCGATGATGCCCCCAAGTATACGAGGGTGATGGTGAAGCAGAATGGGTCGTGACAAACCGTTAAGAGATCAAGCCCCATGTCTGCTGACGATCGCGCCAGCTCTTCAACTACACGGGAGCACGGATAACATGTACAGCCGGGAGCGATGTCTTAATCTCGGTGACCAGATTCTCTTGCAAGCTGTCCTCCAGAACATTCAGAATCCAAAACCGTCCGATTCCTATCTCAGCTAACCCATCAAGTCGTTCCTCTCTGGAGCAGGGCAGCAGAAGCATCTGAGTGAAAGCTTGTGACTGAAAAACTTTAGTGAAATCAATGACTGTTACGCTGAAGACGGGCCTAATAGCTCGGTGGCAGAACATCCCTCTCTATGCGCGGATCGTGATTGCGTTGATCCTCGACGTTTTGACGGGCTTGCTGATGGGCAGCGATGCCGCTGTCCTGGCGGTGCCAGGGAAGCTGGTCTTGCGCCTCCTCGGGGCGCTCGCGCCAGCGTTGATCCTAGCGGCAATCGTGCACACGTTCATGACAACGAATCTCGGTGGACCGTTGGCGAGGCGCTTGCCGTGGTTATTGCTGCTCAATACGTTGGTGGCCATCATGGTTGGACTGACAGTTGCCAATCTGATTCAACCTGGTGAAGGGGCAGGCATCACGCCACCAATAGCTCACGAAGAAGCCACGCACAGCGCCAACTCGCTCGCCCTTTTTCTTGAAAATGTCCCGAAGAGCCTCCTTGGGCCACTCGGCGATGATGGGAAGGTGATCGGCGTGATCTTTATCGCCGTGGCGTTTGGTATGGCGCTCCGTAAGGAACGGGAGCGACCCATCATGACCGTGGGACACCTTGTCGAATTGTTCCTCGAAGCACTGATCACAATCTTGCACTGGATCATTGCGGTCGTGCCGCTGGCCGTGTTCGGCATCGTCGCGAGCATCGTAGGGACTAAGGGCTTTGCGCAATTCAAAGCGCTAGGGATCTTTGTTCTGTGTGTGCTACTCGCGCTTGCAATCCAAGCGATCTATTACCTCCTCCGGATCCGCTTCGGCTCGTGGGTGCGCCCAGCTGAGCTGCTGCGTGGTGGGCGCGATGCACTGGTCATGGCTTTCTCGACGGCCAGCTCGACGGCCACGATGCCGGTGACCTATGTTTCTCTTAGAGAAAAAGTTGGATTACGCGAGCAGTCCGCCAGCATGGGAGCGCTGGTGGGGGCAAACTTTAACAACGACGGCACGGCGTTATATGAAGCCATGGCGGCCTTGTTCATTGCCCAAATGATTGGGATGGAACTGAGTCTTCAACAGCAGATGATGGTGGTGTTGACGAGTATTATTGCCTCAGTCGGCGCTGCAGGCATCCCTGAAGCGGGTTTGGTGACGATGACTATGGTCTTTGCTGCCGTCGGGCTTCCAGTGGAATACATCCCAGTCTTGTTGACTGTAGATTGGTTTCTCGATCGCTGCCGCACCACGATCAACGTCTTGGGCGACATGAATGTGAGTTGTCTCTTGGATGGGAAGCAGAAGCAAGAATCCCTTCCGTGACTATCCTCTGGGCATTTGTGTTTGTGTTTCTTTATGAGAGCTATCCGCAACGTTGCTTCCTTGCTCCTTGCTAGGAGACCTCTTGAGCATTGTTCCTTTGTGTCGTGAGATTCAGTTCCACGCCCTCTTGGCCGATCTTGAGATGGCGAAGGCGCGGTTCGAGTAGTTCACTGGTATATGACGGTTTGCCCCGCTGATCTTGCGAAGCTACTGGTCTTAGCAATAAGCAGAAATGAGACGTTATCCGGTGGAGATAGGGCATGCTTGTGTTATACTTCAAGCTCGAAAGGGTGACCGATGACTTACTACACCTTCGAGATTGTTGTCGAAAGAGAAACTGACGATGTCGGGTATCTGGCGTACAGCCCGACGTTGCCGGGGTGTTTCAGTAACGGGAAAACTATTGAGGAAGCCAAGCGTAATATTCGTGAAGCGATTCAACAGCACCTTCAATCCCTCCTGGCACATCACCAGCCAATCCCTCAAAACGAGAAACTGGTGCATGTCGAAGAATTAACCGTCGCGGTGCCTTAATGCCGCGGATGCCGCAAGTCACGGCTCAGGACCTGATTCGATTTCTCAAGTCACAAGGATTCGTTGAAGATCGGCAAGCTGGAAGCCATTTAACCCTCCGGCATGCTGGTCGCTCTCTATCTGTCACGGTTCCCGTGCACACCGGATGTGATATAGGCAGAGGGTTGGCTGTGAGGATTCTCAAGGATGCGGGGTTTTCAGTAGACGAGTACCTTCGCCAGCGCTGAATTCTGCCACTGTTATGGCCTTATATTCATTGTATTTTAAAGTGAGCTGAGTTTGGTCTGCAGTCGCACGTCACCTTCATGTGACTTAGGCGCAGTTTTGATATGCTGACTTCCTCCGCGATCCTCGTTGCGCATCGTGCGCGACCTCAATCGCTCCTTGCCGTGATAATTGGTTGTGATACCCTGGAGCCAACGTGAGGGTCCTATGACAGAGATCGGCCCGTATTCCAATTACCGACTGACGGTCCGTTTAGAGCTGGCCAACGCGCCTGGCATCTTTGCCAAGGTGGCAGCACTGCTGGCGGAGGAACAGGCCAACCTTGGAGCTGTCGATCTTGTTTCCGCCACAAAAACCCGCATGGTTCGCGACATCACGTTTGATGCGCAGAGTGAAGAGCATGGGGAAAAGGTTGTGGCTCGTCTTGGCGAATTACCCGATGTCACGGTGGTTTCCGCTTCGGATCGCATTTTTCTGCTCCATCTTGGGGGAAAGATACGAGTCGGCAGCAAGTTCCCAATCAGCACCAGAAATGTCCTGTCGATGGTCTATACCCCGGGCGTCGGTCGTGTCTCGCAAGCGATCGCCAAAGACAAATCCAAGGCGTATTCCTTTACAAGTAAGAGCAACAGTGTGGCGGTCGTGTCGGACGGATCTGCCGTATTGGGGTTGGGTAATCTCGGCCCTGAAGCGGCGCTTCCGGTCTTGGAAGGGAAGGTGATGCTCTTCAAGGAATTAGCCGGAGTCGATGCTTGGCCCATCTGCGTGAACAGCCAGGACCCAGATGAGATTGTGCGGATCGTTCAAGGGATCGCGCCAGGGTTCGGCGGGATCAACCTGGAGGACATCAGCGCGCCACGCTGTTTCGAGGTTGAGCAGAAATTGAAACAAACGCTCGATATTCCAGTGATGCATGACGATCAGCACGGCACGGCCGTGGTCCTGCTCGCGGCGTTGACTAATGCGCTCAGGGTCACGGGGAAGCAACTAGACCAAATTCGGATCGTCGTGAATGGGCTTGGCGCAGCAGGCACGGCCTGTTGTCGTATCTTGCTGGCGGCCGGGGCGTCCCATTTGCTAGGATGCGACAAGGAAGGGATCATCCTCTATGGAGAGGCTGAAGAACTCCGGGCCTGCCGGACTGATCTGCGCGCCTGTTTGACTCGTGACCGGCCACGAGGCACGCTGCGTGATGCGTTAAAAGGGGCCGATGTCTTTATCGGGCTTTCAGTCGGCAATATGCTGACGGCCGATGATCTTGATTTGATGGTGTCCGATCGAATTGTGTTTGCCCTGGCCAACCCGGATCCAGAAGTTCCACCGGAGCTTGGCCTCTCCCACGCCGCGATTTTTGCAACTGGACGATCAGATTATCCCAACCAGATCAACAATGCCCTGGCGTTTCCCGGAATATTCCGCGGCGCGCTCGATGTCCAAGCCAGCGAGATCAACGAGGCCATGAAGTTGGCCGCAGCCCAGGCCATCGCCCATGTGATTCCGGAGGGGACATTGAGCGAAGACTACATCATTCCCAGTATCTTCGACAAAGAGGTTGTCCCCCGTGTGGCGCGGGCTGTTTCGACTGCAGCGCGTACGGCCGGGGTCGCCAGAAGACGAGCTAAACCGGACGATCCTGCTGAATTTGTGTAACCTTCCGTCCTGGCCTTATCTGTCAGCCATCGCTCGTTGTAGCCTTCAGACCGGCAAGGCCGCTGTGGTAGAATACGCCCGTTCAGGAGCTAGAGCGCCTCAATGCCGTTTTCGACCGCAAAATTTCTGAAGTTTCGGAGCGGGATGCAAAAACGCATCGGTTCCCTCCGCACCAAGACGGAAGACAGTCTGGACTGTGCCGTGGAAACCATGATGGAAGAACGGGTGGATGGATTTTTCCAGGTTGAACATGGGCTGGAAGAAATCATCAAGTCGCTGATCGAGATCGAGGAAGAATTGGAGGTCGTCCGCGACCTGAGCGGTGCGATGCGGCTCGAATCCAGGCTTGAATTCGTGGAAGACCGTTGGGATGAATTCGACAGCGAAATTCGCGAACGTCCCCGCCGCCGTCGCAAACGGGTCAGCCTTGCCGATATGCTCAAAGCTGCCAGCGGAAGCGGGGCCCTTTCGGAAAATCCGAGCTCGGTGAATAATGCGTTGGATGCCTACGCCATCATGGGGGTGGAGTTCGGAAGTTCTCTTGCCGATGTCACGGCGGCTTTCCGAACGAAGGCCAAGCAGCTCCATCCCGATGCCAACAACGGTGATCGGAGTTCAGAGCCAGAACTCCGCCGCATGTTGGAGGCCTACCAATTTCTCAAGGAATATCTGAGCCTGAGTAACACCGAGCCGATGCGGCCTCCCGATCGCCCCTACACCCCTTCTGAGTGACAATCCTGTGAAAAATTCCACCACGCCTCGCTATATCACCACCACGCCAGAACTCGGCGAGTTGTGCGAACAACTTCGAGATTGCTCACGTATGGCCCTCGATACGGAATTCGTGGGGGAAGATAGCTTCGTGCCGCGATTGGAGCTCATCCAAGTCGCGACGGAACAGACGGCTGCGGTCATCGATTTTCCTGCGGTCCAGTCGAACGGAATGTTGGAGACATTCTGGAAAATCGTATGTGATCCAGCCGTTGAAAAGGTCGTGCACGCGGGGCGGCAAGACCTCGATCTCTTTGCGGTCCATGCCGGACAAGTTCCAAAACCCTTCTTCGATACCCAGATCGCTGCGGCGATGGTCGGATTTGGCCATCAAGTTGCCTATGCCAATCTTGTCCAGAGGGTCCATGGGAAGCGGTTGGACAAGGCGCACACCTTTACTAATTGGAGCGCGCGTCCGCTGTCCCATGAGCAACTCGCCTATGCGCTGGAAGATGTGACGTTTCTGTTGGCGATTCACGATCATTTACACAGCCGGTTGTCGAAGCTCGGCAGGCTGGAATGGGTACACGAAGAGTTTTCTCGTCTGGAGACGGTAGTCGGCGAGACTCGGCGCGAGCCGCAAGAGCGCTATCAGCGCGTACGTGGATGGGACCAACTCAAGCCTAAATCAGCTGCGGTCCTTCGTGAACTCGCAGCGTGGCGGGAAGGGGAGGCGAAACGGCGAAACGTCCCTCGCAATCGTGTCGTCCGGGATGAAGTCCTGCTGCAGCTGGCGCGACATCCGCCACGACAGTTGGATGAGTTACGCAACGTGCGCGGGCTCCATAGCTCGGAAGCGGATCGCAACGGAGATGTTCTGTTAGCGACCATTCAAACGGCGCTTGCGCTTCCTTCTTCATCCTGGCCTGTGCTCTCGAAAGCGCGTAAACCGGAACCGGAGTCGACCGGGCTGGTCGAACTGTTGCAAGCGATCGTCAAGGCCTGCGCTAACCAAGCGGAGATCGCGCCTACCCTTCTGGCAACCACCGCAGACCTGCAGGCATTAGTTGAGGCCAAGACCGATCATTCAACGCTGGACCTCCCCCTCCTCAGGGGTTGGCGCCGGGTACTGGTTGGAGAGGTCCTACTCGACGCATTGGAAGGAAGACTCACCGTCACCATCGATCCGGACAAGCGGGCAATCCGGTGGTCGTCTCCCAAACATACGCCCATCTCCTGAATCCTTTACGGCACGCGGGATGCTCAAAGAGGCGCGTCCAGCAAGGCCGCAGCGAGCGAAGAGACGAGGCGTATGCCTCGGTACGTTGAGGCTCTGAGCGATGCGAGAACGCCGCTGGCGGACTTTTTCAGCATCCTGCTAGAGGAGTGTCTTGATCGAATCCGCCGGCCTCGCCAGGATCGCTTGGTCGCCCTTCTCGACGATCGGTCGTTGAATAAGGTCCGGATGTTTCACCATCAGGTCGAGGAGTTCATCGTCAGAGAGCTGTTTCTTGCCCAAGCCAAGTTCTTGGTAAATCTCTTCCTTGGTTCGGAGTACATCCCTGGGAGCCAGGCCGGCCTTCTTGAGGAGGGTTTTTAACTGAGATTTGGTAAAGGGTTGTTCGTAGTAGTTGATTGCGGTGTATGATTTCCCACTGTCTTTGAGGGCCTGCACAGCCTGTCGGCACGTGGTACAGGTCGGCTTCTGATAGATAGTAATGTCTGCCATGATGACTCCTTGTGTGAAAGAACGTGTCTTGACGATTTTTTTCAGTCTATGGTTAGATCACGAACAGTAACCGTTACGCTATGGGATTGTCCATGCCCTGGGTCGGAACCAGCTCAGCCGGTCAGTTTGCTTGCACAACCACCATGCAGCGAACATTGAAGGACCTTCGGATCAAGCGCAAGGGGCAGCCGGTCTTTGTGCTCGGCCATGTACTGGCACGCAAAGGACAGGAAGCCGCCTTTGAAGCCTTCAATGACCGCCTTGCCGTCGTGAAGTTTGGAGACGGCGCGTTGGTGGGATACGATCCTCGTGAGCTTCTGCTGCCGACCGAAATCGATGAGCACGGTGTTCCCTACTTCGAAATTCGACCTTGCCGATCCTGTGCCGTGCTGTTTCCATTGACGATGGAGGAAAGCGATTCCGATCAGGAACCCGATCGATGCTCGGACTGTATGGCCTGATCGAGGGTGTCGCTGAGCTCAATCGACAAACGGAGCGATTTCTAAGGCCTTCCGCAAGAGGCAATCGCCTGCAAATCCCTGCAACACCATCGGGAGCATGGCGGCATCGATAGCACGAACCGACAGGACATGGAAGCCTTCCGCAGATTTGTGCCCTTCCAGCCTCAGCGCGTGACAGATTTCCAATTTCTTCCAAATCAGGTTGGAGAGTATCGGTTCAGATGCCAGCAGTCTCAGGTCTGCGACGGAATCACCGATGGAAACTTTGGCGGAAACTCGTGCACTATCTTGTGGATTTTCACTGACGACCGCGAACGCGGTCACATCGTCCGCCCAGGCACAAGGATGTCCGATGATGATGAACTCCAGAAGGAACAGGCAGCCAATGGTGATGGCAGCTTTGCGTAGCATCCACGTCTCTCGTTCCTTATCCAATCACCGAGCACATACCGTGCACCGCGATCGTGTTCAGTATGCCAACCCCCATTTTCCATTGCAAGAATGGCACAGAGCTATGATAGGGTAATCGTAATTCCTAATGTTCTGTGTGAGGGTGCATCATGCCGCATGATTTCATGCCGGGATTGGCCGGTGTTCCAGCTGCCACGTCCTCGATTAGCGATGTCGATGGTCAACGTGGGATTCTTGAGTATCGTGGGATTCGGGTCGAGACGCTGTGCGCGGACTCCTCTTACCTGGAAACTGCCTATTTGCTTCTCTTCGGGCACCTTCCCTCGGCGACTAAGTTCCAAGAATGGAGCAGAGATGTCACCCACCATCGACGCATTAAGTTCAGCATCGTCGACTTGCTGAAATGCTTACCCGAACAGGGGCACCCGATGGACGCCCTCCAGGCAGCCGTGGCGGCGCTTGGAATGTTTTATCCAGGCCGCAATGTGAAAGACGTCGAGAATAACTATTGGAGCGCCGTGCGGCTTGTGGCCAAGTTGCCGACGATCGTGGCAGCCTGGGCCAGGCTGCGGCACGGTGATGATCCGATCCCTCCGCGAGATGATCTTGGTTTCAGTGAGAACTTTTTGTATATGCTCACGGAGTCCGTGGCTCCGGCATTGTGGGCGGATATTTTTGACGACTGCCTGATCCTTCATGCCGAACATACGATGAACGCCTCGACGTTCACCGGATTGGTGACGGCATCGACGTTGGCGGATCCCTACACTGTTGTTGCGTCCTCGATCGGGGCGTTGAAAGGGCCGCTACACGGAGGGGCGAACGAGGAAGTCGTGGTGATGCTGAGAGAAATCGGCACCGCGGAGAAGGCGAGATCGTACGTCGCGCGCGCGATGGAGAATAAGAAGAAGTTAATGGGATTCGGTCATCGTGTCTATAAAGTGAAGGACCCTCGTGCAACAGTTCTTCAGGGACTATGTCGACGATTGTTTAGCGAATTCGGAAGTTCTCCATTGTATGAAGTGGCGCTGGAAGTGGAAGCCGCAGCGGGAGAATCTCTGAACAGCAAGGGGATTTATCCCAATGTAGATTTCTACTCGGGTATCATCTACGACAAGATGGGTATTGATATCGACCTCTTTACACCGCTCTTCGCAATGTCCAGAGTCTCGGGCTGGCTAGCCCATTGGCTGGAGCAGTTACGAGAAAATAAGCTATTTCGTCCCGATCAAATCTATTCCGGGGAACACAATCGCCCGTACGTGCCAATCGACCGGCGCTAATCCTTCGACAAGGTGCTTCGCACCAACTCAGGGTTCGCCCTGAGCGGAGCTCCTCCTCTCACAGAGGCGGAGTCGAAGCCTGAAGGGCGTATTGTCCACGCCTCGTGGACAATACGGGCTAACACCCGTATTTACAGACTCTTCCAAGGCTCTTGACTTTCTTCTCGCACGATTTATCTATCTTTCAGCAGGTGAATCGGCGCAGCGCCAGCAGAGATAACCTGATAGCTCAATAGGCAAAGCCAAAAGGAGGTTACCATGGCACTCGTACGATGGGATCCGTTCCGGGAATTGGAAGAAGTCTCAGATCGATTGAATCGCATGTTTGCGCGTCCGGCTACAAGAGCGACAAACGGCAAAGAGACGATGATTGTGGCGGACTGGACACCGTCAGTCGATATTAGTGAAACCGATGGGGAGTATCAGATTAAAGCTGAGATTCCCGATGTGAAGAAGGAGGACGTGAAAGTCACCCTCGAAGATGGGGTCCTCACGATTCAGGGTGAGCGGAAACATGAGAAGGAAGAGAAGGGAAAGAAGTATCATCGGATCGAGCGGTCTTACGGCAGTTTCGTCCGGACTTTCTCGCTGCCCGATGTGATCGACGAGGACAAGGTGAAGGCCGAGTTCAAGGAGGGGGTGCTCAACCTCTCTCTCCCAAAGTCGGAGAAGGCGAAACCGAAAGCCATCGACGTGAAGGTGGCATAAGTCGATTCGAAACGTGTCGGTAGGACAAAGGCCCGCCTCCCAGGCGGGCCTTTTTGTGTCTTGTAAAGCAGCAAATAAAACCATCGTCCCCATGGGCTCGGATTCCGAGCCCAGAGAGGGAGGCTACCTTGTTAGTGCGCACCAACGGCCTGAGATTCTCGGGCTGCCAGACTCCTTCGGCGATTATGGGAAATAGTGCGATCGATAATAGCTCCGCAGTTAATGCATTTCCATGCATAGAAGACGAGAAAGAAATCTGAGAACCGCTCTAACAGCATCATTCCCTTACACTTCGGACATTCCATTGAGCCCTCCTAGGGTGAGTACGTACACAGCTGATAATGAACAGAAGCAAGAGCTGCGCCAAGCTGTCATCGTTCAATATTCCAATGAATTGAACATTACGTAGTTACGTGGAGGTGAATAATTTCACAAAATTGACGATGCGCAAGCGTGCAACGCGTCAAGGTTGTGTCGGTATGAGCAAAAGAAGGTGGGATCAGCCGCCTTTCCTATCATATTCCAGAACAAGCGATGTGAGGCTAGGTCGTGATTGCACTGTAGTCAGTTTGACGAATATGCCGCGAAGAGAGGGCCGTCGATGCTGTTTTCGAAGAACGAATGGTGTCTATCCTGATACGTCCGTACTCATTATCTGGCCATCACCCTATGGCTTAATCGTGACATGCCTCGATCGTGCCGAGGCCTGTACATCATTGAACAAGGCACGGCTAATTCTTGGCTTTTGTTATGTAAGGTGTTGCCTCAATGGTATGGGTGGTCAGGTGAAGAGTCATCGCGGCATGCTCTTGTGAAATTTGACGGGCTGAGTTTATTATGACGCCCGCGAGCATTGAGAACCTCTTATACATGGAGCGCCGCGCATGAAAACGAATCAAGGAAATTCGTCTGGATCAACCAGAATCGAACGAGACACCATGGGAGAACTGCCCGTTCCCGTCGAGGCCTACTATGGTGTGCAAACAGCCCGTGCCATTGAAAACTTTCCGATAAGCCCATTGCGCATGCCCCGCTCGGTCATTCGAGCCATGGGCTTGATTAAGCGAGCAGCGGCGGCGGTGAATCAGTCCCTGGGTTTGTTGGACAAGAAGTCAGCAGAGGCCATCAAGCAGGCGGCGACTGAAGTGGTCGAAGGAAAACTGGATGCAGAGTTTCCTGTAGATATTTTTCAGACCGGCTCTGGCACGTCCACCAATATGAACACGAACGAGGTCATCTCCAATCGCGCAACCGAACGACTTGGCGGCGCGCGCGGCAGCAAGCTGGTGCATCCCAACGACCATGTGAACCTCGGCCAATCGAGCAACGATGTTATTCCAACGGCCATCCATATCGCCGCATCGGAAGCGATGCAGCAGCAGCTCTTGCCGGCGCTAACCCGCTTGCACAAGGCCCTAAAGGGAAAAGCAAAGGAATTTGATCGGATCGTGAAAATCGGTCGGACTCATTTGCAAGATGCCACACCGGTGAGGCTCGGGCAGGAATTCGGTGGGTATGCGAGGCAGATCGAGCTGGGTATTCAGAGGGTGAAGCAAGCTCAGGAGGCCTTGAGTGAGGTGGCGTTGGGTGGAACGGCTGTGGGCACGGGGTTGAATTGCCACCCAAAGTTTTCGGCGAAGGTCATGGCCATTATTTCCAAGGAGACCGGATGCTCGTTCAAGGAGGCGAAGAATCACTTCGAAGCCCAGTCGGCACAGGATTCACTCGTCGAAGCGAGTGGCCACTTACGGACTCTGGCCGTGAGCCTGATGAAGATCGCCAACGATATTCGTTGGCTCGGGTCCGGGCCACGGTGCGGGCTCGGGGAGATCAATTTGCCCGAGACGCAACCAGGGTCCTCGATCATGCCAGGGAAGGTCAATCCCGTGATTGCGGAGTCCGTGACCATGGTCTGTGCCCAGGTGATCGGGAACGATGTGACCATCACCGTGGGTGGCCAGGCAGCGAATTTTGAACTGATTGTGATGATGCCGGTGATGGCCTATAACCTGCTACAGTCCATCGAGTTGCTCGCGACCGCTTCGAACAACTTCGCCGCGAAGTGTATCGAAGGCATCAAGGCAAACGAGGAACGCTGTAAGAGCCTCATCGAAGAAAGTTTGGCCATGTGTACGGCCTTGGCGCCTGAGATCGGATACGAAGCAGCGGCGAAGCTGGCCAAGGAGGCTTACAAGTCCGGTAAAACGGTCCGTCAGATTGCTCAAGATCAGAAGGTATTATCGGAAAAGCGCCTTACTGCGCTGCTCGATCCATGGCGCATGACTGAGCCAGGCGGACCGGTGGGGAGTGCAGGCGGGTAGTTGTTTGGGGATTCTCTGTTGCATCAGCACCGTTGAATTGTATACTGGTGGATGATGAGCTCAGACGACCATAAGTACACCCTCGCGATTGGTGTTGTGGCCTTCCTGGTATTTGGTGTGCTCTATGGGTGTGCCACGACCAGCCGCCAGTCGGCCCATGGCGGGCCGAACGTGATTCCTACCATGGGTACACGAGGCGCACAATGTTGCGCGATGGCCAAGGCGGTTCCGCGGCAAAAGGCTTTGGCCAAGACCGCCGTGAGATTTGTCGGCAAGTCCAGAGTGGTCATTGATGGTCGATACTATAATCCCGACTGTTCCGGTTTTGTCCGTGGAGTCTATGCCTCACAGCGTGTGGATCTCTTTGGTGGACTTGGGGAATTGAATGAGGGCAATGGTGTCGGGCGTATCTACACCCATGTTGTCGAACATGGGAGGATTCATTATGGTCCGACCGTCCATCCTGGAGACTTGGTGTTTTTTCACAATACCTGGGATTTCAACCGAGACGGCCTGCCGAATGATCCGCTGACACACGTCGGTGTCGTGGAAAAGGTTGAGCCTGATGGAACCGTGCTGTTTGTCAGTTCACTTTCGACCGGAATTAAACGGTATCGAATGAATCTCCAGCATCCTGAAATCTATAAGGCTGCCGATGGACGAGTTCTGAACAATTTCCTGCGACGTAAGCAGTCGGGCGATGTTCCAGGCACCCACTATCTGGCGGGGCAATTGTTTGCGGCATTTGGCACGCTGACTCGGTAACGTTTCGCTACGTTTGTGCTATGACGTCCTGAATATCGTCAGCCCCTCTATCAGCAACGATAACCCTTCATGACATGCTCAGAGAACGTGGACGACTGACGCGTTCGGAAAGATCGGGTTTAGAATCCATGACGACTGCAACGACTCAGGCCGCATCACAAGTGACGGACCCCAAGATCCCACTCACGATTGCCAAGGAGCTGCGTGTCGATGTTCACCAGGTTTCAGCCGCGGTTGCGCTCCTCGATGAAGGGGCGACGGTTCCATTTATCTCACGCTATCGGAAAGAAGCGACCGGAAATCTGGACGATACCCAACTGCGTTCATTGGAAGAGCGTCTCTCCTATCTGCGTGAGCTGGATGAACGGCGTGCCGCTGTCCTGGCTTCAATCGAAGAACAGGGGAAGCTCACGGATGCCTTGCGCACGAGCATCGAAGGGGCGACCACGAAGCAAGCTGTGGAAGATCTTTATTTGCCGTTCAAGCCCAAACGCCGTACCCGCGCGACGGTCGCGCGCGAAGCAGGGTTGGAGCCGTTGGCTGATAGTCTCATGGCCGATCCACTGCTGCATCCCGAGCAAGAAGCTCTCAAGTATATTCGGGTGGAGCCGGCTGCGGAGGGAGTGGAGGCGATCAATGTCCCCGATGCTAAAACTGCTCTCGAAGGGGCACGGGATATTCTCACCGAGCGGTTTTCAGAAACAGCCGATCTGTTGGCCACGTTGCGGACCAGACTCTGGGATCAAGGAGTCTTAACTTCAACGGTGATGAAGGATAAGGAAAGGGCGGAGGGCGAGAAGTTCCGCGACTACTATGCGTATGCGGAACCGATCAAGACTATCCCATCGCATCGGGCGCTCGCGCTATTTCGTGGTCGTGCCCTTGGGGTGTTGAAGCTGGAGTTGGGTTTGGGGGAGGTGCTCGATACGATTGTTCCTCATCCATGCGTGTCCATGGTTGCGGCTCATGCGGGAATTGAGGATCGTGGACGACCCGCCGACAGATGGCTCGTCGGCGTCTGCGACTGGGCGTGGCGTGTCAAAATGCACCTCCAGCTCAGCACGGAATTGCTGATGCAGTTGCGTCAAGGAGCCGAAGCCGTGGCGATTCGGATCTTCGCGCGTAACCTGCATGAGTTGTTGTTGACGGCGCCGGCAGGGCCGAAGGCTATTCTCGGCCTGGACCCCGGTATTCGGACTGGCTGTAAGGTCGCGGTGGTGGATGCGACCGGGAAGTTACTGGAGACAGCGACGATCTATCCGCATCAACCTCAGAACGACTGGCTGGGTTCGTTGGAGACGCTCGTGCGACTTGTCACCCAACATGGCGTGCAATTAATTTCGATCGGAAACGGGACGGCGAGCCGCGAGACCGACAAACTGGCAGGCGAGGTGATCAAATTGGTCGCAGCGCAAACACCTGAGCGACCGGTGGCAAGAATCGTGGTGAGTGAAGCAGGAGCGTCGGTCTATTCTGCCTCGGTCTTTGCGGCCAAGGAGTTTCCCGAGTTGGATGTCAGCTTGCGCGGTGCCGTGTCCATCGCCCGCCGCCTACAGGATCCACTGGCTGAGCTGGTCAAGATCGAACCAAAAGCGATCGGAGTGGGCCAATATCAGCATGACGTCGATCAGCGAGCGTTGGCGCGGTCGCTCGACGCCACGCTTGAAGATTGTGTGAATGCCGTCGGAGTGAATGTGAATACGGCCTCGGCGCCGCTGTTGGAGCGAGTGTCTGGTCTGAACAAAGCCCTAGCGAAGAATATCGTGGACTATCGGGATACCAATGGCCCGTTCCTCAATCGAGGAGCGATCCGGAAAGTTCCGCGGCTTGGGGAGAAAACGTTCGAACAGGCGGCCGGTTTTCTGAGAATTCCCGATGGCGATAATCCCTTGGATCGCTCCGCCGTTCACCCTGAGGCCTATCCAGTCGTCGAACGGATTCTGACACGCTTAGGAACAGGGATTACCGAAGTGATGCGCCAACCGGCCGTTCTGAAGGGGTTGTCTCCAGAGGATTTTATCGATGAGCAGTTTGGATTACCCACGGTACGCGATATTTTTGCCGAGTTGGAAAAACCAGGCCGGGACCCGCGTCCTGAATTCAAGACGGCGACGTTTCGAGAAGGGGTCGAGACGCTGAGCGATTTGCAGCCTGGTATGGTTTTGGAAGGAGTGGTGACGAATGTGGCCGCGTTCGGCGCGTTCGTCGATATCGGAGTGCATCAGGACGGCCTGGTGCACGTGTCGGCGCTGGCCAATCGATTTATTAAAGATCCACATGAAGTGGTCAAGCCGGGGCAAGTGGTCAAGGTGAAGGTGATCGATATCGATCTGAAGCGCCAGCGGATTGCGTTAACGATGCGTCTGGAAGATACGGCGAGCCGTCCCGCTGCATCGCCCAAAGCTGAGAATACTGCAACTCGTGATCAGCGTGGGAGAGGGCCATCGACATCAAGCCAAAATGTACGATCCCCTCAGCCAATTGGGGCCATGGCACTGGCATTGGCTAGGGCAAGACAGAAATCATAGCTACGATCATACTTGAAAGGTGTTGCAGAAGGTATCATTGACGAGACGGTAAACGGGTGAAGCCGTCCAGTACATTGGTAAGTCCTATGATTTTCGTCTAAGTAGGGAAGGTTCTATCCAGACGGTGTGAAGGCCTGCGAGTTTCCCATCCCTGATTCTAAACTCTATTTCTGCCAGGCCAATGTGGTTAAAGGAGCGCACCTTCTTGTACTTGCCTTTGAGGTGGCGGAACACCGGTTCCGATTCCTTTCGTGTCCTACCAGACATTTGTGAAAGGTTGGGAAGGCCGATAATTCGGACGACATCACCAGGAGAGATACTCAGTCCCCTACAGTCCTTCGGGTTCATAGTGACAAGAGACGATCATTGATCCAATTGTTTTCTTCTCTTTTCCTTACATTCCCTCGACGGGTAGCATTGAGCAAGTCTCCGCTCGTGCGAAACGGAAGGGCCCCGCTGGTGGGATGGGTGGAGTGAGCACGAGCAGGTTGCTCAATGACGGGACCCGTCGAACTACACCGGCCACTGTTCTTCGTTCCATGCCATTTCCCAGAACATCCACTCGTACCGTGAGCTGATGATGAACGATTCTTCCATCCGCCTCAGTTCTTCCTTGCCGGCGGTCTTGGCCCACTGATCCACTTTCTTCCGCATCCAAATTTGGACCTCTGCAAATTCCGGTGAAGCATAGAGCATGAGCCAATCTCGATACGGATGCGATTTGGCAGGGTGCCCTTTCCGTAACAAGTGTTGTCCAACTACACAGTAGATCCAGGCGCAGGGGAGGGCTACCACCGTCACTTCCACGGCTGTGCCCGAAGCCGCGACTGTCAGCATGTGGCGTGTATAGGCATAATTAGTCGGCGCCATGGGAACAGAACTCATCTGCTTGGGGGTCAGATTCCATCGTTGGCCGTAGTTCTCGTGAAGACTACGCTCGACCGTGATGGTTTCTTCGGCGAGCTTCGCGAAACGTAGCGCACTGTCTGAGTCCGGAGCTCTGAGGATACCTGCGGCGAAGACACGGGAGAGGTCCCCGAGAAACCTCGCATCTTGCAAGATATAGTACTTGAATTTTTGCTCAGGCAGCGTGCCGTCGCCGAGTGCAACGACAAAGGGATGGCTGAGTTGAGCCTCCCAGATTGAAACCGTCAGCTTTCTCAGATGGTTCGAAAAAGACATGGAGTCCCTCCAAAGGCTCAAACGACTCTCCGCTACGTCCACCGGTTTGAGAACTGCAGTTGTGGCTCGTTGTGCGCGGTCATCACCCTAGAACAGTTGCCGAACAGCGGTGCACTCTCACAAGTACGGGATCCAGGGTCGTGGTAATCGATTCATGCCGTCCAGCGCCGCAACTTTGTAACATTCGGCGAGGGTTGGATAGTTGAAGACGGTGTCGATGAAATAATCGATCTTGCCGTGAAACGCCATGACCGCTTGGCCGATGTGGATCAATTCTGTCGCGCCCTCCCCGATCGCATGGACTCCCAGGAGATGTTTGGTGTACCGGTGAAACAGGATCTTGAGCATGCCGCTTTCGTCTCCGATCAGTTGTCCTCGGGCGATTTCCTTATAGCGGGCGTGGCCGACTGCATAGGGAACTTGGGTGTGCTGCAATTCTTCCTCGTTTCGTCCGACCATCGAGATTTCTGGGATCGCATAGATCCCGTAGGGGAGCAGCAAGCTATCGGTGCGATCCGAATGGCCGAATGCATGGCTGGCTGCAAGGCGTCCCTGCTGCATCGAAGTTGAGGCCAACGCCGGAAATCCGATGATGTCACCGGCCGCATAAATATGGGGAATCGCGGTTTGGAGGTGTTCGTTGACGGCCAAACGTCCACGGGTATCGGGCTGTAGCCCAATGCCTGCCAGGTTGAGTGTGCGGCTGGCTCCGACACGCCCGACGGCATACATGAGGGTTGATGCCCGAAGTGGCCGGTTGTTTCGCAATGAGACTTGGATGGATTTGTCCCAGTTGCGTTTGATCGCAAGAACTTCTTCATCGTGGTACAGCGTGACGCCGAGCTCCTTCATTTGTCGTTGGAGTGCATCGATGATCTCTGCATCGACAAACTCCAGAAGCCGCGGTCGCTTGTCGATGAGGGTGACGGGGATTCCCAATGCGGCGAGCATGGACGCATACTCAGTTCCAATGACTCCACCTCCGACGATGACGATCGATTTGGGAATTCGTTTCAAGGTCAGGAGTCCGTCGGTATCGATGATGGTCTGGTTGTCGAAGGGAACGTGGGAGGGTCGAGCGGGTTCTGTCCCGACAGCGATGACGATGAAGTCGGCTGTCAGTTCAAGGGCGCCACGGACCGTCTGAATGTGAAGGCGATGGGGATCGAGAAAACTGGCGGTTCCAAAAAACATGTCGATCCGGTTCCGGGCCATTTGATTCTGGACGATCTGAATTTCATTTTTGATGACGTGGTTGGCGCGAAACGCGAGGTCTTCGATGGTAATGGTTTTTTTCAGTCGGTAGGTACCACCATAGATGCTGCGCTGGCGAAATCCTGAGAGGTAGAGCACGGCTTCACGGAGGGATTTGCTAGGAATGGTGCCGGTATTGATGCACACACCACCAAGGACCATCTTGCGTTCAATGATCCCGACCTTCTTGCCGAGCTTGGCCGCCTGAACGGCCGCCTTCTGACCGGCTGGTCCTGTTCCAATGACGAGTAGATCGTAACGAGCCATCAGCGGTTCTGGAATGCCGAGGTGACAGGTGACTTTAACGCGTGAGAGTCAGTCATCCCGTCACCTCAACGCCAAGTATCTTAGCGGCTTAGCTCTCCGTCACCAAACGCCGGGCGATCTGGAAGGCCTCTTCCATATCCGGCAACTGAGTAAGCTCAGGTGTGATTTGAAGATGACGGATGGTGTTCATCTTATCGACGACTATCACGGCTCTCGTCAAAATGTGTGGACCTTCCAAGAAGAGGCCATGGCTCTTCCCAAAATCTCCGCCCCGATAATCCGACAGGAATGTCACGTTGCCGATGCCGGCTTCCTGCGCAAAACGCTTCTGTGCAAAGGGCGTATCGACACTGACCGTGATCAGTTCCACCATTTTATCAAGCCCTTTATTCTTCTCGCTGAGAAGATGTGTCTGCTGTTCACAGACCGGGGTATCGAGTGAAGGAACGATATTGATGATGCGGACTTTTCCTGACCCTTTCGTTTCCGCAATATTGACGAGAGTCAGGTCGTTCTGTGCTACCTTGACGTCCCGTAGTGTATCTCCGATCTTTACCCCGTTTCCGCTCAGCTGCAGTGGGTCGCCCTTGAACAGAACGTTGTTTCCCTCTCCGGCGGTGACGGTTCCGTCGGCCACCGGCATGTTCTTGTACGAGAACGCCTGTCCGGATGATCCTGTCATTGTCTGGCATCCTACAAGGCCAAGCGATAGGCACAGTGCCGTACCCAAAAACCAATATCTCGTCTGCATCGTCTGCTCCTTTCTGAAGATGATAAGCGGGAAGCCCGTCCGAACGATCCATATCAAGGTGATGTGTGAATATACGTGATCAACGACCGGTTGACCAGCTCCGGCCGTTCCCATTGTGGCATATGGCCAGCATTGGGGATTCTGACGAATGTGGATGTGCGGATGCGGTGGTGCAGTTCTTCACCCACTGCGATGGGAAACACCTGGTCGGATTCACCCCACAGGATCATGGTTGGGTGTGTGATGCTTGCGAGGTGTGGAGCAAAATCCGCTTCCCAGGAGGGCAGAGCGTTTCTCATTGCCATGATGGGTTTGATGACGCCAGGGCGCCGGCGGTTCAGATTTGACCGATCTATCACGGCCGGCGTGAGAAGCGTGTGATCGTGGACGATTTCTTTGAGGACCGAATCGGTGACCATCCCGCCGAACAGCCAATTACCGAACGAGACTAACCACCAGGGGGCGCGCGTTTCCAACGCTTGCCGGAATGAACGGCTGGTGAGCTTGGCCATGACCTGAGACGGCAGTCCACCGATGAGCACGAGTCTGTCGACACGAGTCGGATGGGCTAACGCCATTCCAATAGCCAACCCGGCACCCATGGAATTGCCGACCAGTGTAGCGTGAGGAATCTGTAGCGCATCCATAAATCCCAGGCAGAAATCCAGCATCTGATTCGGCAGGTAGTCAATATCCGGTTTATCAGACAATCCGGAACCGGGTAGGTCCAGCGTCAGGATCCGGAAATGTTGGGACAGCGCTTGTTGCTGATGTTCCCACTGCCACATGGATCCACCGAAGCCATGGATTAAGATCACCGGTGGGCCGGTGCCGACATCAAGATAGGCAATCTGTTGATCATGGACGAGCACGGTCTTGATCGGGATCCGTTCTGTCGAGGAAGGTGCTAACGGTTCAAAATATGGAGGAATTGGTGGAGGTGAAGCGCAGGCTGTCATGAGCGATGATAAGAGCCACAAGACGAGCAGCACAAGATGCCCGTGTTTGGAGAGAGAGGCGGCAGACGTGCTGTTAGAATTACTCAAGCTGGATGACCGTTTCATCCGTCTTTACATTGTCTCCTTCGCTTGCGAGGATGGCAGAGACTTTTCCATCGATGGGTGCCGGCACCTGGCTTTCCATCTTCATTGCTTCGATGATCAACAGAGGGTCTCCGGCCTTGACCTGATCGCCAACCGCAGTGAGAATCTTCACGACGCGACCTGGCATGGGTGGAGCAACGTCACCGGGTTTTGAAGGTCTTGGTCGTTTGGGCGTTGCGCCCGTTCCCGCTTGGTGAGCCTCTGGAACGCCGGCTAAGATTTCCCGAATGGGTTCGAGCGAGACCTCTTGAAGCCTATCATTGACCCTGATGTAGTAGGGTTTGCGCCCATCGGTTTGGCGACCTGATCCCGAGACTTTTACGTGGTAGGTTTCGCCATGGACGGTGATATTGAACTCGACGGGAGCCAGATGAAGTTCGCCCGCGACCGCCGGGCCCTTGGCTAAGGTCGCTTCGAGTGGCTCGGGGATGAGATCGCCTTTCTCACGCGCCTCGAAAAAATCTCGAGCAATCGCCGGGAACAGGATGAATGAGAGTCGATCCTCGATGCTGGTTGCCGAGGAAGGCAAATCTTTTGCGACCGTATCCAGTTCTGAGTCCAATTGGTCCGCCGGTCGAGTCTTGATCGGGTCTTCATCGCCAATGGCGCGTGCCATGATGTCCCGGGCGACCGGGCCGGGAGCTCTGCCGTAGAGTCCAAGGAAGTAATTCTTCGTTTCGCTGGTGATGACCTTGTAGCGCTCTCCCGTCAGCACATTGAGCGTCGCTTGGGTGCCAACGATTTGGCTGGTTGGGGTAACCAGTGGCGGGTATCCCATGTCCTCTCTGACGCGTGGGACTTCTTCGAGGACTTCTCTCATCCGGTCCAGCGCGTTCTGTTCGGTCAGTTGGGCCGCCAAGTTGGAGAGCATTCCACCGGGAATCTGCGAGGTCAGGATTTCCGCATCGACACCGGTGAAGTCGCTCTCGAATTGGCGATACTTTCGGCGGACCTCCCGGAAATGTTCCGTGATCGGCCGAAACGATGCGAGATCCAGTCCCGTGTCGTAGGGCGTGTTCTGCAGTGACGCCACCAACGTTTCCGTCGCAGGGTGCGAGGTTCCTCCGGCGAGCGGAGAGATGGACGTATCGAGCATGTCGAGCCCTCCGAGGATGGCCATCAGCGACGACATGGAGGCCATGCCGGAGGTGTAGTGGGAATGCAGATGGATCGGCACCTCCACTGCGGCTTTCAAACGCTTGACGAGCTTGTATGCATCGAGCGGAGCCAGCAGGCCGGCCATATCCTTGATGCATAAGGTGTCGGTGCCGAGATCCTCAAGCTTTCTGGCTAGGTCGACGTAGCGATCGATATTGTGAACCGGACTGACGGTGTAACTGATAGCAGCCTCGGCATGTTTGCCGCAACCTTTGACTTCCCGAATGGCTCGGTCGAGATTGCGGACGTCGTTGAGCGCGTCAAAAACTCTGAAGACGTCGATGCCGTTGGCGGCTGAGCGCTCAATGAATCGCTCGAGCACATCGTCGGCGTAGTGCCGATAGCCCACGAGGTTTTGTCCTCGCAGGAGCATCTGAAGTTTGGTGTTGGGCATGGCGGCGCGCAGCGCGCGGAGCCGTTCCCAGGGATCTTCTTTCAGGAAGCGAAGGCAGGTGTCAAACGTGGCACCACCCCAGACCTCCAGCGACCAATAGCCCACGGCATCCAACTTTTGCGCGATGGGCAGCATATCTTCCGTCCGCATCCTGGTCGCCAACAGCGACTGATGGCCGTCTCGTAGCGCGACGTCGGTAATGCGGATAGGTTTGCCGGCCGCCGGTTCGATGGCCAATTCACTGAAGGGGGGCCTGGGATGCTTGGATGTCTTGATCGCAGGGGCTGGGCGCCGAGTTTTTCTCGTCCGTCGTTTTATGGTCGGTCGTCTTTTTGCCATGGCAGATGGTGCATCCTTGTGAAAGTCGAAACGCGGATGGTCTGACTATAGCCCTTCATAGGCGGCGATGGCGGCCGATAGGGCCAGGACCAGATCCTCCGGTTGATCGACTTCGTCGTAGTTAAAAAGTTCGGGATGGGTTTCGATATAGGAGGTATCAAATCGTCCTGCCATAAAGTCCGGTTCCTGCATGATGGCTTCCATGAAGGGGATCGTGGTCTTTATTCCACGAAGCACATACTCTTCGAGCGAGCGTCGCATGCGGCTGACGGTTTCTTCCCAGGTGCGGCCTCGAACCGTCAATTTAGCCAAGAGGGCATCATAATAGGGGGGTACCGTGTAATCCCTATAGACGGCTCCGTCAATACGCACGCCGATTCCGCCGGGAGAGAGGTAAGCCGTCACTCTTCCAGTACAGGGCAGAAAATTGTTCTTTGGGTCCTCCGCGTTGATCCGACACTGAATGGCGTGGCCTTGCAGAATGACGTCCTTTTGCTGGATGCTCAGCGGTAGGCCCGCTGCGCTTTTAATCTGATTTCGCACGATATCGATGGCCGTGATCTGCTCGGTCACCGTATGCTCGACCTGGAGACGAGGGTTCATCTCGATGAAGTAGAATTTGCCGTCTTGATCGAGCAGAAATTCCACGGTGCCGGCGTTGTCATAATTCACCGCGCGCGCGATGGCGATCGCGGCGTTGCCCATTTCTTCTCGGAGCTCCTGTGTCAGCACCAACGAAGGAGCGATCTCAATCAGTTTCTGATGCCGTCGTTGGATAGAACAGTCTCGCTCCCCAAGATGGATGATCGTGCCATGCCGATCGCCCAGTAACTGGAATTCAATGTGATGCGGTCGCTCGACATATTTTTCGATGAACACGCTACCGTCGCCGAAGGCAGATGCAGCTTCTCGCGCGGCGACTTCCATGTTTTCGCGCAGTTCTTCGTCGGTGCGAACCACACGAAGTCCGCGTCCCCCTCCTCCCGCACTGGCTTTGATGATGACAGGGTACCCGACCTCTTTAGCGAAGGCCAACGCTTGTTTGAACGTGCTCACTCCACCCGTGGTGCCTGGCACGATGGGCACGCCGATACGTTCAGCCAGTTCCCGCGCTCGTACCTTGCTGCCCATCAGCGTGATGGCCTGAGGTGATGGGCCGATAAAGGTAATTCCGGACGATTGGCAAAGCTCGGCGAACTCCGCATTTTCCGAGAGAAATCCGTAGCCGGGATGGATGGCATCGGCTCCGATCTGGAGCGCGAGGTTGACGATCTGTTGTCCGTCGAGGAACCCTTTGACCGGCCCTGGTCCGACGACGTGTGCCTCGTCGGCTTTCTTGACGTAGATACCGGTTGAATCCGCCTCCGAGTGGATCGCAGCTGTGGCGATGTTCAATTCACGACAGGCACGGATGATCCGCATGGCAATTTCCCCGCGATTGGCCACTAAGATCTTGTTGAACATGCGCCGAACCCTTGAGTTCCTGTATGGATAGAGAGAGCGAATACAGAAAAATGAACGCGTAAGCTAGCATAGGATCAGGAGGCCTGTCGAGGGAGTGGCAAAGGGGGTCGCTCTCCACGCCTTTGTTAGGTACAATGCCTCATTTCGTTGGGGCAACGTCTCCTTCAGCGAGGTTTGGCTGATGACTCGAATCGTTTTCATATCCTCTTGCCAGCAGGTTAGAGATATTACTGAAGGTCATGCCGATCGCATGACCGTTCTCCGCAAGAGGGTTGCCTATCAGTGGACTGCCAATAGAGTGTTCCTTTCCTTTTGCATAGTTATGCTTATGGGGCTTGTCTCCACACCAGTCTGGAGCGAAACTCCTGCTCCATCAGTCCATTGGGGCGCCATGGCGTTTCCTGATCAATATTCCACGTTCACAGGGGGATTGACCCTCAATCGGTTCACTCCGACGGATGGCTTAGGGAACAAGTATGATTCGACGGTTGGGAATACGCTTGGCTTTAACTTGATTACCCTGAGCTGGACCCAACATTGGGGCGGAATCCTGCAAGGTTGGAGCACCAATCTCACGGCGGGGATTAGCCCCACCGCCGACGAACCCACGCAGTATTTTCAGAACAAAGTTGTCCATCAACTGCGTCAGTTGCCCACGGTTCCGACCGTGGATCCTCGAAAAGAGACCGATGTGATGATCGATGGTTCTCTGACCAGATGGTTCCCATTGTTTCATCCCAAAGTCATCTTTATGGGTGCCGGATTTTCTGTCGGTACGATCTATCAACAAGGGTTTCTTCGAGGCGGTATTCGACGGATGCCCATTACACCAACCCTCTATCATAGTGAGAAATGGGGCGATGTGAGCTTCCGCGCGTCGGCCTTGGGACGAGTCAGTTACCAGAGTAACGGAGCCGTGCTTCACTCCGTGAGGCAAACCGCGGGTCTTGTGCAACCTTCCATTGCCTTTGGTCAGTATGTCACGACTGAGATGGGCGAAACGATTCCCACATGGGAAATTGAATTTGCCTTGATGTGGGACTCAGGGATCTTCGTCAATACGACGGGGCAGAGCCAGGAGCAGTTTGCCTGGGCACTAGCGGCATCTGTCGGGCCGCTTCGGTTTGAAACGTGGAACGACAGCATGGGCAATATCGCAGAGCGCGATTATGGTCCAACTTACGGTGCGATGCTGACGCTCGATGTCCTCCGCATGTGGAACTTCTTTCAGGATTTCCGAACGCCTTCTGCCACTCACGCTCCAGCACCGTCATAGCACTCATTGTGAGGGCTGGTATGAGCGCCAGACATGCACTCATCCCTCTTGTGCACGTGAACTGAATCCAATCAGATGCACTGAATCGAAAGAGATACGTATTCTGGTTCTACCACGCAGAGAACCGTAGGGAAATTGATCAACAATCGTCGGTCCCTCCAACAATCTTTGCGGCATTGTTCTTGCCTCTAGACGTTTAGTATTCTAAGTGCCTCGGTCTGGTAGGGTTCCTAGTTGTTTGCGGGGGCATCAATGTGTGACTCTCGTCGAGACCATTCACTCAATAGGACGTAGGCGTGCAGCTGAAGTGCGTACGAAGGAGGACCTCATGACCACAAGAAGGAGCCAACTCGTCCAGCATGCGTTAGCGGCGATCACGCTCGTCCTCGTTCTCGGTGCGCTCTCGATGATCTGGCCGGTCATCATTGCGGTCTTTCTCGGAGTCCTCTTGCTGCTCCAATCGCTCGGGGCCGATCAGGAACTTGCCGTTCAGTCGTGGGCCGAGGTTGCTAGTGTGCAGATTGCCCTCTCTTCTCTCCGAAGCCCCAGTCTTTCGACGGATCTCTCGTGAAGCCTTAAGGAGACGTGCCGCTGCTGAACCCTCCCACATTGTCGTCATTGTGTGGCGGCACCTGATTTCTTATGAACCACTCCTGCTCCAGATACAGGCTTGTTCAAATAAGATGGTGGTGCCTCCACTCGAGAATCTACTTGCCAGAGCGAACGCGAAAAGCTTTTTGATTCAGACAGAGGTAGGAAGCTGTGTGTTGGGATCAGTGGTCGCAGAGGGTGCGTCGACAGCCGGGCCTCGCTGGTCTTTGATGTAGACGCTGCCCTTCAAGGCCTTCGCGCGTTTCTTTAGCTCCGATGAGATTTTGCTCACGTCGCCAGGATGAATAATGGGAGACCGCTCATTGGTGACGACAGCAATTGATAGGCTCATAATCGGAAACTGCTCTTTATTTCCCCGACGGTCCACGGAATCGATGGAACCCTTGAGTCGATCGTCACGGTCGTAGAAATCCGAGATCACCAGGTCAAATCGTTTGATGATGGTCTGACAGATCATATCGATGGTGTCCGGTCGGCTCATGAAGACAAAGTCGTCCCCCCCAACATGGCCGACAAACCCCTCAGGTCCAGCCAGTTCGCCAACGACTGTCGTCAGGATGCGGCAAGCCACAACGAGCACTTCATCTCCACGTCCATAGCCGTAGCGATCGTTGAACGACTTGAAATTGTCGATATCCAGGTAAGCGAGTGCAACGGGCTGTTTGCTGTGAATCCTGGCGGTGGTTTCAGAGAGGATGGTGGTGTTGCCCGGAAGGCGAGTGAGGGGATTAGCGTCGAGCGAGCGGGTCAGGCGGCTGAGGCAGAGGCGGATACGATGCACGACGTCTTCTGCGCGGTAGGGGATCGTGATGAAGTCGTCAACTCCCGATGAGCCCCAGTCAATATCGTTGAGCCGGCTCTCACGGACGAAGACAATCAGCGGCAGACGCCCCAGGAAGGCATCCAGCTTGAGATTGCGCGTGAGGGTTTCCACCGAATGGCCTCCGGCTCCTTCAGCGGCCAGAATGAGGCAGGGTGGATCGTGGACGAGTTCATGCAGCGCCAGATCGGGCAGATTGCCTTCCACAACTTGGAAGCCAGCCTTCTCCAGGACTGAGGTCATCGTCAGGGCAGAAGCTGGGTCATTATGGAAGAGCAACACTCTCTGGCCTGTTGGGGAGCTGTTCATAGGTAATCGTCGATGGTCGCGAACTCACTTGATGCTTTGTCGATGCACTCCGCCAAGCCCTGCTCATCCAGTCCAACCAGATCCCAGGCTGGGCCGGATAGTGGTGGAATCAGGTCATCTCCCGGATTGCCACAGGCTAACCCTTTGACCAGGATATCGGCCACATGGACGATGGCCGTTTGCAGCACGGCTTCTTTGGCCAGGGGCAGGTTGTGGTGGTAGAGGATTGGCTCGCGGAGGGTGATCGGTAAGTGCCATGCGTCAGCGAGAGAGCCACCGATATCTGCATGGGACAGACCTGTCAGTTCCTGCTCCACTTCGAGGAGTGAACGGTCACTCACGGTCGTGAATTCGTCTTTGATGCAGTTCCCTACGTCCGGCCATTTGACGTAGAGGACGACTTTTCCGATGTCGTGAAGTAGGCCGGAGACGAACAGTTCCTCGGGGTTCTTGATCTCGAGCCTAGTGGCTAGGAGATTGGCGGTGATCGCAACACCGAGCGAATGTCGCCACAACTGATCCATGCCGGCATCTTTCATGATACTGAGGGCCGAGGCACAGAGTGTCAGCCCCTTGACGACATTGAAGCCCAGCACGATGACGGCGTGGGAGACGGAGCCGATTCGAGACGGGAACCCGTAAAACGGTGAGTTGGCGAGTCTCAGGACTTTGGCCGCGAGGACCTGATCCTTCTCGATGATGGAGCCGATTTCCTCAGTCGAGACGTTGGGACGACCGATCATGGCGGCAATCCGTTGCACGACATGGGGAAGCGTGGGAAGGTCTCCGAGCTTTTCGATTCTATTGCGCAGGTCTGTCGGATTGAACCTGGTCATGTGGTCTCAGCCTTCGGTCACAGGTTTCACGCCATGGGTGGCCCGTAGGTGTGTGCGAAGAGCCTGAAGGATGAGCTGCTGGACGGGATCGTGCGCGACATGCCGGAACCGATGGTCGAGTTCCGCTTCGAGCTCCGCGAGGGTTTTTCCGCTGGAGTCCAGAGCCTCGCCATCTACATACACCGATGGCAAGTCCATCTGTCGGAGCCGTTCGATCATGGCGGCGTCCAAGATCGTTCCAGCCGCCACAATGGGGAGTCCATTGGCGTTCGTGACAGGTTTCGCCAGGATCATGTTCGGCGCCAGCTCCTGGGGCACCACTCGTCTCATCGATCTTGAGTTCCTGACAATCCGTTCATGTTCCAACCGGTTACGAAGAGTCGACACAACACGATCAGGGTGGAGAGCCTGCCGGTTCTCATCCTCTTATCGGACTTCGTGCACCATTCCTGAAGGTGTGGGCATCGGCTTGACATCGTCATCTTTGTTTCCTGCGACTTGTTGATGAGCAGAGGTCCTCTGAATCGAGGAATCAGGGAGGAGCCTTATCCAAGGCCAAGTGGAGGGAACTGTGGGCTTGAGAAATCCAGATGGGATCGTATAGGGTCTCACGTTATGAATGTGAATCTATCAAACATAAACAGGTGGAATGTGTTGAGCGGTGCCGTGCTGCTGGCTGTCGCCTTGCAGGCATGTGCGATCGTTCCCCCTCCTCCAGTCGAGCCAAAATCAAATCCAAATTCAGTTGGTGATCAATCGGCCAAAGTGCGCGAGCTCCGAAAACAGCTTCGCGAGCGCGATCAACGCATTGAGGAGTTAGAGTCCCAACTGGAAGCATTGAAACTGATCGATCAAGATTCGAGTAATCAAAAAACTCTGCTCAGACCCCCGACCACATTGCCGCCTATTGAGTGATCGGAATCTACCCGTGAGATAATCAGAGCGGACACGCTGGTTCCCAAGGACTTCCTGATTGGCTCGGAGGCAGTGCCAGTCCAAAAGTTCAGGTATCTTCAGCTCAATTTCGTCGGATGGTCGGCAGCATTAGATCGTATGGTAAAAAGGGGTTAGATGTAGCGTATGAGGCGCAACCGATCCTGGATCGCTACTCATGCTGGTGGGGGGCGGCTGAGGCTGTCGGCATAGGGGCCGAAATGCATCCCTCGATGAACTCGACTTTGCATTGCCATGAGGATGCCGCTTCGTTCACCCGGGTGATCACATCTGCTGACTTCAGGATGCCGGGGCTAATATCCACGAGCACATGGCCTGGGACGAGATTAAAATTGACCCCCGTCACGCCAGGAATGGCTTGTAGGACCTTATGCATCTCCGTTTCCTTGCTGCTACAGCCTGATCCGCTCAGCGTCAAGGGAAGCCGCTCTTTGATTGGTGGAGTCGCCGAAACCGGCAAGGAGATGGCAAGGCTTACGAGAACAAGCGCGGTTGAAATGGCTCGATGGCACCGGACGTTGGGCATGACAGGAACTCCCCTGTTGGTCGGCTCGACGTTGCACTTACTATGACACACGTGTGTATAGGGTACAGGAGGCACATTCTGTTGTCGAGGTGGTGTCCAGTGGAGTGCAGGGTTCTCTATAACCCAGTACTGTTCGCGTAGGATGGTGAAAGGCGATGGACTCGGTCTTGGAATCCAGCGATAATATGAGCCCATGAAGGATAACGCTCATCGAGCCTGGCCGGAAGTCGTCGGGCTTATTCCTGCTGCCGGCCGAGCGAAGCGCCTCCAGCCGTTCCCCTGTAGTAAGGAATTGTTTCCCGTAGGGTTCACGAACGATCCCCAGACCGGGATGCCGCGACCGAAAGTGGCAGCACAATTTCTCCTGGAAAAATTCAAAGCCGCCGGCATTTCGAAGACCTTCATCGTCATCCGCGAGGGTAAATGGGATATTCCTAACTATTTTCAAGAGGGACAAGGGATAGGACTCTCGCTTGCGTACCTTGTTATTCCGGGGTCCGCCGGTCCCCCAGACACCCTGGATCGTGCATATCCATTCATCACGCAGAACCGGATCGCGTTCGGCTTTCCGGACATCCTCTTCGGTCCATCCGATGCCTATGGACGATTGATCGAACAACAGGAGAGAACTGAGGCTGACGTGGTGCTTGGTCTGCACCGTATTGAGGATACACGCATCTGGGATATGGTGGACAGCGACAGGGATGGGTGGGTCCGTGAGATCATGATGAAACCAGCTTCGACTACACTGACGTTTGGCTGGTGTTTTGCCGTCTGGACACCGGCGTTCTCCGAGTTCTTGCATCAGTTCCTTCGTGCCGATGAGACGAAGCGAAATATGTCCGTCCTGGCAAGCACGGCGAACGATCCTGGAGGGGATTTAGCAGTGGGGGTTGTATTCCAGGCAGCACTCAAAGCCGGTCTGAGGATTCAGTCGGTGAAGTTTCCACAGGATGGGTATCTCGATATCGGCACGCCAGAAAACCTTGCTCGAGCAGTGCGGCAACAAGCCGCTGGGTGACGCCAAAACGTGCAGCGAGACTTGTTGCCCACTGCTGACTTACTTCGATTGGACCAGAAACGCCTTTGAACGGGCATTGCCACCGCTAGCGACGACATCGATGAACGACATACCGGGCTGAACATCGGGAACGGTTGCCTCAATCGTTGTCTCGTTGATATATCGATGGTCGATCTTGTTGGAACCGGCTGCACTAAACGCGACTCCACGGAAACAGTCCTTGGTTCCAAACTGCTCCCCTCGAATCGTGATGGTCTGACCTGGTTTGGCTTCGTCTGGTTCCACTGTGATGATTTTTGGCTTCTTGCTGCTGTCGCAGACTGGGTCCTTTTCGACGGTTCGCTCGTCGTGTCCTTTGATCGATTGCGTGTCGTGTAACGTATAGCCGGCCCCGTCGACGATCACGCCTTCTTCGGCGAGCGAATGGTGAGCAAATGGGGGCATCGTCAGGAACCACAGTATGGTGAGTGACAATAGGAATCGGGGAGTCATTCGGACCTCCTTCTCTTCGAAATTACTTACTCGACATTGGGACATAGGTTTCTCCGACGATCGTTTGCCCGATTGGGGAAAGAGCGAAGTCAGTAAACGCATCAACCAGGGCTTTCGGATCGTGTCGTGACAGGAGCAGCAGAGGTCGTCGCAGGCTATATCGCCCGTCCTGCACTGTCGGCGTTTCAGGCTCGACATGATCGATCTGTAGGAGACGCACGGCGACGCCGTTTGACACAGCAGAACGACCTGTGCTCAGTGGGACATAGGCCACCGCAGACAGTGGTGGAAGCGTACCGACAACGGTCTTCACGACCATGTCGTCGTCGGCGATCATGGTAGCCGTATGAGGAGTTTTCCCCCAAATGCCAAGGCGTGCTTCGAATGCCCTTCGGAGAGGTTGATTGGTCGGCCGGTTGATCAGCAGAATTCTCGTCTCCGGTCCTCCCACCTCCGACCAGTCTTTGATCGTTCCAGAAAAAATATCGGCGACCTGCTGCAAGGTGGCGTCTTTGGTGAAATTTGAGAAATGAACTAAAATGCCGATTCCGTCCCAACCGATCTGTGTTGCTTGGAACTCTCGATCCGCAGCCCCCGTGACAGCGATGTGGGCATGGCCTGTCTTCACCAATTCGAGTGGGTCGGAGTCATTCTCCCACAGGATGTCGACATAGACACGAGGGTTGGCCTTTTCAAAGGCTCGTGCCATCGCTTCAATGGTGGTCTGCTCCGGTCCGTTCCCGGCGAGCGTGAGGCTTCCTGCCAACTGGCTCCAGCTCACGGTCGGCGACAGGAAGAGCGTCATGCTACACATCAGGGCAGTGAGCAGTCCCCTGCACGGGACTATGGAGGTGTGATGGTTATGATCCAGAACTCGATTCTCCTTGAGATGGTGAATCGGAATCGGACGACATGTTCGGAGGAGGCATGTTGCGCTTGGCGTTCAACGGCGGTAGTTTAGTGAACCGTTGCATCCGCTCCTGACCCATCGCCTTGGCCTTGATCTCGGTGAATCCTGGTTTACGATCACCGCTCACCGAAGACGAAAACGAAGACATGAGGCGTGTCGCCTGCCTGGCACGACAATGAGGGCACTCGGTGTCTTCAACCCTCGCATAGACTGATTGAGTGGCTTCGAATTGCCGGTCACACTGCCCACAACGGTATTCATACAGTGGCACAGCGATGGTTCCTTTCCATACCTGAATTGAACAACCTGAACGAAATCAGTTCAGCAGTATGATGCAGGCCTTGACAAGCTGCCCTGCTCTAGGCGATCTTGACCGGCCCACACGATCGGTTTATTGTAACAAGTTACGCAGCTTAACTGCCAGCTGTATAGGAGGGTTTCGATGCCAGTGCTGATTCGACGATATAAGAGTACCAACGGGATGATGCAGGAAGAGCGAATCGATGATGAGGATCGAATCGAGCGCTACATGAGGCTCTTCGAGAAAGATGACCTCAAAAAGCTACAGACTGGTGTGAAGTGCTTCATCGAGAAAGATGAATGGCAGCTCCTTCCTTGAGCCGGAAAAGGGGTGAGGGGTTCGAAGTTCGATGGACGGTCTTCCCTCTCACCACTGACACCTGACTCGCCGCGCATGATCTACTGGGTGCACATTGCCCGCGCAATCGACCGCGTGACGCTTCACCGAGACCGATGTTCGGAAGTGCCGTCTACGGCAACCTCTAGTGACTTTTGGGAGGGGGGTTGGTTCGACTATCCAGATAAAGAACGAGCGCTGCGTGCCATGGAGCAGGCAGGGGTGACTCGACAGCGGATGTGCACGCTGTGTAAGCCTTAGAGCATGATGTGCTCAAGGTTGGAGTGTGTCGTCTGTCTGTTCATTCAGAACTCAACGCGTCGCACCCAGCACCGTACTTCTCATGCCGCGACTGGCACTCCTTCTCACGACCGTTATCTGGGGCGCGACCTTTCCTGCGACCAAGGCAGCGCTGGAACAAATTTCTCCACTTTCCTTCTTATTGATCCGATTCTTCATCGGCACGCTGCTCGTTCTCGTGTGGTTGGTTGTCAGTCGTCGTCGACTGCACTATGATCGTGCCGTCTTAAAGGCTAGTGCGTTCACGACCGTCTTTCTCTTTCTTGGCTACCTACTCCAAACCGTCGGTCTTGAGTATACAACGGCTTCCAATTCGGCGTTCCTCACCGCACTTTACGTCATCTTTGTCCCATTGATCCTGATGCGGATCGACCGGAGGGTGATCGTGGCGACGGTTATCGCGGTGGTCGGGCTCTGGCTGCTGGTCAAGCCCGATACCGTCATGAATATGGGAGATCTGATGACTCTGGGCTGTGCTCTTGCCTTTGCGGGGCATATCATTTGCCTTGAGCGATACACCAGACAGGTCGATGCGCCCTCGCTACTGGTTTGGCAAATGATCGCGATGACCCTGTTGTTTCTTCCGGCGCCGTGGTGGGAGAGCACTCCAGCCAGTGCGTTCTCACCTACTGCAGTTCTCCTGATCGGTCTCGGGGTCACTAGCGTGCTGGCTACGCTGGCGTTCGCCGTGCAGATGTGGGCCCAGCAACTCGTTCCTGCGCAGCAGGTGGCATTGCTGTTTTCCTCCGAGCCGGCGCATGCAGCGTGGCTGTCTTGGTATTTTCTTGGAGAGGCATTGGATATCGAAGGATGGATCGGGAGTGCCCTTATTGTACTGGCCGTCATGATCGGCGCATTCGGCGGCTGATTGCCTTGAAAGGAGGAGTGATATGGCTCAGAAATTCGGCAATGGGCGATGGGTGCATGAAGGGTTCTTGGACAATCGAGTCGAGGGAACCGTCGTTGGACGAGTGGTGTTTGCGGTGATCGGCCCGATCGATTTCTATTTGCAGGGTAACTTTAAACCGGATATCGCCGGTGAGGTGATTGGATTTTGCAATCGCCGGTTCGAGGATGATGATATGGCCGGGCAGGTCATTGGGGACATGGCCAATCCACAGATCGGAACCGTCAATTTGATTTCGCTCGATCCACACCCCAATTTGGAACCGCATCCCTACGTCGAGTGGTTCACGCTCAGAAAGGACCACTATCGTTTCGAGTTGAGCGCCGGTGATGCATGGGTGCTCTCGGAGGAGGAACGAAACGCGATTGATGGGGAGAGCCGACGAATTCGATCAGCCCTGGCTGGTCAAACGTTTGACCAGCCAGGGTCCGATGATCGTGCTGAGTGGGTTTAGCGGGCGGTGAGCTCGAGCTCAGGCTGTGTGGTAGGCTGTTCCGCAGCCGGCTCTGGCGCCGCTACCTTCGTTTTAAGTACGCTTCGGGTGGAATCCTGTTTCGTCTTCCCTTCTCGCACATAATCGGGAACACCACGAACGTCCCAGATTAGCCCAAGCCACTCCAGTCCCTTCAGGCAGTAATAGGTCATGTCGACCTCCCACCAGTAAAAGCCTTGTCGGGTCGAGGCGGGGTAGTAGTGGTGGTTGTTGTGCCACCCTTCACCCATGGTGATGAGGGCGAGGAAAAAGTTGTTCCGGCTGTCGTCGCCGGTTTCATACCGTTGTGACCCGTAGACATGCGATAACGAGTTGATCGTGCAGGTCCCATGAAACAAGGCTACGGTCGAGATGAAATAGCCCCAGATCAGCATCTGGGCGCCGTTGGTGCCCAGCCCCGGTGCCGTGGCTTCCAGCAACTTGCCGAGTCCAAACATTCCGAATCCAGTCAAGACAGGAACCAGGACATCAAATCGGTCAAGGAACCGAAGCTCAGGATACTTTGCAAAGTCGGTAATTCCCTTGAGGCGCGGCGCATAAAACGTCTGCGACATGATCCAGCCCATATGGGACCACCAAAATCCTCCTTGGCGCGGGGAGTGCACATCCTCCGGTGTGTCGGAGGCGATGTGATGATGTCGATGATGGCCGGCCCACCACAAGGGACCGCGCTGTGTGCAAGTGCCACCTAACAGCGCGAACAAGAACTGAACGGTGCGAGTGGTTTTAAAGGTGCGGTGTGAAAAGTAGCGGTGGTACCACCCGGTGATCGCAAACATACGGATGTAGTAGAAGCCGATAGCGACGGCGACGGCGGTCCAACTCCATCCAACCCAAATGACACCCAAACACATCAAATGCAACACGATAAAGGGGACACTGCGTACCCAGTCTACCTTGGGAGGACCTTCCACTTTGGTGTGCTCAAGGCCGGCCCAGGAATCAAACCAGCGCATCACAGAATAGAAGAACTCCTGGGCTTTAGTCGGTCGAATCGTTTGCACATCGGACATACAATTCTCCTCTTAGTCGGGGGATCGGCAGCATCACTGCGGTGGGAGACAGGGAGCCGGGGTCCCGATTAGCCTGATTAATTGCCCTGCTCTAGGTTGGGGCCTCATTATACACAGAACTTCAGAAAAGTGAAACCAGACTTTTCCAGCGACATCGGGAATTCTAAGTGTACCGGAATGGTGGCGTTTGTCTACTGATCGTGGGGAGTTTCCGGAAGGAATTGACGCGTTATGTATCATCTCGGTTTGACAGTTCTCCCTGTGCCTCTCTAGAATGCCGGCACCATGAATGACCGATTTCTAAGAGCTTGCCGTCGTGAACCCGTGGATTGTACGCCTGTCTGGTTTATGCGCCAGGCCGGGCGGTATATGGCCGAGTATCGGACGCTTCGCGCGAAACATTCGATCCTTGAAATGTGTAAGACACCGGAGCTGGCGGCGCAAGTGACCCTCCAGCCGATCGATCGGTTTCCGCTGGATGCCGCCATTATTTTTGCCGACATTCTGTTGCCGTTGGAGCCAATGGGGCTCAATCTTGAGTTTGCGGCAGGGGAAGGACCGGTGATCCATAACCCGGTTCGAGACAGGTCGGCGGTGGATCAACTCAAAGTGATAGACGGCGACGAGCTGGACTATGTGGCCGAAGCTATCAGGCAAACGCGACGAGCTCTCGATGGGCGCGTGCCGTTGATCGGATTTGCCGGGGCGCCGTTTACGCTCGCGAGCTATGCCATTGAGGGCGGAGGATCTCGCAACTATTTACACACCAAACAGATGATGTACGGGGACCCGACGGCCTGGCATCGGCTCATGGACAAGTTTGCGCGCGTGATCACCGGATACCTTCGGCGACAGATCAAGGCTGGGGCCCAGGCGATTCAGCTGTTTGATAGTTGGGTCGGCTGCCTGTCTGCCGGTGACTATGCTGAATACGTCATGCCGCATGTACAGCTGATTTTCGACGGCCTCAAACGAGAAGGCGTGCCGATGATTCATTTTGGGACCGGCACGACGGCCATCCTCAGACAGATGTGCGAGGCGGGTGGTGATGTGATTGGGATCGATTGGCGGGTTCACTTGGACGAGGCCTGGACGACGGTCGGGCACGATCGCGCTGTGCAAGGGAATCTGGATCCGTTAGTCTTGTTCGCACCGCTCCACGAAATCGAGCGTAGGGTGGAAGATATCCTGCGTCGAGTCGGGGGTCGCCCCGGCCACATCTTTAATCTCGGTCACGGCATACTCCCCACGACCCCGGTCGATCATGTAGCCGCGACGATCGACATGGTGCATAAGCTCAGCCAACGATAAGAACGTGAAGCGTCTCCTGTGAAGCGTACCTTGCATCGATACGCTTCACGAACGACGAGGAACTATGCAAGCTACACCACATCATACCGCTGTGTTGCTGATGGCCATGGGCGGGCCTGATTGTCTGGAGAATGTCGAACCATTTCTCCGCGATGTTCGAGGTGGCCGGCCGACGCCCCAGGAGTTGGTGGAGGAGATTCGTGAACGATATCGAGCCACCGGTGGAAAGTCGCCAGCGGTCGGCATCACGCAAGAAGTTGCCAAGAAACTGGAGCGACGACTCAATGAGTCGGGTGACAGTCGATATCGGGTCTACGTCGGGTTGCGTCATTGGCATCCCTTCATTAAAGAGACGTACGCCGAGTTGCTCAAGGAATTGCCGCGTCAGGTCATCGGGGTCTGTATGGCACCTCAGCAGTCCTCGTTGAGTACCGGGGCCTATCGGAAGAAAGTAGAGGAGGCGCGCGCGGGGCTTGAGGACCAGACTCCAGTCACGTATGTCGGAAGTTGGAATCAGCATCCTCGGCTGATTACCGCGATTGTGGAGAACATTCGACTAGGGCTTCAAAAATTTCCTGCCGACGTGCGCGCGACGGTGCCGGTCTTGTTTACCGCCCATAGTTTGCCGGAACGGATCGTAGCGATGAGGGATCCCTATCCCGATGAGGTGAAGGGGACGGTTGAAGCGGTCACACGATCACTGGGGAATCAACCAACCTACTTCGCCTTTCAAAGCCAGGGTCGCTCCAATGAGCCGTGGCTTGGGCCAACGGTTGAAGCCATGCTGGATACCATCTTGCAGGCCGGACATCGCCACGTGCTTGTCGCGCCCATCGGCTTTATCTGTGACCATGTGGAAACGTTGTTTGATATCGACATTGAGCTCAAGCAATTAGCTGTAAGTAAGGGCCTGCATCTCGAGCGTATGGCGATGTTGAACGATTCTTCCGCGATGCTTGAGACGTTACAGGACGTCTTGGCGACACACGAATCCGCTTCCCGTCTTCCGTCGTGACTCGACCGCGTACAGTCGTGATTGTTGGTGGCGGAATTTCTGGGCTCGCCACCGCCTTTTCACTGCTCGAGCTGGCTGCGAAGGCCGGGTTATCCGTTCGCTGCACCATCCTCGAGTCGGACGCATCCTGGGGTGGGAAGATCGTCACCCATAGGATCGGCGACATCGTCACGGAAGCAGGGCCGGATTCCTTCCTGTCTCAAAAACCCGCCGGTCTTGAACTCTGCACGAAGCTCGGCCTTGCCGATCAGCTCATCGATACCAACGAAACCGTTAAGAAGGCCTGTGTCCTCTCTAAGGGACGGATGTGCGATTTGCCGGAGGGACTGCTTTCGTTTACACCACGGCAGCTCAAGCCGTTTCTTTCGAGTGGACTCCTCACGTGGACAGGGCTCGCCCGTATGGGATTGGAAATCGCGGTTCCCCCCAATCCTTCCAAAGAAGATGAGTCGCTTGCTGGTTTTCTTCGTCGTCGGTTTGGTGGCCAGGCTTATGAGCGGGTCTTGGAGCCACTTATGGCTGGAATTTATGCCGGAGATGCCGAACAGATGAGCCTGCGGGCGACGTTCCCGCGTTTCTTTGAGCTGGAACAAGAGCATGGTAGCGTGGTTCGCGGCATGTTGGAGGCCAAGAAGGCCGCTTCAGCGGCATCATCGAGACAACCGCGGCGGACGATGTTTGTGAGTTTGAAGAATGGACTCGGCGACCTCGTGACGGCCTTGACACAACGGTTGACGGAGCAGGGTGTGGAGCTTCAGCTTGGGAAACGGGTTGAAGCCCTCCGTGTGAGATCGCACGAACTCGGTCGGTGGATGTACGACCTCATTCTTGAGGATCGATCAGCCCTTTCTGCTGAAAGTGTGGTGTTGGCCACACCGGCCTATGTGTCTGCGGATTTGTTACGTCCGTTGACACCAATCGCTGGAGGAGTGTTGGATCTGATCCCTTATACCTCGACGGCGACGATCGCGATGGCATTTCCTCGAGCGATGGTGCGCGGAGTTGAAGGATTCGGGTTTATCGTGCCTCGGATGGAACAACGTGTCTTGATCGCAGCCACCTGGACGTCGCTCAAGTGGCCGCATCGTGCGCCTGCGGATCAGCTGCTGGTCCGTTGTTATGTTGGTGGAGTGGGGCGCGAGGATATTCTGCAGCTCGATGATGCAGCCTTGACGGCGAAGGTTCGAGCCGAACTCGCTGCAGTATGCGGAATCAAGGTGGAGCCGACGTATACGGAGGTGAATCGGTGGTGGAAGGCGATGCCGCAGTATACCCTCGGCCATCTAGACCGATTAGCGCAGCTTGAAGCCGCTCTCAGCCGCTATCCTGGTCTCGTCCTCACCGGGGCCGGATATCGCGGAGTCGGCATTCCCGACTGCATTCGCGATGGAGCGAGTGCGGCAGAGCGTGTCGTCCAAGATCTTACCGATGGAACGAAATCGGGGCGGCGACCTAACTAAGCAAGAATGTAGCCTCGCCTACAGACGAAAGCCCAGACATCGTTCATTGGTACATCCAGGTCCTCGTTAACGGGAGTTCGGTAAGACCGCTGGCTTCCTGGCGGCTGGCAAGCACCTGATAGATATTTAGCCAGCCTTGCGAAAACGCTAGGGAGGAGCCGGCTAAATAGGTGCGCCAAATTCGTAATGTCCGCTCGTCGACCATCCGTTGGGCGGCACTCCGTGTGGCTTCCAATCTACGCGACCAATGGGCAAGTGTCCGAGTATAATGCGGTCGCAAACTTTCAACATCGTAGACTTCGAAGTTTTGTGCCGCCATTTCTCGAATGATGGTATGGAGGTGGGGCAGTTCGGTGTGAGGGAAGACGAACTTCTCCATAAACTCGCTGACGCCGGACCCTACGGTCCGGCCCTCGACATCGGATGAGGTGATGCCGTGGTTCAGGAACAGTCCGCGATCGCGTAGGAGTCTTCGTACGACACCGATGTACAGGGAAAAATTGTTCTGACCGACATGTTCAAACATGCCGACACTCGAAATCTTATCGAACTTGGCATTGCCGAACCGCTCTGGGGCGTCCCGGTAGTCGAGCTGGAGTACTTGGACGTGTGGGTGAAGGCCGGCGACCCTCACCCGTTCCTTGGCAAAAGAAAACTGCTTCTCTGATAGGGTGATGCCGACGGCGTGGACGCCATAGTGCTGTGCGGCATACATGATGAGACCACCCCAGCCGCAGCCGATATCGAGTAATCGTTCTCCCGGCCTGAGCCGAAGCTTGCGGCAGACATAATCGAGCTTGGCTTCTTGAGCGGCATCGATCGTTTCTTCCCCAGTCTGAAAATACGCGCAGGAATAGACCATGCGCTCATCGAGCCAGAGTCGGTAGAACTCATTCCCAACGTCATAGTGATGCGCGATGTCTTGTTGATTTTGTTTCGGCGTGTGCCGTGCCGTTAGTGTGGCGATGCGGTTTGTTGCAGGCGAGTCATCGGCTGCCACGAGGCGCTCGGCACTCGCGATGACGGACATGATGTCGCCCTCAATGTCGAGGCGTCCGTCGACAAATGCTTCACCGAGTGTCCCTAACGTCGGATGGGTGAGAGTTGGAAGCAAGGCTGGATCGCGGATTGCCATCACGACGCGAGGGTCTTGACCGAAGTTCAGACGTGATCCGTCCGGGAGGATTAGGTCAAGTGGCTGGCCTCCCAGCGCCCTCACCCTTTCTGCCAAACGGTGGATGCGTCGGCCAACTGCCTTTCCGACGATCCTATTGGTCGTGTGCGATAAGAGATTGTGATGGGGCATGATGACCTCCTTGGAGCGATACATAGAATCCTGGCTGGCCTTGTGAGCCGCGGAGCACAGCACATCAGGACATCAAGGTTCTTTTGCTGCGAGAGGTTTCAATCAGGAACCGCTATCTCTGCATTAAGCGAATGTCGTACCTGCTACATCGCACGGAAATTCAATACGTTAGGAGCCGATGTGAACGGGCGACGCTTGGCATTGCGGTGAAAATCCCCATGCGAACAGGCGGGGTGGGGTTTCTCGCAACAGTCTGGCTAATGAACGCGCTGGTTGTTATGGAAGAATGATAGTCTGTTCCGAATAGCCGAGTTCTTTGAGCGTGATTTCGAGGGAATCAACCATCGGTGGAGGACCGCAGAGAAAAATACAGGTGTCAGGAGATGGCGCTGGCAGGTGTTGCTGCAACATGTCGGAGGTGATGCGCCCTGTCTCGCCCGACCATCCGGGAGGTGGCTGCTCCAAGACGTGGTGACAGTGAAAGTTTGGATGTTCGCGCGCATGCCGTTCCCATTCTTCTCGGAAGATGATGTCGGATTCGGTTTTATTGGCAAAGATAAGAAATAACTCAGCATCAATGTTCCTAGTCAAAATCCAGCGAATGATGGAGATCATCGGGGTGATGCCGGTTCCCCCGGCCACGCATCCCACACGCCTTGCCATGCCATCGACCCAGTGCCCGCCTGTGTTTGGCCCACTCATGAGCACCGTATCTCCGATACGTTGACTGTGCAGGTACTTCGAGATAACGCCGGTGTCATACCGCTTCACCGTGAGATCGAAGAAACCCGTGGCGTTAGGTAGGGAGGATGGGGTGTAGGCCCGTTTGAGCTGTTTCCCATTCAACGTCGCATGGACGTAGAGAAAGTCACCGGGCTGCATGTCGAGCGTGGCGTCAGCCGGCAGTTCAAAACGAAACGTCTTTGTGTCGTGTGTGTCGGTCTCGATATGGATCAGCTTGTACGGGCTCGGCGTCCTAGTCTTGAGTCGGGTGGTGGAAGACATCATGGTTTACCTCTGTGGGGCGAGCGTTATCGTGGAGAGGGCAGGGACGGCCCTCTGTTCTTAGCCTTGTGATCTATTGCCTCTCTGGCTTCTAGGCCGTCCAGCACCGGCCGAGCAGCGGTCACGTTGTGGCGAACGGCTTGAGATAGCCAGTGCCGTGCCTCTTGTGTATTCCGTGTCACACCTCGGCCATAGGCGTACATGACTCCGAGAACATACATCGCTTGTCCGTTTCCACCTTCTGCTAAGCGACGCAATCCGGTCGAAGCTTTCTTGTACCACCTGATGGATTCCGGCGCTTGTCGGCCATTTTGTTTTGCATAGTATTTGCCAAGCCGATATTGAGCGAACGCGTCTCCTTGCTCCGCCAACTGAGCATCGGGATTCAGATTCGATGGTGACTTTTTCGCGGGTGCAGGCGCAGGGGTCTTCTCATTGTTCGAACCTATTTCTGTGCGATCCGCAGGATGAGATACTGTAGTGGATGGTTCTGGCGTCTGGTCCTCATGGCTCGTGGGCTCGGGTGAAAGCGGATAGTTTTCAGGAGGAGGGGAGGGTATTGATTGCTGGGACTCGGCTAAATGTTCAGGTTGGGATACAGGGGTTGGGCTGAAGTTTTCCTCGCGACTCTTGATCGTGGTGGCCTCTGGGTGGGATTGGCCACATTCCTCGATTATATTCCCGGGAGTGTCCTTGCTGGTCGCGTCTTCGCAGGTTGAATCATCTTGTGAGGCGGGGGGCGATCCTATGACCGACCAAGCGATCCAGAGGGCTGGGATGAGGAACAGACTCCATCGGAGTAGTCGACGTCGCAAGATGGTCCGATCGCTGGGTGGGACGATGACGAGTCCGGGGTAGTCCTTCTTGGCCATGCCTTAGGTACGGAGAAGTCTTTGGTAGTGTCTATCCAGCTGATTGAACGGTAGCTGGACACTGTTTAATCGGTACAGTGTGACAGCCGGTGGCCTACCGCGTTTGCGTGGAGCGGTCAACGCTATACTCCGCATACTGTACAGTACAGAGCCCCTTGTCCTGCAGACGCACAAGATCCTATAGTAAGGTGACGCAACTGATTAACAAGACAAACCTGGGAAATCGGTCGAATCATGCCATCAATCGAGAGTGTCCTCACTATACTGGAAGTCAACGGTCCATTTCGGGAACCGAGAGAACAGGTCTTTTCCTATGACTATTCTATCCAACGATCAAGCTGGGTGACCCCGCATGGGGTCCGCGTGAAGGTTTCTATACCGGATGAGCTCGAGACGTTCAAGAGGCGTCTGCTGGGAGTAGTAGCTGGTTCGCCTGGCCAGCAACTGTTGATGAGCAACATTCTCTCTCGGGCGATTGCCGATTGGAAGATTAGAGTTGCCGATGATGAAGGTTTATTGACTGAACGACGTGACGTGATGTTGGGCCCGTTTATTGGTTCCATGGGCCATCTCTTCCTGAAACTGGAAGCTCTGTTTGAAGCGGCTCGGGTGCCGGTCCGTGAGGAGGTCAAGCGAAGGGTTGGACTATAACCTTCTCGAGCTCACCGCGAAGTGTTTGGTGCATGCGCTAAAAGATTCGACGGTGATGTTTGGAGTGTACGCCTGACTCATCGGCAAATCCAAGGGAGCCGGTATCCGGGCTTGCGGTGTCATTGAGATCTATCCGGTAGTACCCACGGACATGTTCCATCGCCACTTCGAAGGGGATGGCATTCGGATAGAGTGTTCCTGGAGCATGAGCCCCTCGTGCGAGCGTACGGATGGTATCCGGTTCGACGAATTGCTTATCTGAAAAAATAAAAATGTCCGCGATGGCGTGGTCGCCCAGCTTATGACCCGGTGTCGTCGCTGGGAGCTGCTCGCCAAGAGAGCCATCCAATCGTGCATCCCGCAGGCGTTTTAAGAGCGCGACGATTTGACTATCTGTTGCCTGCGAAGGTACGACCAGTCCCAGGACATTCATGTCCGGGATCGTCGTGTCCACCTTAAACATGACGGGGATCGCTTCCGGATCCTCGATGACGGACACCGTGGGACCTTCGGTACCGGTGGTTTGTTTGTTTCGTGAGCTGGGGACGATCAGGGCGACGAAGAGCCACAATCCGATGAGCGTGCCGAGGACCACCAGCAACGGGTGAGCGCCTGCGCGTTTTCCTTCTTGGTACGGGTTTTCGTTCTTGCTCATGACGTTCGATCGCCTTTGTGAGGAGGTGTGTTGGGAGTGGGAGGCTCCAACCGACGCTTGGCTTCCTCCCACAGCTCGTCCATTTCGGCTAACGTCATCTCTGCCAATTTTCGACCTTGTTGCGCGGCGCCAGCTTCCACCAGGTGAAAGCGATCGGTGAAACGATTAGTCGCACGACGTAGCGCTTCTTCCGGGTTGACCTTTACGAAGCGGGCGAGATTGACGAGGGAAAAGAAGATATCTCCCAATTCTGCTTCGATGTCAGCCTGTCCGTCAGGTCGATGTGGGGCCGGGTCGGCATCCGCCGCTTGAGCCAGCGCGCCCTTCAACTCGTCCACTTCCTCCGCGACCTTTGCAAAGATCTGCTCGAGACCCGTGGCGTTGTGTGGCCAATCGAATCCGACCCGTGCGGCCCGGGCTTGTGTTTGGTAGGCCCGGAGCAGGGCCGGTAAGGTCTTCGGCACGCCGTCCAGCGCGGAGCCTGTGCCACCGGCGGCCTCACGTTCGGCTTGTTTGATCTGTTCCCACTGGCTGAGCACGTGCTCGCTGTTGGTCACACCGGGTGTCTGGTCGCCGGTGCCGAAGACATGGGGATGCCGACGGATGAGTTTGGTGGCGAGGGTCTCGAGCACCTCCTCGACGGTAAACGCCTCGGTCTCCGCGGCAATTTGGCTGTGGAACACAACCTGTAGCAGCACATCTCCCAATTCCTCCTTAAGCTTCGGCATGTCATGCTGATCGATTGTTTCCAAGACCTCGTATGCTTCCTCCAGGAGGTAGGGTTTCAGGGATTCATGGGTCTGTTTCCGATCCCACGGACATCCTTTTTCGGCGCGTAGGGTAGCCATTAACTCAACGACTTTTGTGAAGTGATGTGACATCGAAGACCAACCCTTCTTGTCGGTTCTCTGTGAGTCCTGCAGCGAAGCCACTCTATAACGACGGAGACGTGCGCTTCAATCTCTCTGATGGCTTGCGGGCAACTGGGCCCTATGGTAGGGTACCGACGTTGCCTAAGGGGTAATGAGAAGAGGTTGAGGAATGGCCGACGAGGAGCCGGGGTTCGTCATTCGTGACAAACGAGGAAGCGCAGGAGGAGAGACCCCTCCAAGTGCGGCTGCAACGACAAAAGAATCACCGGCCTCTGCTTCCACATCTACTGATGAGTCGAGTCGAGCGGCTTCGGTACCTCCGGTGACATTCTCTTCTTTCGTGATTTCATTGGGTTCGTCTTCGCTCATGCTGATGGGCGAGCAACTGGACCCCCAACAAGCCCCCATGCCTGTGAACCTTCCGCAAGCGAAAGAGATTATCGATCTGTTGTCTGTCCTGGAAGACAAGACGAAGGGTAATCTGACCTCTGACGAGCAGACTGTTCTCCGTGACATGCTGTACGCACTTCGTATGAAGTATGTCACCTTGGCCTCGCCGAAATAAGATCCCGTTGTTCTGCTCGTTGTTCAAATCACCGACAACCTGTGCTCTGCGTGTGGGCTTTGAGATGGTTTCGCGAGTCGGCTATAGTGCTAAGGATTGCTCAGTGATAACAGTGCCGGTGGCAGTAGGCGTGTGAATGTTTGAGCCAAGCTCTTCCATGCAAGAAAGGGAATCCGCGCCAGGGGAGGAAGGTCTGAAGTCAGGCGTGATGGGTGCTCGGTTCAATCGTCGTGCCGGTGATCGAGCCAAGAAGCCTGAGCGCAAGGGACCGCCTCTTCGTCCTGTCTGGATTGTCCTGATCCTCCTGGTCCCGTGCGTGGCGCTCACGTTGTACTATTCGCAAATAGCTGCGCCGGACGTCCAAGAGACCGGTTCCCTTCTCCCCACGACCAGTTATGCGCTTGTGCTTCTGCTGGTCAATTTGGACCTGATTGGTTTCGTCGTGCTCGTGCTCTTGTTGTCACGAAACCTGATCAAGGCCTATTTTGAACGTCGCCATCGACTGGTCGGGTCGGGATTCCGCACGAAACTCATCGCCGCGTTTATTGGGTTTTCATTGATCCCCACGGTGTTGCTAGCGGTCCTCGCGAGCGGGTTGGTCAATAAGGTCGTCGATGTCTGGTTCAGCGAGCACATTGAAAAAGTTATCAACGATTCATACGAAGTCGCGCGTATGCAACATGCGGGACATGTGTCGCTTGCGGTGAATAGTGCTCGAGCGATCTCGCAGGAGCTGTTTCGTGAGGATCTGCTCATTCCGGAACAGCGGGATCTCCTCATCGCTGCCATGGCTCGGAAACGCATGGAATATGGGGTGGCCGGGATCGAAGTCTTCTCAAATAAGATGGAGACCCTGACCAAAGCGCTTGATGCTGATATCCCGGTTGGTGTGCTGGAACTACCAATCAGTCAATTGGTCCTTCAAGTGATCAATGGCAAACAGGAGTTCACCTCGGTCCAGGAAGCTCAGACCGGCCGACTGGTACGTGCAGCGATTCCAGTGGCCTCCGGAAGCCGACGCGGTGACTTAGAAGGCGTCGTCGTGGTCGAAACCTACGTTCCAGAGTCGCTGTTGACCAAAATGGAGCGGATCGGCCGCCAGTATTCGGAGTATAAGCAGATCAAGGCGATGAAGAATCCCATCAAAGCCGGGGCGTATCTGTTTGTTGCCGTGGTGACCGTACTGATCCTCTTCAGTGCCACGTGGTTCGGCTTTTATGTAGCGCGCGGTATCACTGTTCCCATCCAACGGTTGGCCGAGGCGACGGAAGCGGTTGCCCAGGGAGATCTCTCTGTGCAAATCGATGCGAGGGCGACAGATGAGATCGGGACGCTGGTCGAATCGTTCAATCGGATGACGCAGGATCTTCAAGGAAGTAAATCCAAACTGGAGGAGGCGAACCTGACGCTCCGGAATACGAACGTGGAGTTGGATCGTCGGCGAGCCTATATCGAAACAGTGGTCGATACGATTGCCGCCGGTCTTTTGTCCATCGACCGACATGGGCTCGTGACCACATTTAACCCATCGGCTGAGCGCATTCTTGGTCTTGCGGCAGATCGATTCAGGGGGCGGCCTGCCAATGAGGTCTTCAAGGAGTTTAGCCTGGACTTGTTTCAAACCGCCTATGATCGAATGTTGGCCGACGAACGCGACGATCTCGATCTTGAAGGACAGTTGGATATTCAAGGGAAACTGATTACGATCGGCTTAAAGGGTTCCCGAATGAGGGACGAAGCCAACAAGGATTTGGGATTTGTGTTGGTCTTTGAAGACTTGACGGAGTTGATCAAAGCCCAGAAGGTGGCAGCTTGGCAGGAAGTGGCAAGACGTGTGGCACACGAAATCAAGAATCCTCTGACCCCTATCCAGCTTTCTGCACAACGGCTGCGCAAGAAGTTTTTTGAGAAGTCTCCTGATCTGGAACGGGTCTTCGACGATGCGACCAATGTCATTATCAACGAAGTCGGGAGCCTCAAGGAGATGCTTGACGAGTTTTCAAAATTTGCTCGCTTGCCCGCTCCGCAAATGACACGACAATCGTTGCATGAGGTGGTTCGAGAGGTGGCGACGCTCTACCGGGAGGCGCAGAAGGATCTTGATCTCCTCCTTGAGTTGGACGAAGATCTGCCGCCACTCAACTTCGATCGGGAACAGCTTCGGCGTGTGTTCGTCAATCTGTTCGACAACGCGGTTCAAGCGATGAATCAAAAAGGGCGGTTGTGGGTTGGAACGAAATACGACACGAAGCGACGGCGGGCGGTGGTGACCGTTGCGGACGAAGGCCCTGGTATCGCACCTGAGGATCAGGATCGCTTGTTCGTACCCTATTTTACTCGAAAAAAGACGGGAACTGGACTAGGCCTGGCGATTGTCCGGCGCATTATTACGGATCATGAAGGGCAGATCCAAGCCGGGAATAATCAACCCAGGGGAGCTATGTTTACGTTTGACTTGCCGGTGTAGGAAAAGCGGTTATCAGTCGGCATATGTGAATGACAGCGGGTCAGTGGTAGGGAGGAAAGATGTCGGCATCGATTCTCATAGTGGATGACGAAGACGCGATTCGGACATCCCTGCGGAGCATTCTTGAAGATGAAGGCTATGATGTGACGGTGGCTGCGACTGGAGCCGAAGCACTGAAGATTTATGGGACGGACCCGCCGGACCTCATGATTCTTGATATTTGGATGCCTGAAATGGATGGGCTCGAAACTTTACGGAGGGTGAAGGAATTCGTGCCGCACACGCAGGTCATGATGATCTCGGGACATGGGTCCATTGAAACGGCGGTCAAGGCGATTAAGCTCGGAGCCTACGATTACATTGAAAAGCCGCTGTCGTTGGAGAATGTGACGCTCCGTGTCAAGCATGCCCTGGAGCAATACCGATTGGCGCAGGAAAATCGGTCTCTGCGGACCAAGGTCCAACAGAAATTCGAGTTAGTTGGGCATTCTCCCGCGATGCAACGGTTACGGGAGCTCATCCAGACTGCTGGTCCCACGAACAGTCGGGTACTGATCGGGGGGGAGAATGGAACAGGGAAAGAGCTGGTCGCTCGGGCGATCCATATGCACAGCTCCCGCTCGGATCATCCCTTCGTCGCCGTTAATTGCGCCGCCATTCCTGAAACCTTGATTGAGAGCGAGCTGTTTGGACATGAGAAAGGCTCGTTCACAGGCGCCACGTCGATGAAACGCGGACAGTTTGAACAGGCTGATGGAGGAACGTTGTTTCTCGATGAGATTGGAGACATGAGCCTCAGTACCCAAGCGAAGGTCTTGCGGGCGCTCCAAGAGCAGCAGTTTACGCGAGTCGGTGGAACCAAATTGATGAAGGTTGATGTGCGGGTGCTGGCGGCATCCAACAAGGATTTGGAAAAAGAGATCGCCAAAGGCCAATTTCGGGAAGATTTGTTTTATCGCCTGAACGTGGTTCCGATCGTAGTGCCTCCCTTACGGGAGCGGCGTGAAGATATCCCCGCCCTGATCCAGCATTTCATGAAAGCCCATGCCGAGGAGCAGGGCCTACGGATGAAGGAAGTGTCCCCCGAGGCAATGTCGGTCCTTCAGCAGTACGATTGGCCGGGGAACATTCGGGAGCTGAGGAATCTGATTGAACGACTCATGATCATGGTCCCCGGATATGTGATTGAAGGTTCTCAAGCCGTCATGTCATTGCAGGGGAGAACGACTGGACCGGTCTCTGTCGCCGCTCCTGCCTCCAGCCCCCTTCTGGCAAAATCCTACGACTCATTGCGGGATGCCCGAAATGCCTTCGAAAAGGAATATATCAGTCGTAAACTTCGAGAGCACCATTGGAATATTTCCCGGACCGCCGAAGACCTCAAGATTGAACGAAGCCATCTCCACAGAAAAATTAAGTTGCTCGACGTAGAAATGCGCCCTGAAGCGTAGCACCCCTAAGGAAGGACGATTAGGTTGCGCATCCGGAACAGGTGGTGCTCTGAAATTGCGCTTGAGGATGGCTCTGCACGTACTCGGTGAGTGCGGTCTCAGAGATGAGCGCAGGGTGAGGCTTTTTACAGGCCGTACAGACAGGGATCAGTTGTTGTAACGCCTGCATCTCCCTCAATGTTCGGTCGAGATCGCTGATGGTTTTAGTGACTTCCTCCTCCCAGCTTCTCCGGGCGTCGACTTCTTGTTTGAGTTTAAAGGCCGCTTTCACTCTGGCGAGGAGCTCCACCGATTCGACCGGCTTTCGAATGTAATCTCCCGCTCCGGCGTCAAAGGCGGCCTGTAGAAAGTCTTTCGGGTCGCGTGCTGTTACCATGATGAGGGGGGTGTGCGCATGGGCGGGGACTGCTTTGATACGTCGGCAGGCCTCGACACCATCCATGTCCGGCATCTTAATATCCATCAAGATCAGATCCACGCTCGGGCCACAGGCACCGTCATGATCCAGGTCGAGCTGGATGAAGGCATCCCTGGCTGAGGAGACCGTGACGAGATGACGATAGCCTGCATTCTTAAGGATGTGATGAAGGAGTAGGCGCTCATCCGGTGAGTCGTCAACGATTAGAATACCCATTGACCTTGCCAATCGCAGAGAGTTTTGACGTCGACATCGCAGAGAGTCTACTCTCAATTAGTATAGGCAATATTTCTAGGGCATCAAGGAAAATGCAGAACGACTGGCAGGGACACGTCTACAGATGCCCTTCCATCGGACGCGTTGACCTCTGTTGTACCCTTCGTTAAGATGCGCCTCCGAAGTGAGCGGATTGTCGATCTCAGGGAATATTGAGCCGCCGTGTTCTGAGACCTTCAAAGATGACGACCTATAGGGATGCCGGTGTAGATATCGATGCGGGCGACGAATTCGTCGATCGTATCAAGCCGCTGGTGCGATCCACGTTTCGCCCTGAGGTGTTGACGGACTTAGGAGGATTCGGTGGACTGTTTGGTTTTCAAGCCGGCAAATACAAGGATCCTGTCCTTGTCTCGGGAACCGATGGTGTTGGAACCAAGCTTAAGATCGCCTTCATGATGGATAAACATGACACCGTTGGGGTCGATCTTGTGGCGATGTGCGTCAACGATATTGCGGTGAGTGGGGCGGAGCCGCTGTTTTTTTTGGATTATTTCGCGACCGGAAAATTGTCCGTCGCAAAAGCCCAAGAAGTGGTCGCGGGCATTGCGGAGGGCTGCCGCCAAGCCGGCTGTGCACTCGTCGGTGGGGAAACGGCCGAAATGCCTTCTTTTTATCCGGATGGGGAATATGACCTGGCCGGCTTTGCCGTTGGCGCTGTGGATCGTTCGAAGATAATCGATGGACGACACATCGTGCCCGGCGATGCGCTCGTGGGTGTGGCTTCGTCAGGACTCCACAGCAATGGGTATTCATTGGCGCGGCGGGTCTTGTTTGAGCAAGCCAAGTTGACGGTGTCCAGTCGTCTCTCTGAGCTTGATGGGGCGGTCGGCGAGGTTCTTCTCACACCGACGAGAATCTATGCGAAGCAGATTTTGGCGCTGATTGAGCAATTTCCGATCAGAGGTATTGCGCACATTACCGGCGGGGGGATCACTGAAAATTTGCCGCGTGTTTTTCCGAGTGGTGTGCGGGCGAGGATCATGCGCACAGCCTGGTCTGCTCCCCCGATCTTTCACGTGTTGAGTGGCTTGGGACAGGTGGATCGCGATGAGATGTACCGAGTGTTTAATATGGGAATCGGGCTGGTCTTGGTGGTCCCGTCGGATTCAGTAAACAGTGTGCTGGCCCATGTGCAGGCTTTGGGTGAACGAGCTTGGCCGATCGGAGAGATCGTCTCTTCGTATGGCGATGAGCCCGGAGTGGAGTATGTCGACTAGTCGTTCTGTTCGCTTGCGGGTGGCAGTGTTGGCTTCCGGTCGTGGCTCGAATTTGCAAGCCGTGATCGATGCGATCGAGTCGGGTCAGCTGCTGGCTGAAATTGTTTGTGTGATCAGTAATAAGAGGGATGCCGTCGCACTTGAACGGGCTCGAAAGCATGGACTTAAGGATCTCTTCGTCGATCCCAAACCATTTTCCGGACGGCCCGATAGTCGTGAAGCCTATGACCTCGCGCTGTTGGAGATCTTGCAACAGCATGAGGTCGACCTCGTGCTTCTTGCGGGCTACATGAAAATCGTCACTGCGGTGTTGGTCAATGCCTTCGCTAATCGGATGATGAACATTCATCCCTCTTTGCTTCCGTCATTTCCTGGGTTGGATGTGCAGAAGAAGGCTATTGAGTGGGGGTGTAAGTTGGCTGGATGCACCGTTCATTTTGTGACAGAGGGCGTGGACGAAGGACCGATCATCATCCAAGCTGCTGTGCCGATCCTCGATAATGACACTTCTGAAAGCCTTGCTGCCAGAATCCTCGTCCAGGAACACAAGATCTACCCTCGTGCCGTACAGCTTTTCGCAGAAGGTCGGTTACGAGTTGACGGCAGACGGGTTCTTATCGATGCCGCCAGGCCAGATGGAGAGGCGATTGCCAGTGCATGATCAGGGGTGTTCATTAGCTAACGAGGAGTTACGGAGACTGGTTATCAAAGCTTGAATGGTGGTCGGTGCATTCCCCTCCGAACGATTATTCACCAACACATAGGCTTGGCGGTTTTCGGTCGCGGCCTGCTTGATAAGAACCACTGTTTCTTTCCGCATCTGGGGCAAGTCTGCCACTATCTTGTCATAAGGTGCCGCCCGTTTCTTCGCCGTTTCATAACTCATATTGAGTGGCGTGAGCAGGCGAATCACGGTGAATGGCGCCGTGAAACATTCCTCCATTTGTTCGTGTTGTTGCAGCAATGGTGGCATGTAGGACCAGTGGTTGTAGACGTGTGCCACTCCGTGGCGCTCCAAAACCTTCCAATAGTCCGGTCCGAGCAAGCCTGGATTGCGGATCTCGACCGCGTATCGGAACTCATTCGGCAGTTGACTCAAGAACCGGTCCAATCGTGAGCAGAATTCATCGGCAGTCAAACCGTGCCTCTGAAACTCAAAAATGAATGGACCTAAATGTGATGCAAAACTCACTTCTCGATAGGGCGCCAACACGAGATCACCGAACAAGGTTGCATCGAGAAACCGTGGATTCGGCTTACCGGCCTTAAGGCCATAGCGAGCGTGCTTGGTATAGTGGGGGATGGTGATGTCTTCCCAGACTTTGAAGCACATTTCGAACCCTTCAGGGATTTGTTTCAGGTAATACCGAAGTTGGTTTGATGTAGGAGGGCGGTAGAACGTGGAATCATTGCCCACGGTGCGAAAGATCGGCTCGCCATTGTAAAGGTACTGGCAATACTCGCCCAAACATTCACGAGCAAAGGTCGTCTTGGCATATTGCCGCCGATAGATCTGGCCTTGCCAGCCCTCGTAGGTCCATGTGGAGGTGCCAAACCGGATCAAAGGAGAGAGGCGCATAGAGAACGCGGTGGTCCTAAAACAAAAACGGGCAGGGCTCTTGAGCCCTGCCCGCACCAGATCCCTCACGGTTAGCGTAGGACGGTGATGCCGTCGTCGACGTTAATTAAAATTTAACTTCATTGAGATGCGTGAGCGCAGTCTCAGCATGTTGTGTGGCAGTGTCGGCATGGCCGGCTTTACCATGTTCAATCGCCTCATTCAGATGATTAATGGCTTCGTCCAGGTGCGGGTTCTTCCCCCCCCTCTCTGCATGGTTTCTTGACTTTTCCGCATGTGTTACGAGCGCGTCGGCATGCCCCTGTTTGCCATGGTCTACAGCTTGTTTTACGTACATCACGGCGTCCCTGACGTTGCCGGCAGGGGAGGGCTGAGCGCTCACAAGAGGCACGCTGAGAAACGTGCCAAATGCGACCACAATTAGGGCACGGCAGAAAAATTTGCAGTTCATTTTTACCTCCATTTGTTGGGTTAGCACGAACTGGTGAAAAGACCTTTGCCCCTCTAGTTTCCTTCTGCACATCGAGGAGACATGGCCTTCCCTTGTTCCTCACAACCGGGTCACCGTGGTACGGTGGACCTGGAGGAGTAACAGTTTGGTGGAGGGCACGGGAGTTGAACCCGCGACCCCTACGTTGCGAACGTAGTGCTCTCCCAACTGAGCTAGCCCCCCACCTCAGGAAGTCGGACGATGCAGACCATGAACCTCGCAGCGTTAGCTGTACACCAGCGTACAGTTGGGTAGCTACGATAGAAGAACGGGGAGGAATGTCCGTCCGCTCCGTCCGTAGAGGATGCATTATACACAACCCGTCCAGAAGACTCTACCCATACATGCATGCTTGTAGCTAGGAAAGGTCTGGTTTATTCTCCGCTCACGATGTGCCACAGGGTACGCCACACTCGGCATGAGGAGGCGCCCGTATGGAGTAATAGACATTTCCGGAGCGCTCGTATGAGCGGTATCGCAAGCCGATCCGACGTGAGCGGTTTCTCGACGAGATGAACCGCATCGTGCCAGGGGTCGATCTAGGGGCCGCGATCGAGTCCGTCTATCTGAAGGACGAGGGACCGCCGTGGATGCCACCATTCCTGCAATTCTCCTGTTCCACGAATAATCGTCATGAGAAATGGGATCTGGAGATGTCTCAGACGAAGAAGGACAACCGGTAGTACTTCAGGATGAATGCCTATATTGGTACAGAAAATCCGACGAAGCTGATATATTCAGTGGTTGCCACTTCTTCGACTGTGTATGACAGTCAGGTATTGCCGGAGGTACTGCAGGAGCCGGAGACACGGGTGTGGGTGTTACCAACTAAGCGGCCCGCGCGACGTGATTCGGCAACACACTCCTGATGCTAAGAACTTCCTGGCGACAAATCGCATCACCATTTGCTACTGAGTGAAATCTAGCGGGCCAGGAACCGCATAAAGTCGAAAGCCAAAATACGTCTTTGGTGATCAAGCCGATCTTCGAATGGGCCAACGTGAATTACCAGGGATTCGGGTGGTGAATCACTATTCAGACGTTTTCTAATCCTTGGTCAAAATTACCATCGGCATGTTAGCCTACGACAAACCGCTGTGCTTGGTGCGGTCAAACAGAAGCCGGTGAGGGAGTTCTTACACTTGTGACTAGAACGGATCTACTCGACAGCACTGACGGGTGAAAACCATCCAGCTGATACGCAGACTGAAGCAAACCGTAGTCGGGTTTCGTTAGTGCTTGAGCCTCTAGGTTCAAGATAGGTAACGTGAACAGGAATTGGTATGTCAGACCTCAAAGGGAATAAGGAATCGCTCCATATAATGATGGTGGCTAGCTATGCGGAGGCAAAAAAACCTCGCCTGGGATGGGTATCTTTGTGGATCGTCAAATTGCTTCTTTGAAACGGGCAGGGGCGAGAATAAGTATGTTTGATATCGGCACCAGCCACTCACCCGCCCATATCCTCTCTAAGTGGTTAGAGCTACGGCGAGAGGTCCTCAGCGTAGCACCTGATCTCGTTCATGGCCAATACGGATCGGTTGTTGGCATTATCGCTGCGCTGGCAGGAAAGCCAACTGTCATTTCTTATTGCGGAAGCGACTTACTGAGAGGATCGTCGGTTTCTTTATTGCGCAAGTTGTTTAGCATCTTACTCTCAAACGTCGCCGCTCTTCGCGCGGATGGTTTGATCTGTAAGAGTGAACAGCTCCGGCAGGCCCTGTGGTGGCGAAAAAACCGAGCAGTTGTTATTCCGAATGGGATTGATTTCAAACTGTTTGTGCCTGGACCACAGGGTAAAGCCCGAGAAAGGCTGGGGTGGAACCTTGAGAGTCCTATTGCCATCATCAATGCCGGAGATGATGCGAAACGCAAAGGTATTGAATTGGCTCAGACAGCGATGAAGGTCGTTCGTTCCTGTCTTCCAAATGCCGAACTCATTGTGCTCTCAAGTGTGGACCCAGCACGAATGCCCCTATTCTATCAGGCAGCTGATGTGGCCCTGTGTTGTAGCATAGCGGAAGGCTCACCAAATATGGTGAAGGAAGCTCTTGCTTGCAACCTTCCTGTGGTCTCTACCCCTGTCGGTGATGTTCCAGAACGGCTTGCTGGCGTATCCCCGTCATGCATAGTCTCTCGAGATCCAAGGGAGTTGGCAAATGCCATAGTTAATATCTTGCGAACCCGGCAGAGAAGTAATGGCCGAGAGCGGGTTATTCATCTGAGTCTTGAACATGTGGCAAGTCAGATCCTCGCTCTCTACCAATCTGTTCTTAGAAAATAACCAGAGCTATGCTTAGAACCTATCTCAAAATTGCTTGAGGAGCATCGTGATGCACGCAAGCTACACAAACCCCGAGGAAGTTGGTGGCGTAACACTCTCAACGAATGAGAAACCGTCGCTTCCATTGGAGCCCGGCAAAGAACCGTACCATGAGCCAACGACGTTCGTACCGGCGTAAGTGACGGCCATCCTGCGTCTTCAGTTTTCGGGTGGATTTATGCGGGACGCTCAGGTTCACGCCATCTTGCCTGAGGTCGTCATCGAGCCCGGCGCTGTCATCGGCACGGTCGCCGATGAGATGCTCGGGCTTGGCTTCCAATATAGAGAAGTCAAAACTGAGTTGGACTAACGTCACTTCATGCTGGTTCGCCCCATGCGTACTGAGGGAGAGAGGCTTCCTATGGCGATGCACAATCGCGAGAATCTTCGCGCCCTTGCCACGTTTCGTGAGGCCCACGGCCGCGCCACCACCTTTGGCCGCCGCAAACGTCGTATCAATGCGGTAAGAACTGCCATTGCGCCCCGGTGTTCAGAATCCAGAGAACGGCCTCCAAGACGGCTCGAGTTGGAATTGGTTTCCGACCAGGACGACTGTCCGGGGGTATTCTTCGGGGAAATGGTTTCGAATGTGTTCTCTCTGACGTCTCCCTCAAAAACGACGACACCTGAAAACTGGAGTAGACTGGCGGCTTCGACGGTCCTCGACGAAAGGAGCGGATCGATGAAACGGTCACGATGTTCCGAGGAGCAAATCGTCTATGCCATTCGGCAAGCTGAGAGTGGGACTCCCATCGGCGACCTCTGCCGACAGTTGGGGGTCAGCGAGGCCACGTTCTACACCTGGAAAAAGAAATACGCCCATCTGGGCGTCAGCGAACTCCGCCGGCTGCGCCAGGGGGAAGAGGAACACGCCCGACTCACACGGCTGGTGGCCGACCTCTCGCTTGATAAGCACATGCTCTCGGAGGCGCTCCGAAAACAAGTCTAAGGCCCGCCCAGCGCCGTGCACTGGCCCAGTGGTTTCACGAGATATTTCAGGTGAGTGGTGCGCGGGCCTGTCGGCTCGCCCAGTTCGGGCGCGCATCCTGGTATCGGAAGAGTCAGGCCAAGGATCAAACCGCGCTGCGACTGCGCATTCATGATCTGGCCCATGCCCGCCCCCGATTCGGCTATCTGCGAATCTGGGTCCTCCTGCGGCGGGAAGGGTGGGCGGTCAACCGGAAACGGCTCCGGCGCTGGTATCGTTTCGAAGGGCTCCAGTTGCGCATGCGGGTGCGCCGACGAAAGCACATCGCCCTGCATCGCGGACCGGCTCCCGTGCCAGTCGGCCCACAGGAACGGTGGAGGATGGATTTCGTGCATGATACCTTGAGCGAAGGCCGGCCCTATCGGATTCTGACCGTGGTGGATCATTGGAGTCGCTCCAGTCCCGTGCTCGAGGCGGGATTTCGCATGTCGGGTGACATCGTCAGTCGGGTGCTTGATCGTGTGCTCGGTGACAGGCCAGGACCGCGCTCTCTCACGGTCGATCATGGGACGGAATTCCAATCGCGGGCCCTGGAAGACTGGGCCTATCGGCGCAGCGTGCAGCTCGACTTCATTCGACCGGGGAAACCCGTCGAACATGCCTTCATTGAGTCATTCAACGGACGGCTACGGGACGCGTGTGTGAATGTCCATCAGTTCGCCTCGCTGGCTGAGGCCCAGGCGATTATCGAAGCCTGGCGCGTGGACGACAACACTCGCCGGCCGCACAGCTCACTGGGGCACCTGACGCCGAGTGAGTTCGTCAGGCAACGGCAGGACGAACAGGACGCCGAAGAAGCCGTCTACTCTCGCTAAGAGCTGTCTCAGAATGGGGCCAACGTCAGCCAGAGGGACTCTACCTTATACAGATGTCTGTGAAATCGGGGGCAAGGTTAAGGAGTGTAGGGAAGAAGGCTGTATACGAAAAGATTCACTTCCTAGTGAATCTTTTAGGGGGTGGGTTTTAACTCTGCTCCGGTGGTTCCTCCGATCTATAGGTAAAAAGGTGAGCGAATGCATATGCTTATGCAAGAATGGACGAGTCGGAATATTGCATTGATTGTGAATGGCGTGAGTCGTGCATACAGTTTCTTAGGTTGTATTTTGAGGTAGTAGTCGGGTACGGTTTTAATCCTTATGGATCAGCTTGAATACTTGAATATTAGAGCAAAAGATGATGATGTTATCAGCGCTTCAGCCGTACTATAAGTTTAGGGTGTTTGTCCACAGGTCTCGGAACCTTCTGCGTGTTCTACAGATTCTTCGTGGGTGGTGGATCCTAGGACCAATGAGAGAATGTGCGATTTCTTTCTATCAGAAGCGTAACTCCACCGCTAGGTTGCGGGTCAATCAATCTAATCTCTTTCCGAACGGCGATGTTCAAGCTGTGGTTGATTCGCTGAATGAAAGAGGGTACTCGACAGGATGGAAGATTCCGGATGAGTCTGTGCGCCGGATTATTGACTACGCCGATAAGACAAAATATCTAAAATACTGGAATCCGCATCGAGAGTGCGAGGCAATTGATGAGATTGCTCGGAATGCAAAGCTTGTCGAGATCGCGAAGCGATACCTGGGTGTTGAGCCTGTTTTGTGGTTGACTCAGTTGAAGTGGTCGTTCGGGCCAGATTTAACAGGAGAACGAAACGGATTCCTGTCTAATAGTAATGAACCGATTCAGTACGACGGCGATGCCTTTCACTACGACACGCTGGATTATAAATCACTGACCATCTTCATCTATCTCACGGATGTCGATCCGTCTTGCGGCCCGCATGTTCTTATCGAAAACACGCATCGGGCTAAGAGCTTTGGTGATATCTGCCAGATTATTTTGAAAGATAAGGTTGCTCATGAAATGTTTGGAGAAGACCGTATCAAGATGATTTTGGGTCCAAAAGGGACGATGTTGTTCGAAGAAACAAGCTCCTTTCATAAGGCAAGTCGATGCCAAACCAAGCGCTTGATGCTTTCAATTGACTATGTGCTGCATCGATTACCACCTCCGGAACGCCCTGTGTTAGCTTGAGCTGAATGGCAAAGATGAAGCTAGTATTCCTATCTGCAATTGTGTAATTTTTGGATTGAAGCGATGTCCCGTCACCCGTGGGATTGGATATCGAGTGATCCTCAGATCTGGTATGCTTGAGCCGGTTTGTCGGGCAGTTGGACTAAAGATCTTTGGTAGTGTTTCTACCATTTCGGACTCTGGTGCCTGGCCGAAGAGAAATTATAATGCTATCTGTAATCATTCCTTGCAGGAATGAACAGCAATACATTGAGAACTGTGTACGATCGGTCCTTAGCCAGGAACGGCCTCCTGGCGGAATGGAGGTCATTATTGCTGATGGGATTTCAGATGACGGTACCCGTGAAATACTAAATAATCTTTCTAGAGAATATCAGGAGTTGCGGATTGTTGATAATGTTTCTCGTGTGACTCCCAGTGGGATGAATGCCGGTATTGCTCAGGCTCGTGGGCATTACATTGCGATATTAGGGGCACACTGCAACTACGCTTCCAATTATTTACGAACGTGTGTCGAGCTGCTTGATAGGCATCCCGGGGTGTCCTGTGTTGGGGGGCCAATTGTCAGTGTTGGCAAGAGTCTCTTAGGTCAGGCTGTGGCTGCTGCAATGTCTCACCCTGTTGGGATAGGCAATGCTAGGCACAGATATCCTGATTTCGAAGGTTATGCTGAAGGAGCTTGCTATCCTGTGTTTCGGAGGGAAGTTTTTGAAACAATCGGGGTTTACGATGAAACATTAGTTCGCAATCAGGATGACGAACTTAATTATCGACTTGCAAAACAAGGAGGGAGGGTATTTCTTTCCTCTCGTGCGAAGTCGACATACTTCGTGAGGGAAAGCCTCGGAGCGCTTTTTCGACAATATTATGAGTATGGATATTGGAGGGTAGCTGTTATCAGAAAGCATGGGGCACCGGCGTCCTTTCGGCATCTAATTCCGCCAGTGTTTCTTAGTGGGCTATGGGGCTTGGGTACAACCACTTTCTTTGTGCCAGAAGGCTGGCGCTTTGGTCTGCTCTCCGTTCCCTGCCTGTACGTACTTATCTTATGTAGTGTCGGACTGTATCAGATGGCCCGTCTAGGTTGGAAAGTGGGCCTTCTTTTTCCAATTGCCGCAGCTACGATGCACTTTGCATACGCCTTCGGATTCATGTGGGGTGTTTTTCACGCCCCGAGGGTCTCCACGAAGCTGCAGACTCCTGTCGAAAGTACAACGCTGGCCAAATCTCCAAAACCTGACTCAGTACGTCCTTAAGGCATGTAACTTCAGAATAATGCCACCCAGAAGTTACTCTGACAGAAAGTGCGCAATCAGCATGCATCAACAATCGGGCCTTGGGACGCAGACTGCTATCAAGGTAGGGGTTGCCGGGATTGGGTATTGGGGAAAGAACCTGATACGAACATTCGCAAGATTGGGGTCGCTTGCCTCCATATGTGAGACCGATGTCAAACGGTTGAATGTTTGCAAGGAACAATACCATGACATAGAAACATTCCAGGACTATTCCTGCATGCTGAACGATCAGACGATTGGAGCGGTAGCCATATCCACGCCTGCTGAGTCGCATGCAGTCATGGTGAGGGAGGCACTGTTGGCTGGCAAAGACGTCTTCGTTGAAAAGCCGCTTTGCCTATCTCTCAAGGAGGGGGAGGAGTTGGTGGCTTTGGCCAACAAGCGCAACCGCATCCTCATGGTGGGGCACCTTCTTTGGTATCACCCTGCGGTCTTGAAGCTTAAGGAAATGATTCAGACTGGCGAATTAGGACGGATCCAGTACATCTACTCGAATCGCGTGAATCTTGGGAAAATCCGCCGGGAGGAAAATATCCTCTGGTCCTTTGCGCCTCATGATATTTCAGTCATCCTAGGGTTGTTGGGAGAAATGCCAGTATCTGTCCTTGCACAGGGGGGAAACTATCTTCACCATCAGGTCGCAGATGTCACGGTCAGCTTCCTGTCATTCCCAAGCGGCGTGAAGGCCCATATCTTTGTATCCTGGCTGCATCCCTACAAGGAACAAAAGTTGGTAGTGGTGGGCGATCGTAAGATGGCCGTATTTGATGACATGGAAGACAAGGCAAAGCTATTGCTTTACCCTCATTCTATCGACTGGAAAAACAATGTACCAATTCCGAACAAGGCCGATGCGCAACCGATTAAGCTGGCTGAGGAAGAGCCGCTCCTGACAGAATGTCGACACTTCCTGGACTGTGTCGTAACACGAGAGAGGCCAAGGACCGACGGTGAAGAAGGGCTCCGTGTGCTTTCAGTACTTCAGCGTTGTCAGGAGGCGCTGGAATTCAACCAAACGACTACGCGTCCAACGCTGCCAATTTTGGAACCGGAGAAGGGCTACTTCGCTCACGAGTCGACATTTGTGGATGCTGGGGTGGAAATTGACCGCGGGACAAGCATTTGGCATATGTCGCACATTCTGAAAGGGTCACGCATTGGGAAAGATTGCAAAATTGGCCAGAATGTCGTCGTAGGCCCACATGCAACAATCGGTAACGGTGTAAAAATCCAGAATAACGTGTCGGTTTACGAGGGGGTCACGCTTGAAGACAATGTTTTTTGTGGTCCATCCATGGTCTTTACGAATGTCTTGAATCCGCGAAGCGAAATTCCACGAATGGGAGAGCTGAAACCGACATTAGTTAAGAAGGGCGCAACGCTTGGAGCCAATTGCACAATCATCTGTGGCCATACTATTGGGCGGTATGCGTTTATTGGGGCAGGGGCGGTTGTTACTAAGGATGTGCCTGACTTTGCGATAGTGGTGGGAGTACCTGGAAGGGTAACTGGCTGGATGTGTGAATGTGGATTGAAGTTAACCTGGATGCGTAGCCGGGCAAAGTGTACCTGCGGCAAGCGGTTTAACAAGACAATAGCTGGTGTCATAAAGCCTGATCTGTAGGTTGCGAGTGGCGATGCGGTTATGCTATGGCTGCTGAAAAGGTTTCGTAATGCTGTAGTGTCCGAAAGCAACAGTACTGATTCGATCGGAGTGGGGGCCTATAGGATTACCTGTAGTAGGATAATTCAATCCGATCACTCCCTATAGACGACATCAACTCGGCTGAGAAACTCCTCAAGGTACAGGATTTGTTGCTTAGTCAGTGAGAAGTCTTTTTGTTTCGCTGCTTGCTCCATCGCGGCTCCAATCTCAGTGATCCTATCGAAGCCGTATCCGCCGCCATCACCTTTCAATCGATGGCCAAGGTTCTGAATAGTTCCAAAGTCTTGCCGAGTGAGCGCATCCCGAAGGGTTCGCAGGTCATAGGCTCGATTCTCTAAGAAGATCGGCACAATCTCTTCCAGGTCACGGGAAATCTCCACAGTCACACGGTCGTTTGCTTCAGGATGTGATGGGTACATCACGACAGGATGCGATCCTTGTGTGCCTGAAGAATCTCCAATAGGGTGGATTTCTTCACAGGTTTTGTTAGATGGGTGTTGCAACCAGCTTCAAAAATGCGAGCGCTCTCTTCCTTAAGTGCCAAAGCGGTGAGGGCGATAATCGGCGTGGCCGGTAGATCATGCTCGCGTTCCCACGATCGTATCGTCTTCGTCGCAGAATAACCGTCCATGACCGGCATGTGCATATCCATGAGGATGACGTCGTAATGAGTGGCTTGAACCTTCTCAATCGCGATGGCTCCATGTTCTGCGATCTCGAGGCTATGGTCCGTTTGCTTCAGGTACGCGCGGACCAATAGCTGGTTATCGAGTGAGTCCTCCACCAATAGGACTCGTAAAGCCCGTTTTGTGGTTGTTGGTGATGGCTGGACGGATTTTCCAGGAATTGATGAAACTCCCTTTGTCCGACCCAACGCAATCGCAATTGATTGTAGGAGATCTCCGCGTCGAATGGGTTTGACTAAGTACCCGCCAAGCCCAAGATCATACGTGCGTGCGATATCGTCAGCCCAATGATCAGACGTCAGCATGATGATCGTCGGACGTTTCCCATTGGCTGATGTGCTCACTTGTTCAGCAACTTGAAAACCGCTCAGGTTTGGCATCCGACAGTCGAGGAGAAGCAGCTCATAGGGTTTGTCTTGCTCGGCGGCGTATCGGAGTTCCTCCAAGGCGGCCTTTCCGTCACTCGCTTCCGTGACCTCAGCTCCCCATGGAGTTAGTATTTCGCGAAGTATGAGGCGATTGGTAGGATGGTCGTCTACAGCTAGGACCCGGATTCCTGCAAGATCGATCGGGCGTGTGATTCTGTGTTGGGTGGATTGTGTTTGAGTCTGAAAGAGGAGGGAACAATGAAACGTGCTGCCGCATCCCACTGAGCTCTCCGCCCAGATCTGGCCGTTCATGCGTTCGACAAGCCGTTTGGTAATTGCGAGGCCGAGCCCGGTGCCTCCATATTGTCTCGTCGTTGATACATGCGCCTGGGTGAAACTATCGAAAATGGAATCTAGTTTGTCAGGAGGAATCCCAATGCCTGTATCACTAACCGAAACCAGAATTGCTCCGGCAGAAGGCTGATTAGGATCGGGAGTGACACGAACCTCCACGGCGCCGCTCTCGGTAAATTTGAGGGCATTGCCAATCAGGTTAATCAAGATTTGAGTTAACCGCGTTGGATCACCGATTAAGTGGCACGGGACGTCTGGACTGAGATGGGAGGTGAGTTCAAGGGTTTTCTCATTGGCCTTCATTGCTAAGATGTCGATGGCTTTATCAAGGACCTCACTCAGGTCAAATTCGATGGCTTCTAATTGCAGGTGGCCGGTTTCAACTTTTGAAAGATCCAGGATATCGTTGATAAGGTGCAGGAGGGTTCCGCCAGCTCGTCGAAAAATCCGGAGATACTTGCGCTGATCAGGAGTCAGGGGAGTTTCCCAGAGAAGATCCGCCATTCCGATAATAGCATTCATCGGGGTGCGGATCTCATGGCTCATGCCGGCAAGGAACTCACTCTTCGCTCGATTGGCGACTTCGGCAGCCTCTTTGGCCACGCGGAGAGCCCGTTCGATCTGCCGACGATCGGATGCCTCCAACGCGAGGGTTGCCATCGTTGCCAAGAGCCCGACCAAATGCTCTTCCTGCCTAGTCCATTGCCTCGGTGTTCCGATGGATTCGGCGCAGAGCACACCCACGAGCCTTCCATTCTGTCTAATGGGGGCACTGAGGAGAGACTGGATATCAAACAGCGAAAGGTAAGTGCTCGCAAGATCTCTTGTCCGCGGATCATGAAACGGACGAGCAGCAGCTACGGCACGAGGTTCTCGAGCGAGCACTCGAAGGTAGTGCCGACAGTGTGTGGATGGGATCACAACATCAGACCTTGATCGTCTTCGGCTACTTTCATAGAGATCAACCAGTGTGATCGTATCACGCTCCTTGGACAGGAGCCACGCGCTCGAGCGTTCAACCTGAAGTAAGGCGCAGGAGGCTTTTGAGATGGCTCGGAATGCACGTGAAAGATCGCCACTATTGAGGGCTTTGCTTTGTGCCAGTGTTCGAAGTGTGTCCTGGTACTGATCAAGAAATGTGGTTGTACTCGAATCGAACGAGGAAGGGACAGGCCGTGTGCGTTGACGCGTGTAGGAGGTGGTCTTGGCAGCAACTCGTCCTTGAGATTCTCCACGAGGGTGACGTGTCATGGGCGTGTAAGCAGCCGGTGAATGGTATGGTCGCGTCTAGTCGGTGTGTGCGTCCTGGACCAGCGAGAGAATACTCGCTGATTTGGTTCGATTTCGCCCCTCTTGTTTGGCTTGATACAGCGCCTGATCAGCCGCCTTAATGAGGTCCGTGGGAGAAGAATGCCGGTTCGGAACCACACAGGCATACCCGACGCTGATTGTGACGAGCTCCCCGTCGGAGTTCTTGATGCCCAGGGATTCGACTCGCCGGCGCAAACTCTCTGCTACCTGTGCGGCACCATCGATCCCAGTGCCAGGGAGAACCGTCACAAACTCATCTCCGCCGTAACGGGCGACTAAATCGCCAGGGCGATTTACGGAACTGGAAATAGCAGCGGACACCTGTTTGAGGCATTCATCGCCAGCCGTATGACCCTTCGTGTCGTTATAGGTCTTGAATCGGTCAATGTCGAATATAATCAGCGATAGGGGAGTCGACTCACGAATGGCTCGGCGCCACTCTTGATCCAGAAAATCATCAAATTGACGCCTGTTGGTGATGCCGGTCAACCCGTCCAAACACGAGAGGCGAAGCAGCATCTGGTTGGCTTCTTGGAGTTGCCGCATGACCTCCAGGAGCTCTTGCTCACGTGCGCGTCGACGGTCGACCTCGTGAACAAGTCGGAGCACCGAACGCACACGAGTGAGTAACTCGATCTTGTTAACCGGTTTGGCCACGTAGTCCATCGCACCAGCGGCAAACGCTAACTGAAGATCGACCGGATCTGTCTTGACGGTCACCATGATGATAGGTGTGTCCCTGAAGCGATCGACGGCCTTGATTTGGCGACAGGCTTCAATCCCGCTCATCTGAGGCATCAGAATATCCATGAGAATGAGATCGACTCGCGCCACGCCATGCTTGCCTCCATCGAGTCCTAAATACTTGAAGGCAGAGGCGGCAGAATCCGCCGAGTGAATATCTTCGTACCCGGCGGCGGTTAGAATGGCCTGCAACAGGAGTCGATCATCGACAGAATCATCAACAATCAGAATGCTCATGTGTCCACGCGGGTTGAACGGATCGTACTGGAGAATACTGGCGGAATCGTAACAGCTAGTCCTGATAAACGCCAGGATAAAGCTTTTTGAGGCAGGGCTGGCAGAGCCCATGGCTGAACTCTGCTTCTGAATGTTCACCGATGTACTCTTCGATTTGTTGCCAAAATCCACCATCGTTGCGGATTTTCTTGCAAGATGCACAGATCGGAATGAGGCCGCGCAGCACTTTGACTTCTCTGAGCGCTTGCTGCAGATCTTCGTTGATGCGACGAAGTTCGGCTTCTCGCTGTTTTCTTCGGTCCATCTCGGTTTTCAGCGTTAAGGCGGAGGTGACGCGCGCGAGCAGTTCCACACTCTTGACCGGCTTATTGATATAGTCCATCGCGCCCGCTGAAAAGGCTTCCTTCAAATTATCGAGATCGTTCTTGGCGGTCACCATAATGATTGGGATGTCATGAAGGTGGACCTGCTGCTTAATTTGCCTACAGGCTGCCACACCATCAAGATCGGGCATCAGAACATCCATCAAGATCAAGTCGACATCAATGGAAGGTGGTCCTCCATCAAGGTTCAATAACTCAAACGCAGCCTTCGCAGAGTCCGCCGCCACAATCTGGTGATGACCGGCCTTGGTCAGGATCGACCGAAGGAGGAGATGTTGGTCGGGAGAATCGTCGACAATGAGGATTGCCATCGGTATTCTTAACGGTTCAACACGAAGAAAACTAAAGGGTCAATCCCGTGGAAGCCAGTATAGCAAACAGGTACGAGGGGGAATTAGGAGAGCTTGCTCTTGACCAGGTCACTGACGTGCTTGCCGTCGAGAGGGTGTCCAGCCACGCGAGCCATCACGGCTTTCATGATCTGTCCCATATCCTTCATAGAGGACGCCCCGGTTTCGCTGATGACAGATACGACGAGGGCTTCAAGTTCTTGCGAGTTCCGATTTCTTGAGGAGTCAGCGGTTTTGGGAGGTAGGCCTCAATGATTTCGATTTCTCGGCGTTCTTTTTCTGCGAGTTCCGCCCGTTGGGCCTTCTCAAACTGTTCGACAGACTCTCGACGCTGTTTCACGAGCGTCGTCATAACTCGACTCATTTCAGCATCGTCGAGATCGCGTTTCAGTTCCACTTCTTTGTTCAAGACCGCCGCTTTGATCATGCGGATCACGTCCATGCGAAGTTGATCCCGAGATTTCATGGCAAGCTTGAGATCTTCCGTCAGACGGTCGTGCAATGACATAGGAGGCCTCACACGTCACAATTTCTTTGGAAGTGTGAGCATACCGTCCCGGTTTCTTAGAGTCAATGACTGGAATTTGGGGATGGTATTTTGGTGCGTGGGTGGTATCATTTGAATACTGTGACCCAGGAGGATCGGATGCGACAACAAGGGACGAAGATGATCGGGATCCATGAGCGAGGTCTTGTGGTTGGCATGGCAACGCTGCTGTTCGGTCTTGTTGGGTGTGCCACCGAAATGCCGAAGGCGGCACCCCCGATTACTCAGGATCACGTTCGAGAACATTCCGAGCAGGCATTCGACAAACTTAAACAAGAAGAGAAGAATCGTGCTACGGGCTCGGCACTGGATCATCAGTAGTTCGTACAATTCGAGAGGCGAGCGACTGATACGATTCCGAACTGAACGATAGCGTGACATCCGCGTAGCTCTGCGGGTGATGCTTAAGGATGTTCGACTTGCCAATATCCTTTACTCGGTAGGTGTGTTGTACTTGGCCGAGTCCATACTCCTTCAGTTCAAGCCCAAGAACCTCCTAAAACCACCTTGTTCCAATCATCATGCCGAGAAGAGCTGGCCATCGTGTGCCGAGATGTCTCATCATGTCCGCCGGTAGTCATTGATCCCTTTGACGCATCTCAGTACGATAAATTCTATGGTGGAGAGAATTCAAAGGCGGACATACTCAAGCGTCTGGCGTGCCGTTTTCGTGGGGAGTCTCCTTCTCACTCAGGAACAGGGCGGGATGGCCAAAGATCTTCTGGCCCCTAAGGAGCAAGAAGTTACAGAGATTGGATCGACTGCAAGCCCATCCTTTGATGATCAGGAAAAGGGCGTTCCACAATCGCTTTTTACCTGGATTAAGATGGCGAAGGGATTTGATGTTGAATGGGATACCTTTGGGAGAAAAGGGTGGTATACCCAGGACCCACGGCTAAAACCGATCGATCCGGGTTCTGTATTCACGCCGGAGATTCCGGCTATCTACATCGTCTTTGAGGTGGCTCCACTGGAGGATCCGGCTCAATTTGCCGTGCAATGGTACATAGAACAGTCTCGAGGCCAGACGAGTGAGGATCCACTGGGTAGGGATGTGCTAGAAGTCCCTGGGCACGAACGGTATGGTTACCTTGAGTTGAAACGGTCCGGTGCGAGATGGGAAGTCGGGAACTACCTGGCAAAGGTTTACATCACGCCGTTAGGGCAACAGCCATTTCATGCAGTGAACCAAGTCGGTACCATGCGGTTTACAGTTGAGGAGCTAGTACCTGCTTCGCCATCTGGCCAGAACTGGAACAAATAGAACGTGGGGTGCATATGGAGCAGGGGATCAAGGTCACGGATCCAGAAAAACTGACGTTACTCTATGAGCGCTTTCGGGATGTCTGTTGGGTTGAAAAAGAAGTCTGGAAAGAAATCTTTATGCCACGGGAGGTGAGCACTGGTCCGGTAAGAACCAATGTCCAGGATCGGTATGAAGTCAGAATCAGCGATCCTACGATCGAACAGACAATTGAGTCGAATATATCTTACGGAGTGGCGGCGTTGGGCGCGGTGATTCACCAGCACCGCGCCCATATCGCATTTATTAAGAAACCGTCCTAAAGCTGTTCCAGCGCCGCAATCCGCATTTCAATCGGCGGGTGTGTCGAAAACAAGCTCATGAATCCACCGGTTTTCCCGGAGATCTTCATGGTAGCTAACGCGTCCTGGTTTGAGTATTCGAATTGAGCCCGATTGACCCATCGATCAATTGCGCGGAGCGCACTGATCATGGAGTCTTTCCCATACACCTTGGCGGCAAATGCATCGGCGCCGAATTCACGACGGCGTGAAAACCAACTGATGACGATAGAAGCCAGGATGCTGATGACGATCTGCAGCACAAGTGACAGGCCAAAGCCCAGGGCAGCCTGATCCCGCTCCGCGAAGAATCGACGTACCCACATCGCGATGTAAAAGACAAAGGTGTTCATCAGCCCAGCCAGGACGGTGGTGGCGAACATATCGCCGTTATACACGTGGCCCATTTCATGGGCCAGGACGGCTTTGACCTCGTCTTCTCTTAGGTTCTCCAGTAAGCCAGTTGAGACGGCCACCATCGAATTGTTTTTGCTTGGTCCCGTCGCAAAAGCATTTGGATCCGGGGAATCATAGACCCAGACTTCAGGCATCGTAATGTGAAGACGTTGAGCGATCTCCTGCACGGAACCATAAATAACCTGCTCAGCGCGGGTACGAGGTTGAGTAATCTGCTGGCAATTGAGCATGGCTCTTGCCATTTGTTTAGAGAATGCCAAGCTGATAAAGGCACCCCCAAACCCAAACATGGCTGCCCACACCAACGTGGAGAGATCGACCGACCCTCGAACATCGATCCCGAACATGGGCAGAATCACGTTGATCACGATCGGTGCGGTGATCGAAATCGTCACCATGATGAGAATATTTGCGATCAGCAGTAGGCCGACGCCTTTAAACCACTTCATCGTGAGCCTCCTTCGGAAAGAAACGTTCGCCTCATCATCATACTCAGGCGAGTTGCTGAACTGCCACAATTATACACAAATTCACCCTCTGAGATACACTCCAACGACAGAGTACATTCCTTCATGCAATAAGACCTCGTAGGGCAAAGTCAAGATGTTTCCATTCATGGAGCCAGGTGGTTGGTATTGACCGTTTCCTGGTGTTCCTGTTAGAAACCAAATACTTAGAAGGGTAAGTGATAAGATCGCCCAGCGACATCCGAGGTGGCTCCAATTGGCTCACGTCGTGGCATCGTTCTTTACGACCGAGACCCTCTGAGCATTCGCGAAACCAAAGAGGTTCAAGGGAGCTTGGAAAGTGAATATGAGGGAGCCGGTTCTGACGACCATTGCTTCGAAACACGATCTATTGCAGGACCTTCTCAAGAAGGTCTCGCGTCTGTTTTACACGACCTTAGCGGTGGTCCCAGCCGATGTGCGTGATCAGGTAGGGCTTGCCTATTTGTTCGCTCGAGCTGCTGACACGATTGCCGACACAGAACTGATCGATCGGCCACGGCGGTTAGCCTTTCTCAACCGGCTTCGAGAACAGGTGCTCCGTGACCAAGTCGATTGGTCTGAGATCCACGCGATTCAGCAGGCGGTGGGACCGGTGCAACAAGTTTCAGCTGAGCGAATCTTGCTTGAGCGGTTGGATGAATGCTTCCGACTTCTCCTGGCCTGTTCGCCGGAGGACAGGCACCGGATTCGGGGGGTGATGACGACACTGACCCAGGGAATGGAAATGGATTTGAACCTGTTCCCTGGAACTTCTGTGGAGGATCTTGCTGCGCTCAAGACTCTCGATGACGTGGATCGTTATACGTATCAGGTGGCTGGGTGTGTCGGCGAATTTTGGACCGATCTCATGTGTGCGCATCGTAAGGCGTTGGCAGGTTGGGATGTTCAGCGGATGTCGGAGCTGGGAATCCGATTCGGAAAGGGGCTCCAGCTGACGAATATCGTGAAAGACATCGCTCATGATCTGCAGAGAGGGCGTTGTTACATCCCAGCAATGAAGCTGTCGGAAGCCGGGTTGACACCTCATGATCTACTAGATCAAGTCAATCTGCCTCGATTGAGGCCTGTGCTTAGAGAAATGGTTCGTCTTGCCGTGGACCATCTTGACCACGGGTGGCTGTACACGATGTCGATTCCGCGCCATGAAACCCGGTTGCGGCTGGCCTGCATGTGGCCGATCCTCTCGGCCGGGGAATCCCTCAGGCTCGTGATGAACTCTCCTGACCTGCTGAATCCAGCTGTAAAAGTGAAAATTACTCGCGGTAAGGTCTACCAAATTATAGGGGTGACGACCAGCACGGTTGCGTGTGGCTACGCTGGGACCGCCTACTGGGGACATATGCGGAAGCAAATCGTGTGAATGTCTGATGCGTGAACGCTCAAACTTGCCGGTCTACCCGTTCTTCTTCTGCGGCTCCAATAGTTTGTCACCCTTCTTAAAGACTGCGTAGATGGCTTGTGATGGACAGGCGTCCAGGCAGAGCCGACAACTTTCCAGGCAGCGCGAGGGATCGAACTTGTAGGGAGGTGTCGACAGCCATGCGCTGGTCGGGCAGATTGGTACGCACACCGCTTGGTGAGTGCAACGGTCCGGATGGCGGACAAGATGGTCACGAACGATCAGCATAGGCTTCACTCCTTCAAAGAGACCTTGAGAAAAGATCTCAAACATATTTTTCTGAGGGAGGCTACTCACTGCCACTCCTTCACGAGCGCTTTGAGTCGGTCTTTGAGCTCAGGAATCTGTTCCAGATTGTTGTGAATGGCACCTACAATCTTTTCCAGTCGAGCGGTTCTTAGCGCGTCTTTGTCCTTCTTCACCAACCGGTCATACTCCGTGTAGGCTGCAGGATGTGCAGGTTCCAGCTGTGCTCGAGCGTCCACGAGAGCTTGGCCGATGGCCCAAGGCTCTGGGGCAAGCGGAGGAACAATCGTGAAGGATGCGTCGGTAAACACAATCACCATCGCACCCGGCTTCCCCGTCAGTGGGAGGACGGTACGGATTGTCTTGCCCTCACACCCGTGCCAGCTGAGCACCAATCCGGGAAACTGTTGCGCGAAGGCCACCTTTTCCATGTTGGCCTTCCATTTGTCTTCAGTCGGCATGGAGATCGTGTGGTGAGCCTTACGGCTTTTTGAGCGGCGCTAACTGTTCTGGTGCTGGATGTTCCGGCATGAGCAACCGGGTAACGACTTCACCCTTCACCACATGTTGTTCCATGATTTCCGTGACATCGGCTTCCGTGCCGACCCAGTACCAAACTCCCTCAGGGTAGACTACGACGCTTGGACCGAGGTCACAATGGTCAAGACAACCGGCCTTATTGGCGCGGACAATGCCTTTAAGATTGAGTCGCTTGGTTTCGCTTTTGAAATGAGCATGAAGTTTTTCCGCACCTAAGTTCGCACAGCAACCCCGTGGATCATCCTTTGGTCGTTGGTTCGTGCAGATAAAAATGTGTCGTTGAAAGGGTGGCATCGGGTAATTTTGTCAGACAGGCATGGTAAGTGTATTCATCCGTTCCATGAGTAGGCGGACTTCTGAGTCCGTGAGGAATGGGGATTGCTGATTCGGCGCACTCAGTATGATCAGGATTTCTTGCAGCCGCAATGTTGCGCGTCGAAACTCATCCCCTTTCGAAAGTTCGGAGCGCTGGCCTGCGCGGAGTGCATTGAGCTCTACATGGATATCACGAACATCTCTGTGCAAGTTTTTCTGCATGGAGCAGGAAGTGCAATACCATTGAGGATTTTGACTGGACAGTGGGGACAGGCGATCGTACGGGCGGCCGAAGAAGTCTTTCCCCAAGGACAGCCTGAAGAGCGGGGCACTGGAAGCTCCGCATGCCTGACAGGTTTCATTCCACGAGTCCATCTCCACCTCTTTCCAAACGGGTGATCCCATATCTTACAACAGGAATTTCCTGACTGTCCACGGGCGGGACGGATGTCGCAAGGCCTATCACTTGGTTTTGAGGTGTAGGTATAATTGTCTTTTCAGGTATTGAAGGCGAGTAAATGGGAGGGAGGCGTGTCTTCATGATCATCGGAATACCGAAAGAAATGAAAGATCACGAATATCGGGTTGGTCTCACGCCCGAGGCCACAGGGGTGTTGTGTCAGAGTGGACATGAGGTCTTCGTCGAATCCTCCGCGGGCGTCGGCAGTGGTTGCAGCGATGACGAATATCGGACGGCGGGTGCACGTATCACTCGTTCAAAAAGCGAGATCTTCGAAAAAGCAGACCTGATTGTGAAGGTCAAGGAGCCATTGGTCTCCGAATGTCCACTCTTCCGTCGCGAACAAACCGTGTTTACCTACCTTCATCTTGCTGCACTACCCGATGTGACGAAAGCCCTTCTGAGCACGGGGTGTGCGGCAATTGCCTATGAGACGACGGAGGCGAAGGATGGAAGCCTTCCGATGCTCAAGCCGATGAGCGAAATTGCGGGACGGATGTCCGTTCAGATCGGTGCGCAGTATCTAGAAAAAATGTATGGCGGGCGCGGTGTGTTGCTGGGAGGGGTTCCCGGGGTCGAGCCAGCCCATGTTGTGGTTCTTGGTGCTGGAGTGGTTGGCTCATCAGCCATTCGGATGGCGGTAGGTTTGGGGGCAAGGGTGACCGTCGTCAATCTGGATCTTGAGCGGCTGCGCGTTCTCGATGATCAATATCAGGGCCGGATCGTCACGCGTGCGGCAAGTTCAGCATCCATCGAAGAGACTGTGCCAACCGCCGATTTGGTCATTGGCGCGGTGCTTGTTCCAGGAATGAAGGCGCCTAAACTCGTCTCGCGGTCGCTGGTATCGCGAATGAAGCCTGGTTCGGTAATCGTGGATGTTTCCGTAGACCAGGGTGGCTGTATTGAGACGTCGCGCCCAACAACCCACTCCGATCCCGTGTATGTTGTGGATGGGGTGACCCATTATTGTGTGGCGAACATGCCTGGAATCGTTCCTCGCACTTCTACCTACGCGCTTACCAATGCGACGTTGCCGTATCTGCTGCGACTTGCTTCGGATGGTGTCGATCGAGCGGTCCATTCAGACCCTGGGCTCGCAAAAGGGGTCAACCTGAAAGAGGGAAAAGTGACGTATCGCGGAGTGGCGGACGCTCATGGGTTGCCTTTTACCCCTCTCTTGTAAGACAATCACACCTTCGATTTCTATCTTGGTCTTGTCGGGGCGTAGCGCAGCCCGGTAGCGCACTGCGTTCGGGACGCAGGGGTCGGAGGTTCAAATCCTCTCGCCCCGACCATACCAAGCTTGTTGGTCCTGCCGGATAAAACCTGCGAGTGGTGTTGATCCTTTACCCAGGCCTATTTGGGTTGTTCTATTAGCCGGTCGTGTCGTCGTTGTCGGTCCAATTCATCATCTCCAGGTCTTTCTCCATACCAAACGTTGTTCTGTCCTGGCTTATGAGTAGGAGGCCACCAGCATTCTGATCTGTCCAGTCGAATGCAGGGGCAATGCTTAATGTGAGGAAGGGAATGGCATCGTGCAGAAAATGCAAAACACGTGACGCATCTGAGGAGGTATGAGAATATCCGCTGAACAGAATGGTAGGCGACGGTCGAGGCTTCATGAGCTTGGTAGGGCGAGATGAGCAGATCGGCCGATGAACAGCCGGTTCGGGCCCATGTCGTCGTGTCGGGTCATGTGCAGGGCGTAGGCTTTCGTGCGTTTTCGGCACGGATGGCAGCTAACCTCGATCTTGTCGGAGGCGTTCGTAATCTCGATGATGGTCGAGTTGAATTGGAAGTTGAAGGTGGGAAAACGGTCATTGAAACCTTCCTGCAGAAACTGAACATTGGTCCTCCAGCCGGGAGAGTCACGGAGATTGATGTGAAGTGGAGTTCGGCGGACGGGCGATATTCAACCTTCAGCATTTGGTATTAGGGACGTAAGACATCATGAGTCGGCAGCATGACGAAGAGTCCGATATGAGTGAGGCTCGGAGGCAGACTTTCGACGACATGGGTGGTTCAGAGTCTACGTATGCCTCGGACCCCGGAGAACGAGAAACACACCGATCAGAAGGCCTGGATACGCTCAAAAGCTATCTTCGTGAGGTCCGTCGATCGACTCTCCTGACGTTCAAGCAAGAGCAACAGCTCGGGAAGCGGGTGATGGCGGGAGATGAACAAGCCCGTCAGCAGATGATTGAATCCAACCTACGGCTGGTCATCAGCATCGGGAAACGATACATGCATCGGGGGTTTCCATTTTCCGATATCGTGGAAGAAGGCAACCTGGGATTAATCAAGGCGGTTGAGAAGTTTAATTACAAACGGGGGTTTCGGTTCAGTACGTATGCGTCCTGGTGGATTCGACAGTATATCGAACGGGCCATTATCAATCAGGGGAAGCTGGTCCGTTTGCCGGTCCATGTGGTGGAGCGTCTCAATCGTTACCTCAATCGTGTTGAACAATTAGTGCAGGAGCTAGGACGGGAACCAAGAGCTGCGGAAGTGGCTGCCAAGATGAAGACCTCTGAGGAGGAGGTCTTGGATCTGAAGCAGTTGGTACGCACAACCTGTTCGCTTGATAGTCCGCTCAGCGACCATACCGATACGTTTCTGCGCGATGTGATCGAAGATCCATCCGGACTCTCGCCGGATCAGACGGCTGATGGCGTGAGAAGGAGAGCAGAACTCATGAAGTGGGTGCGGGAGTTGCCTGAGAAAGAGCAAACTGTTATTGTATCTCGGTTCGGACTCGATGGAGATGAAGCCAAGACGTTGGAAGAGATCGGCCGTACGATGGGATTGACCCGTGAGCGAGTCCGGCAGATCGAGATGGCAGCACTGGTTCGGCTTCGGAACACCATCGAGCGAAAAACAATGACACAGGCTGATCTGCTCTAATTCTCGTGACCATCGTTAACTACCAAGCGCTCATTCGAGAAGTGCCGGACTTCCCAAAACCCGGCATTCTGTTTTACGACATCACCACCCTGTTGAAAAATCCGACAGCTGTTCAAAGCCTTGCCGATCAATTGACGACTCGCTATCTCGATCGAGGAGTCACCAAGGTCGTAGGGATTGAGTCCAGAGGATTTATTTTTGGAGGCATTCTTGCCGCGAGGCTCGGTGCTGGGTTCGTGCCGGTTCGTAAGCCTGGTAAACTGCCCGCTGATTGTTACGAAGTGAAATATAGCCTTGAATACGGTAACAACAGCCTCGCGGTGCATCGTGACGCGATCGAAATCGGAGAACATGTGTTGATCGTCGACGATCTGCTCGCTACTGGAGGAACAGCTGAAGCGACCGTCAATCTTGTTCGTCAACTGGGCGGCACGATCGTCGGGCTTGACTTCCTCGTTGAACTAAAAAGTTTGAATGGACGGGAGAAACTTGTCGGGTATGAGGTTCATTCGACGATCACGTATCCCTAAGTGTTGCAGCTGGTTTCCCGTTTGGCCCTTGTTCTTGGTAGAGGGCCCGTGATATAGAAGCCGATCCTTTTGACCCTCCCCAACTATTTACCCTCGGAGTGCACAGTACTATGGCAACGAAAACGCAGGGCAAGAAAAAGGCTGAGGCAAAATCGAAGTCAGCGGCACCCGTCAGTAAAAAGACGGAGCCCATGACGGTAGTCGCAACGACAGCTATGAAGGCCGCCCCAGCGATAGAAACGGACACACCTGTGCGGCCGAAGGAAACTGCAAAAGAGCGAGAAGCACGGGAGCGAAGGCAGGAAGTGCTCCAGAAGATGCTGGTTGGGAAACGTCAGGAGATCATCAAGGAGATTGAAGAAAGCCTGGGACAGTCCCTCACAGAAGATCAGCAACGCCGTCTTGAATCGGCACGTGATGTCGGTGATCAAGCACTGATGGATCTGGAGCGGGAGCTCGGCATCTCTTTGATGGAAATGCGCAACCGTCGGAGGCAGTCGATCGATGAGGCCCTCACGCGGCTGCACGAAGGCACCTATGGTATTTGTGCTGAATGTGGAATCGAAATCAGTGAAAGGCGACTCCAAGCGGTTCCCTTCGCCAAGCTTTGTGTGGAATGTCAATCTCGTGCCGAATTGTTGGAAAAAATTGAGCGAGAAGAAGATCGCGACTAGCATCACAGATTTTTCCGCCTAAGATTTCCCAGTATTTCATCTCCTCCATGGATGGGCAAACCTCCGAACGAGCGATCGTGCTTGCGAGTGGTGGATTGGATTCGACTGTTGTGGCTGCCGTTGCCCGGCGAGATGGGTACGCCCTCGTTCTTCTGACGATCGATTACCAACAACGACATGCGGTAGAAGTACATTGCGCCAAACGAGTGGCGGACGCGTTGGGTGCTGAGCGGCATATCGTCGTGAAGGTCGATCTGCGGGCCATCGGGGGGTCGGCCCTCACCGATACCTTCGTGGTACCGAAAGATCGGAGTGAATCCGAACGAAGCCAGGATATTCCGAATACCTATGTGCCTGGTCGAAACCTTATTTTCTTGTCTCTGGCAGCGGCTCAAGCCGAAGCAGCGGGTGCCTCGGTCATTTATTTCGGCGCGAACGTGATCGACTATTCCGGGTACCCTGACTGCCGACCGGAGTTTATCAAGGCAGTGGAGGGGGTGCTTCGGATTGGAACGAAAGCGGGGCTGACAGGCCGACAGATTGAGATACGGGCACCGCTGCTTCAGTTGCCCAAGGTGGACATCATTCGCTTGGGTCTGGCCGTGCAGGCTCCGTTGCATCTGACGCACAGCTGTTACGATCCAGCCGGGCTGCTTGCTTGTGGCCATTGTGATAGCTGTTTGATTCGAAGACGAGGATTTGCAGAGGCAGGAGTTGTAGATCCCATCCAGTATGCGGTATCTTCATAAATCTACCGAATGGAAAGTGTGGTTGCGCGATATGAAGTCATTTCAAATATTGTTGGTGAGTTCACTTCTCGTTGTGCTTGGCATGACACAAGCCTGTAGCCAGAACGGTGTCGAACCAGCGGCGACCGGAACGGTGGCCTCAGCTCCAGCCGAGTTGCGTGATGGGGAACAGAAGTTCAATGCTAACTGTTCTCGATGCCATGGTATGGGGGGAGTGGGGACTCCGCAAGGCCCACCGTTTCTTCACAAAGTCTATGAACCGAACCATCATGGAGATGCGGCCTTTCACCAAGCCGCCGCCAAGGGGGTGAAAGCCCATCATTGGCAGTTCGGCGATATGCCCAAGATCGATGCCGTGAGTTCGGACGACGTGGATCAGATTGTGAAGTACGTGCGCTGGTTACAAAAAGAAGCGGGTATCTTCTGATTCTAGGAGGGAAGACTCCTACCCACCGTTCATGGTGTCTGAGGAGCTGGTCGCTGCTTGGGGTTCCATTGCTTCGCTCGCTCTTCCGCTTCGGTGATCTGCGCGCTTGTCATACGCGTTGCCACTGCGTTACGAGATTCAGCAGCCCGTCTTTCTCCATACGCTGCTGAGAGGTTGTACCACATGTGCGCCTCAATCAAACTCTGCGACACACCACGTCCACGTTCATACATCATCCCGAGTTTGGCAAACGCCAATGCATTTCGCTGCTCCGCGGCCTTTTGAAACCAAAACAAGGCCATCTGGTCGCTGAAGGTCGCTCCCTGACCAAGTGAATAGAGTGTCCCCAGGTTGACTTGGGCATCTGAGTGTCCCTGGTGAGCGGCTTTCTTAAACCAATCCTTTGCTTCAAGGTAGTTTTGAGGGACACCACGCCCTTCGCTATAGAATACGCCTAACTGATTTTGGGCATCGGGGTTACCAGCTTCAGCACGTTTGAGGAGTTCGCTTACTTCTTGTCCCCCAATGAGTGGCTGGGGGGGCGGTGCAGGGGGAGGAGTCGTACAGCCCACGAGGAACGACAACACCGCAGCGAGTCCTGCGAGGGCAATCGATATGTAAGGCAGCTGCCACCGAACCATGTTTCTCGATGAGAACGAGATTGAGCCTTGCTAACCAGCTATCCTACCCAGCAGTGGTGAGTGAGTTCAAGAACTATGTCGCGGCATAGACCGGTACGGCCAGAAACAAACCGTAATGGACAAACCTGCTGAGAACGCGCTGGTTCAACCACAGGGGAAGTGGGGAGCTTCTGAGGCGAGTGGAAGGATGGAATCTCTCAAGAATCAGGAAGGCTCATCTTCGAGTGGTGGCTCTTCGACCTTCGGCTTCCAGTTCCGTGCGAGAAATTGGGCCTTGGCAATTTGAGTGGGCGTCATATCACGGGCGAGGCGATCGCGCCACTTGGCTCCATCTTCATACCCATTCGCCGCTGCCAGGTTGTACCACTGATAGGCTTGGACCACGTCCTTAGGAACGCCGCGGGCTTTTTCATAATAGGTTGCAATGAGAAACATTGCCGCCCCATGTCTCTGGTCGGAAGCCAGACGACACCACCGGAGGGCTTCTTGATAGTCCTGAGGTAGGCCACGACCGAGATCCGACAACACGCAGAGTCTGTAGAACGCCCCGGCGTGTCGTTGCATTGCGGCCATGCGATACCATCGAACGGCTTCTCTATGGTCCTGTGGTGAAGCCCGTTCGTACTGCAGACCAAGGTTGTATTGTTCTTCGGCACTCCCTTGCTCTGCCGCGGGGCGCAACTCGTCGATCCTTGTCACGGTGTCTCGGACGTCCACATAAGGGGAAGTGGGCGGATCGATACATCCTGGTAAAGTCCAGAGGATTGACATGAAAAACGCGACTAGGCCTCGCCAATAGGCCATCATGATGAGGTCTCCTTTTCCAACTCAACGAGCCGCGAGGCTATCGTGCCGTGCAGCTACCCAACCAAGGTGCCTACTCTAGCATAGATTGTGTGTCAGATGGTCGATCTGAAGTGGTGATGGACACATCATCTTTAAGATTGATTCGGGCTATTGCTTTCGAAGGAGAGAAGAGATATCAGTGGCGATAGGAAGGAGGTGAAAACCTGCCTCTTGTGGCTTCGAAAAGTTGGCTGGGCGAGCTCCTCCTGGTAGGGCTGTGGCTTCTCCTGTTTGCCGAGCCAGCTCTCGCTCAGTATGAATTTTCACCATCATCACTTGAAACGGGCGTGCTTTTGGTTGCGAGCCCCTCATTGGATGATCCCAACTTCCATCACAGTGTGTTGCTCATCATTGAACATGGGAGAGGCGGGACGGTCGGGCTCATTCTGAATCGACCTACGGATGTCCTTCTCTCCGACGTGCTCCAGGATCTCCCCATCCTGAAGAGGACAACCCATCGCTTGTTTGCTGGAGGGCCGGTCGGGCGAACGCAAATGGTGTTGCTCTTCCGGCTTGATGGATCCTATCCCGACACGCGGTTGATCGTTGGTGGGATCTATGTGGGCACTCCCAGCGTTCTGGAACGCATCCTCACTCAGCCCAAGCCCACCGAAACGTTCCGAGCCTTTGCCGGCTTTGCAGGATGGGCTCCGGGGCAACTCGAACAGGAGATGCGGGATGGAGCGTGGGGTGTCCTGCCGAAGCATTCGTTTGAGATCTTCGACAAGGATCCAGCCACGCTCTGGCCGGACAGCATCTCCCGTCTCCATGCGCCCAGGACCATTTCCAATCCGTGATAGGTGATCGAGTCGGTTCACCAGGGCTGATCATCCGGACATGCTCGATTCATACGTGAGGTAGTCTGCTGAATCATAGAGTGCGCGAGCCATCGCGATCCGCCCTGAACCGATCGGGCAGTGTGTCGTATTGCGAAGGGCGTGGCCTAAGCGAGATGCGCGCGCAGTGCGCATGAGAGCCTTCGCATCTTGAAACCCCAACAAATAGCGCTCCAACACCTTCGGGGAATGAGCTCGGTATTTGTCGACATGATCTCGATGGAGTACAGCATCTCGGAGACCCTCCTCCTCAGCGCGCCACGCTTCCAGCTCCATTTGGGTGGATGCGTTTGCCCGTTGCCGACGACACCAGACGATTCGAAATGTCACAGCGGAAGCCGTGGCGTCCACAACATCCTCCTTGGCTGACTGAGTGGGTGTCAGAATAAACGCTCAGCAAGGTGAGTGCCAGAACTTAGTCCTATCGACTCCCACCTAGCTTATAATTTTAAGTAGCGGTATTTGCAGGTAGTTCGACGGGAGGTGGGGTCGGTTACTGTTTTGTCTTAACCATCGACTCGTCCTTATTCCGAACATATCTGGCAATGTCTGTATGGTTCAGAATGCAGCGGGAGCTAGGCTGACCCTCGCGGAATCGTTAGAGCCTCTGGTTGGGTGTCGAACGAGGACGTTAGCTGCGTCGAGCGTGCTATGAGGGAGCTAGATGTGTGAGTGCTTTGTAGGGCGATGATTCCTCTTGGACAGCAGGCTATCGTGTGAGCTTGCCCGCAAGTTTCCTTTAACCACTCTGCGTTGACAGTGTCAGCCGTGAGCAGTAGCCTCTCTGTATGAACAATTCAGAGAGAAAGAGCTTTTTCACTGTGCTTGACCGAATGGGGCTGGATCCGAAGGTTGGCCCCTGGATTAGAAATAGTCTGTTGACCTTGCCGCTTGTGATTGTAGCTGCTTGTTTCGCTGTTGATGTGCGTGCGGCGGATAAGAAAGGTGATAGTGCTGAGCCTGGGCTAGAGTTTCGTCAGCCCTTAGAATCTGGCCATCAGATTTCAGGGCTCTCATTCCGAGTGTATGTCGATCGAGGAACGAAAGCCTCAGTTGGCGAGGCTCATAATAAGGCTGAGGCGGACGTGGCTCTTCGGACAGTACGCGATACCTTTTCCTACTTGAATCAACGACGCCGGAACTATCCGCGGTTCGATGAAGCGGTACGCAAGGGAATGCTCGATCGCGTCATTATTCAACCAAACGTGCGCAACCATGAAGGTAAGTTGTTTCCGTTCCTCGTCGTGCGGACGGTGGACCCTGGTCGAGTCAGGTTACTGATCAGTGCGTCATCGATGAAAGAGAAAGGGTATCTTGGACAGGCTGAACGGTTTGCGCCGGTGCTGGCACGAGAGTTCCAATGGGTACTCAGCAAGGCAGAGACGGGTTATAAGCCCAAGACAGTCTCTGTCGATCGAGATCTTCTCCATGCCCGGATTCAGGCCGATAAGGACATTCGATCTCTCTCCGGCGAGGAACGTGTCCAGCTACTTCAACAACTCTTTGAGACATACTTACGAACGGTCGATGATTTTCGAAGTTTGGAGGGACAGTCCTACTACGAGGTCGGCAGCACCAACTTGGTTGTGCCAAGTCAGCCGGACTCCACGACAAAGTTTTATGATATTCGGGTCCGAGAAGCCTTGCAGAGAATCGTGAGAGAGCCGGTCTTTCTCGAACGGACCCCGCGTGCCGTGACAAGCCTCCTGAACGGAGCCATCTGGAATGTGACGTTCGTGAATATCGAGCAGCGCGACTGGGCGACCAGGACCAGAGTGCTGCCGGCAGATAAGGCGGTAACCGTTGGGAAGTCTGGAAAGCTGATCCAACCAGCGGCGATTTTGGTCAACCTTCATCGGACCGCGGTTCCAGATGATCCCTTTTATGCCGACACGAAGCCACTGCCGATGGGCGCATTGTCCACCGACCAGCTGGCGCTCGTCATTGCGAAGGAAATTCACCACAACATCGTGGAAAAATCACAGACCGGTCATGTCGCGCAAGATGCGCTGACGGCACCTGAGTAGTCCCGTAGAGACCTTGGCGGTTGCCTGGAGAAATGATCCTTCGAGGTCGTTCTGGGCATCTCGTGGGGAATAGCTGTTGGCCCTGTGTGATTCACGCATCAGCGTGGTTGAAGAAGTGTCCGAGTGTTTCACAATGAAACGTTTTCATTCCAGAGGAAGAGACCAGCTAGCGGCATCCATATACGTAACTACTTATATTCATTAGGAAGATCGCTGGAAATCAGGAAGTTCGAATCTTAAAAATGGCATAGTTGTGATACTTTAATACTGTCCAACTATCGAACAGCGCAAAACGCCCAAACCGTTTTCAAAAAAACCCCATGGGTTGCGAAATAGTGAAAGATAACAAACGTTTTCTTTGCTGTGGTCAATCACCGCGCTCATCTATTTTCCTTAATAATGCAATCGTCGTGCTGGCTGAGTCCGTTAAATAACAAGACAATCGACCCCTTAACCTTTCATCTAATCCCCCACATCACACAGCTCCATATCACAAGCACTTGTTGAATAAGCCTTTCTCAATCTAGCACCTAAATTGCTTAATACTTTTATTCAACAGTGCAGCGTGCGGTGCGCAGCGATTGGGAGCTAGACGGACGAATTGTTGGCGGCTGACAAGGAAGACGACGAGAGCAGCAACCGAAGAAGTCTGCTCAAGTCTGTGTGTTTGTTCTCGATCAAGCGCCCGTAGGTAAATTCCTAGTCTCGAAGAGTTCTGGTTATGAAGCGATAGATGATTCAAGAATGTGCATGGCGCGTTTAGATGGTACGGTCGACCGATCGCATAAGCGTTTAGCTACCGGGTATTGTCATTGTCATTGTGGTGTAAAAGTCAAGACTGCTTCGTACGTGCAGTCTTATTCATGGTTACACACGGGACAAGATCTGACCCCTCATTTGACTTCACTCTGAGGAAGATTCCGGCCGACACCAAAGACGGAGAACTAGATGACACGCGACGAAGGTCACTTCTCTCGCTACCAATCGGAGCAAGCAACGCGTTGTTTGGAACAGAATCGCTCTCACCTCGTTTCTGGATCTGCCGGAGCAAAATGTGATTGTGGCGAACACGCTATGGCAGATAACGAACGAAGGCCTTTATTCTCGCTTTCCATCGTGCAGCACCCGTACGTGTTGCAGAACTTCAGAAGCCTGCCTTTGACGATGGGGTCATTCACTTGCATAGAAATCCCTCATGATCTTAGCCGCACGTCCGCTGACTCGAACGATGATTCTGACTAGGTTTTTGGTCATGCTACTAACTCAGCCAACGCACTACGCTTCGTTGTTTACGTGAATGATGGCACTACCGGCGGGAATTTCCTGAATCCTATACGCCGCTTATGCGAACGACCGTCCAGATCCCATTCAGGTCTTTAATCCAAGGGAAACGGAGTTAACGCGGAGTTCAATGATACCTTCGGTAATTAGTGGCTAGAAGTAGAAAAATGATGTTTTGGGGGACATTCTCAAGTGATAGTTCTTAGTGTGATTGGCACTCGACCAGAAGCCATCAAGATGGCGCCGGTTGTCAAGGAATTAGGAAAACATCCCGATCGAATCCGGTCTGTGATCTGTTCAGTAGGCCAACATCGCGAATTACTCCATCCAGTGCTTCGTTTGTTTCAAATCGAGCCTGACTATGAGCTTAATGTGCTGCAATCGAATCAGAGCCTGTCTCAATTAACCGCTCGTATTCTTACTGGTTTGGATGAAGTGGTCAGTGAGGTAAAACCTGATTGGATGCTCGCGCAGGGAGATACGACCACAGTTCTTGCTTCAGCAATTGTTGCCTCTTACCATAGGATTGCCTTCGGGCATGTAGAAGCGGGTCTCCGCACTTATGACAAACAAAGACCGTTTCCTGAGGAGATCAACAGACGATTGGCCGACCTCATTTCAGATGTTTATTTTGCACCCACCGAAACTGCTCGACAAGCGCTGCTGAAGGAGGGCTGCCCAGAGTGGAATATCTATGTTACGGGAAATACGGTTATTGATGCGTTGAACGATGCCATGTCTCATGCATACGACTGGGAATCTAGTCCTCTCGTTGCGTTACCTCGTGATAAACGAATGGTGCTTGTAACAGCTCATCGGCGTGAGAGCTTTGGTCGTGACTTGAGAGAGATGTGTTTAGCCATTCGTGACCTTGCTTTTGAGTTTGACACAGTTCACTTTGTGTACCCCGTACACTTGAATCCTAACGTAAAACAGCATGTCAATGAGATTCTTCGGGGAGTACCAAATATCAGCTTATTTGATCCATTGGACTACTTATCTTTACTTCACTTAATGAAACGGTCGGCTTTAATCCTGACAGATTCCGGAGGGATTCAGGAGGAAGCGCCCGCCCTAAAAGTCCCAGTACTTGTAATGCGTGACACGACCGAACGCCCAGAGGGGATTGAAGCTGGAGTGGCCAGACTAGTGGGTACACAACGCTGTCAAATACTTCTTGAAGCAGGAAGGCTTCTACGTAATCCACTTGCCCTGGCAGCTATGGCTAATGGTGCGAATCCATATGGTAATGGCAAAGCCGCAAAAAGAATTGTTTCAGTTCTTTTAGATCTTCAACCTAATTGCAGCTTGTGAGGCTCCTGAAACTGGCCTGCTATGAAAGTCCTTCTGCTCTCACACTACTTCTGGCCTGAGATAGGCGCGCCTCAGGCAATCCATGCTGATTGGATACGGCTCTTCGTTGGGCGGGGCCATGACGTACAAATCATCACCGGCTTTCCCAACTACCCGAGTGGTATGATTGCTAAGGGTTACGAAGGGCGTCTCTTCATGCGGGAAGATCACGACGGTGCAACTGTCTATCGGACCGCAACTTATCCAGCGGCAAATGCCGGCGTAGCGCGACGTCTTCTGAATCATCTCTCCTGCACTGTATCGGCTTGGACATCAGTGCCCTATCTCCGGCCGTTCGATGTGGTAATCACGGAATACCCCCCCCTTATTCACCTCGTTCACCGGTCTTAGTTTAGCACAACTGCACGGATCGCCTCACGTGCTGAATGTCGGTGATTTGTGGGTGGAGGCAGCGATCGAGCTCGGCGTGATCAAGTCCAGTACCATAGCCCGGAGCTTTCTCACGCTTTCAACTGCTGTCATGAGGAAATCCTCGGCTGTTTTGGTGACCGCCAAAGGTTGTATCGACAGGTTAGCTTGCGCTGGTGTCAGGCGGGAACGGGTGCTATACCTACCGCCCAGCGTGGACACCGAGCGCTTTTACTCAGACCCCAACCGGCGCACCCACATGCGTGCCCAAATGGGCTGGGAAGGAAAGACAATCGTCCTATATCACGGCACCCATGGGATGGCCCAAGGTCTAGTCTATGTGGTTGAGGCAGCCAAGCTGCTCGAGGACGAACGCGACCTTCTGGTTGTACTGATGGGCGACGGTGCGGAAAAGCAGAAGGTTCGGCGGCGCGCCGCCGAACTAAACGTCCGTAATTTGCTACTGCTTGATCCACGCCCCCTCAACGAAATGCCGAGTATAGTAGACGCATGTGATATCGGTCTGGTACCGCTCAAGAACATCCCCTTATTTCGAATCACCATACCATCAAAGATGTTCGAATTTATGGCTATGGCTAAGCCGCTAGTATTAGCTGTGGACGGGGATGCGCGTGAAATTTGCGAGGCTGGATCAGCTGGCCTGTTTGTATCTCCGGAGGATCCGTCATCCTATGCTGCAGCGATCCGGCGGCTCTCTCATGACTCTAGTCTCCGCGAATCTATGGGCCGCGCTGGCTGCACGCTAGCAGCGCTGCGCTACTCGCGCAATCGCTTCGTCGATGATCTAGAGAGTCTGTTGACCGACGTCATCGCACAGCACCAGAGCATGCGCGCAAGTTGGTCGAAGATAATCCGTTAAGTCATGCGAAAGCTTAACCAACAGGAACACGAAGCTCACGCAAGTAAGAAATTGAGCCGTTTGGGACTGGTCATGGATCAGATTATCTATGAACATCGCGGCGTTTACTCGACAGACGAGGTTGTAATCCGATTTGTAGAAGAACTCGCATTGCGGGCGTTTGATCGCGTGCAGTTCTGTTCGCGAGTTTACAGCAGCGATGAAAACGCACCCTACCTTCTCGACCCTGAACACTTCGAGATCGTCCAATTTCCCTGGTACACGAGTATCCCCATGCTCTGCGCAAAGGCTCCTATCCTATTCCCGCGCATCGTGCGAACCCTACGGGAAGTCTTACCCCATTGGAAACTTGCGATGCCGAGTGGCATCCATCCACTGACGCCGCTTGTCCTTCGCATGGCACGGCGCCGGGGCATCCCCTGTATCTTATGGATCCGGGGAGATCTGATGACTGCCCTTCCGTATCGACTCAGTAGAGTCCGGCGTGTTGCAGGTCTGATTATCGCGAAGTTTGTGCTGCGATTGATTCCAAATGGGACGCCAGTACTCTCGATCGGCCGTGACGATTATCCATTCCTATCGCGCATGGGACCCGTTCATGTCGCTTATAGTTCAAAGTTTCGCGAGGCGGATTTCGTAACACTTCCTCGACCGCTACGCGATTCGTCGTCAGTTCCGCGCCTCCTGTACGTGGGTCGGATCGCGCCCGAGAAGGGACTGGAAATCCTGCTCCAAGCCTTGGATCGTCTGAGACAGAACCGGAGCATGGGCCCACCAAATCTCACGATTGTAGGTTGGAATTACCTCGGCAACAGTTATGCCGAAGAGTTCAAGTATCGACTCGCGACCTCCTCTCTCGCAAAGTCCGTCGAGTTCGCCGGCCACGTGCCTTTTGGGCCCAAGCTCTTTGAGGTTTACGATGCGCACGACATTCTGGTCCTACCATCTTTAGGAGGAGAAGGATTTCCTCAGGTTATCCTTGAAGCGATGGTTAGGGGATTACCCGTGATCGCAACTCGGACCGCTGGGGTTCCACGTATCGTTGAAAACGGCAGGAACGGTTTGCTGGTTGAAGCCGGCGACGCGGAAGGACTTTTCGCGGCCATGGACCGCCTTCTGGCGGATCCGGTGCTTGCCGCGCAACTCGCCAGCGAAGCACAGCACAGTGCACGCCTCTATACACAGGAGTTCCAGGTAAAGTCGATACTTGGGTTTTTCAAAAACTGCTTTCCCCAGACTGGCTTTCTACTAGGGAAGGACTGATTATTCCTCTCCCACAATGTGTTACGGGTACCTAGCACAGAATTGGAGAAGCACCCGATGTGGTAACAGGTGTTTGCTAAGGTCTTGTCTGAACGGTATCGCAAGCAAAGCAATGGGGTCACCCACTAGAAGGCTCCGGTCAAGTGGGCACCTATCTCCTCTGGTTCTGAGCGTTTCTCTCTCCTCCACCGATGGCCTCCTTACGGGCGCCACCTAACCATTTGCCCTTCATCTGAGTTTTCTCTGATTGCGGTGTCGACTACGACCCTGAGTCTCACCAGTCACCCATCAGGATCAAGGCGAAGAGCTGGCGGCGCGCTCCCACCCCTGGCCAAGGATAGGCCCCAGAAAACTGTTGGTACCCACGCATGTCCATATGAGGGGATCACAGATCTCGTGAGAAAACAAAGGGATCGAATACCTTTTTAGGGTCACTGCCAGGTAGCTCGCTTGAGCAGTACTTGCGCGATAGCCTACCCGCCATCGTTGGTCTCTACCCATTCTGTTAAGGTCCGGCCATATCACGGCTAATTCTCTCTCCACCATATAGACTGACGGAAGCAGGTCTGGTAGTATTTCTTCATACCGGAGGTACTCCTATGGGTCTGGCAATTAAACGGACGATTTCGCTTCCTTCCTCTCTGTCCAAAGAGCTTGATGCGATTGCGCGGGAAGAAGGGAAGACGATTAGTGCCATCATTCAGGATGCGCTACGCTTGGCCAAACGAGAACGGCTGAAAAAAGATGTGCATGCGATTCAGGATTATTGGGCGCGGAAAGCCAAAGAGCGGGGGGTTTTGACCGAACGGGATCTTGAGAAATATCTGGCTAAAAAGTGAGAGTGGTGTTTGATACCAATATTTACGTCTCGGCTCTCGTCTTTCCAAGCGGCCAAGCAGCAATAGCTCTCGCCAAGATCCTCGATGGAGAGGATACGTTGATCATTTCTAAAGAGATCCTGGGCGAACTGTTGACGACTTTGGCGCAGAAATTCAGCCGTGATGCGGAGGCCCTGAGTCAGGTGGCTGTCGTATTGACGGAGCTTGCAGAAGTTGTTGCACCGCGGAGGCGATTGGAAGTTCTTTCCGACGAGCCGGATAATCGTATCCTTGAATGTGCAGAGGCCGGTGAGGCAGATTGCATCGTGACCGGAGATAAGACGATGCTGAAGTTGGGCGCATACGAGAACGTCAGAATCATCTCTCTTCGGCAGTATCTGGACCACTAAGAAATAGGAGACTCAGCCATTCTGACCAGGATGTATCATGATCCTCTAGCGCACAACCTGCCATAACTACACTGCTGTTCTTGAATCCGAACAGATGGAGGTAGATACGCATGGACCTTTCGCGTAGACTGAGTTGCCGGGGAATGGCTGGCGAGCGACGCCGTGCCTTGCGCAGGACAGTCGGTCGTTGAGATATTTCATAAGGAGATGGTTGTCGTGACTGGAGGAATATGATGAACGATCAAGACACGCAACGCGCAGTGGAGATTCTTAATAGGATTATGGAACATGAGCTGGCTGGGGTCGTCCGCTATACCCATTACTCTCTGATGATTTATGGCTATAACCGCATTCCCATTGTGTCTTGGCTAAAGAACAACGCGAACGAGAGCCTAGCGCATGCGCACAAAGCCGGCGAACTAGTGACCTTACTGGGCGGCCACCCATCACTCAAAATCGGGACGCTCTTGGAAACTGAGAAGCACGACGTGGGGGATATCCTGAGAGAAAGCCTGGATCATGAGAAGGCCGCGGTCGCTTCCTATTACGAACTCCTGAAACTCACAGAGGGTAAGTCAGTGTTACTGGAAGAGTTTTCCCGTGAGATGATTGTCGGAGAAGAGCTGCACCTTGATGAAGTGAACAAGATGCTTCGCAAATCAGGCGATGTTCAACCGTTTCGGCCCTAAGTCTTTAGGTCTCGTGATGGACGAGGAGCTGATGCAAGCGTGTGTTCATTGTCCGGCTGTCTCACTGCATGATTCGAAAAACTTCGTGATGTCGTCAGCGACCGGCAAATGTCGTGGGTTGAGCCATGACAACGCTCCAATCAGATCCTTGTGATTGGCGCCGGGATAGAGATCTGAACGCACGCAGCCTCCTCGTTCCTTGATCCGTTGCTGAAGCTTCTCCACATTGGCGTATTTGACGGCGCGATCCCTATCGCCGTGCAAGAGCAGCATCGGCGGTTGTGTGCCATCGATGAACGTCGTGACCTGCATGTTGGGATAATTCTCAGGCGGGCCGAACATCTCCTCCAGATCCGGCTCGTCAGGGGTGAAGGCATAGGGACCCGCGAGGCCCGCGAAGTCATGGATAACCAGTGATCGATCGTTCCCTTGGTCAGCAAGGTAGTGAGGATCGGCTGCGAGTAACGCTCCGATGTGGGCTCCGGCGGAATGCCCCATCACATGGATTCTCGCCGGATTGCCATGTGACTCAGCGATATGCTCATGAACCCAATTGAGGGCTTTGGCTGCATCTTCTACGAATTCCGGGAAACGGACTTGGGGATACTTTCTGTAGTCGGGGATCACGACAAGAAAACTTTTCTCGGCGAACGTCATGCCGACAAACCGATAGTCTTCCTTTGCTCCATACGTCCAGCGTCCGCCATAAAAAAATACGATGACGTCGAGCGGGGTCTCCCTGGCATTGCTCGGAACATAGATGTCGAGTTTCTGAGCAGGATCTGGCCCGTATGCGCGATCATGTACGATAATGGTCTCATTGAAGTGTGTGGGAAGATTGGCGACGAGAAAGGCCGTTTGTGTGCAGGCCGCAGTCGACAGAAGTGCAGTGAGGAGCGTGATCTTATAGCGCCAGGCCTCTAAGGCTTTCATAGACATAGCCCCATAGTGGTGCGTCCCAAGAACCACGCAGGTCGCCTATAGCACAGGGCTTGCGGAAAAGGCACGTAGGAGCCTACGGGTTCGCAGTAGGGGCGCACCTTGTCCTGAGCGATACACACCTGTCGCGCGCTGTGCTTGACAGAGATAGGCTGACTCAGTAGGATAACGAAACCTTTAATGCTCATCCAGCGAGGTGAGCAAGGAGCAAGTCATGAATCACTCCCCGGCGTCGGCCGGCATTCCCAATGTGACCTTCTCACTAGAGCCTGGTGAGGAGGTTTTTTTGTGCCTGGAGTTCCAACCACATCGAACATCGCGGTGGGAATCCCGATGACTTCTGCGGCGAACACATCAGCCGGGCGAAAAGATGAAAAGTTGATCATGGATGCGGGAGATATCTCTCGTGCCATGGTGCGCATCGCGCATGAGATTTTGGAACGAAATAAGGGGGTAAAGGATCTGACGCTGGTTGGCATACGAACCGGCGGCGTGCATCTGGCACATCGGCTCGTCAAGCGGATCCAAAGTATTGAAGGTGTGCAAGTACCGATCGGTGAGCTAGATATCACGCTGTATCGAGATGACCTTGCCTTGCGGAAGGATCAACCGATTCTACGGAAAACCTCCGTCCCGTTCGATATGACGAATAAAGTGGTCGTACTTGTAGACGATGTGTTGTTCACCGGGAGAACGATTCGAGCCGCCATGGATAGCCTCATGGACCTGGGACGACCAGAAGAAATTCAGCTGGCGGTGCTGGTCGATCGTGGTCATCGTCAACTGCCGATCAAGGCCAACTATATCGGGAAAAACCTCCCGACATCTCGAGACGAGCAGATTCAGGTTTTGTTGGAAGAGGGTGGGGAGGATGATCGCGTGGTCATCTTAAAGGGGTGATGCGGAGGGTCGGATGAGCCTCAAGCGCAAAGATCTGTTGAGTCTTGCTCCTTTGTCGGCGGATGAAATCACGCTCATCCTAGAGACAGCCGATTCGTTCAAGGAAGTGACAGGGCGAGAAATCAAGAAGGTCCCGGCGCTCAGGGGTAAGACGGTCGTGAATCTGTTCTTTGAGCCCAGCACAAGAACCCGCACGTCTTTTGAGCTGGCGGCCAAGCGACTGAGTGCCGACGTGATCAACTTTGCGCCCTCCTCTAGCAGCGTTGTGAAGGGAGAGACGCTACTCGATACGGCTCGCAACATCGAAGCCATGCAAGCCGATATCATTGTGTTGCGTCACTCATCAGCTGGCGCCGCGGAAACGCTGGCGGGCGGGGTTAAGTCGTCAGTCATCAATGCCGGCGATGGATGGCACGAGCATCCGACACAGGCTTTGCTCGATCTGTATACGATTCGACAGCGAGGGATGAATTTCAAGGGATTACGTGTGGCGATTGTTGGAGATGTGTCGCATAGCCGCGTGGCGCGTTCGAATATTTTTGCACTCGTCAAACTCGGTGCTGAGGTGCGTCTGGTCGGACCACCGACGATGATGCCGTGGGGTGTGGAGAAACTTGGCCTCAAAGTGTACCACGATATGGATAAAGGCCTACGTGATGTGAACGTCATCATGATGCTTCGCCTGCAACTGGAGCGTCAGGGGCGAGCACTCTTCCCGACGATCCGGGAGTATTCCCGGCTCTACGGATTGACGGCAGAGCGGGTGCGGCTTGCGGATGCCGGTGTGATCGTTATGCATCCCGGGCCGATCAATCGGGGAGTCGAAATTGCGCCGGATGTGGCCGATAGCCTATCCTCGGTGATTCTCGACCAAGTTGCGAATGGGGTCGCCGTGCGGATGGGAGTGCTGTATCTGATGTCCGGAGTCAATCCGTAGATCATGGACGTGTGTCAGAGAGGAGTGTTCAGTGTCGATTCTCATTAAAGATGGCTATGTCATTGACTCGGGCCGATTCATAGGAACGGCTGATGTGCTGATTGAGAACGGGAAGATTGCGGCGGTTGGCCCAAACCTTTCCTCACCTGCTGGGAGTCTCGTGATCTCCGCGAATGGGAAGCTGGTGATGCCAGGGTTTGTTGATGTGCATGTCCACTTTCGGGAACCAGGGTTTGAGTACAAGGAGACGATTCAGAGTGGCAGCGCCGCCGCGGTCGCCGGCGGCTTTACGACGGTTTGTTGCATGCCGAACACGAGTCCGGTCAATGACAATCAGGCGGTCACCGAGTTCATCCTCGAACGTTCTCGATTGGCTGGTCTAGCGAACGTGTTGCCGATCGGCGCCATCACGAAGGGATCGGAAGGGAAGGAGCTGGCGGAGATCGGTGACTTGCGGCGGTCCGGCTGTGTGGCGATCTCTGATGATGGGAAACCGGTGATGAACAGTTTGGTGATGCGGCGGGCCATGGAGTACGCGGTGGCCTTTGGCCTCACGGTCGTCGACCATTGCGAAGATCTGCATCTGGCCGAAGGCGGCTGTATGAACGAGGGGTTGATCTCGACCGAGCTTGGGTTGCCAGGCATTCCGGCCGCTGCCGAGGACGTCATGGTGGCGCGCAATTTGGCGCTCTCCGAACTCACCGGCGCCCGGCTCCATCTGGCCCATATCAGTACGGCTGGGTCGGTTCGGATGGTCCGTGAAGCGAAAACCCGTGGGATTCATGTCACAGCTGAGGCGTGCCCACACCACTTCATACTCACGGAAGAGTTGGTGCGTGGGTACAATACGCACGCCAAGATGAATCCCCCGTTACGGACGTGGACCGATGTCCAAGCGATCAAGGAAGGATTGCGAGATGGCACGATCGATGTGATCGCGACGGACCATGCTCCCCATGCCACGCAGGAGAAGCAGCAAGACTTTACTGAAGCGCCGTTTGGAATCGTGGGCCTTGAAACGGCGCTTCCGTTGACGTTGGGGTTGGTGGAAGAAGGCGTGTTGTCACTGGAACAAGCGGTGCAGAAGTTGACGTTGGCGCCGGCACTGGCATTCGGACTCGACAAGGGCACATTGGCGGTTGGTGCGGATGCTGATGTGGTCGTCGTCGATCAGCAGGAACAATGGGAAGTCGATCCGTCAACGTTTCGATCCAAGAGCCGGAATACTCCGTTTGCCGGTTGGAAGGTCAAAGGACGGGTGAAAGTGACCATTGTAGGCGGTCGAGTCGTGTTCGAGGCGGCGGCGGAGTCCTAGTGCCGTGCGACGCGTACCCCTTTGGGGCAAAGTTGGTTGTCTGACGCTGGAATGGGTAGCTCTTTCAGTATGGGTCGGAGGAATGATCGTACTCAGTGGGGCGGTCATTCCAGCCGTGTTCAACACATTCGGAGGACAGGATTCCGGAGGAATGTTTTTAACCAAGGCGTTCGAGGGGTACCAACGTTTTGTCATGGGTGCCGGCGCAATTCTTGGTGCTGCCGCTTGGCTTCGCTGGTGGAGCGGGGATCCGGCGATAGCCGTCGGACGTATCGAGATGGTCGTGCTGGTTGTCATGGTCATGATCGCGGGGCTCATTATCATGGTCTTGCATCCCTATGCTGCGGAGCTTCAGACACTGGCATTCGCAACGAAGGATGAAGCGGCGAAAAAGGCGGCATTGGAAAGTTTCTTTCGTGTCTTGATGCCCATCAGGTCGCTGTATATGGTCAATCTCATCTTGGGTTTGATTCTGATTGGAATCAAGGCGAAACAGTCGATTGATCAGGGTGGACGAGAACTGTGAAAAAGGCGTTGTTAGCACTGGCGGATGGGACGGTATTTGAAGGCCGTGCCCTTGGCTACGAAGGGGAAACGGTCGGCGAAGTGGTCTTCAATACGGCTATGACCGGTTACCAGGAGGTCCTGACTGATCCGTCATACAAAGGGCAGATCGTCACGATGACGTGTCCGCATATCGGTAATTACGGTGCGACGCCGGAAGACATGGAATCGCGCAGGTCGTGGGCTGAGGGGTTCGTAGTGCTGGAAGCGAGTCGTATGGTCAGCAACTGGCGAAGTACGTACACGATTCAGGAGATGCTGATGGAGGCCAGGGTCGTGGCGATCGAAGGAATCGATACGAGAGCCTTGACGCGACATTTGCGTGAGCATGGGTCGCAACAGGGAATCATTACGCACGTCGATTTGGATCACGCACGAGCCGTTGGTCGAGCTAAGCAGGCGCCCGGTATTATCAGTCGGGACTTGGTGAGGGAGGTCACCTGCGCTCGCTCCTATGAATGGAGGACGGGCTCGGGCGAGTGGCTTCCGGCAACGGAGCGCGTAGTTGCTGAACGGCCTACTCGTTGGCGAGTGGTGGCCTATGACTTTGGCATCAAACACAATATACTGAGGCGATTGGTGGATGTCGGTTGCCATGTGACGGTTGTGCCTGCCGCCACGTCTGCCGCAGAGGTCGCGGCGTTACGGCCGGACGGAGTGTTTCTTTCCAACGGTCCCGGTGATCCGGAAGGCGTGCCCTATGCCGTGAAGGCAGTGGAGGAACTGATCGGGCGTTTCCCCATATTCGGCATCTGCCTCGGTCATCAGATTCTCTGCTTAGCCTTCGGTCTCAAGACCTATAAGTTAAAATTCGGCCATCATGGTGCCAACCATCCCGTGATGGATCTCCGGACGAGAAAGGTTGAAATCACGTCGCAGAATCATAACTTCGCCGTGCAGGGGCCCGGGCCTATTCGCCACGTGCCTAAGGCTCCTCCGGTGGTTGAGACGCGCTATGGCAAACTCACGCTCACTCATCTCAGCTTGAATGATTATTCGATCGAGGGCATGGTGTGCATGGACCAGCCGGTCTTTTCGGTGCAGTACCATCCGGAGGCAGCACCGGGGCCTCACGATGCCTCCTACTTATTCGAAGAATTCCTGCGACTCATGGAGAAACAACATGCGTAATTGTCTCGTCATGGCTGTGATCGGACTCTTCGTGTCGGGCTGCACCTTCAACTTTCCGCTTTTTCCAGGCCCGGGACCGCTGCAAGAGGCGCAGGTCGATGGGAAGGGGAAAGCCAAGGTGTTGTTGATTGAGATCTCCGGAGTCATCAACTCTCAGGAGAAAGAGGGGTTCCGTCCGGCACCTAGTATGATTGCCAGCATAAAAGAGCAGCTGACCCGGGCAGCGAAGGATGAGAACGTGAAGGCGATCGTCCTTCGTATCAATACACCTGGGGGAACGGTCACGGCCTCGGACATCATTCATCATGAACTCAAGGCCTTCAAGGCGGCGCGGAAGATCCCTATCATCGCCTCCATCATGGATATCGGGACATCAGGAGGATACTATATTGCCGCGGCCGCCGACAGTGTCCTGGCCCATCCCTCATCCGTCACCGGCAGTATCGGTGTCATTATGCTGACGGTGAACGCCAAAGGGTTGTTGGAAAAGATCGGCGTGGAGGCGACCGCAGTGACCTCTGGACCCCGCAAGGATATGGGCTCACCGTTTCGAACCATGATGGCGGAAGAACGGGCCATCTTCCAAGGATTGATCGATTCGTTCTATCAACGATTCTTAACCATCGTGCAGGAGGGCCGTTCCAACTTGCAGATGGAGCAGATCAAACGACTGGCCGACGGGAGAATCTACACAGGAGAACAGGCCAAAGCAGCGGGCTTAGTCGATGAGATCGGGTATCTTGAAGACGCCGTCGAGTTGGCTAAACAAAAAGCGGGGCTCACCGAAGCCCGCGTCGTGACCTACCAACGTCCCGGAGAATATTCCAACAACGTCTACTCCCGTTTTATGGCACCCAGTGTGCTGGCAGGCCTTGCGGACCTTGATCTGGCCTCATTCGTCAGAGGCGGGACGCCACAATTCATGTATCTATGGATGCCCTAGTCTGAGGAAAGGCGCCGATCCTCATGAATGGTAATATAATGATGTTGATCGGCTATGATCGAGAGTATCAAGATGGTGCAGGGGACAGACCAAGAGATCGACACACTGTTTTCAACTCCGCTCGGCCGTCGAGCCCTGTTGCAACGCGCGGCTCGTGGGGTGGTGGGGGTGTGTTGTCTTGGCGGTATGGCGACCATCAGTGGACTGCTCTCAGCCCTCATGGGGTGCGTACGAGCGCCGGGTACGGCACGGGATCAATTCATTTACATCTCCGAGGAGAAAGAAATTGCAATGGGCATCGGAGCCTACCGCGAGATACTGCGCAAAGCGCCTGTCAGCGAGGACATTGCGTTGAATGAGATGGTCAATCGTGTCGGGAGACGTATCGCAGCGGTCGCGAACAAGCCTGAATATCAATGGGAGTTTGCCATTATTAAGGACGACCGTACGATTAATGCCTTTGCACTTCCCGGTGGGAAAGTCGCGATCTTTACGGGAATTTTAAAGATGACGAAGAACGAAGACGGCTTGGCGACGGTCATCGGGCATGAGGTGGCGCATGCGCTTCAGCGCCATGGAGCCGAGCGGTATAGTCGGAGCATTCTCGAAATGATCGGACAAGTCGGTGCGCTCGCGGCCGGTGCCGCTGTCGGACGTCCAGATGCCGCGATGGCGGCGATGAGTGCGTATGGAGTGGGCGTTTCTTTGCCGTTCGGCAGAAAACAAGAGTCCGAAGCGGACTACATCGGGCTTAAGCTGATGGCGCAGGCCGGCTATGATCCGCGAGAGGCCGTCCCGTTTTGGGAGCGCATGAGTGGATGCCCTCGACAAATGATCGACAAAGTCTGTTTTCGATCGCAGCATAATATCCCTGAATTTCTTTCAACTCATCCTTCCGATATCGCACGCATCAACCAAATTGAAGCGTGGATCCCTGAAGCCTTGAAGCATTACCATGCTGCACAGGGAGGTGAGGGGCCTGCGCCGACTCCCTATCAACCGCTGATTGGGCCCCTGCTTCCAACCAGTTAAGCCGACTATCACGACACGATGCCAAAGCGCACAGACATTCAGTCAATTCTCATGATCGGGTCTGGTCCCATCGTCATCGGACAAGCCTGCGAGTTCGACTACTCCGGAACGCAAGCCTGTAAGGCGCTCAAAGCGGAAGGCTATCGGGTGATCCTTATCAACAGCAATCCTGCGACGATCATGACGGACCCGGAGATGGCGGATCGGACGTACGTGGAACCCATCACCGTCGAGGTCGTGGAAAGTGTGATCGCCCGTGAACGCCCCGATGCCTTGCTGCCGACCATGGGTGGACAAACGGCGCTGAACACCACGATGGGGCTGGTCAAGCAAGGGATCCTGGAGAAATACGATGTGACTCTGATTGGTGCCTCAGCAGAAGCCATTCACAAAGCGGAGGATCGGGAAGCGTTTAAGCAGGCGATGCAACGAATCGGTCTCCGGGTCCCGAAGAGCGGCACGGCGCACAATCGACAGGAAGCCGTGGACATTCTAGAAATGGTTGGATTTCCAGCGATCATTCGACCCTCTTTCACGATGGGAGGGACCGGCGGAAACATTGCGTATAACCGAGAGGAATTTGAGAAATTGATCGACTGGGCCTTGGCGATGAGCCCGGTCAGCCAAGTGCTGATCGAGGAATCGGTCATCGGATGGAAAGAGTATGAACTCGAGGTGATGCGCGATCTGAAAGACAATGTCGTCATCGTGTGTCCCATCGAAAATTTTGACCCGATGGGCGTCCATACAGGAGACAGCATCACGGTCGCACCGGCGATGACGTTGACCGACAAAGAATATCAACGCATGCGAGACGCGGCCCTTCGCGTCATTCGAGAGATCGGCGTCGATACAGGGGGATCCAACATACAATTCGGGGTCAACCCCACGAACGGTGAGATGGTCGTTATCGAGATGAACCCTCGGGTGTCACGAAGTTCGGCGCTTGCCTCAAAGGCGACTGGATTTCCGATCGCAAAAATCGCTGCCAAGCTTGCCGTCGGATACACATTGGATGAGATTACCAATGACATTACCGGTGTGACAAAAGCTTCGTTCGAACCGACGATCGACTATGTGGTGGTGAAAATTCCTCGTTTCGCGTTCCAGAAGTTCAAGGGATCGGATCCGACCTTGACGACGCAAATGAAGTCGGTCGGCGAAGTGATGGCCATCGGACGCACGTTCAAGGAGTCCCTGCAGAAGGCCATCCGCTCGTTGGAATTGGAACTGAACGGTTTGGTATCCCGGTTTGGGATCGATCGAGGGGTACCCACCGAGTTCGATCGACAAGCGACTGCCGATAAACTGGACCGTGTGCTTCGCAACCCGTTACCAGAACGGCTGTGGTATGTGGCTGATGCCATGCGACTGGGATTGACGGACAAGGAGTTGTTTGAGACGACCAAGGTCGATCCGTGGTTCTTGGCGCAGGTGAGGCAGTTGATCGATTTCGAACGGACTCTTGTCGGCCATACTGCCGATCCGGGGGCGGTGTTGAACGGTGAGCTGCTCTGGGATGCGAAAGAACTTGGATTCTCAGATGATCGGATCGCATTCTTGCTTGGCTGCAAGGTGACTGCGGTCACCAGTGCAAGGATGCAACATCCTACTCGGCGGGTCACCTATAAGCGCGTGGATACGTGCGCCGCGGAGTTCGAAGCTCAGACGCCGTACCTCTATTCGACGTACGGTCGGGAGTGCGAATCCAACCCATCAAGCCGGAGAAAAGTGGTGATTCTCGGTGGAGGCCCGAATCGCATCGGGCAAGGAATCGAGTTTGACTACTGTTGCGTCCATGCCGCGATGTCGCTCCGGGAAGACGGGATCGACACGATCATGGTGAACTGTAACCCCGAAACCGTGAGCACGGATTACGACACGTCGGATCGCCTCTATTTTGAACCGCTCACGCAGGAAGATGTGCTCAATCTGATTGATCGAGAACAACCGATCGGAGTGGTCCTACAATTCGGTGGTCAGACGCCTTTGAAACTTGCCCTTCCGTTATCGAAAGCCGGGGTGAAGATTCTTGGGACCAGTCCAGATGCGATTGATTTGGCGGAAGATCGGGAACGGTTCCGTGAACTGCTGACGAAATTAGGATTACAGCAGGCGGAAAGTGGAATGGCTCGGTCAATCGAAGAATCCGTACACGTTGCTGGAAAGATCAGCTATCCGGTGATGGTCCGGCCCTCGTACGTGTTGGGTGGGCGTTCGATGCAGATCGTCTATGACGAAGCCGGCCTGTTGGAGTATATGCAGTCGGCCGTGAAAGCATCTCCCAAGCATCCGGTACTGATCGACAAATACCTGGCCGATGCGATCGAGATCGATGCCGATGCGATCTCAGACGGACACACTGTGGTGGTGGCCGGGATCATGGAGCATATTGAGGAAGCGGGTGTCCATTCAGGCGACTCGGCTTGCTCGCTTCCACCCTATACGTTGGACAAGACGATCGTCGACGAGATCGAACGTCAAATGCGCATGCTGGCGTTAGAACTCGGCGTCGTCGGACTGATGAATGCGCAGTTTGCCGTGAAAGGTCGGACGATCTACGTGCTTGAGGTGAATCCTCGTGGATCTCGAACTGTGCCGTTCGTCAGTAAAGCCATCGGTGTGCCGCTTGCCAAACTCGCCATGAAAGTCATGATGGGAAAGACTCTCAATGAACTTGGCTTCACTGATGCTCCTCCACCAGAGCATTTCTCGGTCAAGGAAGCTGTCTTTCCGTTCAATAAATTTCCCGGCGTCGATGTGCTCTTAGGACCAGAGATGAAATCAACCGGGGAAGTCATGGGGATTGACGACGATTTTGGATGGGCGTTTGCCAAATCGCAAGCCGGGGCCGGTGCAGGTCTTCCGAAGAAGGGGACCGCGTTCCTCAGTGTGAAGGAATCCGATCGCCCGGCGGCGCTCGAAGTCGGGAAAGTGTTGAACAGACTGGGGATGCGCATTCAGGGAACGAGCGGGACAGCGGGATACCTGCGTGAACACGGGCTCTCTGTGGAGGTCGTCAACAAAGTGACCGAAGGGAGACCTCACATTGTGGACCACATCAAGAATGGATCGGTGGCGCTCGTGGTCAATACCGTGCGAACGGCATCGGCTCATGCCGATTCATTGTCGATCAGGCGAGAGGCGTTACATCGGGGGATTCCCTATTTCACCACCATGCGGGGGGCCCATGCGGCGGCGATGGGAATCGAGGCCATCCTGAAAAAAACGCTATCGATTCGGTCTTTGCAGGAGTATCATCGGCCCTAAACCATCCAGGAGTCTGGAATATGCCCTCACCGATTACAAAGAAAGGGTATGAGGCCCTCAAAGCGGAGTTGGATCGGCTGCGGAAGATTGAGCGGCCGAAAGTGATTGAGGCGATTGCGGAGGCCAGGGCCCATGGAGACCTCAGCGAGAATGCTGAGTATGATGCGGCTAAAGAGCGGCAGGGATTCATCGAGTCGCGCATCTCGGAACTTGAAACGAAACTGGCGGAAGCCCGCGTGGTCGAGATCACTGGACGCACGAGCGATACCGTTGTGTTTGGTGCGACGGTGTCGGTCGTTGAGCAAGAGACGCAGGCCCAGAAGCAATATATGCTGGTCGGTCAGGATGAAGCCGATATGAAGTTCAACAAGATTTCGGTGCAGTCTCCTGTCGGGCGGGCACTTATCGGCAAGCGTGTCGGAGACTTCGTGGAAGTCAAGACTCCCGTGAAAATGGTCGAATACGAGGTTGTGGAGATCAAGTTCGAGGAATGTTGACGTGCCGGCGTCACGCCCTCTCATTGCCCTTCTAACAGATTTTGGCGAGCGCGACTGGTTCGTCGCGAGCATGAAGGGTGTGATCCTCACACTCAGCCCCAGTGCCAGGGTCGTTGATATTTCCCACCAAATTCCTTCACATCAAATCGATGAAGCGAGCTACGTGCTCGGATCCTGTTACCGGCATTTTCCGGACGGAACGATTTATGTCTGCGTGGTAGACCCTGGCGTGGGAAGTGTCAGGCGAGCGATTCTTGCGACCACGTCACGCTATTGTTTTTTGGCGCCAGACAATGGTTTGCTCAGTCATGTGTTGGAACATGAGCAGGATGTCAAGATTCGACAGATCGAAGAGGAACGCTATCGATTACCCTCAGAAGGGGCGACGTTTGACGGGCGTGATCTGTTCGCCCCAGTCGCCGCGTTGCTGGCTAATGGAGAACCGCCGTCGTTCTTCGGACCGGTGATCAATGATCCGATGAAGAGCCTGGTGTGGTCACCGCAACAGCAAGGCCAAATCTTAATAGGACGGATTGAGTACATCGATCGATTTGGAAATTTGATCTCGAATGTTACGGCAAAGCAGGTTCGGGAATTTCAGGCTACCATCGGGCTCGCAAAGATCGAGATTCAAATCGGAACACATATCGTGACCAAGTTGGTGGGGAGCTACAGTCAAGGTGACGGGCAGATTCCTGCGGCCCTGATCAATAGCGGTGGGTTCTTAGAAATTTTCCTGCAGGAAGAGAATGCGGCTCGATGCCTACAAGTCGACGTGGGCGAAGAAGTACGACTCTGTTGAGAAGCGTCATCCGACCGCCTTGTCGATGTGATCGCACACATGACCGGCGAACGGGAGCGAGCAGGTGAAGGCCGGCGAGACGGCGTTCAAGACGTGCATGGAACGGTCGTCGCCTTCCAAAACAAAATCCATCTCAAGCTTCTTTTTTGTGATGTCAAGCAGTTGCGCTCTGATCCCGGGGCGTCCCCATGTTTGATAGTTCCGCTCGTCCACGCCTTCCGCGAGGACGGATGCCAGTGAGACCATCCTACTCCGTGAGTACTTGGCGACTTCCTCCACGGCCAATCGTCTGAAGTCGAATTCTGCTCCTGTCAGCAGACCAAGCCCACGACTCGCAACTTCGACTAACTCGCCGAAATTGAAATTTTCCATCCCCGCATAGTTTTCTCGCCACAAGGCAGGGATAGCTGTTGGACCGATCTTGGCTTTGCCGTTGGCGGTGATCGTAAAGTGAACGCCGAGAAATGGGTTCCTGAGATCCGGAACGGGATAGATGTTAGTCCGGATCGCGCCTGGTGGCTCGTCCGAGTAGAGGTAGAGGCCTTTGAACGGCAGAATCCGATATTTTTCTGAGAATCCATAATCCATGGCGATCTTATCTGCGTACAGCCCTGCGGCGTTCACAACATAGCCGGCTTCAATGGTGTCACGGTTTGTGCGGACTGCACTGTTCTGGCGCGCTCGGTAGGCCGTGTCACACTGGATGTCGACACCTTCTCGAATTGCATCCTGTTGCATGGCCTCGATGACCAAAAGGGGTTTCACCGTTGAGGTGCGAGGCGAAAACAATGCCCGTTGGTAGGTCTTGACGCGAGGTTCAAAGGACTTGGCCTCTTCTGCCGTCATCGGCTGCAGCTCAATGCCGTTGATCTGCCCTCGTCGCAGGAGTTCATCGAGCGAGGGTAAGTCGGTGGCAGCTTTCGCGACGACGAGTTTGCCACATTTATTGAGGGGAATGCGTTTCTCCTCGCAGTAGGCTGTGAGCCGTTCGTTGCCGAGGCGGGTAAACTTGGCCTTCAGGCTGTCCGGCGAATAGTAGAAGCCCGCGTGGAGCACGCCACTGTTTCGGCCACTCGCATGGGTGCCGCAGGAGGGCTCTTTTTCGATCAACAGTACGCGCGCGTCCGCACGGCGTCTGCGCAGTTCTCGAGCGATGCTCAGGCCGATGACTCCGCCGCCGATGACGAGAAAATCGCAGGTTTGCATAGAATAGAATGAGTCTATTCGTGGGGCAATTGTTTGAGAGTTAGTCGACCTGCAGAGTCTCTATGGATTTCTTGAGGATTTGCAGCATCGTTTTCAATTCGTCGATGGTTGTTGAGAGCGGTGGAATGAGCACAAGCACGTTCCCGATCGGTCTGAGAATCAGCCCCTTGGACCGGGCGATCGTCGCTACGCGATGACCGGCCTTGATCCGAAACGGATAAGGTTCTTTCGTCATCCGGTCGCGGACCAACTCAATTCCTGCCATGAATCCGACTTGACGGATATCTCCCACATGCGACAGATCTTGGAAAGGTTGGAGAAGTCGCGCGAGTAACTTGATCTTGGGTTGTAGTTTCACCAACGTCTTCTCGTTCTTGAAGACATCGAGATTTGCGAGAGCCAGGGCACAGCCCAGTGGATTGCCGGTAAAACTATGGCCGTGGAAGAAGGTCTTGAACTCGTCATATTTCCCCAGAAAGCCCTGGTAGATTTCATCAGTCGCCAAGGTAACTGCGAGCGGCATATAGCCACCTGTCAGTCCCTTGCTGATGGCCATGAGGTCCGGCGTGACCTGTTCGTGCTCGCAGGCGAACATTTTGCCTGTTCGACCGAAGCCAGTTGCGACTTCGTCGGCAATCAACAGAACGTCGTACTTGGTGCAGAGGTTTCGGATTCGCTTCAGGTACCCGGCCGGCTGAGGAATCATACCGGCAGCTGCTTGCATCAGTGGTTCGATGATGAATCCGGCGAGGTCACGATGGCGAGCTTTCAGAATCTGTTCGATCGGATCGATGCAGGCTACCTTGCATGTCGGGTAGGTGAGGTGGAGCGGACAGCGATAACAATGAGGCGGTTCCGCCTCAATGGTGGGAAAGAGCAGCGGTTTGAAGCGAGAGTGGAATAGTTCAATATTGCCTACGCTGACGGCGCCGATCGTATCTCCATGATAGGCGAGTTTCAGGTGGAGAAATGTGTTCTTAGGCCCAGCTTCTGGATGCTGCTGCTGCCAATACTGGACAGCCATCTTCAATGCGATTTCGACCGCCGTCGAGCCGTTGTCTGAATAGAAGACACGAGTGAGACCCTTCGGAGCCATTCGAATGAGCTCGCGCGCCAGTTTGATGGCTGGTGAGTTGGAAAGACCTAGGAAGGTTGAGTGGGCGATTTTGTCGAGTTGCGTCTTGAGAGCACGATCAAGAGCCGGATGTCGATGCCCATGCAGATTCACCCAGATGGACGACGTGCCGTCGAGATACTTCTTACCTTCCGTATCAATCAGGTAGGCACCCTTGCCGCGCTCGATGATGAGAGGATCTTCCTGCTCCCACTCCTGCATCTGGGTAAACGGATGCCAGAGGTAGCGATGGTCCCAGTTGATCAGCTCTCGCGTTGAGGGTGGTCGTGCCATGATGCTTAAAGCTTGATCCCGCGGCACCATGCGGTTGTCTATCGCGAATCGGGGCAGCGCTCATACACGTTGGCAGAGTGAAGATCGCTTGACGAGACAATCAGTCTGGTGCGGCGCGTGATTATAAGGGTGGGTGATGTCTTTGACAACCTCCAAAGCAGTTACTATAATGAACCGATTTTTTACTCATGGACTAGGATTTGCAAAGCCTTATACGCAACTTTTCCATAATCGCTCATATCGATCACGGCAAATCAACCCTCGCTGACCGGTTCCTAGAAGCTACTGGCGCAGTCACTGCACGAGAGGCGAAAGAGCAGATCCTCGATGCCATGGACCTCGAGCGGGAACGTGGCATTACGATCAAAGCCCATGCAGTGGCCATCAAGTACCGGGCGAAGGATGGTAAGACGTATGCCTTGCATTTGATCGATACGCCGGGGCATGTCGATTTTACCTATGAAGTGTCACGGAGCCTAGCGGCTTGTGAGGGGGCGCTGTTGCTCGTTGATGCGACGCAAGGGGTGCAGGCGCAGACCATTGCCAATGTCAATTTGGCGATGGCCAATAATCTGACGATTATTCCCGTCATTAATAAGATCGATCTGGCAAGTGCAGATGTCGAGGGCACGAAACAGTCGATCTCCGAGGTGCTCCAGCTCGAAGCCGACGATGCGCTGCCCATCAGCGCCAAGGACGGCAAAGGCGTTCCAGAGGTCTTAGAGGCGATCATTACGAAGATTCCTGCTCCGTCCGGTGATCCACAAGCCCCATTTAAGGCGCTGATTTTCGATTCGTGGTTCGACAACTATCAAGGCGTGATCGTCCTGGCGCGACTGCTGGATGGCTCAATCAGGCCGGGCATGAAGATCAAGGTGATGTCGAACAATCGGATGTTTGAGGTCATGGAAGTCGGCCAGTTCACGCCTAAACGAACCAAGAAGGCCGAACTGGTGACGGGCGAAGTCGGCTACTTGTGCGCGAACATGCGAGAGGTCGCCGATGTGAAGATCGGCGATACCCTCACGGACTCCGTGACGCCAACCGCCGAGCCGTTTCCCGGGTACAAAGACGTCAAGCCATTGGTGTTCTGTGGACTCTATCCCACCGATACAGCCAGGTATGAAGATCTACGGGACGCGTTGGTGAAGCTCCGACTGAACGATTCGTCGTTCGTCTATGAACCGGAAACATCCCTGGCCTTGGGGTTTGGGTTTCGATGCGGGTTCTTGGGCCTGCTTCACATGGAAATCATTCAGGAGCGGCTCGAGCGGGAGTACAACCTGACGCTACTGACCACCGCGCCGACCGTCGTCTATCGCGTCATGACGACAAAAGGTGACGTGTTGGAAGTCATGAATCCGTCTCAGCTCCCGCCGTCCAACAGTATTGAGTCGTTCGAGGAGCCGTTTATTCTGGCCTCGGTCATTACTCCTGAGCGGTACATGGGGGCCATTCTTCAGCTGTGCCAGGAGCGTCGAGGCATTCAACGCAGCATCCAGTTTCTGGATCCGACGCGGGTGATGATCAGTTATGAACTACCGCTCAATGAAGTCATTCTTGATTTTTATGACAAGCTCAAGTCGCGCACGCAGGGCTATGCCTCACTGGACTACGAGGTGCTGGGCTATCGCGAGTCTGATCTCGTGCGGCTCGATATCTTATTGAATGGCGAAGCGGTCGATGCCCTCTCCTTCATCACTCATCGGGATCGGTCCGTGCAACGCGGGCGTCAGCTCGCCGAGAAAATGAAAGAATTGATTCCTCGACAGATGTATGAAATCGCCATTCAAGCGGCGATCGGGAGCAAAATTGTCGCTCGTGAGACCATCGGGGCCATGAAGAAGAATGTGCTTGCGAAATGCTACGGCGGTGATATCACGCGGAAACGCAAATTGCTGGAAAAACAAAAAGAAGGGAAGAAACGGATGAAGGCGGTCGGTAGCGTGGAAGTTCCCCAAGAGGCGTTCTTGGCGATATTAAAGGTCGGAGACGAATGAGCCTTGATCAGAACCCTAGAAATGCAGATAAATTGTCCGGTTCCCCCCGTGCCGGGGATCCAGCCTCGCTTTCCGGGGCGAAGGTGACAGAAAACGTGGATCAACCGGGACGGAAGTCCATCGTTCGGGAGTATGCCGAAGCGATCATCGTGGCCATGCTGCTCGCCTTCGCCATCCGAGTCTTTGTGGTGCAGGCGTTCAAAATTCCGTCGGGTTCGATGATTCCCACGTTGCAGATCGGGGATCACATTTTGGTCAGTAAACTGTCTTACGGCCTCCAGTGGCCGACGGATTGCAAAATGCTCATGAGCTTCCCGCCGGTGAATTGCTACACCTCCACCACCGTGGTCACATTCGGCAAGCCGCAACGTGGCGACATCGTCGTATTTCGCTTTCCGGAAGACGAAGAAAAAGACTTTATCAAGCGGATCGTGGGACTGCCTGGAGATACGATCCAGCTCCGAAACAAGGTTGTGCTCGTGAACGGCCAACCGCTCGACGACAAAGCCTTTACCCAACGCATCGACCCAGGCATTATCGAAAGTACCATCAATCCACGTGATAATTTTGGACCGGTGACGGTCCCTGAAGGATCTTATTTTGTAATGGGTGACAATCGCGACCAGAGTCTGGATAGCCGATTCTGGGGCTATGTGCGAGAAGAAAAGATCCGCGGCAAGGCATTTCGGATCTATTGGTCCTGGAATGGTCAAGGGAATTGGACGGAGTGGGTTCGATGGGAACGATTCGGCAAAGCCATCCAGTAAAAAAAGACGCCGGCGCTTCGCGTCCGAATGGAGGCTCGAGTGGAGATAGCGAGGCTCCCTCGCCTAAGGCACTCCGCCTGCATCTGCAACGATTTCCAAAGGCATCGGTCCTGGTTATTGGGGACCTGATCCTCGATCATTACGTGATGGGGAGGGTGAGCCGGATTTCTCCGGAAGCGCCGGTCCCTGTGGTCCACGTTGAATCCGAATCACTCCGACTTGGTGGGGCTGCCAACGTCTACAGCAATATTCTGGCATTGGGTGGAAAGGCGCATCTCTGTGGTGTGATCGGGGCCGACCAAAGTGGCAAGCAGCTGGTCGCCGAACTGGGTCATACCCGAGGGGCGCTTGGTGGGATCGTGGTCGATCGGGAGCGACCGACCACGCGAAAGAGTCGAGTCATCGCGCATAACCAGCAGATCGTACGGTATGACATCGAAGGCCGTAGCGAATTGAAAGCGGTCCTGAGGGGGAAGATTCTGCGGTATGTGGAATCGAGGATGCGGGAATTGTCCTGCATCGTCGTATCCGATTATGCCAAAGGCGTCGTCTCCTCGGTTCTAATGTCAGAAATCACGAGGCTCGCCGCGCTACGAAGGGTTCCGGTCATTGTGGATCCCAAGGTCGAGCATTTCAACTTCTACAAAGGTGTCACCGTCATCACGCCAAACCATCTGGAGGCAACGCAGGCATCGGGGATGCATGGAGACGACAACCAAACGATCAACGAAGCGGGAGCCATGATTCGTCAGCGACTTGGGTGTCAGTCGGTTTTGATTACGCGCGGAGAAAAAGGCATGAGTCTGTACGAGGGGGATGGTGTCTCCTGCCATCTTCCGACGAAGGCCAGGCAGGTCTATGATGTTACCGGTGCCGGAGACACCGTCATCGGAACGCTGGCCTTGGCCCTTGCGGCTGGTGCAGACATCAAGACCGGGGCGATCATGGCCAATCATGCGGCTGGCATCGTGGTGGGGATGGTCGGTACGGCGACCATCTCGCCGAAGCAATTATCCGAGGCCTTTGGAGATGACTAAATCGTCACGCTCGGTCACGGTGGTGATTCCAGCCAGGTTCGGTTCCTCCCGATTCCCTGGGAAGCCGCTGGTTAAGCTGAACGGCAAACCGATGATTCAGCATGTGTACGAACGAGCCTCCGCATGCCGTGCGGTTTCCAGCGTCATGGTCGCGACCGACGATGAGCGGATCAAACAGGTTGTCGAGCAATTTGGCGGTCTGGCGGTGCTTGTCACCGGTGACTATCGGACCGGTACAGATCGTGTGGCGGCTGTGGCCCGTATGTTCAATGGGGACTGCTTCCTTGATTTGCAGGGCGATGAAATTCCACTGAGTCCGGAATTGTTGACCGATCTCATCGTGCCGTTTCTTGGGAGCGGCGCCAGTATGGGGACGCTCAAGCGGGTGATGGACTCGACGGAAGACTTGCTGAATCCCGCGGTGGTCAAGGTCGTCACCGATGCCAAAGGAGAGGCGCTCTATTTTTCGCGAGCTCCAATCCCGTTCGTGCGCGACGATCTACAGCCGCAAGTCGTTGGCGGGCTCCACTACATCCATCTTGGGTTGTACATCTATACCAAAGAAACCTTGCTTCGATTGGCGGCCTTACCGACGAGTCGGATGGAAGATGCCGAAAAGCTGGAACAGCTCCGTGCGTTGGACCATGGAATTCGCATCCGCGTCTGGGAAACCAAACATGCCTCGCTGCGTGTCGATCGGCCTGAGGATGTGCCCGATGTCGCGGAGCGACTGCAGGACTTTGAGGTAGTCAAACGTGAAGTGCAGAGCAGTAGCTTGTTTCCCAAGTCATGAGCGCCAGAACCGGCGTGGATCGATCTGCTGTCCATGAATGAGGGCAACTATGAGTAAATTCATTTTTGTGACCGGGGGTGTGGTCTCGTCACTCGGAAAAGGTTTGGCCTCGGCCTCCATCGGAAATTTACTGGAGAGTCGAGGACTGAAGATCACCTTTCTCAAACTCGATCCCTACATCAACGTCGATCCCGGGACGATGAATCCCTATCAACATGGGGAAGTCTATGTCACGGACGATGGCGCTGAGACGGATCTGGACCTCGGACATTATGAACGGTTCACGAGCTTGTCGTTGACCAAGGAGAGCAATTACACGACCGGTCGGATTTATCACTCCGTGATCACGAAGGAACGGCGCGGCGATTACCTTGGAGGAACGGTGCAAGTCGTGCCCCATGTGACGGATGAGATCAAGCAGACGATCATGCGCATTTCGAAGGGGATCGACGTCACGATCGTCGAGATCGGCGGCACGGTCGGTGACATTGAAAGCCTCCCTTTTCTCGAAGCCATCCGGCAGATGCCGTACGACGTGGGCCGAGACAATGTGTTGTACGTCCACCTGACGCTTGTGCCCTACATCGGCACGGCCGGTGAACTGAAAACCAAGCCGACACAACATTCGGTCAATAAACTGCGTGAGATCGGTATCCAGGCAAACATTCTCTTGTGCCGAACGGACCGTTATATTTCCCCTGAGATCAAGGGCAAAATCGCCATGTTCTGCAACGTGGACAAGGATGCCGTCATTACTGCGAAAGACGTCGAGACCATCTACGAGGTACCGATCGTGTTTCGAAAGGAGGGATTGGACGAATTGATCGTCCGTCAGCTCCATGTGGAAACGGGCCAGCCCAATCTTCGCGAGTGGGATGCGATGGTCCAGAAGATCAAGCGGCCCAAACATGAAATCTCTGTGGCATTGGTGGGGAAGTATGTAGGGCTGAAGGAATGCTACAAGAGTTTGGGAGAAGCCCTGGTCCACGGCGGAATCGACCATGAAACGAAGGTGAATATCAATTGGATCGAATCCGAAGACATCGAACGACAAGGAACCGAACGGATTTTACGCGAGGCGGACGGCATCCTGATTCCAGGTGGGTTTGGGAACAGAGGAATCGAGGGAAAGGTCACTACCATCAAGTATGCGCGGGAACGTCAGGTGCCGTTCCTCGGTCTGTGTTTGGGAATGCAATGCGCCGCGATCGAGTTTGCGCGGAATGTCGCCGGGCTCGCCGACGCCAACAGTGCCGAGTTCGACGAGCGATCAACTCATCCCGTCATTCATCTCATGCCTGATCAACATGCCGTGAGTGACAAAGGCGGGACGATGCGTCTCGGTTCGTATCTTTGTAAACTGAGGGAGGGGACGCTGGCGCAGAAGATGTACGGCGTGAGTGAAGTCCGTGAGCGCCATCGTCATCGGTATGAGTTCAACAACGCATACCGTGAACAACTGACCGCTAAGGGACTCGTCCTGAGCGGTCTGTCTCCAGACGGTCGCCTTGTCGAGATCATAGAGTTGAAGGATCATCCCTGGTTTTTGGGCACCCAGTTCCATCCGGAATATAGTTCGCGTCCGCACCACCCACATCCGCTTTTTAGTGGGTTTGTGGGAGCGGCGTTGCGACGAAAGCTTGGGCATTAGGGAGAGATGCTGAAACCGACCTCCAACTGCGTTCTCGGCTTATCAAAATCCTTAACGTACCCCAGAGGGTACGCCTCCGGTTTTGATTCGCCTGCGGCCTTGTTGGAATGCCGGTTTGATCATCCCGCGTGAAGAACAGCGAAACGTTATGGCGCACGAAGTTCAAATCGGTTCTTTTCGAGTCGGCCAAGGGCAGCTGCCGTTTCTCATTGCCGGTCCTTGTGTGATTGAGAGCGAACAGATCGTCATGGAGACGGCCGGCCGGATCTCCGAAATCGCAAAGGCCTTGGGAATCCCGTACATTTTTAAGTCGTCGTTCGATAAGGCCAATCGAACATCCATCACGTCGTTTCGCGGCCCTGGTCTTGAGAAGGGGCTGGCAGTTCTCAAGAAAGTGAAAGATCAGTTGAGGTTGCCCGTCCTGACCGACGTGCATACGGAAGAACAGGCGACGGAAGCTGGGAAGGTGGTGGACGTGTTGCAAATTCCGGCATTCCTCTGCCGGCAGACGGATCTGCTGATCGCGGCCGCCAAGACGGGGGCCGTCGTGAACGTCAAGAAGGGCCAGTTTCTCTCGCCTCGTGAAATGGGCAATGCCGTGAAGAAGATTGAGGAATGCGGGAGTCGCCGGATTGTCCTTACCGAACGAGGCTCGTCGTTCGGCTACAACAACCTCGTCGTCGACATGCGGTCCTTCCCTATCATGCGGGGTTTTGGCTATCCTGTTGTCTTTGATGCGACCCATAGCGTGCAGCTGCCGGGCGGGGGAGGGACACAATCGAGCGGCCAGCGTGAATTTGTTGAGCCATTGGCCTGTGCTGCTGCCGGAGCCGGTGTCGACGGATTTTTCATGGAAGTCCATCCGAATCCTGACGAGGCCTTGTCGGACGGACCGAACATGGTCCCATTGCATCAATTGAAACCATTATTGGAGCGGGTTCTGCGGGTATGGAACGCGACAAACCAGCGAAGCTGACACAAACTGTTCGAACCTCGAAGGCAGAGAAGGGCCAGACCAGTCTTGCCGAGGGACGACGCGTGTTGGAAATCGAAGCACGTGCGGTCGAAGCCTTAGTCGAACGACTGGATGAACGGTTCGTCAAGGCGGTGGATGTGCTGGTTCGTTGTAAGGGGAAGGTGGTCGTGTCAGGGATGGGCAAGTCTGGTCTCATCGGGCAAAAGATCGCCGCGACGCTCGCGAGCACCGGGACCTCCTCATTCTTTCTGCATCCGGCTGAAGGCGTGCACGGCGATCTTGGCATGTTGGCGCGTCGAGATGTGTTGGTGACGATCTCCAACAGCGGCGAGACCCAGGAGTTGCTGCAGCTACTTCCGTTCGTGAAGCGCTTGGGAATTCCCGTGATCTCGTTTACGGGACGGACGAATTCGACCCTGGCCAAGAACTCCGATGTCGTTCTTGATGTCTCGATTGCGGAAGAAGCCTGCCCCATGGGATTGGCGCCGACTGCCAGCACGACCGCCACGCTGGCGTTGGGCGATGCCCTCGCTGTCGCGCTCTTACAGAAGCGGGAATTCAAGGAAGAAGATTTTGCTCGATTCCATCCCGGCGGGACGTTAGGGCGCCGGTTGCTCGTCAAAGTGAAAGATCTCATGCATGCCGAACCGGACATCCCCAAGGTCCAGGCCTCCGTCGGCGGAATGGCGGCCATGTTGGAGATGACGGCGAAGAAGCTTGGGATGACGACCGTCGTGGATCATGAAGGATTGTTGGCTGGAGTCATTACCGATGGAGACTTGCGGCGATTCCTTCAACGTGGGACGGATTTGGTCAATACGACGGCCGGAGAACTGGCCACGGCTGACCCTAAAAGCATCGGGCCTGATGAACTGGCGGCGAAAGCGGTCGAAATGATGGAACGGTTTTCGATCACGACGTTGGTGGTGACGGAGAACGAGCGGACCATCCGTGGCGTGATTCATCTGCATGATCTGCTCAAGAATGGAATTGTGTAGGAGGCAGCTCCAGTCATGAATCGGGTATCGGAAGCGTGGCGAGATATCGGGGCGGACTCGCTTAATGTCCCCAATGTTTTGACGCTCCTCCGTATTTTGTTGATTCCGGTCTTCATCATTCTTTTTGTCAATCCCACACCTGATCAATCATTGGCGGCTGCGATCGTGTTCGCCGTGGCGGCGGTAACGGATATGTTGGACGGGTATATTGCCCGACGAACTGGTCAGGTCACGAAGCTCGGGAAGTTGCTTGATCCTCTCGCAGATAAACTCCTGGTCCTGTCCGCATTGATCCTTCTCATGAACGTGGAGCGAGTCAGCGCGCTGGTGGTGCTGCTGATCGTCGGGCGAGAGTTGGCGGTCACGGGCATCCGCGCCATTGCGGCAGGGGAAGGCATGATCATCCCGGCGGAGACGACCGGCAAATACAAGATGGCGTTGCAAGTGGTCGCGATCATCCTGCTCATCCTGGAAGGGACCGGGTTGGCCGCTCTTGGCAACATGCACTTGGCGGGGAGCTTCACCCTATACCTCTCGCTGGTGTTTGGCTATGTCTCCGGTGGACAATATGTATGGAGCTTTTGGAAGCAGGTCGTCGCTAAGGGGCTCTGACGGCACAATCACCGCAAATTACCGCTGAGTCAATCCTAACCTCTCTTGGTCAATCGGAACGTGATTGGGAATCAGTGTCGTATTATTTCTGCCTGTCTGTTGGTTCTTATCCCATTCACCATCGCCGCCTGCACGGAAAACACAACGCCGCCAACACTCGACGCATTTGCATACCCCAATGAGGGGAGACAGTGTGCGGCAGGATCCCGAATCGGAGCAGCAGGTGCGATCGATGGAAAAGTCTCAACCGACGGTATTACGTATATGGTTCGCACACCGTCCAACTATGACGCGACCTTTGCCCATCCATTGTTGATGGTCTATCCCCCAGCTGGACACAGTCGGTGGGAGTCCGAGCGCTTCGTCGGACTTACAACTGCAGCAACTGGTATGGGGTTTGTTGTGGTCTACCCTGACCACAAGCAGCTGAACATTCCCACTATTGAACGGCTTGGAACCATTCCTTCGGAGGTAGCGAAGGAGTGGTGCATCGACGAACAACGTGTGTTTGTCACTGGTCACTCTGATGGCGGCACGGCCTCAATGGCGATGGCCGTGCTTGAGAAGACGAAAAAGATTCCGACAGCCATCGCACCGAGTGCGGCAGGATGGATGGGAAAAGATCTAGGAGAATACCAATGCCGAGATCCCATCCCAGTCATGATCATGCACAGCAAGAACGATAAGCTCTTTCCTGGGTGGGGCGCTGAAACGGCACCCTGGTGGGCAGGTTGTAATCGCTGCGATGTCGCAAAGAAGAAAACAGTGGAGGGAGGCTGTCGCGCCTATCAAGGCTGTGCTTCCGGCGGGGCGACGCTCTACTGTGAAGGCACCGGCAGCCATCGTGACTGGCCGAACCTCAATCGAATCATGCTGGACTTTTTCATTCATCCGGAAATATATCAGTGACGGTTGTGTCTCGTTCCTTCCTATGATAATCCCTTCGCCCTGACCTTGTACGTAAAGTTTACCGTAAACGTCGCTCTCGGGCTCTATTGAGATGGACCAACAAGCGCTCATTGCTGGACTCGAGATCTTTGGATACCTCTTAGGTGGTGTCCCGTTTGGCGTCGTCATCTCGAAGGCGATGGGCTTGCCTGATCCGCGCACAGTCGGCAGCAAGAACGTCGGCTTTACGAACGTCCTGCGTGTCTCTGGCAAGAAACCCGGCATCCTGACGTTGATCGGGGATATGGGCAAAGGGTGGGTGATGGGGTATGCGGCGACGCAGCTGTTGCAAGACGAATGGGCCATCATGGCCATTGCGCTCGCTCCGTTTCTGGGCCATCTCTTCTCGCCGTTTCTCGGATTCAAAGGGGGGAAGGGAGTCGCAACGGCACTCGGTTCTGTTCTTGGTGTGGCACCGTTAATCGGGCTGTTGCTTCTGCTGGCTTGGCTCGGAGCCGTGGCTCTCTGGCGCTACTCTTCCGGCGGGGCACTCACAGCTTTCGGACTCTTTCCCATCATTGCAGCGCTGCTTCGCCCAAGTGCTCCGTTCATCTCGTTTGCTGTCGTAGTTACCGCTCTGATTGTCATGAAGCACAAGGGGAATATTGAGCGGCTGTGGAACGGGACTGAAAGCAAGATGGGGCAAGGTCGGTCCGGTTGATCCAAGTGCTCGCGGAACCCCCACGTCTGCCCATCATATTCCACTGCATGAGAACGACGTGGTCGTTCCATGCGCGCAGTGTTGGATTCAAGCGGACCACCCTTGAGGGAGGGGAGATGGGAATGCGAGGAGAAGGGCAGGGGGCAATTGCCAGCGTGGCTAATACGAGGACAGACGTAGGCAACGAAAAACTAGACGGCGATCGGAGTCAGAGAGAACACACGGCCATACCGCGGTGCTGTTGCGGTGTCTCCATTCTTCAATGCTTCACGTACATCATCGAGTTTGTAAGCATCTTCCACTGAGAGGTAGGGAGACCACTCGTCATCAGTCACCAACAGTTCAACGTCGATTTCTGCCAGATAGTGTCCTTCGTGAATCAATTTCTTGCGGCGATGTTTGTTCATGTAGTGGGGAGTCGCGCCCAATATTGACCTCGGTGTCGATCTTCTAGCTAGGCTGCCCCTTGTTCTGTGCCGACGCCGGCACTCTCGTACAGTTCCTCAGGGGCAATGTCTGCCCCATTCGGCCAGGCGACTGTCCAGCCATCGAGGAAAAATCGCTTAAAGTACTTCACGTCTTTCAACGGATCAAAAACTGGTCCTTTCAGATAGCGACGGAAGTCGATTGTTTTTTCGGAATGGTCATCGAAGGTGACACGAATCCGGTAGCCGCCTCGATATTCAGCCTTGATCACGCAGGGGATTTTGTCCATGACACCTCGTTTCTCGCAACTATCGCAACGGCTCAATCATTTCTGACACAAAGACACTCTGACCCCAATTCCCTCTTGTGAAACGGAACGGATACAGAGGGGGGAGATCGCTTACTGAGGGGGAGAATGTTCTGGTCTGGAATATCCATATAGTCAAACTGGGCATCGCCATAACACTAGGTTGGTTGAGTATCGCGCCGAGGAACCAGAGAATCATCAGCCCATCTGGCACTGACGTATTCGAAGAAACCTTCTATTGGCATCGCTCGACATATCGAAGCTAGTTGTTCTCCTGCTTTCGTCAGACAAAGCACGCCTATGTTTAGCCAATTTTTCTGACCAAACGTCAATGTGAAAGGTCTACTCTGATAAAACACGGTACACCGTTGCATGAATCCATGTCGATTCATCCCCAGTCTCTCTAATCGTACCAAGCCAAGATTCTCAAGTTGAATTGCAGCATCCAGATCCACTCCATTGCTATTATAAATTTCAGCTCGGAGGTCATACACCAGCGGAGTGAATTTGTCTTGAAGTATCCATCCAAAGTTGCACAGAGCAGTAAAAGCATCAGCGTCCGGCTTTTCCAGGTCTGCGAGTATATTGATTGTTTTCCTGGTAAACCTTCCAGTGCAGTTCGCCTTCCCAGCTAGCACCCTAGCCCAAAGCTCCTGCATATCGGAGTCAGAAACAATACGGCACTTGTCAAAGAAGTTAGTGATCCAATCATCTTCCATCTTCTTGGGGGTTGCACCATCTTCTAGCAACGGCACAGCCTTGGCGGTTACTGATTCAATATTAAGCTGATGCTTCATCTGTTCTGCTGCCATTCGATTCAAAGCCCTTTGTTCTAGAGCGACCACCTCTATTCTGGATCGGGCTTTTATCTTTTCAGCTTCTGATTCCGCCTTAGCAATTAACCTAATTTGTCTTGGTCGATATAGTCCTTCTATCGCTCCAGAAATTTTCTCAATAAGTTTTGTGGCTGGTTCTGCCAAGTTGCCTAGCGCTTTTAGCGGATTTTGATCGCTACTCATAAGGGCCTTTGCCGCCTGGTCAGAAAATGGTGGTCCGAGTGCAATTTCGAGAAAACCGTTCACGTCATTAGGGCGTTGGCGAAGACGATGCTGCTCTTACACTCCTTTCTTCTGCGTGCTCCTTGGAGGATAGCAGGGCAAAGCATTCAATTGTGAGTCTATTGCAACGAAACAGATGATGCTACACCTCATGGACTCGGCGGGTATGTCGGTCTGGTTGAGCCCTCTGCGGACTGAGTTGCGTACTCATATTCACTGTGCTCACCCATCGCCATCTGTTCATTGGCCCAGTCTTGACGGATCCTTTCAGCCGCCCTCTTGATTCTGTCCACCAAGGGCTCAACGTGACCGGACTCGTGGGGTTTGCCTTTCCCCATCGGTTCAATGCCAAGTTGCTGCAGTTTTGAAAAGACCGGTGCCATCGCTGTCTCGGGGGCGCGGAAGAAGACGCTGCCGCGGATACGGACGAAGACCCAGCCAAGTCTCTCCAGAATTGCCTGCCGTTCAAGGTCACGCTGAAGCTGCTCGGGTGTATGCCACTTCTCGCCGTCGCATTCCACCGCAAGGCGTCGGTTTTTCCCCTCCACCACGAGGTCGATTCGGTACGCACCGACCGGCCACTGCGGCTGCACGCGATACCCGGCTGCGAGGAGTCGCTGGAGCACTTGGTTTTCAAGCACAGAGTCGGTTTGTTTGCTGTAGTTATCCTTGGCCTGAAGAATGGCTTGCGGATCACGGGCATGTTGGATGAGTCGGCGGCGGAGATCGCCGTCTTTGAGATGGCGGTCCGGGTCGAGTGAATGGACGATCCAGAGTTGATTGCGCGCGCGACTGACCGCGACGTTGTAGCGCTTCTTATACAAATCTTTTGGTCCCGCATCACGGCAAGGAAGTTGGCCGTTGTCCGGCGGTCCATCGACCATCGAGAGAAAGACGATATCTCGTTCATCGCCCTGAAACTGCGCGGCATTCCCGCAGAGGAGTCGGTGCTTTTCGAACACATCCGGTGACAACCGCTTCCGAAGGAGGCTCTCAATGAGCAGCGCCTGCTCATCCCCGAGCAACGAAATGATGCCGAAGCTGGTCGGACGCCGGGATTTGTTCCTGGCATAGGCTGGATCATTCAGGCATGCGCAGACCAACGACGCGATCTCCTCGGCCTCGACCCGGTTGATCTTCCCTTGGCCGTCACGGAAGCCTTGCACGTGATGCGCGACCAGTGCTGGACGGATGCTTGCGGAAAGCGGCTCACGCAGCGGACGAATCGCGTGACTGTAGGAAAGCTGATTGCAGAACTCGATGATCTCAGGCACGCAGCGGAAGTGCTCGCGCAAGGCGATCACACTGCCGAAGGCAGTTTCCGCGAGGTCATAAATGGACGTCTGTCCGTCGTACAGGTGACTATTCGGAATACCTTGGAGGTCGGTGGCAATGAGCCGCTGAACCTCATCCAGCCGCTGGCCCACGGCATCGGGCGTCACCTGCTCCTTGTCGCCGACCACGACGTGCTCGTGCCCGAGATAAAGTGCCGCGAGTGCGGTCACATCGCTCTGGCTGGCTTCATCGATAATCACTACATCGAACTTGGTGTTCCGTGGATCGAAGCTCTCATACACGCGGCTCAAGGGCATGATCCACACCGGGACTGCGCGGCGTGCGGAGACGAGAAGTTCTCGTACCCGTCGCAATAATTCCGGCACGCGTTTTCCGGTTCCCTTGCCGACCTTATGGATAGTCTGCACAAAGCCCATCAGGGCCTGCTGTGTCTGTAAGGCTGTGCGATCACGCTGTGCCGCCCATGTCTCGTACTCGATAATCTTCCCAGCGGCCCGCCGCAATTCTTCTTCTGTTCGATCAAGCCGTCCTTGAAGATCCGTCATCGACACGGCTGCACGCCGCTCCAACTCTTGAAGCCACTGCTGCCATCGCCAAGCTGTCTCCGCATTGCCCGGCGGCTCCGAACGGTCGTGTGGCTTGTGCCGTTTGGCGACGGCCTGTGCCCAGGCGGGCGCGGGTGGCTCAAGTTTCGCGAGGAGCGTGACACGGTTGTCGTAGACGTTGCGGAGACCTTCGAGCCGGGCGATCTCCCTGCAGAGGCCCTCGTAGATGTCGACGTCCCAAGCGTCCTGGGCTTGGAGCAGCCGCAAGGCAACATCGCTCTGCGGGAACCCTGTGAGATAGGTCCGTTGCGCTTGCAAGGCTGCCGACAACTCGGCTTGCCGGAGCAGCGCGGCTTGCGCTTCGACAATCTCCGCCAACCCGTGAGACCCAGCACGTTGTACGCGTGCCAACTCACCATGGTCGCCGGGTACAGGTGGATGGGCAGCCAGCCACGTGTCCCAACGAAAACCCGCAGTACGCAGTTCTTCGATCAGTGGCTCCCAGACCGTTCCACGCCATTCAAGACGCCTCCGTATTTCTGCCGCGTATCCTTGAGCCGCGCGTTCCGGTGAACGTCCGAGGCTTTCAACCGACGGCCCCTCGAGGCTTTCTACGGCACGCCGCCAGCGGGCGGCAAAACGATTCCGGCTCTTCTCCAACTGCGCTCTCGTGTGTAACGCACGAAACTCATCCAGAGTGCGTGGCTCACGATCTTCTACGCGGCAGGTTTCGATGAATAGATGCCAGGCCCGCCGTGTAAGTTTCGTCTTCAAACCGAATGACCCGCCTCCTTCAAGGAAGGCCACGACGTCGCCGAGCATCGATGCTGCGTCATCCAGCGAGCGATCGGGTGGGAGCTCGGGCCCATGCGCCATCATGAGGCGGTGAGCCGTTCCAGATTCATGTGCTAACGTGTCCACAACCGCCAGGAGGTCTTGCCAAGCTTCCTGTAACTCCCCACCAGTCCAGCCGGCGAACAGGACTTCGCGTAGCCAGGTTTGGTCTTCGGCCAGGATTGCCGCCGCCTGCCGGACGCGCTGATGAAGGTCTTGGAGTTGTGTCGTGGTGTAATCGCCTACCGCGTGACCGTCCCATAGGTCTGACCGGTGCGCTTGCGCGCGGACATCTGCACCTGCTCGCTCCGTCGCGAGAAGGCGGAAGTCTGCTGGTGTCACGAGCTCCGCCAGCGCCGGTTGAGGCACGGCAAGTTGTGCCTCGTCTTCCGGCGCAAGGGTATCTTGTGAAGCGTACAGCTGCCGAACCTCGGCGTCCGTGAGCGGACACACCATACCAGGTTGGAGCGGTCCTGGAATCCACCCATCGCGTTCAGTATCCGCTTTGACTCGTCTTGCGACGTCGATCGGGCTGAACCCTTCGCTACCGTGCATAATCTCTTCGATTTCACTGAACCGGGCATCCCGGAGTTGCCGACGCAACGCGTCTTTTTCGTGGAGCAATGTTTGCCGTTTGTCGCGGAGCAACCTGGCTTCCCGTCGCAAGCTTGCCGCATCGGAACGTGAGAGCCGGTCGGCAATATCCTGAGCCGCCGTCGAAAGCTGTGCCTGACTCTCCGCATCGCTTTCGAGGACACTGAGGGCCAACGGTTGGAGCGCCTCGTCGACCTGCCGACGCAGCACCCGCAACGCCTTCGTCGTGTGGGCGGTCACCAACACCGATTTTCCCTGCGAGAGGAGGTAGCCCAGCAGATTCGCAATGGTGTGCGTTTTACCTGTGCCCGGTGGGCCTTGCACGAGTACGGACTTCGCCGTCGTCAATCTCGCTGCGATGTCGTACTGTTCCGCGTTTGCCGGCTTGCTAAACAAGATGTCAGGCTCTGGTTCAGTGGGGACCTCTGGCCCCTCGCTGTCACGGCGTATAGGAACCTCGGATGTAGCCGTGGTCTCTACGCCCACGATACGTGAGAGTCCCTCAGGGGGCTCCGTGTCCTTGTTATCCAAATCCTCCAGGATGTACTCGAGGGTGGTGCTCAGCCCAGCCGTCCGTGGACGCAGGTACAGGAGCGGTTCACGCCACATGCTCGGCTGTGTGGGGACCGCGTCACGCATCTTGCTGTCGAGAAACTCCCCGTCATGGAACAGCCCCTGCACGAGCCGACGGTAAAAGCTTTCTGTGCTCTCGCCGCTGAGCGGCTCTACCGGCTGCTCCTCTAACTCTTTGTCGAAATGAGCAATCATTCGTCCTTCGATGCTTGGCACGAGTCGAAGCAGGGCGCGGTGCAATTCCACCTTTTCCGTTCCAGTGTTGAAGCGAAATTCGGGTAACAGCGGGTCGAATTCCAGATGGATCCGTTGCATGAGCACCGGATGATGGATACCGTGTTCCGGAACGCTGAGCATCCCATCCGCAAGGACAAGGTCTACCTGATCGCCTTCGCGCTGTATCATGGTCCACAGTGCATGCATGCGGTCGAACAGATGACGTGCCGCAATCGCTGGCCGCTCTGCGTCAGCCCACTTCGTCCGTACGAGACGCCACTCGTTCAAAGCTTCGAGGCGTTCCGGGTTATCGGTAAGGGCAATGGTGCTGGTCCGCTTGTCCTTGCCTCGAACATGACGGAAGTCCACGACCTGGATCTCTCCGTCCACTGACTGCCACCCAGGCTTGAGCCAGTCGTCCAAGATCGCAGGTGGTCCTGGGCAGGGCGTCAATCGTGATCGCTGGATCCGAATGAGTGGTTCCGGTTCCACGTCCGTGGCGTCATTGTCCTCTTCTTCTGTGCGGTCTCCACGCCGGACAGTCACACAGGGATGCAGAGGCCAGCTATCGATCCGCATCACATCCGACCTGGACAAATCACGGACCACGGGATTGCGAAGTTCGTTCAGGCCCTTCAGGAACTTGAACGTCTGAATCAATCGTTCTTTGGCGGTCTTTGCAGCAGTCATCTACGTCGTCTCGATTTCAAGATCTGGGTGATACGTGTCGCCACGGAGCACTCTGATTCGTAGAGTCCTCATCCTTGGCTGGGTAGTGATTCTTACGTGTGCGGCAGCACTTGTCAACGCTCTCTCTAGCGCCGGGCCGGCTTGTTACACCGATGGGTATAACTGTGCGGAGTAGCTGAGGAGCTGAGGAGCTTTTTGCAGTCTATTAAGGTGTGGTTCTGGCCAGCTCAGTAGGCGACATCGATCCTGGCACGACCTGGTGAAGAATTGTAGATACGCTGGCTAGAGCTCGATTTCTCACAGAACGATCGTCGCCTCAACGTGATGCGAGATTAAAAGTGCACATTCAGACCAAAGGTCACCATATGCCCATTGTCCTCAAATCGTTTACCGCGCAGGGATGCATCCTTCGACTCGATTTTTTCAAGCCAAATATGTCGATAGGTCCCATCGAGCGAGACATATTCAGTAAGAAAGAGCTAGAGCCCTCCTCCCGCGTGTGCGCCGAATCGATGTTGTGTCTTATCAAAATCGCCGGGGCCCTCGACGTTCGTGAAGTACCAGCCGGCTCCGCCGAGAATAAACGGAGAGAGCCGTTTCGTGCCAAAGGGATAGAGCAACGCTGAGCCTTGTACGGGAAAGGTTCGGACTTTGGTGGCATTGATGTCCGTTCTGCGATAGTCGACGGAACCTTCAACGGCAAGAAAGTGGAACGGATGGATACGAACCTGACCGCCGCCAAACCAATTGTCGTCTCCGCTTTTCGGATCGAAATAGGTCGCACGACCACCAAGAGAGAAGAGCCCAATATTCATGTCATCGAAGAGGGTTTCGCCCTTGGCTTGGTTGGCACTCCCTTCAGAGAGCATTCCGCCCAAAGTGACGGTTAGGGCCACCAAGACGACCGGTCGTTTCAGCACGCGCATGATCACGTCTCACCTCCCTGTAAGATTCCAGAACCGTGTATAGATCTAGTCTTTAGACGTGGGTGGCTGGTCTGCGTAAACGCTGAATTAGAAAACATTTCAGAAGATGGAGAGGCTGCTTAGCCCGGTGTTTCAGTTTGCTAGGAAGGCAATTACCAGGGGATCATGCTGGTTAGTGTTCGGTGGCTAAGCCGCAACAGTCGGTGATGAGGAGAAACATCCGTGAATGTGGTGCGGTGGACGGGGCGCCCCACCGCGCGCAACGGAAGGGACCCACTGGGGGATGGGTGGAGTGAGCACGGTGGGGCTGTCCACCGCACCAAGATTTAAACGATACGCAATAGAGAGCAATTGGCCTCATTGAATTGACTCTCTTTCACCCCCTTCATATAATGCGACCCGTTCGTCGTTTTCCTTATCCGACCTGCACTTATGCGATCGCCCGTTGTTCTCATCTGGCTTCTCGCCCTTGGCGCGGCGGCATCCGCTGGCTGCTCGTCGAAACAGCTTTATGAAGCCGGCCAAGGCTGGCAACGAAACGAGTGCTATAAGCTCCGTGACCTACAGAAACAAAGCCGGTGCTTGTCAAACGCGTCCGTCTCCTATGAACAGTACAATCGGGATGCAGAAGCCGCATCCGAATCAAGATAGTGCCGATTTCTAAGCGTATGAGATCGCCGTTTAAGGACAAGGTAATCGGAAGAGTGGCAAAAGTGCGCGACGGACTGCGCCATGCGTTTGCCGTTCAACCGGAGTCTCAACCGCTGACCATCGAAGACGTCCATCTGCTCGAACGGATTGCCGAGACGATCGTCAAGCGTAGGATGACTGCGCCCGCGACGATGTTTTTAGAATCGATGGGGCCGATGAATTTTCTGGGAAGTCAGGCCCTCCATTTCCTGACACCGATCATCGATTGCGCGTTCAACGTCAAGGAAGTCGAACAAGTGGCACGGTTACTAGAACGCCGAGATACCATCACTCGGCTGATTACCCTCATTGAAGCCAAGTCTGCTCCAGAGGGAACAACGGCTCAATGACCGCTTCCGTTTCCACCCCTCCCAAGATCGATCGTCCGCTCAATGTGATCGTCGCTACCGATTGCGGTAGCACCACCACCAAGGCGATCCTCATTGAAAAAATCGGAGAGACCTACCGGCAGACGTACCGAGGCGAGGCGCCGACGACGGTCGAAGCGCCGTTCGAAGATGTGACACGCGGTGTATTGAACGCGATCGCGGAAATCGAAGAGCTTTCAGGCCGCAAGATTTTGGAGGGCGACCAGATCATCACTCCCTGTCGTGATGACAAGACGGGGGTGGACATCTACATCTCCACCAGCAGTGCCGGTGGCGGGTTACAGATGATGGTGACCGGTGTCGTGCAGAACATGACGGGTGAAAGCGCGCAACGTGCCGCATTAGGGGCTGGGGCGATCGTCATCGATGTGTTGGCGGCCAATGATGGCCGTTTGCCGCACGAAAAGATCGAGCGTATTCGCTCCATGAGGCCGGACATGATCCTAATGTCGGGAGGAACCGATGGAGGGGCGGTGACGCACGTGGTGGAAATGGCCGAATATGTGGCGGCGGCTGAGCCACGACCACGATTCGGCGTGACGTACAAGTTGCCCTTGATCTATGCAGGGAACAAGGAAGCCCAGCCGCAAGTCAAAAAAATCCTCGAAGACAAGTCGGCGCTGGTGGTGACGGAGAATATCCGGCCGGTCTTGGAACGAGAGAACCTAGCTCCGGCACGCAACAAGATTCATGACCTGTTCCTTGAACACGTCATGCAACAAGCTCCCGGCTACAAAAAGCTCATCGATATGGCCGGGGCTCCGATCATGCCGACGCCCGCTGCTGTCGGTCTCATTATGGAGACGATTGCCAAACGAGAGCATCTGAATCTGATCGGTGTGGATATCGGTGGAGCGACGACAGATGTGTTTTCAGTCTTTGCTGGGGTATTCAACCGCACGGTCAGCGCGAATCTCGGCATGTCCTACAGTGTCTCAAATGTGCTAGCTGAGGCGGGACTGGCCAATATCATGCGTTGGGTACCCTTTACGATCGATGAGCAGACGTTGCGCAACCGCATTAAAAACAAGATGATTCGTCCGACGACGATTCCGCAGACGCTCGACGAACTGCAGATCGAACAGGCGATTGCGCGAGAAGCCTTGCGGCTAGCGCTGATTCATCATAAGTCGCTGGCGACCGGGTTGAAGGGTGTGCAGCAGGAGCGAACGATTTCGGATGTCTTCGAGCAACAGACTTCCGGCAAGTCGCTGATCGATATGTTGAAGCTGGATTTGATCGTCGGGAGCGGCGGGATTTTATCGCATGCCCCACGCCGTATCCAATCGATGCTGATGATGGTCGATGCCTATGAACCGCTGGGCTGCACCAGATTGTCCGTGGACAGTATCTTCATGATGCCGCATCTCGGGGTCTTGTCCACCATCAACGAGAAGGCGGCGACTGACGTATTCGTCAGAGATTGCATGGTCTATCTTGGGACCTGTGTCGCGCCGATCGGACAGGGGAAGGACGGAGCGGTCTGTGCGGACTACGAAATAGTCTGGCCAGACGGCAAGGCCACGAAGGAACAACTGAAGTTCGGAGAGCTGCGGCTCTATCCATTGGATGCTGACCAACAGGTCACGATCAAGGTTCAGCCTGCCAAGGGATTCAATATGGGGGCGGGAGCCGGTATGGCCGTGACCAAAGAAGTTCACGGAGGGGTTGTCGGACTTATGCTCGATGGTCGTGGCCGACCGCTCAAATTTCCTGCCGAGCAACAGGCTCGCGTTGCGGCCCTGACGAAATGGTTCACAGCAGTTGATCTCTATCCACATGGAAGCTAACGGCAGATTGGGCTATCAACTCTAGGCCATCAGCTATTCGCTCTTAGGAAATGGCGCATTCCTATACTCCAGGCCTCACCGTCACCGACCATGCGGTCATCCACCGTCGCCGCATGTTGCCTCTACCGGGAAACGTACTGGTAAAGTTGGGTGATGCGGTCCGTTCGGATCAGGTTGTGGCGAGGGCGGAGTTGCCGGGGAAAGTCTTTCCGGTCAATCTTGCGAATCAGCTCAGCGTCGCACCGGGAGAAATTAAGGAATACCTGACGAAAAAAGAAGGCGAGCGGGTCGAAAAAGACGAAATCCTTGCCGAGAACAAACCGCTGATCACATGGTTCAAGACGGAAATCCCTTCGCCGGTTGCGGGGACGATTGAATCGGTCTCGACCGTGACGGGACAGGTCTTGCTACGCGAGCCTCCTCGTGTGTTGGATCTGTTGGCCTACGTAGATGGCGTCATCGTGGACACGATTCCGCAGCAGGGAGTGATGGTTGAAACGACCTGCACACTGGTCCAAGGCATCTTTGGGATCGGTGGAGAAACGTCTGGTGAAATTGTGATGGCGGTGAAGGCGTCTGACGAGCCGCTGACACCGAGCCATTTCACTGCTGCCATGAAGGGCAAGGTCGTGGTTGGCGGTTCCTTTCTTTCCGCCGACGCCATGAAACAGGCCAAGGGGGTTGGTGTAGCCGGCCTGGTGGTCGGAGGGATCCATGATGAAGATCTGCGCGCGTTGTTGGGCTACGATCTTGGCGTCGCCATTACGGGGACAGAGCAGGTCGGGTTCACGTTGATTCTGACTGAAGGGTTTGGAACGATTCCCATGGCGGCCAAGACCTTCAAGCTGCTTGTAGCCCATGCTGGTCGGCAAGCTTCCATCTCCGGCGCGACGCAGATTCGGGCCGGCGTGATTCGTCCGGAAATCATCGTTCCACAGAACGATGAACCAGCCAAGGGGACGGTTCGCACACAACGTGAGGGGATCAGGCTTGGTGATCCCGTTCGGATTATCCGTGATCCGATGTTCGGGCGTATCGGCGAAGTGTCTAGTCTTCCGCCGGAACTGACTAAGATTCCCACGGAGAGCGAGGTGCGGGTATTGGAAGTCCGGCTGTCTGATGGGAAGACCGTCGTCGTTCCTCGGACGAATATCGAAGTCATTGAAGGGGCCTGAGCGGCGTGAAAGGTCAGGCGTTAAAGGTGAGGAGAAAGTTGAGCCAAGGCTGGACCAGCCCTGTCTGGCTCTTGTCATTGATGATGGGTTGTACGGGGAGTCTCTTCCCGTCCTGCCTATTGTTCGCGCAAGAGCCAATCAGCGCTCCTCCAGAGATTCGCGTTTTCGACACACCAAATGATGGAGGGGGCAGTCTGACTGTGCAGTGGGCTCCTGCGTCATGGGATGGTCCGGATGTCCGGTATCAGGTCCTGGTCGGTGATGCCTCCTCGACGGATCTCTCGACCTTCACGGTTATGGCGGAGTTTCCCGCAAACACCAAATATCTCAAAGACACGGAGACTGCTTGGTGGACAAGGGACGTCGATAAGTCCTGGCATCACATTGTCATTAGGAGTGCGAAGGGCCTTGAGATCAAGGATGGGACGTCCTATGCCGTGTCTGTCGCAACGGTGCGCGACGATCAGCGGATCTTCAGCCCGGTGTTGGTTGCCACGCCAGTGCCTGATTGGTTCAACTGGAACCAACTCAATAACTTGATCATTGCGGTCTCGTTCGGGGGGCTGATCTTCTACACGATCAGTCATGCAAAGCGAAACAACATTTTTCTCCGACGGATTCCTGGGCTTGATGCGGTCGACGAAGCGATTGGGCGCGCGACCGAGCTTGGCAAGCCGGTCCTCTACTTGACCGGGGCTCATGACCTGCATGATCCGTCGACGGTTGCCGCAGCAGTCATTTTGGGAAAGGTCGCGAAACGGGCGGCGCTCTATGAAACGGAATTGATGGTGCCCCATCGTGAGCCGATTACGATGGCAGTCTGTCAGGAAATCACCAAGCAAGCGTATTTGGAAGCCGGGAAGCCTGATCTCTTCAAGGAAGACGCGAACTTCTTTATCACGTCGGATCAGTTCAGTTACGCGGCGGCGGTGGACGGTATCATGCTGCGGAAAAAGCCGGCCGCAAACTTCTTCATGGGCCATTACTTTGCCGAGTCGCTGCTGCTCACGGAAACCGGTGCGAGCACCGGTGCGATCCAGATCGCCGGGACAGACGCCGACCACCAATTACCCTTCTTCGTGACCACCTGTGACTACACATTAATTGGCGAGGAGCTCTATGCGGCCAGCGCCTACCTCTCTAAGGAGCCGGTTCAGATCGGGACGCTCCGTGGGCAGGATATCGGGAAGGCCGTGATCCTCACGGCCATTGCTGCGGGAACGGTGTTGGCCACGTTCGGGGCCGTGACTGGTGCAGAGTGGCCACAGATTATGTTGGATTTTCTCAGTGACGTGAAATGATTTTTCTTCGACGACAACTCCCCCTGCTGATCACGCTGGTTGCCGGTCTCCTGTTTGCAGCCCAGTACTATGTGCCGCATCCGGCGTCAGAACAGATGCTGACCTCGGCGACGAAATGGTTGCAGATCATCGGCGGGTTCGCGCTGGTCTTGGGTGTGACCAGTTTGTTTCACCTCCATGCCGTCAAGATCCGGCGCCAAGAAGCCGGGTGGGGCTATAGTCTCGTGCTCTATGCCGGAATGCTCGGCACCATTGCAGTCGGCTTATGGGCCGACGGGAAAGAGAGCATCGAGGGGGTCATGACGTCGTTCGGCTGGGTCTACAACTACATGATGGTCCCCTTGCAAGGGACGATGTTTGCCATCTTAGCGTTTTTCATCGCGTCCGCTGCCTATCGTTCGTTCAGGGCCAGAAGTCGTGAAGCCGCAGTCCTGTTGGTGGCGGCCGTCATCGTCATGATGGGGCGAGTGCCACTCGGTGAGTATCTGGTTCCTCTGAGTGGCGATGTGGCTTCCTGGATTCTCAATGTGCTCAACGCTTCGGTGCGCCGCGCCATTTTGATCGGCGTGAGTCTCGGCGCGATCGCCTTGTCGTTCAAGATCATTTTCGGTGTGGAGCGGTCGTATCTGGGAGGAGGGAAGGAGTAGGAATTGCGGGTCCTGTCGCCGAGCAGCCCAACCGTGCTCGCTACACCCATCCCCCTGTGGGACCCTTCCGCTGCGCGCGATTGGGCGCCCGCTTGGCGCCACCCGCAGTTTATGGGTGAGGGGGAACAGGAAGAAGCATGACTTTTTCTGAACGCATGCTCAAGATCGATCGGCGGATTATTTTTCTGGTGATCGGTCTTTGCACCCTTTTGCCGTTGCTCTATCCGGTGGGTTTGCCGATCAAGATTTCCTCGGAAGTGCGTGGTGTATACGAGCACATTGAGTCGTTGCCCGAGCAGTCGGTCTTTCTCTTGTCGATCGATTTTGATCCAGCATCCAAGCCGGAACTCTATCCGCAAGCGATTGCGCTTTTGCGCCATGCCTTTAGGAAGAATCTTCGGGTGATTACCATGACACTCTGGGTGTCAGGAACCGGCATGGCGGATCAGATTGTGACGCAGGTTGCAAAGGAAATGGGGAAGGAATACGGCACTGACTATGCCTTTCTTGGATGGAGTCCCGGCGGCCAAGCGGTGATCATCAACATGGGGCAAGATCTCTACTCGGCCTTCCCGAGTGACTACGGGGGAAGGCCGACGAAGGAGTTGCCGGTGCTCAAGGGAGTCCGCAACCTGAAAGATGTTGGGTACATGGTCGACTTGGGTGCCGGTAAGCCGGGGGTGGAGGAGTGGTACGTCTTCGGGAAGGACAAATATAAGTTCGAGCTTGGTGGTGGCTGCACAGGCGTCATGGCACCCGGATTGTATCCACTGTTGCGGAGTGGGCAGATCAACGGACTCATCGGCGGACTCCGGGGCGCGGCAGAATACGAGATTCTGATCGATCAGAAAGGCCAGGCGGTGGCCGGCATGGATGCACAGTCGGCGACGCATATCGCGATCATTGTGCTGGTGATCATCTGCAACGTGTTCTATCTGTCACTCAGGCGAGCTGCTCGAGCGCAGGGTCAGGCTGGGTGAGGTGTAAGGAAACGGCATGGACGCGACGATATTTGGGGCGTGGGTGGCGACAGGGCTAACCCTGTTGATCTTCTCATTCCTGTACAAAGACAATCCACTCTTCAAGCTGGCGGAACATCTCTATGTCGGCGTCTCGGTCGGCTACACGATCGTGAAGGCGTACGATACCGTCCTCGTTCACTTGGTCGTCAAGCCGATTGTGGAACAGGGGGAGATCAGTCTCCTGATTCCCGTTGGCATCGGAATGCTCATGCTGACCAGGTATGTGCCGAAGGCGGCCTGGATGTCGCGCTATGCCTTCGCCTTCATCGTCGGGATGGGCGCTGGGTTGGCGATTCCTCGAACCATTTCCTCGTTCATCTTGAAGCAGGTCGAGGATACCATTCGACCACTCCTGTCGCTCGCGGGGTCGGATAGCGTCACTTTTTCGATGAATCTCCTCAACCCTGCCAGCAATCTGAACGCGATCATTATTCTACTTGGAGTGAGCTCAGTCCTCTTCTACTTTTTCTTTTCGATCGAGCATACCGGGGTGGGTAAGGTGGTGGCGCGGACCGGCATCATGTTCCTGATGATCTCGTTCGGAGCAGCCTTCGGCTACACGGTCATGGCTCGCATGTCACTTTTGATCGGGCGGTTGACTGACTTGATCGAATACTCGGATGCCTCCTATGGCCGTCCGACAATCTGGTTGCTGATGGGTATCGTTGTTGCGCTCTTCCTGCTGTCACGAAAGGGCCAAGAACATCCGCCTGACAGTCATTAGCCGGTTGCAGCTTCCGGCGTCCGTCTCATACAATACCCTCCGCCATGACGTCCGAAGTCGTGAAAGATCCCACTCAGTATCCGGTGCTGCGGAATCTGCAATTTTCTCCCATTAAGCAGGGGGAAGATCAACTGGTCGTGCTCTGGGACCCGAGCGGCTTGAGCAAGGAGAAGCTGGTCCTCCCGCTCAATTTTTTCTTCATCGTGCAACATTTCGATGGAGACCATTCCATCCAGGACATCGGCGCACTCTACCTGAAACGGTTCGGCGAATTTCTCATGCCGAGCAAGGTGGAACAGCTGGTGACGGATCTGGACGAGAAGCTGTTCCTGGAAGGCTCTCGAACCGAACAGGCGAGGGAACAGGCGCGGCTCGACTATCGACAGCAAGCGATGCGGCCGGCTGCATTTGCCGGGCGGAGCTACGAGGTAGATGGTACGAAGTTGAAAAAGCAAGTCGATGGATTCTTTTCATCGGGTGAAGGGCCTGATTTTAAGCCGTCTGAGAATCGTGGAAAATTGATCAAAGGACTCGTTGCACCGACCTACGAGATGAAGCAAGCAGGGCCGATCTACGCCTGGGCCTACAAGGAACTTCAAGAATGTGAGCAGCCGGACGTCTATGTGATCATCGGGACCGCCCATGCCGGGCTGGAGCGTCTCTTCGCGGTGACCGACAAAGATTTTGAGACGCCGTTGGGAGTCGTCAAGGCCGACCGAACGATCGTGGATCATTTAAAAAGAAGCGTGCCGGACTATTTCGAAGAAGACATTGCCCATCAATCGGAACATGCGATCGAGTTTCAGCTGCCGTTTCTACAAACCACCGTCGGGAAGCCATTTACAATGGTTCCGGTCCTGTCGTCTTTCTCTGCGATGAGCCTGAACGATTCGACCGTGCGAACCTCCGTGGATCGATTTCTTGCTGCCTTGCGGGACGCCATTGGCGTTTCCACACGACGAGTGGGCATCATCGCGGCAGGGGAGCTGGCTCATCTTGGGATGCGGTATGGCGACAGTGCGCCACCCACCGATTTTTCGTTTCACCGCTCCATGCAGCGAGATCTCGAGATGCTCAAGCACGTAGAAGAACTCCAGCCGGAACCGTTCGCCCAATACATTCAAAAGGAACAGGACCAGCGCCGCATTTCCGGCTTCTCACCTATCTATAGCCTGCTGCGACTAATCCAAGCGGAAAAGGGGCAGGTGCTCCGCTACGACCGCGGTATCACCGACCAGTATAACTCGACCGTCACATACGCCAGCATGGCGTTTTTCTAATCCTGTACAAAGCCACAGGCACTCTATTATGGGTGCTGTCAAATTGGCAGTACATCTTGTTTGCTTTTTGCCGATCGCCTTTCCTAAAATTCAGTAAGATTACTTCTAGTTATGGTTTGATGAGGAGAACTCGTATGCGTTGCCCTGCGCTTGTCTACTGCCGGTTTTTCTTTAATTTGGTTGTGCCGATTCTGGTTGGGCTTGTGAGTGTGCCGTTCCTTGTAGTTGAGCTTGAGGCTGCTCCTGGCGGTAAGACGGAGGTCTTGCCCGTTCAGAAAGCCGCACCGGCGGCGGTGGTGATTGAGACGACCGGAAGTGAAGCAGAGCTGCGGCGGCAGCTGCGTGAGAAGACCGGGGTCACGGAACTCCACGCTGGGACGATGCGGTTTTCAGAGGCACCAATCGGGAGCTTTGGGTTCATCCAACCGCCTGCCCTTGGGTTGGTGTTGGTGACCCAGAGTCCTGATCTTGCGTTGGAACGGGTCGCAAGCGTACCGAATGCCTATGAGATCCATAAACTTGCCGATGGGAGTGGATTGTTGGTAGGGTTTATTGAAAAGAAAATGGCTTCACAGATCGCTCCCAAAGAACGGCCCAAGACGCTTCGTCTTTTCCTCCATTCCAATTCTTCGAAAGAGGCGCCGCTCATTGTAGCGGTTCCTTTAGAGAAGCTTATGGCGGATCAGATGCCGAGACAGCGTGACTCCGGCAAACGTGATGGTCCGGTCGTGCTGGAAATGGATCTCCAGAGCACCATGACTCGCAAGGGTCCAATCAGCCAATGACCGTGATAGTAAGACGAGGGCCCATACCATCAATGCAAGAGGGGCAAACAGTCGTAAGGGCTGTGTCGATAAAGGGCTCCGGCTGACGTGAGCATGACGCGGAAAATGTTTCGGTCGATATTGACAACGCAGGTCGAGTGCAGTACGGTTGCAGCGCTTCAATGAATTGAATTCAAATCTAATCGGTTTTTCAAAGCCACTGAGATCAGATAATCCGTGAGGATGACCATCGGCAACACATTGTAAGTGTCGGTTTTCAATACAAGACAAGGAGGCCGGTCCATGTTTTCACATTCCTACCCCGTGTGCGCCCGTCTACTTGGGCTCACCGCCTGTGTGACTCTCTTTGGGAGTTCACTCGCACTTGGAGAAACCCCAGCAACGTCCGTGGCAATGAATCATCAGTTGCCGGCTTGGGCGGAGCAGCTCAAGGGTCAGACGATCGTCGAGGATGCGATGTCGGGAAAGGCCGACCGCGCTGCGATGGTCGAGCAGCAGCACCAGCGCATCATGGACCAGATGTCCAAGGATCCGCAGGTGCAGGCGGTGAACACCGGCATGTACAACACCTCGGCCATGATGCACCAGTATGGAGCCGGAGGACAGGATATGTTGCTGATGTCCGATCCTCGGGTGGAACCGGTGGCCGCAACCGGGGGAGGCCGTTGTCCCGCGACTGCGCCGGTGAAACAGTACAATGTGTCCGCGATCAACGTTGAGATCACGCTCAACCAGTGGCTCGATTTTTATCCCGGCTACATGTACGCGTTGGATGAAGATATCGACAAGGTGAGGGCTGAAGAAACCAAGAACCGTGAGGCACGAGACAAAGAAGGGTTTGATCCGGGAGCCGTCATCCCCGGTGTGCAAGCGCAGTGGATTCAGCCACTCACGATCCGTGCGAACCAGGGGGACTGTCTCAAGATCAAGCTGAGCAACAAATTAGAGGGCGACGAGGATGTCAGCCTCCATATTCATGGCTCGGCCATGGTAGTGAGTAAGACCGGAGCGGCGGCTACGACGACCAATTCCGATGCCGTGGCGTCCAAAGACAAGCCCGTGGAAATGGAATGGTACATCCATCCGAACACGCAAGAAGGGGTGCGCCAGTTCCATACCTACAGCAACGATCGTGAGCTCACCGTGATGGGCATGTTTGGGTCCTTTGTTGTGGAGCCTCGCGGGTCCACGTACTGGGAAGCGCTGGGAAGCGGTGATCCAACTCCGGCGACCAGCGGCTGGCAGGTCATGATCAAGAATGGTACCGGCCCTGACTTTCGTGAATTCGTCTTGTATTACCATGAAGTCGGAGACGAAGCCTTCCGCCCCCTCAATAAGAAGGGCGATTTCCTGCCACAACGTGATCCGTTGACAGATACGTATCGTCCAGGCGGCCGCGCGATCAATTACCGAAGCGAGCCGTTCGGCATCAACAACATGCACTTGCAGCACGAATACTTTGGGTTCGAGGACGAGTCGATGGGGTATAGCTCCTATACCTTCGGCGACGCGGCTCCGACCATCCCTCGTTCCTATATCGGAGATCCGGCAAAATTCCGTCTCGTCCATGGCGGGTCGGAAGTGTTCCACAGCCACCACCCGCATGGCGGGTCGATTCGCTGGCCACGGAGTCCTCGGGCTATCGATGACATGAACCTCTGGGCTACGGCGGTCAACGGCCCGGTGAAGTATCCGGTGATCCGTCACAAGACGGATCGGGTCGACGTCGAAGTCATCGGTCCATCAGAGGCCTTGGACTTGGAAACTGAGTGCGGATCAGGCCTCTGCCAACAGTTGGCGGGCGATTTCCTTTTCCACTGCCACGTGGCGCATCACTATGTGTCCGGTATGTGGGGCTACTGGCGCGTGTACAACACGATCCAGCAGGGCGAGATGCGGAACGATGTCATGCCGGATCTCCAAGAGCTCCCGGATCGGAAAGGTCGCATCAAGGCACCGATTTCATCAGACAAGCTGATTGGCCAGACGGTGGATTGGTTCGGGACGCAGTTCAAGATCATTGAGAAGGGGAAGAGTAACTGGAAGGGTAATCCGGCTACGGTTACGATCAAGGATTGGGTCGCGATGCAGTTGCCGACCCCAGGGAAGCCTGGCCACAAGGATGACGAGAAGGGCCAAATCCTGTCCTATGATGCCACCGTGTTGGATTGGATCTGGGACGGCAATCGCGCCATGAGTGAGAAGGAAAGTGATGTCAAGAATCCCAAGTACACGTCGACCCACCCTGGGAAGCGGCATCCGATCATGTTTGAGCCGCTGACCGGGAAAGTAGCGTGGCCGCACCTTACTCCGCATTTCGGGAAACGTGTGATGTTCTCACCCAATCACGTCGGCGCACCATGGCTGGAGATGATCCGCCGTGATGACAATGGTGAGGAGAGTGTCGACCAGGCTAAGCCTGGGGAGCAGGGCAATTGGAGTCTTTGTCCAGAGAATGCTGGGCGCAAGAGCTTCAACGTGCACTTCATCAAGGTACCGATCAAGATCGCCAAGGCTCAAGGCAAGGAGCCAGCCGTGGTCGATCCGAACGGCTTGATCTATGTGTTGCACGAAGAAGAAGCTGCGATTCGGGCCAACGATGATTTGAAGTATCCGTTGGTCGTGCGAGGCAATATTTACGATTGTGTGGATTGGACCTTAACCAGTGAGTGGGATGACGACGACTACACCAATTTCCAGGCGTCGAAGATCAACACTCACTGGCATTTCCTGCAGTTCGACAACCAGGCGTCAGATGGAGTGATCACCGGGTTCTCCTATGAACAATCGGTTCGTCCCTTCACCATGCTGGAGAAGAAGAATCCCAAAGGACTTCCCGCTCCGATGAATACAGTCCTGACCTCCGCGGTGAAGAAGGGGGCCAAGACCATTTCAGTGAAGAATGCCAAACAATATCATGTCGGCACATTGATCTTGGTGGGTGCCGACAACGTGAAAGGGAACGAGATAGCCAGAATTAAGGCTATTAAAGGCAACCAAATCACACTGGCGAAAGGGTTGAAGCATAATCACCCGGCCAAGGACATCGTGACAGTCGAGTTTGTCCGTCAGCGGTTCTGGGTGGATGCGGACGTGGGGACGGTGTTTTGGCATGATCACGCGTTCGGTGCGACGACCTGGCCACACGGTGGGTTCGGGACGTTTATCGCGGAACCGGTAGGATCGACCTATCATGATCCGACGACCGGGAAGCAGATCCGGAGCGGTCCCATCGCGGATATTCATACCAACGAGCCGGTTGGACATGGTGTGAACAACAGCTTCCGTGAGCTTATGGTTCAAGTACATGATACGGTGCCACACACGGTCAACATCGTCACGGCCGGAAATCCACCGGGACAACCGATCGAAGTGGCCCTAGAGGCAGGGAAGACCGTCTCTTTCGTCATGCCTGAAAAAATTTACATGACTCCGATGCCGTTCTTGAACGGCGGAACACATACCACAGGAAGCGGGTTGAACTTCCGTGCCGGACCCATCGCACAACGGTTGGCGACAAATCCGGATGTGTCCCAAATTTTCAACAGTCAAATCCACGGGGATCCCTACACGCCGCTTCTGAGGGCGTACACGGGTGATACGATGGTATTCAGACTGTTGCATACGCTGATGAACGAAACGATGACCTGGACCTTGTCAGGCCATTCGTTCTGGACGGAGCGATATGCACCCGATGCAAACCGCAAGAATTCCATCCACGTGGGCATTGCAGAACGGTATGACTTGGTTGTACCGGAAGCCGGTGGCCCACGGCATCAGCCAGGCGACTACATCCACTTCAACGGCCGATCATCAAAGTTGTCTGAAGGTGGGTGGGGAATTGTCCGGGTTTATGATAAGGAACAGAAGGATCTGAAGAAACTGCCGGCTGGATTCTCGAATAAAGGCGAGATTCCAGAGACTTTGCCGGTTTGTCCCGCCGATGCTCCAGTGAAGAGCTTCAACGTCGTCGCGATGGACTACCCGTCGATGACATTCAATCCGAAGGCACCGGAATCCATTGAGGTCGATTTCGAACGGAAGATCCAACTGGCCAATCCGGATGCGAAGATTTATGTGCTCGAAGACGAGGTCGCGAAAGTGTCCGGAAACATGAGCCCCATGCCTCTGACGCTTCGGGTGAACGTCGGAGACTGTGTCAAAGTGAATCTGAAGAACAAGATGAAGGCCAGTAAAGCCTCGTTCTCCGCGATCGGGCTTGCGTTCGATCCGAAGGATTCGATGGGGGCCAATATCGGCAAAAACCCAGGTGATCAGACGATCGCTCCGGGCGGTGAACGGGTCTATACATATTATGCCGACCCGTTCAACGGTGAGACGACCTCCCTCGTTTGGGACTGGGGGAATGTGATGACGAACCCGCGGAACGGCTTGTTCGGTGCGATCGTGGTGGGTCCGAAAGGATCCAAGTACCGGGATCCAAAAACAGGCGTTGATCTCTCGAACAAGAACGCCTGGGCGGCCGACGTGATCGTGGACAGATCCATTGCAGGAAACGAGATGCGGTCGAACTACCGCGATGTGGCCTTGTTCTTCCAGGACGAGGACAACATCATTGGGACGAGCTTTATGCCGTATGTGCAAAATGTCGCGGGCTTAACGGGGATCAATTACCGGTCCGAGCCGTATTTGCATCGTGAAGATCAGGGCTGTTCGTTGGGTAAGATGTTCCAGCCTTGTCAAGCCGACAAGCCGGAAGATCCGGTGACGCCTGTCATTGAGTCCCATGCGGGAGATGCGGTGCGTATCCATGTCATCGGCGCCAATAACGAGCAGAACGGCATGTTCAGCGTCGAGAAGCATGAGTGGCCGATTGAGCCGTTCATGCGGGGTGCCGATGAGATCAGTGTCGTGGAATTCTCAGGGTCAGAGACACTCGATGTCTTTATCCCATCGGCCGGTGGTCCGTACCGATTAGCCGGAGATTATGTCTACAGCAATCAACGATTGCCGTATTCACAGTCTGGGCAATGGGGATACATGAGGGTATTGCCGGCTGGAGATAAGAGGTTGCAACCGTTGTCCGCTGGTGGAGTTGGCTCCAAACATGCGGACGCGGATGGGCAGCCTCAAGCAGTTCCAACGGCGATGAAGTAGTCGCCAGAGAATTCTGCGGAAAGCAAGAGGAGGGGGGAGCCGTGCTAAAAAGCATGGTTCCCCCCTCTGCTTTTTCGCCTTGCCTCAAGGTTCCTGCAATTGAGGGCTGAACTCGGTATAATAGAATCAATTCAACCCCTGAGCATGAGGTGAATGACATGAGCGGTAAGGGCAGGTGGGTCATCCTTGGGTGTGGACTCCTCGCGTTGGTGCTGGGGACCGTACCTGCGCGTTCGTACGATGTTGTGGAGATCACACACGGAGGAACAATCGAGGGTACGATTACACTCGATGGATCGGTACCGGAGCCGAAGGCGTTCAATCTCATTACCTTTCCCGATCCTGCCTACTGTGGGCGTATCTCGAACGGACGGGGGTGGCGTCTGCTGCATGACTTTGTCGTCGGCCATCAAGGCGGGTTGAAGGATGCTATTGTGCTCTTGGAAGGGGTTGAAGCAGGAAAGCCGTTTGAGATGTCGGTTCCGTTGATCGAAGCTCGGGACTGCATGTTCCAGCCTTTTATGACGGTCGTCCGGAACGGGCATGCGGTGGAAGTGATCAACATGGATCCCGTTATGCACGACATTCAAGGCTATGAGACCTCGCTGGAAGCGGGAGCTCGTGTGTTGTTTAACACCCCGTTGATCATGAACCACCAGCATCGGCGTGGGGATCTCCATGCGTTGCACAACCATGCCCCAGGAAAATCGTTGGTCGGGCCGATTTATCTCAACAAAGGTCGGCGCACCTTCTACATGCAATGTGGGTTTCATGCCTATATGGAGAGTTGGGCCATGGCCGTAAACAACCCGTACTATGCGTTGACTGATGCCGAAGGAAAATTCAAGATCGACCAGATTCCTCCCGGTACCTATCAATTGGTCGTATGGCATCCTCAGACGGGACCCGGGACTACGAAGTCGATCGTGGTGAAGCCGGATGGAACACTTGTCGAGCAACTGACCTTGCCGGCTCCAAGGGGGAATCGAACCGCGTATACAATCCTCGATAATCCTCGATTTGGTCTCGAATCGTTAGGGTATTCGGTCGATATCCAGCCACTGCTCGAACACCAGCGTTGATGACCGATGCATCCGTCTCTTCCGAGGATGAAATACAGATCGAGGATGATTGCGTTGGTCGGTGTCGTCGCGCTGAGTACGACCATCTCCATCGCCGAAGGGAACGATGCGGTTCCTGCCGAGGCAGAATTTTCAGGGACGCTCGTCAAGCGGGTCGACGGCAAGACATATCTGGCGCAGGTCTTCGCAAAAGGTGATCGACTGAGATTGGAGTATAAGTACGCCGTTCGAACCGAGCTGGGCTTCTCGGCGATCGAAATCATCAGGCCTGATTTAAGTGAGCGGTGGTACGTCCTTCCTCAACAGAAGCAGCTCCTGGTTCTGCCGATCACGGATGAGACTCTGTCGATGCGCGCGGAACTAGCTGGAGAAACAAACAGGACCGCCGTCGGTGATGCGGCCGTGGCGGGTCGGGCCGCGCTGTTGTTTGATGTACAGGTGGAACGGCAAGGCGTGCCTGAACGATTTTATGAATGGGTGGACGTAGAGACTGGGGTGGTTCTGAAGCTGGTTAGTCATGACCGTAACTGGTCATTCGAGTATGAACGAATTCGCGTGTCACCTCAATCCAGCCGATATTTTGAGGAGCCTCCTGGGTATAGGAAACGCTCTGGTGGGACCAACCGTGGGCGTGAGGAGTAGAGAAGTGATGAGCCGATTTCTTCGACGGGCTGCATGTGTGGGCTGTGGGCTGGTCTGGTTGGTCTCTCCAATACTTGAACCAGCATGGAGCGGGACTGAAGCCGATCTGCAGTCGATCCACACATTGTACGACAACAAGGAATTCCAAAAAGCACTTGAGGAGCTAAACAAGCTTAACAGTGAGGAAGCCGGTACAGCGGATGTGCGTCGGCTGAAGGTTCGTACATTGTTGAGGCTTGGCAAACCCAAGGATGCGCTAAGTGAATATGACCAGCTCGTTCAGCTATCGAAACAGGATGACACACCTACGCTGCGGGAGGTCGCACTCGGATTCGTCGTCGTCCTTACCAAGGATATGCGTGAGCAGATGCGAGGGGCCGCCTTTACGGCTCTGAAGGAATGGCAGAGTCCCGACGCGGTTTCATTCTTTGAGGACGGACTGAGTGATGGGTCTGGTCTTGTCCGAGCCTTGGCTGCCGAGGGACTTGCCAAACTCGACGCTGGTCGGCGGTCTCCAAAATTCAGGCAGGCCTTGGAGGACCAAGCCGTGTTGGTGAAGGAAGCGGTGCTCAAGGGGTTTACAAAATCTAGTGATGCCTCGGTACTGCCACTGGTTGAACCGGCGCTCAAGGACCCTGAGGTGCGTGTGCGGGTGGCAGCCGCCGAGGTCCTCTGCCATCTGAAACGTTCGAACGGTTGTGACTTGCTGTTGCGCTACGCCAAGGCGCCCAATCCCGATGAACGAACTTCGGCTATTCGTGCGCTGGTGGAACGTCAGCCGAAGCAGGTTGTTCCGATTCTCAAGGAGGCGAGCGAGCACAAGCAACCATCGGTACGTGGTGCTGCCGCAACAGGATTTGGACGTGTTTCTTCGGAGGAAGCACTCACAGCGTTGACGCGTCTGCTACGGGATCCTCTCCCACCGGTGCGAATTGCAGCTGCGGTCAGCTTAGGACAATTGCGAGGTGTGAATGCCGGTCCTCCCTTGACCCAGGCGCTCGGCGATCGTGACAACGCGGTCAGAGCCTTTGTGATCGGAGCTTTGTTAGAACAGGGCGAACGGTATGATGTGGTAGCTGGTTCTGTTCAAACCCTGATCAACGTGAAGGAACCGGCCGTTCGTGCCGCGGTGGCAAGGGCGTTGGGCCATGCCCGAGGGGATAATCGGGCGCAGGCGCGATCGGCGTTGATGGTGCTGATTCAGGACACGGTGTCCCGTGTGAGGATTGCGGCGGTCAAGTCGATAGCGAAGGTTGAGAACGCACGCGCGATTGCGATCCTCAAACAGAGTCTCCACGACGAGGATGATGCAGTTCGGGCTACGGCAGGAGGTGCGCTCCTCAGCGTGATGGGGGAGACCCACTAGCAGGGAAGATGAGTCGGTCTCTGTGATGGTAGCCCTGGGCCCAGCGCCCTGTTTTAGGACTATGGTACGATAAAATTGTTGTTGATTTTGTAGAAGGAGTATGTGGCGATGCTGGTTCGATCATTGGTCTTGTCATATGTCATGCTCGGTGTATCGCTTTCGTTCGCAGACGACGGGGTGCCTCAAAATTCTGGCGAGTTGCTCACCGGAAGGGATGGGGCACCAATGATCGTGGTTCCTGCGAGCTCGTTTCCCATGGGAGTTCCCTCTGGTGATCGAGACGGAGGACGGGATGAATACCCACGCCACGAGGTGTTCATCGACACCTTTGCTATCGATACATTTGAAGTGACGAACGGTCGGTATCTGAACTTCGTGAAGGCCACCGGGCATCGCGTGCCGCAGAATCCCACGAATCCCACGCGAAATCTGTGGCAAGGAGATAGCATCACGGAGTCGCTTGCCGATCGACCGGTCATCAACGTCGACTGGTTTGACGCGGATGCCTATTGTACATGGGTGGGTAAACGACTGCCGACGGAGGCGGAATGGGAAAAGGCAGCAAAGGGGACATCCGACAGGCGGTTTCCCTGGGGGAATGTCGAACCGACGGCGAAACATCTCAACTACAATCAACGGTGGATCGGTGAGAAGACCCTCATGCCCGTCGGGAGTTATGAGGCAGGGAAGAGTCCTTTCGGCGTCTATGACATGGCCGGCAATGTCTGGGAATGGGTGAACGACTGGTATGATCCTCGGTACTATGAGAAGAGTCCGAAGAAGAACCCAAAAGGACCGGAGTCCGGCACGAAAAAAGTCATTCGAGGGGCGGGATGGCAAAACGAAACGCCCAGCGTTCGCATCTTTACCCGCGTGGAGAGCGATCCGACCATTCGTAGCGAGTCGACCGGATTTCGCTGCGCAGCCGATGTGCCGATGAAGCAGTCTTCGGGAGATCCTGCCACGCAGTAGCCCCGTTCGACTCTCGACGAGACGCTCGGCCTATGAGGCGAACGCCCTGGCGTCCTATGTATTTATCAGACGTTGTGTCGAGAGGCGCTGAAACGACCCCTCAGTTCTGACCTGCTGGAGCCGCTTGTACATCTCGTGCGCAACGGAACCCCAGCCAATTCATCTTCGTGCTCGGGTCGGTCCCGTTTCGCTGTGCGACTCTCACGCTGGGCGTGCTGTCGATCCAGCTGCCACCCCGAAACCCTCGCTGCGTTCCCTTCTCAGGCCCCATTGGATCCTTGTCGGGTGCGGTCGCATAGTACTTGCGGTCGTACCAATCGGCCACCCACTCAGCCACATTCCCGGACATCTGAAACACGCCGTACGGACTCACGGCATTGTCATATTTATCGACAGAAATAATCGGTGGGTAGAGCAATAGTCGTTCGGGGCGATCCCGCACGGGGCCTGACAAGCCGGTGCGGCCATAGTTCGCTCGAGATAACCCGGCCATCTGATTGCCCCAGGGGTAGATACGTCCGTCCTCACCACGTGCGGCCTTTTCCCATTCGGCTTCGGTCGGCAGGCGTTTGCCGGCCCACCGACAGTAGGCATCGGCCTCATCCCACGATACGTGCATGACGGGGTGGTTGGACATCGTGTCTTGGAAGTTGCCGCCGTCATACTGCCAGTCGATCAGCGGTGGCTGATCGTGCGCGAGGACATATTTCAAAAATTGCACGGTCGTGACTTCAAATTTGTCGATTTCGTACGCCTTCAAATACACCTTTCGCTGCGGAAACTCCGCTTGATAGGCGTTGCGATCCACCTTCTTATCGCTTCCCATGATGAATTCGCCGGACGGAATCAAGATCATCTCGTCGTGAGCCGGCAGCTTGGCCCGTTCCTCTGCCAGTTGTTTCCCTTCCGGAGTCCATTGCCGGACGACATCTGCCACGTCCAACGCATAGGTTACCGTCACAGCCATCATGCCCATGAACGCAGTACTCACCACGATTCCAGAAACTCGCACGGCCACTCCTCCTTGTTTAGTGTATGCCTGGCTCGGTTTGTTCGGATGGCAGGGTGTTGAAGCCTTCCAGCGGCTGAAAATTGACCGGAAGATTGAAGAGGTAGTCCGAGACCGGTCGCATTTTTACATGGTGATACTCCACAATCCAACTCCCGTCCTTCTTGGCCAGTTTCATCGGAAACCGAATATCCGTGGCCAACCACTGGTAGTACTCTTCGATGTGTTCACCATGTTTGGTCGTCACCTCATAGAGGATGGTCGGATGTCCGTCTCGCATTTCTGTTCCGATTTCTTGCCGTGAGATTTCTCCGTCCAACTGTTCGGTCACTCTCAGATCTTGATCGGGGCTATAGGGGACAGTCTTGAAATGCTTCATCCTGGACAGCAGCAGCCACACGAGCTTCTTGTCCTTGCGTACGATACTCACATTGACAGGGCCCATGGTGTGGTGCTCAATCCGCCACATGGTGTCACGGTAATAAATGTTCGCCTTCTGCAATTTCCCCTGAATTTTCGTCACCTGATCGGCGGAAAACTCCAAGGCCCAGGCTGTCGGACCAAGGAGCAGTAGGATACAAGTCAGGCTCAAGACCAAAAAGATCAGACGCATGGTAAAAATCCTACCACAGTCGTTCCCACATTTTCTTCTGGCTGATCTGGACGTTCCCATCTACGGCTGGTGCCTCATGCTATTTCGTCGAACACGTCTGGCTAAGGAGTGGTGGACGCGGATGATCGTGCGCACCGGAATCCGATCGTTGGCGAACGTTGATCTGGGGCTGATCCACCTCTCGTCGCCGTGCGAAGCATGACCCGTCTACTTTTCCAGGAGCCTCCACGAATGCCTTTATAGCGTCCTGTCGCGGGACCCTGCGGATTGCGAGCCGGCATATAGGCATAGTAGTCGAAACCGAACCAGTCCTGTACCCATTCCGCCACGTTTCCTGCCATATGGTGAAGCCCATAGGGGCTTCTTCCTTCGTCATGGGACTCGACGGCCGCCAAAATGGGGATTTCATGCACATGATGTTGTCCAAACATCGCCAATGTGGAGCTGGGAGCAGCCTCACCCCATGGATAGAGGTTGCCATCCGGACCGCGCGCCGCCTTTTCCCATTCGGCTTCGGTCGGTAACCTCGCGCGCTTACTCGCACAGAGGCCCTGTGCTTCGGACCATGTGACATAGAGTGCCGGCCAACGGGTCAACGTTTGGTCTGACACGAAGTGAACGGTGATGACGTGCCAAATAAGTTTCTGGAGCTCAGGGGAAGGAGAGAGTTTCTTTCGCTGGAGGTAGGACAGATATTCGCCGAGACTGACCTCATCGCGGTCGATCTCGTAGGCATCCAACCAGACTGGTTGTTGAGGAAGTTCCGTATCGTCGAACTGTGTCCACTTCCCGTAGGGATCACCATCGATTCGCTTGCTGCCGAGCAAGAACTGGCTGGCAGGAATCGTGACCATCGGTGACGGCCGAGCCAGTTCAGCGATCCTTACCAAGTGTTTGGACAGTTCAGGAGTCGGTTTTGACCCGGATTCTGCCATGGCGGGGCCAGTCATTATGAAGAGAAGAACGACGGAGTGTAGAGACCGGCCAAAACGATTCGACATCAGCCCTTGCTCAGAACGTTGAGGGTGTACTCGAGTCGCGTGAGACTATAAGGCCCCATGTTTGTACCTTGCAAGAGTGCTTGCATCACTTGATACCCTTTTTCCGTTGATGTACGCGACGGGTGTCTGGTCATTCAGGCACCCTTTCAGAACAAACGACACCCGAATTATAGTATGTGGTGGACATGTCCGGACTGTCGTTGAAAGGAGCGATGAATGAGCAAGCTTCAATGGGTACTGGGTCGCTGGCTGTGCCGAGGTGCCGTTAGTGTAGGGGTTGTCATGACGATACTCGCCTTTTCGGTCAAGGCTGAGACAGTGCCGCTCGATCAAGACGTGTTTCTACAAGCAAGACATGTAACGGTGGGAATTTTGGCCGATACGCAAGACCAGCGCGTACCGGAGAAGTATGGGAAGGTGACTGTCCGAGGAACCGGGTTCCACCTGCGAGACGGCTACATCATTACTGCCAGGCATGCAGCGGAAAAGCATGACACCACGACAGGAACTACCATTCAAAAGCAGATTCGTCTGTTAACAAACGACCTTCATGAGCTTCCGGCGGATCTCGTCGGCGACAGTGCCTTTATGGATGTCGTCGTCTACCGAGTCAGTGAGCCGCATCGCGGAAAACTGGTGACGGGGACCTCTTTTGTCACAGGAGAGACTGTGCCGGGCATGGAGGTGTTCACGGTCGGCTATCCGCTCGGCTGGGGGCCGACGATGGCCTTCGGGCGGTTAGGAAATACCAACACATTCCTGCAAACCGTCGATACCCGTCTCATTCAGGCCGACCTTTCTGCCTGTAGTGGAAACTCAGGAGGGGGATTGTTCAATGCCCAGGGAGAAATTGTGGGGATTCTGCACGCCGTGATTCAGACCGACAAAGAGGAAAACCAGGCGTATTGCAGCCGCATGGCCTTTGCTATTCCGGGGAATCTCGCGGAACGCATCGTCAACGCTGCCCTCTCAGGCAAGCCACTGACGTTTTCGAAACTGGGCGTCCATCTGACCTCGGTGAAGGATGGAACCAAGTTGCGCGTCGCGGTCAAGGATGTCACGGAACCGGCCAAGGCGGCAGGTGTCCAAAAACACGATATTCTGCTGGCCATCGAGGGGACGGAGATTCTCGATGGAGCTCACCTGAAGAACTACCTGATCGAGCAGACCACTCCGGGTCAGGAGGTTTCAATCAAGGTGCGCCGAGTTGATGTGGATTTGACGTTTCACGTTGTGTTGGGGGGAGGGTAGCGGAACAGCGGCGGAGGCGATCCATGATGGCCATTCCTAAGCCCACTTCCTTGCAGGGTTCGGCGTAGATTCGATCAAGCTGAAGGGCATCCAGACGCCGAAGCGCGGCGAAGAGGTTGCGTGCCGCCTCTTGCAAGTCTCCGTTTGAGGACAACACTTCAACGGCGGCGAAGCGGTTTTCGTGCTCACTCGATGATGAGATGAGCAGTAAGCCTGCTCGTTCCCCAGGCTCTAGGACTGTCTGAGTTGCGGGAGAGTCCAGAATGGTGAGTGGCGTGAGGGTCGCATAATGGCGGGTCAACTGACCTGGAGCAATTGGCTTGTTATGGTTTGAAGTCCCCCAACGCACTGGGCCAATGATGGCAGTGAGTTGTTCCAGCGTGATGTTGCCTGGGCGCAAGAGTTCAGGTTGTGCATCGATCAACGAGACGACGGTCGATTCGACCCCGATCAAACAGGGTCCTCCATCCAGAATCAGATCCACCTTGCTCCCAAGACCGTTCGAGACATGTTGTGCTGTTGTGGGGCTGACGTAGCCGAATGGATTGGCGCTAGGCGCAGCGATGGGCCTGCCGGCCTCGCGAATGAGTGATTGTGCGACCGGATGGCTCGGCATTCTCACTGCAACCGTCGGTAAGCCTGCAGTGACGAGATCAGGAATAACCGATTGCTTTGGCAGGACTATTGTCAATGGACCAGGCCAGAATGCATCCATCAGTTTCCGGGCGAGTGGAGGCTGCGAGGTGACCACTGCGTCCAGTTGTGATCGATCGGCAATATGCACGATGAGCGGATCGAACTGTGGCCGTTGTTTGGCCTCGAAGACCTTCGCAGCAGCGACGGGATTCATCGCGTCACAGCCGAGTCCATAGACCGTTTCAGTGGGAAAGGCGACCAGCCCGCCTGTCCTGATGATGTCGCCTGCCAGCCGAATGGACGCCGAGTCGGATGTCGCGAGGATGGTGCCTTTAATCGGATGAATTTCTGCGCCCATAGGTATGTGATACCAACCCTGAGGTCCTATTCCTTGACCATCATGGTCATTCTGACGGGCTCTAACGGATTATCACGTTCATCGCGCGGGACAGCGACAATGTGGTCGACCACCTCCATCCCGCGAAAGACCTCTCCAAACACGGTATAGCGACGGTCCAGACCGCTATTGTCATCCACGCAAATAAAAAATTGGGACCCGTTGTCGTTGAAGTCACGCGTGCTATTACTCTCGCGCGGCATTTTGGCCATGGACAAAGCGCCACGCTTGTGGGGATAGTCGCTCGGTTCTGGCGGGAGAAAGTATCCTGGTCCTCCTGTGCCATGGAGTTGGCGATCAGGATGTTTGCTCAGCGGATCCCCACCCTGAATAATGAACCCAGGGACCACACGATGGAAGGTTGTGCCGTTATAAAACTCCATCTTCACAAGATTGATGAGGTTGTCGACATGACGCGGTGCCGCATCGGAATAGAGGCGAACCTTGATCTCACCGAATCTCGTCGTGATCGTGATGCGCGGATCTTTCTTTTGAAACTGCAAGGCCATGCCCCGACTGTATCAAGCCGGTCTCCACGATGACAAGGAGCGGCGACGAGCCCAAGGCTTGCCCCTCACAACCCGGTCGTATCGTTGGCGAGACCGTCGCCAGGATGGATACCGAGCCACATGATCCCACCGATCAGCGCCATGGCGGCTGCCACGCTCAGGGAAGCCGTCCAGCCCCACTGCTGAGCGATCCATGGTGTGAAGGTCGGAGAAAGAGCTCCCCCGATATTGGCCCCCATATTCATGAACCCTGACAGGCTGCCGGCATGGGTCGGTGAAAGATCGCTCGTCGAAGACCAATAGGCGCCGATCGTGAAGTAGAGCCATCCCGCGCCTAACGAGAGGCTGGCGATCGCCAGATAGGGAGATTCCACACTCGCCCCGAGCGCGATCGACCCAGCAGCGAGGCCCATTCCCATCATCCCGACGGTCTGGCGACCCTTTGTGATGCCATAGCGGATGGCCAGCCGGTCAGTGACCCATCCACCGGCCGGACAGGATAGAAGGATCATCAGAAACGGTGCGGCGGCAAACAGGCCGCCACTGAGGACGGTAAAGCCTCGCACGTTGACGAGATAGAGATAGAACCAGGACATATACACATAGGCCACATAGCCCAGGCACCCATAACTCACCACGAGCCACCAGACGCTCGGTGTGCGCCGAAACACCGACCACGGAATCGATGGCTGCTTCGTAGGAACGGAGAGGCTGAGAGTCTCGGTCTTGTGCGGCTTGTGCCATCGGTGGTTCGTCGGACGATCGGCGGCCAAGAACCACCAGATAGCCGCGAGGCCTAACCCCAATCCACTCGAAAGATAAAACGCTGTCTGCCACCCATAATTGACCATGACCCATGCCGTGACGGGCGGTGTGATCGCCGCACCGATTCCGATTCCTCCGATAGCGATGCCGATGCCGAGGCCCCGTTCATGGCTTGGAAGCCAGTCGGTCACGGCTCGATTAAACGTCGGCAGGGCTGCCGCCTCTCCGACACCCAGGAAAAATCGGACACAGGCCAGCGCCCCCACAACACCGAATGGTACGGCGAGGAACGACGTCGCCGCGACAGCCGTCCAGGCCGTAAAGCAGGACCACCAAATCAGGGCGATCATAAGGACGAGACGAATGCCCCAGCGGTCGCTGAGCCATCCACCGGGAATCTGAAAGAGGGCGTACCCCACGACAAAAGCCGAGAAGACCAATCCCATCTCCTGCTCGGTAATCCCAAGTGCCGGCATCATCTGACGTGCGGTGACGGAGATATTGACCCGATCGATATAGGTCACGACGCTGATGGCGAAGAGCAGCCCGAGAATCAACCAGCGGAGGGGAGAGGGGGGCACAGGTTCAGGAAGGCTTGCAGATGGGATCTCATTCACGAGTGAGTCGTCTGAAATATTGGAAGGTGTAGGACCTGGGTGCGGGAGGTTTTCAAAAACATACGCGTGGCGCCGTCTCGCGAGTTGTGCAGAGACGGCACCACCGTAGTCTACTCCTTGACGATGTCGAGTAACTCCACCTCAAACACTAAGGTCGCACCAGGCTTGATGGTCGGAGGTGATCCAGTATCTCCATAGGCCAAGTTTGATGGGCAGATCAGCTTGCTTTTCCCACCCACCTTGATGTGTTGCACTCCTTCCGTCCAGCATTTGATGACCTTGCCAAGCGGAAAGGTGGCGGGTTCTCCTCGCTTGACGGAGCTATCGAAGACCGTGCCATCGGTTAATGTGCCATGATAATGCACCTTGACCGTGTCCGTTGCCTTCGGTGTCGCCCCGGAACCCGGCTTGATGGGGGTGATAACGATACCGGACTCGGTCTTGGTCGCGCCTTTTTCAGAAGCTGCTTTCGTTACAAATGCTGCACCGGCCTTCTTCTCACTCTCAGCAGCAACGGCCAATCGAGACTGGTAAAGCAGTTGAATCTTTGGTCCAAATGTTTGGAGATCAGCTTTAGGGGTGCGCTTCAGTACGCCATCGGTGAGGCCATTCTTAACCATCTCAAGTTCGGCTTCGCTGAGGGCAAAGGTCGCAATTTGTTGGCTCAGGCCCAGTCCAAGTGCATACAAAGTTTTCTGCTCGTCGTTGACTGGATTTGGCGAGGCTGCAAGTACCGGAGCGGTCATCAGAGAAAGTCCTATGGTCACATAGAGAGCATGGTTTCGCATGGATGACATGGATGATTGGTCCTTTCTTGTGAAGGGGCTTATGTAGCCCGTTAGGATACGATACGCGTTTCAAACTCACAATAGAAATCTTCCAGACCGGTTCACTAGCATGCCGTCATCAGGGCGAATACCATAACCTCGTACGTTCGCTCGCGACAGTCTGTACAATAGGCATTCCTTGTTCGTGCTGTTGCGGGTTCCTGATATAATCAAAACATGTCTAGTAAGAAACCCTCCAAGCCGCGTCGAGTGGTCAAGCGCAGGGGCAAGGGGCTTCGAAACCTCGGGGGTCCCAAGAGAGGCGACAAGAATCTCGCCAAAGGCCTTCCCGATACCAGCCGCATTCCCTGGTTCCCTCCCATGCCAAAAACGGGAACAGGCGCGTGAGCCCTGCTTGACAATAGCTTCGCTGCGTCGTTCAATGAATCCCTGTGGAGTCGGAATCCTCTGTGGGACATTCCCTAACCGAAGGGAGCTCGATATGGTGAGCAAACTGTCAAGACGACTCGAGGACTTTGAACTACGATTGAGACAGCTAGAAAGTACCAATCCGGACATCCCTTACAAAGCGGTCCTTGAGCTCACTCGCATGGTTCATGAACTGTCGCAGAAAATCGACCAGCAAGAGGAAACCGCCGCCTTAAAAGGCTAAGCGGACAATGTTGGTACGATAGCCGGGTGTACCCAGGGGCGATAGGCCGCAGCCTCGTTTCGAGTCTTGCGTCAATCCCATTCGTACAGCTTCAACTGGTTTGGGTTTCTTCTTCCTATTGGTATTCTCCCAAGAGGGTTGGAAAACCTCAGTGGCCTTCTTGCCTTCCTCCTAGATTTGCGCTGAGACCTCGACTCCCTCACTAGCTGCTGCACCTGTTCCCACGACTCAATCCGTTCAAAATCTTCAAGGTCTTTATCGCGGAGGTTGAGGCTCCATTCTGATACAGGCCTGTTGCGTTTGCCTGTTGAGCGGTTCAGCCAGCGAAGTTGGAAGTACCAGTTGCTTGACCAATCGTTACCGGTCGTGTGTACGGTTCCAATCAGACCGGCAGGATAGCCAAAACGGGAGGCAGTCAGACGAAGGTAGATACCTTTAGTGATGTCTGGACGGGTCAACATAGAAGTTACCAATGGTTACACTATGGGAGATGGAAGGTCAAGATGAGGCAACGAGTAAATAATTGCGTTCAACTCGTTGCGGAACCGTTCCCAGTCCATTGAGCGGGTTGAAACCATCCGGTATGAAGCCTTGACGAGAGGCTAATCGAAAAATGCTCGACCGGATGCTTAGCTCATAACCGAAGTCATCCGGCATGGGGTGGAGGGGATACCGGGGGGAGACTATTTCGAGAGATGGAAATCGGACGGAATTGAGGGCACCATCCAAGGCTGGCTGATTCCGAGGCAGGCTATTTCAATTACCTGCCGTCATCAAGGCAAACACCACGATGGCGATCATAGCCAGGGCAATAGCGACCAGCAGGAGCGGAGGGTTCTTGCCGAACATTCCAGGCATGGGCTTCCTCCTCGGGTTAAGAGTGAAGGTACTGAGATGAGCCTATGCCTTTGGATGCCACGTGTCTACTGGGCGGAAGACCCTGGAAGCTTAATGAAGCCTATCCTGGAACTTCGTCCCGGTCGGATGTGTCTGGCTTAGGGTTAGGCTTGGTCCACTGTGCGGCTTGGGCCTTGACGATCTGGTCTTGATATTTCTGAAACTTCAAGTACCAGTTCCAGAAGCCAAAGCCCATCATTACCAGTCCGATAACCTGAGCGGTGCGTGACGCAGTATGAACTATGTCAAGACGCGAGCTGAGGAACTTTGCCTTCTCGTGTGAATTCTTTATTTGTGTATGGAGGAGAAGCTGTTGTTGGATTCTACTTTGACGCTCTTCCGCTCTCTTGCGTTGGTATTGTGCCTGGGACAGTAAGAATAAAGCTTGCTCACGTGATTCCTCAGTAGATTCTTGTCCCTTTGTTCGTTCTTCCATTTGGTATTCTTTGTAGGCCTCCTCCAAGGGACGAAGGTCTTCCTCTGCTTCCTTTATCTCATTTCCTATCTGACGATCTTCAATCTCAAACTTGTCCAATTCGAGGCTTATGTCTAACTGTGCCAATCTCAGCTCTAGTTGCATTTGCCAGGGGATGTAGAAAGAGAGTCCTAATACAATAAGCCCACTAATCGCCATGAACTTATAAAAACTGTCAGTAGGAGGAATTGGAGGTAATGTCATCACCCGTATTATCTCCCATTTTGGTCTCTAAGTCATTTCCAAGGACTGCGAGCTGCCAGGACTGTCGATGTGAGACAGGGAGAGAGAAGCCTGTGAAGCAGGTCCAGAGGTAGCTGATGATGTCCTATTGAGCCCTCTTGGCCGAGGACCTTGTCCTAGCAAAGATGGAGCTACTCGTCAGGTACTTCGAAGAGGATGCTTATCTTGAGCTTAGGCTGGTTGACGATCCTAATGAATCGTGCAAGTGGTGGCGGAGAGGGAGGGATTTGAACCCTCGGTAGAGATTTTGTCCCTACGGCGGTTTAGCAAACCGCTGCCTTCGGCCACTCGGCCACCTCTCCAGGTCACTATTCCTCAGGGTCGCGTCAAAGGGTCGCCCCGCATCCACAGCGGAGACCGTTGATCGGGCGGGAAATCACCGACGCGGAGGCATCTTACATCAGCCCATATGAATGGTACAAGAGAAGAGTCAGGCGTGGTGCCCCTCACCGTTTCTGGTGAGGGGCAAAAACATCGGCTTGTGAAGTTTACGGAAGTTCTGTTGCGCGAGAGGTGGGAGGTGCCGCCAGGAAAAAAGTGAGGATCGGTTAGGCGGCAGTCCTCTGCGAGTGGCGATTTACAGCTTTTGCGAAGCCCTCCGACTGTGTCATCACCCCATCTTTGAAGGTTACATGGGAGGACACCAAGGCTAAGAGTTCCGGCGCATGCAGTCTCTTCCAGGACTTCTCAGCGACCTGGAGCATTTTCCACATGATCGCCTTGGCTCCCTCGATGCGCCTATAGTGCCGGGAGGCGGTTGTGCGGAGCTGCGCCGAGTCGAACGGCGATACCACGACGTTCGTCGTGCGGATATGACGCCAATGCTCCTGCGGAAACGCATAGAAAGTCACCATCTGTTCCCAGTCTCGCAGTAGGGTCTTGACCGCTTTGTCCTCCGTCTTCCGGTATGTCCGTACGAATTTGTCTCGCCGTTGCTCACATTCAGCTTGGGTCTCGGCATACGCCATGGCCTTCAGCTGCTCTCTCGCCTTCGCCCGAACCTCTTTGGGGAGTGTTTTGAGGACTGTGGCGATCTTGCGGTTCCAGCATCCTTGCTGCGCACCGGAGGGATGGATGTCGTCTAAGGCTGCCCACAAGCCGAGGCGCCCATCAGCCACCGTGAGGCGCGGGAACGTGAGCCCACGCTGTTTGAGATCACGCAGAAGTGTGAGCCAGCTGTCTTTACTTTCCCGCTCTCCACTGTCACAGGCCAGGACAATCCGCTCGCCGGTCATGAGCGTGCCCACGATCGTGAGGAGTGCGCTCTTGTGATCTTCCATGCCTGCTTTGACATAGACGCCGTCGGCCCACCAATAGGCGACTGCCAGGTGCGACAGATCCCGTTTTCTCCACGTGTCATATTCCAGCTGGAAGAACATCTTGAGCCGTTGGATCGAACCTGCCGGCAGCGGCGCCCCTTCGCTCAACAGATTGTGCAACGCCCCATCGAAGTCCTCGGTGGCGAGCCCCTGTGCATCCTGGCCCGAGGATACACGACTGACCTCCCGAGGCCGCCGAGTGAGTAGTGGGAGGACCTTGCGCTCAAATCGTTTGGCGAGGTCCACGATCTTCGGGCGAAGGACCGTGACGGTCCCCCCGGTCATTGAGGACTGATCAGGTTTCCCGCAACCCTGCCGGCTTCCGGTAGGCTGATCAACTGAGGCCATGTCACTTCGGTGCTCTGTCTGGATGCCATGGAGATATGTCGTGCCGTTCCCTTCCAAGATCTGGTGCACCTGGCCCAGGCTTCTCCCTCTTATCCACCGCGTCGGCGTGTCATGTGCTGCTGCGCGTGACGAGACCATCCCGTGACAGACTCGTTCCAGCATGGCGGTGTAGGCGTTCCCTCCGGTGACAACCAAGGCCGTGGTTGAGGGCTCCCCGGATTGACTGCGTTGATCTGAGGTCAGTCCTAGACCTAACGACGAGATCGCTCGGGACAGATACGGGCGGAGTGAACGCATGCCGACGATGAGCGGTTGTATGGACTCCATGAATTCGGTCAGCAGACTTGAGTGACTGGTCAGGGGAATTGTGTTGTCCAGGAAGAAGTCGGTCTGTTCTTCTGCTTTGAGGAGAGGGGTGGTGTATCGAACTTCGATATGACTAGGTCGTATGACACCACTGTTGGACAGCATTTGGAGCGTCTGCCGTCTATGCCGTTGGCGGGTGAAGTAAGTCCACACGTAGTGAAGCGCCATCTTGTAGCCTCCGCGATGGTTGCTGTGATGATTCAGATGTGAGAAGCGTGGAATTAGACCCATAAGATGCTCTTGAATTCGCCTTCTACGTTTTGGGGGCGACTGCATCGATAGCAATGCACGAGGAGGCTCGAGTCCTCGGATGTCGTTGCGTGTTCGAGAATGAGCTGATAGGTGTTCCCGCCACAGAATGGGCATGCCTTCCTATGAATCGCTTTGGGGTTTGGCCTTGCCTGGTCGCCCTGTTTTCTCATCACGTCTCCTCTTTGCGCTCCCTGTGCCGCACTGTGAATGGGGTGAGGATAAGACGAGGGGGGGCGAGTCGCAAATACCATGGAGGTACGATGACCCGAGCCAAAGGGGGGCCGTTCGATTTGAGGGCCGATTTGGAAATGGTCGACAAGGTTCTGTTGTATCTGGCGGGCCTGTTTCATCTGTGTTCGTGGAACCGACATGAATAAGGGTGAAGGTAGGTTTCTCCGGGAGGAGGAAGAAACCTTTTGCTACCAGTGGGTGGGCTCCACGGCAGCGACCTTCACCCAGGCGTGATGTCGTCAGTGGCTCAGATGGTTACCGTAGCGGCGATGATGCCGTTACGCGTGAATCAAGATCCGGTCACACTTCCTGCGCGAACTTGGCGAGGACTGATCTTCAACGGACGCGAACTTCCTGAGCCGCGCCTGGTCCCCAGGCGATGCGCTGAGCACCTCAACGTTGATCCAATGATTCTTAATCCACTGAACCTCCGCCAATTCGACGGAGACGCAGACGTGTTCCTCAGGCAGCCACAGGCGGAGTTTGACATAGTCGCCAGGGTGCAAGTGGTCTGGTTGTGAAATGGTAGGGGAGGAGGATGAGAGGTCGTAGATGCACCCCTCTCCCGTTAACCCTTCTGTGTCCTTTGAGAGGATGCATTCGACCACGGTTTGTGAGAGCAGTGCTGAAGGCATCTTCCCTCCTGTTCTAAGCCGAAGCTCAACAATAGTCGCACGGTAATATAGGGATGGGAGGTCGGACTACTCCTCTGGTAGGTGGCAGGGCCCCACTAAGGTACGGTCAGCTGATTTTGGTGAGAGCAAAAGGCACGTGATCAATGGTCCGACAAAACATTGAAGTGTGGTGCAGGATCGACCCTGAGATAGTGAACGGAGACGTGGGTAAGGATGATACTTGATGAATGATATGGCGTAGGGGGCGAGATTTGAAGCTTCTACAGGACCGGAGACTAGAGGCTATGATTGTGCCTCATTGCTTAGTTCTTAATCACGTAGACAAGAATCAGAGATAGCGGAAGAACCGATAGAAACTGATCGGACAGGATAGATCTGCCACACTGTAGCCACAGCATGCTGCTCCTCGCGTCGCACAAACCGTGTTCACCGCGGTCGCCGACTTCGGTCACGCCGAACAAGCCGGCATCGAAGGACCGCGGAGCGCATAATCCTATTGGGTGACTGTCGACGTGCGAAGGGCCACTTGTGTCTTGCGACCTCTACCGGGGTCCTGGTCGGAACCATGGGAGTGCGTCATCGCCCAGAGTAGCAGGAGCCAGAAAAAGGGGAGGACCAACCAGGTCTCCCAGGGCCATGCCGCAGTCTGCATCGTGAGCAACGATAGATTTTCGCCGCGCGCCGTCTCGGCGAGGGCCCACCAGCGAGACCCCATGATCCCTGCCATGACGACCAACACCACAAGTCTCTGCCCACGCACAAGGCTCGGCCAGACTGCGATTGCGACCACCAACTCAAGATAATTGAAGCCGTACCCCGCTGGTCGGCCCCAGTAGAGCAGCGTCAGGGCCAACCCAAAGGCCAACGGGAAGTTGAGCGCGGCGCGGTGTGCTAACCAGAGGCTCACTCCAAGGAACAGTCCCCAGAGCCCCAACGCGGCAACCTGCGCTGGGAGTAAGGCCACTCCAAGATTGATCAACCCCTGTAACGGCGTCCGACTCCATACGCTGAGCGGGGATTGTTCGGCTAACGGGAGGGCCGTCCACATCGCATCTCCGGCGTTGAGATAAAAGGCGAGCATCTCGGCCCGCAGGTTCGGTCCCCAGTGGTAGAGTTCCGCAGCCATGAGCAGCAGCAGGATCCCGCCGGCCGCGATCAGCGCCCTAGGATTTTCTCGCACCGTGCCGCACGGCCGCACGGCCTGCAAGAGGAGGAAGGCAACGAAGAAGAGTGCGTAAAAGGGTTTGATCAGCACCACGAACGCGATGAACGGCGTCGCCCAGATCAACCGGTGGCCCCAGAGGAGTCGGGCCGCAGCTAGAGTGGCAAACAGAAGCAGAAGCTCAACGTTGCCGCCTTGGATAGTGGCCAACAGATCCCATGATCCGATCACCAACAGTAGCCAGCCGGCATGCGCGTTGGTCGCACGGAACCAGATCAGCACAAAGCCCAGAACGGACGCCATAATCATGCCAGTGAAGATTACGCCGTCAAGTTGGAACTGATTGATCCAGAGCGCGAGCGTCGGCGGATAGACGTAAGGTCCAGGTTGTTGGGGTTGGGCGATGGACTGGCGGAGAAATTCTTGCCCCTCCCCGCGCGCCTGTGCAGCGTGCAGCTCCGATTCAAGGCGATTGAACGACCGAAAGATCTCTCGACTCTCCGCGGCTGTCGCATACGGGTTCTGGCCTTTGGCGATTGCCTCGGCGGCACGCTGATACGCGAGAAAATCGATCGGTACCTTACCTTGCTCCGCCGAACCCACGACGAACACGATCGGTGTTAGCAACCAGACTGCGAACAACGACCACGATAGGATTAGCGGAAGGCGAGAACGCATAGCGGTGTTGGTCCCAGCAAGATTTGTCTGCACACCGAACGCCAAAACGTGGCGCGATGCACCCTTTCAAGAGCCAGTCGTAGGCTAACATCAGCTAAAGAAACTGTCATCAGCGAATTCCTGTGCAAGCCAAGATACAGCCCCCTTAATCGGCACACCCCCGTGGAATCATGGATTTAGGCTCCACTCTGGCTTTGCGTCCTAGATGAAATGGAGGACTCATGGACAGACAAAGACCCTGTGGAGCCACGTCGGACCTGATAGCTGCCGCAGTTGGGCCACAGCATACCGTTCCTTTGTGAGATTACTTATTGTATCCTGCGTCCCAGTGTCGGTGATCATTGTTGGTGAGTACCCGGGGCCAGTCTTTCGTGGTGACGTAGACTACGAGTTGAACGCGTTGACTTGTGCCAAAAGCTCCGCCCGGGCTCCATACGTTCCGCAAACCAACCAGAGGGAGGAACGAAAATGACATTGCGGCAGATCCTGGTGAGCGTTTCCTGTGCACTTACATTTGCTTCCTGCACCGTCCAGGCTCAGACTACACGGATCTCGACCGAGTACCTCATGACGCTGTATGTACCCTTTGAGGCTTCGCAGCAGATCGACAATACGTTGTTCATCTCTACGATCCCATCTGGCCGGGAGGGATGGGTTAAGGGTCCCAAGATCAATGGCCGCATCATTCCTCCCGCAGCGGACTGGCTTCGAGTCATGCCCGCAGGCAATGCTCGAATCGATGTGCGGCAAACCGTCAAGACGGACGATGGCGCGCTTATCTATATCAGTTCGAATGGCATCGTCAGTCATACCAAAGAGAGCTGGGATCGTCTGATGAAAGGGGAAGTGATCACTGGGGACGACCATTACTTCATACTCGCGCCGACGATGCAGACCTCGGCAGAAAAGTATGCGTGGTTGAACCATGTTCAATGTATCGGAAAAGTGGTCGAAGTGCAGTTAGGGGAAAACGCCTTCGTCAAGTACGATATTTACGTAGTTCGATAAGTCCGCCTCGTCGTAGGCGGGTTGTTAACAGTCTCACGCAGGAATTGCACAGGCACCATACACAATCTCCCACTTATGGAGGTGTCTGTGTAATCGAAGGAAGGTCAACTGTACCCGATTGTATGTGATGCTGACTTAGCTGATGGCTTGAGGAACCTGCGGCACTCGGAAAGTGCCAACTAGCAGCTAATCAAGCAAAGACCGAGGACTTAAGGCACAATTCCTGACACAAATGTGCGAAAAACGCGGGAAAACATGGCGGAGGGGGCGAGATTTGAACTCGCGGATGAGTTACCCCATCTCCGGTTTTCAAGACCGGCACGTTCGGCCGCTCCGTCACCCCTCCAAACCAAGCTCGCTCGATCCGGAGCATAGTATTCTGGTAAAGCACTTACGAGATCGCGCAGTATACGGTGTTCCGGTGGGCTTGGTAAACACCCATTTGTGCTTCTTTGAAAATCTGTAGCTGGCGTCGAGGATGAGGCGGTTCATCAGCACGGTCTCGGGGCTAATTTTTCGAATGGGCTAATTGCTCGGATTTCTTCGATTGCTGGCCGAAACACCTAAACTCCAGAAGCTATTCAATGAAAAGCTCACGCAGGTTAAGCGAGACGCCGCAATCGATCAGATGGTCCATTGGTAGGGATATAGCTAGCGAGAGGTGGCGGAGTGTCTGGGACTGCACTGCGCAACCGGCGGTGGACTCGCCAATAACCCTTGATACGAGGACTTGATCCCATAAACTATACTGTGCCTGCTGATCCTCATGACATTTTTAGGCGTCCGTTTTTCCATTGGCCGATCTCGCGACGGGTGGCGTGATCCAGCAACGGGAAATTCACAGAGGTCTGGGCACCTGATAGTAGAAAACAGTTGACGGTTGCTACGAACCCTTGTCTCTCGTGAAAGGGCATCAGGAGAAACGCGGGTCCTACCACCACCGTCGGCGTTCGGCCCGACATCCATTCCAGTTCGCGCAGCACGTCCAAGCGCCGGGCTTTGTCGACTTTGGCGCGGCAGAGCTGTTGTTCCTCGGTCTCCGCTACAGCAGGCAGCTCGGTTGATGTCGACGGGGTGCCGCCGATGAAGCTGCCGATCACACTGAGGATGCACACCAGAGTTTTCAGTATGGTCATCGGCACGCTCCTGAAAGTATACCCGCAATACAGGCACGAGGTGGCCTCCGTGGAAAGGGCTTCGTGCAACCAGGGAATCCGCTCATGGCCATAGGCACACCTCCGATCAAACAATGACCGACTCTAGCAGTCCTGCGAGCCTTACCGGAATCCCCCCTTGGTAGCCGTCACCTATACCCAGACGTTCGGATGAACCAGCACTGGCGAGGAGTACAGAGACCTATATAAGTGCGGCATTCTCCTTCTGTTCGCTCACGCTCCTTTACATCATCGCCCAGGCACATTCGAGTCCGACCAGATAGACAAGAATCGATTCAGGCGGGTACTTTCAGTGGATTCGTTAATAACTCTTGATACAAGAAGCAAGACCTAACCCCTATAAAAGCTACAGGCGCGACAATTTGCCGAGCGAGCGCCGTTCGGCCTTGTTCATCAAGACGGGGAACATCCTGCGTTTCATGGCTCAGCCCTCCGGCGCAGTCCGTCACTACGGGTCTGGAGTAGGGGAGTTGTAAGAGGTAGTAGAAAAAGAAAAGCCACGAGAGATCTCCATAAGCGTGCTAAACGCTATGGACGTCCACCCCGTGGCCGCTGCGATTGTTGGCGTCTCTCCTAGCCCCGCTAGGATTGTGACCGCACCGCGGCCACCGGCTCACACAATCTCAACCGTCTCAGTCCGGCCTAGGACACCGCCCTAGGCTCCTCCTGATTCGGCCCGTATGAAATGACGAGGCCTATATATACCTCGCCACGAGTGAAAAGCAACAACCCGCTATATATATCGGGTTGTGCCTGAAAAGCTAGGGCTTATATATACGTGAGGGCGAGTGGAAATCAAATGCCAGTATATATGAGTGGCAGTACAGGCATGTACATGTTAGGAGACGCTCGATAATCGGCTAGTTTGTATCGGGGACCTTATTAAAATTGCCAGCTCAGCAAAATGCCCTATTCGTCGTCAAATGCGTTAGGTCGGTACCCAGTAAGGTACTTGTCAGCCAAACTAATGAGATCCCCCATGTTCTCTGGCTGTGAAACCTTCAGCGCTTGGATACGATCGCGCAACGTGCTTTCATCTCCATAAACATCGATTAAGGACTCCCATGAAAGACACGGCGTACGGGAAACCGCTCGACTGCCATAAGATTGGCTTCGCGTTTCGGTCCGTGCGCTGCTCAGTACCGCATGTGTCACTCCTGGGGAGTTCGGGATTATTAGCGCAGCTTCACCCGGCTCTGTATCTCTCTTGGTGATCAGAAAAGTAAAGAGTAGATCTGGCTCATGCGTCAGAAATTCTTCGCTGGCAGCGCGAACATCAGCACGCCACTCCTTTTCAAAGGACTTAGCCATTGCCTCGGAGACAAGCTTGTGACCTACACCGTTTCGATAGCCGACATGGGCGATGAGGTCTATCTTTGATGAAAGAGATTTAACTTGGGGCAATATATCTCGAACTGCCATTTCGACCGCTTGATGTCCTTTGAGGGAAGATAGAAGGCGATAGACAACACGCCTTACCGTGGTTCTTGGATGGACATCAAAGAATCCACGTTGACGCTCAAGAATGCGGGATTGAAGGTTAAGTAGAACAACAGTTGCTGGGACAACATGCTCGGGTGCGAAATGTTCTTCATAGGCCTCAAGAGATGAGACCACATCCTGCAGAACCTCAATAGGTAGTGAGTGCAAATAGTTTGCGAGGGCAGTCTGATCTGCCATTTTGGCCCATGCGGTTTCGGCATAAGAAAACGCCTGTAGTCCCTCACCCACGATTCGCTCCAAATAAAGACGGAGGACATCTTCATGGGCTACGCGCCGTTCTCGAAGCCATTGCTTTTTCCATTCAGGGCCGAAATTGGAACCTCCTAAATGTCGCTCGCCTGCAGGAAATAGCTGTCTGACTAGGTTCCGGACAAGCTCATCGCGCTTACCAGATACCTTTATTAAAAATTCAATCTGTTCCTTCGGGCTATACTTTGAGGTATTTGTAAGTCCATCTATTGCCGAGTGGATGCTGGTAAAAACGTCGGGAAGAAATACGCGGACTGCCTCTAGTGCAAGCACATCGACAAGGGCTATCTGCCCGCCTAAGTCCCGTACAGTCCCATGAATTCCAGCTGCATATCGACGAACATCTCGCATGTTTCTGATGAGAGGACGAACAATCTCCGCGAACACATCGGACCAACGATCTTGGTCAAAATATCCAGGATTCTCTACTTTGGCGAGTGCGCCATCTATAGCCTGACAGATCTGAGAACTCATTAGGTGTTCGGGCACGGTGGGAAGGTCGATGCCGATTTGTAGGATCTTCTCAAGGTAGTCACGCCCTGGAATTCCTTGTTCGCTCAAGGCCTGCTCGACGCGACTACGGTCGAATGCCAATAGATATATAACGTTTGGGAAGTTTGCGGTTAGACGCACGAGCTTAAAGACGTCGCGGATTTCGGCAGTGGATAACCTATCGATGTCGTCCACGATGACCACTACTGGTTTATCGAGCTTTGCAAGAGCCTCCCGCACCGTGATCAGGCTCGCACGAATTCCCTTTTTCTTAGTCTGGAGTAATCGGGCGAAGACTTTTGCTAATATTCGCCATCGCTCAATCCAAGGGCCTATTAGTGGTAACCAGCCAAGGCCCGAGAATGTTTCGCCATAGTCCTCAATAAGCTTGCCAATTTCAGCGAAGTCTTTACGGAGCTTTAATTGTGCCGAGAGTTCGATGAAAAATGCCTGGACGAGTTGATCTGTGCCGCTAAACATCCACGGGTTGAACTCAAGTACAGCAACCCCGGATTCCTTCAAGTGTCCTTGTGCGAGGTTAATAAACGATGTCTTTCCTGACCCCCAAGGACCTAGAACCCCAACAACTATCCCTCCTGTAGCATCGAGCGCAAGCACCTGTTCAGCAAATGATCGTGCTGGTTTGCTCCGACCGAGGGCATCGTCTTCAGACCTGGTAATGGGATTGTCAGCTCTCATAGTTTGGCGACGCGCCTATACGCAGCCAGCAGCGTGGATAGTATCCAATGATCTGCAAGATACACCCGTATCCCATCAAAATCGAGGCAGAACCCGTTCCATGGCAAAGGTCATGGGCATTGACTGACAGGTCATTTTGCGGACTACCGCGCAGGTTATTGCTCTCCGATGGTTTTACCTTAGAGAGCCAGAGAGCTCAACGACTGCAGGCGGCGACGTTAGACCGCCAGGGTAGGGGTGGCACCTAGGCAAGGCGCTTGCCCTGCCGGTAATGCGAAGGCGAAAGCCGCTTGACGGAATCGAACGCCGCTTTGTACGCATCCACGTCCCAGAGCCACGCCTCTTGGATGCGGTACTGCGCGTCGTAGAGCAACCAAATGAGAACATCCCAGTCGCAGTTTTTCGCCTTGGGCACCAAGGTGACGAAGCTCCCGGGCTTGCCACTCGGACGATTGGCTTTGACCTGGTAGCGCACGTTGTTAAAAGTGAAGTCGTGCCCCTTCTGCACGGCGGTGGTCCGGCGCATCGCCGTGGCATAGTCTTCTACCGAGCATCCGACCAGCAGGGCGGCATCAAATTCTGAAATCGCGGATGTGATAGCGGGTGCCACGCCGAAGGTGCGCTCCCAAGCGAGAACAGCCATGACGAGCTGCTGGCGAAGATCGGTCATGCGTGCCTATGACTTCAATGAATTGTGATAGGGGGACCAGTTCTCACACAATCTTTATGGAGAGTAGCGTAACAGTCTTTTCTGAAATGCGAGACATCAATTCGCAAATTTGAAACTCTTGGGTTGGTACAGAACCTACTATGTGCTTTCCATCTGATGCACGGGCAGGGAGTCGCGTGCTGAAAAGTGCTCCAAACAGCGAGGGGGATTCGAGCGGTATATTGTCGGAAATGGTCGGTAACAGACGGTACTCGACGGTACAACCCAATGAAATGAATTCACCAGTATTTAAGCAGGAAAGCGCGATTTTACAGGGAGTTATGAGGAAAGGACTGCGGGGCTTTCAAGACCGGCACGTTCGGCCGCTCCGTCACCCCTCCGTGTCTTAGATTCGCTGTAAAATCAATGGATTCGTTGGTAAGCGTCTGAACCCCTTCTCGGTGAGGGTCCGGCTGGGGCGCGTTTTCTGGGTTATGTAACCTCCTTGGACCTGTCTCCAATAGCTCATCGTCCAGACGCTGGACCTGGTGCCGATGGTCTCCCTCGAAGAGGTGCGAGCATACATCCAACGCGATGTTGATGCTACTGGGACTTATGTGTTGTCGTGCGGGTTCTGGCCTACAACCGGGGCCACATCTGAGTGGCGTCAGCGGCGCTTGCTAAAGTCTCACTCAAGTCGTGGCTGCCCTCACTGATAGACCATCCAATAGGCCTGTACCCCATCACGTTCCGCCAACGTCTGGCACTGGACCTCAGTCTGACACGGATGCTCGCGTGAACCCTCAGCAGTGGAATCATTTCCATGGGTGTAGTCCACGACATATTCTTTGTGTGACGAGGAACACCCACTCAACGACAGGATCAGCAACAGCCATGCAACGAGTGCGAGCGCACCTTGGTACCCACGGTGACACCTCTGATCTTCTTGGGATTGCATGAATGTGGACATCATCGCCTCCTTTCCGTGCGAGTGACTATGAACAGGAAGTTGACCAATATGCCGGTGCAGCACGCGTCCATCCTGCCTTCAACCTTCACGCGAACCAACCCCACATCGGTAGTGGGTTCCGTCCGAGAAGTTGTGTTGGGGGGAATATCGTTTGGAGTGAAATGCTACCGAGTCAGCGAAGTCCGGCAGTTTTCTTGTTGTCCTGATTGCGCAAATGAGAAAGGAGTCTCGAACCTACGGTGAGAGGACCCGTTAATCACGCTGGGAAGTCATTGGGCGTATGAAGGCGGTCTCGCTCACACGTACATGGGCCGCCTGTCGGCAAGCGTCACCCAGCCGCGAACGACGCGATAGACAAACCAGAGTCCCACCACCGTGATCGGCAGCCACACGAAGAAGAGGCCGATTCCAAGGGTCGCAACGATGAAGGCTCCGCAGAGGGCCATCCAGAGTAAACCGAACCAGAAGGTTCGAATCTGCCAGCGAAAATGCGAGTCGAGCCAGGTGCCGCGAGCTTCGTTTCGCTTGACGTAGTTCAGCACGACCGCGATGATCGAAGGCCAGCCCGTGAGGAAGGCGCCGACCACCGTGGCCGTCCCGATGATGCCGGTCAGCAGACTGAATGCATGGAGGGCGTACACGACCTTCGTCCAAGTGACCAGTGAATCCACGAGTTCCCTCCATTCTCACATTCGGTCATGAGCGGTGTGCCTATCAAGACCGTAGGTGCAGCATATTCACCTTCTTGGGTCTAACGCAATACACCAGTAACCTAGCCCGGATGAAGCCGCCCGTGCTGGGCGCAGCTAGTTATGTTGGAGGCAGGGGAGTAAGGGCATTTTTAAAGCGGTGCCGCAGCGCTGAAATGGCACCTGAGCCTGTGCCGGTGGGAGGTTGTGCCGATACTGAGAGAGGCAGGCGACGATGTTGCCCGGTTTCCAAAAACCTGCGAACAGCTCCACGCAACTATTACCTGATCCATCCTTGGTTACTTTCAAGCCTTCTGCTTGCTGCGTCTGGCGGCGTATCGAGGATTCTCATATACCAACTCGGCACGTTCATGCTCCGCCCATAGTCGCACGCCATAGACTTCCTGTAATTCCTGCTTGGCTTTCTCATCACCTTTTCTCGCCTTTCGAAACAGACTCTGGCGATGCATGTCTTCTTCTTCTTGACTCAAGGACCACTGTGCGCCCATCTCGACTCCTTTGTTGTAAGGTGCTCTTTCCGCGAACGTGTCTTAACGGAGGCGGGTTTGTACACGAGTTGGATTGCCAATTCAAGGTGTTGATAATCAGAGGTGGGGTGTTGAAATCGTCCAGGGTATAAAGGGAACGAGGCGCGCTCAACGCAATTTCTTGAAAATTAATGTGGAGCCTGATTGAACGACGGGGAGGAGACCACAGGACTTTATTCTCTTTCTACCCGTTCTAACCCTCCCATGTATGGTCGCAACACCGATGGAATTTCCACCGAACCGTCTGGTTGCTGGTAGTTTTCCAGGATTGCCACCACCGTTCTTCCAACGGCCAGACCGGAACCGTTCAGTGTGTGGACAAAGTCGCTCTTGGCGTCTTTTTTCCCACCTGGTGAGAGTCGGTACTTGATACCCGCTCGCCTAGCCTGGAACGCTTCAAAGTTGCTACAAGACGAAATCTCTCGATATTGTTCCTGAGAAGGCAGCCACACCTCAAGATCATAGGTCTTCGCGGCGGAGAATCCCATGTCGCCGGTGCACAGTGCGACCACGCGATAGGGCAGCTCCAGACTCTGTAAAATCGATTCCGCATGACCCGTCAGCCGTTCCAGTTCGTCATAGGATCGATCGGGCGTCGTAAAGGATACGAGTTCGACTTTGTTGAACTGATGTAGCCGGATAAGGCCTCGCGTGTCTTTCCCGTATGAGCCTGCTTCTCGCCTAAAACAAGGTGTATAGGCGGTATAGCGAAGCGGCAACCTGTCCCCACTCAAAATCTCTTCACGATGGAGATTGGTCACCGGCACTTCTGCGGTGGGAATCAGAAAATAGTCTTCGTCTTTCAGCCGGAAGAGATCCTCTTCGAACTTGGGCAACTGGCCGGTCCCGGTCATCGATGGGCGATTGACCATGAGAGGAGGCACCACCTCTCGATACCCATGTTGGGTTGTGTGTGTGTCGAGCATAAAATTGATCAGGGCCCGTTCCAGCCTCGCACCGGCTCCTGTCATGACTGAAAACCGAGCCCCGGCAATCTTCGCCGCCTGATCAAAATCCAAAATACCGAGGCCCTCTCCGATATCCCAATGGGGCTTGGGTGGAGTTGAAAACGACGGGATGGTGCCCCATCGTCGGACTTCCACGTTTTCAGATGCATCGCTTCCGACAGGGACCGAGGCATGGGGGAGGTTGGGGATGCGAAGGGTGACATCACTCAGGGCCTCTTCGGCGTTTCGAAGAGTTCCTTCGACCTCCTTGATGCGATCTCCCAAACGTTTCATGGCCGCCATGGCCTCGTCGGCCGGCTCTTTGGCGCGGCGCAGCCGAGCCACTTCTTCAGAGCCTTTGTTGAGCTCCTGTCTCAGCTGTTCGACTTGCATGGTGTGTGTGCGGCGCTCTTCGCTCAATTTGCGCAGGTCATCCCATGGAACATCGTTCCCTCGATGTCCTAGGACGGTACGGATCGGATCGAGATTTTCGCGGAGAGCCTTGAGATCGTACACCGATCGTTCCTCTAAAAAGCGGTTGGAATCTAGCACCTGATTTCCACGGAGTCAATGAACTGTCGGTGAAGCCGACATGAGTCGACGACGTCCATCTAGAATTGACATCGACTGGGTATGAAGGACAGGATGTTGACTATGCGGCAGATTGCCAATCCCCGGAATCCATTTGAATCCCGTCACCGCGAACTCCTGGAACCGCCCGCCTCGCCACAGTTGATGGTCTATACGGAGGAGACGAGAGAGATCCTGAGTCGGAACGATAGCCCGGATCTCCCATTTCGGTGGAGCCTCAATCCCTATCGAGGCTGTTTTCATGCCTGCGCGTACTGTTATGCGCGTCCGACTCACGAATATTGGGGATTCGGCGCAGGGACTGATTTCGAGAACAAGATTGTGGTGAAGGAAGATGCGCCACGATTGCTACGGCAGCACTTTGAGAAGCCTGGTTGGCGTGGAGAGCTGATCCTCTTTTCAGGGAACACCGACTGTTATCAACCAATTGAAGCAGAGTATGAGTTGACCCGCGCCTGCCTGCAGGTCTGTGCGGAGTACCGTAACCCGGTCGCGATTATTACAAAGGGCGCCTTGGTTCTCCGCGATCTTGATGTCCTCCTGCAGTTGCAGCGTGAGGCCTGGTTGATGGTCTATTTCAGTATTCCCTTTGCATCGGATGAGACGGCCAGGAAAGTAGAGCCTCAGGCCCCGTCGACCACGAAACGGTTCTCGACCATGAAGACACTGGCCGATGCTGGTATTTCCACCGGAATTTCAATCGCGCCGATAATTCCCGGTTTGAACGAGGACATGATCGCCGACTTACTCGACAGAGCCCATGAAGCGGGAGCCTGCACCGCAACCTCCAGTCTCTTAAGACTGTCGGGTAGCGTGGAACCGGTGTTTCTGGATCGGATGGGGCAGGCCTTCCCGGAACGGATCGGGAAAATCACAAGCCGCCTGCGTGAGGTACGGGCTGGACTGCTCACGGAGCGACGATTTTTTCGTCGGCAAGTCGGCCAGGGCAGTTATTGGGAGATGATCGAGCGGTTAGTCGCCCTATCGAAACGAAGGGCCGGGTTTTCTGATGACCAGGCGATGGACATTCCTCGGACATTTCGACGCCCTGGGGGTGAGCAGGTGTCGCTTTTTTGAGGAGGTGAGGTGAAGCACAATCCGGCGTTTTTAACATTAGTCGAGCGGGTCAAGCAACGGATCACCGAGTGTCGCGTCGAGGAGGTGAAGGCAAGCCTTGATCGGGAAGAGCCATTCCATTTTCTCGATATCCGAGAGGATCACGAATTCGCCGTGGATCATGCTCGAGGTGCATGCCATCTCGGAAAGGGCATTCTTGAACGAGATATCGAAACGGTGGTCCCTGACAAGGAGGCTGTGATCGTGCTCTATTGCGGAGGCGGGTTTCGCTCAGCGCTCGCGGCCGACGCGTTGCAGCAGATGGGATATCAGCACGTACGGTCTATGAAAGGAGGAATCCGTGCCTGGCGGGAGGCTGGATACCCGCTGGAGTAGCGGCCTAGCGCCGCCCGTCCTACTTATTCGTGCGATCAAACTCCTTCACAACCTGGTCGGTTAAATCGATCGTATCTTTGTTGTAGATCACGATCTTCACGGTCTGTTCACTTCCTTTGTCGACGACGAGCGCCACGCCTCCTTTTTCGGCGACCGTCTGTGTTGCGACGGAGATTTTCTTCATGTACTCGTCGACCAACTCCTTCTGCTTTTTCTGGAGTTCTTGGTTGAAGTCTTGCGCGCGCTTTTGAAAGTCCTGAACCTTCGTCCTGAACTGGGTTTCTTTCTCTTTCTTTTCGGCGTCGCTCCATTTGGACGCTTGTTCTTTCAATTGCCGCTCTTGAGTGCGGAGATCTTCTTCGTCCTTGGCGAGCAGCTTTTGCCTGATCGAGACGTATTCTTTCAACCCATCCAAAGCACGCTTACCCGCTTTGGATTTCTCCAGTACGGACTGCGGATCTACCACCCCCATCTTGAAGTCAGCAGCTCGAACATGTGGGCTCAGCAGAAAAACGGGGGCGAATACGGCGAATGTTATGAGCAACAACAGCTTTCGCAACGCAGGATTACGCATCGTGTCTCTTGTGCCTCCAGACCGAATTATAGAGCGGTGGCAGAATAACCGTGCCTCCTATGTCTGTCAAGCGACTCTTCGGCTACCATTTGTCAAAACTGATCGGTTCTTCCGCGAGCCAGACCTCGACGCCGTAGTGCCACTTCAGGCGCCGAGCGACCGCCCTCAAGGCGTGTTCGTCCGCATGGCGTGGGTCGAAGGGGTCCTCGACTTTCTGGAGTTTCTCTTTTTTCAGGGGAGGCGGGTGACCAAGTTCTTTCATGGCGAGTGCCAAGACATTCAACTGGAAGATACGAGGCGTTTGGTTCAGTTCCACCAGAATGGCTTCTGGCGTTCGATCTGGGGATCGGTAGGTCTGGATCAATTCAACCACCCGGTTCTTTAACTGAGTGCGTTGTGTTTCCGTGAGTTCAGGGATGGTCAATTCCACGAGGAGGGCGTTGGTGGCGCCCTTGAATGACGGCATGTTGAAAAGTCTACTCAAGAATCCCATGGTAGTCCCAGATAATGAATGGCCAAGGCATAGAAGTGCGTTTGCCCGGCAAGATCGTGTCAACGTTAGGTGAGTGTACTGAAATGGGAAGATGATTTTCCACTGGGGGGCATCTGTTTTACCGGTCAGCTCATGGCCATCGAGTCTCTTCCTTGACCTTCCTCTCCAGCGGCACCTATAATCCGCTATCAATGGCCTACAACACACTGATTCAATAGGGAAATGGCTGACTTTACCCATTTTAACGACTCGGGTCGGGCTCGGATGGTCGATATCGGTGCCAAAGAATCGACCGAACGATTGGCTACGGCCCAAGCCAAGGTCTTTTTGCTTCCCGAAACACTTGAAAAGATTCAACGTGGGAAGATTGCGAAGGGTGATGTGTTGGCGGTTGCTCAGGTAGCAGGAGTGATGGGTGCCAAAAGGACACCCGATCTTATCCCGATGTGCCATCCCATCCTTCTTACGAGTGTCGATATCGCATTTAAGGAAGAACCCCAGCCGGACTCTCACGGTCGCTGTTCGATCAGCATTTTGGTTACGGCCAAGACGACTGGGCCGACCGGAGTTGAAATGGAGGCCATGACCGCAGCCTCTGTTGCGGCACTCACCATTTATGACATGTGTAAATCGGTGGACCGTGGCATGAGTTTCAGCGAGGTGTGTTTACTGTCGAAGTCAGGTGGAAAATCTGGAACCTACACCCGGGAAGGTTCGGTTGAGGTAGAAAGTAGGAAACGGTGATCACAGTTAAATTATTCGGACTGACGAAATCGCTCGCGGGGAATCAGGGTTCTCTTTCTCTGGTGCTTGAGAACGGACGCCAGGTGAAAGACTTGATTGACCAGATTAATGTCACCCATCCTCAAATTGCCGAGCTCATTCACAAGAAGAAAGTCCTCGTCTCAGTGAATCAAGAAATCGCTCACGCAGAAACCACTGTTCAGGACACCGACGAGATCGCGTTGTTGCCTCCCTTTGCAGGAGGTAGTTCGGTCAGTGATGTGGTGGATGAAAGCCAATTCGTCCGGGTTCAGCGAGAAAATTTTTCCATAGATCAGGAACTTGAACGAGTACGCAGCCGATCCAAACGGATAGGAGGGATTGCCACGTTCTTAGGCATTGCCCGTGATCGTTCACGAGGCCGCGATGTCGACAGTATGACGTTCGAGCACTATGAAGGAATGGCGCAGAAGACACTGCGCGACATTCGAGAACGGGCGCTGAAAGACTTCGATATTCTTGAGTTGCTGATTATCCATCGGTACGGAGACATCACGATCGGTGAGAATATTGTCCTGATCATCACCGGGGCGGAACATCGGGCCGATGCATTCCGTGCGTGCAAGTGGGCGATCGATGAACTCAAACAGATTACCCCGATCTGGAAGCTAGAGCGTACGCCGGAAGGGGAAGTGTGGGTAGAGGAACACCCCTAAACCCCTCGGACTCAACCTCGATGGCAAACCTGATCAATCATCCAATGGCCGGGCGTTCTGAGGTGTCCGATACATTTGGTCGCCCGCTTGGCAGCTTGCGTCTGTCGGTCACGGATCGCTGTAATCTCCGCTGCAACTACTGTATGCCGGAGCCGGAATATGTCTGGCTGCCACGTGAAGACATTCTCAGTCTTGAGGAAATGGCGACTCTCGCTGGATATTTCGCCGATCTAGGCGTGGAGAAAGTCAGACTGACCGGCGGGGAGCCGCTCTTGCGGCGAGACGTTGCTCGGTTGGTGCGGTTACTTCGGCAGGATCGGCGAATTACAGAAGTGGCGTTGACCACGAACGGAATCCTCCTCGCTGATCATGCGCAAGAACTGTACGAGGCGGGACTTGATCGTGTGACGGTCAGTCTTGATACGCTCAGAGCTGAACGGTTTCGTCAATTGACCGGACGGGATGAGTTTTCACGAGTCCTCGAGGGAATTGAGTCTGTCGGGAAAACAGGTTTCAGTCATTTGAAACTGGACACGGTGGCGATTCGAGGTTTCAACGAGGATGAACTCTATGCGCTCGTCGAGTTTGCCAAACAGTATCGAGCTGAGGTCCGTTTTATCGAATACATGGATGTGGGTGGAGCGAACGAGTGGAGTCTCAATAAGGTGCTGTCGCAGGACATGATCCTCGATATGTTCGGCCGTCGCTATGGACACGTGATTCCTCTTCCGGATCGAGGAACGGCTCCGGCACAGCGATTTCGCTTGCCGGATGGCACTATCTTTGGGATCATTCCGTCAACGACGATGCCGTTCTGTGCGCACTGCGACCGGAGCCGTGTGACTGCCGATGGCCTGTGGTATTTGTGCCTGTATGCGTCGTCGGGTGTGGATTTACGCAAGCCGCTCCGTCTCGGCGCGAGCTCAATGGAGATGCAAGAGCTGATTCGATCAGTGTGGGCCGCTCGTCGTGATCGTGGGGCTGAGGATCGGAAGGCTCTTGAGCGGGTCGGGCTCCGGTCCGGAGGTCTTGTTCACATCGATCGTCTGCGAGAAGACCCTCACCTAGAAATGCATGCCCGGGGAGGATGAGATTCTGTTTTTCATATCTGCTACAATGGCTCCCTAATTCCTCAGGAGTTGCATCGCTGACGGTTACTTGGGCGCAGGCTATCGATGTGGGTTTCCTAGAACATGGTATTGGAGACGGAATTGCTGACACTTCCCGGAGCTGGGTTTGTCCTTGGACTTCGGCGTGCCCTGGATGGTGATCACCTTGCCGTCGTTTCGACCGGACTGGCCTGGGGAATTCGTATTCCTGACGAGTTTGAATTGATCCCAGCATCCACTGGTAGCGTAGTTGCGAAAGGTGGGAAGAGGAGAGGCACGTTGCTATGTGGGAATTTCCAACAGTCCGTGGTTGTTCAGGCGCCTAAACCCGCGTAAGAGAACTAGACAATGGCATGGTTTAAGAAAGACAAATCAAGTGAATCAGGTCCGCCTCCGAGGTCCAAGAGCAGTGAAGGCATGTGGCTTAAGTGCAACCATTGTCGGGAAATTGTCTATCGGAAGGAAGTAGATCGAAACAACAAAGTCTGTCCCAAGTGCGACTATCACTTCCCTATCTCGGTGATCGAGCGGATTGGATTACTCGTCGACCTTGGCACATTCAAAGAATGGGATGTTGGGTTAGAGGCTCAAGACCCCTTGAATTTCCATGACACGAAGTCCTATCGAGAGCGAGTCAAGGGTCATCAAGAAAAAACAGGCCGTAAAGATGCGCTTGTCATTGGCGAGGGTTCGGTGAATGGGAGTCGCGTGGTGCTGTGTGTCTTTGACTTCAGCTTTATGGGCGGAAGTATGGGGTCGGTTGTCGGTGAAAAGCTCTGTCGGGCGATCGACCGTGCACTGGAACAGAAGATACCCGTCATATTAGTCACCGCGTCGGGGGGGGCTCGTATGCAGGAAGGTATCCTTTCTCTGATGCAAATGGCCAAGACTTCTTCAGCGGTGGCCAAATTAGGGGAGGCCAAACTGCCGTTCATCTCTATCCTCTCCGATCCCACGTTTGGTGGTGTCACGGCAAGTGTGGCAATGCTCGGAGATGTCATTATCGCCGAACCAAAGGCATTGATCGGTTTTGCCGGGCCACGCGTGATCGAACAGACGATCAAGCAGCAATTGCCGGACCAGTTTCAACGAGCCGAATTTCTGCTCGAGCACGGCATGATCGACATGATCGTTGAGCGAAAGCGACTCAAAGAGACGATCGGCACACTCGTGAGTCACTTTTAATCCCCTGCACCCTCCGGCTTCTGGATGAGCTATTCCCCGGTTATCGAATATCTCTACGGGCTTCAAAAACACGGCATTAAGCTGGGGTTAGATACCATGCGCCTCCTACTCGAGCGAGTAGGCAATCCCGAGCGCTCACTCCGTGTGTTGCATATTGGCGGAACCAACGGCAAGGGATCAACCGCAGCGATGACCGCAGCGATCTTACAGCACTCAGGCAAACGAGTCGGACTGTATACATCACCGCACCTCGTCGAATTTCGAGAACGAATTCGTGTTGACGGTTCCATGATCACCGAGGAGCAAGTTTCGGCATTGGTGAATCGCCTGCGAGCCATCCTCGCCCCTGATCTCAATCCGACGTTTTTTGAGATGACAACGGCTCTGGCCTTCCTCCATTTTGTGGAGTCGAAAGTCGATGTCGCAGTGCTCGAGGTTGGGTTAGGTGGACGATTCGACGCGACCAATGTCGTGTCTCAGCCGCTTGCTTGTGCAATTACGACAATTGGGTTAGATCATCAAGAGTATCTCGGGAGGACGGAAGAGGCGATCGCGTTCGAAAAAGGTGGAATTATTAAATCAGGGGTGCCGCTTGTTCTCGGAAGAATTGGTCGTACGGCGGAGGAACTGTTGGGTCGAATCGCGAAGGACCTGTCGGCTCCGGTATCGCAGCTGGGGCAGCATTTTCACATCGAGCCCAAGGAGTCAGAGCGACTTGTCTATCGAGGAACGTCCCACACGCTGGACGATCTGTACTGTGGCCTAGCTGGACGACACCAGTGGGACAACGCAGCTTGTGCGCTAGCGCTGATCGAGGCCGCAGATCACGCGGGAATCCAGACGAGCGAAGCAGCTGCGCGTGAGGGATTGAGGACGGTGTCCTGGGAAGGTCGTCTGGAACCGATCGAGGAGTATCCCAAGGTCATTCTTGATGGCGCCCACAATCTCCCTGCCGCAAAAGTGCTGGCACAGTACCTTGCTGATTATGCTTCAGGTCATCCCACTTCTCGTATCATTCTGGTGTGGGCCATGATGCGGGATAAAGATCATCGAGGGTTTATCGCCACTCTACAGCCGGTCATCTCGGAGATCGTCCTGACCCAGACCAGTCTTGCGCGATCAGCCACGGTTGACGAACTTCGTTCCGCCTTAGATACCTGGCTCGGACCTGTATGGGAAGCGGTCCATCCCATGAATGCGCTTGTGGTAGCCAAAGGGAGAACCGCCTCGCACGATCTCATCTGCATGGCTGGATCGCTCATGCTTGTAGGGGAGGTCAAAGCAGCAGTCCGTGGCTGCGGCCTATCACCGATTCATGGGTAGTATGGCGGATCCCTTCGTGTGGATCTTCCGGTGGTGGTTTCTCGTCGTTCCGCTCCTGCTTCTGCCGTTCTTTGGATCCACTGCACATGCTCAGACGGGAGGGGGTGGTTCGCCTTCCGGATCAGAGCCTCTCGATATGACCGCAGAGCGCATCGACTATCGTCAGGATCAGGAAGTTTACGATGCCACCGGGTCCGTCGTAATCCGACAAGGAAAGATGAAGTTGACGGCCGACCATGTCACTATCCAGACGCTCCCAGGGATTCTGACGGCCGTTGGCCATGTGCATTTGATGGATCCACAGGCCGATGTGACTGCCGAACGGATGGAGATCAATGTCAATACCGAGGCCGGCGTGGCGACACACGGGGAGCTCTACATTCCGTCTACCAACACCCTCGTTTCAGGACGGTTGATGCAGCGGTTTTCAGAATACCATTACCGGGCTAAGGACGGCAGTTTTACGAACTGCGATGCGCAAGATGGAGAAGTTCCAGCGTGGCGGTTCCGTTTTAAGGACCTTGACATGGGAGTCGGGGACACCTTGGCGTTTAAAGGTGGCTGGTTTTGCCTGTTCGATGTGCCGACGGTTCCGCTACCTACATTTTCCTATCCACTTGCCAGAAGACAGACCGGATTTCTTATTCCGACGGTCACCTATGACAATCGGTTTGGATTTCATATGCAAGGAAGCTTTTTCTGGGCCATCAATCCAAGCCAAGACTTGACGATTTCACCGAAGTATTACAGTAACCTGGGGTATGGGTCTGATTTCGAATATCGGTATGTCCTGGACCGGCGATCTCGCGGGAAATGGTTTCTGAGCTTCCTGCAACAGACACAATTGCCTAATGTCTCCGGGATAACCGAAACAGATGGAGACGTCGAGCGGGCACGAGCGACACTCACGGGAAGCCATACGCAATACATCACAGATACGCTCTTGCTCCGGGCCAACGCGAATCTGGTGACAGATCCAAACTTTTTTCAGCAACTCAGCAATTCAGGCGTGCTCCGAGCGTTGCCGAGTAGTGAATCAAATCTGCTGGCAACACAGAGATTGCCGTACGGCAATCTCTACTTCTTGGGTCGCTATCTCCAACCATTACAGGCTGGAGGTAAGGACACCTTTCAACGCCTACCAGAGATTGGCTATCAGCTTCCATACACATCGCTGTTTCATTCTCCGGTCTTGTTTGGAGTAGAGGGGGATCACGTCAATTTTTACCGTGAAGAGGGGTTTACCTTTAATAGAATTAATGTGGTTCCTGGTATCGAGACAGAGGTGATTCACCTCGGACACATCATCGGCATTCGTCCTCAAGCGAAGTTTCGAGAAGTCTATTACACAAAGGGGGCACAGTCTGAAGAGGGGCAACATCGAGAGACGTTTTGGGTGGGTGTGGAGGCCATGTCAAAATTGACGCGCCGATTTTCGCTTGCTGACGGCGGAAATGTTCTTCACAGTCTCGAACCCTCCGTGATGTACGAGTATGTGCCGTCGACGAATCAATCGAAATTAGCGCAAATCGACCAGGTTGATGATCTGCCGAAAAAGAATCTTGTGACCTATATGCTACGCAGCCGCGTATTGGAGCACGAGAAGCACACGGCTTTCAATTGGCTTGATCTGATGCTGGCTCAAAGTTATCACGTGGGTGAGGTGCAAACGAGAGCCAGAGATTTTACACCTGGGGCGCTTCCTTTCTTGGGCTCATTGACCCAACCGATCCAGCCGGCCACCGTGCCGATCCAAGGAAGAAAGTTTTCTGATATCTGGATGCGGGCAGTGATCGGGAACAATCTTCCGCCACGACTTGGAATTTCTCAGTTGGAGGCTCCAATATTCGGGAGGGCCGCGCAGGCATGGGCACTACGACCACCAATTAATCGCTATTTGACCATCGATGCCTTCTTCGATCCCTATCAACCAGGGGTGAGCCAGTTCAACGCGGACCTTCGATTTCAGGAGGGAACGAACTGGTATTTCGAAATTGGCCAACGGTATACGAGAGACGGCAATCGAGTTCGTCGAGGCGATATTTGGAATCCGATTTCATTTAACGAAGTATTTGCCCCTAACAGTGAGATTCAGTTTGTGACGATGGGGGGTGCCTTCAGGACGCCATGGGGCTGGACCTTCGGAGCCAAAGCCTACTATGACGTCAAGAACGGTCGAAGTCCCGAGGTGGACGCAGTTGCACTTTATCAGAATCCATGCAAGTGTTGGTCGGTCGGATTCTATTACTTGAAATTTCCTGATCGGGAGCAGTACAGCGCGATGCTAAGTCTCACGGGAATTGGTTGGACGGACAGTGCGGGAACAGCCCTTATGCGAACATTGTTGAGTCCGTTGTTGTGGGGCGAGCGCGGTCTCCCCTGGGCCGCCCCAGGAGGACCCTATGGCCTTCCTCCTCAAGCTTCAGAAGCAAGTGAGGAATCGGTCGGAAACCAAACTGGTCGATGATCCGTAATTGACACTAAAAACAGCGGTAAGGTACGATGTCATTGTTATAAAGTAGGTGTGATATCAATCCTGAAGGAGGGTAGGACGTGGCTGGTGATGCCTTGAAGGTTGAAGATTCGACATGGGATGCGGAAGTCATGAAGGCCTCCGAACTTGTCATGGTTGATTTTTGGGCCGTATGGTGTGGGCCTTGTCAGATGGTTGCACCCATCGTCGACGAATTGGCAAAGGAGTATGCGGGCAAACTCAAAGTTTGCAAGTTGAATACGGACGAAAACCCGGAAGTCGCGGGTCGGTATCAGGTGATGAGCATCCCCACCATCTTGTTTTTTAAGAATGGTCAAACGGTTGAGAAGCTGGTGGGGGCCAGGCCGAAACGACAATTCAAAGAAATGATCGATGCACTGCTGGCCCAACATGCGGGGACTGCCTAGGACCACTTACCGCAGCCATGCTCACTGAGCTGCGAATCAGCAACTTTGCCGTCATCGAAACCCTGAGTCTGACTATCGACACAGGGTTTACGGTGCTGACCGGAGAGACTGGGGCCGGTAAGTCTCTGTTAATTGATGCCGTCATGCTCCTAGTCGGAGGTCGGGCGTCCAGTGATCAAATCCGATTTGGAGAAGATGAAGCGCAGCTCGAAGCGTCCTTTGACATCCCCTCCTCTCATCCCATTCTTGAGCAACTGAGAAAGCAGGATATTCTCGGCCCACACGACTCCACCCTCGTGATCCGGCGCGTCATTGCCCGATCCGGAAGGAACAGGGTCTATTTGAATGGCATGTTGACTCCGGTCCACGTGTTAGAGGAGTTTGCCGGAACGCTGATTGATATTCATGGTCAGCATGACCAACAGTCTCTTTTGTCCAGTTCGGCTCAGCGTGAGGTGCTAGACGCGTTCGGGCAGGTACGTGAGTTACGCGAGCAGTATAGAGCCATTTATCAAGGATGGATCCGTTCCCGGCAAGCGCGTCTGGAACTGGCGACGGCCATTCAGCAGCGTGCGCAGCAGGAAGATCTCCTAAAATTTCAACGTCAGGAGCTAGAGGAGGTGGGTTGCCGTATCGGGGAAGAGGAGGCGTTGCAAGCCGAGCGACAACGCTTGGGATCCTCTGGCCGTCTCGCGGAACTGACGTCCGAAGCTCAGGAGCGCATTCAGGGTGATGGCCACGGGGTATTGCCAAATCTGGCACTGGCGGAGCGTCTATTAGATGAGCTGGCGAAGATCGATGCGGAAATGGCATCAACAGCACGACTCGCATCTGAGGCAAAAGTTCTCTTAAAGGAAGTGGCCGACTCGCTTCGCAGTTATGAGGAGCGTGTAGACAGCAATCCTGGACGGTTGAGTACCGTCGAGGATCGGCTGGCTGTCCTTCAAAAAATGAAGAAGAAATACGGAGGAACCATCGAGGCCGTCTTGAGGACTTACGATCACGTAAAGGATGAGTTAGAACAGCTTTCATGCGGTGAAGACCAACTGGCCGATTATGATCGTCTTATTCACCAACAGTATGAGCAGGTTGCTGAGTTGGCAGAGCGGCTTTCTCAGCAGCGGAAAGATGCCGCCAAACGGTTCACGAAGATGGTTGGCAAGGAACTGGAAGCGCTGAAAATGGGCTCGGTGCGATTCGTCGTTCAAGTCATGCAGAGTGAGTTGGAGAATGTATACGGCCCAGACGGGAGTGATCGTGTCGAATTTCTTTTGGCTGCGAATGCCGGAGAACCGCTAAAGGCGATGTCTCGCACGGCATCCGGTGGAGAGCTTTCGCGGTTGATGCTTGCACTCAAATCGGTTCTGGCCAATGTCGATCATGTTCCTGTCCTCATTTTTGATGAGATCGATACGGGCGTTGGCGGAGCCGTTGCCGCTACGATCGGGAAGCGGTTACGGGCATTAGGACAATACCACCAAGTGTTGTGTATCACCCATCTCCCGCAGGTGGCATCTCAAGCACAGCATCATGTGTGTGTCGAAAAAGCTGAAGTACAGGGACGGACCGTGACGACGGTACGTTCTCTAAGCGGTGTCCATCGTGAGGGGGAGATCGCGCGGATGCTCGGGGGGGAGCGAGTGACGACAAAGACCAGGGCGACAGCAGCAGAATTGATTGCCGGAGCTCAGGACTAGATTAGGCAGCAGGAGAGGCAGCCATCGTGGGGAGCGAGGCGGTCGACTGCTTCGCGACCTCGAGAAAAGCATCGAGCAGTTGCGGGTCGAAATGGGAGCCAGAGCTGAAAGAAATCCGTTGAATGGCCGTCTCGGCAGACATACATGTTCGGCCAGGGGCATCCGCCGTCAGATGATCAAACGCCTGAGCAATGCCGACAATCCGAGCGAGAATCGGAATATCCGTACCTGAGAGGCTAGAAGGATAACCATACCCATCCCACCGTTCATGGTGGTAGGCGATGATGTCATGCACGTCCTTCGGTAACCCCAAGGTGATCGCCAATCGCGCACCTCGTTCGCAATGTTCCTTGCAGACGATGGGCTCACCAGACGGCAGGATCTGATCCTCTCCAAATCTGTAAGCGGGAAGGCTCGTCTTCCCAATATCGTGGAGGAAAGCCCCCATAGCGAGAGATTTTTGCTCAGTGAGGGTAAGATTCAAACGAGCGGCCATCAGCGTGGCGTAGAAACTGACTCGGCTTGAATGATTCAGCAAGTGACGGTCCGTGGCTTCCAAGATATCCGATAGCAGTGGGACAAGAGACATGTCTTCTTCTTGAAAAGCAGGATTCGGTTCAGCCGACTGAGAGAGTGTGAAATATTCTGATTTGATACTGTCCCATACCTGGGCAGATTGTTCGCTTAGTTCCCAGATTTCCGGTGAGGATCGTAGTTTTCGGCGAAGAAAGTCGAGCCGTCGTTTCTTATCCATTGTCTGCTGAGTCAGGGTGATGAGCTCAGTCACATTGAAAGGTTTCAATAAGTAACCAGCTGCCCCCTGTCGAATGCCTTCCATTGCAGACTTCAAACTACCGTATCCCGTGACAATGACGACTTCGACATCCGGATAGTCATGTTTGATATCGGTGAGAAGGTCTAGTCCATGGCGATCAGGAAGTCGTTGATCGAGTGTAATGAGGTCGATGGGTTCGTTGCTGAGGACATCCAAGGCAGATTTGGCATTTTCTGCTGAGCGAATGCTGAAAAATGGCCGGAGAATTACCTTCAGCGCATCGCGAGGACCTGCTTCATCGTCGATGATGAGTACAGTAGGTTGCGTGACTGATACCACAGTGGTCATATATATGACATGTCAATTACAGGAACTTTCAAAAAAACAGCAATTATCGTTCCTTTTCAGTTACTTATATATTAAACCTACATATAGTGTAGTATTTGTAAAGTATAACTATATATGTACAAATTTAGTTTTGTGCATGTATGTTATCAACAGCTACATGAGGACAATATGTGTATAAATGTGACATACTTGTATCGAAGTGTGTCATTCCTGCATCTGTTGGTCATGCTCTGAGAGTGTGGAATTATCGGGTCGCCCGATACCGAGCGTATCCATTCGATATTTCAGCATCCTCCGGCTGATCCCGAGAAGGTTGGCCGCGTGAGTTTGTACGTAGCTGGTTCGCTTAAGGGCATCAAGGATAATCTCGCGTTCAAATTCCATCACGGCTTTTTCAAGAGACATCCGTCCTGCAAGGGTATCATCTCGGAGCGAGGTTGATCGAGAGTCGCTCTTAATGGACGTGGGTAAGTGTTCCGGGGTGATCTCGGCCGCATGTTGAGACCAGATGAACGCTTGTTCGACGAAGTTTTCCAGTTCTCGAACATTGCCCGGCCAAGAGTATCGAGTCAAGAGTTCCAATGCCTCCTTACCAAACTCGATCCGCGAACGTTTTTCCTCTTCGACCCTCTTATCCAAGAAATGTTTGGCGAGGAGGGGAATGTCTTCGCTTCGCTCGCGAAGGGGAGGAAGGTAGAGCGAGATGACATTAATGCGATAGTAGAGATCTTCTCTAAATTGCCCTTTGCGAACCAATTCATCAAGATTCTTGTTGGTTGCGGCTACGATGCGCACATCCACCTTGATCGGTTGAATTCCACCGATCCTTGTGAATTCTCGCTCTTGAATGACGCGGAGGAGCTTGGCCTGTGTGACGGCACTTAAATCGCCGATCTCGTCAAGGAACAAGGTTCCCGTATGGGCCAACTCGAACTGTCCGGTTCGTCGAGCAGTCGCATCCGTAAACGAGCCCTTTTCATGGCCGAACAACTCGCTTTCGATCAGAGTCTCCGGAAGCGCCGCACAGTTGAGCGCGACAAACGGACGATCACGCCGCGAACTGTTGTAATGTAGGGCCTTGGCAACCAATTCTTTTCCGGTGCCGCTTTCTCCCGTAATAAGAACCGTTGTTCGGCTGTCGGCGACCTGCTCGATTTTTGAGTAGATATCCTGCATGCCTTCGCTTTTCCCAATCAGATTATGGAAGGCATATCGCTGGACAACCTGGGCCCGGAGATGTTTGACTTCTTGCTCTAGGTCAGAGGAATTCAAGGTCCGATCAATGACGATTCGAAGCTCGTCGACATCAAAGGGTTTTGAAAGATAGTCGGCAGCCCCCAACTTCATGGCATCGACGGCCGTCTTCACCGATTTGGTGCCAGTCAGCATGATGATCGGTGTGACTTTCCGTTCCATACGCAGCGTTTGAAGGACTGCGAGTCCGTCGGTTCCTGGAAGTACGACATCGAGCAGGACTAAGTCCGGCTCCTCCTTCCGAAAGACCTCAAGGCCTTCGTGCCCATCGCCAGCTTGGAGGATCTCGTAGAGAGGGTCCAGCACCATTTTGAGTGAGGTTCGGACTCGGGTTTCATCGTCGATCAGTAAGACTCGTTTCTTCGCGATCGCGGTCTCCACCATGGACTCCTGATGTTCTAAGAGCAATGACAAGGAAGCTGGACATGGAACGTTGTGCCAAGCCCTTCCGTACTGTCGACCCGAATGTCTCCTCGATGTTCCTGAATGATCTGGTGTACGATCGTCAGGCCAAGACCCGTTCCCTCATTAAAGGTGCTCGAGTGTTTAGTGGTAAAGAATGGGTCGAAGATGTGGTCGAGATGCTCCGCCGAAATTCCCTGCCCAGTATCTTCTATTTCGATGTGTGCCCACTCTTGCCCGTTGGGTTTCTGGAGCCGATGGGTTCGTACGCGGACCGTACCGGGATTTTCTCCGATGGCATCCATGGCGTTCAAAAGGAGGTTGAGGATGACCTGTTTAATCTGCTGCCGGTCTACCATGCCACGAGGAAGTTCGGACGCCAACTCTTTTTCAATCTTGATCCCGCGTCGGTCTGCCTGTATTTGTACGAAGTAGATGCATGATGAGACGATCTCATTGAGGTCCTCATCGGTCAATTTCGGCTCCATATAACGCGCATAGTCGAGAATCTCTTGAATCAACCGCTCGATTCGGTTGACGTCATCGAGCACGATGCGGCTGAATTCTCCAATGAACTGGCTATCATCTCTGCGTTCGGGAGCCAGTTGAATGAAGGTTTTGATCGAAGTGAGCGGATTTCTGATCTCGTGTGCAAACCCACCGGCGATAGTTTCCAACGAACGTAATCGATCAGTGCGGCGCATCAGGGTTTGAGATTGTCGAAGATCCTCATAGAGGAGGAAAGAATCAAGCGCGTTGGCGGCACTCTGAGACATAGCCATTAACAGTTCGGTTCTCAAGGGGGTGAGAGTAGGGATTTCCGTTCGCGGTTGGAAGGCCGCAAAGGCGATCAGACGTCCTCGGCTCAACAGCGGAATGGCCTCCTTCAGGGGAATCGTGCCGAGCAGGTTCTCTGTGGTCGTCTCGAGGGAGACAGTCGGGCTAATGACATCGGAATTGGAAGCAGCATGGATCTGGTGACATCGTACGAGGCTCTGGACAAGTGGATGGGCGAGGGGGATGGCAGGAGGGGCGGTCATCGAATCAGGCGTTCCATGGGAACACACATGGCAATATCGTTCATGATCGTGATCAAGTAAATACAGGGCTCCATGAGAGCTCTGGGAGACTTCCAAAAGACCCGTAAGAATGCGCTCTGCGATCACGGGGAGTTTGGTGGGGTGCCCCATATCTTGGAGAAAGTGCGTCAGTTTTTGGAGTGACCACGGATCCAGTTGTGGCGTGGTTGCGCGAGGAGGTTTGGCGATCGTCATAGATGTAACAAACAAGCTCTCATGCGACCATCGGTTCGCAGGGTAAAAATGTAAATCTACGTATGAGTACCAGTGTGATGAGTATACATGCCAAATGCCGTTTCACCCAAAGGATTTAGGAATTCACACAGCGATGGGGCGGTGTGGGCGATTGCAGCCAGAAATGGCTGGTGCATCAGCGACGATGCGCTTTAGCGGATCGGGAGAGTACTTGGCTGGAACGATGGTACCGAGGATAAGGAGCGCGCCACCGGCTCAGTTAGAGCCGGTGGCGCGGTAACACGATTCCTAATGGGCAGCCGATGCGCTTTGAGAAGAACACGTGTCCGGGGTCATGTACAGCAAATAGTTACCCATTCCGTGTTGGAGTTCGCTTTTCTGCAGAGGGTGGTGGTGGACCATCACCATTTCATACTCATCATCCTTGGAGATCGGAAATCCCTTACCATCATTGTAGACCTGATGGGGGAGGAATTCGCGGAGCGTTCCGTCTCGTTCAACATCCGGAACCGTCCTGAGCAGGGTTTGCTTCTTCGTCTTATTCTCCAAGGCGATCATGAGCAATTCGTCATGTCCATGAGGATAAGCGAATTTGACGCACCCGTCGATGGAGAACTTCAAAGGGGCCGTGTGAACTTGGACGCCGTGCCTGATTTCGATGCCTTCGTCGGTCTGATCGGCAGGACGGTCACCGAACTTGGTGAAACAGACGATATTGACACCCACCTGATAGATATTCATCGCTTGGATCGGCTTCGCCTTTGGCGCGAAGTACATCGTAAAGGTGGCGATTACGTTCTTGGTGGGCGGAGCGCCGTGATAGAACGCGACGACCGTCATCAACTTATCGTCCTTGGCAAGCTTCACACCGTAGCCGTCGGGGAATTGCGTTTCGGCCATTTCGAGTCCTGCACCGCCGAAGAACAGCGGTTCGCCGGGGCATGACACGCTAGGTTGGCTGTTGTTGATCATCAAGATGTGGTGCAAGTAATTTCGGGGCAACTCTTTCCCGTCGACCGTGGAAAGAGCCGACTTAAAGCCGATCAAATACTTATCTTCAGGCAGCTGAAAGTTGAATCGGGGCATGGAGTCACCCATGTCCCCTTCGGTATGACCGGCGGGAAGATCGATCGGACCAAAAGTGAGCGTGGCCGTATTCTCCCCATACACGATCTTTGAACCGACCTGCTTTTTCAACGTGGGAACGGCCTGATGGTGATGACCTCCATCGGCATAGGCTGACGTAACCATGAAAACGGTGGTGATCAGAGGAATAAGAAATCCGCGCATAAGACCTCCCACAGGAAGTGAAAACGATGATTTGGGACCGGGCTCCGAATTGATCTGCATGGTTGGAACAGGTTGGAGTCGACTCATTGGGTATGTGCCGGCTTCGGCGTCAGCTTTTTCCAGTGATAGGTACCGCCATGTTCTCGAGGGGGAATATTCTTATGATTGCCGACCCGGGTGTACCACCAGATGCCTTTCGCCTCAGTCCCATCCTCAGAAAGCAGCACTTCAAACCCGCCTTCGCGATCATTGCCAGGCTGCTGCCATGTACCCTGCCAGAGTCGTTCCGTGAATGAGGTGGTCACGAACCGTCCATCGTGTTGCGTGTAGGGACCGTTCCCGCTCTTGTCCAAGTTGGCTTTATATCGTTTTTCGTCTTCGACTTCGAGGATTTCCCATTCTCCACTGACATCCGGCATTGCCGTCGAGGAAGAATCGCTGACGAGACGATGTGATCCGGCGCTTGCTGAAGGAGACGCAAGAGGGCCGCCCAGCTGAGCCGATCGAAAGGATTCGTGCCAAGACAGCAACTGCCACCGGCCTGCGCGGCGTTCGAGCACGCCGGTTTCCCTCAAGGGCAAAACGGTTCGTTTGACGTCTGATCCCTCGCCGACATAGCGGATATAGTCGAGTTCCATCGTGAACCAGGCCATATCCCCCTTGGTCCAGACCTTGAGTTCGGTGATTGGAATCTCGATCTTCTTGGTGTTGAGGAACTCCTCACGCATTTCACGCTCAAACTCCGGCCAGCCGACGTACTTTCGGCCTCCGACTGTATAACTCACGATATCAGCGTCATGTGCCATGAGGCGAGAGAGTGTCGGGAGATCTTTTTCCGCATTCGCCCGTACCATCTGGCGAATCGCGGTTTCTGGATCGGACGGCTCTGATGCGAGAGCTAGGGCCGATAGGGTGGCACTCGAAAGCAGGAAGGCTACGCAGACAAACGATGCCCGAAGGCGCATACGGGTCTCCATTTAGGTGTGACAAGGGGAAGACGACGAAGCAACGTACACGGGCTAATGAAACATGTCAACAGCCATGTGGCTCTAGGATGGTCGATGAGCCACGACCACGACCGTGACATTATCCTCACCTCCGCGATCGAGCGCTTCATTCACAAGACGATGACAGAGGTCGGTAGGGTCCACACCTGAAACGGAAAGGATTCGTTGAATGTCGTCATCCTCTAGCATCTTTGTCAGGCCATCGGAGCAGAGCAGTACGAGATCGTCTTCCTGTATCGGGAAGGCGGCAATGGTCGGTGTGGCCGAGGCTGGGATCCCCAGTGCGCGGGTCAGGACGTGCCGTTCAGGATGAGTCTTGGCGGTGACGGGAGTGAGGATCCCACGCTCCAGGTATTTTTCGATCAAACTATGATCTCGCGTGAGCGGAGTCAGCGAGCCGGCTCGAAGCCGATAGGCGCGGCTGTCTCCGACATGCGCGAGATACGCCACGGGACTGGGACTGGAAACAATGGCGAGCAATACGATCGTGGTTCCCATCCCTTTCAATTGCGGGTGAGATCTGGTTCGGTCGAGGATAGCCTCATGAGCTCGTCCAATGAGTGTTGTCAACAAATCAGTCGGAGGAGGATGACCATCGCAGAGCGATTTGTTCAATGATGCCGCGTGAGATTTGATCGTGGTGATAGCTGTTTGAGCGGCGATGTCCCCTCCGATGTGTCCGCCCATGCCATCCGCGACGGCCCAGACTCCGTACTGATCGACGACGGTGAACGCATCCTGGTTCACCGTACGGACCAGGCCCACCTCGCTGCGACCGATGCCGATCCAGCCGTTCATCGGGAATAGGCCGGTTGAAGGGGAGATGAAAAGGACAATGGCCCGAAGCGTGCGGTCAGGTCAGCATAGAGTCGGTCAGCGAGCGTGACTAGGTTTTCAGTGTCCGCCCGGTTGTAGGTCAGGAGCCTCTCGCGCGCCATGGCGTCACCTCGGCGCCAGGCAAGCCAGAGTTGGACGGCATCGAAGCCGTTTAAATTGCTGATGGTCGCCTCTCGATCGATGCCTAACTCCCGTTCGATGTGTTTCAGTCCTCCTCGCAAGGCAAGCCGTCGTGCGCAGAAACAGAGATCAACATGTAAAGGAGGAAAGCGGAGGCTCGGGAATGTTGTCTGGAGATAGGGAACATCGAAGACCGATCCGAAAAAGGTGACGAGCAGATCGCCTTGATCGAGTTCCATTTGTATGCGCTCGGATGTCAAGTTTTCATCTTGCACGAGAGAGACGGTTGTTCCGTTCCGATGCAGTCCGACAACTGTGATGTCGCCAGGTCCTGGTGTGGAGCCGGTTGTTTCGATGTCGAGATAGACCGCGCGGGGACGACATGTGTCATAGAGCCGCCACTGTTCACGCCGAGGGAGTTGTTTGGCCACCGAGTGAAACTGGCCGTTGTCGACGAGGTGTCGTGCTGCTCTGAGTTGACCATCATACCATTGCTTGCGGCCGGGGGAGAGACCAGGGACCGAGGGGTGGTTCAGGAACAGGTCCCAGTTCAACAGGCCTTCCCCCCACCATCGCCGTTCAGTGGCAGGTCCTACTCCAGGAAGAAAGATGAAGCTCGAGGTGAGCATGGTCGCGGATTGTAGCCTTGATTTCACGTAGGAGACAAGCTAGAGTTCGCAGAATAATCCCAAAGCTATGACCGAGCGTTTGGTCTGAGATCGATTCTGATATGACGGAACCAGCGAAACGAATTCGTATCACCGTGGGAACTGTGCGGTTGGAGGCTGAACTCCGAACGACCAAGACGGCGGATCAAGTCTACGCGGCGCTTCCGGTGAAGGCAGCGATCAACACGTGGGGGGAGGAGTTCTATTTCCCGCTCCCCGGGATCCGCGATCATCGAGAAACGGCGACCACTCAGGTCAAGGTCGGCGATATCGCATTGTGGGGTGCAGGACAGGTCGTGGCCATTTTTTTCGGCAGAACGCCGATGAGTGTCGGAGCTGATCCCGTTCCTGCAGATCGGGTGAATATCATCGGGAAAGTGGTCGGCGATGCGACCCAACTCCGCCAGGTGATGGAGAGCTCGACGATCCTTCTTGAGCCGGCGTAAGAACGATGCGACTCTCAAGAGAACGGGTACGGCACATGGCGGAAAGTCTGACTGGACATCTCCAAGCGGAAGGACACCTTGCATTGACGGGCGACCGCCAGACGTTCGTGGAAGCGCTCGATCAGGCGATTACGCATGAGCTCTCGATGGAGGATCGAGTCAATGCGGAAGTGCGGCAACTGTTGAAGGCCTACGAACAGCAAATCGAGCAGGGACAGGTCGATTATCAGAAGATGTTCCAGATGGTGAAGCAGAAGTTGGTCCGCGAGCGGGGAATTATTTTGTGAAGGTCGATGGTCACGGGTCAGTAGACTCGCGACGAATTGGCTTCAGGGCATTTCTCTGGCCGTTGAGCAGTGAGGAGTGAGTATTGACGTGGATCGGCAATGCTGAGCGAAGATAAAGTCAGTCATCTCTCACACGTGATTCTCACGGCCGTGAAGAAGCATGCCGGAACGCGGCTCATCAGCCCGGATGAACGCGTCTTGAAAGAAATCAAACGAGTGCTCGGCGTCGAATTGGCGCAAGAACAGGAGATTGACCGAACAGTCAGGGCAAAGTTGGCGTCGTATTCGCGAGGCATTGTCGAAGGAAGTGCGGAGTGGGACGTGCTCTATCGAAAGACCTTTGAGGAAGAAACGCGTAAGCAGGCGAAGTCTTAGGGACAGGGGTAGCAGGACATGGAACAGGCAAGTCGATGGTTTGTGATTTTGGGAGTTGTGCTGATGCTGGTTGCGACGGCAGCCTGTTCGCACAAGCGCAAACCTCTCGTTCCGCTGGTGCTGGAAGGCGAAGTGAAGCCTCACGCGACGGTGTTGACGGAACAGGGTACTGTAGCGTATCAGACCCAACAATACGAAGACGCCAAGCGCTATTTTGAGCAGGCCGTAGCCGAAGCACCAGAATCCGGTCAAGCGCATTACAACTATGCGCTCGCCTTGAATGCCCTTGGTAATATGGAAGTCGCGCGCCGACACTTTTTGCAAGCGGCCGATTTGGCTCCCGGCGATAAGATCATTTGGGACTCGCCGGCGCTGTCGCCATTTGGAAACCCTGAGAATAAAAACAAGGCCAAGCTCAAACCCTATTCACCGAAGCGATCGTCGTTCGGGACCGGTACGCCCGGCGGCTATTAATCCCTCACCAAGGATGGACGTATGAGTAAAGCACTCGCAGTCGGGGACCAGGCACCGGAACTCGCGATTCCAGACCAACAGGGAAAGACCGTGACCTTGGAGAGCTTCAAGGGAAAGCAGGTCGTGTTGTACTTCTATCCGAAGGACGATACCCCGGGATGCACCAAAGAATCGTGTGATTTTCGTGATGTCGAGTCACAAATCGTACGGGCAGGCGGCACGATCGTCGGTGTGAGTTTGGATGGCAAGGAGTCTCACCAGAAGTTCATCAAGAAATTCGGATTGCCCTTTCCGTTGCTCAGCGATGAAGATGCCAGGATCTCCAAAGCCTACGGCGTCTATAAAGAAAAGAACAACTACGGCAAGAAGTATTGGGGCATCGAACGGAGCACGTTCGTCATCGATCCTGAGGGAAAGGTGAAGGCCATTTTCCGGAAGGTCAAGGTCGATGGGCATGCCGACGAAGTGCTCACGGCGCTGAAGGCCTAAGGAAGGGACTGATTGGCTGTGTGGTCACCAGCCAGCGTCCGCACCATCAGAATTGTTCTCGCCTTTGTTCTTCTGTTTGCGTTTATCCTCGATCACACTCTGCTCGTTGCAGCCGACAAGACGGCTGCAACGGTCGTGGTGAAGGATGCGCTCACCTCGCCGAATCAAGCCGTCACTATTGAAGCCAAGCTGATTGGGAAAGGGCTGGTCGCGAGTACTGCCCTGGGTGGCGAACCGCTTGAACTCCTCGTTGATGGGAAGGTCGTTGCATCCGCCATGACCGGTGGCGATGGGCGAGCGTTCCTGACCTATACGCCTACAGCGAAAGGGATCAAACTCGTTCAGGTGCGTGTCGGTCAGAGTCCACGAGTCGATTCCGCCGAAGGGCAAGCTCATCTCGCTGTCTGGGAGAAGCGACAACCGATTCTCGTGATCGAACTCTCGTCGCTCATGGAGATCTCCCCGCCCAGCCGAGTGCCCACAATCGGCCTTGGGCCTGAATCGGGAGGAAAGCCGATGTCCGAGGCGGCTGATGAACTCGAGAAACTCACCAGGTTTTATTATGGAGTCATCTATGTCGCGCCCTTGCCAGCAGGGGGAGATAGCTTTCGACTGAGCACGGAAGTCGGGGAATGGCTTAAGCTACATAAGTTTCCAGCAGGTTATGTGTTGCCTCTCTCCGCTGACCTGAAAGGGTTAGGGGAGAAAATTGACGAGTTTCAGGAGGCGGGCTGGAAGACTGTGAAGATTGGCATCGGTCGGTCAAAGGCCTTCGCCGAGGCATTCCTCCAACGGCGTCTCGACGCGATCATGGTGCCGGAACCGCCGAAGGGCAATGTGCCGAGGAAAGCCCAAGTGGCGAAGGATTGGAAGGAAGTGCGGAGGAAGCTGTAAGACGAGCGAAACCTCCAGCCACACCTCGTCAGTCCTCAGCGCCTCACTTCAAGTCAGTCTCACCATCCGGATTCATTGCATTTCTTGCGAAAAGGCGGTATGCCTCTCGGCTAATTCTTCCGTTCATCCAAGAGAGGGAAGAAACCAGCCTGTGAACCTTTCGGAAGGAACGCCATGATCACTGGTGACATCAAGAATCAGATCGATCGCATCTGGGACTCCTTCTGGTCCGGTGGCATTTCGAATCCGCTGGAGGTGATCGAGCAGATCACCTATCTCCTCTTCATCCGCCGCCTCGACGACCTGCATACGCTTGAGGAGAACAAGGCCAATCGCCTCAAGAAGCCGATGGAGCGGCGGATCTTTCCGATAGGCCAGGACTCGAAGGGCCGGTCCTACGAGGACTACCGCTGGTCACGTTTCAAACACTTTGCTCCAGCCGAGATGTTTACCCTGGTCGGAGAGCACCTGTTTCCATTCCTCCGTGCCGATCTCGCTCGGCAATTCGGGAACGGCGACTCCACCTATGCGCATCACATGAAAGACGCGCGCTTCACCATTCCAACGCCGGCGCTGTTGGCGAAGGTGGTGGACTTGCTCGATCACGTGCCGATGGAGGAACGCGACACCAAAGGCGATGTCTACGAGTACATGCTGGCCAAGATCGCCACGGCTGGGCAGAACGGGCAGTTCCGCACCCCGCGTCACATCATCCGGCTCATGGTCGAGCTGACTGCGCCGACACCGACTGATGTGATTTGTGATCCGGCCTGCGGCACGGCTGGCTTTCTCGTGGCGGCGGGCGAGTACCTCCGCGAGCGGCACCCGAACCTCCTGCACGACAAGACGCTGAACGAGCACTTCCACCATCACATGTTCCACGGCTTTGATTTCGACAACACGATGCTGCGCATCGGTAGCATGAATATGCTGCTCCACGGGGTGGAGAGTCCGGACATCCGCTACCGCGACTCGCTTGCGCAGGACCATGCGGGAGAGGAGGAAAAGTACACCCTGGTGCTTGCGAATCCTCCCTTCGCCGGCAGCCTGGATTATGAGAATACAGCCAAGGATCTCCTCCAGATCGTCAAAACCAAGAAGACCGAGCTGCTCTTTCTTGCGCTCTTTCTGCGCCTGCTCAAGCCTGGCGGCCGTGCGGCGGTCATCGTGCCGGGCGGCGTGCTATTCGGAGCGAGTAAAGCACACAAGGAACTGCGCCGTATCTTGGTCGAGGATCAGAAACTCGATGCCGTGGTCAAATTGCCAGGCGGCGTGTTCAAGCCCTATGCTGGTGTCTCGACCGCGATCCTTGTCTTCACCAAGACCAACTCCGGCGGCACCGACTTTGTCTGGTTCTACGACGTCGAGGCCGACGGCTGGAGCCTCGATGACAAGCGGACACCGCTCCTGCCAGAAGACAAGCTCGGCCCGGTGCCGAAGACGCCGCTTGTCGCCGACGAGCATGCGAAAAACAACCTGCCCGACGTGCTGACGCGTTGGGTGCAGCACGACGGCAGTGAGCGAGAGCGCCCGCGCACCGCGCAGAGTTTCTGCGTGCCGAAGGCCGACATCGCCGCACAGGGTTACGACCTCTCGCTGAATCGCTACAAGGAAGTGGTGCATGAGGCAGTCGAGCACCGCCCGCCGAAGGAAATCCTCGCCGAGCTGGCGAAGCTGGAGGAAGAGATTCAGCGGGGGATGAAGGAGCTGGAGGAGATGCTGGGATGATCGCAGCGCCGTTGAGCGCAATCGGAGAACTAGTTGAGCCGGTCTCGTCATGGACACCTGAGCGAGACGATCCTGATGGTATATTCACCTACATCGATCTGAGTGCAGTCGATCAGAACGACAAGATCATTGTGGGTGCGCGTGAAATCCAGTGCGTTGAAGCGCCAAGCAGGGCAAGGCAAGTTGTTCGTGCCGGCGATATTCTGGTTTCAACGGTCCGGCCCAACCTGAACGCGGTTGCACGAGTGCCGTCAGAGTTAGATGGCGCTACGGCATCGACAGGCTTCTGTGTGCTTCGCCCGAGGGCAGGTCAGCTAGACGGCCAGTACCTCTATCACTGGGTCAAATCTCCTCGCTTCGTGAGCGACATGGTACGGAAAGCAACAGGAGCCAGTTACCCAGCTGTCTCTGATCGAATCGTTTATGAATCCCAGATGCCTCTGTCGCCCATGCTGGAGCAGCGGCGGATTGCGGCGATCTTAGACAAGGCGGACGAATTGCGAGCCAAACGCCGCGCCGCCCTCGCGAAGCTCGACACCCTGACCCAATCCATCTTCCTCGACATGTTCGGTGACCCAGCGACGAATCCGAAGGGGTGGCCAGGTGCTATGCTTGGTGACTTGGTCTTCAGCGCATCAGATGGGCCGCATGTCAGCCCGAGTTATGTAGAAGAGGGTGTACCGATTCTCTCTACCCGGCATATCCGTGCAGGACAAATCAGCTGGGAAGATTTGAAGTTCATCAGTGCAGAGGATGCGGAAGTTCAATGGCGGAAGTGCAGGCCAGAGCGTGGCGATGTTCTCTACACCAAAGGAGGAACGACAGGACTTGCAGCGAAGGTCGATACAGATCGCCAGTTTGCTGTATGGGTTCACATCGCACTTCTGAAACTGAATCCCAACAAAGTCGAGGCCGTATGGCTCGAGAACATGCTCAACAGCGAGTTCTGCTATCGGCAGTCGCAGGTATTGACGCACGGAATTGCAAATCGGGACCTTGGGCTAACGCGGATGGTCAAGATAAGGCTCTATTGTCCGCCGCTCCAAGAGCAGCAGCGTTTTGCTCAGAAAGTGGCTGTCTTTGTCGAACTGAAGGGCACAGTGCGGACTGCACTGGCTAAACTCGATCCACTCATCGCCTCCCTCCAGCACCGCGCCTTCCAAGGAGAGCTATAGCATGTCTTTCGCTCCGCGCTTCACGATCACAAATCCCATCACCGCGGCGCTCACGGCAATCGAACGCGCGCGTGGATTTCTGGAAGCGGCCACGTTGTCGGAGAACTGGATCGCACGCATGAGCCAGCGGGCTCTGTTACTGGAAGCGCACCACACCACACACATCGAAGGTACGCACCTCACGCTCGATGAGGCCGCGCGCCTGTGGGCAGGAGAAAAAGTTGAAGGCGCAAACCGTGATGACGTCCGTGAGCTGTTGAATTACCGCGAGGCGTTCAATCTGGTGGCAGAGTATTTGGGCAGCGGTGAGCTGATCACCGAGGCGCTCATCCGGGAGATCCACAAGCGGCTGGTGACAGGCGTGCGCGGCGGCGCTGCACAACCAGGACAATACCGCCTGATCCAAAACTATGTGGGCAACAGCCACACGCGCGAAGTCATTTATACGCCGCCGCCAGCCGAGCAAGTCCCGCCGCTGATGCGTGAGCTGGTCGAGTGGTTACGCACCGACAGGGATATCCACCCTGTGCTGGTGGCCGGCATCGCGCAGTTTCAGCTTGTGCATATCCACCCCTTCGTCGACGGCAACGGACGCACGTCGCGTCTGCTCTCCACGCTCTGCCTGTATCGGTCGGGGTACGACTTCAAGAGACTGTTTACCCTCAGCGAGTTCTACGATCGTGATCGTTCTGCTTTCTATCGTGCGATCCAGAGTGTACGCGAGCAGGGAATGGAGCTGACCGGCTGGCTTGAGTATTTCGTACATGGACTCATGCAGCAGATGGAAGAGGTGAAGAACCGGGGGACGGCCATCATTCGTGCGGATGTTGTTGCCAAGGCGCACCGGCTCGGGGTGCGCCAGACGGCGATGCTGGCCGCGATCCATGAAGCCGGGATGCTGTCGCTTGGCGAACTGGAGCCGCTGTTCACGAAGGTGAGCCGCCGCTCACTGCAACGGGACCTGCGTCTCCTGCTCGAAAAAGGCCTCATCCGAGAGTCAGGCGCAGCCGTCGTGACCGATCCCAACCGTTCGTACGTTCCAGTCTTGGGCCAACGTCCGCGCCGCACCAGCCGGAACAAGCCGGAGTGAGCTATGACATACTGTGACAGGTAGCTGTGACATACAGCGGCAAGGGTGGCACGTCTTACTATGAGTCAATTCGTCTTTCTTCAGCACGAATGGGCCGCCGTCTTCGAGGCGGCGTCGAAAGCGGAGGCCGCGGTGCGGGCCGATCCCCGTACGGCCTGTTTCTATGCGCGTCGTACGCTGGAGCTCGCCGTCAGCTGGGCCTACAAATATGACGCAGCGCTGAAGCTCCCCTATCAGGACAACCTCTCAGCGCTCATCCACGAGCCAAGCTTCAAACAGATGGTAGGCGAAGCGGTGTTCAGCAAAGCGCGAGTGATCAATACACTCGGCAATCGCGCCGTGCATGGCCACCGTCCCATCCCGGAATCGGATGCGCTCGTTGCGGTGCGCGAGCTGTTTCATGTGGCCTATTGGTTCGCGCGCACATACGCACGCGTCTCACGACCAGATCCAGGGCTGGCTTTTGATCCAGGGGCGCTGCCTCGTCCGGCGCAGACCTCCCAGCAGACGACTGAGCAGTTGCAAACGCTCGAAACGCGCCTGTGCCAGAAAGACGAGAGCCTTGCGGCTCTACTCACCGATAAGACGGCACTCGATGAGGAGCTGAAGCGTCTCCGTGCTGAGATCACCGAAGCGAAGAAGGCCGCGAACGCGCAGCCAGACACTCACGACTATTCCGAGGCTGAGACTCGCGACTATTTCATCGATTTGCTTCTCAAAGAAGCAGGCTGGCTGCTTGATCAGCTCCGTGACCGGGAGTTCGAGGTCAGCGGTATGCCGAATGCTCAAGGGAAAGGCTTCGTGGATTACATGTTGTGGGGCGACGACGGTAAACCTCTCGGACTCGTCGAAGCCAAACGCACACGCCGGGATCCACGAGTCGGGCAACAACAGGCGAAGCTCTATGCCGATTGCCTGGAGCAGCAGTTCGGACAACGGCCTGTCATTTTTTACTCGAACGGCTACGAACACTGGATCTGGGACGATCAGCGCTATCCGCCCCGTCGCGTCCAGGGCTTCTACAAGAAGGCAGAACTGGAGCTCCTCGTCCAGCGCCGTGATACTCGGCGGTCATTAGCGGCGGCCACGATCAATCCAACGATCGTTGAACGTCATTACCAGACACGAGCGATCCGTCGAGTCGCTGAGGCATTCGAGCGCGATCATGATCGTAAATCTTTACTGGTTATGGCGACTGGCGCCGGCAAGACACGCACCGTCATCGCACTCGCTGACCTGTTGATGCGCTGCAACTGGGCCAAACGCGTGCTTTTTCTCGCCGATCGTGTGGCGCTGGTCAACCAGGCCGTGAATGCCTTCAAGCGACACCTGCCGGATGCTTCTCCAGTCAATCTGGTGACCGACAAGAACGAAGAGGGACGCGTCTTTGTCTCGACCTATCCCACGATGATGGGACTGATTGACGAGACGTCGGACGGCCAGCGGCGATTCGGTGTCGGCCATTTCGACCTTGTGATCATTGATGAGGCCCACCGTTCTGTCTTCCAGAAGTACCGGGCGATCTTTGAGTACTTCGACTCGCTGCTTGTCGGGTTGACGGCGACACCGAAGGACGAGGTGGATCGGAACACCTATAGTCTCTTTGACCTAGAGAACGGTGTCCCGACCGACGCCTATTCATTGGAAGAAGCCGTGCGTGACGGCTTTCTCGTACCACCACAGGCCGTATCGGTGCCGCTCAGGTTCCAGCGTGAGGGCATCACGTATGCTCAACTCTCGGAAGAGGAAAAGGACCAGTGGGATGCGCTGGAGTGGGACGAGGACGGCACCGTGCCTGACCGGGTGGAGTCCGAGGCTGTAAACCGGTGGCTCTTCAACAAGGACACGGTGGACAAGGTGTTGGCCCATGTCATGACGCGCGGCCTGACGGTGGCGGGTGGCGACCGGTTGGGCAAGACGATCATCTTCGCCAAGAATCAACAGCATGCCGATTTCATCGCTGAGCGTTTCAATGCCAACTACCCACACTACCGGGGTCAGTTTGCTCGTGTGATCACCTTCAAGACCGAGTATGCCCAGAGCCTCATCGATAACTTCTCGAACAAGGACAAGGCGCCGCACATTGCCATTTCGGTCGATATGCTCGACACGGGCATCGATGTGCCTGAGGTGGTGAACCTGGTTTTCTTCAAGCTTGTGCGGTCGAGGACGAAGTTCTGGCAGATGGTCGGGCGTGGGACGCGGCTGTGCCCGGACCTGTTCGGGCCGGGTCACCACAAGACGTTCTTCTATCTCTTCGACTACTGTCAAAATCTCGAGTACTTCAGCCAGGACATTCCTGCAACTGAAGGCAGGGTCGGTGCTTCCCTGGGAAAGCGGCTCTTCACCGCACGGTTGGAACTTTTGGCCACATTGGATACGACCTCACAGGACAAGCTCGTGACGGCGATGAAGGAAGCCTTGGCAACGTATGGTGGACCGTCGACGAAAGAGGACCTGAGACGATCAATCGCGGAGCTGCTGCAACGGGAAGTGGCCGCCATGAATCTCGACAATTTTGTGGTGCGACCCCATCGGCGCCTGGTGGAAAAATACGCCAGGCCCGAGGCCTGGGTGGTGCTGGCAAACGAGGCGCTGGCCGAACTATCTCATGAGATCGCAGGGCTTCCCTCTGAGCTCGACCCCGAGAACGAAGAAGCGAAACGCTTCGATCTGCTTGCACTCAACCTCCAACTGTCCTTGCTTCGGCTCGAGCCAAGTCTTGCGCGACTGCGCGATCGGGTCATTGAAATTGCTGGGTTGCTGGAAGAGAAGAGCGCTATCCCCATGGTGCGTGAACAAATGGTGCTCATTCAGGACGTTCAGAGCGATGAGTGGTGGCAGGATGTCACCGTAGCGATGCTGGAAGCGATGCGCCGTCGACTGCGCGGGTTGGTGCAGTTTATCGACAAGCGCCAACGCAAACCGGTCTACACGGATTTCGAAGATCTGATGGGCGGCGAGACCAGTTTCACCCTGCCTGGTTTATCCGTCGGGACGGATCATGCGAAGTTTGTCGCCAAGGCACGAGCGTTCCTCCGGCAGCACCTTGACCACGTTGCGGTTGCCAAGCTGCGCATGAATAAGCCGCTGACTGCCACAGACCTGAGGGAGCTGGAGCAGTTGCTGGACACGAGTGGGGTAGGTGGCCCGGATGAGATCCGCCGCTCAGCAGATGAAGCCAAAGGCTTGGGTCTCTTCGTCCGGTCTCTGGTCGGGATGGATCGGAGTGCTGCGAAAGATGCCCTGGCGCGGTTCATCAATGGAAAGACTTTCACTGCGAACCAACTGGAATTCGTGAACTTGATCGTCGATCACCTTACCGAGCATGGTGTCATAGAGCCGGCTCGACTCTATGAATCGCCGTTCACGGATATCGCGCCATCTGGTCCTGATAGCTTGTTCCCGTCCGGGGAGATCGATGTCCTGCTTCGGGTCCTGGACGGCGTGCGCGCGACCGCTTCCGAGGCGGCGTGAAGGAGCGAATCTGAGGGGCCTAAGAAGGTGAGAAATACTGCAGACAAAACTACAGGCTCACCATGTCTGAATTCCTAGCCCTAGAATCTCTCGGTCTTTCTACCGCGTCGCAACAGCTTGGGAGCTTCGGGCAGCCAGGCTTTTTCGGCGATTGTTGGAAATGGTGCGATCGATAATGGCGCCGCAATTGATACACTTCCAGGCATAGAAGACGAGAAAGAAATCCGAGAACCGCTCTAACATCATCATTCCCTTACACTTCGGACAATCCATCGATTCCTCCCAGGGTGTTTACGTACACAGCTGGGAGTTGGCTCAAGCAAGAGCTGCGCCACATTGTCATGTCCCAGAATTTCAATGACTTAATGATTACGTAGTGACACGTACCAATCAATTTTCAAAAGATTGACAGTGTCAAAAAAATTGATCTGTCAATGTTTTGTCGGCTTGACGAAACGAGAAGATAGGGTTGCAGTCGTTTCTCCGGGTGGACTCTGAAACGAGAGATCCAGGTTGGCAGTGATCTTCTCTCTGCTTTCAATCATTGCAGGTCTCCATTAAGATAGGATTATTGTGAAATTGGCGAGTTTCGAGGCTATCATCCGAGCACTCAACGCCGCCGATGTCCGCTTTCTAGTTGCTGGTGGGCTCGCGGTGAATGCTCATGGGTATCTGCGTTTTACTAAGGATGCTGATTTTGTCATCGAATTGATACCAGACAATATCAAGCGAGTCTTTGCCGCGCTTGAGCCTCTTGACTACAAACCGTTGGCCCCGGTTACGGCGGAGCAATTTGCTGATCGTTCAACCCGCGAAGACTGGATCCGCAACAAAAATATGCAGGTTCTCCAGCTCTGGAGCGATCGTCACCCTGAGACGTCCATTGATCTCTTTGTCCAGGAACCATTCCCGTTCGCAGAGGAGTATGCCAAGGCTCTCATCAAGCCGCTGTATGGGACTGTAGAAGTTCGATTTGTCAGTATCCCGACATTGATTAGAATGAAGGAAGTGGCAGGGAGGGAGCAGGACAGGATCGATATTGAACACCTGCGCATACTATTGCCTGATGATGGAAAACAATAAACCACAGACATCGGACTTCGACTGGCGTGTAACCACTTTTGAAGGGGCACGACGTGAACAACTCCGTCGGTGGGCTCAGTTGCCGCTGGAGGATGTGATTCGTGCCATCGAGGAAATGCAGGATATCACTGACTCCTTGCATGGCCCGCCAACCAAATAATTTTCGAGACTCGTCTCCAGATCTGAAAATAAGAGAGATTCTTCACCCGACTATCTGCTGGTTCATTGAAGCGATCAGCATGTCTATGCCGCCTTCTTGTCGAGATAATCGGTCGGGTCGATTCCGGCTTGTTTGGAATCGAGGATAGCGGTGATCTTTCGATGGGGTGTTTCGATCTGTGCGACGAGATCCAACTCGTGCGGAGTCGAGAGGAGGGTATTGCCCGCGCTTTTCACGATGAGCATGACCGGCATGAGCGGGACGTGATGGTGGATCTGTTTGACGACACCCACTTCCCCTGTATTCAGCTCAACGACTGACCCGACCGGATAGACACCCACCACGTGGATGAACCGCTGAACCAGGGTGGCGTCCAAATGCCCTTCCAATGCCAAGCGATACAGAAACTGCAGGGCTTCATGGGCCACTCGTCCCCTGTGGTAGCACCGATCGCTGGTGATGGCATCGTAAATGTCAACGACTGCCGCCATGAGGCCGAATTGGCTGAGCTCGCTGCGTACTCGTCTGTGTGGATAGCCGGTGCCATCGACCCGTTCGTGATGTTCCAAGGCGGGACGCAAGTAGGAATCGTCCAAGCAGGTTGTGGTGGAGAGCACTTCCACGCCTCGGAGGACGTGCTGCTTCATGATTTCCATCTCATGCGGTTCAAAGCGGCCAGGCTTGTTCAAAATTTCGGGAGGAACTTTGGTCTTGCCGATGTCGTGTAGGAGTGTGCCCACTCCGATCTGATGCAACATGGTGCGGTCAAACTCCAAATTGCGTCCGAGCGACATGGCCAGGATGGAGGTGTTGACGGAATGGTAAAAGGTGTACTCATCGAACTGTTTTAGACGTGACAGACTGGTGAGAGCATCGGGATTCCTCAGGACACTGTCGGTCATGTCGGAGACAACTCGATTGACCTCATCCATATTGATCGCTCGCCCAAGCCGCGTATCGTGCATGGCGTTCTGTACAATTGTTTTGGCGGCTTGATAGATCTGCCTGGCCGTGGGCAATTCGTCTTCGAAGGGACTCGTGGGTGGCACCGATGGTGGTGCTTCCACCGCCGTGAGCAAGGGATCCGTGGCAATGTCCAGTTCCGAGACAGACTCCACGTCGTCTTCGACCGCAGCTGTGTTTACGACAAGGGTTCGTACCCCACAGGCTTTGAGCTGCGCGATCTGGGCCGCTGAGGTGATCGTCATCTTATGACGAAAGAACGGCGTATCCAGCCAAGACCGATCCAGTTGGTCGATTTGCATACCAGGCTGTAGTTCGTCGATGCCGATTCGTTTTTTCATGACTCAGGCGAGGGACGTCGGAGCTCCCGATAAGCGATATCGGAACGCCAACGGCAAATCTTGAGTTGCAGAGGCATGCAGTACGTACTGTCCCATGGAGACGAGTGGCAGGCTACTACGCAACTGTTCGTGGTGGTTACGCCGCTTTCTTATCGAGGTAGTTGGCTGGGTCTATACCTGCCTGGTGGGGATGCAAAACCGCTCTGACCTGTTGACGCGGTTGCTTGCCCTGCTCAGAGAGGTCGTGCTCTGTGGGTTTGGATAGCAAGGTATTCCCGGCGCTCTTCACGAGCACGAGGACGGGCGCCAGTGGAGCATCATGATTGATCCGTTTGACGATGCCGGTCTCACCCGTGTTGAGCTCGACGACCGAGCCGACCGGATAGATGCCGACAACCTGGATAAATCGTTGGACCAGTGTCGTGTCGAGGTGCCCTTCAAGCGAGAGACGATAGAGCAATTGAAGGATTTCATGGGCAGGTTTGCCCTTGTGATAACAGCGATCGCTCGTCATTGCATCGTAGATATCGACGACTGCCGTGATGAGGCCGACTTGGCTGATGTCTTGGTGCGCGCGCCGATGCGGATAGCCATCGCCATTGACGCGCTCGTGGTGCTCCAGCGCGGGCTGAATATACGAACTGCCGAGACCGGTTGTGCTGGTGAGGACCTCGACGCCTCGGAGCACATGCTGTTTCATGATTTCCATTTCATGGGCCTCGAAGCGGCCAGGCTTGTTCAGTATTTCGAGTGGAACTTTCATCTTACCGATGTCATGGAGGAGCGTGCCGACTCCGGCCAAATGAATCATGGCCCGATCGAACCCGAGACTTCGCCCCAAGGACATCGCCAGCAGAGAAGTGTTCACGGAGTGGTAAAAGGTGTATTCGTCGAATCGCTTGAGCCGCGAGAGGCTGGACAACGCGTCGGGGTTCCGAAAGACACTGTCGGTCATGTCCGAGATGACCGTGCGCACAGCATCGACGTTGATCGCTCGTCCAAGGCGCGTGTCATTCATCGCCTCTTGAATGACGGCTTTCGCTGCGTGATACACCTGCCTGGCAGCCGGAAGCTCTTCCTCGAACGGGACGGTCGGAGCGGTTGAGGCAACATCTTTCGTCGCTGGGACAGCGGGATGATCCGAGGCATCGGTGACTGAGGCTGATTCTTCAGTGATCTCTTCTGTTTCAGTGTCGACGATGAGGGTTTGGACTCCAGAAGCTTTCAACTGGGCGATCTGCTGGATAGACGTGATCGTCATCTTGTGACGAAAAAACGGTGTCTGCAGCCAAGACTGATCCAACTCTTCGACTCGCATACCGGGCTGCAATTCGTCTATTCTGATCCGTATTCTCATAGCGCAGGAGGGCGATTCCAATTCCTCCGATCAATATCGGGCTGCCTTGCAGAATTCTTAAGGCCGACTCGTTTGCCACGTAATACCCACCTGTTTGCCAAGTCCTTTTCTTCCCCCTGGACATCCATTAAGATAGCTTCAACCATTTCCTTTCTCTGTGAGGCTAATTCGTTGAAAGCCAAGGTCGTCTTCTCCTGTCAGGCCTGTGGGCACCAATCCCCACGGTGGCTCGGCCGATGCCCCGACTGCACCGGCTGGAATACGATGAAAGAGGAGCGGCAAGCCGCAAGCGGCAAAGGGCGTCCCGCCGCGATGAAAACGGCCCAAGCCAAGGCTACGCCGATTGCCGAGATTGAAGTGGTGGGTGAAGATCGCCGGTTGACCAACATCGGTGAGTTTGATCGAGTCTTAGGGGGCGGCGTGATTCCCGGTGCGGTGATTTTGATCGGCGGTGACCCTGGGATCGGCAAGACGACACTGCTCCTGCAAGCGTTGCCTCGGTTGGCCGCAAAGGATGCGCCGGTCCTGTATGTGTCTGGAGAAGAATCACCGCGGCAGATCAAGATGCGTGGGCAACGTCTAGGTATCGAACATCCACATTTGCTGATTCTGGCGGAAACTTCGCTGGAACAGATTCTCAAAGCGGTCCAGGAGATCCAGCCGGTGGCGGTGGTCGTTGATTCGATCCAAACCGTGTATACGGAACAGATCACGTCCGCTCCAGGTAGCATTAGTCAGGTACAGGAAGTAGCCGGGCAACTTATGTGGTTCGCCAAGCGGGCTGGAGTTCCGGTCTTCATCATCGGACACGTGACAAAAGAGGGGGCCATTGCGGGGCCACGCTTGTTGGAACACATCGTCGACACCGTGTTGTACTTCGAAGGAGACAAAGGACACAGCTACCGGATCCTTCGTGCCGTCAAAAATCGGTTTGGGTCGACGAATGAAATCGGGGTGTTTGAAATGAAAGATGGGGGGCTGGAAGAGGTGAGCAACCCCTCCGAGCTGTTCTTGGCCGAACGTCCTGAGCGAAGTACCGGTTCGGTTGTTGTCTCAAGCCTCGAGGGGACCAGGCCCATTCTCGTCGAACTCCAAGCGCTGGTTTCGTCGACCAGTTATGCCATGCCCAAGCGGATGGCCAACGGTGTGGAACTCAATCGGGTTTCGTTGTTGCTTGCGGTGATGGAGAAACGGTTAGGGTTTCATTTGTCTGGACAGGACGTCTATGTGAATATTGTAGGAGGGATGCGCATTGAGGAGCCGGCAATCGATCTTGGGATAGTTGCTGCCGTCACCTCAAGTTTACGGGAGATACCGGTTGAGTCGGGAATGCTTGTCTTAGGCGAGGTTGGGTTAGGTGGTGAAGTCCGTGCCGTGAGTCAAGCGGAATTGCGCATCCGCGAGGCAGCCAAGATGGGGTTTAAACGCTGCATGTTGCCAGAACGCAATCTGACGAAGCTGGATCCCATCGATGGGATGGAATTGATCGGGATTCACGAAGTGAGAGAGGCGCTTGATATTGTATTGGCCTAGTCATCGACGTCGCCCGTCACAAGGAATAGCCACTCTCCTGACACAGGCGGTTCGTTCGTCTCTCATCCTCCTATCGATAGGGATCGAGTTAGCCGGATGTGCACTCATCGGTCCGAAAGAAGCACCGCCGTTGAAACAGGTCACGGCTGAAGAACTCACGACGCTGTTGCGGCAGCGAGAGGCCGCCGTTTATACCATGAAGGGACTATTCACCGCAAAAGTACGTGGCGGGCTTATGCCGATCGCGACTCGCGTGGAAGGAACCGTCCACTACCGTCGCCCCAATGCCTTGCGTCTGCGAGGTTTTACACCGATCGGAAACGAGCTGTTTGAATTTGTACAGGCAGACGATTGGTATACGCTCCGTTTGCCGCTGGAAGGGAAAGTGTATAGTGGTCGCCAATCCGACATGAGAGATCTTGGGAAGCTTGCTCGATTCTCGCAATTGAGTGCTTGGGCGGTCGGCGGGGTTTTGGGGACCAGTGCGATCACCCACGAGGAAACCGTGAAAGTCGTGGAGGAACGTGATCGCTATCGTCTTGATGTCTATACGGCCGTCAGCGATGGAGTGGATGCAAGGCGTCATGCTATCCGGCGTCTCTGGTTTGATCGTCGACTCTTAGTGGTACAAGAAGATCGGTTGGGAACGGACGGCGACGTGGAAGCGACCATCCAGTACGATGATTTTAGGAGACTCAATGATTCGGAGACAGAGCCAGCGCGGATGGTGGTTGAACAAGACGGCCCATTGTTACGCCCGTTCAAGGTCTCTCTCGTCGACGGTCATGGGGAGGGATCGATCCAGGTCACCTTCCACGAGTTACATCATAACCAAACGATCAACGCAAAGGACTTGGGGCAGGCTTCGTAAGTTACGATGAAAATTCTGGCAATTGAAACGGCTACTGCGTGGCAGAGTGTGGCCCTCCTCGATGATGATCGGGTGGTGGGCTTGCATGAGCAGGAAGCGGGCGGCGCCCATGGGTCGCTCCTGCTGCCGGCCATCGATCAACTGCTCCGCAAGTCTCAGCTACGACTCAGCGAGCTGGATGGCCTCTGTTGTTCAGTAGGGCCTGGGTCGTTTACGGGGATTCGTGTTGGGCTTGCGACCTGCCTGGGGCTGCGAGCAGCCAGCGGGCTTCCTCTTGCGCTGGTTCCCACCTTGGAGGCGATGGCGAGGACGGTGCAAGGGGAGTCTCGTCCTCTCTGTCCCGTATTGATGAGTCGTCGCGATGAGGTCTATTGGGCCTTATTTCGTTGCATGAGTGAGGGACAGTGGGAACGGCTTGTGAGTGAGCAGGTCGGCACTCCCAGAGCGCTTGCGCAGAGCTTGCCAGACCAGACTGTACTGTTCGGGCTCGGATGGTCAGCGATGGAGAACGAAATCCGATCTGCATTGCCGGAGTCGGTCAGGGTCACGATCGGGCCGGATCATGCTTTCAGACCTTCGGCGATTGAGGTCGCTCGCATGGGAATGGAGCAGATACGGTGTGGCGTGATTGCCGGGAGTGTGGTGGCTCCGTTGTACGTACAGCGTGCTGAGGCGGAAATCCAGTACGAACGTTCGGGAGGCATCTCATCGGTGACGCGACGCCGGAACAGAGTTGAGAAAAAAGTGGCGGCGAGACTGGCCCGTCGTCCTAGACGTAAGAACATACAGAACGGATGAACAGCGACAAGGTACGCTCAGAATTGCACATCCTTCCTGCTATGCCGGACATGCTGCCGGATATCCTCGAATTGGAAGAGGCTTGCTTCTCGTCTCCCTGGACGCGCAAAATGCTCGAGACGGAGTTGCTGGGTAATCAGTTTGCGCACTTTCTCGTGGCGATGCATCAAAGGCAGTCAGCAGCAGGCAACGAGTGCGCGATTGTCGGGTATCACTGTTTCTGGATCGTCTTTGAAGAGCTGCGACTGATGAATCTGGCCGTGCGAGAGTCGATGCGGAGGCAGGGGGTTGGAACGGCCCTGGCGAGGGAAGCGTTCCGCGTGGCACTTGATCAGGCGGCGACTCGGGCGGTGCTTGAAGTCAGAGCGTCGAACGAGCCTGCGCGCTCACTCTATACTGCGATGGGGTTTGTGCAGGTCGGGACACGTCCTCAGTATTATTCCAATCCAAATGAAGATGCCGTGCTGATGGAAATGAATCCGCTCGTCATGCCGAACGGTCGACAGAATGTACCAACGTGCCGCGCAGGAGGTGAATCAGCCTCGACAGACTCACTCTAACCGGGAGGTGTCGTATGTTGACGGAAGATGCGATTGTCGAACGGCTTCGCCGCAGCAGCACCGAATTCCGTGAGCTGGAGGAATCTCACCATCGTCTGGATCGTGAGCTGAACGAGTTGCAGAGGCGCCATGTCCTGACGCCGAATGAAGAGATCGAGAAGAAGCGAATCCAAAAAGAAAAATTGGCCATGAAGGATAAACTTGCGGAGTTCGTTCGTCACCACCGCGACCAATGACTGGAACCGGCACGGTAGAATGCCGTGAGGCAAGTGCCGCGTACACGACTAGGCCATCACCATGGAACAGATAGTCCATCCGCTTGCCGCGCACCTCCAAAACATCAAGCGCCGGTTGCTCATCGTTGGCGCAACGATGTTAGGGTTGCTTGTGCTGACATTCTCGTTTTCCGCCGACATGGTCGCGTGGCTCAATCGGCCGTTTGAGAACCAACTGGCCTTTTATGGGCCGACGGAAGCTTTGTTCGCTTCCATTAAGGTGTCGTTGTTGGCCGCCTTTATCCTCAGTCTACCGGCCATTTTCTACCACTGTTGGAAGTTGATTGAGCCCGCGTTGCTGCCGAAGGAGCAGCGTTGGGCGATCCCACTGTTCATGTTGGCTGGAGCGTTGTTTTGGTTGGGGATGGTGTTTTGTAACGCCGTCATCCTGCCGCTCGTGATCGATTGGTTTGTGAGTTTTGGGCTCGATCGCGATATTACTCCACAGCTAGGGGTGGGAATCTATATTGATTTCAACGTGAAATTTCTGCTCATTTTTGGTTGCGCATTCGAACTCCCATTGGCGATGACGCTGGCGGCCGTGATCGGCGCGGCGTCGGCGCGGACGTTCGCACGGTACCGAAAACATGCCATTTTGCTGTGCCTCATCGTTTCTGCCGTGGTGACGCCCGATGCCACGCTTTTTACGATGTTACTGATGGCAGTTCCGTTGATGTTGCTGTATGAGGTTGGGATTATCGGGGCCCGTGTGTTTGGGAGAAGTCAGGACCATGATGGGATGGATTTGCCGACTGACCCTGATGTGCCGTTCAAAACGGCAGGAACCAGAATGCGATGAAGCTCCTTGGCATTTCGAATAGACTGGGACGAACTGCCTGGCTGGTCCTCATATTATGGACTGGTTGGGTTCTTGGAATGGCGCATGGAGAAGAACCTCGATCGAGAGATGCGATGGTGGCATCGAAGGCTCAGATGGTGGCTGATGCTCCGGCTACCTTAGGACCGTCAGAACAGTCTGCGACAAGCGTACAGGCGCTCGCGATCAGCGAAAGCGGTGTTATCTATGCAGGGTCGTTTGGACACGGCGTGTTTCGGACCATGGATCGAGGGACCACGTGGAATTCTGTGGGAGATGGAGTCACCGATCCCTTTATCTTGAGTTTGGCGGTCACGAGGAACGGGATCGTGTATGCCGGGACGTTTCGCGGGGGAGTGTTCCGGTCTCGTGATGAAGGCACGACGTGGAAGCCCGTGAATGAGGGACTGAAACGGCTGGAAGTCAAATCGCTTCTGACGGTCGATCATGAGCTCTATGCCGGAACGGGCGACGGCGTGTATCGTCTCCGCCGTAACGATGATCGCTGGGTTCCCGTCACGACCGGGCTTGATGATACGTTGGTCCATTCGCTTGCACAGGCGGCAGATGGAACATTGTTTGCGGGCACCTCAGGAAAAGGGATTTTTCGACTGAGCCCTCGGTCTTCAGGGTGGGTTCGTGTCCGACATGGGCTGAAAGATCATGAAGGCATGATTGAAAACTTCATCCGTGTGCTGGTGATCGATCAGGACCAGAGTATTTTAGCCGGGACGTTTGATGGGGGAGTATTCCGCAGCACAGATGGCGGACTCACCTGGCGTTCAATTAGTCGGGCCCTTCCCAATGACTCCATCCGTGGCATCGTCCTGAACGACCAAACCATGGTTGTTGCCACAGGGCACGGAATCTTTAAGACGGTTGATAACGGGAAACAGTGGATGCCTCTGAATCGAGGCCTCACGAACCTGTCCATTCAGGTATTACTGGGAGCCGGTGAGAGAGGCCTGTATGCGGGAACGAGTTCAGGGGTGTTCCGCAGTGACGATGGTCTTTCTTGGACAGCCGTGAATCATGGACTGGAGGTCGGTATCGCCCCACCTCCGTTTCTCTTTCGATAAGAGATAGAAAGGATAAACCTCATGAGCGACGTTTTGAAGAACACCAAGGCCACCATCGCAGTCACGAGCAAGGGACAACCGATCGGAGAGATCGTTCTCAAATTCCATCCGGACGTGGCGCCAGGTCATGTCAATAACTTCATCAAGCTGTCCAAAGAAGGGTTTTATAATGGAACGACATTTCACCGTGTCATCCCCGGTTTCATGATCCAGGGGGGCGACCCCAATAGTAAGACCGCGGACCGCTCATCGCATGGGATGGGTGGACCTGGCTACAAGGTGAAGGCCGAATTCAATAGTACGCCCCACAAGCGGGGCATCGTCTCGATGGCCAGAGCCAACGATCCTGACAGTGCCGGGTCCCAGTTCTTTATTTGTGTCTCGGATGCCAACTTTCTCGACTGGCAATACACGGTTTTCGGAGAGGTCGAGAGCGGGATGGATGTTGCCGATACGATCGTCAACATGAAACGGGATGGGCGGGACAATCCGTTGGAGCGTGCGGAGATGACCGTCACAATCAGTGAACACTAGGTTTCAGTGATCATGCAGGTCAATGGTTTGCGTCTGATGTCGGCCGGGCTGCTTCTCGGTCTTGTCGTGATGGTCGGTTGTGCCGTGCCACATGTACCATCTAGGATTATCTATGAGGATCCGGTGAATTTCGTGCGGTTGGAAGAAGACACGGAAGTCCTGGCCGAATGGCCCCCAACGCATCATGCACACCCCTATCAGATCGAACCTGAGAGATTACAGAGGATCCTGTCCGGGTTGATGGTGCAGGAGCATTGGATTGCTCTGAAACGGTGGCTCAGAGGCGAGTCTCCGTTGGTTCCAGCCTTCACGGACGAGGAATTGACATTGTTATCGGCGCGGTTAGCGGAGGCGCTTTCAGAGGCGAAGTACAACGAACGAGTCACGTTCTATCTGAGCGAGCCTCAAACTTTCGCGAGGAGGATCATCACGACGGGAGGACTTTACATCCATGGGACTGAACTGCATATCCTCTTAGGCAATTGGCGCATCATTTATGGCATTCCAGCCTATGGGATGATCTATGATCGACGATATCCCATGCGACCAACTGCAGCGAAAGGTTTTGATTTACGGTTTCAACCCCTGGAGGCCGTCGTTCCAATTAAAAATAGCTTGTTCGATGTCATTATGGCGAACGCTAAGGACGAACTGGTCATTGATCTTTCGAAACTCGAATCGGAGGAGCCGTCGATTTCCTCCGTCGCTCCCTGAGCAAACAGGAAACTGGCTGTGAGGGGCCGTAATGAGTTGTTACCTATGGAACCCCATCTTGGGTACTTCTACGAGTCCTTCGATGATAGACGACCAGCCCAACTTGCTTTGGCCTTGTACGCGGTCTGTGAAACGAATCGGTACTTCACGAATCGCTGCGCCTAGTCGAACGGCTTGCCAGGCGAGCTCCACTTGAAAGACGTACCCCTTGGCGCGCACCTTTTCAAGGGACATGCTCAACAACAGTTCGCGATGATAACATCGAAATCCACCGGTCCAGTCATGAATCGTGGAGCCTAAAAAGAGCCTCACGTAGGTATTGCCGCAACGAGATACCAGGCGCCGCCTGGCGTCCCAGTTGTCGGTGCCCCCACCAGGCACGTAGCGGCTGCCGATCACCAGGTTGGCGTTTGTGCTACGGTGCACCAAGCGGGGTAAGTCCCATGGTGCATGGCTGAAATCACAATCCATTTCGATGATACGGTCATACCTTTGTTGGAGCGCCCAGTTAAACCCCGCCAAATAGGCTGGCCCAAGCCCTTGTTTTTCTGCTCGATGCAAGACATGGACGTGCTCATGCCTGCAACTCAGTTCATCGGCGAGTTGTCCGGTTCCATCCGGTGAATTATCATCGACAACTAGAATATCAGCGACTAGATAGTGACCAATCGCATTGATGAGCGCTTCAAGGTTGGATCGTTCGTTGTACGTTGGAAGTACAATGACGATCGATTGGTCGAAGGAGAATGGTGAGCTGGGGACAAGCGGGCTGCCGAGCACAAGCTGGGAATATCCAGGAAATGGACCATCGGGGGATATGTGTTCGCTGATGGCAATGCGTGCACTATCGGCTCCACGAGCGACGAGGTCTTCTACATCCTCAAAGTTCCGAACGAGATAGGCTTCGTCGGGATTCAACTGTTTTAATGAGAATGATCGGTCAGCGATTGAGACTCGGCAATAGTGTATTGGGGGAGTCTGGACCTCCTCGAGCGAGGCGGGGAGTGGTCGACCAATAGGCATAACGGTTAGGTGTATGTCGTTTGATTGTCGTTCGACAAGGTTTGCCTCATGGGCAGAAGTGGGCGGATTCTAGATGACTACACCGAGTCGTGCAAGTAGATGCGCGTGCGAGTTCTTCATTTTTGACAGTGCGAGAACCGCTGTGTTACAGTCCGCGAATCGTTGATATTCCAAGCTTTTTGATCATATAGAGGTGAAGGATACTTGTTATGAGTGGATCGTCGTCACATGTGATTATTGTTGCAGGAGCAGGGCCAGCCGGCATGGCCGTCGCCAGTTCGCTTTCGAAAGCCGGACATGACATCATCATTCTCAATCGAGACATCAGATTCGGAGGGTTGGCTGAGTATGGAATCTTCCCGTCTAAATTGAAACTCCGGGGTGGTCTTAAGAAACAGTATTGGGAGCTCCTCCAGCAGAAAAATGTGCACTATTTTGGCAATGTCTCGATTGGAAACGGGAAAGACCTCACGGTTGATGATGTCCGTGGACTTGGAGCAAGCGCGGTTGTGTTCACCATTGGGGCGCAAGGAACGAAAGCGATCGGAGTGGAGGGAGATTCAGCGCAGGGTGTGTTCCACGCGAAAGATGTCGTGTATCACTACAATCGTCTTCCTGGTTTTGGCGATCGGCCCTTTGAAGTGGGAAAGCATGTCTGTGTGATTGGTGCCGGGGATGTGATGGTGGACATTGCTCACTGGTTGGTTCGCTATAAGAAGGTCGAGCGGGTCACGGCCATTGTCCGACGAGGCCCGGTGGAACGAAAGTACAACCCGAAGGAGATCCGTAGTATCTGTGCCAATATGGATCTGGAAGGGATTCGTGGTGAATTCGCGCGGATCAAAGATCGTTTGGCTAAGGTGGGGCAGAATCACGATGAGGTCTTAAAAGGTTTTACGGACGAATTCACGAAGTGTGAGCCTCCGGTTTCAGAAACAAAAATGGGCTTCCGCTTCCTGGCCTCTCCAAAGCGCATTTTGGTAGACGAGCGCAATCGTGTTCGGGCTCTTGAAATGGAGGATAATCGGTTGGATCCAAAAGGCGAGGATACCGTCGCGGTTGGGTTGAAGCAGTACTATGAATTTCCCTGTGATGCGGTCGTATTTGCGGTTGGCGACAAGGTCGATGAGACTGTCGGGCTCCCCTACAGGAACGGGACATTTATTACGAACCCCAATAAAACGGGAAACGATCCTGACGACGCGCTTTTTCAGGCTTACGACGAGACGAGCGGGAAAGTGATGGACGGTGTTTTCCTCGCTGGTTGGGCCAGAAAAGCGAGTGAAGGCCTCGTCGGTGTGGCGAAGCGCGACGGCGATTGGTGCGCAGAGGTTGTGGAGCGCTATCTGTCGACCAAGAACTCAGCAGGTGGAGATGCGAAGACGGTGTTGGACCAGCTACATTCGCTGCTCAGAACGCGACAGAGTCGTCCGGTTGATGTGAACGGGCTGCGGGCGCTTGAAGTAGCGGAGCGCTCATTCGTTGGGAAAACTGATTGTATCGGGGAGTTCAAATTTACAGTGAATCAGGACATGCTGGCCTGTATCGAACAGGGGAAGTCGTCCTAGTCGGGATTGAAGCCGTTATCCGTGCCCCCATTTTAGCTTTCCCCGCAACACCTCATAGTAGTGGCTCTCCGGAAAACGAATCAATCGGGTCCGATAGGCTGACGCTTTGATGACCGCGTTATCTCCCTGAATAATGGCGACTCCGACTTGGCCGTCGAGTGTGACCATCGATCCTTCATCCTGACTCGTGAGAGTAACGTCAATGGCCACATTGCTCGGTACGATAAGTGGCCGATGGCTCAAAGTGTGTGGACAAATCGGTGTCAAAATAAGCGCCTGCACGCCGGGATTGATGATGGGCCCCCCTGCAGAGAGCGAGTAGGCAGTGGATCCTGTGGGTGTTCCGATGATGAGGCCGTCTCCTCTCAGGTTCGTGACGAATTGACCGTCGATCGAAATCTGTAGGTCGATCATGCGGGCGAGGGTGCCTTTGCTGATAACCACATCATTCAGGACAGTCCCTCGGGCAACGGTTTCTCCATGGCGATGGATATGGGTTGCCAACATCAGTCGTTCATCGAGGATGCAATCGTTGGCAAATACTCGGTCCAGCGATGGATAGAGATTGTCCAGCCTCACTTCTGTTAGAAAGCCAAGACCACCCATGTTGACGCCGAGAATGGGAATGCTACGTTCAGCTGCGAGGCGGGCGGCACTCAGGATGGTCCCGTCCCCACCTAATACCAAGAGGACGTCTGCTCTCTGAGCCAGTTGGGTTTTCGGCATACCGCCTGGTTCGTTGAGCAATGTTGCAGATGTTGTATCGAGCAGGACGTCGATGCTGCGGGCACGGAGCCAGGCAACTACCCCTAATAACGTACTCTTGACCTCTAGAAACTTGGGCTTAGTTAAAATACCAATGCTTTTGCTTCTCATTCGGTGTGCGTATAGAGGAGAAAATGAGTGTGATTGTATAGAGATATTTCTTTTTATGTCAATGAGAAGTCTCTTCCTCTCTTGATGGATATGGATGTTGGCAAGACTGAGAACCGCGCAGTTGATGTTGTTATGTCACCAGTCTCGTTCTCCTCTCAACCTTGACTCTCAATCATACTGTGGTTAGAATTAGGTCAAGATTTTTCAAGGGTTTTGCTCCAGCGCAGCCAAGGTGTGTACTCATTAAGAGGAGGCAGGATGTTCGAACGATTTACTGACAAAGGTCGAAAGATCATCATCCTTGCGCGGGAAGAAGCCGAACGTCATCAAAACGATTACCTCGGCACCGAACATCTGGTCTTGGCGATCCTCCGTGAGTCGGATGGGATTGCGCTGATGATCTTAAAAAAGATGGGACTATCTACAGAGCAGATCCGGCTAGAAATCGAACGAAATCTGCCGGGTGGAGGGACGACGATGACATTCGGGGAAATCCCGTTTAGTCCCCGAGTGAAGAAAGTGATCGAATACGGAGTCGAGGAAGCAAGGTTGCTGGGTCACAATCATATCGGCAGTGAACATCTTCTCCTTGGTCTCCTCCGTGAAGAGGAAGGAATCGGTGGGAAAATCCTTCGGAGCTTAGGTGCCAATCTTCTCACGGCGCGGCAATTGACCGTGACGTTTTTGCGCAAGTCCGCGCCACGGGAGAGGGATCGGAAGAGCAATACCCCGGCGCTTGACGAATTCGGTCGGGATCTGACCCAGTTGGCGCAAGAGGGTCAGCTGGATCCTGTGATCGGACGGGCCGATGAAATTGAACGCGTCCTCCAGATTCTGAGCCGAAGAAGTAAAAACAATCCGGTATTGATCGGTGAATCTGGTGTCGGAAAGACGGCGATTGTGGAAGGACTTGCTCAACGGATCATTCAATCTGAAGTTCCAGATAACCTGCTCTCCCGTCGTGTCATTGCGCTGGATCTTGGCTCGCTCGTCGCTGGCACTAAGTATCGCGGGCAGTTCGAAGAACGTCTCAAGGTTGTTATGAAGGAGATCGTGCAAGCGGGGAATATCATCATTTTTATTGATGAGCTTCATACGCTGGTAGGGGCGGGAGCTGCGGAGGGGTCGATTGATGCTTCTAATATGCTGAAACCTGCCCTCTCACGCGGTGAGATTCAATGCATTGGGGCCACAACCCTGGATGAATACCGTAAACACATTGAGAAGGACGGAGCGTTGAAACGGCGATTCCAGCCGATTTACGTTCAACCGCCCAATCTCGATGAAACGATCCGTATTATCCAAGGCCTTCGAGATCGATATGAGGAGCATCATGGCGTCGAAATCACGGAAGATGCCATTGTCGAGGCCGTGAAGTTATCGGATCGATATATTACCGATCGGTTCCTGCCAGACAAGGCCATTGACCTGATCGATGAAACTGGTTCTCGTGCAAAGCTCCAGACGTATGCCCTTCCTTCTGAACTGAAAGCGATGGAGCAGGAGCTCAAGAAGGTTGCGCGGGAGAAAGAACTTTCGATCTCCATGCAGAACTTTGAGGAGGCGGTTCGACATCGTGAGGAAGAAGAACGGCTGCGTAAGTTGCTTGATGAATCCAAGCGCGAGTGGAAAAAGAATCAGGAAAAGAATAAACCAGTCATCGGAAAAGAGGATGTTGCCTACGTAGTTTCTAAAATGACCGGGATCCCGCTCTTCAAATTAGAAGAGGAAGAATCGAACAAGCTATTGCGAATGGAAGAGTTCTTACACAAACGCGTGGTCGGACAAAATGAAGCCATTTCTGCGGTGGCTCGTGCCATCCGTCGCTCTCGAGCCGGCCTGAAGGAAGCCAAAAAGCCGATTGGTTCGTTCATCTTTCTCGGGCCGACAGGTGTCGGGAAAACAGAATTGGCGAGAACGTTGGCGGAGTTTTTGTTCAACAGCGAAGACGCATTGATTCGCGTCGATATGTCGGAATACCAAGAGAAGTTTACGAGTTCCCGTCTATTCGGAGCGCCTCCCGGTTATGTTGGGTACGAGGAAGGAGGACAGTTGACCGAGAAAGTGCGTCGTCGGCCGTACTCGGTCGTACTATTCGATGAAATTGAAAAGGCACATCCCGATGTGTTTAACGTATTACTGCAAGTCTTGGATGATGGGGTGTTGACCGATAGCCTGGGACGAAAGGTTGATTTTAAGAATACCGTCGTCATCATGACCTCCAATATTGGGACCAAGATGATTCAAAAAGGTGTGTCTCTTGGGTTCCAGAGCACAGAAGGTGAAGCGGCACGGAAGAAAAAGGATGAGGTGCTCGGTGAGCTTCGGAAATCGTTCAGCCCGGAATTCTTGAACCGAATCGATGAAATTGTGATTTTCCATCAGTTGGAGAAAGAGCAGCTCTACTCTATCTTGGACATTCTCCTTCGTGAATTGAACCTTAGGTTATTGGACAAGGGAATCGAGATTGAGGTCGATGACGACGTCAAACAATGGTTGATTCAGGAAGGGTATGAACCGTTGTACGGCGCTAGACCCATGCGGCGAGCCATCCAACGTGCTATTGGCGACCCGCTTTCGGATGAACTGATCAGAGGACGATTCAAAGAAAGTCGGAAGGTGAAAGTCGTGCTTCGGGACGGAGCACCAACCTTCATAGAGCAGGAGGCGATGGCCGGAGTCTAATGCCTTCGTGAGTACCAGAGTTTCTATCTAATCTGAAACGGCCTCTGCGGTGAATCGCCGCAGAGGCCGTTTCATTACTAGGCCTGTGTGTGGGCTGCTTATGCAGATCGATCTTCCGTCTCATCAGTTAGAACCTCCAGGTTACGTTAGGTGGCGCCCTGGGCTGGTTCTTGGTATTGAGTCCTCATGCGACGAAACGGCTGCGGCCATCATTGATCACGACGGCACGGTGTTATCGAACGTTGTCTCTTCTCAGATAGGCATCCATGAAAAATTCGGCGGCATCGTCCCCGAATTAGCGGCTCGAGCCCATCTCGGCTTGATCGATCAGGTTGTGGAGCAAGCTTTGTCGCAGGCTCACGTCTCGAAGGGTGACCTTGGCGCGATCGCTGCGACTCAAGGACCTGGTCTTGCTGGTGCGCTGTTGGTCGGTACGAGCTACGCCAAGGCCCTCAGCTATGGATTGAGAATTCCAATCGTTGGAGTTAATCATCTGCAGGGGCATATTGCCTCGGCGTGGCTGGCAGATCCGACGTTTCCGGCCTCGTGTATTGTTCTGGTTGTATCAGGAGGGCATACGCATCTCTATCGTCACGAAATTGACGGAGGCGTTGCTCTGCTCGGTCGCACTCGCGATGATGCTGCTGGTGAAGCCTTTGATAAGGGGGCCCAGATGCTTGGGCTTGGCTATCCGGGGGGACCAGCTATTGATCGGGTTGCTCGTTCCGGCGATCCACGAGCGATTGTCTTCCCTCGATTTCGGGGCGGAAAACACAGCCTAGACTTCAGTTTCAGCGGTCTCAAGACCTCTTTGCTCTACAAGTTGCGTGACAGGGTGGGTGCTCCGTCTCCTGATCAGGTCGCTGACTTGGCGGCCAGTTACCAGGAAGCGATTGTCGACGTCTTGGTTGCCAAAGCGTTCGTTGCGCTCGAACGGGGGAACTTGGATGCTCTTGCAGTCGTCGGCGGTGTCTCTGCAAACTCACGGCTGCGGATGCTGTTGAATGAGCAGGCAGCACGGTCTTGTATTCGTCTAGCGATTCCACCGATCGAGTATTGCACCGATAATGCTGCGATGATTGCAGTGGCAGGACGTCAACTGCTTATGAGCGGAGCACAACCATCGATCGGTGTGGAGGTTGATCCGATGGGTGCTTCAACATTGATTGCAATGGAATCTCGGGGACATGAGAGTTCTGCCCCCAGGAAGGAGACAATCTATTTCTAACATCCGTGGGCAGATCACAGGGCTTCGAGCGAGTCAGGTGTCAGCGGTTGAACGGCTGTACCGGCGTCGAGTTCCAATCGACAAGATTGTTTCATCGGAGCTGGCGAAAGCCATGGCTCAGCTTACCCTTGACATTCGTCGTCCTCTTGGAGTGTTGCTGACCAGGCGGGGTCAGGTTCAAGAAGTGATCGTGGGAACAGAGCTGACTCTGTCTTCCACAACGATGACGCTGTTCCGAGCGAGCCCTCGATCGCTTCGAGGATTACGCTTCGTCCGCACTCAACTGCATGACCAACCCTTAAACCAAGAAGTTCTGACGGATCTCGCGTTTTTAAGGCTGGATTTGGTCGGCATCTTATCCGTTAGAGAGGACGGGCATATTGGGAACATCTACATGGCCCATCTTATGCCTCCTGGTCCTACCGGGCAATTGTTCAAGGTCCTCAAATCAATTCCTTTCCATAACCTCACTATCCCATTTGATGTGTTCATTAAAGACCTTGAGTCTCAGTTGCAGGTTGCCCGTGCCCATCACGCGGTGGGCGACGGCAAGGAATCGGCTATCCTGGTGAGTGCTTCAGCGAAGAGCCGGGCTGAGCAAGAAGAATATTTGGTGGAGTTGGCGGAGCTTGCGACCTCAGCCGATGTGACGGTGATCGATCGTATCGCGCAACGCACGTCGGATGGGCATCAGCGGTATCTTCTGGGGAGCGGCAAGATGAAGGAGGTGTTGATCCAGACGCTGCATCGAGGTGCGGATATGGTGATCTTTGATCAAACCTTGTCGCCGGCTCAACTTCGAGCCATCTCGGAAATGACCGATATCAAGGTTATCGATCGCACACAGCTGATTCTCGACATCTTTGCCCGACGAGCCCATAGTCGTGAGGGGAAGGTACAAGTAGAGCTGGCCCAGTTACGCTATTTACTTCCGCGATTGTCTGGCAAAGGTACTCAACTGTCTCGGCTGGGAGGAGGTATTGGAACTCGGGGTCCCGGTGAGACAAAATTAGAAACCGATCGACGGAGGGTGCGGAATCGCATCACGCATTTGGAGCGAGATCTGGTCCAATTTGAACGACATCAGGACCAACGGCGAGCTCGTCGGGACCGATACGGACTTCCCGTCGTGTCGCTTGTGGGCTATACGAACGCTGGCAAGTCCACCCTCCTCAATGTACTGACTAAAAGCCATGTCGCCGCGCAAGACCGATTATTTGAGACGCTCGATACGACCAGCCGACGTCTGCGGTTTCCTGAAGATCGAGAGGTCATCATTACAGATACGGTCGGATTTATTCGAGATCTCCCGCAAGAGTTAGTTGGCGCCTTCCGGACCACACTCGATGAATTGCGAGAAGCGGATCTCCTCCTTCATGTCGTCGATATTAATGCGAGAGATATCGAGATTCAACTTGCAGCGGTCGAGGCTATCCTCAATGAGTTGAGGCTTGGGTCCGTGTCGAGATGGCTTGTGTTTAACAAATGTGACCAGGCCCCACCACAGCAGGTCGAGGTGCTGTGCCGGCGGTTTGGAGCCATCGGAATTTCAGCGCTTCAGCCGATCACACTGCGCCCTCTTCTCGCTCGACTGGAAACCTATGTGAGATCTCTGTCGTCCTCGGCTAATTGGACGTGCCAAGTGACTGAACAGGACCATGCATTGCCGCTTGCGTCTCGTCGCTGACCACTGCAGAATCAATCTGCTGTGGATAGGGCAAAGAACCATAAGAAGCAGGTGGTGATGGATCGGGCTAAGCAAATCGCTGAACGGCTGCACCGTGCTATCTCTATCGCGAAAGTAGAACTCAACTATCGTTCCCCATGGGAGCTCCTGGTGGCAACTATTCTGTCGGCCCAGTGCACCGATCAAAGGGTCAATCAAGTGACGCCGGAACTGTTCAAACGGTACCCCTCTCCGCGTGCTCTGGCGAAAGCAACCGTAGGTGATCTGGAGGAGCTCATCAGATCGACTGGGTTTTACAAAAGCAAGGCGAAGAACTTGATCGGCTGTGCGCATGCCGTTGTGACGCGATTCGGCGGCGAGGTACCCGATACAATGGAGGAGCTCACGTCGATTCCCGGTGTCGGTCGTAAAACGGCCAACGTTCTGCTTGGATCGGCTTTTGGAAAGCCTGGGGTCGTTGTGGATACGCATGTGAAACGGGTGGCTAACCGATTGTCGATGACTCGCTCAAGCAACCCCGAACAAATTGAGCATGATCTTCAATCTGTATTCCCTGACGTCCAGTGGACTAGTGTGTCCCAGCGGTTACTACTGCATGGCCGCTATATATGCCTCGCACGAAAGCCACGCTGCCCTGTGTGTCCGATTCATGACGTATGCGAGTGGGAAGGAAAAGTATCGACATGATCACGAGTATGACAGGGTTTGGTCGACAACAGGCAGCTTGGTCAGATGGAACCGTTACGATAGAGGTGAGATCGGTCAATCATCGCTTCCTTGAAACCTCGATTCGACTGCCGAAACCCATGTCTAGCTTGGAGGAAGGCTTTAAGAAGACCATTCAGCAACATTGTGCGCGTGGGAGAGTCGATCTCACAGTCATCCTACAGGGAACTCGAGGTAACGTTCGCTCGCTCCAGGTTGACGCTGGTCTGGCCAAACAGTACCATGAAGCGCTTCGTACACTTCAACGTACCCTCAAGCTGAAAGGGGTCATTGACATCGGATTGATGGCGGGAATACGAGATCTGCTAGTGGTTTCTGAGCAGCCGACCGATGACCGAAAGCTAACCAGATTGGTTGAGAAACTTGGACGTCAGGCCGTTCTGGAGATGGCAAATATGCGAAAGAGGGAGGGAGCGCTTCTCGCCGAGGATATTCGTGATCGGCTGAAACGGTTGCACGAAGCGAAAACGACGGTGTCTGCTCGTGCACCCCTGGTTGCTCAGGAGGCCTTCGAGCGTATGAAGGTCCGTGTCGAGAAATTATTGGGCGATTCTATCCCTGACCTCCTTCGACTCAACCAGGAATTGGCTTTATATGCAGATCGGTGTGACATTACGGAAGAATTGGTCAGATTAAACGCGCATATGATACAGTTTGACGGTACTCTCGAACGTGCGGAACCTGTCGGAAAGACATTGGATTTTCTTCTTCAGGAAATGAGCCGTGAGGTGAACACGATTGGATCCAAAGCGAATGACGTAACAATCACGGCGGAAGTTGTCCGAATGAAAACTGAACTTGAACGTCTACGTGAACAAATGCAAAATGTCGAATGAGTACCGTGATGTCTGCAGATAGCCTCTCACCTACTCCAACAGCGAATTGTCAGGTTCCAGCCCGTCGGGGAATCCTTTACATCGTCTCAGCACCTTCTGGTGCAGGAAAGACGACGCTGTGCAAGCGGATCATCACGTCTGTGCCGGCGATTTGGCATTCCGTGTCGTTCACGACTAGGAAACCTCGTCCTGGAGAAGAACACGGACGCGACTACTTCTTCGTCGATGAGAACGTATTTCAGGGTATGGTTGCCCGAAACGAGTTTTTAGAATATGCCCATGTGTACAGCCATTGGTATGGGACCCCGCGGAAGCCTCTGATGGAGAAGATGGAAGCGGGGGTTGATGTGTTGCTTGAAATTGATGTGCAGGGGGCCCTCCAAATAAAGAAAAGTTTTGAGGATGCAGTCTACATTTTTATTTTACCTCCGTCTTTGGACATCCTACGGACTCGACTCCAGAATCGAAAGTCCGACTCTCACGAAGAAATTGTTCGCCGATTGAGGAAAGTGAAAGAAGAGATATGGTGTTTTCGGGAGTACGACTACATCGTGCGGAACGATGATCTCACTCAATCTCTTCCCGATCTACAGAGTATCGTGTTAGCCGAACGTCTCAGGACCAAGCGGTTGGATATGCGTTGGTTTGAGCAGAGTTTTATCCGTGACACGAGTGTCGAAGCAGCAGAACGGGAACCATCAACCACTTCATAGCAGGAGTAAGGTGAATTATGATCGATATGCTGAGCTTGTTGCCGCAGTACACGACCGATGAATTTGATTCTCGCCACCGCTTGGTAATCGTCGCGTCGCAACGTGCAAAACATCTTACTCAAGGGGCCAAGTCGGCCGTGTCCTCTCGATTTACGAAAGAAACGACCATTGCTCTTGATGAGGTGTTGAGGGGGCATTCCCGATACCTCATTGGCAAGGAAGCGCGCGATGCGATGAAGGAAGCCAAGCGTGGGAAAGAGGGAGAAACCGAGCGCATAGCGATGATGACGGGAGAAGATGCGCGCGAAATCAAGAAGGAACTCAGCGTGTACGTCGATGACACCGCACAACCTGTGGTGACGCCGACCGAGGAGTAGAGATTGTGGACGAGGCACGATTCGTCACGCATCTATCGGGCAAGCGGGTTGTTCTGGGAGTAACCGGCAGCATCGCGGCCTATAAAGCGGCCAGCGTGCTTCGAACCTTGCGGTGTGCGGGGGCCACCGTGTCTGTGGTGATGACCAAGGCCGCCACGAAGTTTGTTACGCCTCGCACATTTGAGGTTCTGTCAGGGGAGCGAGTGGTCACCGATCTTTTTGACGCTCATGAACCGATGGCCCACTTGACGATTCCGGAGCGCGCCGATGTGGTGCTTGTGGCACCTGCAACAGCAAACTTTCTGGCAAAAGCCGCTCTTGGACTTGCCGACGATGTGTTAACCACGATGCTGTTAAGCGTTCGCTGCCCAATCATTGTCGCTCCTGCGATGGATGGGGATATGTGGACACACCCTCCGGTCGTTCAGCACGTGCAGACGCTTCGATCTCGTGGGGTCGTGGTGCTCGATCCTGAAGTTGGACCACTAGCCTCTGGGCAGATTGCGCAAGGGCGGTTATCCGAGGAGCCAAAAATTGTGGCAGCAGTCGATAGCGCGCTAGCTTCTCGATGTGATTGGCAAAATCAGATCGTCCTGGTCTCCGCGGGTCCGACACAGGAGCCCATCGATCCTGTTCGTTTTCTTTCCAATCGTTCGTCAGGAAAGATGGGATATGCGATTGCAGCCGCTGCCAAGGCCCGTGGCGCAGACGTGACCTTAGTTTCAGGTCCTTCATTCTTGAGTCCCGAGCCGGGGATTGCTACGGTCCGCGTGAACACTGCGGCAGAAATGGCGGATGCCTTATGTCGATATTTTCCTACCTGTACCGTTCTAATTATGGCTGCAGCCGTCGCAGACTTCCGTCCCAAGGAATCGTTCGCGCAGAAGGTGAAGAAGCAGGGGAAAACCGACATGGTGCTTGAGCTTGAAGCAACGCCTGATATCCTCGCGATGCTCTCTGCACGTCGAACCTCGCAAATCATGGTGGGTTTTGCTGCAGAAACGGAGCTCATGCTGTCCCATGCGACAGACAAACTGAACGCGAAGGGACTGGATATCATTGTGGCCAATGATGTGACCCAAACAGGAGGGGGATTCGGCAGTGATGACAATGCGGCGATCATTCTCTCGGCGAGAGGTGAACAGCGAGACTTGGGGTTGATGTCCAAGCGTCGGTTAGCCGACGAAATCTTAACGGCGGTGCACGAACTGTGTCTGGTCAGGCCTTGTCAAAAAGTTTTAGCGGAATGAGCAGAAAAATGGGTTTCGGATCCAAAAAGACGAATAATGCAGCCGAGATTGACCGGTTGGCGCTCGCCTTTGCCAAGGAGCCGGGATCAAAGGCGTTTATCCCCTTGGCGGAGGAATATGGAAAAGCTGCCATGTGGGAAGAAGCTGCTGCAGTTCTTGAAGATGGATTGAAGACCTATCCGGGCTTTATTACCGCCATGGTGGCCCTAGGCCGTGCCTACGACCACATGAATCAGCCTGTGAAAGCCCAAGCGATTCTAGAAGAAGCCATAAAGCTGAGCCCTGAGAATCTACGGGCTCATCGGACTTTGGCTAAGCTGTATGCCACCCAAGGGGCGAACGATGCAGCGATCCAATCCTGCAATGTCATTCTGGCATTGCACCCACAGGATCAAGAAGCGCTGGCTTTACGAGCCGGGCTCAAGGGGCCGCTGGAATCAGGAGTAACAAAGACGAAGGGATCGACTCATGAGCAGCAATCGAACGCCCGTATTTCGGATTCTGGGAGCAAGGAGCCGCTAGTTTCTGCCAAAGTTGGTACACCCTTGATCGTAGCTAACGAAGCAGGCGGTCTGCATAGCGGCCTCATATCTCAGGAAGAAACTAGCACTCATTCTCGTCCTCGGGAGGTTCTTAGCCTGGAGAAGCCGCAACGAGGGAGCAGCACAGTGGTTCTGAAATTAGAGCAGTGGCTCCGTTCAGTTCAAGCCCGTCGTTGTGACTCCAACTCTGTTCGCATCCACGCACAAAAGCCTCTACGTGACTCGACGGTTTGACCCCTAGAATCGGGACTGCTAGAATACCTCGTTCAGCCTGGTGGTGTGTACGTGAGGTTTCATACGAAACATGCTGCGGATTTTAGTCCTACATGGTCCCAACCTTAATCTACTAGGCAGTCGGGAAAAGTCGATCTACGGCACTGAGACGCTCGAGATGATCGACAGCTCTCTTCATAAACTTAGTGGTGAACTCGGAGTCGAGCTTGTCATCCACCAATCGAATCTGGAAGGGGAAATAGTCAACTGGGTTCAGGAGGCGCGCCATGGGTATCACGGCATCATCATCAATCCGGCGGCCTATACCCATACGAGCGTTGCCATACGGGATGCTCTGGCGGCCGTGAATCTACCAACCGTCGAAGTTCACATCTCCAATATTTATCGACGAGAGGAGTTCAGACAGCATTCATACGTGTCAGGGGTTGCGTTAGGACAGATCACCGGGTTTGGCCCCACTGGATATCGACTGGCGCTCAGGGGATTGTATGAACACATCACTGATACGAGAGCGAAGGGGTTGCCAGACAGTCATCGTGCGACTCCTAAGTAGGTTCGTTTTTAGTCATGCAATCACTGAACGGAGCGTGTGTAATCGAAGGGAGTGAAGAGTGATTTCTACGGTTGATTTTCGAAGCGGTGTTCGGTTGATGGTTGAAGGCGAACCTTTCTACATTGTCGATTTTCAACATGTAAAGCCTGGTAAGGGCGGGGCATTTGTACGTACCAAATTGAAGAGTTATCTGTCTGGGAATGTCTTGGACCGCACGTTTCGATCGGGCGAACGGTTTGAAGAACCTGACCTCGAAGAACGAGACATGCAGTTTCTCTACGCGTCCGGTGAGTCCTATACACTGATGGATACAGAATCCTATGAGCAGCTCACTTTTGAAAAGAATCAGTTAGGTGAGAATGCGGACCTGCTCAAGGAAAATATGGTTGTGAAGATTCTTCTCTATGAGCATCGTCCCATCGCGGTCGAGTTGCCGAATTTTATTGAGCTGAGAGTAGTTGATGCCGAACCCGGAGTGCGGGGGGATACCGCATCTGGTGGGACCAAACCGGCAGTCGTTGAAACGGGAGCTACGATCAAAGTACCCTTATACCTGGAGGTTGGTACTACAATCCGGATTGACACGCGAACAAGGTCCTATGTGGAGCGAGTCCGGTGAAGCGTCGTCGATCAAAAGTCAAGGCTCGCCGGATTGTGATGCCGGAGATCGCAAACGAGACAATCCCTGAGGCCTCATTGACTGGAGGGTCCGGCAAGCAAATTCAAGAACTGATTGATCTGCTCCGCCGGAACAACCTGACCGAGCTTGAGTTTGAATCCCACGGGACCCGCATCCGTGTGCGTCACGAGGCTTCTGTTAAGGCTACCACAACCGTGGTCCAAGAGTCGGTTCCTACCTCGCCACAACAACCAACGCATTCCGCCTCCACGACTACTCCGGTCCCTGAAACGGCTATCGGTTTCCTCACGGTCACCTCTCCCATTGTCGGTACGTTCTATCGGTCGCCATCTCCTGACGCCGATGCGTATGTTGAAGAGGGGGATTCGGTCAAAAAAGGCCAAGTGCTTTGCATTGTTGAAGCCATGAAGCTGATGAATGAGATTGAGTCCGAAGTGGACGGCCGTATCGTGAAGATCCTGGTTGAGAATACGAAATCCGTGGAATACGGTCAGGCTCTTTTTCTCATCGACCCCAAAGCTGTGTAAGTAGGTTGTTCTCACGTCAATTCTCACCCATGTGTCGGAGTTGAGTCGTGTTCAAGAGAGTATTAGTCGCTAATCGCGGAGAAATCGCACTGCGAGTCATACGAGCGTGCAGGGAGCTCGGTATCGAGACTGTCGCCATTCATTCAGAAGCCGATGCCTCGGGTTTGCACGTTCGAGCGGCTGACACAAAGGTGTGTGTTGGGCCTGCCGATTCGTCCTTAAGCTACCGGAATATTCCCAACGTCCTCAGTGCTGCTGAGATCACGGGAGTCGATGCGATTCATCCTGGGTATGGATTCCTCTCTGAGAACGCTCATTTCGCAGAGGTTTGTGAGTCTATCGGCATTAAATTTATCGGTCCCAGTTCCGAGAATATCGCCCTGATGGGGGATAAGGCGAAAGCACGGGAGATCGTGGCGAAACGAGGCCTCCCTGTCACACCAGGCAGCCCAGGAGAGTTGCGCAGTGAAGAAGAGGCATTGCAGGCTGCCAAGCAAATAGGCTTCCCCATCATCATTAAGGCAACCGCTGGAGGAGGCGGTCGGGGGATGCGAGTTGTCAGCCGAGTCGAGGATTTAAGTCGAGCGTTTCAGGCTGCTCAGGCTGAGGCAAAGTCGACGTTTGGCAATGATGGTGTCTACCTTGAACGCTATTTTTTGGAACCGCGACATATCGAAGTACAAATCATGGCCGACCAGCACGGGCGGGTAGTCCATCTAGGAGAACGGGACTGTTCGATTCAGCGCCGGCATCAGAAACTGGTCGAGGAAACACCGTCACCTGTCGTCGATGATAAACTTCGTCGGGAAATGGGGCGGGTTGCAATTGAAGCCGTCAAGGCAGCCCAGTATCGAAATGTTGGAACAGTCGAATTTCTGCTCGATAAGGACAAGAATTTCTACTTTATGGAAGTCAATACTCGGATTCAGGTTGAGCATCCGATCACGGAGATGGTGACGGGCATAGATCTCATCAAGGAACAGATCCGTCTTGCCGCAGGTCATCCACTTGCGATACGACAGCAAGATATGGTGCTCACTGGCCATAGTCTCGAGTGTCGTATTAACGCCGAAGACCCTGAAAAATTCACACCGTCTCCCGGTACGATCACGAGGTATAGTCCACCTGGAGGGTTTGGTGTTCGCGTTGATTCTGCCATGGAATCAGGCTCGACGGTCGTGCCTTATTACGACTCGATGATCGCCAAGCTGATTACACATGGCCGTGATCGACAGGAGTCCATGGCGCGTATGCAACGTGCGCTGGGTGAATTCACTATCGAAGGCATCAAGACGACCATCCCACTGCATCGTCGAATTCTTGAGGATCCGGATTTTCAGAAGGGTCACGTGTCGACGACGTTTCTGGAACGATTTCTCGCCAGGTAGATCCACGAACTCGCTTCGAACTGTCGGGCAGCATATTCTTTCCTTCTGGAAGGTTTCTCATTCCTTGGTCGGCCATTGAAGCCATGGTAGGTTAAACTAAGACAGAGGTGAACGGAGTTGTCGCTTCTTGCCGACGTAGGGGTGATTCTCTCCTGTCTTCTTGATAGGATGGATCTATCTTTCGAGGGTGGTGCATCAAGCGCATGAGAAAAATTGGTTTAATTATCACCATCTTATCGATCGGGTTGGCAATAGGCGGCTATGTGTTTTTTAATGGGGAGCGCAAGGCTCCGGTACACTACCGAACGGCAGCCGTCGAACGAGGCCCGGTCATTTCTATTGTCAGTGCGACGGGAACGATCAATCCGGTTGTACTGGTGGAAGTGGGGACTCAAGTGTCGGGGATGATCAAGAGTCTCCACGCGGATTTCAACTCGCGCGTGAAGGCCGGGGAGACTGTTGCCGTCATCGACGCTGAACCATTCAAAGCGAAACGAGAGCAAGCCGTCAGCAATCTGGAAGTGGCCCGGTCGAATGTCGCACGATCCAAGGCCGATCTGGCTCAGCGAAAGCGTGAACTCGAGCGAGTGCAGTCCCTCTTGCCGCAGCAGTTCGTGGCGCAAAACGACGTTGATGTCGCACTGACAAGTTATCAGAGTGCGGAAGCGCAGTTGCGGGTTGCCGAGGCGCAGGTCAAGCAAGCAACGGCGGCGTTGAGTGCGGCCGAACAGGAATTGAAATATACCGTCATTCGTTCACCGATCGACGGGATTGTAGTGGCGCGTAACGTCGAGGTCGGTCAGACGGTCGCGGCCAGCTTTGCCACGCCGAACCTGTTTCTGATCGCTCTCGATCTCACTAAAATGCAGGTCGATACTAACGTGAGTGAGTCGGATATCGGCGGAATGAAGGAGGGGCAGGAAGCCGTCTTTACGGTGGATGCCTACCCAGGTGAGTCTTTTACCGGCACTATCCGACAAGTTCGCCTTGCTCCCATCAACGTACAGAACGTAGTTACGTATAATGTTGTGGTCGGCGTGGATAATACAGATCTCCGGCTCAAGCCAGGCATGACCGCCAATGTCTCGATCATCGTGGCCCAGAATGACAAAGCGCTGAAGGTTCCTAACGCGGCGCTTCGGTTCATGCCTCCACGGTCAGAGATGGAGCGTCCTGAGATCGACGGACCAACGGCGAGTGTCGTCGCAAGAGGGTCACTATTGAAGAGCAATGAAGCGCTGACACAGAAAGGCGTCTGGAAGTTAGAGGAGAATGAAAGCCTTGCGCAGATTCCGGTTCAAACGGGGATTTCGGATGGTGTGGCTACAGAAATCCTATCTGGAGGTCTGACGGAAGGCGATATGGTGGTTATTGGTCTTGAGCAGTCGTCAGGAGAGGAGAGGGGAAGTGAGTTGCCGCCTGGTTTTGGAAGTAAGCGGCGTTCACGTTCCCGATGAGGCATGCACACGCTCGAGAGATCTTTGAGAAAGTATCGGTATGGGCTGATTCGAGGAGGGCATGGGTAACTCTCTATGGTTACTGAGTGTCGCTTCGACCATGGTCTCTTTTCGTGAATTCCTTGATCGTCTGCAAAGACATGTGGAAGATCTATCGACTCGGTGATGTTGAGGTGCAAGCGTTGCGAGGGTTGAGTCTCTCAATCGACCAGGGTGAGTTTGTCGCGATTATGGGATCAAGTGGCTCCGGCAAGTCGACGCTGATGAACATTCTTGGTTGTCTGGATAAACCAAGTCAAGGGCATTACTGGCTCAACGGAATTGATACGGGAAGTCTTCGTCCAGACCGGTTAGCGGAGATTCGGAATCAGCAGATTGGGTTTGTCTTTCAGAGTTTTAATCTGATTCCTCGTACCAGCGCGTTGGAAAACACTCAATTGCCGTTGTTTTACCGAGGACTTCCCGTAAGAGAGCAGCGGGCACTCGCGTCTGCGGCGTTGCAACGTGTCGGGTTACGTGGCCGCGAAGAACATTCTCCCACGCAACTTTCCGGTGGGCAACAACAACGAGTGGCGATCGCCCGTGCGTTGGTCGCCTCTCCTTCCTTACTGCTTGCCGATGAACCAACCGGGAATCTTGACACGCAATCCAGCCGAGAAATCATGGACATTCTGAGCGAGTTAAATCGGGAGGGTATGACCGTGATCCTTGTCACTCACGAGAGTGAGGTTGCTGCCTATGCTTCTCGGGAAATTGTGATCAAGGATGGACAGATCCAGAGTGATTGCACGACCAAAGGAAGCATGCACGTAGCGGAGGCCTAGGTGTTCGTGTGGTTGACGATCGTGACGGCGCTACGAATTCTCCAGCGGAACCGGTTGCGGGCCGGTTTGACGTTGCTCGGGATTGTGATAGGTGTGGCTGCAGTCATATCGATGGTTAGTATCGGTGAGGGGGCGAAGCAGGCTGTACAGAAGCAAATTGCCTCAATGGGTACGAACGTGATCTTTGTTTGGTCGAGAGGAAGGACTGTCAGCGGAGCACGGAGCGCTCAAGGGAGTGCCGTGACGTTGACCATCGCGGACGCCGTAGATTTAAAGAAGAAAATTCCCTTGTTGACTGATACAGGATGGTACACACGTGCTTCGATGCAGATTGTCAATGGCAACAGTAACTGGAACTGTTACGTCTACGGAGCATCGCCCAGCTATTTGACAATTCGTGACTTGTCCTATAGCGGCGGAGGGGCCTTTACCCAGACTGATCAGGACAGCGCGGCTCGGGTGGCGATTCTAGGGCAGACGGTCGTGGAAAACCTCTTTAGTCCTGGGGAAGAGCCTGTCGGTGCCGCCATTCGTATCAATAACGTTCCATTCCGCGTGATCGGGGTGTTTTCCCCCAAAGGGCAGACTGCTTCAGGATGGGATCAGGATGATGTTGTGTTCATCCCATTCAGCACCGCTGAGCGAAAGGTTCTTGGGACTCTGTTTTTGGGATCTGTCGGAGGCATCGCGGCATCTGCAACTCGTTCCGAGGACTTGGAGAAAGCGGTAGAGGAGATTCGAACCGTTATACGGGCTCGGCATCGGTTACAGGGTGAACAGCCCGATGATTTCGCGATACGAACACAAGTCGAGATTGGAATGGTCCAAGAAGAGACAAGTGAAACATTGACCATCATGTTGATGGTCATCGCATGTGTCTCGCTCCTAGTCGGTGGCATTGGAATCATGAACATTCTGCTGGTTTCTGTCACCGAACGGACCAGGGAAATCGGCATCCGGATGGCGGTTGGAGCGAAACGGGTACACATCATGATGCAATTCCTCATCGAAGCGATGACGCTCGGTGTCGTGGGAGGATTGATCGGAATCGCGTGTGGGATTCTAGCTGCTCGCTTAACCACGATTATTGCCGGATGGCCCACCATCATCTCGACCGATGCTGTGGTGATTGCCTTTATCTTTTCTGTTGTCGTCGGCTTGTTTTTTGGTCTCTATCCAGCCAACAAAGCTGCGCGACTGAACCCTATCGAAGCATTGCGCTACGAATAGGGAACTGCTTCCCGACTGTCCATCAATTGTTGAGTTGGATGATGGTTTCGATGGACCTAGGCTCAGGTGCATCGACTTGTTCGGCAAGGTTAATGACAAAGGGGTTGGGATATTCTTTCCCGCCTGGTCGATGCGTGATGGTGATGATCGGTTGATGTAATTGTGTCTGGTTGAGTTCTGTGACGACTGCCACTTCCTGTGTATTGAGTCGGACATGGCTATGAATCGGATAGATTCCGATCAGGGTAATGAACGTCGATACGATGCGTTCGTCGAGTTTTCCCTTCTGCACTTCCTGATAAAGACGCTGAAAAGTTTGATGCGATGTCAGTGGAGTGGTCCCTCCAAATCCTGTGAGTAACTCATCGTATCGGTCAACGACCATGAGAATCCGAGTGCGATCGGAGGTAAACTCGCCACGGGCCTCTCGAGGGTATCCACTGTCGTCTAGGTACACGTGATGATTGGCAATGAGATGGAGGATGGAAGCGTCAAACCCACTTTGTTCTTGTAGCGTACGTACCCCTCGATTTGGGTGACTCTCAAATTCAGACTTCTCGACCTGAGAAAGATTGGACAGTGAATGGATTCGATGCCGGATCGTGGGTTTGATCTGCAAGAGTCCGACGTCGTGTAACAGAGCGGCGGTGGCGAGTTCTTGCAGTTCCAGAGGATTGAATTGGAACGCTTGCCCGAGGACGAGGGACAGCGTACACGTCGTGAGGGCATGTTGGCTGAGCATCGATTCACCTGGTTGATTCTGGCTCAGCGCCATAAAAAGAGAAGAGTGTGTGAGGGTCCTCGTGACGATGGTGATTTCTTGGACTGCTTCAGCGGCTTGCTGAGTATTGACTGTCCCAGTCTTGGAGATTGTCGTGAACACAGACTGGACAGCTTGGGTCAGTTGCTGCTTGGCGAGTTTTGCTTGTCTATACTCTTCAGTCAATTGAGCTAAGGGTTTGAGTTGTTTCTCAATTGGAGCCGGCGATAACTGCGCTGCGGAAGGCAATGGTGCAGCTTCGTCATCCCCTGAGTGTGGGGCAAGTCCACGGGCTGGATCGATGGTGACGGTTCTGACTCCCGCTCGAACCAATTTGTCGATTTGAATGTCGCGTTCCACAAGAAAAGAATGACGAAGAAACGGACTGCGATACCAAGGAAGATCTAACGCGGAGACATACATGCCGATTTGCAGATCGGCGATTGAGATGCGCTGGGATGTCATATCTAGAGCAGGATATGTGGGCTCCATGACATGAAAGTAAGGCCTTTATATATCGGTCTGAAGGAAAGAAAACTGTAGCTGAAGAGTGAGGATACCTGTTGCTATGGCAATGTGGGCGAGGGAGCAAGGGTGGAAAGCGAGAGCTCAATACGAGGGCTCGCCTTATCCACATGTTTGTACAGATGGGTTTCGACGATGCGATTATCGTTGATACCAAGCCCCTGGCAGACGGCATCTTGACTGATTTTAAGACCTCCATCGAGGTCACGGCGCAACGAGGAGGCAAAGAAAAATTTGATGGAGATCACCAATGGTTCAGTAAGGAGTCGACCCAGTAGGGTGATCTTGAACGGGGATCGTACTAAGGCTAACCATACATGGTGCCCTACTTGTGTCTTATAGGCCCGCCCAGCAGAGGAGAGCACACGGCGTCCGTTGACGGTTGCATATTGGTGGTTGATGCTGGGAGGGATTGGTAGCGTGACGGTGAGTCCGTTTGAGGTGACAACCGACGGAGGCCATGTCTTCCCTATGGCAGTTCTTAAAGTCGACCGGTCGGAGTCGACCGCTATCGTCTGATGCGGCATGGACGGTCGAGTGGTTGTGGTTAAAATAGCCGAAAGCCTTCTTCCGCTTCGATGAGAGATGGTCTGAGATGGAACAATCGTTCTACGATCATGACGAGGAAGTGGGCGCGATGACATATGATCGGGCTACAGAAGATTTTGGATCTTTGCCATGTTTTGCTCGTAACGATCTTCCGTACGGGCAATATACCGACGCCAATCGCTTGGGTTCCAAATTTCCATTCTGTGATAGAGGCCGACGAGAATGATTTCCTGATCTTCATCGACCGGGACAAGCTTCCGCAAGCGGCTTGGGATCAAGATCCTCCCAGTCTTATCGATGTCGGATGGTCCGGCCTCTGAAACCACGTAATGCATGAAAAGGCGACTCTGGTCCTCATCTAACGAAGTCCGGGTTCGTTCGAGGACCTTCTCCCATTCCTTCGTTGAATAGATCAATAAGGATTGCTCCGGTCCTTTGAGAAACATCACCGTTTCTCCATCGGCCTCGATTTGTTCACGAATAGGCGAGGGAACGATAAAGCGTCCCTTCTCATCGAGCTTGCAGAGGTACTCACCAGCGAACATCTTGACAACCTAATTTAGGAGCCAATGGAAGTTCTGGTTCTGTCTCGTATCCATTGCTCTAAGTCTGAACGGACAAATCGCCACTCTTTTCCCAGCTTGAAGGCTGGAATCTGCCTACTTTGGAGATACCGGTAGAGCGTGCGCTGAGTGATCTTGAGGTAACGGCATGTTTCTGTTGCCGTCATCAGTTCGCTTTTGGGAGAATTCCGCATGATTCCGCTTCACAGCTGGACCGGCGAGACCCACGCGACCCTCCAGTACTTATGGACATTCTAGAGGTCGTCGATCAAATGTCAAGCGAAAATATATGACAGTGTATGTCAAAGACCGTCGGTATGATCGATTGATTCCTCACCTCCAGGGTGCTCGGTCGTCAGGGCTTCTTCCATGTCGCACACATCCTCCCCAATTTCCTGTCCCATTTTCTTCATGAACCGAGCGACGCTCGTTGGGTCATTCTCATCGAGATGACCAAGCTCGCTTGGATCCATCAGTGATGCAAGCCTCGCGTCGTCCGATTTTGGAGAAGCAAATCTGGACAGGAGCCGGTCCATCTTTGGGCTGTCGCAGTGGCGACACCTAGCCGAACCGGGAGGCCCAACGGTGAGGGTCAGAATAGAACTTCGTCGATGGCATTGCTGGCAGAGGTATTCGTATATCGGCACGGGTTTAGACTCCGAACGGTTCCAAAGGGTATCGGTGTGGAACAAGAACACGATCTGGAATGAGATCATGATCCAGGGTTCGACCTAACGTGAGTACTAGGACATCGGATGAACCAGCCTTACGCAATGACTTCGCACACTCGTTGACTGTCGTGCCGGTTGTGAAGACATCGTCGATGAGAAGAACCCGTTTCTTCCTGATCTCATCAGGGTATTGCAACCCGAACGCTCCACGAAGGTTCCTTAAGCGCCTCTGTTTAGTGAGGGAAGTCTGAGGAGGAGAGGGGGTTGTGCGTAGGAGGTTGGTGTACGAGACATCAATCCCCAGTGTGCGTCCAATCTGATCAGCGAGGAGCAATGATTGATTGAATTCCCGTTGACGAAGTCGTTCAGCGTGCAAGGGAACCGGTATGATCACATCTATGTGACCGAGTAAAGGTAGTTGCTCAGTCATCAGCGCAGCAAGAGCCGATGCCAATGAGACTTTGCCCCGATACTTGAACAAACAGATGGCGTCACGGAGGGGTGAGGTGTAGGGGTACAGAGTCCACGCTCTCGTGTACGAAGGTGGACGCATGAGGCATGATTGGCACATGTGGTGAGGGCTGTAGGCAGTGGCGATAGTTGTCGGAAACGGACGGTCGCACCGGGAGCATCGGGCGGAGGGCATCAGTACGATAGCGCGCCAACAATCGGTACAAAAATAAGGAGTCGGATCGTCGGTCAGAGAGGAACCGCAGATCGAACAATGCACCGGCAGCACAAATCGAATCGTACGGCGAACGAGTCCTAGCATCCATTCTGAGATACGGCGGTCCATGGTCCATCACCCGACCTTATGTCTTCCGTCAAGCACATCTCTTTATGGCGAAGTACTACCGGCTGTCAAGGTTGTCGCTCTTTGATTCGTTGTGCTATAGGAATGCGAACATGTAGCTTGGTTGGGGGTAGTCGCTTCGGAGTGAGCAACCGCATGGTCACGTTGAGACATTTGTATAAGACCCATGCACGCGGTCAAGCCATGGTTTCGGCATTGCAGGACGTGAACTTGGAAATCCAATACGGAGAGTTTTGTGCATTTGTGGGGCCCAGTGGATGTGGGAAAAGCACGTTGCTCAACCTCGTGGCTGGTTTGGATATGCCGACCTCAGGAGAAATCGTACTCGATGGACGGTCTACGGCAAAACTGACCAGTGATGAATGGACCAGGATTCGACGTGAAACAATCGGCATTGTCTTTCAAGCCTTTCACCTTGTCCATGGATTAACGGCAGAAGAAAATATCGCGTTGCCCCTGATGCTACGGGGAGATGAAGGACGGGAGGTCAGGAAGCGAGTCGACGAACTGTTGGAGCGTGTGGGGATGGCCCACAGGCGTCTCCATCGGCCTGCGGAACTTTCCGGCGGGGAACAGCAACGTGTCGCGATTGCGAGAGCGTTGGCCCATCGGCCTCGTCTCCTCCTGGCCGATGAACCCACGGGCAACCTCGATTCCCATCATGGAGCAGAGATCATGGCACTCATTCGGGACTTGGCGACCTCTGGAGGACAAACCGTGCTCTTGGTGACTCATAGCCCGCAGGCAGCACAAGCTGGGGACTATACGTGGAACATGCGGGACGGACAATTGATCTCCCGCACGCCACGACAAGCCGGCGTGGTCGCTTTATGACGAACCTGTCTACGACGATCGCCGGTGTTACGTTTCCCAGCTGTTTCATGAATGCAGCCGGGGCACTGTGCGTGACACAGGATGAACTTGAGTCGCTGGGACGATCAGGTGCCGGGGCGATCGTCACCAAATCTATGACGATCGAAGCGCGCCAAGGCAATCCTGAACCACGGTATTATGGGTTTCTTGGTGGATCCATTAATTCCATGGGGTTGCCTAATCTTGGATATAAAGCCTATGCGGAATTCATTCCTCACCTCAAACGCTTCGGGAAGCCTGTCATTGCGAGTGTGGCGGGACTTGGGGAAGACGATTTCCCCACGATTGCGGAGTTCATTAACGCAGCTGGTCCGGACCTCATTGAGGTGAATCTTTCTTGCCCGAATATTCCCGGAAAACCCCAGATTGGCTACGATCCGGACGCTTCTGAGCGACTCCTCAAGAGAGTCCGACAAAAAGTGACGGTCCCGATGGGAGTCAAGCTACCCCCGTACTTTGACCCGGCGCATCATCAGGTGATGGGGGCGGTGATTGGTCGATGCGGCGTCGACTTTCTAAGTTTGATCAATTCAGTGGGGAACGGATTGGTGGTGGACCCGGAGCGAGAAACGGTGGTCATTAAGCCGAAAGCCGGATTTGGTGGGGTAGGGGGGCGAATTATCAAACCGGTGGCACTGGCCAATGTCCGAGCCTTCTTTAAGTTCTTTGAGGGGAAGATGCCCATCATCGGCACCGGAGGAATTCTTGAGGGAATCGACGCATTCGAACATTTCTTGTGCGGCGCTTCGGCTGTTCAAATCGGCACGGTGTTAGTTGAGGAAGGGTTGGATGTCTTCGGCCGACTTGAAGCAGAATTGAGTGCGGTCTTGATGAGGAAAGGATACCAGTCGATTCAGGAATGCCGAGGACGGCTCAATGAACTCTGAGGCTACTTGCCGCTGAAATTGCGAGGCAACAAGTTTTGCTGGAGTGCTTGACGAAGAAGTTGTGCGACATTCCGAACATCAAGCCGATGCATCAAATTGAACCGATGCACCTCAACGGTGCGGACGCTGATCTTCAGGGACCCGGCAATTTCTCGATTGGTATGGCCGAGAGCGACGAGGCGCAGGATCTCACGTTGCCGAGGGGTAATGTGTGGTGCGGTCTTAGAGCGGCGAACGGTCCGTTTCAATCGAGCGGTGGCGACACCTTTGTGCTTGGTCATCGGGGCTCCTTCTCAATGTTCGTTGCAAGTGTAGCAAATGATGGAAATTGTGTAAACGAAATGACTGATATGCGCAGAGACCCGACCAGTGCGACCCCCGATAGGCTATGCCAAATGCGTCCATTGCCGTAGAATCTGTTTTTCTCCAAGGTAATGCCTACATTTATAAAGGTTGTCGTCCTTATCCTTCTCTCCCATCTCCGACAGTGGCCGTTACGGACGCTGCTCACCATTGTCGGTGTCTCGTTAGGGGTGTCAGCGTCTGTCGCCGTACGAACTGCAAATATTGATGTTCTCCGTTCATTTGAACAGGCTGTCCTAACGGTGGCCGGTCCGACCACGTTGGAAGTTGCTGGGGATGACACGGGACTCGATGAGCGGGTTGTCACGTCCGTGCGAATGGTGTCCGGTGTCACATCGGCATCTCCAGTGATTATCCAAACAGCCGTGCGGATGCAGGGAACTCAACCGGGCCAAGCTATCCAAGTCCTGGGGCTTGACTTGTTGGACGAACTCCATATGCGAGGTTTCCATGTGGACCAGCCGGAGACAGAAAACCAGCTGATGCGCATGGTCGATCCACAAGCCTTGTTCTTGGGCGAGGCATTAGCGAATGAGTGGCAGCTGATGGCGGGCGACGACATCGATCTCTTAGTCGGAACCGGGCGCCTCCAGTTCCGCGTTGTCGGGATTCTTCAGGGGGAGTCAGATCGGAGCTCCGCGTGGGAGCGGATGGCCATCATGGACATTGCGGCCGCACAGATCGCATTTGGCCTGGTAGGGAAGGTTGATCGGCTCGATATTGTTACCGAGACGAATCAGTCCGTTGAAGAAGTGGGAGAGAGGATAAGAACGGTCCTTCCTCCCCATGTGACGGTCGAGCGGCCTGCTAATCGGACCAGTCAAGTTGAACAAATGCTGGGTGCGTTCCGCATGAACCTGACCGTTCTGAGCTGGGTTGGGTTGTTGGTGGGGATGTTCCTCATTTACAACACGATGGCATTTGCTGTCGCCCAGCGTCGACGAGAAATCGGAATCTATCGGGCGATCGGGATGAGTCAGCCTCGGATTGCCGTTCTCTTTTTGATGGAGGCCGCACTCTATGGGTTCATAGGGGGAGTTCTCGGAAGCGCAGCAGGCATTGCGTTGGCTCATGAATTGATCACACTCCTGAGTCGGACGATTTCGGACCTCTTTGTTCCAGTGGGAATCAGCGCGAACGGCCTACTCCGGACGGAGTTCCTCGGTGGCATTGTGATCGAAGGAATTATGATTGGATGTGTCGTATCCATGATCGGAGCCATCGGTCCCAGTTGGGACGCGAGTCGGACCACGCCGGTGAAGGCTCTCGCCCCCGGTGACTATGAGGCCAGCCAACAGCTACGCGTCGGAACTCTCGCATTCATTGGAATGGTGTTACTACTGGGCGCAGGACTTCTGAGCTGGCCTGGACCTGTTGGAGGGGTTCCGTTTTTGGGATATGCGGCAACGTTGTGCCTATTGGCGGGATTGGCCTGTTTGGCTCCGATCTGCGTGTCCTGGCGACACAAACGACGATATATGGGACGGGAACGTGCCGTGTCGGGTGTGATGAGAGGTATTGCGGTGGAGCATGCCGCTCGTAATCCAGGACGGAATGGAGTCACCGTGTCTGCCTTCATGGTAGGACTCGCGATCATGATCGGGGTGCTGGTGATGGTACGGAGTTTTCGCCATACCGTGGAAGTGTGGGTCACGGACACGGTGCTGGCTGATCTTGTCGTCGCTCCCTCGATGTGGTTGCGTGGCACGGAGATAGGAACTGTCGGCCGGAGCTTACCCGCATCCTGGCTGGGCATCCTGGCCTCCGATCCCGACGTTGCCGCAGTCGATAGTTACCGTGAGGTGCGTATAGAGGTGAACGGCCAGCGCGTTGCGGTCGTTTCACGTGATCTCCGGTTGCATGCTCAATGGAGCCGGTATCTTGTGCGAAGCGGTGATTCGTCCGAATCCCTCAATCGCGCCGCTGAGATCGGTGGATTGCTCGTGTCAGAGGTGTTGGCGAATAGGCTGGAAGTTGAAGAAGGCTCGATGCTCGATGTCATGACGCCGAGTGGTGTTCGGCAATTTCCGATCGTGGCTGTCTTTTATGACTATTCGACTGACGGTGGCAAACTGCTTATGGATCGGACTCTGTACCAATCACTCTGGCACGACGACCTCGTCACGGTATTCCCTGTGTATCTGCGGGATGAAAGGAATCTCGATGACCTGAGGGCACGAATGACCACACTGTTAAGCTCCTCCGCCGATGGTGGTCTTCCTCCCTTAGTCATCAGCAATGTCGAACTACGGAAAGAGATTCTTGAGATCTTTGATCGGACATTCCTGTTGACGTATGTCTTGGAGGGCATCGCAGTTGTGATCGCCATGCTCGGGATCGTGAATACGCTGATCACATCCGTTCTCGAACGGCGCCGGGAGTTTTCCACGTTGCGTGCCATTGGGGGCAGCTCGACACAAATCCGTCAGCTCGTGCTGTGGGAGGCGGCGTACCTTGGTGCAGTTGGCATCGCCTTGGGACTGATCGGAGGTGGCGTACTTTCACTGCTCCTGATTAAGGTCATCAATCGACAATCATTTGGATGGACCATCCAAATGATTGTGCCGACCGGTTCGCTGATCCAGGCGTTGTTGTTGGCAGCGCTGGCGACGTTAGTGGCTGGGTATTTTCCGGCGAGGTGGGCAGCCCGGCAACCTATTGTGGAAGGATTGCGGGAGGAGTAAGGGATGCGGTCAGTCGGCCTTGGCGCCTCGTCCGTACTTGTTCAGTATGCTTTGAAGGTCATCGGGAATTGCCATCGACTTGAACGGCGGAACCCGGGAGCCACCGGTATTGCCTACCGGAACCCAAATCTGTGAGAACAGCAGTGATCCAAGGATTCTCGGAATCTGACCAGTAATCTCGACGACGTCTCGGCATTTCCATCCAACTTTCAGCATCCACCAGTGGGCTCGCGCATGGGCGATCGGGAAGGATTGCCCGAGGATATGGGCACGCTCAAGATGAGAGAATGCGGATCTCAGATTACCGGACTCGTACTGCTCGGCGGCTGCGGTCATTTCTCTCTGGTAGGCCTGTCGTAGTTGGGGATGCATCCTGGTCCAGAAAGGGACGGGCACTTTACTGCATGCGCCAGCACGAAAAAACAAGACGCTTGTGAATTGTATCAGTGCGCAATAGTCACGATAAGATGATGCATGGCGCACAGGTCAACCGAAGCTTGATTTGGTGGCGGTGCCCCGGATTGAACGGGGGACCCGCGGCTTATGAGTTCTAGGGAGAACTCTACTATTATCCAGAAACCGCATCAATAGGGCAGTTAGGGCGGACAGGAACAGACCAAACAGGGTCACCTGTCCGTCACTTCCGCACCCCAGACGCACCCTGATTACAAGGTAGCTCTGGAGAGCAGATCCAACACGCTCACCTCCACACCTCCTCAATCGGCGCACCCTCCCACCGTCACGGGTTCGAGACTCCTTTTGGGTTTGCAGCACCAGGACAAAAGAAGCTATGACTTAATCCGTCGTCCCACGGAATACGCCCTTTGTTAACGGAGGCGCACGAGCCCACCCATTGGAGCTATGGTCATTTGGAAAGCGGATGGTACTGTTTCTCTAGTAGCCGGAGCACACCGCTGATGGAGGAGTGGCCATGATGCATGATGAAGAGTTTCGCAAATTCCTGCATGAACTCCGGTCGGCGTACGGCTTTCCGCCAGTGGCATCAAGCCAAGACACCGTGGATTCTGAAGACTTCATTGTCGAGGACGATCATCTCAGCCTGAGCCCTTCCTACGGCGAACGATGGCAACAAGCTGATTAATATTCTACCAAGCGCCAGGATGGGTCTACCCGTAAGGACGACCAGCGGACTGCCTCCGCGTTGATCATCCTGGCACTGTTTTAGGCATACGCACGTCTCACTAAATCGGCGCACCCCCACCTGGTTATTCGTTCAGGATCCATTTTCCCTTTGCAGCACTCTTGCCTTTCCGGGCGTGGGTAGGACCGATGCAAGGATTGCCAAAGTCGAGGGGGGGGTGGAGTATATTCGCCCGATCTTTGGGGTTGATCTGCATCCAGAGGAGAGCGTGATGTGGAGAAGCGTGATAGCTCTGGTAGTCGTAGGTCTTGAGATAATTGGAGCGGGGTGCACTCACCAGGTTACTACGGGCCAATATACTGTTGCGAGCACGAAGAACACGGGAAGCCTGTTTATCAAAGGTGAACCGGTCGACGGAGAGGATTGCTTTGAAGTTATTCTGATCATTCCCGTACGAGGCTCACCCTATTCGTCATCTGCAGCCGTTCGATTTGAAAATCTGGTCAAGCGCTTGTTGGAAGAGTCAAAAAGCGATGCTTTAGTAGATGTTAAGCTTTCTCACTATGTCGTACCAACGTTTTTTTGGACAAAGAATTGTGCGAGGATAGAGGGGAAGAGCGCCAAACTTAAGCAGGGGGTGAAAGGGCCATTGCTTATCCCTGTCTGCGCGCTTCTTTTGATTGGTGCTACCTTTGCCGGTTGTACGTACACTGTCGGCGAGTTTAGCGTATTGAGTACCAAACCGCTCATCTTACCCCTAGCCAGTGAGGGGACCCGACAGATGGGTGAGGATTGTATGTTCATCGTGCCACCATTTCCTTTGGGAACGGCGGACTACACGACGTCTATGGTCAAGGCGCTCGAATGGGACAAGGCGGATATTCTTGTTAACGTCGCATTCTCAGAGAGGCACACACTTTTCCCGTTTCTTCATAAGAGCTGCTTTGTTGTTGAAGGAGTCGGTGGACATTTACGTCCCTGAATTGACCTGCCCCCTGTGGTTGTACCATCACCTATGTGACTAGGCACACCGTGAAGTGACCGTTTCCGGTCCTGGGGGCCGGTTTGCCCTGTCCTGCTAGCAACGTGGTAGCAGATCTTGAATGTGAAGGGGCGAGATTTGAAGCCCCTACAGGGCCAGAGACCATAGACCCTGACGTAGACCGATGAACTCACTCGGAGTCAGGTGTCCGAGTGAGCTGTGTGGGCGGCAGGTATTGTAGTCCACGCGCCACGTTTCAATGATTGCCTGCGCATCCCCAAGTGAGGCGAACTGGTGGACGTTCAAACATTCATCGCGCAGCCGCCCATTAAACGACTCAATGAAGGCATTTTCGACGGGTTTGCCCGGTCGGATGAAATCGAGTTGCACACCTCGGGGATAGGCCCAATCTTCCAGCGCCCGCGATCCAGGATCTGGCTGACGATCTCCCCTGACATCCGAAACCTCGCCTCAAGGACCGGACTGGAGCGACTCCAGTGATCGACCACGGTCAGAATCCGATAGGGCCGTCCCTCGCTCAACGTATCATGCACGAAATCCATACTCCACCGTTCCTGCGGGCCGACAGGGATCGGGGCGGGGCCTCGATGAAACGCCCAGTGTCTCCGTCGACGCACCCGCATGCGATTGACCGCCCAGCCTTCGCGGCAGAGCAACACCCAGATTCGCAAGTACCCGAACCGAGGCCGGGCATGGGCCAGATTCAGAATACGCAGTCGCAGGGCCGTCTGGTCTTTGGCGCGACTCTTCCGATACCAGGATGCGCGCCAGAACTGGGCGAGTCCACAGGCCCGCGCACAACTCACAGAGAATGTCCCCTGAAACCACTGGGCCAATTCGCAGCGGTAGACTTACACGAGGGGGCCTATGTCGAGGTATGCTGGGCGCCTTCTGCTTAAATCTTGTTTCTGCCTGAACGTCTGAACAGGTCGTCATCCAAACGTTGTTGTTCCCCTAAGCGGAGAGCAATCAACGTCGTATGGTAACAGCGGTTTCTTTGGGGGGCTAATTCAATAGAGCTCCAGCAATCCTCTCCGTTCTTGGTCTGTAGTCTTGGGGCAAAAGGCCTAGGAACTAAGTGCGCACTGAGTCCTATCTCATGCAAGCTAGGTCTTGGCAAAGGAGTTGACTACATTTAGTATATTCATGGCTAAGGGAAGTTGGAGGTTAAACATGAACCTCTTTAGATGCTCCTCCCCGTACCTACCACCGGCGTCAAATCGCACGCTCGAGCATTTCAATTTCTCAGCCAAGACCACTGAATTCCTAAGACCTAGGCAATCGCAAAAGTACATGCAGGCCCCTGTAGTGGGTTCTGTTTCGTTAGCCAGGGTTGTATGTATTCAAATGGAATTTCATGAGAGAGGAGATGCAAATGAACCGTGATTTCATCACCTTATACGGGAAGGATATAGGGCCTACTCTTGAAACACTGAAATCTTGCGAGTTTGTCCTAAGGGCTAAATCTAATCAACTGCCTTGCATTGTACCCAACTTGGTTGCACAGTTTTTCCCAATCGTCAACGAGATGCCACAAATGATGAGGGGATTGTGCACCAAAGTTCGCGTTGCACACTCATCTCATTCGGGACGCAGCAAGAGTAGTATGGGTGGAGAGAATCTTGAACCGTTTTTGCAGTCGATTTGTCGCATGGCGGAAGAAAGAGCAATTCTACTGACTCAGGATTTGGAATTTCTGAAGCGCAGGTCTGACTTTCGCCAAACGACTGAGACTGAACTACGCAGGGTATCAGAACTTCGTCTTAACCTTGAATACGTTGCGTTTGACCCCAATGTTGATGCAAACACAGCTATAGCCGCATTAATCGGAGGGGTAGAAACGGGTGCTACAGTAATACTGAAAGAACTGTCGAAACCACTGTTCGACTACTATCAGAAGAGGCTCAAATGGGTCGCGAGCCATACCGACAGATTTAAGTCCATGTGCCCTACTGGTCATTTGATAGAACTTTATAAATATACTGGGCTATCGACCGGAGATTATGAGTTTGTCGTCACAGAGACCTTATCGACACTGCGCCGCATGAGAAGTGCGCTAGATGAAACAGCTGATCTAACACTGCACACAAGGGTTCTCCGGTCTAATTGCCACCGTAGGTTTCCTTTGAGTACCGTTTCAACGGGGTTCTTGTCTGCAATGTGACAATAATTTTTCGGGATTGAGCTTCAACTCAGTTGCGCTATCTTCTTTGTTTTTTCCGATACTCCCACGGCGGGGAAGGATCGGGGTCGATCCAGAGCCCCAGGCCCATTTCTTGGGCCGATTGTTTGAGCTGCTTCAGCTCTGTATTGTTCGAGATGTACTTCTGATACCACCAGCATCAACCGTCCCTAACCAGTGTGGGGTTGAAGTTGGTTCTACACGGTCGTGACCCAAAACCCGAAAAGTAGGCCAGCGGTGACTTAAGGACGTGGCGTGCGGCGTGGTCTTCTGGATGCACAAGGAGGACCCGACGATGGGACGACGAGGCGGACATACAGAGGAAGCGATCCTGGCCACCTTGCGACAGGTTGAAACCGGCATGACCGTTGCCGAAATCTGTCGGCAGGTCGGCATTGCCGAACAGACGTTCTACACATGGAAGCGGGAATATGCGGGGCTCGGGCTGAGCGAGTGATACGGGCCCTGGAGCAGGTCGTCGCATGGCGCGGCCACCCCCAGGCCATTCGGCTCGACAATGGCCCCGAACTGCTCGCCGATCTTGGGACAGCCTGTGCGAAGTATTAGGATGAGAAGTTGCGTGGGCTGCCTTGCAAGCGCGTTCAAGCCGATGAAATTTGGTCGTTCCGTTTTGCTAAGGATAAAAATCTCTCTGATGAAATGAAGGGCAAGTTTGGGTTCGGTAGCGTATGGACTTGGACAGCGATTTGCGCCGATACCAAGCTCATGATTTCCTGGCTTGTAGGAGAACGCAACGTGCCCTATGCGAAGAAATTCATCTCGGACGTAGCTTCCCGATTAGCCAATCGAGTTCAGCTCACAACGGACGGCCACAAGGCTTACTTGCAGGCCGTCGAGAAAGCCTTCGGATCGGAGATTGATTACGCCATGCTTGAGAAAATCTACGCGGCTTCGCCTCAGGAAGGCGTCACCACTCGGTATAGTCCGGCGCAATGCTGTGGAGCCAAGAAGAACAAGATCACCGGAAATCCCGATAAGGCCCATGTATCAACCAGCTATACAGAGCGGATGAATTTACAGATTCGGATGGGGATGAGGCGATTTACCAGACTAACGAATGCACACAACAAGAAGATCGAGAATCATAGGCATGCGCTAGCATGTAAGCTCCCCCTAATTTGAGACAGTCTGAAAGGAGAACGTTCTGGCACAATAGTCACTCTTAGCCAGGAGGTTCTCATGCGGCAGTCGAAGTTCACCGAAACCCAAATCGTGTCAATTCTTAAGGAGGCTGACGCTGGCCGTCCCGTCAATGAGCTCTGGCGGCACTACGGCATCAGCTCCGCCACCTACTACAAGTGGAAAGCCAAGTATGGGGGCTTGGAGGCCTCTGATGTGAAACGGCTCAAGGAATTGGAACAGGAGAATAGTCGCCTCAAACGGATGTATGCCGACTTGTCTTTAGAGCATGCCGCACTGAAGGATGTGGTCGCAAAAAAGCTGTAGGGCCCGCTGTACGCCGGGAGCTCGTGACGCAGTTGGTCACGGAGCATCGACTTCCAGTTCAGCGGGCCTGTCGCGTCGTGGGGCTGAGTCGCGCCACCTACTACCGGCCGGTGGTGGACAGGGTGCAGCGGGATGCACCGGTGATTGAGGCGCTGACGGCCGTGGTGACAGCTCACCCACGCTGGGGCTTCTGGAAATGTTTTGCCCGGTTACGGCTGGACGGGCATCGCTGGAATGCAAAACGAGTGTGGCGGGTCTATCGCCAGCTGCGGTTGAATCTGCCTCGACGCACGAAGAAGCGCCTCCCAGTGCGCCTCCGTCACCCGTTGACGGTCGTGCCTGCGCCCAATGCGGTGTGGGCCCTGGACTTTATGAGTGACACGCTCTATGGCGGACGCCGGTTCCGAACCTTGAATATCCTGGATGAAGGCGTGCGAGAGGGGCTCGCGATCGAAATTGATACCTCGCTGCCCGCTGAACGAGTCATTCGGGTGTTGGAGCAAGTGGTGGCCTGGCGGGGACAGCCCCAGGCCTTACGTCTCGACAATGGACCAGAATTTCTGGCGGAGTGCTTTGCTGGCTGGTGTGCGGAGCACAGCATCGCTCTGCGCTATATTCAACCAGGCAAGCCGAGTCAAAATGCGTTTGTCGAACGGTTCAATCGGACGTTCCGGCATGAAGTGCTGGATGCTTATGTGTTCGACTCGCTTGAGCAGGTGCGGGAGATCAGTGCCCAATGGATGCAGGAGTACAATGAAGAGCGGCCCCATGACACGCTGGACGGAATCCCGCCCGCCATGTATCGGGCCCATCGCGAAGCGAGAACTTCTCCTTTCGAAGTGTCTCCTTGACGGGGGAGCTTACACAATGAAGAGCGGCCCCATGACACGCTGGACGGAATCCCGCCCGCCATGTATCGGGCCCATCGCGAAGCGAGAACTTCTCCTTTCGAAGTGTCTCCTTGACGGGGGAGCTTACAAGCACTCTATTTTATGTACTACAACTTTGCTCGTATTCATTCGACGCTGCGAGTCACCCCAGCGATGCAGGCAGGAGTGGCAGATCGTGTGTGGAGCATTGAAGAGATTGTAGCATTACATCATTAATCGTAATTAACTTCATTATTTAACCAATCCCATGCCCTTTGGGGCAGCCAGCCATAGAATTCTTTGGTTACTCTTATGACTAGAACGTAGTCACTTCGAGTGATCAGCCGAAATATTTTCTTACCAAGGGTTTCTGCTGAGTCTTTTGAATACAGCAAAACAGAATTCGGGGTATACTGCATCCATTTGATACCCAAGTTTTTTATCGATTGAAGAACACTGTTAGCATCGGAACCAACTGTGTTAATTTCGTATGTAATTATGTAAACAGCCACTTTATTACTTTAGAAGTAGGGTTGTTTTTCCTTCGATAGGCTCTAGCTCGTCCAATTCCCCTTGGCCGACCGTCTTCTTATCTGTTCCGTATTCCAATTTGTGTTCCGCTCGATGTCCCGTTTCTCCGTAAACCAGATTCTTGGGCCTATACCACCCGAAGAATAGGACTACTACTGATAGTCCGAGTAATCCCAAGAAGGTCCATCCAGCAAGGCGCTCCTTCAGCTCTTCTGTTATTGGTGCGTATAAAATGACGATTAGGGCAGCGATAAGATAGGGAACAATCTTGAATAAAAAAGACAAGGGAGTCTTTACCTCCTCCCTTGTAAATATTTTGACAAGGCGGGTAAAGCTCTTAAACCCCCATCCATCCGGCTCTGACATGGGAGAAGAGCATACGAGTGGTGAACAGTCATAGGCAAGTCAAACTTTACCAGTACCATCCGTTCTTGCCCTTTGATTTGCATCCCTCTACAATGTCCTCCCTGCAAAAAGATTCAACGCGGTGCGCCACGATTGGAAAAGCTGGCAAGGCATTGCGTATGCCCAAAAAACACACGAACGTCTTTGTTTCCTATAGCCATGATGACGCATCTTTGGTTGCGCCTGTTGTGAAACTTCTCCGAGCCAACAACTCTCTAGTTTTCCAGGATGTAGACAGCATTCAGCCGGGAAAGAAATGGCGAAGAGAGATTGCGAAAGGTTTGGCAGATGCACACCAGGTCATGGTGTTTTGGTGCAATCATGCCAACGGCTCTGAAGAAGTCACCAAGGAATGGAAGATCGCTATTGAGCTAGAAAAGGATCTCTTGCCTCTTCTGCTGGACACGACTCCGCTCCCGCCAGAGTTGAGCGAGTACCAGTGGATCGATTTTCAAGAGCTGGTCGGCAGAACCCATGCCCGTATGACACCGTACGTGGGTGAGACCGGAACCTATGAGGAATTGCTTGAGGTGAAGCGTGCCCATAGAGAACGTTTTAGTGCTATTGAAGATCACATACGAGTAAGAGGAGGGCAGGCCTGGGACTTACCATGGCTCTCAGGAAAACCGATCTGGGTAGGGCTTGCAACAGTGATGGTAGCATTATTGGTTTTTACGAGCGTGGACTTGCAATCTCCTCAATCGCCTGCGATACGGGCAGGAGAAGAACGCTCAGTGCCACATCCAGGTCCAGGCGGAGGTAAGGAGTTGCCGTCCTCCACTAATATCCCGACGCTGGAAACCCGAACACCTAAATTCTCTGACGCGGTTCCCAGCGAAATGACCATCCTGCTTTGCCTTACCCTTCTCTTCATTGTCACCGTAGGAGGTGTTATCTGGCTGTCGCGTCGAGACGCGAAGAGCGAGGCACCACAAGTTTATAGGGATACTAGATCTGTGGAATTTATAGACGAGGAACCTGACTGGGATGAAAGTTCAGACAAATTGGAAGAGTTACGGAAATCTACCCGCATCGGGAAGTGCATTGAGGATTTCGTACCCAATGAAATGGTGAGCCAGCTCGCGCACAAGATTGAGGTAGAAATCCTGCGGCGGATGGAATTGAAGCAAGATGGCGCGCTGTGATGACCGAAGAAACACTGGTTCCCTCAAGTGCAGTTTGCTTGCCCGCTCGGCTGGTGAATGGGGCTGTTAGGTATCTTCGCGCTTCCTCCCCGCAGAGCTCTCACGATGGCTTCACCACTGGTCAGATTCGGTACCTCCACCTGGACCTATGAAGGGTGGCAAGGCCAGGTCTATCTCAAGAAGTACGCCAAGACCACATTCGCCCGAGAATGTTTAGGGGAGTATTGCCAATACCTCCACAAGGGCGAACCGCTCTTTCGCACCGTCGGCAATGACTCGACCTTCTACCGGCCACCTACGGCCAACCAGCTTCGCCACTATCTGAAGCAGATTCCTGATGATTTTGAGATGTGTTTCAAGGTGTGGGAGTCGATCACGATTCCGACCTTTGCCAAGCATGCTCGCTATGGCTCACATGCAGGCCAACCGAACCCGCGTTTCCTTGATGCCCAATTGTTCAAAGATCTCGTGCTAACACCCTTTCGAGAGGCGAAATTTGAACCACACACGGGGCCGTTCCTCTTCGAGTTCCAACGGCATGGCCTCTCAGTCGAAGAGTTCTGTTCCAAGCTGAACACCTTTTTCAGCCAGCTTCCGAAGGAGTTCAGATACGCTGTGGAGATTCGGAACGCTGGGTTACTTGGTCCTATCTATCGCCAAGTTTTGGAAAGGCATGGCGTCGCTCACGTCTACAATCACTGGTCGTATATGCCTCCCTTGGCAGATCAGCACACGCGCATGGAGGAGACCTTCACGGCTCCCTTTACTGTGCTTCGGTTGTTGACGCCCTTGAAGATTTCCTATGAGGCCACGAAAAAGCGAGCAGCACCTTACAACAAGATCGTGGGGGAATTACCCGACATGAGGAAAGACGCGGCTGCCCTCGTTCAACAATCCATCCAGCAGGTCAAGAAGGCGTATGTCCTCGTGAATAGCCGAGCAGAAGGCAACGCGCCAACCACAGTTCAAGCACTGGTAGACGGGCTAGATACCCACTGAGGCTAGGCTTTCTTGGAAAGAGCCTTCAGTGCCAGACGTCTGGCATGGAGCGCCCGCTGAAACGCCCCACGTTCTCCATATCGCTGAATAGAAAACTTCTTCTTTCTAGCCTTACCAGTGCCGATCGGCCATTGTGCCAGCCAATAACGCCGGTGATAGCAGCGTCTACGGCTGTTCTCCACTGCGTCTATCCTGGTGATTCCTGACACGCCAGAACGGTTATTCTTCTTCCTGTTCCGGCAGTATTCAGGCCGAGTCAGTGATCGAAGACACTTGAGCAGACTATCCCGGTAGACTTTGGCAACCTTTAGGGCCTTAGACTTTCCTCCATAGACTGAATCTGTGAACTGTCAACCAAGGAGGAGCGACATGGGCGTAAGAGTCAGGCAACGAAAAGATAAACCTGGCTGGTGGGTACTTGTTCATCATCAGGGTCGGCGGATCAGTAAATGTTTCGGTGAAAGGAAATCAGGTGAAAAGGCCGCAAAGTTATTTGCGGAGAAGTTATCGGCTCGTATTAAGTGGGCGGAGACCAATGGGGAGGCCGTTGTACTAGCGCAGTCAGCTCAGCCTGTTCGTACAGTGAAGCAGCATCTGATGGATTGGTTGGAGACGTATGCAAAACCACATTGCAAGCCTTCGACCTATCGAGGATACAAGAGATCCATTGAACAGCAGTTAGTGCCTTGCTTTGGGGGGTTGCCCATTCAGGCTCTTAAACGGGAGCACATCAAACGATTCATAGCTCAGAAGATCGAGGAGAGAAGTCCTGGAAGCGATAAGCAGCCAGGGAAGCAGATATCCTGGTGGACTATCCAGGGGTATCTGGTTCCGCTCAAGGCGGCCTATAACCAGGCAATGAAAGATGGGCTCGTGACCTTCAACCCCGTCTCTCGGCTTGGCCGACTGTTGCGCGATCATCAAGACCGTCGCGTCCATATTCAATTACTCACTCGCGAGGAAGTTCAACAGCTCCTGGCTACCTGTGAGCAGCACTATAGCTACTTATATCCGGTGTTGCTCTGTGCGGTGAGAGCGGGCCTGCGGATGGGAGAACTCATCGGGTTGAGGTGGACTGACCTAGACTTTCACGGGCAGTTTATTATTGAAGTGCGGCATAGTGTGGTGTTGGGCGAAGAGACAACCACGAAATCGCACAAGATCCGCCGAGTTAAAATGAGCAATCAGCTTCATAGCGAACTGAAGCGATTAAGAGAAATTCGTGAACTAGAAGCGATGGCGAGGCATGAACCCATGTTGCCTTGGGTGTTTCTGTCGCCTGAGCGTCAGCGCCTCGATGAGCGAAACCTTCGCCGTGGTTGGTACCGTTGTCTCGAAAGGGCTGGGATACGAAGGTCCGCTTTCACGACCTCCGGCATAGCTTCATCTCACTGCTCATTGAACAAGGAGCGCATCCCAAGTACATCCTGGAACAAGCAGGCCATAGTAGTATTCAGGTGACCATGGATACCTATGGTCATCTATTTCCGACCCGTGAGCAGGGGTGGGCCGATAAGTTAGACGATGAGGGGTGGAGTGGAGAAACCGCACCCTCCGCGCACGCTGCGGAAAAAGAATCGGAGCAGCTGAGTTCTAAGTCGCTGGTTTAATTGGTGGCGGTGCCCCGGATTGAACGGGGGACCCGCGGCTTATGAGTCCGCTGCTCTACCAACTGAGCTACACCGCCACGATGAGGCAACGAAGAGTGCCGATGATAGCCGAAGACGAGGGCCAGTGTCTACCGAACGCATCGAGAAACAGGTCTCGAACTCTGGAGGAGGGGAGTCTAAACCTGTTATGGTCTTCTCGGCGATATTCATGAGGGGTGCATGTCGAATGAAATGAGTCGGGCAGTCGTCATTACTGGAGCTTCAACGGGGATCGGTGCGGCCTGCGTGGTCCATCTTGATCGATTGGGATATCGGATCTTCGCGGGAGTGCGTAAGGCAGAGGACGGCGTCGCTCTTCAAAAAGCCTGCTCGGATCGATTGGTGCCGATCGAGCTTGATGTCACCGACCTCTGTACGATTCAGAAAGCCCATGCGTTGGTTGTGAAGCATATCGAGAAGGGCGGATTATTTGGTCTTGTGAACAACGCTGGTATCGCGGTGGTCGGTCCACTGGAAGGTGTCCCTCTTGCGGACTTCCGTCGGCAACTCGAAGTCAATGTCATCGGGCAGGTCGCGGTCACGCAAATGTTTCTGCCGTTGCTGAGACAGGCCCGTGGTCGAATCATCAATATGGGGTCCATTGCCGGTCTCACAACGATGCCGCTCATGGGACCCTATTCGGCGTCAAAATTTGCGCTCGAGGCGATTACCGATGCCCTGCGGTTGGAAGTCCAGCAATGGGGAATTCATGTGTCGATCATCGAACCCGGCGCCATTGCCACGCCGATCTGGAACAAATCGACCATCGATGCTGCTGAACGAGAAGCAGCAATCACGGAAGATCTTCGATCGCTGTACCAGCCCATTATGGCCGCAGTGCGGAAGGTTGTCGGAGAGGCGTCGAAGCGGGCGATCTCCGCTGAAGCTGTGGCGAAGGTGGTGGAAGACGCCCTGACGGCATCGACTCCCAGGACACGGTATTTAGTTGGAACCGATGCCAAGCTTCGCGCGCTCATGAGAAAGCTGCTGTCCGACCGCCTATCGGACAGACTGTTAAGCTGGATTCTTAAACTCCCGCGGTGAGTCGAATCGGAAGTGGGTTACCAACGAGAGCGTGACAGCTCAATTGAAACTATCGCAGTTTAGCCGACAAGGTCCGGGTTCAGGCGAGTGAGTGGCTTGACAGAGATAGCCTTAATCTCGTTGTACACGATCTTACGGCCGACTTGACGGAGACGACTAAAAATGCCTTCGACAATAACTTGATCCCCTTCATGGACCGCCACCCGCCCTAGACTCACGACCTTTAGGGTGCCAGCTGGGTCTTGGAGCAAAAATCCATAGGCAGGTTGTCCTTGACGATTTGTGGCGAGTTGAACATTCATTACTTTCCCGGTCACCATGACGTCGAGATGATCGTATTGCTCCGGATGGGCCAAGAGCTCGGCGATTTCAATGAGTCCTCCAGCCAAAGCTGGTGTGGTCCCACAGAGGGCAATGGCGAGGATCAGGGCATATGAGAGGAACCGACCGAGACCTCTGGATTCAAAAATGCGACGGCAATGGAGGAGGGGCATCACCTTCATTGAAAGCAATTATACCGAATGACGTCGGATTGGCAATGGAGAATATTTACCACTTGTCGGAAAATCTACCACTAACATCTTCTCCGATGAAATTATGTAGAATCTGGCGTTGCAAGTCCGTGAGTTCTCCCTGACCAGCTTCTCGTTCTCCTGAGGTTGCGTGAGACTCCTTGGACGGCGGTCTCGATCGTGCGAGCAACACGTCATCCAATGCCTCGTGAGAGCTGTCGACATCTTTTTGGATGGCCACCAGCCGCTGAAGTCCAAACAAGGTTCTGGTGATTTCAGTATGCATCGCATTTGAACTGGCCCCATAGACAAGCGAGTTCCAAAATTTGGTCTCGCCGGCTTCCGGTATGGCGAGGGTTGCATAGGCGGTCAACTTTTCAAGTAACGCAGACTCGGTCCGCTCAAGCCCGTCGTAGGTTGGAATCGAGCGTTCAATGGGACGCTGGGAAAGTACTCGCATCGTTTCTTTCCAAACATCCTGGGAGGGGACGAGATTCCCGCCTGTACGAAGGTCTGATCCTGAACATTTGGCCTGGATGGCCAGGAGATACTGAGCCAAAAACTTCACCTTGCGGGCGGCAAGCGTGCCGGCCGGAATTCCCCAGATATGACCGATTTCATGGTCCTGCAGCGTGGTCAGGTCCGACGATTGACGTTCCCGTTCCGCGAGTACCAAGCGCTTCCTGAACCGCTCGGTGAAACGAAGCTGGGTTTGCATTTCAACGACGAGACGATGGTTTTGATACTCGTCGGGGGTGATTTCGTCCTTGTCCCAAGCCTCTTCCAACAGCCGCAGTGTGGTTGACGGAACGGCCGAACGCGCCTGTGTTTTCAAAGTGAGAACTGTCTCAGAGGAAACCCCTCGATCGACCAGAAGCGAAGCTGCACGAGTCGCGAAGGCGTCGGCCATAGAGGCGAGATGTTCGAGCGCGATGCATTGCAGCCAGGTCCTCTCCCGTCGAAGTCGAACTCGTCGTCGATATTCATTCCGTCGTTCGACCATCGCGGTGATGGACTCCTGGGTCATCGTCGTGACGGGTTTTGTCCCAGACACACAACGAGGGTCAGGACGATCTGCGACCATGAAGAGAATTTCGTCGTGCGTCACATCGAGATATTGGAGCAACAGAAGCCGAAGGATAATACGGCCTTGGATGGGCAAGCCGGCAATAGTCTCTTCGATCAGGTCTGCGGTCAGCGTTGGTGAAATTAAAGTGTTCGTCATTGTGCGTCAGTTAGGCCGTCATGTGACGAGGAGGCAAAATCATATCACGGTTAGGCTGTGCCTGTCTGTGGCTGCCGCTCAAGCTGAAGTGCCACGTATTCACGAATATCCTGAATCGTTCCGGTAATAAACATTTCTCGTGGAATTTCTACCCGTACTAGCTGTGATGGGTCGATGCCACGGTCCTGCGCGTAAGCTTCATCGACATAGAGGCTTACGGAACCGTCAGGAAATCGGAGGGCATAGAGAGCAGTCGTATCAGCCATGACGAGTTGATGGTCAAGATCGGGTACCCGTTAGAGGTAACACAGCCCTTGCGAGGCTGTCAAAGCTGCTTTCAGCCGGGGGGGCGTCAAAACAGTAGACGAGACCAGCCTACTCTGGTAGCGATGTGAAGCGGGAAGGCCGGACAATCTGTATGGCCTCCGCGGCCTCTCTGGTTTACAAAGTAGAAGGGCTTCCGGTCCTATGACCGAAAGCCCTTCACGATGTCAATCACGTGGGAGAAAGGGTGAGGAAGTTAATCCTCGAGGATTCTTTTAGCCTCCCAGCGTATCGAGGGTTTCCTTGAGGCTTTTGCGGATGCAGGTGAAGATCGGGGTGTCCCGTAACGTATAGCGCGAGCCTTCTGTTTCGCGGAGTGCCATCACCAGATCCAGAAAATCTTCAGGCTTGTCGCTCTCAAATGCCACGACCCATTCTTGATCATCCAACCCAAAGGAGTAGGTGGTATTCAGCTTGACGGAAGGGAATCGATGCCCGACTTCGATATGCTCATCCATCATTCCCTGGCGGGCCGCTTTTGTCAGTAGGAACCATTCTCGTGTCTTCAAGAAGGGATACACAAAGATGTATTTGCCCTTTCCTGGTACCACCGTCAGGCGCTTTCCTTCCTGTCCTGCGTGCGAATGGTGATCCACATAGACCGACCGTTTGGTCATCGCCAGATAGGAATAGGGCGTCGACAAATACTGTCCGAGCCCGGACGCGAGGATCTTGGCACCCATGTCCTGAAACAGATCCAGGTCATAGCTGATGCGCCAGAGCATAAGGTCACAGTCGCCACGAATACCCACCGTCGAGTAGGGGACCACCAACACTTTGCCGTTGAAGTCTTCCACGGCTCGTAGAAATTCCTGTTTGCCTTGAGTGCGCACATCCTCCGGCAGGCGGCGCCACGCGGGATCCACTTTGTAAAACACGAAGTTCACATACTGCCGACGAGGCGTCTGGGCAGGCTGGGGTGTGTCCGGAGTCGACATTCAAAGCTCCTTTAGTAGATAGAAGTAGAACGCATAATTGTATTTTTCTTTCGTTTAGCATTTCCCCTTCAGTCTTGTCAACGGGAGGACTGGGCAGAGAGGCGTTCATTGACAGGCTGTCTTCGGTTCTGTTAGTCGCAATCGCATGAACGGTGGTAGGCAGTGGGCACTAGGATTAGTATCGGCGTTCTCATCATTGGGCATTGTCGGTTCCGTGGCAGCGATCGACGTATACCCGTCAGAAGCGCAAATCCTGGCCGCCCTCGATCGAGGGAAACGTGCAGGTGCTCAGCATCAACCGCCTGAGATATGGTATGCCCGCTTTGGAGGCACTGGCGGGCTGGAGGCCGGTGGGTTTCTTCTGACGAAACTTGGCAGCTTGTCCGTGATGGCCACCCATATGGCAAGGCGTGGACTGGACCCAACTGCAACGGACATTGCTCAAGTGATGGAGACCCCGACCATGCGGGTGAATGTCGTCATATTCGGTGATGATCCATCCTTTGCGACGGATAGTTATATGCTGTTTGATCAAAATGGAAAAACCATTAAGCCCGTTATGGTTCGTTTCGATGGCCAAGCGGAACGGAGCACTGTATGGCCTGAAAAGCCTCGCTTCAAGGCAAAGATTGTGGCGTCCTTTGCCTATACCGATTTCGATCCATCGGCAGAGACAACCATTATGGTGTACCCAGCGCACGGTGGAGAGGTGAGTTTCTCTCTCGACTTTGCACGGATAGAATAGGGACGTTCTCTCTACCATGTCTACGCGCGCACGAAACGATCGGTCCTTCGTTGCAGAAACTATTGCGATCGGCTCGGAACTTCTGGTGGGAGGCCGATCAGACAGCAATTCACTCTTCATCACGGACGGACTTGGTGCGATCGGTGTTGAAGTGCGGTTTAAATCCATTGTCGGCGATAATCGATCGGATATCGAGAGAGTCTTGAAGACAGCCTGTAGCCGTGCCGGAATCGTGATCTTGACGGGAGGGCTTGGCCCCACGGTCGATGACCGTACCAGGGAGGCGATCGCAGCTGTCACTGGGGCTCGACTGGCACGCAGGAAAGAAGCGCTTGAAGGCATGAAGGCACGGTTAGCGCAGTGGGGACGAATACCGAATAAAGGGCAATTGCGACAGGCGCTGATTCCCTCTCACGCCATTGTGTTACCTAACCCGGTGGGCTCAGCACCGGGTTTTGTGTTGGCATGGCGTGGTACAGATATCATTGCCTTACCCGGTGTCCCGAGTGAGATGCGAGCAATGGTTGAGCAGTCAGTGATTCCTCATTTGCTTTCTCAACTCCAGCCCTCTAAAGGCCGAGGTCGGCAGCCTCTGACACGCCTGGTATTCCATACCTGGGGTATGCCGGAAGCCGACGTGGATGCCAAGCTAGAAGGACTCATAAAGAAGAGGCTGCCAGTTGCCCTGGGGCTGCTCGCGTCTCCAACAGGGGTCCTTGTGTCACTGACTACGGAGGCAGGACGGGCTCTCAAGGAAGATGCGTTGACATCATTGGCGGAGGACGTGCGCACACGATTGGGTGAATGGATCTATGCCGAGGGACAGGACACGATGGAAGAGGTCGTTGGCCGATTTCTGTCGAAGCAGGGACGGACCGTTGCGGTAGCGGAATCCTGCACCGGGGGACTCATTGCCTATCGGTTGACGCAGGTGCCGGGATCGTCCGCTTATCTTGATCGCACGGTCGTGTGTTATAGCAATCAGGCCAAGATGGAATTACTTGGAGTTTCGGAACATCTCTTACGCGAGCATGGTGCCGTCAGCCGTGAAGTGGCTGCGGTCATGGCCAAAGGCATGCGTGAACGAACCGGCGTGTCGGTGGCGTTGAGTGTCACAGGCATTGCGGGGCCAGGTGGTGCGACCGAGGCGAAACCAGTTGGCCTCGTGTATATCGGACTCGATGGTGGTGACGACGCCATGACAAGAGAGTGTCGGTTTCATGGTGATCGATCCGTGATTCGACAGCGCGCCGCACAGGCCGCTCTCGATGTGCTCCGGCGGTGGCTCATGAACAAAGGCAACCTATGATACGGGCATTCCTTGCTGTAGAGATCAGTGATGAACTTCGGGCGGGCCTCGTCCGAGTGCAGCACGACATGAAAGAACGATTTGCGCCCCATTTATCCAAAGACGTTCGCATCACCTGGGGGCAGCCCAATTCGTTTCATCTGACCGTCCGGTTTCTTGGACTCACGGATGAGAAACTGTTGCCGTTGATGCAGGAGGCACTAGCCACCATCGTTCAGCCTCGCCCAGCCATTGAGATTCCCATCGAACGGCTCGAAGCATTTCCAGCACTCCAAAAGCCACGGGTGCTGTGGGTCGGGCCGTCGGAGGAGTGGTTGCGGAGTGATGCTGCCAGGCAGCTCTCGGCGTGGCAGCAACACATTGAATCCTGTTGCTGCTCGTTGGGGGTCGCCCCGGATGACAAATCGTTCACCCCCCATCTGACACTCGCACGGATCAAGATGGGTGAGCGACAGGTGGGGCCACTCCTGGCACAGAGCGGCGTCTGTGATCGACCGCTCGCATTAGGCACGATCACGGTGGAGGCACTAGCGTTGATAAAAAGTGATCTCAGGCCGACCGGCCCACGTTATACCAAGATATGGGAAGTGAAAGTGGGTCGCCGCAGCTAGGGCCTGCGTCTCGTGGTGCACGACGCTCCGAGACGCCAGTACCTCATGGTTCGAGGAGCGGAATCAGTGCCGTGTGTCCTTGTGTGCGGGCTAAATCCACGGGACGCTCGCCTGCCGTCATTCTGGCGTTCTTGTCCGCGCCGTGCCGGAGCAACAGGGTGATGATCTCCCGATCGCCTCGAAATGCGGCTATGTGCAACAGTGTGACACCACCCATCGGCGCCTGAACGTTGACGTCGGCTCCTCGTTCAAGAAGGAGTGCGAGGACATCCATCCGTCGTTCTTGTCCCGCAACGAAGATCGGTGAGACGCTGTCCTGCCTTGCGGGAGTCACAGTAGCCCCTCGTTCTAAGAGAAGGGCGACCACGTCTCGGTGCCCGTTCTTGGCCGCCATGAAGATCGGCGTGTTCCCTTGCTCATCAGCTGCCTGAGTACTGACTCCTTGTTCAAGGAAGGTCTGCACGCGAAGGACATTCCCTTCCGCCGCAGCCTTGCGCAGTTGGTCCTCCGGCGACGTGGCGCAGCCAGTGATGAGGATGAATGCGATGGAGATGATCGTCGGGCAACTGCTCCAAGCACTATGCGTCACGTTCAATTCTCCTTTGCAGGCCGGTACCATCAATTCCATCCTTTCTCGACGGAAGGTTACGTTGGGCACGTGGTCATGGCGGACGATTCAAGGATCATGGCGCCAAGGTTGGATAGTCACTGTAGCCGTCAGGTCCGCCGCCATAAAGCCGATCGTGGTTGACCGAGTTAAGCGGTGCCTGTTTAGCGAATCGTTCAACGAGATCCGGATTAGCAATGTAGGGACGTCCATAGACAATCGCATCGGCCGCTCCGCTGGCGACTGTGGATTCTCCGCTTTCACGTGTGTAACTCCCGTTGGTCATGAGTGCGCCGTGGAAATGTTGTCGAGCAGTTGCCAAGATGGCTTGTTCTTCAGGCAGCGCATGATTCTCATGTCGGATTTCAAGAAAAGCGATCTTACGCTGACTCATTTCCTGTGCGATGTATGTCACCAACGCGTTTGGTTGACTGTCAGTCATGTCATTGAACGGGACCAGCGGTGAGATCCGAACGGCCACACGCCCGGCGCCCCAGACGCCGATGACGGCGTCTGTCACCTGCAACAGAAACCGGGCACGGTTGGGGATAGAACCTCCATAGGAGTCCGTTCGGGCGTTCACACCATCACGTAAAAAGTTATCAATCAAGTAGCCGTGTGCACCATGGACCTGGACCCCGTCAAACCCTGCCAGTTTGGCATTCTGCGCAGCGAGCCGGAACATCTCCACATATCGTGGTATCTCCTCGGTGCGGAGCGCGCGAGGGACTTCGTAGGGTTTCAATCCCTGTGGTGTCTGAGTCGTCTCGTTGCGAATTGCCTTGGCACTACTGGAGACCGGTTGCTCGCCGTCGTTCAACAAAGAATGTGCGGCTCGTCCAGGATGCCAGATCTGCATGAAGATCCGGCCTCCCTTGGCATGCACCGCATCCGTGACACGTTTCCAGCCTGCGACATGCGCAGGACTGTAAATGCCGCCTTCACCCATAAAGGCGCAGGCATGGGCATCAACCATCGTACATTCCGTCATGATGAGCCCACTCGACGAGCGCTGGGAATAGTAGTCGACCATCATGTCGTTGGGAATATGAGTCGCTCCGGCCCTCACGCGAGTCAGGGGGGCCATCACGATACGGTTGGGTAGGAGCAGATCTCCAACTTGGAGTGGGGTGAATAATGTGGGCATTGAATGTCCTTTGGATTGTGACGGAACCGTTGGCGGAAGAATTTATAAGTGAGAGGGTGGGGGAGTCAACCAGCGAATCGCTATGCTCGTGTCTTTTGCCGAATCCGCTCGGTCAGCTCCTCGTACACAGTTCGACGGTGACCAACGGCCATCAGGGGAATGTTTCGTCTCTTGTGGTCAACGGCATAGACGAGACGAAAGCAAGGAGGGCCCTTGCGTGGAATGAGAAGAGGCAAGGTGATCGGGGAATCCGACTTGACAGCGCGATAGGACCGTGGAAAAAAGAGAGGTGGTGTTGGACTTTGCACTATGGGGTGGCTGTCTTTTGACTCGAGAGGGGATTGTGCCTATGATTCGAGGAGGTAACGGGAGTTAGTGTAGCAAAATGGAAAGTCAAGCAACGACCCCATAGGCGAATCCGGAAAGATGCCTCATATCTACCAATCAGAGGTAGGCAGACAGGGTAGAGTCTCCCATACGTGGCATTATACAGACCCTCTAAACATTATTAGGTCGGCGTACAGAGACCCATGAAAAACTTAGGCGCCGTTGACTCTCTCCCTGCATATCTCACTGCAACCGAGGGAGTTCACTATCGAGGCCGTGAAGAGAGCCGCTTTTTCTGTCGCGGACAGGCATTCGATGGATGGCGCCTTCGACCGAAGATCGGGCGCTACGCGTACACCGGTGGTGACGTGTCAAGCGGCCGCGCCTCAGCACAGTGGCGAGTTGCATTCGATTCCATGATGGCAGTGTTCGAGCGCGAGTATGTTGCGCATCATCGCGTCGAACTCCCTAGGAGAATCGATCGTCTGACGCTCGCCCAACACTATGGGCTGGCCACGCCTCTCCTAGACTGGAGTTTGAACCCACTCGTTGCACTATACTTCGCCTGCTTGGAACCGAGCTCGATGGACGGGATCGTGTTCTTTTATTCACCACACCCCGGCGATCGAGGGATGCAGTCGGACTCAGACTTGGACTCGAACTCGGAGATCCAAACGCTCCGGCCGCGGCGTTTCGACCAACGGATGGTCAACCAAGACGCAGTGCTGACCTATCACTCCAACCCTGTGACCGACGCAGGCGATCAACTGGGAGATCATTGCAGCGCGATCAGGGTGCGTAGATCAGCCAAACGCCTGATACTTCGCGAACTGCGGAGTATTGGAATGAGACGGGCGTTCCTGTTCCCAGGTCTCGCGTCGGCGTGCAGCGAGATCGATGCTCAGTATCGTAGTGAGTACACGATCGAGGAAGACCGCAGTTTCTGGAGGCACGCCACAGACTTCGACTTCTCAGAACGATTCTCGGATGAACGCGTCCCGTACCTCGATGACGAAGCGGTAGATGGAGGAGCGAGCTAACCAGAGAAAATAGGGCTAGCAGGTTGTTGACAAATAGCTCTTTTTAACAATTTCTTGTGTAGGTGCCGGTACAAGACCACGTCTTTGACTGGTTACCTGTACCTGGTTCATTGTTCTGTTTATAAGTTTGGGGTCAAGTCTTGTTTCGTGCATTGGGTGTAATTCTTTCGGTGCACTGCCCTTCCCCGATTGGCGTTCCCGTTACGGTCAAAGGCCGGTGCCTAGTCGAGAATGTATTCTTCGGTGAGATCGTCGGTTCGTAACGTTAGGAACGCGCCGCCCATCCCAGGCAACCGCGCATGGACAAAAAACAACACGAAGGGCACATCATTCTTCGCCAACTTGTCTGAGAATGGCCGCGTAAAGTTCGCTGCCGACAAAGAATCCGCTGGTTCGCATTGCGTCAAGAAGCGGTCTGACTGCCTGGAGTAGGCCACGCTGTTTGGCTGCGACGAGTAAACCGAGCAATCCCACAACTCGGCACCCTTCTTGTGTCGCGATCTGTCGGGCTGTGGCATCATCCAGTACCACAATGGCGTCGCTTCCAATCTCTCGCGCAAGGATAATGGCTTCGGCTTCGCCCAAACCAACCCGGGTGTGGAGGTGGTCGACTCGTATTCGATTCTCGACCGCCCGGTGTATGATCCAGTCGGCCTGGGCAATGTCAATGCTTCCGGGGCGACCGACTGCGCGACTCACGCTTTCTGCGTAGACGGCCTCAGGAATGACGACCTGCTCAGCCAGTTGACGTAGTAAGCTGAGCGAGCCAATCCTGGCTAGTGTAATCAAGGGACTGGCGTCGAGGACGAGAATCACGCGGAAGGAGTGGGTGGTAGCGATGCGAGGGTCCGCAGATCCTCCTGAAGAGTTTCTGCGGAATAGTCAAACCAGGGAATCTGATACTGGGCCAAGAAGGCCGGGAAATCAGCTAGCGAGATCTGGAGAAACTCCGCAGCACGAGATCGAGAAACTTTCCCTCGTCGAACCAGGTCCAAGATAAGGGCCGTCTTAGCTTCCCGGCGTGCCTCATCTTCTGTTCCGAATACTTCTAATATTTCAGGTGGAACATCGATCGTAAGTGGCTGTCCCATAGCGAAGAGTCTAGCAGACAGTCTGCCGAAAACCAAGATTTGATGCCTCCCACGAAATGTCACTGGGGTCGGTTCTTGACCTGGGATATAGGGAACCCTGATTCTTCCTTCACATGTTCCTCATAGGGTGTTCTTCTCTTTTGTAATTCCAAGAAGCAAGAACCAATCTTGGCAGTCATACGGGAGGGCTTTTCCTGTCCACCTTCCCCAATACGTATTGAGCGTCACCGCACAAGAAAATAGGGCCAGGCCGCTTCTCAGATCATGAGTGCTTGGGCCTCTTGTCTGTTGCGTCTGAATTGATTACGAGTGGGGCTCGTCCTGCTTCGCAGGACCTTGCTCTCACTCCCGCCTTCACAGACGAGGAACTCCCGCTTGATTAGACGGTTCCGCGAAAGAAATTAGTTGAGACGCAGTTGAATTAGGATGAGGCAGAGCGGAGCACTACTTTTCCGCCTCCAGAACAAACCCATAAGTTTCAGGATCGTGTTTCCACGCTCCGGAAGACAACAGGCCTAAGAGCGGCAAAAGAATAAAATAGGCTCCAATGACATCGACTGTCCCGATCGAGCTGAGCGTGCGTGAGGTCGTACGGAATTGGCTCTGATAGCCAGGTTTTTTAACTTCAATAAGGAGGTCCTTGCCTCTGTGCGCTTCAAATTGAATGGGCGTTTCCCCAACTGATTTTCCTCCAGCGACGACCGTAGCTCCATCTGGTGAGGAGCTCACTTGAATGGTCTGCATTGAAGGAGCAAAAATCGAGCAACCAGTAAAGCTCACCGTAACAACCGCAATAGTTACCTGCCGAAAGACATGCCAACGAAATCGTATGCTCTCCATTCCTGTCATCTCCCTGTGAACGTTTTCCTCGGACGTGGCGTGCTCAATGTTTCGGAGAAAAACACTCAGCTAACTCTCCGCGGCAGATTATCGATGTCGCGTTCACGCTGGTAGAGATACATAGCCGTAGGATCGTCTAGGGCTGATCGTTCCTGGATGTCTGTGAGGGGCAGGCAAGAAGATTCCGCGCGACGTGGAGACGCTCTTGCCGGAGATCAGGCTATGCTTCCCTTGCTCACTTGGGTATAATCCCTCGGATTCATTCCCTTCAATTCGTAGGAGATTCGTATGTCCGAAAAAGACGACAAGAAGCGCGCGCTCGACTTAGCCCTATCCCAGATCGAGAAGCAATACGGGAAGGGCGCCATCATGAAGCTGGGTGCTGAAGAGAAGGTCGACGTGCCGGCGATTTCGACCGGTTCACTGACGCTCGACATTGCGCTCGGGGTTGGAGGTTTGCCGCGTGGACGAGTCATTGAAATCTTCGGGCCCGAGGCTTCCGGCAAAACGACCATGACCTTGCACTGCATTGCCGAAGTGCAGAAGATGGGAGGGGTGGCTGCCTTTATCGATGCGGAACATGCGCTGGACCTCGCCTATGGCAAGAAGCTCGGTGTTCAACCAGACGATCTCCTGATGTCGCAACCGGACACTGGTGAACAGGCATTGGAGATCGCTGAAACCTTAGTGCGAAGCGGCGCGATCGATTTGATCGTGATCGACTCGGTGGCAGCATTGACTCCACGCGCGGAAATCGAAGGCGAAATGGGTGATTCCCATATGGGACTGCAGGCACGGCTGATGTCCCAGGCGTTGAGAAAACTCACCGCGGCGATTTCCAAGTCCCTGACCACGGTGATCTTTATCAATCAGATCCGTATGAAACTCGGCGTGATGTTCGGCAATCCTGAGACGACCACCGGCGGCAACGCACTGAAGTTTTACTCCTCCGTCCGGCTGGACATTCGACGCATCGAGTCGATCAAGGAAGGGCAGGATGTGATGGGGAGCCGGGTTCGCGTTAAGGTAGTGAAAAACAAAATGGCGCCCCCATTCCGCCAGGCAGAATTTGACATCATGTTCGCCGAAGGAATTTCCAAGACGGGGGAACTGATCGATCTGGGCGTCGATCGGAAGATCATCGAGAAATCAGGGGCGTGGTACTCGTATAAAGGCGAGCGAATTGGACAGGGACGCGATGCCGTTCGAGAGTTTCTGAAGAATAATGTCTCCACTGCACGCGAGATCGAAGCCAGAATTCGAGAAGCTGCCGGTGTTCCGGCCCGTGGTGAGAAAAAGACTGACGCCAAGGACGTGAAGGAAGCGAAGGAAGAGAAACCTGTTGGGCGGAGCGAGGAAAAACGAGCGCATCGATCCCAGTAGGAGCGTGACGGCTCGCTCACGCGCAACCTCGCCGGGTCCGGATGATGTCTTCCGGCTCGCCGTTCGCTTTTTAGCCTATCGAGATCGGACGGTCGCCCAAGTCGAACAGTTTCTCACCTCACGAGGTGTTTCATCTCCCCAGGCCAAACAAGCCCTTCGCCGATTATCCGACCTTCGTTATCTCGATGATGCTGCCTTTGCCCGTCGATATGCTGAGAAACGGATGGCGTCTCGACCAGTGGGTCTGGAACGGTTGAAGGCAGAATTGCAGGCGAAGGGCATTGCCGATCGTCTGGCCGACCAAGTGGCTGCTGAAATCTTTCGATCGATTGATGAGGAGACCTTGGCGCAACGAGTCGTGAGAAAAGCGCAAAGGCCTGCACGCCGGTTAACACCGATCCAAATTGGCCGCTTGCTCCATCAACGGGGTTTCACTGAAGAGACAATCGATCATATAATGGCGAGGGGAGACATGAACAAGGAATGTGCCCATGAAGAATAGCGCGACTGAGCTCCGGCGTGCCTTTATTCGTTATTTTGAGCAGCACGACCATCAGGCTGTTCCCAGCTCCGCTCTGATTCCACAGGCGGATCCGACGCTGTTGTTTACCAATGCCGGAATGAATCAGTTCAAGCGGGTGTTTCTCGGTGAGGAGTCACGCGCGTACAAACGAGCCGTGACGGTGCAAAAGTGTCTGCGTGCCGGCGGCAAGCATAACGATCTGGAAAATGTCGGATACACGAGACGGCACCATACGTTTTTCGAGATGCTCGGAAACTTTTCGTTCGGCGACTATTTCAAAGAAGAGGCGATCAAGTTCGGCTGGGAGTTTTTGACCGACACGGTTGGGTTGGCGAAGGACAGACTCTGGGTCACGATCTTCCGTGAGGATGAAGAGGCGGACCGGCTCTGGAGGAAAATCGGTGTGCCGGCGTCCCGCATCATGCGGTGCGACGAAAAGGACAATTTTTGGCAGATGGCGGACACGGGTCCTTGTGGTCCTTGTTCCGAAATTCATTTTGATCAGGGGACGGTGGTTCCGGGCGATGATCGGCCGAACGGGGACGGTGATCGAGTCATCGAAATCTGGAATCTGGTCTTCATGCAATACAACCGGGATGCCGCCGGCACACTACATCCATTGCCGAAGCCGAGTATCGATACGGGGATGGGGCTTGAGCGATTAGCAGCGGTCGCGCAGGGGGTCTTGAGCAATTATGACAGCGATCTGTTCACGCCGCTCTTGGCTGCCATCGCGAGCCGGGCCGGAGTGAGATACGGCGACAACGACCAGTCTGATCGGTCCATGCGAGTCGTGGCCGACCATTTGCGCGCCATCACCTTCCTGATGACCGATGGGGTGTTGCCATCCAATGAAGGACGAGGTTACGTGCTGCGGCGAATCTTACGCCGTGCGGCACGTCATGGACGACTGCTCGGGATTGTTGAACCATTCTTATACGAGCTGACGACATCGGTGGTTGAGCAAATGGGTGAGGCCTATTCCGAGGTCATCCGTGCGGCAGGCACGATTGTCGAAGCCACGCGGGGCGAAGAAGAGCGGTTCATCGCGACGCTGGATCAAGGACTGCCGATTCTCAACGATATGATTGAAAAGACCAGAGCAGCCGGAGGGGCAGTCCTAGCAGGTGGTGATGTCTTCAAGCTCTACGATACCTACGGGTTTCCGATGGATCTCATCACCGAAGCCTGCCGTGAACAGGGCATGACGGTCGATGAGCGAGGATTTGATGCAGCAATCGAAGAACAACGCGCGCGCGCGCGTAAGACCGGCGGGTTTGAGCAAATCACGGCCCGTCCGGCGGTGGCTGAGCTGGCAACGCGAGTCGGAAGCACGCAATTTGTCGGCTATGATCGGCTTGAGAACGACAGCGTTCTGCGTGCCATTCTCAAAGGTGAGCAGTTGGTCAAGGAGGCATCAGAGGGAGACGAAGTGGAGCTCGTACTGGATGCCACCCCCTTCTATGCCGAAGGCGGTGGACAGGTTGGAGATCGCGGGACCTTACTTGGCCCGGAAGGGTTGGTGGAGATTACCGATACGACGAGACCGGCACCGACGCTGATCTTGCACAAAGGCATCATTCAGAAGGGGACGATCCGAGAAGGCGAGCAACTGCGTCTCGCTGTGAATGCCTCAACCAGACAGGATGCTGCACGGAATCACACGGCGACGCACTTGGTCCATGCGGCCTTGCGTGATCTCTTGGGGCCTCACGTGAAACAATACGGCTCGCTGGTTGGGCCAAACCGGCTTCGGTTCGACTTTGCCCATTTTCGGCCGCTCTCGTCTCGCGATATCGATGACATCGAATCGACGGTCAATGAAGAGATCAGGAAGAACGAGGCCGTGTGTGCCGAAGTCATGAACATCCAAGATGCCGTCGCGAACGGTGCTCTGGCGTTTTTTGGCGACAAGTATGGGGAGCAGGTACGGGTCGTCAGCGTCAAATCATTCAGCAAGGAGCTGTGCGGAGGTACCCACGTCGGGAGGACAGGGGACATCGGGCTGTTCCGCATCGTGTCGGAGGGAGGCGTCGCCGCCGGTGTTCGCCGCATCGAGGCTCAAACCGGCAGTGGGGCCTATACGCTGATGAAGAAGCTTGAAGCCGACGTCCGCGAGCTGTCGGACGTGTTGAAGGTGAGCCAATCAGAATTGGCTGCCAAGACCCGCAAACTGATGGCTCATCTCAAGGACAAGGAACGGGAGTTGGAAGAGTTGAAGCTCAAGATGGCCGGCGGATCGACAGCCGCTTCGACTGCCAAAACTGTTGCCGGAGTGGCGGTGCATGTTCAACGGACGGACGGGCTTGATGTGAATGGTATGCGGGCGTTGGCTGATCAGTTGCGGGATAAGCTGAAGAGCGGTGTGATTGCGCTTGGAGCAGCTTTGGGAGATGGGAAGGTTTCGCTGTTGGTCGTGGTAACGAAAGACTTGATCGGGAGGCTCAAAGCAGGCGACCTGATCAAAGCCATGGCAACTGAAGTTGGAGGCAGCGGCGGTGGTCGACCTGAAATGGCTCAGGCCGGAGGCAAGGACCCAGCCAAGCTTGATGCCGCGTTGGAAAAGGTCTTTGGCTTGGTCGAACGCGCGCTTCAGCGGTAGAATCATGCCTGGTCGTATTCTCGCGCTCGATTATGGCACCAAGCGAATCGGCGTCGCACTCAGCGACGAGTTGAAGTGGACGGCGCAACCTCTCGAAACCTTCGAGCGGCGGACGTTGGAATGGGATATTGCGCATGTCGCTGGGCTGGTGACGGCTCACGATGTGGAGCGAGTCGTCTTAGGGTTTCCGCTTCAGCTGGATGGTCGAGAAGGGCCTGCCGTGCAGGCCATGCGAGCGTTTGAAGCGAAACTGGAAGCAGGGATTTCTGTGCCGATCGTCTTGTGGGACGAACGGATGACGACGAAGGCGGCTGAAGATCTGCTGATCGCGGCCGATGTCAGCCGGAAGAAACGCAAGGGTGCGGTCGACCGCGTTGCGGCGGCGATCCTCTTACAGAGTTATCTTGAAGCCCAGGCGCCTCCCTCAACGGTAGAGGAAACAAGCGGCGCTGTGGATGCGATGGAGCAGCCCTGGGTAACAGAGATTCCAGAAGATCAATCCTATGAGGCTACGCGTAATTCTGATCGGACTCATCGCCGCCGTCGTGTTCGCCGCGGCGGTCGGCTACCAGATGATGCGATGGGGTGAACAGCCGGTCCTCTCTGATGCCGATGAGGCGGTGAACAAAATCGTGGTGATTTCGGAAGGGGCGACGTTTCTACAAGCGGCGGCTTTACTCGAACGTGAGGAGCTGATCCGAAGTCGTTCCGCCTTCGTCAGGATCGGAAAGTCACAAGAGGCTCATCGGAAGATTCAACCGGGGGAGTACGAATTCAATGGGGCCATGCCTCCGGCCGACATTCTTGCGAAGCTGCTTGCCGGACGAGTGCTCCTGCACACCGTCACGATTCCCGAAGGGTATACGATCACTCAAATTGCCGATGTCATCGACGGGCAGGCCATCACAAGCCGGGAAGAGTTTCTCAGGCTGGCGTCGGATAAATCCTTCATCAAGACCCTTGGAATTTCCGCAGAAACCGTGGAAGGGTATCTGTTCCCTGATACCTATCGGTTTGCGAGAACGACGCCTGCGAAGGAGGTCATCCGAACGATGGTGGATCAACTCGGGCGTGTGATGACTGAGGAATGGCAGGCGCGTGCGAAGGAAATGAATTTGACAGTCCATCAGGTGTTGACCCTCGCGTCCGTCATCGAAAAAGAAACAGGGTCGGGGGATGAACGGCCACAGATCTCCTCTGTATTCCACAATCGATTAAGAAAGCGCATTCCGCTGCAAAGCGACCCCACTGTGATCTACGGGCTACCGAACTTCGACGGCAATCTCCACAAAAAGGATCTGTCTCACCCGAGTCCCTACAACACCTATCGTTGGTCCGGTTTGCCGCCTGGTCCGATTGCCAGTCCAGGAGCCGACTCGATCCAGGCGGCGTTGTATCCAGCGACGTCCAAATATCTGTATTTCGTTTCGAGGAACGACGGAACACACCACTTTTCGGCCACGCTGGGAGAGCATAATCGGGCCGTCGAAAAGTATCAAAAGCGGCCGTTTCGCCGGAAGTCTCGATCGCAAACTTCCATTGTGCCGAGCACTCGTGATCTGGCCTACATAAAAGGAGTCTCATAACGGATGTCTGGATGGAATTTACCTGATCTGATTGATCATACTGTCTTGAAGCCGGATGCGACAAAAGCCGATGTGCTTCGTCTGTGCCAAGAAGCGAAAGACCATCGTTTCACTGTCATTTTTGTTCCACCATGCTATATCGATGAGGCGGTCGAGGCAGTCACGAATACGGTCATCCGAGTGGGGATTCCGATTGGATTTCCGTTAGGTGGGCATACGACCAAGACCAAGGTTGCTGAAGCGGTCGAAGCTGTGGCTCGTGGCGCACAGGTCCTGGACATGGTGCTCAACGTCAGCCGCCTGAAATCCGGCGATCTTACCTTGGTCCGATCCGATATTGCTGAGGTCGTCAAGGCGACACCTGGGGTCGAGCACAAAGTCATTCTTGAGACCTGTTATCTGACGCAGGAGGAGAAGCGGACTGCTTGTCATCTGGTGGTTGAAGCCGGAGCGGAGTACGTGAAGACCTCGACAGGTTTCGGCGCAGCCGGTGCGACGGTTGAAGATGTGCGTTTGATGAAGAACACCGTCGCAGGGCGGGCAAAGGTCAAGGCTTCTGGCGGTATCCGTGATTGGAAGACGACCTTGGCGATGCTCGAAGCGGGAGCCGACCGAATCGGCACCAGTGCCAGTCTTAAAATCCTCGATGAATGGCGCGTGGCATGACCTCTGCCCAGCGCATGCCACGGCGCGCTCGCCCTCTTTCCTAGGTCCTCTCGGATCTCTGCGTCGGTCCCATACGTATCTACATCGCACTACGGCGATTTGGTAGAGTTCAGCTAATGATTAATCGGATCATTCTGCTCGTCATCGACGGGTTTGGCATAGGGGCTTTGCCCGACGGCGGTGACTACGGCGATACAGAGGCCCATACCCTTGCGCATTTGGCTGAGGCGGTCGATGGATTGGCCTTACCCAATTTCGAGATACTTGGGCTGGGACATGTCGCGTCGGTCAAAGGCGTGCGCAGGATGGGGCAACCGAGCGGCAACTTTGGGCGCCTCGCGTTCGCCTCGCCTGGCAAAGATTCCATTGTGGGGTACTGGGAAATCGGCGGAGTGATCCAGTGCAATGTCCCCACCGTCTGCAACACCGGCGTTCCATCGAAGATCGTCGATCTCGTTGAACAGATCTTCGGACGGAAATCGATCGGCAACAGCGTCACCTCGATGGGGGTGATGCTTCATCAATATGGCGCGGAACATATGGCTACCGGGGGGCCGATCCTTTGGACCGATGGGGGGAATACCTGTTGTATAGCTATGCATGAATCATTCATGACACCATCGGAACTTTATCAGCGCTGTCGAGATGTTCGAAAAGCGGCGAAAGATGCAGGTCTTCTTATCCGTGTCGTCGCCCAGCCGGTCACCGGTGGGCATGGTGCACTTCGCCCACAAGTCGGACGAAAAGACTTTGTGGTGGAACCTCCGGGTGTGACGATGTTGGACGTCTTGAGCCGATCTGGACAGCTTGCGATGGGCGTGGGAAAGGTCTACGATTTGTACAGCGGCCGAGGATTCACGAAAGCGTTTCCGGTTGCCTCGGGAATGGCGGCGTTTGATGAGGTGATCGTCATGCTAGGCAAGATGCCGAGGGGTCTTGTCTGCGCCAGTCTGGATCTGCTATCTGAGGATGCTGCCCAAGCGGCCAAGACCGTGCAAGAGTTTGATCGTCGTCTCCCGGAGCTCTTCGAGAAACTGCGCCTTGGCGATATGGTGATCGTAACGGGGGATCATGGGAGAGATTTGTCCTTGCCGGGACGGACGTCCACGCGAGAGTATGTTCCCGTCTTCGTAACCGGGCCGAAGCTCGCGCAAGGAGTCGACTTGGGAATCAGACCAACTGCCGCTGATGTGGGTCAGACGATCGTCGAAGCGCTTCGAGCTGAGCGACTCCTGGTCGGCGATAGTTTTTTTGATGCGCTCAGGCCCGGGTAACGAAGAAACCATGTCCGTTGAACAACGTCTCAAAGAATTGAAGCTTGACTTGCCGGCTCCTCCAAAGCCATTAGCAAACTACGTTCCTGTCGTCCGAGTCGGCGATCTTCTTTTCCTGTCGGGGGTCTTACCGTCACGTGACGGACAGCTCATCATGACTGGCAAACTCGGGCAAGGTCTCACTGTCGATCAAGGGGTGGAAGCGGCGCGAGTGGCAGTCTTGAACGGCCTGAGTATTATTCGGAGCACTACCGGATCGCTGGATCGGGTAAAACAGATCGTCAAGATGGTCGGCTACGTTGCATCCGGCCCGGGGTTTACCGAACAACCTCAGATCCTCAATGGTGCGTCTGATCTGCTCATAGCACTCTTCGGGGAGGCTGGGCGACACGCCCGTGTTGCCGTCGGTGCTGCAGAACTACCGCGCCACGCTCCGGTGGAGATCGAACTGATTGTCCAGATCATGTCTTAGCCCGCCTTGACTCCGCAAAAATTCGCTTGTTAAAGTCGAACTGACATCGCTTGAAAACCCTCATAGGTCATTGGAACTTTCCGATAGGCTATTTATGTACCGAATATCGATTATTGCCCGGCTGCTGACATCCACGCTGCTCATGTTTTGTGGATGGAGCGATTCACTGACATACGCCAAGCAGGTTGCCATTACGCTCTCCTCCACGGCCGTCACTCCGGGGGCGACGTTGACGTTGAGCGGGACAGGGTTTGGGAGCTTTCAGTCGACTCGGTTCAATCGAGTAACTATCAATGGAGTCCTGGCGTTGGTGCAACGATGGGAACCGGAGGCCATTGAAATCAAAGTTCCTTTCAAGGCGACGAGCGGTTCGGTTGAGCTGTTGATTGGGAAGAAGAATCTGCTCGCTGGACATGTGGATATCGTGACTCCGTACATTGAGTCTCTTTCACTGGCCGAAGCTGAGCGTGGCGCGACGTTACAGATTGCGGGGCGTCATTTTGGCCTGTCCGCGGGAGCCAGAGATCCCAATACGATGTTCGGCGTGAATGATGTCATGGTGGGTGGCGTCAAGGTCCGTCCGCGTCGTTGGAAGGATGATAAGATCGAGCTGGTCATTCCTCCGAATGCCACGAGCGGGGAGGTAGTGGTTCGTCTTGCGTCATCTGATCCCCTGCCGAATGGGTCGTGCTGCTCGCCCGTTGAATACGTTGTCAGTAATCCTGTTCCACTGAAATTAATCCCGTCTGTGCGGGTGGATCCGCTCAGTGGCCCTGTCGGTACGAAGGTGGTCTTGTTTGGTCAGGGATTTGGCTCTGTCAAAGAATCGGTGGATGACGCGGTCTTGATCGGAGGACGACCGACCACGATCGCCCAGTGGAAAGATGATGTCATCGTGGTGCATGTTCCATTGGATGCCGAGTCTGGTCCGGTTGTGCTCCGATACAAAGGACGGGAGCGGGTGGTCGGACAGTTTACGGTCCACATGCCACGCGCCGTTTCTCTGAGTCCAGCCAGTGCTCCTATCGGGACGCTGCTCCGTATCAATGGGGAACACTTTGGGTTTTACTCGGAGAGTGGATCCACGCCGTTCAATTTTACGGATTTCAATACCGGCGAAAATCGAGTCGAGATCGGCGGAGTGCCGGCCGTCGTGTATCGATGGAACGACGACCGCATCGACGTCTGGGTGCCGTTTAGCGCAAAAAGCGGGAAGGTCGTCATCTACCGTAGTGCCAACAGACCGAACGTAGCCGGACTCTGTTGTGCCGAGCAGGGCACGGTTGCCGTCGAGGCCGGGAACTTCACTGTTATCAAGCCGGTTATTGAATCGTATGAGCCGAAGTCTGCTGGATTGGACGCCACCGTCACCATAAAGGGAAGCGGATTCGGGACGTTTCTTAAGACGGCCGAACATGCCGATCTTGGATTGAATCAGAAGGCCTATAAACGACGAACCGATCTCGAAATTAACGACCCTGATGTGAACGACACCGTTGTGTCGAATGTATCGCGGACGGAAGTGCTCTTTAACGGTTCAGCCGCGTTGGTCCAGTCATGGACCGATCACGAGATTGTGGTCAAAGTGCCGCACCGCAATCTTTATGGAATCGGAAAGAAGGGAGATTTCTTTGATGACCTTGCGACCGGTCCACTCGTGGTACGACGAGGTTCATGGGATCTGCTTCCGGACGGGACCTGCTGCTCCGCGAAGAAATGGCTGACGCTTGAAGCCGGACAGTTCACCATCGAAGCAAAAGGACTTCCCGACGATGGGTACTGGACGAATAACCGACCGGACGCGAATACCAATCAATAATGTCGCTTCAGTTTCTTTTTGGCTATCCGATCCTGTATCGCGCGTGTATGACACTCTGTCTCATCACGCTGTGGTTCCCTCAAGTTGCGAGAAGCGCAGATTCTCCTCTTTCCATTTATACGCAAGTCAGCACTACCAAAGCCACATTGCTGAACATCCAATTTCAATCGGTCCAAAATGGTTGGGCTGTAGGATCCGGTGGTACGATTTTGCGGACCATCGATGGCGGAAAGAAATGGAAGCGGGTGACGAGCGGCACCTCCTCCCTCTTAACCTCCGTGTTTTTCGTCGACCCATTGAATGGGTGGGTGGCGGGAGCTGCAGGCCTCCTGAAGCGTACGACCGATGGCGGGAATTCATGGTCCTCACAATCCCTTGATACGCAGCAACCGCTGTATGGCATCTATTTCACTTCTCCAACGGTTGGATGGATGGTCGGCGGAGGCGGTACGATTTTTCATACGACCGATGGAGGTGACAACTGGGTGGAGCAGGCGAGCGGCACGACAGCTGCACTCTATGCCGCGCACTTTCGCAGCGACCGGACTGGGACAATCGTTGGTGCCCTCGGGACTGTCCTGTCGACCGACGACGGCGGGATCACCTGGACGCCACAAGAAACACAGCATGCCGTGACCTTGTTCGATGTTGTGTTTACCGATTCCAGAACCGGATGGGCGGTCGGTAATGCGGGAGCACTCTTTCAGACGATAGACGGTGGAGCCACGTGGGTTGATCACACCTTACCCTGCGGAAAGACCTGTACAAGGCTCACGGATCTGTTGAAAGTTCGCTTTACCAGCCCGCGAGACGGCTGGATCGTCGGTGAACGGGGCATGTTCTATCACACGATTGACGCCGGCCTGACGTGGAGCGAGGGAAAATCCATCACTCCCCACTCCTTATTTGGACTCAGTTTCCCTGATTCCACCGCCGGATGGGCAAGCGGTGAAAACGGGACCATTGTTCGACTGGAACCCACCCGCTAGCGCTTGATGTCGCCTAGGCTAGATCCAGTCGTGGTTCTTGACTGGGCGATCCCACTTCGACATTCTTCGCTGGAAAAAGTTCATGACCCACGATGCGATGTGTGCCTTCGTGACGGGAAGAAGTAGTCGTCGAACCATCGACCATGGACTATAGAAACGATCGTACATCCTTCGAATTCGTTCCTCGAGTTGAAGTACGTGCATGTGGGTCGCATACGGATGGACGGGTTCGGATCGTTGGGAAAACCGAGCGAGGCGTACGGATCTATCCGAGTTCCCCGAGGCGTGATTGAAGAATGCTGATAGTAGCCATGGCGGCCGTTTCGGATCTCAAGATATGCTGACCAAGGGTGATCGTTTCGACTCCTGTCTGCTGGGCGACCTCCTTTTCTTCCTTGCTCCAGCCGCCCTCCGGTCCCACCAAGGCCAGTACGGATGCGTCTGTGCCTTGCGGTAGTCGAATCGTTTGAAGGCTCTTCCCCTCCTCGCGTTCGGTAAGCATGAGGATTGTGGTGTTGGTCCGATGGTTGGCTAAGAGTTCTGAGAGGGTTCGTGGCTTAGCAACCTTCGGCAGGTGCCATTGTTCCGATTGTTGGGCGGCTTCTATCGCAATGCGTTGCCAGCGTGCGAGTTGATGGTCCACGCGATCGGCTTTCAGTTGTATGACACTGTGTCGGCTTTCAATCGGTATGATCTTGCTGACGCCGAGTTCGGTGACTTTTTGAATGACCCAGTCCATCTTTTCGCCTTTGAGCAACGATTCGCCGAGGATCAGACGGGGAGTGCGGCGTGCTGGTTCCTGAATTGTTTCGACAATCTGTGCGGTAATGGCTTCTTTCGAAACATCGGTGATCTCGCCACGGAATCGTGTCCCCTCTCCATTCCCGAACCAGACGGCTTCGCCCTTCGTGACGCGTAGACTGTCTCGGAGGTGAGTCAGCAGATCACCGGTAATGGAGATGGCTGATGGTGCGATGCACGCTTGGGGTACGAAAAATATCGGCATGTGGGCTGTAAGGAACAGGGAGGAAGAGGGTTACTCGAAGAAGGTCTTCATCTTGTCGAAAAAGCCGTCGCCGTTGGTTTCCATCGTCATACCACTTTCCTTGGCATACTCCATCAGCAACTCTTTTTGTCGGGCTGTCAATTTGGTCGGAATTTGGACCTTGATCGTGTAAATCTGGTCGCCGGTTCCACCTCCCTTCAGGCTGGGAATTCCCAGCCCTTTAATGCGGAGGACCTTGTCATGCTGGGTGCCTGGAGGTACTTTGATGACGGTATTTCCTTTGAGAGTCGGAACTTCGACCTTTCCACCGAGCACAGCCGTCACGAGATTGACTGGAACATCGCAAGAGATATCGAGACCTTTTCGCTGAAAGATTGAATGAGGTTTGACAGTAATGGCGACATAGAGATCGCCGGCGGGTCCATTATTTTGACCGTGCTCGCCTTCGTTCGAGAGACGAAGGCGCATACCGGTTTCGATACCGGCGGGAATATGCACGGCGATCGTGCGTTCTTTGTAGACTCGTTGGCGGCCCTGGCACGTGGTACAAGGATCTGTCACGATACGGCCAGTCCCTTCGCACTGTCCACATGGTCGGCTGACGCTGAAGAACCCTTGTTGAAACCGAATTTGGCCGGCGCCTTTGCAACTGGCGCAGGCCTTGATCGCTGCAGCTGACTTGGCTCCGGTACCTTTACAGTCCACGCAGACTTCCCAGCGCGGAATCTTGAGTTTGGCTTCTTTCCCATAGACGGCTTCTTCAAAGGTGATTTCAAGATTGTACTGGAGGTCGTTTCCACGCTCAGCCCGACTGCCACCTCCGCCACGGGTTTGGCTGAAAAAGTCCTCAAAAATGTCGTTAAAGACATCTCCAAACCCGCCTCGACCGAAGTCGAATCCGTCAAAGCCCCCCGCTCCTTGTTGTGCGCCGGCATGACCGAACATGTCATACCGTTTTCGCTTCTCTTGATCGCTTAGCGTTTCGTAGGCTTCGTTGATTTCTTTGAATTTTTCTTCAGCGGTCTTTTTCTGATGGTCACCGGTTTGTAGGTCCGGATGGTGTTGGCGTGCCAGTTTACGGTAGGCCTTCTTCAGATCGTCGTCAGAGGCGTTCCGATCGACACCGAGGACGTCATAGTAATCGCGTTTTGACACAGAAGCCATTGAGTCTTTAAAGGTTGAGAAGACCGAGTTCCAACTGATATCGGAGCCCGGTCTGTCTGAGTCGTTATTCTAGGCTATTTTTTATCTTTGTCTACTTCTTCAAATTCTGCGTCTACGACTTTTTCGTCGGTCTTCGCCTCATCGGATCCGGCTCCGGCATCAGCGGTTGCACCAGGTTGTGGGCCTGCAGATGTGGCGGCCTTCTTATACATCTCTTCGGCCAATTTGTGCGAAGCGGTCATGAGCGTCTGAGTTGCGGATTCGATCGCTTCGGCGTCGGTGCCCTCTGATGCCTTCTTGACGGCGGCAACGGCATCCTGAATTTTTGTCTTTTCATCAGCAGAGACTTTATCCCCGTATTCAGTGAGATTTTTCTCCGTTTGATAGACGAGATTATCGGCTTGGTTCTTCGCTTCGGCGAGCTTCCGGCGTTTCTTGTCGTCTTCCGTGTGCGACTGCGCATCACGAACAAGCTTTTCAACCTCATCTTTGCTCAATCCACTGGAAGCCGTAATCTTGATGGATTGCTCTTTCTGCGTCGCGAGATCCTTGGCCGACACGTGTACGATCCCATTGGCATCGATATCGAAGGTGACTTCGATCTGAGGCATGCCACGAGGCGCCGGTGGAATACCGACTAAATCGAACTGCCCGAGTAGTTTGTTGTCATTGGCCATTTCCCGTTCGCCCTGGAAGACGCGAATGGTTACGGCCGTTTGGTTATCTGCTGCCGTCGAAAACACCTGACTCTTCTTGGTTGGGACCGTCGTGTTTCTCTCAATGAGCTTGGTGAACACGCCACCCAATGTTTCGATGCCCAATGACAATGGTGTGACATCAAGGAGGAGCACATCCTTCACTTCGCCTTTGAGCACTCCGCCTTGGATGCCGGCGCCAATGGCGACGACCTCGTCGGGGTTGACTCCACGATGCGGCTCTTTCCCGAAGAACTCCTTGACGACTTGGATCACCTTCGGCATACGGGTCATACCACCGACCAACACAATTTCTTGAATGTCTTTCGCCGAGACATCCGCATCGGCAAGGGCCTTGCGGCATGGTTCGATAGTCCGCTGGATCAGGTCGTCTACCAGCTGCTCCAGCTTGGCTCGGGTCAGCTTAATGACCATATGTTTGGGGCCGCTGGCGTCGGCGGTGATGAACGGCAGGTTGATCTCCGTCTCCTGAGACGATGAGAGCTCGATCTTGGCACGTTCAGCCGATTCTTTAAGCCGTTGGAGGGCCATCCGATCTTTCCGTAGATCGATGCCTTGGTCTTTCTTGAATTCATCAACCAGCCAATCCATTACACGCAAATCGAAGTCATCTCCTCCGAGGTAGGTGTCACCGTTGGTCGATTTCACCTCAAAGACGCCTTCGCCGATCTCCAAGACGGAGATGTCGAACGTGCCGCCGCCCAAGTCGTACACGGCGATCCGTTCATCCTTCTTCTTGTCCAAGCCGTAAGCGAGGGAGGCCGCGGTCGGTTCGTTGATGATACGGAGCACGTTCAGACCGGCGATCTGTCCGGCATCTTTTGTCGCTTGACGTTGACTGTCGTCGAAATAAGCGGGGACCGTGACAACGGCCTCTGTGACCTTCTCACCGAGATAGTCTTCTGCCGTCTGCCGCATCTTCTGGAGGATCATGGCCGAGATCTCAGGCGGACTATAGCGTTTTCCGCGCAACTCAACGTGTGCATCGCCGTTGTCGGCTTCAACCACTTTGTAGGGAAGCCGTTTCAGGGCTTCTTGCACTTCACGGCTGTTGAATTTGCGTCCCATTAACCGTTTGACCGAGAAAATCGTGTTTTCGGGGTTGGTGATCGCTTGCCGTTTGGCGATTTGGCCGACTAAACGTTCACTCTTATCAGTAATCGCAACGACAGAAGGAGTGGTTCGGCTCCCTTCAGCATTGGCGATCACGACGGGGTCTCCGCCGCTCATGATCGCCACACAAGAATTGGTAGTCCCAAGATCGATACCGATGACTTTACCCATTGGTGAACTCCTTCCTTCTCCAGAACGACGACGGTCTACGCTCAAGTCGTCGTTGCATCATGTTCGTTGGCTTGAGCCGGGCCCGAGGATACACTGACCATTGCAGCCCGTAAGATTCGGTCATGCAGGCGGTAGCCTTTTTGAAACTCGTCCAAGACCTTATTAGCCGGCACCTCGTCGGAAGGTCCGTAGGAAACGGCTTGATGGGCGCTCGGATCAAAGTCCTGACCGGCGGCTTCAATCGCCTGTACACCAAACTTCGCAAGAACGCCGGATAGTTGCTTGAGCGTGAGCTCCACCCCCTGAGTCAGCGCAGAATCACCGCCTCCATTTGTTCGAGCTGCCTTGATCGCTCGTTCCATATTATCGACAACGGGCAGAAGCTCTTTGAGAAGCTGTTCATTCCCAAATCGAATCTGATCGCGTTGGTCGCGTTGACTCAGCCGCTTGTAGTTATCAAACTCCGCAGCCAACCGGAGGTACTTGTTGTTGAGGGATTGATATTCCTCAGCCTTGACGGCAGGCTCCTCCTCAGCAGACGCGTGAGACGCGTTTCCCGTCTCATTGTTAGGAGGAGAATCTTCTAAGTTATCGATTGTGTTGGTGTTTTTGTTTTCTTCGTCTTGTGGTTCGTTCATCCTAATACCTATACAAGGCGTGAGATATCCATGACAGAAGCGAAGTCAACCTACGAGGGGAAAATAAAATGCATCGAAGGAAAAAATTACACCAACAGATGGACGTCCGTACCGCGGGCGCGGCGATGGAGAAGTTCGAGCCCTTCCAGGGTCAAGAATGGTTCGATGTGTTGAATCGATCGCGCCTCAGGTGCAATCACTGAGGCCAACCCCCCTGTGGCGATCACATAGGAACGGCGTCCCATTTCCAATTCCATACGTTGGATCAGGGCATCGACGAGACCCGCGTAGCCAAACACAAGTCCCGCCTGAATACTGCTGGCGGTATCGATTCCGATGACGGTCTTGGGTCGGGTGAGTTCAACCTTGCTTAATTTTGCAGCACGGGCGAATAATGCGTCTGCCGAAATCGCCAAGCCTGGTGCGATAACGCCTCCCAGATACTCGCCGGCATGGGTGACTGCGCAAAACGTGGTCGCGGTCCCAAAATCAACGATGATGAGATCGCGCCGAAATTTGTGATAGGCCGCCACGGCGTTCACGATGCGATCGCTCCCGATTTCCCTGGGATTCAAGTATTTGAGTGTCAGTCCAGTGTCCGACTCAGATGAGACGATGATCGGAGTCCGGTGAAAGGACCGTTCGATCATCGACTCAAACGTTTCCGTGAGGGCCGGAACGACGCTTGAAATAATTGCTCCCGTGATGCATTCGGGGACATGGCCGTCTCGGGCCATAATACTGAGACAGAGCACCCCGTACTCATCGGCTGTGGCCTTTGGATCGCTGGCCAGCCGCCAATGGGTGAGAAGACGAGCCTCATCGAAAATTCCAGCAACGATATTGGTGTTCCCGATGTCGACCGCGAGCAACATAGGTGTATTGTACTCGGGGGTAGGGCTGTTTCGCTACTCCCGTAGATGAATCACGTCAGCGGCACGAACATCGAGCAACGGCATCTGGTGAGAGGAGGATCGGACTGGCTGGGTTCGTATCTGCAGTGCCCCATCGGCCGATAGGCCTTCCGCAATCCCGATGATCTGCTCATGAGTCGTGAACTGGACCCGAACCTGACGGCCGAGTGTGGCACAACGAGCCATGTAGGCTTGTCGCAATCGAGGCGATCCATGAGACTGCAGTTCGACCAGACAATGTTCAAGTTCCAGCAGTAATTGTGCGATCAGGCGATTGCGGTCAATCGGTTGGTGGGACGTTTCGGCCAATGATGCCGCAAGTGAAAGCAGGTCCTCCGGAAAATCATTCCGTCTAACATTCACGTTGAGCCCGATGCCAATGATGATGGCCGGGTCCGTCGGCGTCTGGAACAGACTTTCGCAGAGAATCCCGCCGACTTTTCGCTGGTGCAAGAGGAGATCATTAGGCCACTTGAGTGCCAGCGAGACCGAGGTGACCTGTTGAACGGCTTCCACCGTGGCCAGTGCGCTGACGAGGGGGGTCCAGGATAGCCACTGCGCAAGGGAGGTCTTGAGTCCGATTCCACGAATAATAACGGAGCAATAGAGGTTTAGCCCAGGCGGCGAGAACCAAGAGCGCCCATGGCGGCCGTATCCACCGGACTGATGTTCGGCAAGCACCACCGTGCCGTGAGCAGCTCCGTCCTGCGCCAGCCTGAAGGCTTCCCTATTCGTCGATGGGAGATCTCGGTAGAGGTAGAGGGGGTGACCAAGTGACATGGTTGCGAGGGTGGTGCGAATCTCATCGACGTTGAGAGGAAGAGAGGAAGACATGGGTTAGGAGCGTCGGCTGCGCGAGCGCCGAACAAGAGAAAGAATCAGACTGACGGCTGCCGCTGGAGCCGAATGGGTGAGGGCTCCGATTGAAATGCGATCGGCACCGGCTGCAGCCATGGCTCTGACGTTCTTGAGCGTAATCCCGCCCGACACCTCGACCTGTGCCCGGTTCTGGATGATGCCGACGGCACGTTTGACCATGTTCGGCGTCATGTTGTCTAAGAGGATAATATCTGGTTTTCCTGCTAGAGCCTGATGTACCTCGACGAGCGACTCCACCTCCACAATGATCGGAAGGTGAGTGGGTCGATGTGTGTGTGCTAATCGACAAGCTTGTTCAACCGGACGTCGCGCCTTCTTCAGAAGAGCGAGGTGGTTGTCCTTGATCAGAATGCCGTCGTTCAGTGATCGTCGGTGATTGGTCCCTCCACCGAGTGAGACGGCCCATTTCTGAAGCGTGCGCCAACCAGGGAGGGTCTTTCTCGTGTCGAGAATGCTGACGGGATAGCCACGCACGGCCCGACAGAATTGGTCTGTCAGTGTGGCGATCCCCGACAGGTGTTGAAGAAAGTTCAACGCAACTCGTTCAGCTCGGAGAATCGACCGGCCATCACCCTCGATCTGTATGAGCGTCTGTCCATTCTTGGCCCGGTCTCCGTCTCTCGTACACACCGACAATTGAAGAGAAGGATCAACGAGCAGAAAGGTCTGAACCGCCGCCGCCATTCCTGCCACGATCAACGGTTGCTGTGCAATGATGGTGCCCTGGGCAGGGACGGAAGACGAAAAGAGTGCGGATGTTGTCGCATCTCCTTGTGCCACGTCTTCTTCGAGCCCCAGGCGCACGGCTCGACGGATTTCTGCTGCTGGAAGCTTCACGATGGATCGAGTCCCAGCATGGATCGCAACTGCCGTTCACTGCTGATCAACATGCTGGTATCTTGCGCGAGCGAACGAAGGCGGCCTTGATGGTCGGTAATAACTTCGGGGGGAGCTTTGGAGACGAAATCGGGATTGTTTAGCTTGCCACTGAGGCGCTGTGTTTCTCGCTCGACTTCGGAGATTTGTTTGTCCAAACGATCGAGCGCTTTTTGCAGGTCTACCTCACCGGATACCTCGATTCCGACGGAGAGGCCGTCGGTGATCAATGTGAGGAGTTGGTGTGATGGCCAGGTTGAATGGGCGATATTCTTACACGTCCCTCGACTCAGATGAGCGGCATGGGGCATGATCTGGCTGAGCTGATTCTGTTTTGTCGTGTCCTCATGAGATAGATAGCACGTGATGTGCTGGCCAGGAGGATAATTCAGGAGTACACGACCAGTCCGAGCCAAGTTGACTGTTTGCTCCATGAGAGCAAACAGCTGCTCGACTTCGGATGAATCCCAGGATGGTTCTTCCATGGGGTAGGGTTGGATCACGATACTGTGGTCTTGATGCGGAAACGTCTGCCAGAGCTCTTCTGTGATGAAGGGCATGAACGGATGCAGCAGGCGCATCGTCGTTTCCATGGTCTCTATCAGCGTGGTCCTCGTTGCTGGCCCATCCGGGTGATCAGCAGCCTGGAGGACCGGCTTGATGATCTCCAGATACCAATCACAGAACTCGTGCCAGATGAAATGATAGAGGGCGTTTGAGGCTCGATCGAAGCGATATCCTTCTAATTCTGCCGTCACCACCTTGATGGTATGGTTCAGTCGACTGAGAATCCAACGGTCCGGAATGGTTCGCTGAGAGACGGGGGGTGACGATTGGGGCCCGTCGAGGTACATGTGAGCAAATCTCGCCGCATTCCAAATTTTATTGGCGAAGTTCCGATACCCTTCGATCCGTTCTTCCGCCAGCTTCACATCTCGACCAGGTGAGGCCATCGAGGCGAGTGTGAAACGGAGCGCATCGGTCCCAAACTCATTCATGACATGGAGCGGGTCGATGACGTTCCCTTTTGACTTACTCATTTTCTTGCCTTCAGCGTCACGGACTAGGGCGTGAATGTAGACATCGCGGAAGGGCACATCGCCCATGAATTTCAAGCCCATCATAATCATCCGCGCCACCCAGAAGAACAGAATATCGAGGCCGGTCACCAGCACGGAGGTCGGGTAATAGGTCTTAAGTTCCTGTGTCTGTTCCGGCCACCCTAATGTGGAGAATGGCCAGAGTGCAGATGAAAACCAGGTATCGAGGACGTCGGGGTCGCGATAGAGTTCGTTCTTGCCACACGAGGGGCATCCCACGGGAATAGTTTTTGACACGATTGGAGAGGCGCCTTGCAAAATCGTGATCCGATCATCATTGCGGATGATGTGTTCAGCATTGCACCCAAGGCAGTACCACGCAGGAATCTGATGCCCCCACCAGATCTGTCGGGAAATACACCAGTCTTTGATGTCTCGCATCCAGCCCAGGTAATTATTCGTCCAGCCTTCGGGAATGATTCGAATGCGCCCGTCCTCAACTGCTTTGATTGCAGGCTCTGCGAGCGGCTTGATGTTCACGAACCATTGCGGAGAGAGATAGGGCTCGACCACGGTCTTGCAGCGGTAACATTTACCCGCCGCCATCTTATGATCTTCGACCTTCTCGAGGAGTCCGCGTTCTTTGAGGAGCTCTTCCACTTTTGGTCTGGCCTTAGAAACGGGGAGCCGCTGGAGTAGATCGATGACCGCTTGATCCACTTCCGCCTGCATCATCTTCGTTGCGTCGAGCATGGCGTGATGGTCAAGGATCGCGAGCCGCGGCAGCCCATGCCGCTCGCCTGCTTCGTAGTCATTGAAATCATGGGCCGGAGTGATCTTAACCGCACCGGTACCAAATTCACGATCCACGAGAATCCCATCGCTCACGATCGGGATGGTGCGATTGGTCAAGGGAAGGCGTACTTGTTTGCCGATGAGATGCTTGAAGCGATCGTCCTCAGGATGGACGGCCACGGCTGTATCGCCAAGCAATGTTTCAGGTCTCGTCGTAGCGACGGTGAGTTTCGTTGACGGATCGTCTGCCAGTGGGTACTGGATTGAATAGAGCTTGCCTTTGGCATCCTCATGTTCGACCTCGATATCGGATAAGGCCGTCAGACAACGTGGGCACCAATTGATGAGTCGTTCACCTCTGTAGATCAATCCATCTTCATAGAGGCGAACGAATACTTCCAGAACGGCTTTTGATAATCCTTCATCCATCGTGAAGCGGAGGCGATCCCAGTCGCACGACTCGCCCAACTGTTTCTGCTGATTGACGATCGTGTTGCCAGAGGTAGCCTTCCACTGCCAAATCCGCTGAATAAACTCCTCACGGCCGAGTGACTCGCGCGACGCGCCTTCGGCCATCACGTGTTTCTCGACGACGTTTTGCGTAGCAATACCGGCGTGATCTGTTCCCGGTAGCCATAGGGTATTTCGACCCTGCATGCGTCGCCACCGGATTAGGATGTCTTGTAGAGAATGGTTGAGGGCGTGTCCAACATGGAGAGAGCCCGTGACATTAGGCGGAGGAATCACAATGCAGTAGGGTTGGCCCGGGCGTTCCGGTGACGTCTGAAAGTATCCACGAGCGATCCATTCTTGTGACCATCGCGCTTCGACAGTTTTGGGGTCGTAGGTCTTGTCTAATTGAAAAGGCATCATTCTCCGCTGTTCAACAAAACGGTCGGCATCTTACCATGTCTGTGTCGATCAGAAAATGGTAGGAGTCCCAGCTTGTGACCTGAAGAAGCATATGCTATACAAACGCCCGAACTTCGGATCAACAGTCACACTACCGCAGGGAGGACCATGGCACGAGGTCGAGAGAAGGATAGAAAAACGAGGAAGAAACATCGGAAGAACGTAAAAAGGGTGAAAGCGCTCGCCAAGGCTCGAAGAGGGAAACGAGGAAAGAAAAGTTAGGCCGCAGAGGGGTGTGATGCTTCTTCGGTCTCGATCAGGCGTTTGAGTTCAGCCTTGATCTGTCGCTCCGCGACATCGGGCACAATCCGCAGCACAGCCTGTTCAACACGGTCATTGGCAGTTGCCCGTATCAGCTCTTCCGCCAGTGTGGGCAATTGTTTTGAAACCGCCTGCTGAACCTCCTCTTTGACTAACGGATCAATCGTTCCCACCTGTTCTCTGACGACTGCCGGTAAGGATTGCTGGATTCCAGATTCGACCTGTTCCCGTACGAGGCGGTCAACACTCTCTCCGACCAATGGTTTGGCGAGATCAGCCACCATCTGCTGGATAAGCGGTTGGGAATTGACGAGCTCTTCCTTGACGAGAGAGGGTAGGGCCTGAGTGATCAACGGTTGAATGATGGAAGTCAGATACTCCTGCGAGAGGATACTCCTGAGTTGCTCCTGCATTTCCTTGGTGACGATCGGCCGCACATGCGTACCCAGTTTTGTGTCAATCATTTGCGGGAGCAGATCGGCGAGACGCTGCTCACTCCGTTTGGTCATAGACTGCAGAAGCTGATCGAACAGACCCTTCATCGAATCGTCCGGCCCTGCGGGGGACACCGGTGGGATAACCGCTGTGGGGCTCTGTTGAGTGTGCATCTCTTCGGGGCCCTGGCTAGTTAGGATAGGATCGTTCGACTTTTCAGAATCACTATCCGTCGAGGTGGATGTCGGAGGCCAGGCACGCCGCTTGAGACCCTTCCCACTTGAAGCACCAGCTGGACTCTTCGGAAGAGACTTGAGTACCTCCAATAGATCGTCTGGCTGAAAGGGCTTTTTCAAGAAGGCCCTGACGCCGAGCGTACGCAGATGGTTTTCGTCGGGATGATCCGCCGGATTGATTAGCGAAATAAGGAACGTTTCAGACAGGGTGTCGAGCTTGTTGATTTCTTTGCAGAACCCTGAAAATGTCATGTTGTCGAGATGATAGTCTGCAACGATAAGTGAGGGCGCATTCTGGTGAGCGGCCTCGATAGCGGCTGGCCCATCCTGAAATCCAACGACCTCAAACCCTTCTGGAGAAGCAATCTGTTCCACCATCCGTCTGACGGCTGGGCTACTATCCACAACAAAGATCGGTGAAGGCATGAAATCTCCGTATTTTTTTGTTTCCTCGAAGCTAGCAAGGGGGGTATTCTTTGTCAAGAAAACCATCGATAGGTGATTGTAATCACGACGTATTTGTATGCAAAGATGGCCGATCCCAGAGGGCATAGTTGGCGAGCATGACAAATTCAATACGAGTCGTATTTTTTGACGCTGCCGACACCCTGTTTCATGTGCAGGGCTCGGTGGCAGAGATGTATCTGCATCATGCTGTTCAATTTGGGTTTCACCACAAACCAGACTCGGTGACCGAGATCGCCCAAGCCTTCCGCCGTGCGTTCCGCGAAGCGCCACCTCCGGTGTTTGCCGTGTCCGAACCCGCACAGATCAAACAGAGTGAGCGACTCTGGTGGTTCGATATCGTTCACAACGTCTTTTATCGAGTGGGAATGTTCGAACGATTTGATGATTTCTTCGATCAGGTCTTCCGCGCGTTCGAGGATCATCGCGCCTGGCGCCTGTTTCCAGAAACGGTCTCCGCGTTGGCTCGGCTCAAGGCACAAGGACTCGAGCTTGGTATCATCTCAAATTTTGACTCCCGTTTATTCACAGTAATGCGAGGGTTGGGTATTGCGGACAGCTTCGATACCGTGACAATCTCCAGTTTGGCGCACGCGGCAAAACCCGCTCCGCAGATTTTTCGCATGGCGTTGGAGAAGCATGCCATCGATCCGGAAGAGGCTTTGCATATCGGGGATAGTCTGCGAGACGATATCGAAGGCGCTACGAACGCCGGCTTACGCGCGCTGTTACTCGATCGTTCGTCCCACAACGTCCATCCTATTCCGACTGGTGTCGTCAAAATCACATCGCTGTCGGAGATTCCCGACCTTGTTGCTCAAGGCGTGTGAGGATCAGGTGTGTGGAAACTGCTACCGAGAGTTAGCTGTTCGATAGGCGTTCAGGGATGTTTTGGAGCAAACTTGGGATCGCGCGGTCCATAATCTGCCGGAGTGGCGACTTGTTCGTTGATCCATTCGATAACTGCCACATGGCCAAGACTCTCTGGATCTCCAGGGAGATAGTCTGAGACGACTGCCAGTACACGAAATCCTTCTTTAAGCTGGAAGGCGAGCGTCATCCCCTTGATTTCTCCTTGAATAACTTTGATCGTATACTCTTCTGCGCTCATGCGATGGGCATACCGGTAGTACCCACGCAGTCTCGCTCCTGCCCGCAATCGAGGTAATTTCAACTGTTCAACGAGTCGGCGTCTGGCTGCATAAATGGCCGATCCGATTCCTCTCTGCTGAAGATCTGGAGATACCATGACTTCGGCGCCGTACAGGGTGCGGCCCCGTGCTGGGTCGTGGTTCGTGAACATGCCGCGGTCGGTAAAATCCTGCCAGGAGCCATGTAACTCATAATCGTCCCATCGGATGATCAGGCTTGCTGCCATTCCGACGAGAGTTCCAGTGGCCGAGTCAATGGCCACCAACTGCCCCTCAGGAAAGATTTCCAGGTGAGAGGTCAATTGTCGTTCTGTCCAGTGTGGAGGGAATGAGTAGACGGCTTTCGAGAGCTCGATGATCTTCCCAAAGTCACTTGGCTGCGTATTGCGAACAATGATGCCCGCTATCTGTTCTTTCATAGTGAAACGAGTTCAGTGTTCCTGACAATTTGTGCAGTCTGGTGACTGTCGAGCAGCGGCAAGACCGTGCCATGTGATCGCCCTTGGAGAATCGTCGTGAGATTCACATCGCCGATGACCATGCTTTCTTGGTTGGGAATGCCTTCGGCGAGTATCCCGTCCCGGGAAAAAGAAAAGTCGCTGGGGGTCAAGATGGACGCCTGACCATAGTTCAGGCTCACTGCCGGAACCATGGGAAGAGATCCCACGGTCGAAGACTGGACAACGTACATCTGATTCTCGACGGCGCGCGCCTGTGCGCAATAGCGTACTCGAAGGAACCCCTGTCGGTCGTCGGTACAACTCGGGACGACGAGGATATGTGCCCCTTCGCGACCGGCTGCACGCGCGATTTCTGGAAACTCGACGTCGTAGCAAATCGTGATGGCAACACGACCGAAGTTTGTCTCAAACACGATGAACTTCTCCCGCGGGAGCACCTTCCATTCTTCCTTCTCAAAACGGGTCATATGGAGCTTGCCCTGGATGCCGAGCGTTCCCGTTGGCGAGAAGAAACTACACTCATTGTAGATACGATCAGGACCATCCCCCACAACAGGAATAGTTCCGGCGACGATGTATAGGCCATGTTGTTTGGCTAGATCGCTCATCAATGTTCTGAAACGGTCTGCCTGCAGAGCAAGATCACGAATCTGCACTTGAATCGGACGCTTCACATTGCCTAGCGTCAGAAGTTGAACCGTAAAGTATTCTGGAAATACGAGTAGCTGAGCCTTATAGTCGGCGGCCGTTTCAACTAAGGCCTGGACCTGATCGCGGAATTGGTCAAACGTCTGAACCGGCCTGATGAAATACTGGAGTGAAGCGATGCGAAGACGTTCCATAGTTGATGATGACTCCTGTCTGTTCTATAGCAGGGGGATGGCGGCTAAGCAAGAATCCTCTACATATGTTCGGTAGTCGGTGGTCATAGTAATAGGGGGACGATCTCTTTCGCTCGAGCTTGAATCGAGAGATCGACTCCGGACGAGTAAGGAGTGGGATCGAGGTTAATTTCAGCGACGAACGCCCCGTGAGCTTTTGCTGAGGGCATCAACATGGCTGCCGGATACACTAAGCCCGATGTGCCAATAATGAGCAGAAGTTCACAGGACTCTACTGCCTGAAAGCTTTTGGACAGGGTCTGTTGATCCAGTGCCTCACCGAACCAGACAATATGCGGTCGCAGCAGACCTGAGCACGTGTGGCAGAAGGGGAGGAGTGAGAGTGGAACCTCGTGGTTGTCAGTGATACTCAGACAGGATGTGCAGCGGGTCTTCCAAATATCGCCATGCAATTCATAGATATTCTTAGAACCAGCTACGCGATGGAGACCGTCTACGTTTTGGGTGACGAGTTGGAACCGTTCCGCGCGGCATTCTAAGTGTGCTAACGCATAATGCGCATCGTTTGGTTTCTTCGTTGAAAGAACTTCTCGCCGCCAGTTGTACCATTCCCAGACGAGCCGAGGGTCCCGCTCGAAGGCTTCTGGAGTTGCGAGGTCTTCCGCTCTGAAATTGCGCCACAATCCATTCTTGCCACGGAAGGTTGGCACGCCACTGTCTGCTGAAATACCGGCTCCGGTTAGGACGACGATGTCCTTGGCAGAAGCTATCCGTTCCTTCAGTCGAGATAGTTCTGATCCTGGCGCCATAAGGGGATATCCGATGGAGGAGTGGCTGCGTCTTGCTGACGGTGCATGCTATAGTACCGATTCTTTCAGTGCAACGGAACGGGGAAAGTTTATGAAGCAGATCCTGATGGTGGGTGCCGGTTCAGTCGGCGGGTTCTTCGGAGCCCATTTGGCCAAAGATAATCCAAATGTGTCGTTTCTGCTTAGGGCCAGAACGTGTGAGGCAGTGAAACGGAACGGCCTGACTATCCGCAGTGCCGGTGGGTCGTTCACAGTCCGACCGCCGGTTGCGTCGGATGCACGGGAGCTGCCCAAACCGGACCTCATCGTGCTTGGTGTCAAAGCCTACGACCTTGATCAGGTGATGGATCAACTTGAACCGGTTCTTACGGACCACACCGTGATTCTGACGTTGCAGAACGGCATCGATACGGAAGACCGACTTCTCGCTCGACTGCATCGCGATTGTGTGATCGGCGGCGTCGCCTACATCTATTCCAAGATTGTCGAGCCAGGAGTCATCGACCACTACAAGAAGGGAGCGATCGCCATCGGTGAATTAATGGGGATGGAGAGCGCCCGGCTGCTCAAGATTCGCGAGTTGTTTACTGCTGCTGGCATCCCTTGCCATTTTTCGAAGGATATCCGCCGTACTAAATGGGAAAAAATGTGCTGGAACTGCGTCTTTAATCCGATCACGGTCCTCATCGACGACCGTGTTGCCAAAGCACTCGATCATGCGGAGATGATGGGTGTGATTCGACAGATTGTTGGAGAAGTGGCTGCAGTGGCCGCGACGCTCAAAGTGCCGTTACCAGCGGATATGGTGGACCGCGTTGTGAAGGCGTCTCAGGAGATTCGTGATATTCATACCTCTATGTATGACGATTGGAAAGCTGGTCGGTCGACGGAAATCGATTTTTTAAATGGCTTTGTTGTCGAGCAAGGACGTAAGCTCGGCATTCCAACACCGGTGAATGAAGCCTTGACGGCCATGATCAAGACCATCACGGAGAAGGAACCAGTCGGCCCTGGCCGAATCCGGATCGAAGGTGCAGTCGTTCAACCGATCGCATTTGATCGTGCGGTAATGGCCACCTTACCGGAAGAGCATCAGGTCGATGTGTCCACCGTCATGCCCGGAATGCAGGGACGAGGAATTCGGTTGAAGGGATTGCTGGACATTCCGGCGTTAGCGATCGACGCCGACCATATTGCCTTCCATGCTATCGATGGAAAGTACTCTGCCTGTCTCACGCTTCAACAGGCAAAGGAGTACGGTGTGCTGGTCTATGAACTGGATGGAGCCGCCTTGCCGGACACAAAGGGTGGCCCGTTCCGTCTGGTGACACCGGGCCTTGGGGATCTTTGTGCCAATGTGAAGAATGTGGCACGGATCGAAGTCACGAGAGGCCCTGGTCGAGATACGAGGCAGACGACATGTCCACCAAGACTCTCGCGGAGCTGAAGGGATGCAGGCGACCGATTGCGTTGAGCTATGAAGAAGATCGGCCTCTCCATTGTGGGCTCCATGGTGATATTAATGGGCGCCGTGTGGCTTGTGGACTCGGCGCAGACCGTTGAGGCCTACTATGAGACCTACCAGAAATTAAGAGAAACTGAGCACATGAGTCGTGGATGGGTATCACGCATCATCCCAGCCTCTTCCTATGCGATCCATACGGTCCATCGGCTCAATGGAGCACTGGTATCGGTACGATTTAAATATGAGCCGGGAGTTGTCCAAGGGGATAAACCCAGTTGCACGGTTTTAGAAGGTGACGATTCACAGTTCGCACAATATCGATGCCAACCGTCCGGGCATTCGGTCGTTGTTCGGTTACAACCCAATGGTGAAGGTCAGATCGTCAGTAACAACTAGATACCAAAGGACCAAACTCAGGAGGATACATTGAGTGATCTTTCGTTTCACGTCTCTATCCTGATTAAGCGAGTGGTGGTGGGCATCATTTTAGGCACGCTTGCCGGAGTGGTTCAGGTCTGGTTCATGGACCGTGAGCTCATGTACCTCTGGGCGTCAGCTGCTGCCGGCGCATTGTATATGGCAGCCTGGGTACTGTTCACCGACTGGTTTCGACTGGCAGGTGGAAGGATTGTGCTAGGTGCTGTCGCGGGACTGCTGGCTGCCGTCGTCTGGTGGGCGATGGCGATTCATGCGGAAGATATGTTCATCCAGTCGGCTGTCGCTGGCATGTGTTTCGGTGCTGCCTATGCCTGGTCAGACCAGCGAATGACCTGAATTTGTTTGGCCTTTCTCCTACACGTTCTCAGCCTCATACGGGTTTCCAAGCCGTCTGATCGGTTACAATAGAACCACGCCTCCCATGCATGTGACCAATGGCATATCAGCAGGTTCGCTTCTCGCCGACATCAAGGCAGGTCTCGTTGTCTTCGTTGTGGCATTACCCCTCTGCCTAGGCATTGCACTGGCCTCCGATGCGCCGCTGATGTCGGGACTCTTAGCGGGGATTGTCGGTGGCATCATCGTGGGCCTGTTCAGCGGTTCCCATACCAGCGTCAGCGGTCCGGCAGCCGGATTGTCAGCGGTCGTCGCGGCAGAGATCCTCTCGCTTGGCTCATTCTCGGCGTTTCTGATGGCGGTGATTCTTGCAGGGTTGATTCAAGTCGGCTTGGGGGTCGCAAAGGGAGGATTTATAGCGGCATTCTTCCCAACCAGCGTCATCAAAGGGTTGTTGGCAGCGATCGGTATTATTCTGATCTTGAAGCAGATCCCGCATCTGGTGGGCCATGACCCTGATCCAGAAGGAGACATGTCCTTCTTCCAACCGGACTTTGAAACGACGTTTTCTGAACTTCTTAGTATTTTTGGTGATTTTCACTTCGGAGCGTCCATTATTGGGCTCTTGTCTCTCGTGCTGCTGATCATCTGGAGTACCTGGAAACCTCTGAAAGACTCTGCCATACCGGCTCCACTCGTTGTAGTCCTTCTCGGTGTCGGTCTGAGTCTCTGGTTTGAACAATTGGGAGATCCTTGGAGGATAGGCCTAAGCCATCTTGTCCAAGTGCCGATAGCCAACGGGCTGGGAGAGTTCAGCGGGTTACTGGAATTCCCCGATTACACACAGTGGACCAATCCGGCCATATACGTTGCTGGACTCACGATTGCTATTGTCGCCTCCTTGGAAACTCTCCTGAATTTACAAGCGGTGGATCGGTTGGATCCGCAGCAACGGACGTCCCCGCCGAGCCAGGAACTCGTGGCGCAGGGTATCGGGAATGTGGCCTGTGGATTGATCGGTGGGCTTCCGGTCACCTCGGTCATTATCCGCAGTTCTGTTAATGTGAACACCGGCGGAAGAACAAAGCTGGCAACTCTTGTGCATGGCACCTTGCTCTTGATCAGTGTTCCCCTCATTCCAACATACCTCAACTTGATTCCACTCTCTTGTCTCGCTGCGATCTTGTTGATGACCGGCGTCAAGCTGGCCAGTCCAGCCCTAGTCCGGAAAATGTGGAATGAAGGGCGCTATCAATTCATCCCGTTCGCAGCTACCGTGACAGCAATCGTGTTTACCGATCTCTTGATCGGGATTGTGATCGGGCTCACGGTTTCCATCGGCTTCATTCTTCGCAGTAACATGCGCCACCCAGTGCAACGATTCGTGGAAAAGCATCTCGGCGGCGATGTCACTCATATTGTGTTGGCCAATCAGGTAAGCTTCTTGAATCGTGCTGCTCTTTCCAAGGTGCTGAAGGAAGTGCCACGCAATGGCCATGTTCTCTTGGATGCGCGCAACACGGCCTATATCGATCCAGACGTACTGGACTTGATTCGAGACTTCAAGGACGAAACCGGACCGGCCCATGGTGTGGAGGTCAGTCTTGTCGGGTTCCGGAATGAATATGATCAAATTCAATATGTCGATTACTCGACCCGCGAACTGCAAGATGCCATGACTCCGCGCCAAGTTTTACAAATTCTGCAAGACGGCCACGAACGGGTCCGTACAGGGCGGCGTCTTACGAGAGACTTCAACCGTCAAGTCCGTGCTACGGCCGAAGGACAACATCCCTTAGCCGTGGCACTCAGTTGCATTGATTCTCGCATGCCGGTGGAATTGATCTTCGACCTGGGGATGGGAGACATTTTTAGCATCCGCATTGCCGGGAACGTAACAAGTCCAAACGTATTGGCCAGCGCAGAATACGGTTGTGCCGTAGCGGGGGCAAAACTCCTTATCGTGATTGGGCATACCAGATGTGGGGCAGTTTCTGCCGCGGTCAATCTCGTCGGTTCACGGGCGACGGCGGCTGAAGCGACAGGATGCCAACATTTGGATTCTGTTGTGCACGAGATCCAACTATCTGCGCATGGGATCTCACATCCGGCAATTGATGACCCACACTCGCCAGAAACGTCTGTACTGATAGATGCCGTGGCCAGACAAAACGTCATGCGGGTCGTCAAAGGGATACGCGAGGAAAGTCATACGCTCGATGGACTTGTCCGAGAGCGGCGGATTGCGATTGTCGGCGCGATGTACGATGTCGTCACCGGAGGCATAGAATTTCTCGTGGAGGATGGATTGGGTGAGGCGGAGCTGCAGAAGATTGTAGGCTAGCTTCCCGGCCGTTAGTGTATCACTTGAATCTGCCGCCACCGTTCGGACCGATACCGCCACAGTAACAGAACCATCCGAGCCGTCCAGTCAGCAATCGTTGCCGCCCAGATGAATAATACCGACTGACTCAGCCACGAAGCGGCTATCAGGGACAACGGCACTCGTACACCCCACATGCCGATTAGGGTGGCGCCCATAATGAAACGCGTGTCGCCAGCACCGCGTAGGGTTCCGGCCAAGACCATGGTAATGGCCAATGGTATCTGCAAGAAGGCCACAATTTTTAGAAACATGCTTCCAAGTTCAATCACCGCTTCGTCTGTAGTGAAAGCCCGAAATAGCATCCCAGGGAAGAAGTAAAAGATGAGGCCCATGCAGGCCATCAGAACAATGGCGATTCTATTGGCTTCCCAGTTCTCCAGTTTGGCCCTGGCATACTTTCCTGCTCCAATGCTCTGCCCCACCATTGTCGCAGCGGCGATCGCCAGCCCATACCCAGGTAGAAAAGAGAAGGATTCGATCGACAGACCAACTTGGTGAGCGGCATAGGCGACGGTCCCGTAGAGGAGGACAAGCTTGGTGTAGACAAAGACTCCGGCTTGCTGAACGATCCGTTCGCCGGAAACTGAGGCCCCGATCTGCCACATCGACCGGATCAGATCGATCCGAAATCGTACAGAGGGTTTTAGGATGGGACGACAACGCATCAGCAGATACAAGGCGCCTGTCATTTCAGCAAAGCCGACGGCGATGGCGGCTCCCATGAGGCCGAGGGTAGGGAAGCCCCATCGACCGTAGATGAGTGGATAGGCAAGGGCAACATGCAGAAGGTTCACGCCGATCATGGCATACATCGGAGTGCGGGTATCACCGGTGCCTTGAAGCACAGAGGACAAGACCTGTATCAGCACCGTACAAGGGATGACATAAAAGATAAAAGTCGAGTAGGGAAGCGCCAATGCGATGACGTCCGGCTCAGCCCCGAGCTGTTCCATCAGGACGCGATTACCTATAATCCCCAATGTCGCCAACACAAGCGACACACCGATCGATAGCCACAGAAAGTGTCGCGCAGCTTCACCCGCATCTTGGCGCCGGCGAGCTCCCCACAGCTGAGCGACGATGACGTTGCTGCCGACCGATAGTCCGGACACCACGGTTGTGGCGATAAAGATGAGCAGCTGACCCAAGCCGACCGCCGCAATTGATGTGGCTCCCAGCCCACCGACTAAGAAAACTGCTACAATGCCTTCCGCTCGCTGAAGAAAGCTGCTGACCGTGATGGGGAATGCTAGCGTCATCACGGACTGCCGGATCTGACTGACTGCGTTCGTCATGGCGGGGTATCCTAGCAGACTTCGCTTGTGTGCCCAGTGAGAAATCAATGATTGGACAATCGATAGCATGATGACGATCGGTGGCTCTCAGGACGACATATCTCTCCGCTCGACTCCGCCTCGCCTTTCAAAATCGAAGTATCTCTCGGGATTGCAATGTCAGAAGCGGTTGTATTTGGAAATTCATCACCCGACACTGGCCACGCCGCCCGATGCCTCGACACGGGCGATTCTAGATATGGGGACTGATGTGGGTGAACGGGCTCGTCGCCGATTCGACGGTGGTCGACTCGTAGATGCTGGCTATCGACAAACCCAAGCTGCCTTATCCCAGACCGGAGCGCTTATGGCAGACCACACGGTGCCCGCGATTTTTGAAGCGGCCATTCAGGCCGATGGAGTGTTGATCCGCGTCGATATCTTGGAGCGACTGTCCAATGGGCAGTCAGATCAGTCGATGTGGCGGCTTGTCGAAGTGAAATCCTCCACCAAGGTGAAGGATGTGCATCTTGATGACCTCTCGCTGCAGCGGTATGTGCTTGTCAAGGCTGGAATAGATGTGACCACATGTGCACTCATGCGAATCAATACAGGATATGTGTATGCCGGAGGAACCGTCGATCTCGATCAGCTCTTTGCGATCGACGACGTGTCGTCTCTCGTTGTGGAACGGCAGAGCAAGGTGAGAGAAAAGCTGGCTGCGATGAAAACGATGTTGGCCAGCCCATCCATACCCGTCGTAGAGCCGGATGCCCATTGTTTTGTTCCCTACGAGTGTCCCTTTTGGGATCACTGTACGAAGGATAAGCCGGCACGATGGATTTTCCATCTACCGGGATCGAGGAAGCTCGCCACCGACCTCGCAGTCCAGGGGATTGTAACCATCGACGAGATTCCTCCTCATACGCGCCTTTCGATCGTTCAACGAAAAGTGAAAGACAACATCGAATGGGTCTCTAAGGATCTTGCGGCAGAGTTGAGGACTGTGGCATTCCCTGTTCACCATCTTGATTTTGAAACGTTTAATCCAGCCATCCCACGCTACTCCGGAACGAGGCCTTACCAGTCCATTCCAATTCAATGGTCGAATCACATCGAACAGGGGGATGGAACCATTCACCATCACGAGTTCCTCCATGGGGAAATGAATGATCCACGTCGACCTCTCGCTGAGGGGCTGTTGAAGTCGCTCGGCGAAGAAGGAAGCATCTGTGTCTACTCACCCTACGAACGATCGGTGATCGAGCAGCTGGCCGAAGCCCTACCGGAGTTTCGCGCGGAGCTACGGCGCCTGATCAAGCGGATTTGGGACCTCCATCCAATCGTTAAGGACCATTATTACCACCCTAAGTTCGGCGGATCATTTTCACTTAAGGAGGTACTGCCGGCCGTGGTTCCGTCATTGCGATATGATGATCTTACGATCAAGGAGGGAGGCCAGGCCGCGGCTGAATATTACCGTATGGTGTTTATTGAAATGGATTGGGTGGAACGGGCCACAATACGTGAATCACTGCTTCGGTACTGCGAAAGAGATACCTTGGCGATGGTGGAGTTGAGGCGGGTGCTCAGAGAAAAGGCTGGTCATCTGTAAGGGTTCCAGGTCGGGCAAGCTCTGTATGGTGGAGAGGGTGACAACCGAAGTCGCGTTCGCCGAGCTTGCGATCGCTTTTACGGAAAAGGTACTTGAGGTGTTTTCTTCGATCGCCAAGAGCTATTAAATGGCCCTCGGTACGAACAAGCTTGGGGTGGCGGAGAGGGTGGGATTCGAACCCACGGTCGAGTTACCCCGACAGCAGTTTTCGAGACTGCCCGATTCGGCCGCTCTCGCACCTCTCCGTTTTGTAGATGTCCGTCCGGTTGGCCTATCGTACGTACACTAGCGAGCGAGGTTTAGGAACCAGTCGAGCTTACCGTGACTAGTTACGTTTTGCAATGGCTGGGTTGACCTCTCGTGCGTTTTCGATACGATGATAAATAAGTCTCAATTACGTTGTGACGGAGGAAATGACAACTCGATCAATTCGGCATTCTCAATCCCTCGTTTGACAAGTGAAGTGATGTCCAGCATCCGCTCGACTTTCAGCACATCATCGATCCTGGTTTTGGTGCTGGGATGGGGAGGCACAAAGAGTTTGCAACAGTCCTGGTCTGGCTCGATGGAAATGTCGTAGGTGCCGATGTGTTTTGCCTCATCAATGATCTCCCGTTTGTCCATTCCGATGAGCGGTCGGAGAATCGGGAATTCTGCCGCCTCCTCAACGGCGCAGAGGTTCTGAGGAGTCTGTGACGCCACTTGCCCAAGACTATCGCCCGTTATGAGTGCCCAGCAGTGTTCCTGCCTTGCCAATTCTTCTGCAATTCGTACCATCATCCGTCGGTACAGTACGACGCGAAATGGGGCGGGTGCAGTCAGGACAATCTCTCGTTGGATTTCTCCAAAGGGAACGACATAGAGTCTGGAGTCGTACTGGTAGGCAGTGAGGATGCCCGCGAGCTCCCGGACCTTTTCTTCGGAAGCTCGACTGACCAGAGGGCGCCCAGAAAAATGAATGAAGCTCGCTTGGCATCCACGCTTGATCATGCGATAGGCCGCGACGGGTGAGTCGATCCCTCCGGAAAGTAAACAGGCAACTTGGCCACTGACGCCGACCGGCATCCCCCCAGGCCCTTCGTGCTTTTCGGCTGAGCAAAATACTTCTTTTGATAAGAGTTCGACGTACACGGTTAAGTCAGGGGTTCTTAAACTGACTTTCTTGCCGGTGTTGCTGCAAATGGCGGCACCAAGTTCTCGCTCGATATCCATTGAGGTCAGAGCCAGCCGTTTGTCTGCTCGTTTTGCGGTAACTCTGAACGTAGAAAATGAGTGCCGCGAGATCTCCTCGAGGGCAGCAGTTGTGAGAACGGCAAGATTCGGATCGGAGAGATGAAGGGGGATCACTTGCCCGAGCGAAAAGTTCGCAATACCGCAAACACGTCGCAATCGCCCTCGCACGACCTCTGGAGCCACTTCCAGAGGGAGCCGAATGCGGATTCGACTGTGAAGGTTCTCAACCTGCCTGACTCCAAGATCTTGTAGAGCAGTTCGAATGTTATGGATCAGACAACGTTCGAAGGATTCACGATTCCGGCCCTTGAGGGCGAGCTCATGATAGTGAACAATGGCGCATCTCATGTCGTTCGTAGCGTGTCGTTCACGAGGTGTGAAGCATAGCAAGTGGCGATGGGTGTCTCATTCTCGTCAGTGGATACGATTCACAAGAAATGATTCACGCGCCGAGCGATTCAAGGAATCGTTCGGCGTCGATGGCAGCCATACAGCCGGTTCCGGCTGCCGTCACAGCCTGGCGATAATGAGCATCTTGCACGTCGCCTGCGGCAAAGACTCCTGGAATGCTTGTCGTGGTGCCGTGGGTTGTGAGGAGGTAGCCGGTCTCGGTCATCGTGAGCTGTCCCGTAAAGAGTGCGGTATTGGGACGGTGGCCAATGGCTAAGAAGAGACCGGCACAGGGCAAATCCCACACTTTGCCAGTGACGACATTTCTAAGGCGGACACCCGTGACAACATCCTGTCCCAGCACATCTTCGACGACACTATTCCAAATAAATGCGATCTTCTCATTCTTCATCGCTCGATCTTGCATGATTCGAGAAGCTCGCAGTTTGTCACGACGATGGATGACCGATACCTTGGTGGCAAACTTTGTGAGAAACGTAGCTTCCTCCATCGCACTATCTCCGCCACCCACGACGACAAGTTCCTTCTCTCTGAAGAAAAATCCGTCGCATGTTGCACAGCTGGACACGCCGTAGCCCCACAAGCGCTTTTCATTAGGAAGACCGAGCGTAATTGGGGAGGCGCCGGTGGCAATAATCAGCGTCTTAGCTTCCAGAGTTTCTTCGTCATCCACGACGATCTTAAACGGGCGAGCCTTTAGATCCACGGTCGTGACATCACCAGTCTTAAACGCCGTCCCAAAGCGCTCTGCCTGGGCTCGCATTTCTTTCATCAACTCAGGGCCCATGATGCCCTTGGCGAACCCAGGATAATTCTCAACTTCAGTTGTCGTCGTGAGTTGCCCGCCTGCCTGCCACCCTTCGACAAGAAGTGGAGACAAATTAGCTCGTGCTGTATACACGGCAGCGGTGAGTCCCGCAGGACCTGAACCGATGATCACAACGTTGTGCATAGTGGGTGACTCTATCACAGCTAGGAAGGAGGACGGTAGCGGGGTGTTTATGGTTTCGCAGATATCAACACATAGTGCAGCTCACTTTGCAGGCCAAGGCGTTCGGCCCAGGACCAGAGATAGTCGAGATCGAGTTGGGCGCCGGGTTTGCCGAGAACTCCCATTACATCGTCGAAATCCCTTGGACGGCTTGCCAGTAACTTCAGAAGAATCAAATCTTCAGGGGAACAGACTGGTGTCTGTAATGATCCGAGTGGGACGATTGATCGCCGATTAAGGGCTGACTGATGCAGTGGCGAGGTCGCAAAGACGAAATCGAGAGGGTAATCGGGCAACAAGGTATGGTGGAGTCGAACGACAACCTCCCGAGCCATCGGATTGGACTCTAACCATTTTTCTGATACCTCAAAGCCACGCTGGCATACCGCGGCAACGTAGGATTCGCATGTTCTCTGTTCGGCCAAAATGAGCAGGTCAATATCGTAGGTGGCGCGAGGTTTGCCATGAGCACCCAGAGCGAGCGCTCCGATCAAGCAGAAGGGGAGTGGTGGATTCGAGAGCGCATCGATAGCTGTTTTGAGGACATCCAGGTAATCGGTGTCTCTCTGGTCAGGTGGAGACATATGTGCAGTCTTTGGAACGGGTATCAAGCTATGGACATGACGCGATACGTTCTCCGCCGTGTGAGTCACTGAACGCTCTCATCAACTTACGCTGGGCCATTGAGAGGCAGCAAACTTGGAGTATCCCTTTCTCCGGTGTGGCCGGGTAATCATTAGGGCTCAGCTGACTGGCAGTGATATGCAGCTTACGCAGCCAGATGGGGGGATCGTCAGGATCAATAGGCATACACCTATGATAGCGCAGAATGGAGGGGAAAGCCTATTGGGAAAGAATCATTGGTAGTTACTGCATCGTCGGAGGGGTATTGCCTTCTTCGACTGGGGCGAGTTTAGCCCAATCTCGGCGTGCGATTGGGGAGCTATGGGCCGAACTGCTCAGTTGGGCTAAACCCTATAAGGAAGGCACTTAACACATAGGAGTTGCAGAGCGCATCTTCTCAAGGTGGAGATCATTAACACGTTCTTGCAATCCACAGGGATCTTTTGGTGTTTGAGGAAGGTAGCCGATTTGCAATTGTGACAAATATACTACCATTTCATATATGGCCCCAGCAGCTAGTTTAGTTTTGTAATCCATCGGCATCGGGACGGGCTTGTAGCCATTAGGAATATACTGGTTGTGATCCAAGATGGATTCCATCACGTATTCTCGTGTCGTAGTGGCCATCCCTTTATACCGTGCTTCCCTTAATCGCTTCGGTCCTATAGACCCCATAATTAAGCTAGGGCCAATGGTTCCGTTTGCACCGCGTATTCCAGGGATTATGTGACACTCGATACATTTGGCTTTCTGAAATAGTGCCTCAATGTCTTCAGAACCATCCGAATTCACATATCGAGCATGCGAAGTTGTAAATAGGTCATTGTCAGCCAGAGTCAGAAATGTCGGAAAGGACGGGGCAGCATCTATCGCCATGAGTATGGGTACAATCAATATAAAGACGGTTCGGTTACGCATTCTGCTCGCTATTCCGGAACTCCTGAGGTCAATTGTTTATAACATTCCCTGACGTGTTCTCTAAGAAGTAGTTGGTTTTCTTTTCCATTAAAGAGATAGTCTGCTCGTCGGCGTTTCATTGCAAGTGGCATCTGGCTCTTGATCCGACGTAGTGCTTCAGCTCTCGTAAGCCCGTTGCGTTTCTTGAGTCTGGCGATTTGGGTTTCCCGATCAGCTGTGACAACAACGGTCTTATCCACGCGCTTGTCAATGCCGGCTTCGAATAGGAGGGGAACGTCGTAGATGACGACAGCATTCGGATTCTTGCGACAGGCCTCTCTGGTAAGACGCTTCTGCTCGCGGGCAACGCGAGGATGAATAATGCGCTCCAGCGTCCGGCGTTTCGTGGGATGGCGGAATACGATGGCGCCGAGTGCATGACGATTGATCGTACGGTCAGGATTCAAGACGGATTTTCCAAATTGACGAATAATGTCGCGCCATGCCGGTTTGCCTGGTTGAACCACCTGTCGCGCTAATTCATCGGCGTCAATGACGACAGCCCCACAAACCTTAAACATCTTCGCCACGGTACTTTTGCCAGTGGCGACACCTCCGGTCAGTCCGATTAGCATCATGACGCCGAGCTTATCATGTGGCCGACCATGTGAGAACCCACGATTGACATCTGTGGTTTCTGGCTTGTATGAATTTCGGCATGCAGAAAGTGTTCTATATGGTTATCAGCTTCTGGCTCATTGGAGCTGGCGTTGGTGTTGCCGGGATCGAACCAGCGGTGTCGACTTCCAGAACGATCACCGTCGCGCTCGACGGGTCGGGAGAGTTTTCCTCGATTCAGGAGGCGGTCGATAGTGCGAGGAAGGGCGATACGGTGCTGATCAAGGCGGGGTCCTATGCGCAAGACCTCACGATCCATAGTAAGGAGAAGATCAAGATTATCGGTGAAGGAACTGACAAAGTCGTGCTCATGGGACGGAGAGAAATGGTCGGCGTGCTGCATGTGGGGAAGTGGCCCTATGGGGCCACGGATATTGAGATCAGCGGGCTCACGATTAACGAACATGGAGGGCACGCGCTCGGAATCTTCAACGGAAACCGCATTACGCTGCGGCAGGTTCATGTGAAGGGAATGGTGTTTGCGCAGCAGGTGCAGGACGTCAGGATCGAAGAGTGTCAGATTGGAGGAAGCGAGACGACGGGCATCCATTTCTCTGATTCACAGGCCATCATGGTTAGGAATCTGATCCACGACAACGATCATGGTGTGAATGTCACTGGCAAGTCGTCGGTTCGGCTTGAACACAATATTATCACCAAAAATCTATTCGAGGCGGTGGTGGTCAGTGACCAGGCAAAGGCCGTCCTGATCAATAATACGCTTGTGAAAAACGGTGGAGGAGCGGCCTTCCTTGGTTTGTCGGAAAACGAGGTATCAGGGAATATTTTTAGTTTGAATAGAATTGGTTTGCTGATTGCGCCATCAAGTCAGACAACGACGTCGTATAACGTACTCTTTAATAGAGAGGCTGATTATATGCGAGCCGGATCGCCGAATGTTCAGGCCCCGGAACTCAAGGTGGAGACGGATATGACGACTGAACCGCACTTCGTGGATTCAGAGCATGATGACTTTCGCCTGAGGTCCGATACGACACTGGTCGATCAGGGTGGGTTTGGCTACCTTGGGGCGCTTCCTCCTGTCCATCTACCCGTATCGAAACATCAATAACGTCACAAAAACAAATAGATAGCATCTGCTCATGCTGGGGAGAATGCGTATGGTATGCTTTCCAAGCAGGCCAAGACGAGCGATTCACTGACCTAAAGTCTTGACGCAAGGGTACCGAGAAGGAATCAACCAGGAGGTCTCCCTTGGCTAGCTTCCGCAGCGACCTTGAGAAATTGTCGGGTGAGGGTATCCCCTCCCTCATGGATATGGAGTCCGGTAAGTTGGTTGGAGCCGTGTTGCCTATGTCGGAACAGGCTCAGATCCAAATGCGCAATAGCATCGAAGTTATCGAGTACCTCTTGAATCAGGAACGTGTCATCTGGAGCTAAACATTCCGATCAGATTTTCTGCAAACGAAACGTCCTCAATTCCCCTTACCGAAAGTAAACGCACGCTTCTTTTCTTAGTCTCTCAGTAATAAGATTCAGTCCACAGCCTCCGGTACCGAGAAAGGAATGAGGGTATCGTTCCAGTATCGAAAGGTCGGCTAGACTCGCTACCCCAGCCGGTGCATGGTCATCATGATCAGTTCGCAATTGGTTTCTTGAACGGAGTCCTATGGAAAAGCCCAAACGGACAGCTGTCCATTCGAGTGCGTCTCGCGGAGCCGAACGACAACGGCTCGAAGAGGATGCAGTCAGGAAACAACATTGGAAGCGGTGGGGACCATATCTCAGCGAGCGTGCGTGGGGTACAGTGCGTGAGGACTACAGTCCTCATGGAACGGCATGGGAATCATTCTCCCACGATCATGCCCGTTCCCGTGCCTTCCGCTGGAATGAAGATGGACTCGCCGGCATCTCGGATCGTCATCAATACATCTGTTTTGCGATCGCCCTCTGGAACGGGCACGATCCCATTTTGAAGGAACGGGTGTTCGGGCTGACGGGTAATGAGGGGAACCATGGAGAAGATGTTAAAGAGTATTATTTCTACTTAGATTCAACACCCACTCACTCGTACATGAAGTACCTGTATAAGTATCCGCAACGTGCATTTCCTTATACGAAGCTTGTCGAAGAGAATCGGCGCCGACAACGCAGAGAATTGGAATACGAGCTGATCGACACCGGTGTCTTTGAAGAGAACCGGTATTTTGATGTTGAAGTGGAGTATGCGAAGGCAACGCCGGAGGACTTGTATATCCGTATACAGGTGTCGAACCGTGGGCCTGATCCTGCAGAGGTTACCGTCCTACCTACACTGTGGTTTCGGAACACCTGGTCGTGGGGGTTGGACGCGCGTCGACCACGAATGCGTGAAGGAGCCTCGGTCAATAACTGGAGTGTGATCGAATTGAACCATGAGTATTACGGTGAACGCAGACTCTGGTGTGAACGGAACCCTACGCTCCTGTTTACGGAAAATGAGACAAATTCACGAAGGCTCTATGACGATCACGACGGTGCCAAATATGTCAAAGATAGTTTTCATGACTATGTGATCAACGGTCGAACTGATGTAGTCAACCCCGAGAAATTTGGTTCTAAGGCAGCAGCCCATTACGTATTTGAGCTGCCGCCTGGGAAATCCGATCTGGTCCATCTTTGCCTGACCAATGAAACACGGTCGAGGGAGTTCTCTATCGCGACGTGCGATCGCCTGTTCACCACACGGCTTCAGGAGGCCAATGAGTTTTATGATGACCTGGCACCACCCGATCTCTCCGAGGACGCGAAGATGGTCCAGCGGCAGGCATTTGCCGGATTGCTGTGGAGCAAACAATTCTATCACTATGACCTCAAGCGGTGGCTGATTGGAGATCCCGGTATGCCGGACCCTCCTTCCGAACGTCTGCGCGGAAGGAATTCAGACTGGTCACACCTCTACAATGCCGACGTCCTTTCGATGCCTGATAAATGGGAGTACCCTTGGTATGCGGCGTGGGATTTGGCCTTCCATTGCATCCCTTTAGCTCTGGTCGACTCGACCTTTGCCAAAGAACAGCTGATTCTGATGCTGAGGGAATGGTACATGCATCCAAACGGTCAGATCCCGGCCTATGAATGGGCGTTCGGCGACGTGAATCCTCCTGTTCATGCTTGGGCGGCCTGGCGAGTGTATAAGATCGAAAAGAAGCGGAAGGGAGTCGGCGATCGAGTCTTTCTGGAACGCGTATTTCACAAGCTGCTTTTAAACTTTACCTGGTGGGTCAATCGAAAGGACGCCGAGGGCAAGAACATCTTTCAGGGCGGATTCTTGGGGCTCGATAACATCGGTGTGTTCGATCGCAGTGCACCACTACCGACCGGGGGTCATATTGAACAGTCTGATGCGACCAGCTGGATGGGAATGTATTGTCTGAACATGTTGTCGATTGCCCTGGAGCTGGCGCGTGAGAATCGCGCTTACGAGGATGTCGCCAGCAAGTTTTTCGAGCACTTCGTCTATATCTGCAGAGCGATGAACAATATTGGGGGAGAGAAGATCGAATTGTGGCATAGGGAGGACGGGTTCTTCTATGACGTCCTCCATCTACCGGATGGGCGAACCTTCCCCCTCAAAGTTCGTTCGCTTGTGGGACTCATCCCCCTCTTCGCCGTTGAAACACTGGATTCAGAGTTGATCGATAGCCTGCCGCGGTTCAAGCATCGAATGCAGTGGTTCATCGAAAACCGACCTGATTTTAGTGCTCACGTCGAGACGCAGTCCCGTGACGGTGAAGTGCGAAGGTTTTTGTCCCTGGTCAATCCGACGCGACTCAAGTCAGTGCTTCGCTACATGCTGGATGAGGAGGAGTTTTTGTCTCCGTATGGCATCCGCGCCCTGTCGCGCTACCACAGAGACCACCCCTATGTGCTGTCACTGATGGGACAGGAGTATCGAGTGGACTACGAGCCTGCCGAATCGCGGACAGGGTTGTTCGGTGGGAACTCGAATTGGCGTGGTCCGATCTGGTTTCCTGTCAATTATCTGCTGATCGAATCGCTTCAGAAGTTCCACTACTTTCTTGGAGATGCATACAAAGTTGAGTACCCGGTTGGCAGCGGCCAATCTGTTTCATTGAACGTGGTGGCTTCTGAGCTCTCACGCCGGCTGACGCATCTCTTCCTCCGTGACTCAACCGGTCGACGTCCTGTCTTTGGCGGCACCGAGATGTTTCAGGAAGATCCGTTCTGGCGAGATGCGATTCCGTTCTACGAGTACTTTCATGGAGACAACGGGGCTGGTCTCGGAGCCAGCCATCAAACAGGATGGACCGGGCTTGTGGCCAAGTTGATCCAGCAATCCGGCGAATAGGATACAACTCGGAGATCAGATACTCACACGCATTCGAATGCCTGTTCGATCCAACGTGAGAGCCTGACGAAGGCTTCGCTCAACAAACATTGACAGCTGATTGTGGCGCCATCATGGAAGCAGCGAGCTGATGAGGATAGGACCGCAAGATTGTCAGAATTTGCACCGTGCGCTCGGGCTTGAATGGTTGGAGACAGATGGACTTGGTGGATTTTCCTCAGGGACTGTGGCGGGCGCCAACACACGTCGATATCACGCCCTATTACTGATAGCAGCACATGCCAATAGCAATCGGTATGTGCTCGTCAATCACGTCGAGGAATGGCTCAAGATCGGCGGTGAGGAATACTCCCTCTCCATGAACGTGTACCCGGGAGCCGTTCATCCGGCGGGATATCGTGACTGCCGTTCCTTTTCATCCACACCCTGGCCAACCTGGTTGTTTCGGTATCAGAGTACAATCTGTCGGCGTGAAATTATCTCTATTCATGGTCGAGGCCTCATCATCCTACGATGGACTCTCATGGGATCACCGAATCAGACTGCCACTCTCAGGGTGCGGCCGATGTTGACGGGTCGTGACTATCACGCGCTTCATCACGAAAACGGACAACTCTCTGCCGCCTTCCTCGTGCCGTCGTCAGGACAAGTCACCTGGCACCCCTATGCCGGACTCCCGCCTGTGCACAGCCTCTACACGGGAACCTATTGCCACGCTCCTGACTGGTATCGGCATGTCCAGTTTCCCCTGGAACAGGAGCGAGGGCTGGAGTATGAAGAAGACTGGTGGTCACCTGGGGAGTTCCTATTCGAGTTGTCAGTAGGGAAGGAACACACGTTAGCTCTCACCTCCGACATCATCAATACCCCGGATGTCATCGCACTCATCTCCGGTGAACGCACGCGACGCATGCAGCTGCAAGCAACTGCACCGGCCACTGACTCATTTGTGGAGACATGTCGGCTCGCGTCCGAACGCTTTTTGGTTCAACGAGAGACGAGGCAGACGGTGATCGCCGGCTATCCCTGGTTTACCGATTGGGGTCGAGATACGTTCATATCACTACCCGGACTTTGTCTTGTGACGGGGCGGTATGAAACTGCCTGGCGCATCATCGAATCATTTTCCGGTCATGTATCAGAGGGGATGATCCCCAATCGCTTCCCTGACAGCGGGAGCGACCCGGAATACAACACCATCGATGCCTCGCTGTGGTTCATTTATGCCGTCGATCGATACCTTGCCCATAGTAACGACCTACCACGCGTGCAAGCTGTAGCCTGGCCTGCGATTAAACAGATTCTTGATGGGTATCGAGCGGGTACACGATACGACATCCATATGGACCTCGATGGACTCATCACAGGTGGGACACCTGGCACTCAACTTACCTGGATGGATGCCAAAGTTGGTGACTGGGTAGTCACGCCACGGCATGGAAAACCAGTTGAGGTGCAGGCGTTGTGGATAAAAGCGTTGGAGATCGGTGCCCAATTTGCGACACAGTTCATGGAACCCGCTTACGCCAAAAGATGCCGCCAAGATAGGGCACGAGCTCTCGAATCCTTCCGTACGAGATTCTGGTATGAGGACGGCCAGTATTTGTACGATACGATCGATGGGCCGGCCGGGAGTGACACCTCTATACGTCCAAATCAGATGTATGCTATCTCCCTCTGTGATGACCTTGTAACCAGGGATCAGGCTATATGCGTTCTCAAGATTGTTACCGAAAATCTCCTCACACCTGTAGGGTTACGAACTCTGTCTCCGCATGATGCCAAATATTGCTCACGATACGAAGGTAGTCCGATGGAACGAGATCGTGCGTATCATCAAGGAACTGTCTGGCCGTTTCTTTTCGGTCCTTTCATAACCTCCTGGATGAAGACATTTGGACGAACGCCTGAAAACCAAAAGGTGGCCCAGTCATTTCTCAAAGGATTAGAGGAGCATGTGCAAGAAGCTTGCATCGGACAGGTTTCTGAAATCTTCGACGGAGACGCTCCCCACCATCCTCGAGGCTGTCCCGCCCAAGCTTGGTCTGTCGCCGAACCCCTGCGTGCAATGGTTGAGGATCTTGGGATGTCGATTCCACAAGCTTCTACCAAGTCGATACAAACCTAAAGATCTCAGCGCGCCTGGCAGATTACCAAGTCCACTTACATCTGGCGATCTTGACAGCGTTTCCCATGCAGCCGTACTGTGAGGATGTCTTAAGGTGGAAAAGGGGGGAACTGTCATGAGGCAGCGGAATGGATGCACACGAGTTCGGCGGCCTTTTATGGCTGGGATACTGACAATCGGTGTCTTGAGTGCGATGATGCTTCAGGTCGGCTCGGCAGAAGATCTCCCCAGCGAAGCCACCTTGCCGCTTAGTCTTGCCAACAAGGCGACGCAGGCGGCGGTCGAAGCCTGTAAGAAGGACGGATATCGAGTCAGTGTATCCGTAGTCGATCGAGGCGGCGTGTTGCGTGCGATGGGACGTGCCGATGGAGCAGGGCCACATACGGTCGATAGCAGCAGGAAAAAGGCCTACACAGCCGTGAGTATTCGTCGCCCGACCAGCGAACTGGCCGATCTGATCGTAAAAGTCCCGACGCTTGAGGCACTTCGCGATATGAATAGCGAGATCTTGATTCTAGGTGGCGGCCTTCCCATCGAGATCGGCGGAGATGTGGTAGGCGGGATCGGGGTCGGTGGAGCACCAGGCGCTCACCTCGATGATGCCTGCGCGCAGCAGGGTCTTGATGCGATCGGCGCGGCCTCCAAGGTTTCTGCGCCCAAGTGAGCATTCTCACACGGTCTTTTCTTGTCGGGAGCGCACTGTTTTTCAGTGTAGGGTGCAATAGTAATATCCCAGAACCTGCCTCTGCCGAGATACAGTCTGCGCGGCTTCGACTGACCATCATCAGGATGGCAACCGATCCGTTCCTCCAGCGATTCAATCTCACCATGAAGGTCCAGGGAATAGCAGGTTGTGCCTCATCCACCGAGTTGTTTCCCGACACTGGTTATGCGGGACGGAGGAATGTTTATCAGGCCGCCAAAGGTATGGTGTACGTCGTAGGACAATACGATGCGCGAGTCATTGATTCACAGACCTGTCGAACGAGTCTTTCAGAGTTTCGGCACCTCGATCGAGAGGTGATGTTCCTTGGTAGCTTCGACCAGGATGCCGAACACCGCTGGAGGTATTTTTCCTCCTTCGAGCGTTCGGAACTGCCGTTTGTAAAACGCTAAGATCATGCAACGGGCGATCACTGGATATCATCAAGATGAGTACGGGGATTGGGTCGCTGAGTTATCCTGTGGACATGGACAACACGTGCGTCATCAGCCTCCATTTTTCAATCGTCCTTGGGTGATCGACGAGATTGGACGAAGCGAGCATCTTGGCACCTATCTCAACTGCAAGAAGTGTGAGGAGCCGGCCGAGAATGTGCCTCCAGGTTAATCCCGGACATTCCCGTAGCTATTCCTTTTGAACGTAGTCACGTGTCCTGGTAGACATGATTCTCGATGATATGCGGGGCGATAGTAGTACGTATCCCTGTGAGATCTCAATGAACGGTGGGAAATAATAGGTCTTGCATATGAAGATCGTTCTTCTGCATGATCACGAAGGACAAGGTTCGATGCATGTATGGTCGCTAATCCCGCACGGCAATGAAGGCTCCGATTAGACCGCGTCCTATGTTTAGAGCCGTTCGGATCTCTTGACAGTGCCTGTTTGTTTACCTGAGAACCGTTGTCACATTCGACCCGGTAGCGCTCTCAAAGAGAGCCCTTCATGCTGACTCAACGATACCAGGTTGCCGTACTCTTTGGACTAGTAGTCATTATTGGTTGCTATCTTTTGCTGCCGTTGGGCGTCTCGTACCTTCTCGCTGAAGAGCTTCGAGATCTCGGATATCGCCATGTGATCCTGCAATTGAGTTATCCTGGATGGAAACACATCCGCGTACCGGTTCTTTCATTCCAGGAGGATTTAGGTGAAGAGCGATTAATCGTTTCGGTCATGAATACGGAGCTTCAGTACGATGTATCGCAGTTACTTCAGGGGCGAACAAGCCGGATCGTGGTTCGAGACGCGACCATACAAGTACTAAACACTCCTTCGACGGATCCACTTGGGGAAGATGAGAGATCGACCACAGAGGTCGATAACGACCCATCGCCATTGAGCGTCATCACCGCCAGTGATCTCTTGAGAAGTTTACCAATCCTCCCATTCAAGGAGTTACAGCTTGATCATCTCAGCTTCTTTCGCGAACAGGCGACGGGTCCGCTTCGCAAGGTGACGGTCACCGGAAGCCTGACGTACAGTGGAGGAGAGTTAGGTGGTCATTTATCGTTTCGGGGCCTTGATACTGCCTCCTATGGACTCGTGGTCGTAGGAAATTCGGCCAGTACATGGTCCGCGATCTTGTCGTCTCAACGACCCCATGCTTCTCCGATTGTGGCGTGGCAATCCCAAGCCCAGCCGAGCGGATCACAGATTCAGGTCAATGGCCGTCTACAGGTCAACGTACAGGAACTTGCTCCGTTTATCGCACTGTTGGTTCCTATCGGCCCGGAATTGGAAAAGGTTACGGGTCACATCGCGATCGATTGGGCCGGAAAGGCCGACGCCGATATCACTCTTGATTCGCTGGACCAGGATGCGCAGACACATCTGGCAGGGAATATTCGGGTGAATGCCACGCTGCCGGGTGTCAAAGGGGTCGCAAAGGATATTGCTTTAGCGTACGAAGGAACATTTGCTGGGAATGCCTCCCAGCTCGAATGGGTGATGAGCCCTGGTGTTCTGCTCACGGCGACCATCAATACACAGCCGCATATCATCCCTGAAATGGTTCGGGTGGTTCTCCCTCACGGTGATCAACCCGTGCGGATGGAAAACAAGAAGCCTGTACAAGGCACCTTATACTGGAGGGAAACCCCTGTACGAATGAGCGTTCGGGGGCCGTTGGATGTCAGTTATGGCCAGACAGCTGGTCCATTGGTCGCACAATTCCAAACGACACGTGCTGAAGGGGTCGGTAATGAGTTGGTCCTGGTTGAGGGAGCCTATGATCTAGAGGGTATTCTTCCAAAGGCCATCACGGAGATGCTCTCGGCAAAAGAAGCGGTAGGCGGTGTTCGAGGCACTATCAAGTTAAGCAAGACGGTGGTAGCGGGAGTTCTGTTGCCGGTATCTGTAGTGAATGTGAAGCAGATCAGAAAGGGGACAACACACATTCCAAGTCTCATGCTGCAACTTTCTGAGCCGATGGCAATCGAGTGCAGTCTGAAGGCCCTCCACTGTAACGGTGGGTCGATGACTGCAACGGTTCACGCACCTACTATTAGAATTGGCAGCCAGAACGTTTATACGAAGCAAGGCCTTTTACATGTCGAGAACGTAAAAACCAGTGGGTCTGAATGGCAGACACAAGGAACCTTCTCAGTCGATGGCGTGCGTCTGGATTCTCATTCTTTAGCGCTTGCTCCAAGTATGTGGAGTCTTGGGTTCGCTGCCGATCATGTTGGCTTGAAGGCTGACCTTCGGATCGATCTGCCGGTACACGCCGAATTCATCACGGCCCGGATCGAACAGCCGTTGCGGGGGAAACAGGGGACTCTACATGGAACGGTCGGTCCGGTTACGTTCAACAGTGCTGATCGTCGACTCAGCAAGATCGTGACGGGGCTTCTTCCATCTACGGACGTCGTTGACGGAACATTCGGCGTGACCGTTGATGCCTCCTGGTCGGGTGGGCTCGTTGGGTCGTCGAGCGGAATGAACATTACTTCCGCGGCGGCGGAAGTCGTGAGTCAAAAACTGTCAGGATATTACTCCGACTATGTGGTGAAGGGGCTCAGCACGACGATGAATGTGCAGATGGAGGGACCTGAATCCGTTGCCATGGTTCAACCAGCCTCTCTTCTGGTAACATCAATACATAGCGGTGTTGACGTCACCAATGTGGGAGCGCTCTATCAAATTCGATGGCGATTCCTTGATGAATTGCCCATCATTGATATAAAAGATTTTCAGTGTGATGTCCTCGGAGGTAAAGTCACGACTCCTGGTCTTATGGTAGAGTTAAACAAGCCACCGTTCTCAACAACCTTTTCTCTTCACAACTTGGATCTTGCAAAAATTCTTAGTGTCGAACAGCAGCGAGGATTGCAGGGGACAGGAAGACTGAATGGGACGGTTCCAATGACATTCACATTCACCGGAGTTAGCGTGAAAGACGGTCAGGTTGAGGCACAGCCTCCGGGAGGCGTATTGCGGTATGTCTCCGCATCGCCATCCGCCGAGGGTACGTCGGAATCAGACCGTCAGCTCCAGCTTGTCGAGCAGGCACTGAACAACTTTCACTATTCACTTTTACGAGTCGGAGTGAGGTACGAAGAGACGGGGACGTTGGATTTGAGTGCTCGTCTCGAAGGGAAGAACCCGGACTTAAAGAACACGCCTCCCATTCATTTCAATCTGACGGTACAGGAGCACATCCCCACATTGCTGAAGAGTCTGCGCCTGGTGGAAGATATCGAAGGGTCTATCGAGAGAAAGTATGGACGATTATGACCATTATGAGGCCGACGATGCGGAGTAGAGTGATGCTGATCAGTGTTGAAATGCTGCTGTCGGGAGCTCTACTCACCAGCCTGGGAGCCTGTGCTCCTCGTGTGGAAGTGGCTCCGTCAGACAAACCGATTACCATCAATCTTAATGTTAAGATTGATCATGAGATTCGGCTGAAAGTAGACAAAGAACTCGATGACGTCATCTCGAAGGACAGTGGATTGTTTTAGGTGATGGAGGGAACGATGCGGACCGGAATATGGAGCCTCGCAATTTGTATCGCGGTCATTGTGCTGACAACGGCATCGGTCGTGTCTGCATTGTCGCTGGACGAAGCCAAGGCAAAGGGTTTCGTCGGGGAGCGGCCAACCGGGTATCTAGGGGTGGTGAACAATTCCAATGCGGAGGCTCAGGCATTGATTGCGGATGTCAATCAGAAGCGGCGGCAAGCTTATGAAGACATTGCCAAGCGTAATCGAACGCCGGTGACGACCGTTGAGACGTTGGCAGGAGAGAAAGCTATCCAGAACACCAAGCCAGGACATTTCATTGAAGGCCCGGGCGGGTGGATCAAGAAATAACTGCTACCCGTAGCGGTCGTTCTTCCACGGAAATGCGGTATTAGAGTACCCACGAACCTCCCAGAACCCCTTTTCGTCCTTGTCTGAAAACGTGATCTGCTTGATCCATTTCGCGCCTTTCCACGCGTAACGCTTTGGAACGATGACACGGACAGGCCCCCCATGGTCTCTTGAGAGCGGCTTGCCATTCCAGCTGTGGGCGAGCAGCACATCGTCATCGTCACAGGCCTCGAGCGGGAGATTGGTTGTGTAGTCATCGTAGGACTTGAAGAGCACAAACCGCGCAAGGGTCAAGGGTTTCACGGCAGCGAGAATATGTTTAAAACTGACACCTTCCCAGTCGTTATCGTAGCGACTCCACGATGTGACGCAGTGAAAGTCTGATCGATCTTTGAATTGAGGCTGAGCCAAGAATTGTTCCCACGTCCACGTAACCGGAGTCGTAACGAACCCTTCAACGGTCAGCTGCCAATCGCTTAAGGCGATATCTGGCTTGAACCCAAGATCTAAAACAGGAAAGTTCTCAACAAGATGCTGCCCAGGCGGCAACCGGTCATCCCCCTCATAAAAGACCTCACGCTCTTCCCCGCCACGTCGTGCTTTGGCCCACTGTTCTTTCGTTTTCGCGAGTCGATTGAACTCGTTCATTGCAGCCTCCCTGCACCAGACTACGAAAAGTGAGATTGATCTGACAACTTCTTTTTCGCATCATCTTGTAAGATTCTTGAGGCTCCGGCGACAGACTAGCAAGCTGGTTATCTCGTTGACAGAACGAAGAGGAGCCACCATGATACGTCAGGATGCCGTCATGACCACCCAAGTTTCACAGCACGTGGAATCGAAGAAACCGAACACAGGCAAGATTGTGATTGCCTTGCTGATCGTATTTGGCATTGGGGCCTTTTTCTACTTTGATCTGGGACGATTTCTTTCCCTGACCTCGCTGAAAGACAATCGAGATCTTCTGTTGGCATTCACCGACGCGAATTTCGCGCCAGCAGTGGGGATTTTCATCATGGCCTACGTGCTTGTGGCCGGCTTGTCTCTTCCTGGAGCGGTCATTCTGACGCTGGCCGGCGGGTTCTTGTTCGGCGCAGGTTTGGCAACATTGTTCATCAATATTGGGGCCACGACCGGCGCGACCTTGGCGTTTCTGGCCGCACGCTATTTATTGCGGGATACGGTCGAACAAAAGTTTGGAAAATGGCTGGGGCCGTTTCAGGAGGGTTTTGCCAAGAATGCCTTCAGCTACTTGTTAACCCTTCGACTCATCCCACTTTTCCCCTTCTTCGTGGTGAACCTCGTGTCGGGACTGACACGTGTCAATACCGGGACGTATGTCACAGCCACAGCCATCGGCATCATTCCCGGTTCTTTTGTCTACGCCTACGCAGGACGACAACTGGGGACGATTGATTCCTTGAAAGAGATTGCCTCGCCCAATGTGATTGCAGCCTTTGTGTTGCTTGGACTTCTCGCCTTGGTCCCAGTGGTGTACAAGAGATACACAGCACAATCTTCCTGATGACACCGACCGATACTAGGCAAGGAATGGTGAGATCTGATGATCACGCAACCTATCCAAAGGATGACTGGCATGAGTGAGTCCGATCCATCTCTCGTGTATCCCAACGACGAGTACAATCGGCAACTTGTTGCCAATGTGCACCCGTCAGACTGGGTTAACCCTGAGTTGACGACGCGATACAACCTGGTGGTGATCGGGGCAGGAACTGCCGGTTTGATCACGGCCGTTGTGGCGGCGAGTCTCGGAGCGAAAGTTGGCTTGATTGAAAAACATTTGATGGGTGGAGACTGTCTGAATGTCGGGTGTGTGCCGTCGAAAGGCATGATTCGCGCAGCGAGGGCATGGGCCGATTTACGGAAAGCATCAGAGTTCGGCCTTCATATCCCACCCGGTGTGACCTATGATTTCGGAGCCGTGATGACTCGGATGAGAAAGCTACGAGCGCGCATCAGCCAGAATGACTCTGCCCATAGGTATGCCAAACTTGGAGTTGATGTCTACATCGGTGGCGGGCGTTTTCTGGGCACCGATACGATTCAAGTCAACGGACCGGCGGGCGATCGGGTTCTCAGATTTGTGAAGGCCGCCGTCTGTACCGGCGCGCGGGCTTCGGACCCGCCGATACCAGGACTCCAGGAGGCGGGATATCTCACGAACGAGACCGTCTTTTCCTTAACCAAACTCCCTCAACGGATTGGAGTAATCGGGGCAGGTCCCATCGGATGTGAGCTCGCGCAGGCTTTTGCTCGGTTTGGTAGCCAGGTCTCCCTGATCGAGGCGACCCATGGCATTATGCCGAATGAAGATCGTGATGCGGCGGAGATTGTTGAGCAACAGATGGTGCGGGATGGTGTCAAACTACTTTGCTGCGGGAAGGACGTGAGAGTGGAGAAAACCCCCGATGGGAAACGTCTGACCGTCGATTCGCACAGTCAGCAGTATGATGTGACGGTCGATGAAATTCTTGTCGGGGCGGGACGGACCCCGAACCTTGAGGGGATTGGTCTCGAGGCAGCAGGCGTGGACTACGATACGAATGGAATCAAGGTGAATGCGCGCCTCCAAACGACCAATCCAAAGATCTATGCGGCAGGCGACATCTGCTCACGGTACAAGTTTACCCATGCCGCCGATGCCATGGCGCAAATCGTTATCCAGAATGCGCTCTTTCCTCATCCGTTCGGGTTAGGGTACGCCAGTGTCGAAACCTTGAACATGCCATGGTGCACCTTCACAGAACCTGAAATCGCTCATGTCGGCATGTATGAAAAAGATGCCAGAGAAAAGGGGATTGAGGTGGAAACCTATACGTACAAGTTGGATGAGGTTGATCGGGCAATCCTCGATGGAGAAGACGAAGGATTTGCGCGCGTTCACATCAAAAAAGGAACAGCCACGATCCTCGGGGCGACGATCGTGGCTGCACGTGCCGGCGATATGATCAGTGAATTTTCGGTTGCCATGAAAGTTGGAGGAGCGAAAGCCATCGGCGGCACGATTCATCCCTATCCAACACAGGCCGAAGTGAGCAAGAAAGTGGTGAACTTATGGCGCAAAGCTCACTTTACACAAGGCACGAAAAACTTTCTCGAGAAATTGTTCACCTGGATGAGGCGATAGAGGTTTGCGGAGGAGAAGCGCGGGTATGATCCACATACTCATAATCTTGGGGATCACGTTGTGGGGAACCCCTGTATGGGCTCAGGGCGACTCCATGCTCTCGGTGGGGAAGTTTTCATCAAACGAACCAGGGCTCAGCCTGCCTGAAGGCTGGAAACCGTTGACCTTCAAAAACATTCCCAAGTTGACGATATATGAAGTCGTAAAAGATGGCGAACGGATGGTAGTCAAAGCGACGAGCGATGCATCTGCGTCAGGGTTGACCAAGGAAGTCAGGATCGATCCAAAAGAATTTCCGATCGTACGATGGCGGTGGAAGGTCAACAATTTACTCCAGAAGAGCGATGCGACCAGGAAAGACGGGGACGACTATCCCGCACGTCTGTACATCACGTTTGAGTATGACCCCGACAAGGTGAGTCTCGGCAAGAAGCTCAAGTACAAGGCGGGGCAAGTCTTGTTCGGGGACATTCCAATTGGAGCGATCAACTATGTGTGGGAGCGACAGGCTCCCGTCGGAACGATCATCGACAATGCCTATACGGACTTTGTCAAGATGGTGGTCGTCGAGAGCGGGCCGCAAAGACTCGGCATATGGGTCGACGAGGAGCGAAACATTTATGAGGATTACAAGAAGGCATTTGGTGAAGAACCGCCGATGATTAACGGTGTGGCGATCATGAGCGACACGGATAATACCAAGGAGCGCGCCACGGCTTACTACGGAGACATCATCTTTTATAATGCAGTCCAATAACTTTATTCATACTCAAGGTTTTCTCCACCGCCTTTCAGGCTCTGCATTGCTTGTACCTATCAGTCTCCCCCCTCTTGAGTTGTGATGCTTTTGTGACAATCGCCTGTTATCTTCACAATCATGACAGGCGACGTACCCTATCCGAAGAACATACAACCGAGAAGTATTCTCGTGATCGAAGACGATCCGGACATTGCACGGTTATTGAAAATCCATCTGCATGATATGGGCTATGACGTCCATATGGCGCAGGACGGAGTGACTGGGTGCAAACAGGCTCTCTCCAAGTCCTACGATTTGATCATTCTGGATCTGATGCTCCCCGGAATGGAAGGATTGGACATCTGTCGTGCGCTGCGGACGAAGCCGAACTACACCCCTATCCTGATGCTGACCGCCAAGTCGACGGAGCTGGACCGTGTTCTGGGTCTTGAGGTAGGCGCAGATGATTACCTGACGAAGCCTTTCAGTATTCGTGAACTCCTCGCACGGGTGAAGGCCTTGTTTCGTCGGGTGGAGGTCTTGGGGGCGCCGCAGACTTCTGGCCGGCGAGGACCCATTTGTGCAGGCGATCTTGTGATCGACATCGAGAAACGGAAAGTCACGCAGTGCGGCAAAATGATCGAATTAACGGCGAAAGAATTTGACCTCTTACTCCAGTTTGCTCAACATCCGGGACGGGTATATACCCGATCTCAACTGCTCGACTTAGTCTGGGGCTACGTACATACTGGCTATGAACACACCGTCAATTCCCACATCAACCGGTTACGGGCGAAACTCGAACCTGATGCGAGCCGCCCTCGGTACATTCTGACGGTCTGGGGCGTCGGGTATAGTTTTGCCGACCAGCCTTGAGGCTAGTAGCCGAATGTTCACGACGCTGTATGGAAAGCTTGCGAGTGTGCTCATCGGGTTGTTTTGTCTCCTCGGAGCCGGAGCCCTCCTCCTAACCTTGTATACGACACAAGTGCATTTCCAGGAGGTGAATCAAAAACTCAATCAGAGTCTCGCGGAGCGGATTGTATCTGACACCCTGCTGATGCAGGAAGGACAGGTGAATGAGTCGGCGACGAAGGAAATCTTTCACACCCTTATGGTGATCAACCCTAGTATCGAAGTCTATCTGCTCGATACAGAGGGAGAGATTCTGACCTATTCGGCTCCCCCGGGAAAAGTCAAGCGACAACGGGTTGCTCTGGATCCGATCGAACGGTTCTTGTCTGGAGCTGAAACGTTCCCCCTTTTGGGCGACGATCCGCGAGATATCACCAGACGAAAGATTTTTTCAGCATTCCCGATTGAATCGCTCAGTGGTATACGAGAAGGCTATCTCTACATCATTTTAGGAAGTGAAGAACTCGACTCTGTAGCACAGATGCTGGAAGGGAGCTACATCCTTCGTATAAGTGTATGGGCTATGACCGCAGCCGTATTGTTTGCCCTTATAACTGGCCTCTTTACACTTCGTCTCTTGACTGGGAGGCTTCGCAGCCTTGCTGCGGCGATGGAGACCTTCAAACAGAGTGATGTGTCTGAACACTCGATGTCGGTGTACCAGTCTCTTCATGATTCCTTGCGAACTCGGGGGCAAGATGAACTCGACAAATTAGGACTGGTCTTTACCCAGATGGTGGATCGCATACGCCATCAGGTACAGCAGCTGCAACAGACTGATCGATTGCGGCGTGAGCTGATTGCCAATGTCTCTCACGATCTTCGCACCCCGGTGACCTCGCTTCAAGGATATCTCGAAACCTTGAACTTGAAGGAGGGATCCTTGTCGCCGGAAGAACGGCGGCAATATCTTGGAATCGCCACGTCCCAGAGCGAACAATTAGGACGGCTGATCGCTGAGCTGTTTGAGTTGGCCAAGTTGAATTCTCAGGAGATGCAAGCTCATGTAGAACCGTTTGCGTTGAATGAACTGTTGCAAGATGTGGTGCAAAAACTCACGGTGATGGCAGAGTTGAAGCACGTGCGAGTTCATGCGAATAATCCGGTCGATCTTCCCCTTGTGTTCGGAGATATCGGACTCATTGAGCGCGTCTTCGACAACCTGATCGAAAATGCCGTTCGTCATACTCCTGAAGGTGGGACCGTCGTGGTGACCTTGATCCGGGAGGCTGAGAAGGTCAGGACTCAAGTCACGGATAGCGGCTGTGGGATCCCTTCTGAGGACCTCCCGCATATTTTTGATCGGTACTATCGCGCCGGTAACGGCCGACCCGAGCGATCCAGTGGGGCGGGACTTGGTCTCGCAATCACAAAAAGGATCTTGGAGCTTCATGGAAGCTCCATCGAAGTTCAGAGCATCGTCAATGAGGGAACGACCTTCACCTTTTTCTTGTCGGTTGCACAACCTTCCATCGGGTCAGTCAATTCGTCGACGATGGAACCACTCCCGCACGAGTAGACCCAACGGCGATATCGTCTCGCCTCTGTACATACTGATTCCTTAGATTTGTATTCGGATCATCTCCTGCATCACTCAAAACCATTCTTGGGGATACCTGGGCTACGGAACTCGGGTAAGATTGAAATGTTGATCAAGCTGATTGTCGGTCTTGTGATGCACAAGTGATCAATGTGTGAAGGTTTTGTGATAGTTCATAACTACCGTAGGTCGTCCAGTGGGTATCGATCTCACAACCACAAGGAGGATCTATGAATCGCCGAGTACGGTATGTGTTGGTTTCGTTGGGAGTGCTGCTATCATGCTTGTCGTTCTATCCAGTCTATGGACAGAACACCACCGCGAGTAAAGAAATCCAGGAACAGGATGAGGGAGATGACCATTGGGCCGGGTCGGGTCGGCTTGAAATTACAGTGACCAATCTAACCAAGGGACAACAATTCACGCCTATTTTTGTCGCCACCCATAAAAAAGGTGTGAAGCTGTTTGAGGCAGGTCAACCAGCCGGTTCCCAGTTGGCGACTCTCGCAGAAGAGGGCGATACCGGACCATTTTCCGCGTTACTCAACGGCAACCCGAACGTGGGATCCGTGGTCACTGGATCAGGTCTCACCAATCCAGGGCAATCGACGACGGTTGTGGTTGAGCGTCGTGGAGGGTTTTCACGCCTCAGTATCGCCGCTATGCTGATTCCGACAAACGACGGATTCTTTTCAGTTACGGATATCCCAAGTCCGCGTGGAAGGAAAGAGGTTGTGTTCTTTGCCCCGGCCTACGACGCAGGAAGCGAAAAAAACGATGAATTGTGTAGCTCAATTCCAGGCCCATCGTTTAATGAGTGTGGAGGCGCCGGTGGTGGTGGAAAAATTGCACAGGGAGAGGGGTTTGTCCATGTGCACGCCGGTATTCATGGGATCGGTAGCTTCAAGCCGAGCACCCGTGACTGGAGGAATCCTGTGGCCAAAATCGCGATTCAGCGCATGAACGATCCACGCTAGCGCATAGTCGTCGTGTAGCACGTAGTTGTCGGGAATCCGAGATTGGCTGTAAGAAACTCTGCGAGCGCACGACAGACAGAGAGAGAAAAAGGAGCCCGCCTCACATGGGGCGGGCTTGAGTTTAACTATGAAGGAATTCTTGGGGAGCCATTATTGGATAGAGTTAGCAAAACCATTGTGGGTAATTTCGGCACGAACATGGTCGCCAATTTTCTTGCGACCGCTCAGTTGTTTCGTCTCTTTACTCACAAAGAGTTGGACCTGGTTTCCTTCATAGTCTTCAATCGTGTACACCGCATCTTTCATCTGCTTGACTGTCCCTCCGATGGTCCTCCAAGCTGGGCCTGGCTTCTTGTCGGAAGGATGGGCGATGGAGGAGGGGGTATTCCCAGAGACTGATGAGAGTGAATCAACGTTCCCTTTGTTCTTATTCTTCTGACCCGCCACGGTCAAAGTCGGGCTGGTCACGAATAGTGCAATTAGTGCTCCGATAGTGACAAGATGGATTCGTTTCGCATGTGGCTTCATGAGGATCCTCCAGGTGAATGGAATATCTTGACCGGAGGCTTTGTGAGCAAGGCACGTGCCAATGACACCGAATACATGAACTCTGTATATCAGAGTGTTACGAGGTGACCTGAATGCGGCGATCTAGAGGTGGGGTTCTGGGTGTGGGAAAAATGGTAGGTGACTGTACAGATCTGAGCGTTGCCATTCCCGCGTGAACTATGCTGATACATATTGAACGAACCAATCAGAATCCTCCAGTGGAACCCGTCCAGTCATCATCGATGAAGGACCAAAGGCCCAGCCTCCGCCAAGCTCTCTGGGGTGGATTAACCAATCTGGTTTTTCAACGACCGCTCCTGGCCGTTTTTCAAATAAATCTTCGGTGTAACTCGTCTTGTGGCTATTGCAATCTTCCGTTGAATGAAGGTCGATACGAGATGACACGGGACGAAATTCGGCATGCCTTCTCAGGGCTCTACGATGAGGGTGTTCGGTTTGTGTTTCTCCAGGGCGGAGAACCTTTACTTCGAAAAGACTTAATATCCATTCTTCAAGATCTTGTTCAGATTGGGTTTCACCTCACACTCATTACGAATGGAACCAGGTTCACGCCAAGTTTAATAAAACAATTCCATGATCTGGCTGTATCGCTTTCGGTTAGTCTCGATACGCTCGACCCTATACGATATGAACGTATTCGAGGTGCCGATCAACTTAATCAAGTCCTTGTGGGCCTTGACCTGCTCGCAGGGTATCGTCATCCGAAGTTTTTGACCTGTATTGTCAGTGAAGTCAATCGGAATGAGGTTCATGAGGTTGTCCAGTTCGCCCGGTCGCGTGGTTTTTTACCGGTGGTCGGAGCCTACCATTGGGATGTTGGATTGTATGGAAAGCAGGATCCGACGCTAATGTATGAACGAGAGCAAGTTCGCACGGTCTTCGAACGATTGCTTGAGAAAGATCTCCTCCCACCCGGCTATCTTCGACGTTACGCAAAGGACAATGTGTCCTGGCTCAAAGGAGATCCTCTAAAGCCCTGCGATGCTGGACGCTACAGCATTGCCATTGATGCATCGGGTAATGTTTCACCCTGTTTGTCGCTTCCTGCAACCGGGAATCTCCTTGAGTCTTCGCTGAGCGAAATTATCGCGCGGTTTGATCGACAAGAAATTCACCGCTGTTCTGATCGATCATCCTGTAACAGACTGGATGGGCGCGTAGTCGGATCAGTGCTCCGTCATCCGATTGCGGCATGGCAAACACCGGTGACGTGGTAAGTCAAAGGAGGATGTGATGCAATGGATAGTACTCAGTCTGCTCGTTCTGGCTGCAGGCTGTTCAACGGTCCCGACGACGTTTAAGCCTGCCGAGCCGATTCCACCAGAACAGTTCACACACAAAGTCCTTAATGAACTGTTAAGTACGCATGTCCGGGACGGAGCGGTTGACTATCCTGCTCTCCAGTCGGATGGTCGGCTGCCGATCTATCTCTCGCAACTGGATCGTGTTGACCCGAATACGCTCATGACAAGGAATGACCGACTGGCGTTCTGGATCAATGCGTACAACACCTTCGCGATCAAGGGAATTCTCGATGGGTATTCGCCCATGACCTATTGGGGACGCTATCGCTATTTCATCGGACAGGACTATCGTGTGGGTGGAGAAAGTATCAACCTGTATGACCTGGAACGGCAGGTGTTGATCAAGCAGTTTCGTGAGCCACTCATGCACTTCGCCATTGTGTGTGCTTCCATGTCTTGTCCGAAGATCCAGCCTTGGAGCTATGAGCCGAATCATCTTGATGTACAGTTAGACCGTGTAGCCAGAGCGTTCATCAATGACCCCACCAGAAATCACTTCGACCCGACGAGGAAGGTCGCATCGCTCTCCATGATCTTCAAGTGGTTTGGCGACGATTTTACCGACGCAGCCGGATCTGTCCTTGCCTACATTGCTCGCTACGTGGGCGATCCTGAACTGGCTCGAGATTTGATCATCTCGGAATATCGCATTCAGTATCTCGAATATGATTGGAGCCTAAACGGTATTCCACCAAAGGAGCTGAGCCATGCTAGTCAGTCATGACGAGAGAGTCCCAATCGCCCGTCTCCTGACCTTTCTCGAGCATGGCGAACGGATGGCTCATGACTGTGCGAAGGCCCAAGCCGAAATGTCCGAAGACTCTGGAGTGCGACGATTTCTGCTGAGCCAGGCCAGGCAGGAGGCGATGCATGCGAGAGTCTTCCAGGGGGCCATCGCCTGGTTGGCACCGAAGCATCTCCAAGACACGCCGTTTCTCCCTGCCTTAGAAGAATATCGGAGGCTTGTGAACGATGCGCTAGCGCGTAGAGATCTCATGGAGACATTCCTCGCGGAGCAAGTGGTGCTCGAAGGGTTGGGTGAAGCCGTGCTCACGCGTATCGAACAAGGTTTAGTGAAACGGGCGGCGCCGTTCGGAAGGCTACGACGCATCCTTCTACACCAAGAAGAAGCGCATCATGGATTTGGTCGTCGTCAACTCGAACGGGCCATCGAACGAGGAGATACTGACTCGCAGGTGCTCAGGAAGCGGGCGGAGGGCTACTTGGCACTAACGGATGCGATGGTGTACACCCTCGCCGATCTATTTACCAGCATCGAGGAAGACGTTGGTGCGTGGGCTGCCGATGTGCGGACATTCTTGCCTAATTGGTGTGTGGCATGATCAGCGTCATCATGCCTGCGTACAATGAAGCAAAAGTATTGCCAAGCACGCTGTTGGCTCTCTTTGCCCAGACCGGTGAGTTCGAGGTCATCTTGGCTGATGGCGGCAGTTCCGATCAAACGTGTGAGATCGCTCGGAGATTTCCTGCCATCTGCGTAGTAACCGCATCGAAGGGCCGCGCCTTGCAGATGAATGCAGGTGCGAAGCAGGCAACAGGGGAGTGGTTGCTCTTTCTCCATGCGGATACGATTTTGCCGGTTGGTGCACTCCAGCGGCTCAATGAGATGGAGCATGATCAGACGGTTCAGGCTGGGGGCTTCATGCACCAGTTCTCCGGAGATGACTGGAGGCTTCGCTTCATTTCGTTCCTCGATAATTTTCGCTGCACGAGAAGTCGGATCATCTACGGTGATCAGGCTCTGTTTGTTCGACGATCACTATTTGAACAGCTCAATGGATTCCCTGATCAGCCCATTCTGGAAGACGTCGCCTTCTGCGAACGTCTCATCAAGGTCACCAACCCGCTGCTGCTCTATCCGCCCGTGGTAACTGACGCCCGGAAATTCGTGAAGATGGGCATTTGGCGAAGCTTCGTCCGAGTTTTATTAATCATCCTCCACGTTGAATATCGTCTGCCGGTCCTGCCTCGTGTGTTCTTTAGTGATGTGCGTTGACGGCTGGTCCGTTTCTCCACTAGCCGTAGCACAGCCTGCTTCAGCAAGCGATTATCTTATTATCCAGGCTGAATCACCCTCGAGCTAGCCTGTCTTATCCCTACTTTCGTTGGGCCAAGCCTCTCCTCAATTCCTGTTTACCAACCGCTGACTCCTCCGTCTAACCCATCAGACAAGCTTGAAGGAGGGGAGTTATGCAACTATTCCGTTCAAGGGTATACGCATCCATTCTTTGCACGACGCTACTGGTATCGGGCTGTACCTCGACCCTCGTTCGTGATGAGGTGAAGCGAACGGCTGATCTGGAGGGACATTGCTCTGGAGGTGAATGGGTCGACGATTCATCCATAGCAGTGTTACCGGTCCCAGTTGTCGCCTTTGTGATTCCTCATGTCGATCTACATGACGTCTCCAGCGAGCCCTACCTAAATCGGTGTGGAGCCTCAACAAAAGTGATCAATCGGGAGGTGTCCGTCAATCGCCTGGCCTGCATGCCGGCTGGGCTCACGCGGATCATCACGCTCGGTGTCTGGCAATGGTGTCCCGCGCGGGTCACTTGGTCGGCCGATGTGTTAGCCGATATACCTCAACCGGCGAGAGTCTCGTTTGATAACCACGGAAACCAGGAATCGTAACCCAATCGTTTCACAAGGAACACACTATGAACACTTCACGATGGATCATTAGTCTGGGAACCATAATGGTGGTGGCGGGGCTTCTTACCGCCTGTGGCAGTGATGGAGCGCCCTCCGTGTCGGCCAGTGGATCAGGAAGTGGCTCTGCGTCAGCATCCGGCACGATCACGGGTTTTGGCAGTGTGTTCGTTAACGGCAAGAAGTTTGACACGAGCGGAGCCCAGTTCACGGTGGATGGGCAGGCAGGCAACCAGAATAATTTGAAACTCGGGATGACCGTGACAGTCAACGGCTCGTTCAACGGCAATCAAAGGTCGGCGAGTTCTGTTCACCAGAAAGATGCCGTGGAAGGGTTGGTGCAATCGGTAGCTGTGGATGGCTTGAGTCTCATGGTGATAGGGCAGACCGTTTTGGTGGATAACACCACGATCATCGACAACAACATCCCTGGGCAAAACATCCTGAATCTTGTGGCCGGGACAGACAACGTTGAGGTCAACGGCCATATCCGTCCGAACGGAATCATTCAGGCGACGTTCATTGAAAAGAAGTTAGTCGGGGTGACGCCGGAGGTGCGTGGGTTCGTGAACGACCATGCTTCTGGATCTACGACATTCCGGATCGGCAACCTCACGGTGAACTACGGTGGAGCGGATATCAGCGACATGCCGGTCCCCAATGGCAATAACTGGGACGGCCTTTTTGTGGAGGTCAAAGGGACGAATTTCTCCAGCGCGACAACGACGCTCATTGCAACGAAGGTCGAACCTGAGACCAAGGGTATCAGTCAGGCGATCGATGAATTTGAGGTCGAGGGGTTCGTCACGCGCGCCGGTGCGTCTAATGGCAACATCATAGATTTCACCATTGGGACCACTCCGGTGAGGACGACGGAAAACACAGAATTCCGGGGGGGGACAGTTGATGAAATCGTGGTCGGCGCCAAGATGTCTGCCGAAGGCCGGTTCGATGGTAGCACGCTCATGGCGAAGTATGTGAAGTTCCACGAAAGTGTACGACTGGAAGGCGATATTGCAGCGATTGGATCGGACACGTTCACCATCGTCGGTTTGCCCGGTGTGACTGTTGATGCGAACAGCCAAACGGACTTCAGAGGTACCAGTCTGAGCAGTTTATCGCCCGGCGACCATGTGCGGGTGCGAGGTCACGTCAGCGGCATAACCTCTCTTGTCGCCACACGTGTCGATCTCCGATCGGCCGATACGGATGTGGATCTTCAGGGCCCGGTTCAATCGATTACCGGGAATACCTTGGTCATCCTAGGCGTGTCCGTCGATACAAGTTCATTTAATCATTTTGAAAGCGTGAGCGGCTCTTCCATGAGTCGTGCGGGATTCTTGGCAGTGGTGAAAGTGAATTCGCTTGTGAAGGTTAAAGGCCAACGGAGTGGAACCGTGTCGGTGTGGAACGAGGCAGAATTGGAAGATTAGTTAGGCCATGATTAGTACGTGGAGTAGACTGAGACTACGTACGCAGTAAAAGGAGATGAAGAATGAACCGTATCAGCTGGAAGGAAATTATTGTGGGGACTCTCGCGGGACTCTCGGTTATGGCTTCACCGGCTGTGGGGAAGATGAGTGGTCCCACAGAGGGATCAGAGATGCGGCTTGATAATCGAGGGCATGGATCACTCAATAGTGGGCCAGGATCGCTGAATCGTGGTCGAGGATCCGTGAACAGTGGTCGAGATGGCGAATCTTCAGGAACGAGACACGGGCGAGACCATACGGCAGTGGCTCAAGTCGATGATGTACGCCAAAAAGACGGACGGGCGGACAGAAGAGAAGACCGACGGATGGATCGTCGTGAGGATCGCAGAGAAGATAGACGAGAAGACCGGAGAGAGGATCGGCGGATGGATCGACAGGAGGATCGTCGGGATAATCAGAGGTCGAACGCCGGCGGCGAGCTCCGCGGACTGGACCGAGCAGATCATGTGGCCGGTGAGCACGGTCGAGGTGGGCGAGAGAACGCCCGCATGATGCAGATGGATCGGCCGAACCGACCGGAACGGATGGAGCGATTTGAACGACCGGAACGTCCGGAGCGTCCAGAAAAACCGGAGCGGCCAGAACGCCCGGAACGACCAGAACGGGCTGGAAGAAACTAAATACGGTCGGTCATCACTGTTTGGAGTGGCAACGGCGCCGAGGCAATCTCGGCGCCGTTTTGTCGTGTCCCCGTTGCTTTCATAGGATGGTTGCACGTCACGGCCTTCATTGCTGCTCTACAAAGTATGTAGTGGTTTGTGCGGGGTGAAATAGCAGTAGAATTCTGCCGCCTGAAAGGGATGGTGAGGAAGGATGCAGAGGTGGATAGTCGCATTCGTGGTAGTGCTCGGGATTGTTAAAGCCTCGATGGGAATGGCCAATGCGGAAAATCCGATCGACAAGCGGCCTCAAACTACATCTGAACGAAATTGGCAGATTGGGGTGACTCCTAGCTACAGCAGCGGAAACTTTGGCACGAATACCACCAATGAATTTGTCTACGTTCCGTTTTCGGTCCGTCGGTACTTTCGAGATGGCGATATTTCGTTAACGATTCCGTTTGTGTCTGTGACCAGTAACGGCACGGCGACGTTGGTCGGTGGTCAGCCGATTCAAACGTTGCCTGGGAGGTGTCTTAAGAAGGGCGGGACGGAAATCGATACGGACAAGCCGGAATGTCTTGCGTTGCTCGGTGCCGGTCAGGGAGTTGCGGGACAGGCGGCACAACGGGTGACCAATTCGGGACTCGGCGATATCATCCTCAGGGGACGGTATTATCTTGTGGAAGAACGGGATTATGTTCCACTCATTGCGATCACGGGGCGACTCAAGCTGCCCACCGCCAGTGAAGAGAAAGGTTTGGGAACCGGTGCCCTGGATCACGGCTATGGCATCGAGATGTCCAAGCTCATCGGGGGAAAGTGGTTGGCCTTCCTCGATGGTGGATACAATTTCATCGGGGATCCTGATGGTCGAGAGTTACAGAATCAGTATTGGTACGACGTCGGTGCCGGGTACTACTTCACTAAGAACCTATTGGCGAGTGTCTATTTCGAGGAATATCGTGCATTGGTACCCGGCCTTGTGAATATTCGAGATTTCTTTTTTGCGATAAATTACAAAGCGACTGCGGCCTGGAGATTCAACGGTGGTGTGGCGGTTGGTGTCTCCAATGGCGCACCAGACTATGTGGTCTCAATCGGCACTAGTTACCGATTCTAACCGATCCCCCCATCTTTTTGGGCTGTTTACGCTCCTCAGATCCCTGCGTCTAATGACATGTGTAGGCAAAAGCAGACGGTCCCGTGGCATCGGACCAGACTAACCGGAGCTGGAGTATGCCACCGGATCAGCCAGTAGGACCAGAAGACGCACAACTGGTTGCCCGCAGCCTCAAGCGCGATCATGAGGCGTTCGGACAACTCATCGAGCGGCATGCGTCCACGATTGTCAACCTTGCCTATCGGATGGTGGGCAATCGTGCGGAAGCGGAGGATCTGGCGCAGGAAGCGTTTCTCACGGCGTTTAAGGCGCTGTCGACCTTTCGCGCGGATTCCAAGTTTTCGACGTGGCTCTACCGGATTGGAGTCAATAAGTGTAAGGACTGGTTGAGGGCCAAGCGGCCAGGGAAGGGACCGGCCGATCTGGATGCTGATGAGGCGTTGGATCGTCATGTGGCTGAAACACGGACACCGGAGCGATTGCTGTCACAGCAGCAGGTCGCACAAGAGCTGGACCAGGCAATCGCTCGTCTACCGCCGCTTTACCGTGAGGCTTTTGTGCTGAAGCATGTCGAAGGTTTCAGTTACGAGGAGATGCAAGCCGTGCTTGGTGTCAGTACCGACACATTAAAAATGAGGGTGTATAAAGGTCGCGTACAGCTCAGTCGTGAACTGGCTGCATTGGATCCAACCCGCTAAGCAATCGAGAGTGTAGATGGTGGTCATATGGACGAACAAGAACTCCTCATTCAACGGTTTCTCGATCAGGATCTGACCCCTGATGAACGAGTCGCGTTCCTCCGGATGATAGACGAGGATCCAGCTCTGCGCAGGTCTTGGCTCAACCTGGAGTTAGTGGTGGCGGAAGCGGGTCAGCTGCCCAGAATTACTCCGTCAGAACTATTTTATCGTGAGCTCAAGGCGAAGCTAGCGCCCAAATCCATGGGTTGGTGGGAACGGCTGTTCTCCGTGATACGGGCGCCACGAACATTGGAGTGGAACCTTGCCGGTGCGATGGCTGCCGCCTGTGTAGCCATTGTCTCCCTCGTGAGCCTCTTTGCCGTGATCCCTCCACGAGTCGTGGAGATGCCGATACCTGCTGTCCCGGTTCACACCATCGCGGCTCGTCCAGATCAACAGGAGCCTAAAGTGTTTGTCCGTTTGATCCTCCTACAGCCGGAGGCCGCCTCGGTTTCCGTCGCGGGAGACTTCAATGGATGGAATCCAGCACAAACCCCGTTGGAACGTTCCGATGGCGGGATGTGGACCGCCACAATTCCTCTGAAGCCAGGTCGATATCAATACATGTTCGTCATCGACGGGAAAGAATGGATCGCTGATCCGCTGGCAGAAGAAGAAACCACCGACGGCTTTGGTGCGCACAATGCGGTACTTGATGTCGCCATCTAGTCTCCGTCACCGATCGCTTGCAACCACCGCTGAGCTGCATTACTCTGGCACCCATGCCACGAAAGCAGCGGCGGCATGGCGTACTCAACTCGATCGTGATCCTCTTCATCGCGTGTATCGGAATGTATGGCTGTGCCAAGACCATAGGGCTGGAGCGACCCATGGCAACAGCCGAAGGCGTCCGATTCAGCCTTTCGGCGCCAGGAGCCAAATCAGTCTGTGTGGTCGGAGCCTTCAATGGTTGGCTGAAAAGTGCATCACCAATGGCCATCACCGATGGGGACGTTTGGTCGGTGGTGGTGCCGCTAGAGGAGGGGGAGTACCCCTTCATGTACGTCATCGATGAAGAGCAGTGGGTGACACCACCCCAGGCCGACGATTTTGTTACAGATGGATTCGGGCAAACCAACGGCATCGTGGTCGTACGGTAGCAGCCATGAGTAATGCAATCATGACACGACACCTCATCCTGGGCGTCATGCTGATTCTGTGTGTCTGCCCGGCTCAGGCCGAATCCATTTCGGATCAAGACCGAGCGGAGATCAATCGGTTGCGAGCGGCGCAGGGTCATTCTGCTGATGATCTCAAGCCGCTCCTTGAGCAGGTCAATCAGGCAGGTGAACGAGGTCTGCCAGTTGAATCACTGGCCAATAAAGTGAAAGAGGGGTTGGCAAAGGGGATTGAGCCCAAGCGGATCGATCCGGTGCTTCGACAGATGACCTCTCGACTTGAATCGGCTCATGAAGTCTTGCAAGAAGCGAAGGGTCGCGGAATAGCAGACGGCAATCGGCAGCGCGCGTTGGAAACCATGGCGGAAGCGTTTTCGCGTGGAGCCACGGCTGACGAGGTGCGCGAGTTGAGCCGACTGTCTCAGGAAGGTCGTCACAAGGCGACCCAAGAAGACCTCGCGGCTGGTGCGAAAAGCCTGGCGGTAATGAAAGAAGGAAAGATTTCTTCGAACGATGGAACCGCATTGGTCGGTGAGGGGATGAAACAAGGCTATCGCTCATCTGATCTTTTGGATCTGGGGCGAGAGGTCAAACGACGCGGATCCGATTTCCAGGAGGGACGTGCCAGTCTGAAGGCTCTTCGGGAGCAGGTCCGTCGTGGAGAACGTAGTGATCGCCTCTTCAAGGACGAAGATCGAAGTGGATCCGGTCGCGGGTCAGGTGGTGGTCGAGGAGATCGCGATGACCGGGGAGATCGAGGTGGGCGAGAGGATTCTGATCGCGAGCGGGTCGATCGCTCGGACCGGCCTGATCGTTCCGGGCGCAGCGATAGGCCTGAGCGAATCGAGCGGCCGGACAAACCAGAGCGCCCCGAACGTTCGGATAGGTCCGGTCGCGGCAGAGATTGAACTGACCAGAGACGTTTTTCACCTCTAGACCGATATCTCCCAAGAACGCGCAAACCTTCCGGGAGTGTGACGTAGATTCTATTGTATGAGAAATACATTTTTGGGCACAGAAGAAGCTCTTTGGCCAATGGAAGCCCAAGATCCATTTCACCATCTAAAATCACCTGCTAGAATGATTTGATGGAAGTCATCGCCACACACAGTAATGCCGATTTCGATGGCTTAGCCTCCATGGTGGCGGCACAGAAACTTTTTCCCGAAGCCAAGCTGGTCTTGCCGGCTGGAGCACAGGAAACGGTCCGTAATTTCCTCGCTAGCCATGATCTGAACATCATCAAGCTCAAAGGAATCGATCTTTCTACGATCACCAGGTTGATCCTCGTCGACACTCAAGATCCCGATCGCATTGGATTGCTCAAATCTTGTGTGGACAACCTTTCGGTTGAGGTGGTGGTGTTCGATCATCATGTGGATGAGGCCTCTCCCTGTACCGGTCGATCGCCCTTGTCGCTTGTGCAGCCGGTCGGCGCAACGACGACATTGCTGATTGAACAGCTTCGCCAGCGGCAGATCACCGTGACGCCGTCCGAAGCCACCGTTTTGGCTTTGGGACTCTATGAAGAAACCGGTTCGTTTGGTTTTACGTCCACGACCGTGAGGGATTTCAACGCCGGGGCGTTTCTTCTGGAATCTGAAGCAGATTTGACTGTGGTAATGGATGTGCTTCGTCGTCCACTGGATCCCGATACCGTCGCCCTTCTCAACGACCTGATGGAGCATAGTGAGTTGCACTACCTGGAAGGCCGCAAGGTGTTGGTGGCGACCAGCACGATCGATCGTCGTCGTGGGGAAGCGGCCGGCGTGGTTCATCTGCTCGCAGAAATGCAGGGCATCGATGCCGTTGTTGTGGCCGTGATGATGGAAGACCGGGTCCAGGTGATCGGCAGAAGCCGCCGATCCGAGATCGATGTCGGGTGGATTGCAAGGGAGTTCGGCGGCGGCGGTCATGCCGTGGCCGCAGCCGCAACGGTCAAAGGACAGACACTCGCGGAAGTCAAAGAGAAGCTTGTCGGACTGCTGACCACGCACTATCGCCCAACGTTGCTGGCGCACGATGTTATGACCCGCCCGGTGAAGGCGATTGAGGGCGGCACCACGGTGACCGAGGCTGGACAACGGATGACTGCTTATGGACTCAATGTTTTCCCAGTCCAGGATGAGAATGCCCGGTACCTTGGATTGGTCAGTCGAGAGTTGATTCAAAAGGCGTTGTTTCATCGGCTCGGCAAAATGGCCGTACGAGACATCATGCAGACGGATGCGTATACCGCTCAGACGGAAACACCGTTTCATGATATCGAAACGGCCATGATTGAGCGAAACCAACGGTTTGTCCCAATCATTACTGAGGCCAAAGTGGTCGGCGTCATTACCAGGACGGATCTGCTGCGCACCTTGCACGACGACGTATTGAAGGTCGCTCGAATGCGGGCTCAACGCCCAGGCGACGTTGAGACTGCGATCGGAAAACCGCACCGCAATGTGAAGGGATTGCTCCGAAGCCGATTGCCCCATCGTCTTGTGACGTTGCTGGAGGAAGCCGGGCAGTTGGCCGACCGCTCTGAGGTCTCACTCTTCGTCGTTGGAGGCTGTGTCCGAGACCTGTTACTGGGCATCGAGAACTTAGATTTGGATCTCGTGGTCGAAGGCGACGGAATCGCCTTTGCGCAAAAGCTCGGTGACATACTGCATGCGCGGGTGAAGGTACACGAGCGGTTCGGCACGGCCATCGTTTTGCTGCCGGATGGATTCAAGCTGGATGTCGCCACTGCACGAACGGAATATTACGAATATCCCACGGCCTTGCCGACGGTGGAGCAAAGTTCAATCAAGAAAGATCTGTACCGCCGCGATTTCACGATCAACGCATTGGCTGTTCGTTTGAACGGGAAGGGATTCGGAGACATTCTGGACTTTTACGGAGGGCAACGGGATCTCAACGAAAAAGTGATCCGAGTCTTGCACGGATTAAGTTTTGTCGAAGATCCCACTCGTGTGTTTCGCGCGATTCGCTTCGAAACTCGGTTCGGCTTTCATTTGGGCAAGGACACGGCGGCATTGATCGCCGGGGCCGTCAAGATGAATCTGTTTCAACGGCTGTCCGGCCACCGGTTACTTGAGGAACTCAAGCTGCTGTTGGGTGAGCGAGCGTGCAAGCAAGCGATCAAACGACTGGCGGAGTTCAATCTTATCCAGTTCATCCATCCAAAGTTGAAATGGTCGACCCGCTTGGAGGCGCTGCTTGATGCAGTCGATGAATCGATCGATTGGTACCGCCTGTTATATTTAGATCGCAACATGGACACCTGGCTGGTCTATGTCGCGGCGTTCCTCGAAGTGTTGCCGGGACGTGCTGTGGGCGAGGTGTTGAAGCGCTTTCCGTTTTCCGAATTGGAGGCCAACCGGCTGCGAACATCCCGGATCGCTGGACAGGCTGTCCTGCGACGCCTTGGAAGGAAGCCGGAACCTAAGGCATCAGAAATCTATCGTCTGTTCTCAGGACTGTCCGATGAAACACTCTTGAATCTCATGGCCAAGAGCAAGGGAGAAACGGTGAAGAGGCAGGTTTCGGTTTTCCTTACAACTTATCAGCATGTGAAGCCGATTTTGACAGGGGCTGATCTCAAGTCGATGGGATTGAAACCCGGCCCACAGTTCAAGAAGATCCTTGACCGATTACTTGCCGCGCGTCTCAACAGTGAGGTCAAAACCGAGGCAGAGGAGCGACGGTTCGTTCAAGAAATTATTCACGACTCATAGTGAACCGCTTGAATTACAAGGGTAAAGGGATCAAGGAAGTGAAGATTTACACTGGCCCACATAGGTAACCCGGTTCAACGACCTGAGTGTCTCCCCATAGTTTGAATCGAAGCGCTCACGTCGAAATAGTCTCCCCCATAATAGTATTCGTATTCTCTCACTCCATAGCTCGCTGCAGGTCTTGCTGTAAATAGTTGTAAAGTTGTCAGTTTTTGAGCCAATCCTTCCTCCGCTGCATATCCAATCTTCACGCATGTCACTACGCATCCTCAATAAATAGATCGTTATTGCCGATATTTAGTCATTGCTATGCTAGAAGACCCAATTTGGCAGATCTGTATCTATGGGCTGTGTGTCGGCGTGGTGATTGCCGTCATGCTAGGGCTCCCACCCTTGCTTGGCGAGCGGCACTGGAGGAAGCCCGACCGACGTGCTGAAAGCGCCACGGCCGTTCCCTATGAATGTGGGATTCGACCGACTGGCAACGCCCAAGTCCGTCCACCAGTGCAATACTATTTGATCGCCATGTTCTTCGTCATTTTTGATGTGGAGGCGGCGTACCTCTATAGCTGGGCAGTCGCGGTGCCAGAGACGGGCTGGCTTGGCTTTATCGAAGTGACGATCTTCGTGACCATTCTCTTGGCATCGCTTGCGTATTTATGGCTCACCGGAGCGCTCGACTGGCATGCACAGTCTCAACGTCCGCGAGCTTGTCACCAGCAGAAGCCTCACATGAAAGCGTCAACGGAGTTGTACGATGACCGAGTGGCATAACGGACGACTGGAAGGTGTGCGGATCACCGCCGATGGTGGTGATGGTTCGTTGACCGCTGTCGTTGGCGACTCGGTCCTCTTTGCGAGACTACAAGACCTCTTAGCGTGGGGACGAAAGAATTCACTCTGGCCGTTGAACTTTGGCTTGTCCTGCTGTTTCGTGGAAATGGCGACGAGTCTAACCAGTGTCTATGACGTCTCTCGATTCGGTGCAGAAGTCGTACGTGGTTCACCACGACAGGCCGACGTGTTGGTCGTATCAGGAACGGTGTTTTTGAAGGTTGCCCCCGTGATCAAGCAGCTCTACGAGCAGATGTTGGAGCCACGTTGGGTGATTTCGATGGGTTCCTGCTCGAACTCCGGAGGCATGTTCGACGCCTATTCGGTTGTGCAAGGCGTCGACAAATTCATTCCTGTGGACGTGTATATGCCAGGATGCCCTCCGCCACCGCATGCGTTTATGGAATGCCTGTTGCTTCTCCAGAACATGGTGGGATCAGAACGCCGTCCCTTAAGCTGGCATTTCGGTCCACAAGAGGTACAGAAACCGATCATGCCCTCGATGCGGGATGAAAAACGAGCGGAGCGGATGAGTCAGCGTGAGTATCCCGGCATCGATGTGCTTCCGCGCACCGATCTACTCTCTCCGCACTTTGCAGGGCAACCAAATGGCCTCTCGAAAGTGAAGCAATGACTCCACGATTATCGACCATTCACGAAACGTCGACAGACGAACGGACGAGCCTGGTTACTGAGCTCGAACGGCGCTTCGGGTCGGAAGGCTGGCTGAAGGCCGTGCAACAGACAATGGATGACATCCCGACCCTGTGGGTCGAGAAACATCGGCTTCCTGAGGTTCTTCGCTATGTGAAATCCGAGCTGCCTCGTCCGTTTCCCATGCTGTTCGACCTGAGTGCAACAGACGAACGGCTCCGCCGACATCATGACGGATTACCGATTGGAACCTTTACCGTGTTTTATCATCTCTTTTCATTCGATCGGAACCAATCACTCCGCATCAAGGTGGCGCTCGACGGTGAACCACTCTCGCTGCCGTCGAGTAGAGATCTGTGGCCAAACGCAGATTGGTACGAACGAGAGATCTATGACATGTTCGGAATTCATTTCGACGGACATCCATTTCTCCGTCGCCTGCTCATGCCCTCATGGTGGGAGGGGTATCCGCTTCGCAAGGATCATCCTTCGCGGGCCACGGAAGTCGGGCTGTTCCAATTGCCGCCGGAAAAGCTTGTCATGACGCAGGATGCACTGCAATTCAAGCCTGAGGACTGGGGCTTGGCACGCACCTACCACGACCGCGACTCTGACTTCGACTATATGTTCATCAACCTCGGTCCGGCGCATACCGGCACGCACGGCGTGCTCCGGTTGGTGGCGCAGCTCGCGGGCGAAGAAATCGTTAACATTGTCCCGGATATCGGCTTTCACCATCGCTCACAGGAAAAGATCGCTGAGCGACAAACGTGGCATTCCTTCATTCCTTACACCGATCGTGTTGACTACCTTCAGGGCGTGCTCAATGAAATGCCGTACTGTCTCTCGGTCGAACGATTGGCAGGCATCACCGTTCCGCCACGGGCACAAGTCATCCGGATCATGATGTCTGAGTTCTATCGAATCGCCAGTCATCTCGTCTGGTACGGAACCTTTGCGGCTGATATTGGCGCCTTGTCACCGGTCTTTTACATGTTCAATGATCGAGAACGTATCCTCGCGATTGCCGAGGCCATCTGCGGCGGTCGGATGCATCCGAATTGGCTCCGGATCGGTGGGGTTGCCCGTGATCTTCCGATCGGATGGGACGCACTGGTCCGACAGTTCGTCGATTGGTTTCCCAGCCGACTCGATGACTATGAGCGCCTGGTGATGGACAATCCGATTCTCAAACAACGAACGGTTGGGATCGGAGCCTTGTCCCTCGATGACGCGATCGCGTGGGGCGCCACTGGTCCGATGCTGCGTGCCTGCGGATTGCCGTGGGATTTGCGCAAAGCCCGTCCATACTCCGGCTATGAGCAGTTCGACTTTGAAGTCCCGATCGCGTCACACGGCGATTGTTATGACCGGGCGGTGGTGCATGTCTTGGAGTTGCGTCAGTCGTTGGCGATCATTCGTCAGTGCCTGAGCGCCATGCCATCCGGACCCTATACGTCACTCGATCCTCTTACGACTCCACCACTGAAGACACACACGATGCAGGACATTGAAACGCTCATCAACCATTTTATCGGAGTGAGTTGGGGACCAGTGCTCCCACCCGGTGAAGCGGAGGTTCCTACAGAATCGTCAAAAGGCCAGACGAGTTATTACTTGACGAGTGATGGGTCGCAGTTCTCGTACCGGACGAGAATCCGCACCCCCTCGTTTGCCCACATTCAGATGGTGCCACTCATGGCGCGTGGCGAACTGCTCTCGGACCTCCTGGCCGTGTTGGGCAGTGTGGATTATGTGCTCTCGGATGTGGATCGGTAAACGTTCTCTGTACAGCTCAGCCGTACAACACCTTCAACCCTGAGGATAGGCCCCGCTATGTTGTCAGAGACGGAGCGCCGAGAGCTGGAAGAGGCCGTGAAACATTATCCTGACAAACGGGGAGCGGCCATCGATGCCTTGCTGACCGTCCAACGACGACGTGGGTGGATCTCAGATGATTCGCTCCGCGAGATCGCCCAGTTTCTTGAGATCACGGCCGAGGATCTGGATAGTGTCGCGACGTTCTACAACCTCGTCTTTCGGAAACCCGTCGGCCGGCATGTCGCGTTCATGTGCGACAGTATCAGTTGTTGGATCAAAGGATGTGAGCAAGTCCAGGAGCAGATGAATAAACTTTATGACGTGGAGTTTGGACAGACGTCATCTGATGGACGTCTGACCCTGTTGCCGATTGCTTGTTTAGGGCAGTGCGAACGAGCACCAGCTGTAATGATTGATCAGGATGTGTATGGCGATGTTACGCCCGAAACGATCGAACAGATCGTGGAGAAATACAAGTAACCATAGACACCCGTCATCGACCTAAGATGGAACGACCACTCACTCACCATATTCATTCGGATGGCACCACGCGTACGTTCCGAGAGTACGTGAAGGATGGAGGGTACCGCTGTCTCCAGAAGCTTGCCTCCGGGTTGGCCCCCAAGGATGTGCAGCGGTTGGTGACTGATGCAGGATTGCGCGGAAGGGGCGGGGGCGGTTTCCCAACCGGCACCAAGTGGAGCTTTGTCCCGATGGGTCCTGATGCACCGAAGCCAAAGTATATCGTCGCCAACGGCGATGAAATGGAGCCGGGCACGTTTAAGGATCGTGTGCTGATGGAGGGGGATCCCCATGGCCTTGTCGAAGGCATGATCCTCGCTGGGTATGCGCTGGATGCGGAGGTCGGCTACATCTTCTTGCGTGGGGAGTATCATCTGTCCGCCCAACGTCTGACCCGAGCCATTTCCGAGGCCTATGCAGAAGGGTATCTGGGGAATACCATTCCGGGAACTGGATTTCGTTTCGATCTGCACCTACATGCCAGCGCCGGCCGCTATATCTGTGGTGAAGAAACGGCACTGATCAATGCGCTGGAAGGCAAACGAGCCGTCCCCCGAGCGAAACCTCCCTTCCCACAGACGGTCGGTTTATGGGGACAACCGACTGTCGTGCAGAACGTCGAAACCTTCTACAACCTCCCTCATATCGTGAACCATGGCGCTGCGTGGTATCACGGTCTGAGTCGTACACAAGACGGCGGCACAAAGATCTACGGAGTCAGTGGACGCGTCACCCATCCAGGATGGTGGGAACTGCCGCTCGGGACGACAGCCCGCGAAATACTGGAGGAGCATGCCGGCGGAATGGTGAACGGCGTGCACTTTCGTGGTGTCTTGCCTGGGGGTATCTCTACGGCTTTCTTGATTGAGCAGCACCTCGACCTTCCTCTGGACTTTTCTTCGCTCCCAGCCCAGGTTGGTCGGCTCGGGACCGGGACCATGATTGTGCTTGATGACCACACCTGTCCTGTCGGATTCGTCCTGAATCTTGAACGGTTCTTCGCCCGTGAATCCTGCGGATGGTGCACGCCCTGTCGGGAAGGGTTGCCGTGGGTGGCGAGAATTCTCACATCCTTCGAGGAAGGACGTGCCAACAAGGATGATCTGGCGCTATTGGACATGCATACGAAGTGGCTGGCTCCCGGTCATACCTTCTGTGGTCTTGCCCCTGGTGCGATGGCACCCCTGCAATCAGCCTTGCACTACTTTCGCGACGACTTCGAACAACATGTCAGGTTGGGGCGATGTCCTTGGAGTCATAAGCCTGCCCAACTGAAAGTCCTGGTTTAAGTCTATGGCGATCATCGTCGTTGATAATAAATCCTATACCGTCGATGAGCGGCAGAATTTGCTGGCGGCTTGTCTCGGACATGGGCTGAACGTGCCCTATTTCTGTTGGCATCCGGCGATGGGATCGGTCGGAGCCTGCCGCCAGTGCGCGGTCAAACAGTTCAAAGATGATCGTGATCAGTCTGGTCGGCTGGTGATGTCCTGCATGACGCCGGTGACCAATGGTACTCGTATCTCGATTGATGATCCAGAAGCCAAAGCCTTCCGTGCGTCAGTCATCGAATGGCTCATGGTGAACCATCCACACGACTGTCCTGTGTGTGACGAAGGAGGGGAGTGCCACTTGCAGGATATGACGGTGATGACCGGACATGTCTACCGGCGCTATCGTTTCCCGAAACGGACCCACCGCAACCAGTCGCTCGGTCCGTTCATCCGTCATGAGATGAACCGGTGTATCCAATGCTACCGCTGTGTACGCTTCTATCGAGACTATGCAGGTGGTCGAGACCTCAATGTCTTCGGGTCGCATGATGCCCTGTATTTTGGGCGGGAAGAGGATGGGACCCTGGAGAATGAATTCAGCGGCAATCTTGTGGAGGTCTGTCCGACCGGCGTCTTCACCGACAAGACGTTCTTCCATCACTACACGAGGAAGTGGGATCTTCAATCCGCTCAATCGATCTGTTCCCATTGTAGTCTTGGCTGTAATACCACCGCGAGTGAACGCTCGGGCATTCTTCGGCGGATCACTAATCGTTTTAACAGCCAGGTAAACGGCTACTTTCTCTGCGATCGAGGTCGATTTGGGTACGAGTATGTCAATAGCGACAAACGGATCAGGCACGCTCGTGTACGTCTGGATCGGGATCGTACCAAAGCGGCACAACCCCAGGAGGCATCTGAGGTTCTCACTATTATTGGAGAGCGTTTACGATCTGCCCATGGCATCATCGGTATTGGGTCGCCTCGCGCGTCCCTCGAGGCAAATGTGGCCCTCCGGACCTTGGTTGGACCGCAACAGTTTTTTCTTGGAATCAACGAAAACGAACACCGGTGTCTTTCTAAAGTTCTCAATGTGCTTCAGACCGGACCGGTGCCCTCAGCGTCTATTCATGACGCAGAACAAGCCGATGCGGTCGTTGTCCTTGGCGCTGATCTCTTGAACGAGGCTCCACGCCTCGCCCTTGCCCTTCTCCAGTCCATCCGTCAACAGCCGATGGAACGCGTAGACGGACTGAAGATTCCACGATGGGATGAGGCGGCTGTGCGGAACGCCGTGCAAAACAGACGAGGCCCTCTCTTCCTCGCTGGGTCTCAGCGAACGTGGTTTCATGACTATGCAACGGACTCCTATTTCGCCGCACCTGACGACATTGCACGGCTCGGGTTCGCTGTAGCTGAGACCGTTGAGCCTAAAGCGCCGTCCGTTCAAGGTCTGAACAGTGAGGTACGCGCGTTTGCTGAACGCATCGCCGGGGCACTGAGCCAGGCACAACGCCCGCTGATCATCGCCGGAGCCGACAGTGGTTCGCTTGCGACGATTGAAGCAGCAGCCAATGTTGCGTGGGCCTTGCACCGGCGAGGGAAAGCACCTCGGCTCAGCTTTGTTCTTCCTGAGTGTAATAGCGCAGGCCTTGGGTTACTTGGCGGTGGAAGTTTGCAAGGCGCGTTCGACTCGATCAGTCAGCGAAAGGCCGATACCGCAATCGTGCTGGAGAACGATTTATATAGGCGAGCGAAGGAGGCACAAGTCGATGCTTTCTTCGATACGGCACAGACCGTGATTGTCATCGATTCCCTCGAGAATCGGACCACGGCCTATGCTGACGTCCTCCTCCCAGCAGCCACAGCTCCGGAATCCAATGGAACATTCGTGAATCAAGAAGGGCGGGGCCAACGGTTCTACCAAGTGTTTACGCCGGACGGGGACGTCAGGGAAAGTTGGCGGTGGCTCAGTGACCTCGCTCGCACCACATCACAGGAGACCAATGGAGGATTCGGAGTAGCGACTTGGCGCAACTTCGACGATGCGGTCTCTGCCACCGCAATGGCTGCTCCCGAACTTGCACACATTGGGAAGATCGCACCTCCGGCGAGCTTTCGTCTGGTGGGTCAACAAATTCCCCGACAGTCAGAGCGATGTAGTGGCCGGACGTCGCTCATCGCTAATCTGACCGTCCATGAGCCCGCTCCCCCTGTCGACCACGACTCGCCGCTCGGCTTCACAATGGAGGGATATCGAGGACCACTTCCCTCACCGCTCATCTCTCAATTCTGGGCTCCCGGCTGGAATTCGATCCAGGCCGTGAATACGTATCAGGACGACGTCGGCGGTCCGTTGCGGGACGAAATGCCGGGAGTTCGCCTCATCGAGCCGGTTGCCACAAAGGCACCCGCTTGGTTTACCGCCATTCCACGTCCGTTTCAGCCGAGCTCCGATCAATGGTTGCTCTTGGCACGGCCCGCCCTGTTCGGGAGCGATGAACTCAGTAAGCAATCTCCGGCGATTGTCGAACGGATGGCGGAACCGTTTCTGTCCTTGCATCCCTCAGACGGAGCGAGGCTCAGTCTCGATGACCGTAGCATGATTGACCTGACGTTGGAGGGAACGACATACCGCCTTGCTGTGCACCTCGAACCGCTCACTCCCGCTGGTACGGCAGGCCTCTCACAGGTTCCTGATGTATCACACGTACGAGTTCCGGTTTGGATCGACCTCTTCAAAGCCATCACGACTGAGCCACCGCGGAGGGTCGCATGATCGACTGGAGCCACACAGCCCTCACGATCGCCGTCATGCTCGGCGGTGGGCTGACTCTGGCTGGGATGCTCATCTGGGTTGAACGTCGACTGCTCGGGGTCTGGCAAGAACGATATGGACCCAACCGTCTTGGGCCTGGCGGATGCCTGCAATCACTGGCAGACATGATCAAGATCTTCACGAAAGAAGATTGGATTCCACCCTTTGCCGATAAAGCGGTCTTCGTGATCACACCGGCCATCGTTGTGATCACCGCACTCATGTCATTTGCCGTGGTGCCGATCGCCCCCCGCTTCGTCGTGGCCGATCTCAATATGGGCATCTTATTCTTTTTAGCCATGTCAAGCCTCGCAGCCTACAGTGTCATTATTGGAGGCTGGGCCTCCAATAATAAATTCGCGTTTCTTGGGAGTCTCAGGGCGATCGCGCAATTGTTGAGTTACGAAGTCTTCATGGGGCTCTCGCTCATGGGTGCCGTGCTGTTAGCCGGATCATTCAATCTGAGCGACATTGTGGAAGCACAACGAGATCAATGGTTTATTGTTCCTCAATTTCTTGGTTTTCTCGGGTTCTTTATGGCGGGGCTGGCTGAAGCCCATCGCACACCGTTCGATATGCCTGAGGCGGAAGCCGAGCTGGTCGCCGGCTACCACTCGGAATACAGCGGGATGAAATTTGGGATGTTTTTTGTCGGCGAATATCTCAGCGTGATCTTGCTCTCAGCGATGACCGTGATCCTCTTCTTCGGCGGCTGGCATGGCCCCTGGTTACCGCCTGTCGTGTGGTTTGTCGTGAAGATGTTCGGCTTCATCGCTCTGATCATCCTGATTAGGGCAACGTGGCCACGATTCCGATTTGATCAACTGCTGACCTTCGGCTGGAAAGTTGTGTTGCCGCTCGCGTTGATCAATCTCTTGATGACGGGTGGGGTGGTGCTCTGGAGAGCGGGATGACAGGGATTCGCCTGGTTGTCGCAAGCACGGATGTAAGCCAGCGCGAAAGAGAATCAGACGTGTAGAGCAACTGTACGTATGATGAACGCATGGACATATGCTCGTAATCTAGTCGTGGGGTTATGGATCGTCTTCAAACGGACCTTCACGAAGCCGGTCACGGTTCAGTATCCGGAGGAGCGACCCTATTTGCCTCCACGCTGGCGTGGACGAATCGTCCTTACAAGGGATCCTGACGGGGAAGAGCGCTGTGTGGCGTGCTACCTCTGCTCTGCGGCCTGTCCGGTCGATTGCATTTCGCTGCAGGCGACGGACAATCCGGATGCTCACGAGCGCCGCTATCCTGAGTTTTTCCGAATCAACTTCTCGCGTTGCATCTATTGTGGAATGTGTGAGGAAGCCTGTCCGACCAATGCGATTCAGCTCATTCCAGACTTTGAGCAAAGTGAATATGCCCGCCGAAACCTGGTGTATGAGAAGGAAGATCTCTTGATCAGCGGCACGGGCAAGTATCACGACTACAATTTTTACCGAGTAGCCGGTGTGAGAACTCTCGACAAAGATAAGGGACAAGGTGCGAATGAACTTCCACCAGTCGATGTCAGGAGTTTGATGCCGTAACAGGGGCGTACGCTATGGAAATTCTCTTCTACATCGCGGCTGCCGTGACCGTTCTCGCGACGCTGCGTGTCATCACCCATGTGCATCCGGTCCATGCACTGCTCTATCTGGTCGTGGCATTGATCGCCCTGGCGCTAATTTTCTATTTGCTCGGGGCGCAGTTTGCCGCAGCACTCGAAATCATCATCTACGGCGGTGCCATCATGGTGCTCTTCATTTTCGTCGTGATGCTCCTCGGGCCGCTCGCCGCTGAACAGGAACGGACGTGGCTCACGCCTGGCGCATGGCTCGGACCCAGCATCCTCGCCTTGGTGCTCCTCGGTGAGGTCGGATACCTCATTGCGGTGGGAGACCATACCGCGATTGCGGTTCCGGAATCAAAACAGAAGAGCCTCTCCATCGCTCTCTACGGCCCCTATATTATCGCCGTCGAACTGGCTTCCATGCTGTTGCTGCCTGGGCTGATCGGCGCCTATCACTTGGGGCGTCGCATTTCGAAAGAGGATCGTTGATGCTGAGCACGCCCGCACTCGTGTTGGCCATCATGTTGTTTGGCCTGGGTTTGATCGGTCTCTTGAGCCGGCGGAACATCCTGTACATGCTTCTATCGCTCGAGATCATGTTGAATGCTGCCGCGCTTGCATTCATTGCCGGAGGGGCCCGTTGGGGACAGGTCGATGGCGAGATCATGTTCTTGTTCATCCTCACCCTGGCGGCGGCTGAAGTGTCCGTGGCGCTTGGGATCGTGCTTCAGCTGTCGCACCGGTTCCGGACGTTGGACGCGGACGCATTCAGCGAGATGAGGGGATGATGAATCCGGTATGGAATCACATAGCAAGACTATACGTCTCATCAGACATTTGTAGAGAGCTGGCCATGTCCATGTATGTGCGAGAGACAAGATGATCAACTTGCTCTGGCTTATCCCAGCATGTCCACTCGCCGGTTTTCTGGTGCTGGCCCTGTGTGGCGGCCGACTGAGCCGGCACCAGATCGCCTGGGTCGGTTGCGGTTCGGTAGGTGCGGCAGCCATGACCACCGTGTTTGTCGCCGCGGATGTTCTCCTCGTCTTTCCCGATCGTGAGTCCTACCAGCAAACAATGTGGAACTGGATTGACACCTCCGGGATGACCGTCGGCATTTCCTGGTACCTGGATGCCCTCTCACTCTTGATGGTGGCGGTGATCACCGGCGTCGGCTTCTTGATCCATCTCTACTCCACCGAATACATGGCTCACGATGATGGGTACGCCAGATTTTTTGCCTACATGAATTTGTTTGTGGCCGCCATGCTGACGCTGGTGTTGGCCGACAATCTCCTTCTGCTCTACCTGGGCTGGGAAGGGGTGGGACTCTGCAGTTATCTGTTGATCGGATTTTGGTATCGGGAACCGGAATACGGCACGGCTGCGCAGAAGGCCTTTATCGTCACCCGCATCGGAGATACGGCGTTTGCCATTGGGCTCTTCATCCTATTTGCGCAATTTTCGAGCTTGTCGATTCAGCAGGTCCAGAGCCTTGCCGTGGAGGCCTGGCCGGTGGGCTCGAACCTGGCCATAATCGTCGCGTTGCTCTTTTTGATTGGCGCGGTCGGAAAGTCGGCGCAGTTGCCGCTTCAGGTGTGGTTGCCGGACGCGATGGCTGGTCCCACGCCGGTCAGTGCGCTCATCCATGCCGCTACGATGGTGACGGCGGGGGTCTACCTCATCGCCCGGATGCACCATCTGTTTGCACTTGCGCCGATGGTGCAAGAGATGATCGCAGTGCTTGGTCTTGTAACGTTACTGCTGGCCGCCTCCAGCGCGCTGGTTCAGCATGACATTAAGCGGGTGCTCGCCTATTCGACCATGAGCCAGATCGGCTATATGTTTCTGGCGCTCGGCGTCGGAGCTTGGTCGGCCGCACTTTTTCATTTTCTGACCCATTCGTGCTTTAAGGCGTTGCTTTTCCTGGCGGCTGGATCCGTGATCCACAGCCTCCACCACGAACAGAACATTTTCAAGATGGGTGGTCTCCGGCGACATCTTCCCTGGACCTTCTGGACGTTCCTGATCGGGGCCGCAGCCATGTCCGGTGTTCCCCTCGTTACGTCCGGGTTTTACAGCAAAGACTGGATCCTGTGGTCGGTCTGGTCCTCACCCATCAGCCACCGATGGATATGGTTCGGTGCAGTATTCGGGGCCCTGCTGACCGGCCTCTACAGTTTTCGACTGATCTTTCAGGTCTTTTTTGGAGAGGTCCGTACCCAACCGACTGGTGAACCAGGTCTGGCCATGCGCGTGCCGCTGGTGGTACTGGCGTTCTTGGCGCTTACCGTTGGTTTTCTTGAGATGCCCCACACACTCGGGAATGTGACGCTCTTCAGTCAGTACCTGTCACATGCGCTCCCCACCACGGAACTGCTGCCGGGATTGGATGAGTCGAGTGAGGCTCGTGAGCAATTGGCCGTCACCGTTGCGGCCCTACTCGGGATCGGCCTTGCCGCGCTTCTGTTCCTACCAGGCTCCATACCCGCGTCACGATCGTCCGACCAATCTGCTGATCGTCCTTCCATCACCCTGTTGCAAGGAGGGTGGGGATTTGACCGACTGTATGATCGCCTGTTCGTGCGACCCTGGTTCTCCCTCACACGGAATCCGAGTGACATGCTTGATCGTGGATACGAGTGGCTCGCAGTGTGCGCTGAGTCGTGTCATGGCTGGATGAGCTACACGCAGACGGGGCATGTCCGGTGGTATGCCGCGACCATTGCAGTTGGAACGCTTGTCATGCTCGGTCTGTTTGCGATGTGATGGTTATGATGCTCTGGCTACTCATACTCATCCCTCTTCTCGCGGCGCCCGTCGCATGGCTGGGACAGCAATGGTCTCGCTCGGCTCCCCGCTGGATCGTACTCGGGACCTTGGCTGTTGATGGTCTCCTCGCGCTTCTGCTTGGGAGCCAAGATCACGCAGCGCAGGCCTCAGGTCACGGATCCTGGTTGGTGGAAAGTCACATCAGTTGGATTCCCCGCTGGGGCATCAGCCTGCATCTTGGTCTTGATGGGCTCAGCCTCATCCTGATTGTGCTCACGGCCTTCATCGGTGTCATTGCCACGATTGCTTCCTGGACAGAAATCGAGAGCCGCGTCGGACTGTTTCACTGTCACGTCTTGCTCGCGCTGGGTGGAGTGATCGGGGTCTTTTTGGCGATCGACCTGTTCCTGTTTTTCTTTTTTTGGGAACTCATGCTGATTCCCATGTATCTCCTGATCGTGATCTGGGGCCATGCACAGCGTCGGCACGCCTCGTTCAAGTTTTTCCTCTTTACCCAGGCGGGGAGCTTGGTGTTGCTGGTGGCCATTGTGGCGCTCGCGCTCCTGCATCAACAGGCGGCCGGGCGGCCGAGCTTCGACTATGCCGACCTGATGGGACTCACCCTGACCACCGAGATGGCCCGATGGTTGATGGCGGCATTTCTCATCGGTTTTCTCGTGAAGCTCCCGGCTCCCCCCTTTCATACATGGCTGCCGGATACCTACACAGAGGCACCCACCGGGGCAACGATCATTTTCGCCGGGATCTTGGCAAAAACCGGGGCCTATGGTCTGTTGCGATTCACAATTCCATTATTTCCCGAGGCGATGAGCGACTTCGCGCCCATCGCAATGGGGCTTGGTGTGGTCGGGATTCTCTATGCCGCGCTGTTGGCCTGTGCGCAAACAGATATCAAGCGACTGGTGGCTTACAGCAGCATCAGCCACATGGGGTTTATCCTGCTCGGCGCCTTTGCCGGGACGGAGTTGGCCCTGCAAGGAATCGTGATGCAGATGGTGGCGCATGGGCTGAGTACCGGCGGCCTCTTCCTGTTGGCTGGCGCACTGGAGGAGCGGTACCACACAAGGGAGATGGGTCAGATGGGAGGACTGTGGAGCGTGATGCCACGTCTTGCGACGATGGCACTCTTCTTTGCCTGCGCCTCATTGGGGTTGCCGGGCCTGGCCAATTTCGTCGGTGAATTTCTCGTCCTGTTTGGATCCTATGCGACTCAACCATTCATGGTCATCCTGGCATCGCTCGGTATGGTGATGGCGGCGATCTATTCCCTGGGCATGATGCAACGCACCTTCTTCGGGCGGCAACAAGACACCAGCCCAGTTCCGGACCTCTCAAATGTCGCATTTGGAACCGTCTTGGTTATCGCAGTCCTACAAATCTGGCTGGGGCTCTATCCAAAAGTGGTCTTGACCACCACGAAGCCGGTCATGGAACAGCTTGTACAAGCTGAGGGTGCATCAGCGAATCCGATGCAGTCGCGATCTGAATCCCTGCTGTCTTCCCAGATCGTCACATCGCAGGGGACTATCCCATGACACTCCAAGACTTCATCGCCCTTTCACCGATTCTGGACCTGGGGACCTTCTCCCTCGTCACGATGCTCGCCATCGCCTTCGGGCGACACCATGCACGCATCGCGGTCTTTGCCTTTTTGTCCTGTCTGCTCACCCTGGCGACATTACCCTGGGCAGCCTCGGTAGCCCCACGAGCCGTGACGACCTTACTGGTCGTGGATGGACATGCGTTGCTGTACATGGGGCTCATCTTGACTGCCGCGATGGTCATCATCGCCTTGTCGTACCGATATTTGAATGTCCAGTTTCGTGAGAAGGAAGGCGTGGAGGAGTACTATCTGCTCTTGCTGCTGGCCACCTTCGGGGGATTGGTCCTCACCACGGCGGCGCACTTCGTCTCGTTTTTCCTCGGATTCGAACTCATCGGTCTGTCCCTCTGTAGTCTGATCGGGTACCTACGCACGAGACGCCATCCGCTCGAAGCCGCGGTGAAATACCTGCTGTTGTCCATCACTGCCTCAGCAATTCTCCTCTTCGGCTTGGCGCTTCTGTATTTCGAAAGCGGCGCCATGACCTTTCACGATGTGGGAACCATCATGAAACAGGCGCAGTCCGTTCCTGCCCTGTGGCTGGGAGGATTGATCCTGGTCCTCGTCGGCATTGCCTTGAAGCTCGGGCTCGCACCGTTTCATATGTGGGTCCCCGATGTCTATCAGGGAGCGCCTACTCCTATCACGACCTATCTTGCAACTGTCTCCAAGGCAGCGGTCGTGGCCTTGCTTCTCCGATTTGCCACCGAGGTTGGGGTGTTCGAATTGCCTCCCGTTGTCCATCTGTTCAGCCTTCTGGCTGTGGTGTCGATGGTCACAGGGAATGTCCTTGCGCTCCAGCAGCAGAATGTCAAACGACTCCTGGCCTATTCCTCAATCGCACACTTCGGCTATGTGCTGGTCGCGTTGCTCGCCGGTGGTCCTCCCGCTGCAGAAGCCGTCACCTTCTATGTCATTGTGTATTGTGCCATGTCGTTGGGGGCCTTTGGCGTAGTGACGGTGTATTCGAGCGAAGGAGGAGACAAGAATTATTTCGAAGACTATCAAGGTTTGTTTTGGACGCGCCCATGGCTCGCCGCCATGCTGGCACTGAGCCTGCTGTCGTTGGCTGGGATTCCAGTCACGGCGGGATTCATCGGAAAGTTTTATGCGATCGCGGCTGGTGTTGACGCCGCCCTGTGGTGGCTGGTGCTGGCGCTGATCACGAACAGCGTCGTTAGCCTGTACTACTATCTTCGACTCATCGTGACGCTGTTTGATGAAGCGCCTGCACCAGTACCGGCTTCCCAAGAGCCATCGGTGCATTCCCCGCAGACGATAGGCTGGTCAGCAGCCGTCTCCCTTGGGCTCGTCGCCTCAGTCATTCTCATGCTCGGAGTCTATCCCAATCCACTGATGGAATTGATCCGAGACTCTGTCAGTAACCTACTCATAGTAGCCGTGCAGAGACCCTGAGCAAGTGCTCGCGTCGTTTGCGGGGGGTTGCATGAGTGGAACAACCACATAGAGACTCCCGCAGAGTCATTCCCTCCTACTACCCCATTGAGTCCATACAGAGTATGATTGTAAGACTTGTGTCTCTCCGAGTGACACGCAGGTGCTCCTGGGAAATGCTGGAACAATCGACCGTCAATCCTCGGCCTACTGTTCGCCATAACCAGCGGTGTTGATGGCGTGGTTAGGTGTTCTGGCTAATGTCAGCGAGGCGGACATACTTGACCTTTATGTCGCGAACGCCAAGTTGAGAGAAAGCGTTCATCAGGTTTGGGATTTTAGATTCGTCATGAAAAGAAACTGTCCAGTTAGGACATGTCGGGATGCTCTGAACAAGAAGTTGGAAGTACGGCATGTCGACTTCAGAGAACGAGTGTCCAAGAACATGGATTGAACATATTTGAGACAAGGAACCGAAGAAGCTGCGGTGTGTTGCAATGACCCTGTCAGATGGCTTGTAGGTTTTAGAAAAGTAGTTATCAATACTTTCGTTCGCCCACGTAATGCGGGTATCTTGATCTTCCAGATCTGCTCCTACATTGAGTGACGGGATGCTCTTTGGGCTGACACCATGCCCAAGCACTAAATCAGATTCGAGTCCAACGGCTTGGTTATGAATATGAAAGATATGAGCTGGATCGATACCATAGAGTTTCTGAAGAGTATTCGTGTAGTTGAATGTTAGATACTTTGCTCCCAAGTCTAGCCCGAGTAGCGGTACTTGGCACGATGAAGGCTTCGGAATCCCCAATGTACAAACCCATTCGGTAAATCGTCGTTTCAATCCCTCCGATAGTGAGCTGACAATGCGATCAATTTCGTACTGGTAATCGTGATGGTACGCGTCACTCCAGTCCTCTGCGGAGTACGGGACAAGGTAGGTAGCTGCTTCATCAAGGATGAGATCAACATCGAGATGAGCCAAGGTGTTCTCGAAGTCAGCCCAATTCCCCTCGAATGAGAAACAGTGGTCAAAGAGAGAATGGAGGCTCGAATCAATGCCCTGCACATAACGGCCAAAGTCGCTGTAGCTAGATGGGATTCGATGATGTAGATCGAAACCGTTGCCGATGATGTAAAGGAGACCACTGTTTGGGAATCCGTTCATGGGAAACCTAACGTGGAAGTGTGCGGCGGGTGCGCACGGTACTTGGCGATGGGACGGCGCTTCCGCCTGTCCGGACCACTGCCATGTTACACTACAAATACTTCGCGATCACGTTCTTAAGCCTATTGCAGTGAAGTACGTTAGCTCGTCACGCCATTTCATAGGCTTGCCCTGTGGATGTCAACAGAAACGGGAACAGCCAGGTTTTCCAGAGGGGCGAAGACCTACGCTACGTCCAATGTGCTTCGGCCTTGAGCGCACGAGGATGAGTTACACGATTTGACAACAGCGGCTTCTTGCGTAGGCGAGTGAACAAAAAAGCGCCTATAGGACGGATCAGTTCATCGGTACAATTGAAGCTGAGACTTCGTTCGGGAGCAGGAGCGTGACCATCGCCTGATTCTGCTCGCCCGGTTGAATCAAGGCGAACAATGGCACTGGCTGCGGTACGCCACCTGGCGGGAGCGCGAGCATGGCTGGGAAATCAATTAATGGCGAAAGCGTGGCCTGACTGGCCAATCGAAGACGAAAAGCCATTAACACGTCTCGCAATCGTGCAGCTTTCATTTCATCTGAAAGTGTTTGATCCGGAGCAATTCCGACCTCCCACAAGGGCTTGGTAATCGTGATAGGAAAACTCATGCCCAGCTTCTGGGCGTCTGCTGTCACGTCAATGAGGACACCGGCCTGAATCGCTTCCTGCCTTGTCGTCGTCACCTGGTTCAGAAGCTGATCAAGCTTCTGCTTCGAGACCTCTCCTCCCTTTGAAGCCTCTTCGACTTGTGGCTCTTCCTCCCCTGACAGAGAAAGGACTGCCGCAACCGCGTTCTGCTCCTCGTGCAACTGTTCGTTAGGCGCTGCCACTGATTCATCCTGGGCGGGAAGGGCACGCATCAAGCCTTCATAGACCTTCTTGGCCGATGCGGACCACGTTGGGTTACATGGGCGACCAGCGAACGCTGCCTCGGCTGCTTTTCGTTCATCGTGAGTGAGTATTCTGGGGGTCTGTTTCATATCCATGGTGCATAGATAATCCGGCAAAGGGGAAAGTCAAGAGTGGGGAGCTGGCTAGTCGGGGAGGGGGCGTCCCTTCGTCTCTGGAGCAAAGAACAAAACCACGAGTCCAATCAAATAGATAAGGGCAACGGTACTGGCGGCACGACCGAACGTACCGAGCGTCGTCACCAACCACCCGGTCAGGAATGGCGAGGCCGATGCCAGAACACGACCGGCGTTAAAGCAAAAGCCCGCTCCAGTAGCCCGTAGCCTTGTCGGGTATAGCTCAGGCAGATAAATTGGAAATCCACTGAAGATCCCATTATTGAAGAACCCTAGGAGCGGCAACAACATCAAGACGCCGGCATAACTCGTTGGAACCAAGTAGGTGACCGGCAACATGATGAAACTTCCCAGACACATGAAGGCGAACACCGGTCTCCGGCCAAAGCGATCAGCGAGGGGTCCGAATCCCAAGTAGCCAAAGATCGCACCGGCGTTCAACGCCATGATGGCGTAGCTGACGGACTTGGTCAGCGTTGCCGAGTCCTGACCTTGCAAGTCGGGAAGTTCACGGATGAGCGTGGGCGCCCAGTTCGTCGAACCCCAGAGTCCGAAGACCGCCACAAATGCCAAGGCTGAACCGACCAAGGTCGCTCGTCGTAGCTCACCACGAAAGATGGCGGTCACAGGGACACCCGGTTCTTCATGCGCATGACTCCATCGTTCCGGTTCCTTGACCCACCAGCGCACCAGCAGCGCCACAAACGCAGGAAGGACGCCGATCAGAAACAAACCTCGCCATCCATACGATTCTTTGAGCGTCAGGTTGATCGTGGCTGCGAGAAAAAACCCGACCGCCCAGGCCGATTGAAGAATACCTGCCGCCTTCGCCCGTTTCTCTTCTGGCCAGGTTTCGGCCACAATCGCAGCGCCTGCCGCCCACTCACCGCCGATGCCGAGCGCGGTGAGAAATCTGGCGATTGCCAGGTGCCACCAGGTTTCCGACAATGCGGCGGCGCCGGTGAAGACGGCATAGATGATGATCGTGGCGATGAGGACTTTGGTGCGTCCGAATCGATCGGCCATGATCCCAAAGGAAATGCCGCCGATGGCCCAGCCGACAAGAAAGATCGAGAAGATCAGGCCGCCGTACCAGCCGATGTCTTCGGTCGTCGGCGGGCTGCTTCCTGCCTGCAACAAGTCGTGTAAGGCCGGATGCAAGACAATGGCGTAGATCGTCGCATCCATGGCATCGAAGACCCACCCAAGCCAGGCGACAAAAAGCACCAGCCATTGGTAGCGAGTGACACCGGAAGACCATGAGGAACCATTCATACGATCATCCTGCGTGGATACGATTTGCTCCTAGAGAATCCTCACGCGAGCGTCGCCAAGGCTACGGAGGATCTTGGCCACAGTCAAGGTGAAGCGGCGGAACCACCATGCTATAGTCCATCGCATGGCGCGAATGAATTACTATCAAATACTTGGCGTCTCTCGCGAGGCGTCGGACGAGGACATCAAGAAGGCCTATCGAAAGCTGGTCTTTGAGCACCATCCCGACCGCAATCCTGACAATGCAGACTCGGAAGCGCGCATCAGAGAGATCAATGTCGCCTATGAGTTCCTTGGTGATCCGGAGAAACGCAGAAGCTATGACCGGTTGTCCTGGGGGGATGAGCCACGTGCGGCGGCGGCTGATCCAGGCATCATTCTCAAGGAAATGGAGCAGAAGCTCTTTGACGAAGGAAGGAAAGAACTGTTCGCGATCTTGATGAAAGATGTGAAGCGGGTGAAGGCGGAATTGGCCATTGTCCGAGAACGGACTGTGGCCGAGCAGGGGTACGATTCGTTTTTAGAATCAGTCGTTGCGGCGCGGGCAGCTGAGATTATGGGTGATTTCGTGACGGAAGGCATGGAGGAGCGGAAGCGTCGTCTGATTGAGGTTGCCACGGAAATGCTGGTGTCTCAGGGTCTTGCTCATCGAAGTGATGAGAGAGGGATCCGCTCACTTCGATCTCGTTTGGAGGAGCAGTTTCACAAAGGTAGGATCCACGGCATTGCATCGGCGCTGGAATTGTTCTATGAGCGGCGATGATGTGAATCGTAGTTTCACTAGGGGGCTTTATTGAATCGCATGAGTGTCGTCACATCTAGAAGTTGACCCGTACCGTCATCGAGCCGGCGTCAGTGGTGGGCTCGCAGGTACCGTCTACCGTGGAATTTGGGTTGCCGGTCTCAGTACGAGTCTCGAACATAAGAGCCTGGTACGACGCATCAATTCCCAAGACGTTTTTGCTGAAGAAGCCTCCCTCTGATCCACAGGTCACAAGATCGACACATCTTCCATTCTCTTTGTACGAAACACCGATGCCGACGGACAGGGTATGGGACGAAGCATCCGATACCATCGGTTCATAATTCACATCCGGGTTGACTTGTTGAGAATCCGGATAGTCTGCTCGCTGGAAGCCAGCATAGGAGCGTGAACGCGGTACAGTCTTCAAGATTCGATAACCTTGAAATGGACAAGAAGAAGTGGTGGCGTTACGTGAATCGGATTGGATTCACTGGATCGGTTTTGATTCGCCCAATTCGATACAGTCGGTTGAAAACAACCAGGCCAGGCTGCGCGAGTTCGTACGCACTCGCCTAATTTTTCATGTAGGTTGTGTCGTTGGGCAGATCAAAGCGACACGCCCTAACCAAGCACAAGACTTGCTATTTCTACGTAGCATACGTCAAGTGACGGCAACCTCGAGAAAGACATCGATACGTCAGTAGCTGCATGCTTGGATGGAAACGCTGAATCACTCTCATTGCAAGAGTGGTCGCCATACCCACTCGCGATACGATCGCTGCGTGATTCACCTGTTCGCGACATTTTGGATCGATCCGTCAATCCATCGGCGCACACAAGGAGGTATTTATGACACCCTTTAAAAACTTGCTGTGGGGAGCCGTAGTGGGATGTGCAGTTGGAGGCATGACGATACTATGGCCGGCTCGGGCTTTGCCTGACGCTCCAACGATTAATGTACCGATCGAGACGGTGGTTGATTACATCCACGCCGTCATCGCGGCTGACCGCGAGGTGTACACCAGACATGCTGTGCAACGAATGCAAATGAAAGGGGTCGCTGCGGTGTCTGAAAGATGGGATGAAAGAAATACGTTGCCCCTTCCAGCCCAATTCCTTTCGGAATCCGGACGCCAAGTCGGCAAGATGGGAGTCGGGGTGCAGTACCGCTTGATCAGTTTTTGGCCGATCAACAAAGATAATGTGCCGTCGAACGCGCTTGAAAGCATCGGGCTTGGCGTCGTTTCGACTGATCCGGATCGTCCCCACAAGGGCGTTACGAAGGTCGGCGACACCAGATATTTTGAAGCGGTCTATGCCGATCTGGCCGTCGCTCCGCGTTGTGCGGGTTGTCACAATGCTCACCCCGATAGCCCGAAGCGGGACTTCAAGCTCAATGACGTCATGGGTGCGATCGTGGTGAGCGTTCAGTTAGATCAGGAACAGCTTGGCGGTTTCGATCAGCCATGACGCTGCACTCGTCAGAATGTCAAAACGTGCTGCGTCGGCGACAGCACACCAATCGCTGAGTCTGTACGATAAGTCTCTCGTCGGGTGAGGTTGGGGTCAGATTTAGCAGCCCACCCCTTGTGGGGCCAGACCAGGGCCGTCGAGTCCGGCGGTGAGATACGATCATTACCGCCGGATGTCGACGACAAGACAGGTGTAAGCGAGCAGCGTCGACGAATGGTGGGAATCGCGAAGAGGAATGCCGTCGTATTGTGTAAGACAACGCCTCGATGCCGGCTGAAATCTTCCTCAGTTTCTTGGATTCCGGCTCATCGAGACGGTTTGGCCTCTGGGACTCTTCTCAGGTCACAACGAACTGTTGCTTCGTGGCGAGACGCTACTTTGCGAGCGGTCCCGCTACGAATTTCCCTGCCTTCATCACGCCAATAATCTTATCCCGGTCTCGTAGCAGGTCCACCCGTTTGAGTGGGTTTCCGTTCAGAATCACAAGATCAGCTTCTTTCCCTCTCGTCAGGGTTCCAACCATATTCTGGACCCCGATCAATCGAGCTCCCATAGCTGTCGAAGCGACGATCGCTTCCATCGGTGTCATGCCGAGCGCAACCATGCGTTCCAGCTCCTGTGCATTGTCCCCGTGATAGTTGAATGGTGTGCCGGCATCGGTCCCCATCGCAATAGAGATGCCGTTCCGATGCGCATAGTTGAAACTGGCTTGGTGACGTTTCGTCATGGCTTTAGCCTTGCTCAATGCACTTTCCGGAATACCGCAACTCGGTCGGCAAGCCGCGGTCGTGGCCAAGGCCGAGAGAGTAGGAACCATATAGACACCGTACCGTTTCATGAGGGCACCAGCCTCCTCATCCAACAGTGTCGCGTGCTCGATCGAACGGACACCCGCGAGAATCGCGTTCCTCATACCAGAAGCGCCGTGCGCATGGGCTGCCACTTTTTTCTCCGCATGGCGCGCTGCGTCGACGGCCGCGGACAATTCTTCCATCGTCATTTGGGCTGCGTCCGGAGATGTGCCGGGCGTGAGCACTCCTCCTGAGGCAATGACTTTGATGACCCCGGCACCAGCAGCAATCTGGTCCATGACGGCTTGTCGGACGTGCTCCGTCCCTTCCACTTCTCGACCGATGAACCGTGCGTGCCCACCGATCATGCAAATGGCAAGACCTGCCCCGATGATGTGCGGACCCGGCACAAGCCCTGAATCAATGGCCTGTTTGAGAGCAAAAATTGAATGGTCACGAGAGCCAACGTCTCGCACCGTCGTAAAGCCGGCATCGAGCGTAACCTTTGCATGGCTGGCAGATTTGAGCAGGGTCAGCGACGGATGTTCCGAGTCTAAGGCCGCCACGACATCCGCCTCGCCTCCCAAACAGAGGTGGACATGACAATCGATCAGACCAGGGAGAATCGTGAGGCCACGTCCATTGATGCGCAGGGTCCCTTTCGGAATCGCCAGGGTTTTGCTGGGACCGACTGCGGAGATTTTCGAACCTCTTATTACGAGTGTGGCGGGCTCATGAACGGCTCCCGTCCCATCGATCAGGCGTGCGTGATGAATCGCAATCGTCACAACTTACCGCCCTCTACTATAGGTAGAGGCCGCAGCCTGTAGAGCGATTCCGGGAATTGAAACCCACCCGTTCTGAATGCCGATCTCTTCCAGCGCATTCAACAGCGTCAGCACGTTGGCTTCCGTAGACGATTCTCCCATCAGTCCGATCCTCCAGACCTTTCCCTTAAGATGGCCTAAGCCTCCTCCGATCTCAATGTCGAACCGTTCAAGAAGTTGAGATCGGACGGCTCCCTCGTCGATCGATGCAGGAACGGTCACGCACAGCAACGTGGGGAGCCGGTAGTCGACCGGAGGTAACGGGTCGAACCCAAGTGTCAGCAGCCCAGCCATCAATGCTTGGCTGTTGAGGTGATGCCGCGCAAAGCGGGCAGGGAGCCCTTCTTCCGCGATGATCCGCAAGGATTCGCGAAGGGCATACAACATCGAAATCGGCGCCGTGTGATGATAGGCCCGATTGTGCTCCGTCCAGTAGTCTGCAATGAGAGACAAGTCAAAATACCAACTTTGGCAGGGAGTTCGACGACTGCGTACCACCGACAGCGCTCGGTCATTCACCGTGAGTGGAGCCAGACCAGGAGGGCAGCTCAGACATTTTTGCGTGGCGCTGTAACAGACATCGATCCCCCATCGATCGACTTCAACCGACAGACCTCCCAGCGATGTCACGGCATCGACGATCAGCAACGCGTCGTGTGCGCGACACATCGCACTCATGGGTTCGATGGGTTGCCAGGCACCTGTGGAAGTTTCCGCATGGACGAGTGCGACGGCCTTGACCGGACCCGATCGCCTGAGTTTCTCTTCGATCATATCCGGCTCAATAATCTGTCCCCACGGCACCTCAATCCGAATCGCCTTTCCTCCGCATCGTTCGACGATCGTCGCGAGTCGAGTGCCAAACACACCGTTGACGCCCACGATCACGGCATCGCCTGGTTCGACGAGATTCACGACAGCCGCCTCCATACCGGCGGAGCCTGTACCGGAAACAGCGATCGTCAACCGGTTGGCGGTCGAGAAGAGTCGACGGAGACGTGTTTGAACGTCGTTCATCACGGCGAGGAAGGCTTGGTCCAGGTGTCCAACGAGCGAGGTCGCCATGGCTTGCAAGACCCGAGGATGCACGTTGCTGGGACCTGGTCCTAACAGCAACCGTCGTGGTGCACAAAATTCTTCCATCGCGGAAAGGCTCCTGAAATGTCGCGCGGTTAGCTCCTCGACCCGGTGTGTCGCACCTGCTCAGGGCTAACCCTGAGCGAAGGCCCTGCTCTGACTGGGCCGGAGTCGAAGCCCGAAGGGCACGTTGTTCATGTCGCATGAATAACGCGGGTTAGTATAGCCAACTTCATCAGGCAAGGCTATGCAAGAAATCTTCGCCTGGCCTGGTCCGTAGCCACTTTGAGGGGGATTAAGAGTCGATGACGCCCATGATATAGTCAGCTCCCCATGAGAGAACAGGCGCTGTCGATCGGACAATTGCAACGCTTCCCGCAGGTCGATCACCCGACAGTTTCCCACCATCCTCTTTCACCGTACGATTCCCCATGGTCGGTCTTCGTGAGCGTTGTGTGTGCCTGTGTGCTGATGACTGCGCTCGGGAGTATCATCTGGTTTTCACTCACCGCTCCCAAACTTGACCGTTTTGAAGAACCGGATCGCGCATTAGAGTTGATGGTCAGTCGCATGATGCAGGCCCAAGAAGGGCTCGACCGGTCGCCGGAATGGCAGCAATGGCTCGCAGAGTGGACTATGGGCGACAAGAGGGAAGCCTATGAGCAAGGCATTCAATGGTACCGCGAACTCACTGCTACGACGGACGATCCACTCTCGAAACTGCGATTAGCGATCTTACTGGGTGAATCAGGTCGGCACGATGAGGCCGTCGCTGAGGCAGAGGGATGGCATGATCAGGGTCTGTATACGGGACTGTTTGAACAACTCATTGTTGCCGCCTACGGTTCCCAACCGCTGAGTCCCGCGCAAGAAGCTGATCTACAAGCAGCCCTCGCGGAAGCGATGCCCAGTGGATGGTTTTACAATCAGCTGTCCGCCCGGTTAGCTCAGCGTGGAGGGGACCACGCACTCCTCACGACCGTTGAACAACAGAATGCCGGCAAAGCCGATCACGTCCAACAGGGGATTCGTCCCTTGATCGTGACGGAAGTGATCTGCCTCTTGATCGGATCGGTTATGTTGTTAGGCATTGTGCGCTTGCAGGGACAACGAGTCGATATTTTACGCATCCATCTGCCCGGTGTTCCACCACCGTGGTCTGGACGTACCGCCATAGCCGTCATCCTCCGTGGCGGTGCGTTGGGGGTTCTCACAACTGTCGCGTTTCTGACCGTTCCATCTCTTGCACAATCGTTAGTGAGCGCCTTCGTCATTCCCTTGGCGAACGTCCCGTTGCTCATCCTTGCCTATGTTCACCTGCTCAAGCCAGCCGGTCTGACCTTCTGGACCGGTTTCGGTCTACGTATGAAAAACGTCCATCCCGGCCGACTGGCATGCATCATTATTGCCGTGGTCGCAGCCGGGCTCTGGGGAGAATGGGTCCTTGGTCGAACTGCCGAATTCTTGGATCTGAGCAACCACTGGACTGAATGGTTTGATCCCAACCTCGTGTGGGCCTCAACACCCAAGCTTACCGTAAGTTTATTGGAATACATCCTCTTCGCCCCGATCTTTGAGGAACTGGCGTTTCGCGGACTGCTGTATGCCACGCTTCGACGACGGCTCACATTCTTTCCCGCCGCGATCATCAGCACCAGTATCTTTGCCCTCGCACACGGCTACAGTCTTATCGGGTTCATCAGTGTGTTTTGGAGCGGATTTCTGTGGGCATGGATCTACGAGCGGACCGGTAGCCTGATCCCAGGTATAGTCGCACATGCGATGAATAACTTGCTGGTGTGCCTTACCGTGATGGCCATGCTTGGTTGAGCGAATCATTCTAGATCACGGCAAGTGCTTCAAACACATCCGTATGCCGCAGACCTACCTGATCCGACTCCAACAGCTCGCAGAGCTTATGATTCGACAGGCGTTTCCCGCCTGGTTTCTGTTCACCCGAGATCGAGGATCCGATGTGCCAACGTCGCTCGACCTCTTCACAAATTTCATTCCACGTTCTCGGAGTCCCATCGCTCACGTTGTAGACCTCACCGGATTGCCCATGCCTCAGCGCGGCAAGACAGACGGCGCTCAGATCTTCAACGTGAATGAGATTCACATACTTCCGTGAGCGGTTCACCCGTCCCGTCTTAATCCACTCAATGGGATTGCGGCCCGGGCCGTAGATTCCAGCCACTCGCAAGACAATGGCACCATAGGCAGTTCGCAAGAGTTCTTCACCCTGTACACGAGGTATAGTGAGATCGATGGACGTTGATTCATCAATCCAGGGTGGAGGATAGGGCGGTGTGGCTCCCTCACGATAGGCGGAAGTGCTCCCAAGGATGACCACTCGGCGGGCACCCAGCAACGCATGATCGGCAAATTGTCGCACCAATTCAATTGGCACCGCCGGAAAACACCACAGCACATCGGTCGCAGTCGGGATCGATGCCCAGGTGTCCGGTCGAGCCAGATCGAAGGTGATCCGTTGATCGGGATTCAGATGGCTAAGATGTCGTTCGGAATCTCGACTGGTCGCACACACACGTGTATACCGACGCTCCGCGAGCGGGTGAAGAACCTTTGCCGTATAGCCCGCCCCCAGGATGGTGAGTGATTGGTGCAACGCGTATCCCATTTGGACAAAGTTGGGTGCAGTGTGCCAGTTTGCAGGGATCTGAGTCTAATACATTTCGTCATTGCGTTGGTGTGCAGAGTTATTCCATTTACTCCGCAGTGACTGAGAGTTGCGAAGACTCACATCGCAAAATATCCGTAGGTGCTCCGTTGTCACTGCGCGATTGGAATGGTATAAGTCAGAGAACGGTGTGAGAAGGACGAATGCGTAGCCGATCATCAGCGAATCGATCGCGACTTGCGTGGCTCATGCCATTCGTGTTTCTCGCACCTGGCTGTGGTGATGAGGGCGGTGGAGGCGGGTTTGGTAGCGGCGGCAGCCCAATAGGAGGCGGGGAGCCGACGGCGGCGACCGTCTATGTCACCAATAGCGGTTCCGACAATATTTCAGCGTATACGGTCAATGGGACAACAGGTGGGCTATCGGCCATTGCCGGATCGCCTGTGGCCAACGTATCGACCCCATCGGCCATTACTGTCTCGCGGAATGGGTTTTTTGCCTTCGCCACGAATAGTCAGACGAACAAGGTGACGTCATTCAGAATCGGCACTGACGGCGGGTTACTACTGGCTTCCGGAACGGCCACCAGTCCCAATCCAGCCTCAGTCGGCACCGCTCCAAGTGCCCTTGCTATTTCACGAGATACGGAATTCCTCTACGTCGCCAATCGAGGTTCTGACAGTGTGACGGCCTTCTCGATCGGGTCCACCGGCATTCTGACGCTCGTCCCGCCGGAAGCGGGAACGCCAAATCCGGTTGCGGCTGGAGGCTCAGCACCTGTTTCGCTCGTCGGTTCCGCCAGCGATCGGTTTCTGTATGTGGCCAATAGCGCCGACAACACCGTGTCGGTCTTTCAGATCGAAACGAGTGGATTGTTGAAGCTGGTTCCACCGACAGGGTCGCTCAGGAATCCGGTCGCGGTTGGTGGAGATGCACCGAGCGCGCTCGCACTGTCCTCAACTGGGCAGTTTCTCTATGTGGCCAATCGCGCATCCAATAACGTCACCATCTTTCAGGTCGAGACGAGCGGACTACTCACGCTTGTGCCGCCGGTCGGGTCCGGAACGAACCCTCAGTCCATAGGAGGAACCGGTCCGATAGGAATCGCCGTGGCGCCGGATGGGCAGGTTCTGTACACGGCGAACGACGGAGGAACCGTGTCGGCCTTGATGATTGGAAGTAATGGGTTGCTCACGCTCGTGCCTTCTTCAGGAAGTTCATCGAACCCCATTCAGGCGGGGACCAATCCCTCAGCCATTACAATCTCGCAGGATGGACAGTTCTTGTACGTGGCGAATCGAGGAGGAGGGGTGTCGGCCTACACAGTTGTCTCCGGAACTGGCACACTGGTCCCCTTACCGGTGCTCCTGGGAAATCCATTTCCTACCGGAACCGCACCGTCCGGAATTGCCATACAGAGGCCGCTCTAGCGAATAGGCTGCGATCGGAAACATCCAACCGATCAACTCGCCAGACGATGCCTCAATCGTTCCGTCGTTTTTGAGGCTTCCTCAGACAGTCGATCTCTGAGAAGGTGCTGGAGTTGGTTGGCGGGAACCGGCTTGCTGAAGAGGTAGCCTTGATAGGATGCACACCCTTGCATGCGGAGAAAGGCGAGCTGATCTCGCGTTTCCACTCCTTCGGCCACGATGTGGAGATCGAGGGCACGCCCCATCCCAATGATTGCCCGCATAATCGGAGAATCGCTCTTCCCGAGTTGGAGATCCTTGACGAAGGCGCGATCGATTTTCAGGGTATCGATTGGGAAACGCTGAAGATAGGCGAGGGAGGAGTATCCCGTCCCGAAGTCATCGATCGCGACTCGAAAGCCTGATTCTTTGAGTCCTTTCAACGTGGCCGCCGTTGTTGATGCGTCCGTCATCAGAATACTTTCGGTCAACTCCAGCTCGATGTCTTGCGGTGTCCCTCCTTCGGCATAGACAAGCGTCTTGATCTGATCGGCGACGTTACGCTGCCTGAAATGGAGGCCGGACAAGTTGATTGAGACGGCGGTGGGTGCCAATCCGCTCTTGTGCCAGATGCGTTGCTGCTGCGTGACGCTCGTAATGACCCATTCACTCATTTGAACGATCAACTCTTCCTCTTCTGCCACCGGGATGAACTCAGCGGGAGAGATCAGCCCACGTGTGGGGTGTTGCCAGCGAATCAGGGCTTCAAACCCAATCACTTTTTCTGACAAAGTATCCACCTGCGGTTGATAATGGAGAACGAACTGGTTGTTGGCAATGGCGGCACGTAAATCTTGTTCGAGGTTGACCCGAGCGGTAATCGAGACATTCATCGCATCCGAAAAATACTGATAGCAATTATGTCCCTTGTTTTTTGCAGCGTGGAGGGCGGTGCCGGCGTTGCGAAGCAGCAGCTCGGCTTCCGTACCATCCGTGCCGGAAATGGCAATCCCGATGTTTGCAGAGAGCGTTAGGCTGGTCGTTCCGATTTGAAACGGGTGCCCGAGCGAATCCAGAAAGTTCTGGGCAACCCTGGCGGAATCCTGAGGCGTGGACAGGTTGGCGAGATACACCATGAACTGACTATCGCTGAGACGTGCCAGAATCGGCGAATCTGTCCCGGAATATTGTGCGATCGTCATACCGACCGAAAGGGCCTGTCGAAGACGTTCGGTGACTTCTTTGATGATCTGATCCCCGCTGCGAGATCCATACATGTCACAGATACGATGATAGCGGTCCAGACTCAGCACCAAGAGAGCGTCGGTGGTGCTGTTGCCCGCTCCACAGGCGATGGCTTGCGTGAAGCGATGGAGAAACAAGCTCCGATTCGGGAGGTGTGTTTGACTATCGTAGTTGGCCAAGAAGTAGATCTTGGCCTCCGCGTCCCGCTTATCCGTGACATCCTGCACCGTTCCCATCATGCAGCGAGAGTTCGTACTCTCGTCCGTGACGAGTTCACCGAGAAGGTGGACGATGCGTTCCTTTCCATCCTGCGGGACCATCCGATGATCCAGATCCAACCCGGTGCCGTCGGTGACGGCTTCACGGATGGCCTCAGCGACCACGTCACGGTCACCGTCGTGCACGCGGGCCAAGTACGCAGCCTGCGTATGATCGAACGAGCCAGGATCGATGCCGAGAATGTGGCCGGCTGCCTCAGATATGTCCATGCGGTTTTGCACCAAGTCCCATTCCCAGCCGCCCAGTTGTGCGATCCGTTGCGCTTGCGCCAACCTGGATTCACTGCTACGAAGGGCGCTCAGGTTATGGCTGGCCCGCAACATGTATCGCACGCGCTGACTGAGGATGAGCCCGTGACAAGGCTTCACGATAAAGTCGGTCGCGCCCATCTGATAGGCCTGTGCGATCGAATCGACGTCGTCAGACCCCGTCATGATCAGAATCGGCACGAACTCCCCTCTGGGCAGTTGACGGATCCGTTGGCACACGGCAAACCCATCCATACCGGGCATCTGCAAGTCCAGAATCACGATGTCCGGCATCGTCGTGGTGGCAAAATCGATGGCGGCTTGACCAGACTCCGCCTCTTCGACGCGGAGGTCCTCCTGTTCCAAGCTCATCCGCGACAACATGCGAAACGTCGCGTCATCATCGACAATCAGCGCGAGGGGAAGTGGCGCGTGAGTGGGGGAGGTCATGCCGCTCTCCTCTCGAGTTCGGATTGAAAGATTTGGCTCGCATGGTCGAATGCCGCATCGAGCTGCCCTAACAACGGTTCAGCTTCCGCCAGCTGCCCTTGGCGACTGGCATCCTCAAACTGTCGGCACAACTTGGACAACGTGACCGCGCCAAGTACCGAGCTTCTGGACTTCAGACTATGCGCGGCTTGGTTCACCGCCTGGGCATCACCGGTCCGCATCCCTTCCTGCAGGCGGTTGACCAGCTCGCGTGAATCCAGGAGATACAGCGACAGAATTTTGGCCAGCGCATCTTCTTTGCCCGGCCGTTGCAGACTCGTAATCGACTTCCAGGCCTTCTGATCGACAACGGGAGAGGTGTCTGCGGTCGGGTCAGTCGCCGAACCAACAGGGACTGAGCTTGTTGTTGAAACCAGGCTGAGAACGGGTGCGTCATGTTTTGCCGGGGCGGTGCTCGGCCGAAGCCAGGAGGACAACACCGTCTGTAATCGTTCCATCGAGAAAGGCTTGGACAAGTAATCGTTCATGCCTGTCGCCAGGCAGTGCTCACGATCGCCTGGAGACGCATGGGCCGTCAGGGCAATGATCGGCATGGGTGTCCGCGATGTCGTCTGTTCCCATTCGCGGATCAGGCGAGTCGCCTCGAAGCCGTCCATCTCCGGCATCTGACAGTCCATCAGAATAAGGTCGATAGAAGCCGTCTTGGCCTGGGTGAGAACTTCGCGCCCGTTCTGAGCGAGGGATACGGTGCATCCCAGCGTCTCGAGCATCAGCTGAGCGATTTCCTGGTTCACCGGGTTGTCCTCCCCGAGGAGGACGTGCCCAGATAGAGTGGGTGCTGCCGGTGCCGGTGACTCGTGCCGCAAGGCGGCCGGCTTATCGCTGGCCAGGTTGACCAAGGCTTGGTGCAGGCCAAGGTACCGCAGCGGCTTCGTGATGAAGTGCATCTGAGCGCTCGTGGCATCCTGCTCGACGTCCGCTCGCTTGATGAACGACACCATGCGGAGAATCTTGGTCGCCGCATACGTCGCATCGGAGCGCAACGCTTGCAGTAATTCCGTATCGGTCATATCCGTGAACGTTTCATCGACAAGCGCTACGACCGGGCCGCTGTCATTCGCGAGTTCCGTCATTACTTGCTCGAGGAACTGGGCACCGGTATTGGCCACCTGTGAGGGGATGCCCCAGTGCGAGAGATACCGAGTCAGCAGCCGACCGGTGGCAGGATGAGCGATCGCGGCGCAGACACGAACGCCGGCCAACGAAGGATCGGGCTGCAGCGCGGCGATGGCTCCGTCCTGCAACGGCAAGGGAAGGACGACCCAGAAGGTGCTGCCTTGGCTGATGACGCTGTCCACGCCGATGGTTCCACCCATCAATCCGCTCAGTTGTTTGCAGATGCTCAAGCCGAGGCCGGTGCCGCCATGCACGCGCGTCGAGGACCCATCCACTTGCGAAAACGACTGGAAGAGTTTGGCTTGGCCTTCGGCACTGATGCCGGACCCGGTATCGGTGATGGCAAGCTTGATCTTCGGAACTCCGTCTTGCACGGGCTGAGAGGCGTCGACGGTGACCGTCACACACACATCGCCTTCCTGCGTGAATTTGATGGCGTTACCAAGGAGGTTGGTCACGATCTGTCTGATGCGGATGGGATCGCCCATCACGGCGGACGGGATTGACGGGTCGTAATCCGCCAACATATGCAACCCCTTCCGTTGGGCACGCTCGGCCAACTGCTCGACCGTGCGCTCAACGATATCCCGCAAATCGATCGGGACGGATTGAATCTCCAACTTCCCGGCCTCGATTTTCGAGAAATCGAGAATGTCGTTGATCAGCGTCAGCAAGGTGTCTCCGGAGTTGTGGATCGTCTCCACATAGTGCCGTTGCGTGTCGGAGAGGGGAGTGCGAGCGAGAATCTCGGTCATGCCGATCACGCCGTTCATCGGCGTCCGGATTTCATGGCTCATATTCGCCAAGAATTCCGCTTTGGCCTTCGTCGCATCCTCCGCCGCGAGCTTGGCGAGGGCGAGGGCTTCTTCCGACTCCCGGCGCCGGGCAGCCTCAAGGACCAGGGTCATGAAGTTGGCCAAGGCTTGAGCAAACTGCTGCTCATCCGGCGCCCAGTCGCGCGGGGACCCGACATGTTCGATCGTCACCACACCGGTCAATTTGCCTTGCGTAGAAAAGGGCGCATCGATGCGCGCCTGGATGTGGCCAGGTGCGAGAATGCCCGCGACCAGTTCGCGGTAGGCTGACTCCTGTTGCGCTTCGGCGGAGGCAATGAGCCGCTGTTCATTGAGCGCAGAGACGTAATGAGGGTACTGGGCGCGCGCCAGTTTCCTGCCGGACGTATGTCGGTCGGTGGGCTGCTCATAACTGTCGAGGCAATACAGCGACTGTGTCTGTTCTTCAAAGATCCAGACGCTCACCCGATCGACGGCGAGGGCTTGAGCGGCCATCATGGTCAATTGCTTCGCGGTGACAGGCAGCGCGCCCTCGAATACCGTGCGGTCCTGCACAAGTGCCAGCGTCGCGCTCTGTTGATGACGAAGCCGTTCTTCTTTCGTCTCCAACGACCGGTTGGTCGCTTGCAGGATCGTGGCCCGCTCCTCGGCCTGTTGTTTGGCATCCACCGCACCGACCAACTCCGTCTGCGCTTGCACCCGCGCTTTGATGGCCCGGCTGTTGGCCAACGCGACGGCCACTTGATCGGCCAACCGGCGCGCATGGGCCATGTCCTCGGCGGGAGGTCTCTTTTTCTGTCGATAGCCGAGCACCAAGACGCCGCTGACATGCTCGTCCACGATGATGGGAAAGATGGCAAACAACGAGAGGTCCGGTCGCATCATCGCGGTCAAGTAGGACGGCATCGACGACACGGTCACTACCGTATGGTCCGGATGGGCCTGCAGGGCGGCGAAATGGTCATCCGTCAATTGACAATGATAGGCCTTGACCTCGTCCGATTGGCCGGTGATGAATCGCACGGAGAACAGGGTTGGGCCCTGCTCCTCCGGATCGACCAGAAACATGCCGACGGCTTCGCAACTGATCGTCTCCGTAATGCGAGACTGTACAATCCTCACCATGGCTCCAGGTTCGTGACTGGAGAGGATGGCTTGACTGATGGCCGAGATCGTTTCCAACATCTGGAACTGCTGGCTGAGCCTGTCCGTCATACTGTTGAACGACCCAGCCAGGTCTTGGAACTCATCGTCACTGGTGACCGTCACACGAGTCGTAAAATCTCCCTCGGCCAGACGCGCCGTACCTTCCTGAAGGAGGGTGACAGGGTGCAAGCTCCGCCGGATCTGCGCCAAACTGAGGAGCACCACCGCGCTCAGCGCGGACGCAATGACCAGCAGGAAGGTGTGGCGGAATTGTTCGACCGGAGCCAACGCCGACTCACGGGCTTGGCTCAGCACAATCACCCAGGGCTCAATAAGAAATGTGTGGCGGAGCGGCATGGACCAGGCGCCCGAGACGTATTCGTGACCCCCTTTCTGCCACATGGCATCTTCACCCATCGGGGATCCACTGTTGTGCCGACGAAAATCGGGGAGGGTGACCGGCTCTGAGAAGGTGGAGTAGATCGCCTGATGTGCCCCGTCCTCGACGACAAGGTCCGTATTCCCTGGAAGGGTTTCTTTGACCTGCGTGCTCCATAAGGCGACTTCGTCAAGCTGGGCGGACAGGAGCCCCGCCTCCCATCGTTTTGGATTGACGACACGCGTCAAGGTCAGTTGGGCCAGCTGCCCAGCGGACGGATGAATTTCCAGGAGCGACTTGCCTTCCTGTAAATGCGCGACTTGAGCTGCGGAGAGTCCACGTCGATCCGATTTCACAGCCAACAGTTGAATCGATTGAAACCGTTGGCTCAACTCCTTGACTGATGCCGTGATGGTGACGTCCTCGCTTACCGTTCCATCCTGCGGCAATTCGGCCGCGAGGCGGTCTAGATCGGCCGCCAACGTCAGGAGATGGCTGTACAGCACCATCCCTTGAGACTTACTCTCTTGCTTGAGGCGAGCCGAGGTTTGCACGAGGAGCTGTTCTGTGACTTGGCGGTACGAGACCCAGCCGAGGATCGAGGTCGGGACCAGAGCGCAGAGGACAAAGAGACCGAGGATCCGTCGTCCGATACGGCTCTGGAAGAGCGATTGAGAAAACGAGCTCTGCATGGTCACACGAGGCTAGAAGTTCTTGGCCAAACCGTAAAATCCACCGTCGCTCGCGCGAAGGACATCATCGTGGCTCTGGGGTGGAGAGAGAGGATTTTTTGAATCTCGATCCTTCCCCATACTGTAGACATCGAAGTCCGAGTTCAGCGGGACAAGAAACCGGTCTTTTCTCGCTCCCCCAACACCTCCACAAGGCGGGCCCGCGGCTGCTCCACCACCTCCTGCGGCACCTCCCCCACCTGCGCCGCCACCTCCGGCTCCGCCACCCCCACCAGCTCCCCCGCCGCCTGCTCCTTGTACAAAGTGCAGGAGGTCATCATAGTCTCCATGATCGACGGCAAAGGAGACCTGCACACCATCGTAGGCCGTGAGTGAGTGATCGGCCAGTAGCACCCGCGGCGGGCGTTTCTTTCGCAATTTCAGTTTGGCCAGGTTGGTGATCTCAACATCAGTCGTGCAATTGATGCGGTAGTATCGATAGGGACTTCCCCATGGATCAAGCATCGTGCTGCGTCCGATTTGGGCCAAGGTGTCGGGGTAGCCGCCGCCACCGATTGCGAATCCTTTGACTTCTTTCGCAAGGGCGTGCAATTCGGAGATGGCCCTGGCGACACGCGCCTTTTCCAGAAAATCGATGTAGTTGGGCACGGCGAGCGACGCCAAGATGCCGACGATCGAAACGGCGAGCATCAGCTCGATGAGAGTAAACCCCTGCGTGTTCCTTATGTGAGACCGCCGTGACCGTGCCACATATCGCCGTCTGATGATCTGGCCGTCTAAATGCGTGTGGTTCATGCTGGTTGCTTATCCGTTGTGTGTCTTAAACCCATCGAGGGAGGTCTTCACGGCGGCCAGGTTCTGTTCCATCTGCTTCGCCAAGGCGGCCAGGGCAGGATCATTTTTTGCGACGGCGAGCTCCTTCATCCGGGCAGCATCCAGCGCCAGAATGACCTGCGCCTGCTTGATCTGATTGATCTTCGACTGCAGCTGAGCCGTCATCTGGTTCACCAGGTCGACCTCCGGTGCCAGGTAATCATGTTGCCGGAGTGTCGTGCGAACACTGAGGTTGCCTTCTCCGATCTTCGGAAACACCTTCCGGAGTCGGTACAGTGGGCCGGCGACACGATGCATCAACTGCAAGGAATGGAGGCAGTTGATCAGTACCACGACGGAGGCGCCCATCGCCCATGGCCAAAATCTGGCGTGCAAATTAAGCAGATCATTGGCGACCGTGGCGCGTGCCTCCCATGAGAGTTCTGGATCGTCGAGCGCTTCCATCAAGGGGCTGAACACGGGGACAGCTAGGAGAACGAACACGATCAGCGAATAGGCAATGACTTGTAAGAGCATTCGGATCTGCAGCGGATGGACGACCGAAAAGCGTCGGCGTTTATAGGGGGCACTCTCTTGACCCTGCGGGGCTTTCTCCGGCCTCTGAACCACAGTCAACTTCGGTGTCTCGCGAACGGCTCCTGGCAGCGCATTCGGTTCACCAGAAGTTTCAGGCTTTGGCTCCGGCTGCTCGGCAAGACGAAGAGGTTCTCCCATTGGTTAGGCCGCCTTCATTGTAGGTGATGACTCTGTCGATGCGGCATCGGGAAACGCCAGCCGCTGCTGTTCGGATGGTTTCACTGCGGGGAGGTCGAAATCGGCTAAACAGGCCTTGAATCCTCTGATCTCCTCCTCTAGGCCATGCAGCGCTGCCTGGATCTGGTCGGATGACTGTGCCTGAACCCGCAAGGCGACGGCCTCATAGGCTTGCGTCACCAGGGCGGCGCGCAGATTGATGGTCTGGATCCTGTTCTCGATGTTGTCGAGCATACTGTTGAAGGCCTGCGCTTCACGATGCAGATAGTCGTGTTTGCGCAATCGGGCCCGTTGGTGCAGCTGGCCGGTGCCGATCGACCGAAAGAGCGTCGAAAAGCGATAGAGCGGCCCGGCGATCCGATGCATAAAATACATCGAATGGAGGAGCAGCACGAGGAAGGTGATAATCAACCAGGGCCAAATCCGCTCGTTCAATTCGAGGAACTGACTGGCAATTTGCGCATGTTGTTCCCACGAGACGGAGGAGTCGTAGAGCGGCTGGACCATCGGCAGAAACACGACGGCATACAGCACGATCAACAGGCAGGCAAAGTAGATCAACGTCGTCACCACGAACCAATACTGGACGGGGTGGACGAACAGTTGTCTCCGTTGAAAGGGACCGATCATGACTCCACCGCTTTTCTGGTCCAAACCAGGTGAGTCTGATTCTTGAACGTGATGGTTTGGTCTTTGGTGTGGTAGTAGAAGGACAGCGTTTGTTCGTCTCGCCTGGAGTCTCCATAGACCACCGTGTAGAGCGTACGCGGTCCGTCTGGCGTCGCGTCCAACCGACGGACGGCCTGCGCATCCAAGTGCTCGATTCCGACGCTGAACGCTACACCGGTCTTGCTGAAGACCAGCATGCCCTCCTCATACCCCTTGGCCGATGTGACCCAGGCACCGATCAGCTCATTCGGACAAGACACGTCTGGGTCGCGGGCGACGACGCTATAGATCAGGCCGACCAACATGAGGCCGGCCACGGTAAGAAGAATTTTCGTCGATCGCGTAGACCGCTGTTCAACCGACACAGCGGCAACAGTCGCGGTTTGCCTCATGAGACGCCTCGTTTGGTTGATGTGTGGGTGGAGCTGGCCTCGCCTTGCATCCTATCCTGTATGGCCTATTGGTCAACAATTTGCTCGGTTACAGTGCACAGGAGACGACTTCCCTCATTCGGTTGGTTTTCGTGTTTTCTTGAGAAGGAGAAGAGGCTGCAACAGAAACGACTATGCACCGGCGGGAGCAGAGCGGACTGCCACGAGCTATCTGGTGGAAAATGCTGGATCAGGACCCGAGGTTGTCGTGAAGCCAGGTCAGAAGATGACGCGTCACCTGTTCTGGTTGGTCTTCATGGACGAAGTGTCCTGCGTCGGCCATCGTGACGACGGTCAGGTCGCTCACGAATCCGCTCAGACCATCGAGATTCTGAGCAACCAGCGCCTGGTCTTGAAGTCCCCAGATGACGAGGGTGGGGGTCTCGATCTTCTGGTACCCTAGGCTGCGTTGACGCCACGCAGCTCCACCGCGGAAGGCAGCTCGGTAGTAATTGATCATGGCGGTCAAGGCGCCTGGCTCGCAGGCCTGTTGCCGGTAAAGCTCCAGGATACCGTCTGGGAGTTGTGTGCGATCCATCCTCATTCGTTCAAAGATCCGCCCGATCATGTAGCCATGCAGAGCTGACAGGGCCAGTTCCGGGAGCCAGGGAATCTGGAAAACTCCCATGTACCAGGAGCGATGCAACTGCCGCCAGCGCTGAACTTCTCGCTCGAAGCAGGCGGGGTGGGGGGCATTCAGGATCACAAGGGCTTCGACCCGGCTAGGGTTGCGCATCGCGTAGTACCAGGCGATGATTCCTCCCCAGTCGTGTCCGACGAGGATAGCTCGTTTCACTTGTGCCGCATCGAGAAGCCCGCTCACATCCTCCATCAACGATTCGATCGAATAGGCCTCGATGCCGGTCGGGCGGGCCGTCCCGCCGTATCCGCGCAGGTCAGGAGCCCAGACCCGATATCCAGCTTGCGCCAATGGCTGCAGCTGATGCCGCCAGGAGATGGCCGATTCTGGAAAGCCATGGAGACAGAGAGCCAGTCGTTCTCCTGCCCCAGCCATGGCGACCCGAAACGACAACTGATTGGCCTGGACCTGGCCAAACGCAAACGCCTCGGTGTCGGGGACCTGTTGGCCTACATTGTCCATGTACAAAAAGGTAGAAATTGCTGGTCAGATCGTGACAGGCTCGCTATGCTCACCGGAATGGACGGACCAAATTGGGTATATTGGCCAGATCAGGGCAAGTGGCGCGCCTATCCAGAGGGCTTCCCCGATCGAGAAATACAAGCGGCTTCCTTCGAGGAGCTGCAGTTCCAGATCGAGCGCCTGAGCCGAGAGGTTCCACGAACCCCTCGAGAAATTCCCCGCATCGACCGACCCAGGCGAGTCGTGCTTGACTTGGACGCCCCACAATATGTCCTGTCACAGGATCAAGGCAAGTGGCATGGGTATCTGCTGGGTTATCCGGAACAGACGGCGCAAGGGGAATCGTTTGACGAGGTGCAGTTCAAGCTCGGACAGCTCTGCCGCAACCTGATCGCCGCCAAACAGCTGCCTTTCCGAAAAGCGGCCTGACCTAGGCGCCCGCTCGAACGTCAGGACCTGAGCCGACGGTCGAATCACCGTCGACTCCTCGGTGTACGTCTTCACCCATTCAACGTCTGCCCGGCGCTCAACTCACAAGTTGATGTCGCCTTATTGCCGTTTCTTCCGCACGATTGCCGCGTGTGGATCACTCAGGTTCCGTAAGCCATCCCCATTGAGCACGCTCGTCTCCATCACAGCCGTCAGGTTTCCGGACCGCCGGTTCGGTGAGAGATCGATAATTCCCAAACCGGGACAGCTTCCATCCGCAGCATGGCTCACCGTCAAGGGAAAGGGACCGCGTAACGCGACATAAATTCGATCCCCCTTCGGCCCTTCGCCGGCTGACAAGTCCGCGAGATCCGGTGTCGGATCGTTGGTCTTGGTCGTCCCCAACGTTCCCCCGCAGGTTCCGCTTGCCGTGAGGCTATAGGTGCCTTCATGACGCGTGCTCAGATTGTTCCATGGGGGTGAGAGTTTAAAGACCTCGACGTTGTTTCGGATGCGATCCATTTGATGCAGGTACTTTGCGGTTCCAGACTGTGTGTTTTGCACAATGACGACACCGTGGGCATCACGATTCGTGCCCACCAGAAGGCCGTTCTGTCCGGCCACTTTGCCGTTGTCCGGATCTTGCCACACAGCGAGAGGAGCCGGTGTGTTTGGCGCATTGAATGCAGGAGCGATGGGATAATCGAGCCCAAATCGGTAAATGGAAAATTCCGAGATGTTTGGACCGGAGGTGCCGGTGTTGAGATGCATGAACCCATCGGCTTCGGCTCCTCCGCATCCAGCCGCCCTCACCACAGAAAGGTCATACTCTCCCACAATCGCCATCGGTGTGGCCGTTACATCGATCACGAACATGCCGCCGCCCCCCAACGTCGTGAATGCATGCCGGCTATTGCTTGCAGGGATCGGGCAGATCGGTGCATTCAACGTACGCAGACCGGCGGCCTGTTTGGGCGCACCGGTTGGAGTCGTCGTCGGTTGTGCATCAGCCACCACACCCGACACGGAACAGGAGATACCGTCGGATGGCTCCATGTCTACCGCAATCGGCTGAGCGAGAATCCGGTTAGGTCCTCCGACAAGGTCCAAACTCGCGGTGCCGTTGAACACAAACTGTTCAGGCATGCCGTCCTGATTGCGCACAACATCGACTCGCTCGAGCATGCGGCCATTCTGATTAGCCACAATGATATGTTGTCCGTTCGACGTCCAAAAGCTCATATGGTTTTGACGGCCGGTGGTTGTCCCCGTCGTGCGGAACAGGCAGACCGGCTGTTTGGTCCGACCATCGACAAGCCCCAAATGTCCGCTTCCGACAAAATTCAACGCCATGTACACATGATCTGGGCTCGGCAAGATGCCGTGAATTCGACTCACATGCGCGCCGGTCGTGGCATCGGCGCTCGGAAACAAATCCGCCGTCACATCCAGAACCACCGGATTGTTGACCGGTGGATCCTGATCCAAGTCGGTACTCTCGTAGATGCGAATCTTCCCGCCGTGCGTTCCGGTAAGGGACTGTGAAGAAATGCCTTGAGTATTGGCTTGATCACTCAGCCACACTTCATATTCTTCAGCAATCGCGACTCCCGGACCAAGCAGAAGAAGTAGAACGAGACATGTTGAGATGCTCTGTAACACATTGAATACTCGAGACACCGTGTTTCTCAACAGACGACCCTCAACCATTCCGGCCTCCTTGATTGATCGGTGAGATGATTCGTGCAAGCCGCCACATCCAAACCATGACGACCTACCGCGCAGGTGATCGTACCTGCCAGATAGTATGGAACCAACAGTACCTTGAACGACGAAGAGACTCAAGAGGCTGGAGTTGTGAGAGGGTCATTCCGGCAGAGAATGCGTACGCGCACCTCCAGATGGATGTCTGATGGCGATCAATTTATGGAGACACCTCGAATAGCTCCAAAGCCAACGATGTTCGATGTCCTATAGGGAGCGAGGGTGCACCCGATAGCGCCCTGAAAATGTCTCGCTCGGTTCGAGCCGCTTCAGGCCCCATTCCGGATAGTTGAAGGCATCGGTGGCACAGGTCATCGGTTCAATTGCAAGCGCGGCGCGCGGCGCATCTGAGATGGCGTCACCGGTGTACACGACGACGGCGGAAAACGACGAATCCATCACAATGTCGATGGCGCGGTTGCTTGGAGCATGACGCAAAGTCGCCGTCGCTAAACCGTCTGCATCGCGCTCAAGATTCACGTAGCAATGGTTAAAGCGTTGCCCTTCGATCGTTCGAAAGCGGCGATAATCCAAGCTTGTGCCCTTGGCGTCCAGAATCGTTCCGGTGGGAGCGAGCTGTTCATTGAATTCAAGGTAGCCCGTGGCAGGAATCTGCACCTCCGCGTCATCGATCACAGACGTCCCGACGGTGAAATAGGGGTGAAATCCGACTCCCACCGGCGCGACACGATCTCCGATATTCTTCACAACAAAGACACAGTTCAGGCCTGAAGTGTCGAGCTCGTAGGTGACGGCGATGTCCAAGGAAAACGGGTAGCCGCGAGCCGCATAGGTCTCGGCATCCAGACGGACCTCGCACGTCACACTGTTGGCTTGAGCCTCCCGCACCTGCCAAGGCAAGCTCCGAACAAATCCGTGGATGGCATTGGGACCTTCCTTGTCGTTGCAGTCGAGCTGAAACCGTTGCTCCTCGAATGAGTAGCGGCCGTTGGCGACACGCCCAGGAAAAGGAATCAGGACATCCCCCTGACCACCCCGTTTCCGGCTTCCACCGGAATAGCCCCATACGATATCGATTTGCTGCCCACCATCATCGATCAAGAAATACCGCCGTAACGATGCCCCCCATGGCGAGATGACGACCCGCTGATTGTGAAAACTTAGAGTGAGTTCAGTGTCCGGTGTCACAGCCATCATGGTCGTCCGTCTCGCACTGCCGAAATCAATCATGAACAGAGAATTGCAGGTCTGTGCTCAACGACTATTTCACGAAGGGGTTGCCGGTCTGTTGCCAGTCGTTGAGATTCATGATCACTGCGGTCGTCTGCGTGAATCCCAGTTCTCCAAGTGTCTGCGCCGCAAGCGAGGCGCGCTTCCCACTTTGGCATTGCAGAATGATCGGCCGCTCCATGTCGGCCTTCTCCGGAGCGCCGACGTGATTCCAGATTTGGGAATCGATAAGGCCGCGGGGAATGTTGATCGCTCCCGGCACATGACCGACCGCAAACTCCTGAGGCTCGCGTACATCGATGATCAACGCCGAACCTGGATTGTCGACAAGCTTCCGATACTCGTCCATGCCGATCGTCCTCACATGTTTCTGCGACGTCTCCACTTTGTGCATGACGGCGGGAGGAGCTCCTTGCGCGAAGGCAAGTGTCGACAGCAATATGACACCAACAACAAGGCTGAATGTTCTTCCTATCGATTTCCTCATTTCTTTCTCCTTTGTATGACTCACTCACAGTCTCGACCTGATCAATGTACTGTATCGTGATCCTGTCAGCCGCTCAAGCGGCCTTGGGGTCCTCTACGTATAGGCCCTCGCAAAAGAGCTATGCATACAGTTTGATGATCCTGTGGTGCCGACTTTACGGTACCTCCACAACCATGAATGTCGTGTCCGTTTGGGCACGGCTGCCGAGATTCACCGATTTTGTTTCGGTGAGCTTCGTGATCCACCCGGTCTCCACATCAACTTCGACTTCGGCCTGGTTCTCCAGGGATACGCTGTACATGGGTCTCTCTTCCGGCACCTGTTTTCCTCTTTGTGCTGCCAAACCCTTGACGATCGATCGCATGATCCGGTCGGTCTGCTCACGATCAGCCGATTGCTTCCAATGCAGCACCGCGTGCCTAGACCGGTCGTCGATCGACTTCAGCACAATGTCGGTGTGAGCTGGCAGCGGAGCGCCACCGAGTGGATTGTCGAGAACGCTCTGGTGTTTATCGTGCTCACCGCGCGTATAGGTTCTTCCGAGGATCCGAAAATAGGTGTGTGCATCTCGCGTGCAGACCTGTTCAATTTGAGCTTTCGTCGAGAACATGACGTCCCATTGTGCCCGTAGGTCTTCCATCAGGGCCTGATCCGCCTTCCCCCGCTGCGAAGCTGATGCGTGGGCTGAGAGCGCATCGAGATTCTTCCGCATCTCATTTTGCAGGGACTCCCAGTTCTGCACCCCGTTGATGTGCCCACGAGAGTCGATCTGGAGTACGACCTGGAGACCCTTCATCAGTCCCACGACTTGACGCAGAATAGACTCCGATGGGGCCGGGACCTCAAAGGTGGTCTCCCCAACGGTCCATCCCACCAGATACCCTTCTGGACCGGCTCGAAGCACCTCAAGGGAGAACCGCGTGTACGTCTTACCTGAACGCGTGGACCGGCCATCGAGCGATTTCTCCCGTACCCGTGTCACGATGATCTCAACGCGATCGCCCGTTCTCCAGTGGGGGATGATCTCGACAGACTGCGCAGCAGCATGTTCAACGCCCCATGGCACCAGACTGAGACAGAGAAACGCTGCCGTAAGGATGACCGCTGAACGACGAAGTGCTTAGGAATCTGAGATTCTGATGTCACCAACAGGCATCCTTTACCATCACGACACTCTGCGTACTATGACAGCGGCTTCCTCCTCCTTACAAGAACCATTGAATGAGAGCCTCGGCATCCAATCATTCTTCCCTCTTGACCTGTCTCCCAGCTGAAGCGTAGGGTAAGAGATCTCTTCCTTCTACCTCCTCATCATCCGGAGGTGGTGTCATGGTCCTCCGAGGAAAACGGTTCCAACTGTCTGGGCCTGTCGGGTGTGCATTCCTCACAACACAATCTGTTTCTTCGAATGGCACCTGGTCGACGCAGACTTCCCGGGAAATGCGTCTCAGTGTTGGAAAGCAGTTTCCATCCACAATCCGGTGCCATGGGCGTGTGAACTGTATGATGGTTCCCAGAGGACTCGCGCAGGATGACGCGTGAGGGGTGTGACGTATGTTATCTGAATATTGGGGAATCCTGATTAGTCTGTTGGTTTTCGTGGTCCTCCTTCTTGTGTGCATGGACATTCTCTCGTGTAGGAGTATGAGGAGTCGAAGCAGACCAACAAAGGCTGATGGCACCTCGAGCGAGAAGCTGGCACGACCGACGGCACCCAGTCACCATGCGATGTGACGACGAGCGGGCTGCTTTCGTCTCGGACACACTGCCAAAATGTACGACACCTTCATGCGAGGAGGCGTTATGGGTCCGACTAAAGCCATCGTAAAAGGACAGGCACTGTACGAGGTGGTGGGTGGCAAATTGATCAAAGACGGCTTTGTGAACCAACAAGAGATCGAAGAGTATGTGAATCACCATTATCTCGTGCTGCCGGTGGTCGATAAACGAGGACAGCCGTGGCTCCTTGAGGGAATGCCCGTGTATTGTCTTCATGGAACGCAATATGAAACCGTACAGGACGAGCGGATCCATCTTGCCCGCTGTCCGGATTGCGGAGGCATGGGGATTCGAGTCGACGAAATCGCGGTGGAGTCGGATTGTATCCGCTGTACGGCCTGCGGACATGAATTTGATACCAGGCTGGAGATGATGGAAAACTAATGGCGTTATGGATAGCCCGCCCTCCCGGGGAGGGGAGGGCAGGACAGATTAGCGTGTCTTGTCACCGAGCAATGCCGGAGGGAGACATCGGTTTCTTCCAGTGATAGGTGCCACCGTGCTCGCGGGGAGGAATATTCTTCTGCTTACCAACTCGTGTGTACCACCAGATGCCTTTCGCCTCTGTGCCATCCTCTGACAGCTGAAGTTCAAACCCTCCTTCTCGATCATTACCGGATTGATGCCACGTCCCCTCCCACAGACGGCCAGCAATCTTGGCGGTTGTGAACCACCCGCCATGCTGACTGTACGGACCATTCCCGTTCCGGTCGAGAGTCGCCTGGTACCGTTTGTCATCCTCGACTTCAAGAATCTCCCACGTCCCGCTCAGATCCAGTTCACCAGAGGATTGCGCGTTGGCCGGGGATGACGTTCCCGCGAATCTGACGGTGATGTACTCAACGCCCCCCTCCGAGATTCGCCGATCGAAATGATTCGTGCCACGACAATAGTTGCCAGCGGCCTTCGCGACGTTCAAGGACACCGGTTTCTCGCATAGGGAGCACCGTGCGTTTGACCTCGGCCCCCTCTTGCATGTAGCGGATGTAATCCAGCTCCATCGCGTACCAGGCAAGATCTCCTTTTGTCCAAACCTTAAGTTCCCTGATTGGAATCTCGAGTTTCTTGGCGTTGACGAATTCATCCCGCATGCCCTGTTCCAGTTCAGCCCACCCGATGTACTTCCGCCCGGCCACTGCGTAACTGATGATGTCGGCGTCATGGGCCATCAGTTGGGAGAGAGTCGGTAGGTCTTTTTCTGCGTTGGCTTGGATCATCCTGCGAATGGCTGACTCTGGATCGGAACTGTCCGACGCGATGGCGATCGAGGGGAGTCCAAGAAACACCACAAGGAGAGATCGTACAACAGGTTCCAACATGGCCATGCCTCTCGACCGTATCGCGGGGGATTATTACTCAGATTGTGCGCAGAGGCAATGGCGGCACCTCAGTGCTCCCATCGATACCCGACAAGAAAGGGCATGACGGTCAACACACCGAGTGCTCCGATCGGCACCGTGCCCACAACTGGGTGTTGGGCGGCTAGGAATTCATCGAGTGAGAGGCCGTGGAGGGGAAGGACAATGAGCCACTCCATAAGAACCCAAAACACGAGAGCAACGAGACCCACTCCAAGCCGGATACCGGGCAACGGTGGGAGTGTAAATCGGTCGATCGCCCAGCGCGCGGCGATTATCACAGCCAGAAGATGCGTGGGAATCTCCATCACCTGTGCGATACGCTCGCTGAGGTGAAGCCCCACAACTTGGAGTCGAATAATCTCCAACACAACCCCTGCCCCAAGTGCGACCAGAAAATACACCGCGCCGGCGTTTAAGACTTGCATCAGTCCATGCGGCTGCTCCTCATCGGGCTTGCTCTCCGGCGTCGTGTTCTCCGGCAAAGGAATCACGTAACGTGGGACTTGACCGATCATGTCGGTCGAACGTGGCTTCTCCAACTCTTGAACACCTCCGGATTTTTCCATGACGCAGGAGTCAGTCTAGCCCAAACGTTTTCATTCATCCATCATTCTGTGATTACGTACCACACACGTCCGGCATGAGCGAATCATGGAGTTGCACCGATTCTCTCCACGACCGTTCTTTACATCGATGAAATATTTTCTTGATGGGCGTTCAAAGATGCGTTCGTCGAAAGCAGCTGAACGATCGTGCGATGTACAGTCTTACGAGCTTCTCAAGCGAAATCGCTTTCACGATGTTGCCCTTGCGGACTGGTCGTATGTATGGCTGCTGCGAGCAGCAATCCCTGTGTTACTCATAGATGTGCGTTCCTCGCTTAAGCCACATCCCCCAGAACCGTGAGTAGGCATGGATCCGGTCCGTTTCGGAACCCTCGTCAGTCACGACCGGGTGCTGGGTGTTGACCCATTCGAAAATGCCGCCATAGACATTGACCACGTGGAGATATCCTTCTTCCCGTAGTCGTTCCGCAATCCGTTCACTGCGGTATCCTACGGCGCAGTAGACCGCCACAGGCGCTTGTTTGTCGATTCCAGCCAGCCGAGTTGGAGAAAACTCTTCGTACCCCACCCAGATGGCACCTGGAATATGACTCACCTCAAACTCCCGGTACTCACGGGCATCCAACAGGTGAAAGTTTTCCGAGGTAAGGGTATCGACCGACACCTGCGGTGCACTGTGTGAGAGCAACGCGGACAGCAAGAGATCGTAGGACGTATCGCTCACATGGATAGGAGCCTGAAGATGACGCCCCCACAGGAGGAAGAGAACGAGGAGTAGCGCCAAGGCGATAACATATCGCATCACAATCCGCAGCAGGACTGACCTGGTCCGGCACCTAATCCTGTGGGCTCGTATCAGGATTAGGCGAAAACAGCCAGGTGCCGTCGCAAGGACTCAACCACGAACGCGGACATTTTTACTACCACGCCTGTCTGAACCACAGGGCCTACGTTAATCTTCTCTTTGCCTTGTTGACTAACTTCCTCCCCATACCCTGCGCTCGACCAAGCATTTTCCCGATAGCCGCTCCGGCTTTGCGTGCCTTGGAGTGAGCGGCTTTCTTACCGCCACTCGCCTTCCTGGCAGTTGCCTTCGCCACCTTGCGAACCTGCTTGGCCGTGGACCGAGCGGCTTTCCGTCCCTTCTTGGCAAGACTCTGTCCTTTTTTTACCGCTGCCCGTTTTGTGCGGACCGCACGCTTGGCGACTTTCGCTTTGACTCGCTGAGCGGATCCTGATGTGGCCATTGGAATCTCCCTCCTAGGTAGCTGATGAGTGACCGTTTTGGGTGATGAGTACCATACCCGATTGCGTGGTTCAAGCATTCACACCGGGGACAGCATGTTCGTCGTGCGACTTCGGTTGTCTTGGCACACATGACACAGAAGGAATGGTAAACACATCGAGTCTTCCGGTACAGCCTTACGCTTGCATTACGGAGGGAAAGAGAGGAGTATTGATTCACACCGAATAGAGATGAAACCGCTGCGATTCTGATGCCGCCTTCCTCGAAAATGAGCCCCAACTCAAACCGTCAGTTATACACGACCAAAATCCGCGATCTCTTCAAACGCTATCAGGTCGGCAGATACTTCGACGAAATGTTTGAGGCGACTGATCGACCTCGTCCGCACTATCGACAGTTATACGAACAGCTGCAGGCGCTTTCGGCCGGAGATTTAGCCCAATATCAAGAGCAAGCCGCGAGAGCGTTTTTGGACCAAGGGATTACGTTCACGGTGTATGGAGATGTGCAGCAGACAGAACGAATTTTTCCCTTCGACCTTCTTCCTCGCATTATTCCTAACAGCGAATGGCGACACATCGAACAGGGTGTGAAGCAACGCATCCAGGCCCTCAATGCATTTCTCCTGGATGTGTATGGGGAACAACGCATTGTGCGAGAGGGGATTGTCCCCCGTGAACTCGTTGAAGGGGCCTCAGGTTTTCAACGAGAGTTCGTCGGATTCAAACCTCCGCGCGATCTCTACATCCATATCGCTGGGATCGATCTTGTCCGCGATGTAAACGGCACCTATCTTGTGCTGGAAGACAATCTGCGGACTCCGTCTGGCGTGTCGTACGTATTGGAAAGTCGTGTGATTATGAAACGCGTCTTTCCCAGTCTGTTTGCCAAAATGCGAATCAGGCCTGTCGATCATTATCCGAATCAGCTCCTGGAAAACCTTCGGTATCTCGCGCCGGAGACTCGAGAAAATCCTACCGTCGTGCTCTTGACACCCGGAGTGAATAACTCAGCCTATTTCGAACATTCATTCCTAGCGCTTCAAATGGGGATTGAACTCGTGGAGGGACGAGATCTGATCGTTGAGTCGGACCGGGTCTATATGAAAACGACTCAGGGTTTGCAGCAGGTGGATGTCATTTACCGGCGAGTGGATGACGCATTTCTCGACCCAGAAGTGTTTCACAGCGATTCCTTATTAGGAGTGCCGGGGCTTGTTCGAGCCTATCATGCGGGAAACGTGGCTTTGGCAAACGCTATCGGCAATGGAGTGGCGGACGATAAGGCAATCTATGCGTACGTCCCTCAGATGATCGACTTCTACTTGAGTGAGTCTCCGGTGCTGCCCAACGTCCAAACCTATCTCTGCAGTGTGGAGGCGGATCGAAGTTATGTGCTCGAACATCTTCCGTCTCTTGTGGTGAAGGCCGTGAATGAATCGGGTGGGTATGGCATGCTGATGGGGCCGGCTTCCAGCAAGGCCGAGCAAGAAGATTTCCGTGCGCGCATCCTCAGTCATCCGAGGAATTATATTGCGCAGCCGATCGTGTCGTTATCGAGATCCCCCTGTCTCGTCGACGACCATGCCGGTGGATTCGAATTCGCCGGACGCCATATCGATCTGCGCCCTTTCGTCTTGTCCGGCAAGGAGACCACGCTGTCGTTGGGAGGGTTAACGAGAGTCGCGTTACGGGAAGGGTCTCTCGTCGTCAATTCCTCGCAGGGCGGTGGGAGCAAGGGAACCTGGGTTCTGTATGGGGAAGATTAACGATCGATGCTGAGCCGAACCGCGGAATCATGCTTTTGGATCGCCCGCTATACGGAACGAGCCGAGTACACGGCCCGTCTGATCAACGTCCACTACCAATTGCTGTTGGAAAGTTCCAACCAACAGGATCAGCGCACAATTTGGCGATGGTATCTGGAGAGTACCGGGCAACTGACCGCGTATGAGGAGCGTGGTCAGCCTCTTGAGACCATGGCGGTGCTGCAGTTTCTCACACTCGACGCCAACAATCCCGATGCGTTGGTGAATCTGATCGGTGCCGCCAGAGAAAATGCACGCGGCATTCAGGATCAGCTATCGAGCGAAGTGTGGCACCATATCAACCGGATGCATCTGGCGTGGAGAACCTCCACCTCTGTGATCATCGCCGCCGCACCGCATCAGCTGCTGACGGAGGTACAGGATACCTGCTACACGCTGCATGGCATCATGGCCAGCACGATGCTGCACGATGAAGGGTGGACGTTCTACCGGCTCGGGAAGGATATCGAGCGCGCGAACCATACCGCCCGGTTACTCGTCCATCCGATCCTTCTTCAGATGGCTCACGAGTCCACGGAACTGTCCGATCTCCATCAATGCGTGGCTATCTTGAAGTCGGCGAGCGCCTATGAAGCGTACAGAAAAGTCTCGCGCTCGGTGGTCTTGCCGGAGAAAATCGTGGAGTTTTTATTGCTGAATCAATATTTCCCGCGATCGGTTCGATTCTGTGCTCGTGGGCTTCGTCAACATATCGAACGTCTGATGGATAAGTCGTCGCGACTGGCGGATCGTGAACCGGCGCGCTTGATCGGGCAGTTGGCCGCCGATTTGGACTTTGCGACATTGGAAGAAATCCATGAGATCGGCCTGGAATCATTTTTGACGGAAGTGCTCCGGCAACTTGATCGAATCACCACGGCCGTGTCGCGTACCTATTTCAGGTCTCAAGACACTCAGGATGTGAGGATTTCGAGTCCACGGCGTCATCTGCGGTTGGAACATCCCGAGACGGCGGTGCACCATGTGAAGGCCTTGCTTTCAGCGCGCATCCAATTCACATACGCCTATGAGGCGCCGGTCACCAATGTTCGGACCATTATGCGGGTGGCTCCCCATCAACATTATGGGACCCAGCGGCGTCTTGATGTCCGCTGGCATATGGATCCTCCGGCCGACTATCGGCATTACACCGACGCATTTGGCAATCTCGTGTGGCAAATGGACCATAGTGGTGTCGAGAAGGAAATTGCCTGCACCGTCGACATGCGTGTTGAAACACAAACCGGCTATCTCACCGACGGCTCCTTGGCGATGCAAGGCACCGATCCTCTCGATACTGATTGCACGGTGGCCTCTGCAGAGTTCACCAGACTGACGCACCTGGTCGACCGGTCTGATGGACTGGTGCGTCTCAGCGAACGTCTGCGGGGAGGAGGCGGATCACCGAGCAAGTTAGCTGAAGCGATCCTTCATCATGTGCATGCGGCATTGCGATATGAACCGGGACGAACCCATGTTGGAACGACGGCCTCCGAAGCGATCGCCTTAGGGTCAGGGGTCTGCCAAGATTACACCCACGTGATGCTGGCTCTCTGTCGCCTCGCCGGCTTGCCCGCTCGCTATGTCTCCGGTCTGCTCCCAGGCGAAGGACAGATGCACGCGTGGGTTGAAATTCTGCTCCCGGCATCCGGACAAAAGCTTCCGATGTGGGTGGGATACGATCCCACACATCAACGGCGCTGTGACGAACGGTACATCACGGTCGCAGTCGGACGTGATTACCAGGACATCGCGCCGACCAGCGGCTATTACGAAGGCGAAGCCAAGAACCGTCTCGACATGGCGGTCTCGGTTACGTTGGAGTCTCACGGTCCGACGGAACGCTGGTACAGCAGCCACACTCAAGCCACCGCTTCCACTTCCCATCCGGACGATTCTCAACAGCAGTAACCGCGTTCGATGGCGGTGCCTTGCCTTTACTCCTTTACGAGGAGTCCTGGATATGTGCTAGACTGTCCTCTCATTGTCCCGCCGAGTGCGACTGATTCACCTGCTTAGTTATGCGAGGAGGGCTCGAAGATGCTTCGATTCGTCCAGCACAGCAGATCCGCTCTTCCGTCACGCCAACTTGGCAAGACCGGCGTAACTCTTCCCATCCTGGGATTTGGGACTGCCGCCGCTGGTCGTCGTCTGAATACGGAAGACGCAGTTCGTCTCTATGAAACCGCCTTTCGCGCTGGAATCACGTATTTCGACACGGCTCCTGACTTCGCGGGGTATGGACAGGCGCAGATCCAGCTCAGCCACTTGCTCAAGCAGGTGCGATCACAAGTATTTCTAGTGACGAAGTGTTATGAACCGGACGGGGAACGTGCGTTGCAGTTGCTCGAGCAGAATCTCAAGGAGCTTGGGACTACATATGCCGATCTGGTCTTCGTGCATAGTGTGGGCGCCGACAAGATGGATCCGAAGATCGTGTTCGGCAAGCACGGCACCTATGCGGCACTGATGAAAGCCAAATCACTGGGGCTGACCCGATTCGTCGGCCTATCGGGGCATAGCCGCCCATCGCGATTTCTTCCGGCGTTGCGCCACCTCGAGATCGATGTCTTGTTGAACTCAGTCAACTTTGTCGATCGCTATACCTACAATTTCGAGGAACAGGTCTGGCCCATAGCCGCTCGCCAGAACATCGGACTCATTGCCATGAAGGTCTTCGGAGGGGCTCGGCACCCATCACCGAACACGCTCAGCCATGCGCAGATGCCTGTCGACCATCACGATGCGGCCTTTCGCTACGCCTTGAGTCAACCCCATGTCTGCTGTGCCACGATCGGCATGGCCACCCCTCGCGAGCTTGACCAGAATCTCAGCCGTGCGAGAAAGTTTCAGCCGCTGTCGATGGCGGAAGGGCGGCGCCTCCAGGACGCCGGTGCACGCCTTGCCCGTCAGTGGGCCGATCATCTCGGACCCGTGTCATAAAGGTCCGCGTTATGGACTCGACCAGGATTGGATCGGGACAGTCGAGATGGCATTGTGTGGCGAGCCCTCGATCACTCGATCGCTATAGACGAGATAGATATAGGTCTGGCGTTTTTCGTCGAAAAAGCGGACCACTTGGAGCTTCTTGAAAATCAGAGATCGACTCTCCTTGAATACCTTTTCCCCTTCTTTCAGCTCTTCTTTCACGCGAATGGGACCGACTTGACGGCAGGCAATCGAGGCATCAGAAGTTTCTTCCGCCAACCCGACCATGCCTTTGAATCCACCTTTTCTTGTTCGACTCAGATGGCACGTGATGCCTTCAATCTTCGGATCGTCAAACGCCTCCACCACGATCTTGTGATCCGGCCCAAAAAATTTGAATTCCGTATCCACACTCCCAATTTCCTCAGCATGGCTTACCGAAACAATGGTGACGCAACAGAGTAACGTACTGATAACGAAGTGTGCTTTCATGACCTTATTCTCCTATCATGGTGTCGCGCTATCGTTAGACAACATAGCATTCCAGACATACCGGAACGCAAGGGTGCCTGCTGAAGGTGTCGGGTGACAATTTCGTATTCTCAGTGCATCCTTGCATTCCACGGACTCTGATCTAGTCGCATTTCTGAAACTGGGATTGTTGACACCGCTGTGCCATCTCCTGCGCCTCCTCGGTCTGCGCAGCCGTCATTTTTGAGATCAGAAAATCTCGGCGTTTCAATGCCGCCTTCCCCTCATCGCCATCTAACAGGGCACCAGCGACGTGGTACCACATGAGGGCGCGAACCAAGTCTTTGCGGACACCGCGTCCTCTCTCGTAGATCAGGCCCAGATGGTTCTGCGGGCCAGGGTACCCCTGCGCCGCCGCTTTGCGAAACCACGTCACTGCTGTTTGGTAGTCTTGTCGAACGCCTCGTCCTCGATCATGCATCAAGCCCAGATAGAACTGGGCCGCTGCCACACCTTGCTCTGCCAGGGGACTGAAGAGACGGGCCGCCTTGGTATACTCACCACGATCATAGGCAAATTCCGCCTCTTCAAGAGAGCCTGCAGCCACAACGGATTGTGCACCTGCCGCACAAGTCAACGCCAAGAGGAGCATAGGGAAGAACCACTGCATCGATCACCAACCTTTCGCTAGAATCGTCACATCATCAAGTCTGTTAGGGTAAGTCTACTGTAAATTTAGAGACCAATTCATCATTCCTGGGGCAATGGAAGGGAGGGGAGGTGGAGCGGATGGAGTGGTGTCAGTTGAGAGAAGGCGTGGAGCACATGAGGCATGCACTGTCAGAATGGTTTCGGTTTGTATCCATGATCATGGCCGTTCTCGTCTTCATGTCGAGTCCGCTCTCGTAATTCCCGTTCGGCCTCCACGCGACGCCGCTCCGCCATGATCATTTGATCGAGCTCGGCCATGTGCTGTTCGGCAAAAGCGGTGATTGCTGTTCGCTCATCTGTCAGCCAGCACGTCAGTGACTCCTGCTTCACCCGCCAGGCATTCGCCAACCCAAATTCACCGGAACGTGCGCCTGGGCTATTGATGATGGTCCGGACTTCGTCCATTTTTTGAGAGTCCTTTGGGAAATGGGCCACGATCTCCTTCAGGACGTCATCAATGGAGGTCGAACCAAGATAGTTCTGAAGAAGTGCGAGGGTGAACTCCGCCTCGTGGTCGCTACCAGTCTTCACCAACTCACCAAGCGCAGCCGCGAACTCGGGTGTGCAAGTGGGGAGCGCTCTGCCCAGCAGACTCCCGCCTCGAAAGCGGAATTCCGTCCGGTCTTGAGCGAACCATGCCAGGCCCTTGCTGATGGCGAGATCAGGATCTTTCGCGAGCACCGCTTCCAATCCTTGGAACTCAAAGGGGATCCGCTCACCCTGTGCATCGTCGCCGGTATCAGCCCCGTTCACGAGTCGAGCAGCTACTAGCTCGCTCAATCGTTGCCGTTCGGTCTCTCTGATGCGAACAAACGCCAGCCCGACGTGGTCTTCGTCCGCCCACTGCACATCAGCCCCATCAATCATCAGCGCCCACTCCAAGCCGGGTACGGCGATGCGCAGCTCTAACGAGAGGCCAGGCAACATGAGGAGCGGGCTTTCCAGACGGCATCCATTCTGTGAGAGATCGAGAATGGTGCCCATTCCTTCGGACTCCACAGAGCCCGACACCATTGCATAAAATCGCACCGAGACTCGGGGTTCAGTTCGTTGTTCCTCGACATTGAGATTCATGACTGATCGACGCTCCACCTTTCCATCAAAAGGACCGATCCCTTTCTCCCGCAGAGGTAAAGAGGGGAGAGGGGGCTTATTCGTTTAGCCAGATTGGTCAAATGTGAGTTCTTGGCCTAGGGACACATTATCTCTCGCAGGTCTGCCACTCGGCAACAACCCTTCACGCGGAATGAAGGGGCGGGAGGCTCTGTGGCAGACGGAGTCTCCGACAGCTTGACTTGGTAACTTTTCCGAGTCTACGCTGCGCGACGTTTCGCCTTCGTTGGCGTAGCAAGAGAGAAGGGTGCGCGTTGCCTAGGATACGGGGTCACGGTTCTCGGTACGGGTCATCAATGGTAACAACATCACGGTAATCAGACATTCGATATGATGAACATGTTCCTCGTGGCGATTGTCCTTCTCCTGGTCCTCCTGGTGATCGGAATCGTGCTGTACGTGCGAGCCCCTCGCAAATATCAGTCTGCTGATTCGGTCGCCACTTCCTATGATGACTGGACGAATGACGGCATTCTCGAGTTCTACTGGGGCGAACATATCCATCTGGGACATTATGGCTCACCACCCCGCAAAAAGGATTTCCTCCAAGCCAAGTCAGACTTTGTGCATGAAATGGTGCGGTGGGGTGGGTTAGACAAGCTCCCTGCCGGGACGACGGTGTTAGATGTGGGCTGCGGCATTGGCGGCAGCAGTCGCATGCTGGCGCGAGAGTATGGCTTTGCGGTTACCGGCGTCACCCTCAGCCCTCAGCAAGTCAGACGGGCTCAAGAACTAACTGCCCCGGAGGTGAATGCCCACTTTCAAGTCGATGATGCGCTGGCCCTGTCGTTCCCCGATGCGAGTTTTGATGTGGTCTGGTCGGTCGAGGCGGGACCGCACATGCCGGATAAGGCCCAGTTTGCTCGAGAACTCATGCGCGTACTGAAACCGGGTGGCATTCTGGTTGTGGCTGATTGGAATCAGCGGGACGATCGCCAGGTTCCCCTCAATTGGTGGGAGAAGCCGGTGATGCGGCAATTGCTGGATCAGTGGTCTCATCCGGCATTTGCCAGCATCGAAGAGTTTTCAGAACTACTGGAGGCAACCGGACTGGTGGCGGGTAACGTCACCACAGCAGATTGGACTGTCGAAACCTTACCCTCATGGCTCGACTCTATTTGGCAGGGCGTGATCCGTCCGGCAGGGCTTGTTCGGTTCGGCATGACTGGGTTGATGAAATCATTACGAGAAGTGCCCACAATTCTATTGATGCGTTTGGCATTTGGGACAGGGCTGTGTCGCTTTGGCATGTTTCGGGCCGTGCATGCCACTGCTGTCCCTACGAGTGAGATGGTGTCTGTGCAGACGGATGACAGGTTTGTACGGTCATGAACAGGGAGACGCCGTGAGGTGGGAGCGATGAGTCTCTACGACATCGACCTCGTCACGATCGACGGCACGCCGCAGAAGATGGAAGTCTACCGCGGCAAGACATTGCTCATCGTGAATGTCGCAAGCCAGTGTGGCTTCACGCCGCAGTATGAGGGACTCCAGGCGCTCTACGAAACATTCAAAGATCGAGGGTTCGTGGTGCTCGGGTTCCCCTGCAACCAGTTCGGACAGCAGGAGCCGGGCGGCGAGGCAGAGATCGAGCAGTTCTGCACGAGGAACTTCAGTGTCACCTTTCCGTTGTTCGCCAAGATCGACGTCAACGGTACGAACGCACACCCGCTCTACCAATACTTAAAATCGGAGAAGCCAGGGATTCTCGGAACCGAGGCGATCAAATGGAACTTCACCAAATTCCTCGTCGGTTCCGACGGCACGGTCCTGAAACGCTACGCGCCGAGCGATAAGCCGGAGATGATTGCGGCGGACCTGGCCACGAACCTCTAGACGACCGCGAAATCCCTGCGTGGGGTGATTCCTCTTCTCTTCCGATCTTTTTCACCGCGCGAATCGTTCCACAACCTGATCACAGCCAATCAGCTAACGGGGGTCAGTTCTGACCTTCCATCGAGCGGACAACCGCAATGGCTCGGGAGTCATTCAATCGACTGCTGAATCTTAAAACTACGTGAGGGGGAGTCGCGAAAGCGAACGGTCACGTTTGTAATGATTCATTCACGGCGGGACGTGGACGGCGTGGCATGCGGGATCTTGCAGCGAAAACGTGGCCGTCATGTCAATAAAAGACTCCCGACCCCTTTTCTTGGTCCTACCATATCTATGAGGTCGACTTAATCCAAGGCGTCCTGATTCTGTCCCCAGTTTTTGAACCACTCCCAAGCTTTTTTCGAAAGCATCCCCTGACGGCGTCGAATGTCGATCTTTACAACAAGATGGGTGTTTGAAATACTTGCATTATCAAAGCACTCACGCACGTAAGTAGATAGCTCGGATGCGGAAATATCGGTGCCGATTATGTAGGAGCTCTTGAGATAGTGCCACCATTTCCTGATTCGTGGATGGGCAACTAGTGAATCGTGAAACTGAGTGTAGTCAATATTAGGCTGGCGGTCGTACAGAACGGCATAGAATTTCATGTTGTATCACCCGTCTCTCCTGATAAGCGCTGAATCTCCGTATCCGGCTGGCTGTGCTGACTGAGTTCAGCCTGGACCACTTGGGCATCAATCAATTCACTTTCAGTCCCTAGTTTTTCAATCTTCATTTGGGTCATCTTCTGAATGTGACGCTCCGAACGACAGAAGTCGGGGTCTACGAAAGCTTTTATTAGATAGACAACAACGAATGCGGCCGTCGGCCAACCTATTATTTGCAATGCGAGGGTGCGAATAGCTTCTATCTCGCCAAACATGAAAAGAAGCAATACGCCTACCCCGTAACAGAGGATCAGGAAGACAAGATAAGGTCGAAATCCGCTCGATCGTTCTGTCCTTGAAAACCAATCTTGAGCAGAACGCATCCACTCTAGAGGGTTAAACGGGTTGGGCATTGTCTCTCAGATAGGATTCGACACAAGTGCCTCGAAAGAATGAGGAGTGTCCTAAGAAGCTCTATTCATATCAACGGAATCATAGCTCTGCGTCGGGAGTACACAGTCTACCGAATATTCCGATTTAGGGCAATGAACCCGACTAACGGACTAACTTGCTTTGCGTATTCGACATTATCGGGCCATTAACAACATACTCTTGCTGGCATAGCGAACTCAGAGAAATCCCAGTCAGTCACTGCAGTAAGTTTTCCCACCGAGCATCTCATCGCATAGCAGCTCACGCGAGCGGGTCAATTCCTTCCACCGACCTTTCCAGCGTTCATCTGCAATCGTGAGATCCAGCAATTCGCAGCGCCATCGAAGGCTTGTTTACAACGCGCTGATCTTTGCCATACCACCGAGCCGCGAACGCCATATCGCTGCCGAAATTGCCGAGCTGCTCTCTGAACGACCAGACCAGTTCTGAGGTTTCCCTAGCGGGCGATGATATTGACTTGAGCGCAATAGCCAAGTCGATAGAGAAGTTGCTCACAATCTTCCCAGGCAAGTCCGAATGTACGTACGTCCGCTGTACTGATGCGGGCGATCGCACGGCGAATGGTCGGGAGGTGGGCCGGGTCGAAGTCGTTGTTCATCAGTGCTAGTTCCGCCCAGTCGACCAAGGCGGCCAGCGACAGATCGTGACGCAGGTAGGCCCCCAACTTTTCAGCAACCGATTCACGGGTGACGAGTGGCATTGTGGCTATACCTTTGCTCACCGTGCGTCATCCTGGTGAATATTGTTTTCGCTATGTCAAGACTGCGTATGTGCGCACATTAAAGGATCGTTGTTTTTCCATAAGGCCTCAGCGAGCACAAAGGACTATCTGACTACTCCATCCCCGCCCTTGCATCTCAATCTTTGTCCCTCGTAGAATACATTTTCTCTGTAACTCATTGGCATTCTGGCTCTTTCCGTCGATTCACGGTCGGGTGAACGAAGGATCAATCTTCGATGAAAATAGAGTATTCGAAGGGCAATCGCGCGTCCAAGGAGCTGATTCTCCTCAATCGCCAACAGTTGGAAGCCTCTAGCGGACGGAAGATGAAAGTGATGCTGATCTTCCCGCCCGATTGGTTTCCCTCGGAACCCTATCTGTCGCTGCCCTCTCTCACCGCTGTTCTCCGTCAAGCAGGACATACCGTCATTCAAAAAGACATCAACTGCGAGATGTGGGACTGGTACTTCAGCGAGGACTTCTTGAAGAAGGTCTTGCGTCGAGTCCCGCAGCAACTTGATCGCCTACGGAAGCTTTCAAAGAAACGAGAATTGAGTGAAGCTGAGATGGATGTGCAACTGGCACTTTGCGAGATCACCCGCCCGCGCGTGGAGCAGCTGATCCGGAATACCGAGGAGGCGAAGCGAATTATACGAAGCGAACAGTTCTATGATATCGATAAGTTAGAATGGTCTCTTCAGGTGTTTCGTGAAGTTATGTCGGTCATCTCGCTCGTCTATTTTCCCGCGAGAATCTGTATGCCGCCGATGGAGACGAATCTCTCCTACAAGGTCTTTGTCTCGTCCGAGATCATGGATGCGGTGAACGATACGCAGGTCAACATCTACCGCGATGTCTTCGAGCATCTGGTAAAGCCGGCGATCGAAGCGGAACAGCCGGACGTGATTGGGATCTCGATCGTGCTCCAGCAGCAGATGTTCTCGACGATGACGTTTTGCGCCCTCATCAAGGAGCACTTCCCTCACATCCACATCACGATCGGTGGCAACACGGTGACACGCCTGCGCGATGTGCTGCCGCAGTCGCCACTGTTCCAATATTTCGACAGTGCCGTGGTGTATGAAGGGGAGACAGCCTTCGTGCAACTGGTGTCGGCAGTGGGGGCGACGCGGAGCCTGGCCGAAATACCGAATGCCATCTATAAGGACGAGACCGGAGTTCATACGTCACCAACCAGCTATGCAGAAGATCTGGCGACACTCCCGCCGCCGGATTTTGACGGGCTACCCCTGGAGAAGTATTTCGTGCCGACACGAATCCTGCCCTATCTGGCGACACGAGGTTGCTACTGGGGGCGCTGTGAGTTTTGCGACCATGGCGAGGGCTACACGGCAGGCTATCGGTCGAAGAAGATTCAGGATGCGCTCGCCGATATTCGGTTTCTGCGAGACAAGTATGGCGCGCAGCATTTTCACTTCACCGACGAATCTTATCCGCCGGCGCTGTTTCGAAAGCTCACGCGGGGGTTGATCGAGAGCCGGATGGGCATCCATTGGACGACGCACATGCGGTTTGAGAAAAGCTTGCTCGACGAACAGGTCTGGCAGGATGCGAAGGAGTCTGGCTGCAAGTATCTCCACTTCGGCTATGAATCCGGCGTCGAGCGGGTACTGCAACTGATGGACAAGGCGACTACGGCAGAGGTCATGACGAAGCACCTCACGCTCACGGCTGAGGCGGGAATCTGGAATCACTGCATGGGATTCTTTGGATTTCCAGGCGAGACGAAAGAAGAAGCGTGGGAGTCGGTGCAGTTCTTGGAACAGAATAAAGACCATGTCCACTCGCTCGGGTTCGGTACATTCGATCTTGGGCGGCATAACCCTGTGGCGAAACATCCGGATCGATGGGGCGTGACGGCCTACAAGAATCCGGAGTGGGACTTGGCGCTCGACTATTACTACACCGTAAAGAACGGGATGAGTATCGAAGAGGCCGAGCGGGTGTTCGAGCAATTCGAGCGGCACCACAATCCCGGCTGGGATCTGCGTCTCTACATTCGGGAATATATCTTCCTTTATATTTCAAAATTTGGCTTAGCAAAGCTCCCTGATCTCCAGTTCCAATCGGCTAAGACGACAGGGGTGACTCCCACGCTCGCTGGAAAGATGTAGTGGACGGTAACAGACGACGACCATGAGCAGTAACGGACTCGTCCAGATAGACGGCTTGGTTCCGATCAAGAAGGAAGATCGGAAGAAGTCCAAGGTCATGCTCCTATTCCCTCCGGAGTGGGTGCCGACGGCGCCCTACCTTGCGTTACCTTCGCTCACGGCAGTGCTCCGAGAGGCCGGCCATACGGTCATTCAGCGCGACATCAATATCGGGATGTGGGACCACTTCTTCAGTATGGAGTTCCTGATCTGGGTAAAGGCCCGGATAGGCATGCAACTCAAATCGTTACAGGACAAAGAAAAGACCGGTTTTCTTGGGTTCCTGACCGAGCGCGATATCGATCAGAAAGCCGTGCTCGAGCAGGCTGATACCATCGATGTGTTCGATCTTGCAGAGCGAGTCGAAGATGCCAAACTCATCGTGCGCGGCGAACGGTTCTATGATGCGGAATTGCTCGAGGGAGCGCTGAACACATTCCGCGAGACGATGACCTATATCTCCGCCGCCTATTTTCCCGCGTCGCTCGTCTTCTACCCGATGGAAAGCAATCTGGGCTATCGTCCAGGTGTCTCGCAAGAGGTCTTTGCCTGCTTAGAAGACGAGCAGGTGAACGTCTATCGGGATCTCTGCAATCAGTTGGTCTTGCCGGAGGTGGCGAAAGAGAAACCGGACGTGGTCGGCATTTCCATCGGAACGCAGATGCAGCTCCTGGCCGGTCTGACTTTTGCCAAGATGATCAAGGAAACGTTTCCGGACATTCATCTTGTGGTGGGCGGCAATGTCATAACTCGACTCCATGAAGACCTCGTCAATCACGAGAGGTTTTTCACTGAAGTCTTTGATTCAGCCATTCTCTATGAAGGTGAGCACGCGCTGCTGTGGCTCATTGAAGCCTTGAACGGGCAACGGGCGATTTCCTCTGTCCCCAACCTGATCTATCGAGATGACTCGGGTCTCCATCGCAATCCTGAAGTCTACACCGAGAAAACGACGGCGTTGCCCTTGCCGGACTTCGAGGGGATGCCGCTCGATCGCTACTTCGTTCCCGAACTCATCATTCCCTACCTCGCGACGCGTGGGTGTTACTGGGGACGCTGTACCTTCTGCGATCATGGCCAAGGCTACTTCGATCAATACCGTGGGATGCCGGCTCAGCTGGTCATCGATCAGATCAAGGTGCTACGAGATAAATACCAGTGCCGGCACTTCTTGTTTAGTGACGAATCTTATCCGCCGGCGCTGTTCAAGAAAGTCTCGCAACTGCTGGTCGACCAGAACGTCGGGATCAAGTGGACGACGCTGATTCGATTCGAAGAGACGCTCCAGGACCAAACGACCTGGGATCTTGCCGCTCAGGCCGGCTGTTGCACGCTCTACTATGGAATGGAGTCCGCCAATGAACGTGTGCTGAATCTCATGGACAAACACGCTCGGAAAAGCGTCATTGAGCGGAACCTCCACATGGCATCCAAGTCTGGGATCTGGAACCATGTCATGGCGTTTTACGGGTTTCCGGGAGAAACGTTCGAAGAAGCGATGGAAACCCGGCAATTCGTCCTTGACCATCAGCCGGTGATTCATTCGCTGGAACTCTTTTATTTCGTGGCGTACCGGCACACCCCGATGGTACGTCGCCCGGAACAATTCGGCATTACGATTCACAAGCAGGAAGAGTACGATCTGCCTCTCGATTATTATTACACCCTCAATGATCCCAGCACGTTGTCATGCCTCGATGCGATGCAGCTGTGTGAAGAATTCTACCAACGCGATTTTCACCCATGGGCCGTGCGCGTGAACTCGCGCGAGCACGTGTTCCTCTACATTTCCAAGTTTGGAACGAATCACTTGCCACAAATCTATGCCAGACAGACACAGCCGGTTGGATCTCGGGAAGGGGTCTCAGGCCTGGTGACGTGGCCGGTGGCACAGTCTCAAGGCGACGAGGGGATGTCGCGCGTCACGAGCCACGACGTCGAGTGAAGGTGGAGGTTTACAGAAAGAGCGACGATCAGTGGGCTGCGTCATTGGGAACGAACACCGCGGACACTAGAGCAAAGGCGGCTTCGATGGTCCGCGTCATCTCCTCGGCTTTCCGGTACTGTTCCATGTATTGCTTGGGATTGTTCGTAAGACCGGCATAACGCGATGGATTCCAATGATAGAGCTGGACACGCCTGGCCCGTTCCAGGTCTTCTGAGGTGATCGGGAGCGTGAGGCTCAACACTTCCAATGCATGCGCGATGTCTTGCTCGGTGATGCGATCCATGAAGGGAGTTTGACAAAGTTGTGGTGACCTGTCAAAGGATGTCGGAGATCTTCTTGCTCTGCTGACTTGATCACCGAGTACCTGAAGGGACCCACGAGGAGTGATATGACCGAGCCACGCTCACTGAAGTTCTATCAAGCCGACGTCTTTACGGGCCAACCGTTCGGCGGCAATCCCGTCGCCGTCTTTCCTGATGCGGAGGGGCTGACCGACGACCAATTGCAGCGGATTGCGCGGGAGATGAATCTCTCGGAGACGGTGTTTGTCTTCCCCTCGACCGATCCTGCCGCGGTTGCACGGTTACGCATTTTCACGCCGACCCAGGAAATTCCCTTCGCCGGCCATCCGATCCTTGGGACGTTTTATGTCCTTGCCCATCTCAAGCGGATCCCGGTACAGGATGGCATTACGCGTGTGACGCAGGAATGTAACATCGGCCTGTTCCCTATCGAAGTCCATGCGGATCACGGGAGCGTGGTGCGGGTCGTCATGGCTCAGCCCAAACCGGAATTCCTGGAGCCGATCGAAGCCATCGACGAGCTGTACCTGATCGCTGCGGCGCTGGGCATACCCAAACATATGATTACCGACGCGAAGTGGCCGCTTCAAGTCGTCTCGACCGGATTGCCGGTCATGATCGTGCCGGTGCGGACATTGACGGCTGCGCGGTCGATTACGCCGGATGCATCGGCCATTATCAAGGTCTGTGAACGTTTGGGCGCCAACGGCATTATGGTCTTCACGACGGTGACGGTTGAATCGTTTGCGTCCGTCCATGCACGGATGTTCGCGCCGAAGATCGGCATCTTGGAGGATCCTGCGACAGGGAGCGCCGGCGGAGCGCTGGGGGCCTATCTGGTCCACAACGGGGTGGTGGAGGTTGGCCCTACAACGGAGATCTTGATCGAGCAGGGGTATGAGATCGACCGTCCGTCTCGAATTCTCGTGCAGGTCAAGTCGGAAGACGATGTCATTCAAGGCGTCACGGTCGGTGGGCAGTGCGTCTTGGTTGTAGAGGGAACGTTGAGGTTTTGAACCTGGCGGGGAAGGGAAGAGTGAAGAGATGAAGGCGGTGTTGTTTCATGAGCACGGTGGGCCAGACAAGCTCTCGTATGAAGACTTGCCCATACCTCAGATCGGTCCGCAGGAAGTGTTGATTCGAGTCAAAGCCTGCGCGCTCAACCATCTCGACATTTGGATCAGACAGGGAAATCCCGCCTACTCCATCCCGTTCCCCCACGTCGGAGGCTCGGACGTATCCGGCATTGTTGAGCAAATCGGCACCCAGGTCGAAGGCGTCTCCAGCGGTGCCCGTGTCTTTGTCTCACCGGGAATCAGTTGTTGGCAGTGCGAATACTGCCTCGCTGGCCGAGACAACATGTGCCGGAGTTATCATCTTCTTGGCACCAAGACGCATGGAGGCTATGCCGAATACGTGAAGGTGCCATTTCGAAATGTCCTTCCGATGCCTGAGAATCTGACATTTGAACAGGCCGCAGCATTTCCGCTTGTGTCCGTTACCGCGTCCCATATGTTGTTTCCACTCGCCAATCTTCAGCATGGCGAGACTGTACTCGTCATGGGAGCGGGGAGCGGGGTCGGGATAATGGCGGTGCAACTGGCCAAGTTGGCCGGGACTCGCGTGCTGGCCACAGTCGGCAGCGACGACAAGGTGCCCAAGGGTGTCGTCTTGGGAGCTGATGCGGTCATCAATCACACCCGAGAGAATGTGTCAGACCGTGTTCGGATGCTGACGGAAGGACGAGGCGTCGATGTGGTCATCGAGCACATCGGCCCGGAAGTATGGGACAGCTGCCTGGACTCACTCACGAGAGGCGGACGGCTAATCACCTGTGGAGCAACCACCGGCGCCGAGGTGAAGCTAAACTTGCGCTATCTATACTCACGACAACTGACAGTCAAGGGCTCCTACATGGGTACGCGTGCAGAACTTGTGAAGGCCACCGAACTTATGTCGCAGGGGCGATTAATGGTTGTCGTTGATCGCACATTTCCGCTTCGGGATGCACGCGCCGCTCAGGAACTGATGCTCAGCCGGAAGTTTTTCGGCAAGATCGTGCTGACCTGTTAATCAGGAATCGTTCAGCACGGGGTTGTGTAGAGACGTTTCTTTTCGGCACAGGCTTTTGAGCCATCATGCGCTTCTGTGCTACCCTGTGGTTCATTAGTCAGAGCGAGGCCGGCGTTCTTCTGAGAAATTCATCTCAACTCATAAGGAGGAAGCAATGCCTACCGTGGCGCAGATTGCGACGAAACGTCCCAAGTCAATCGGTCCCAAGACCTCGATTGCGAGCGCGGCCAAGACCATGCGCCAAGCACGAGTTGGCTCGCTCATCGTGAAAAAGGGTAGGCAGATGGTCGGCATTGTGACCGACACAGACATTGTGCGACGAGCCGTGGCCACAGGCAAACCACTGGGTAAACTCACGGTCGAAAAGATCATGACCGCACCGATCTGCACCATCGAAGGGAACCAGAGCGTCGATGATGCACAGGACATGATGGCCGATCTGGGCGTGCGTCATCTCGGAGTGACAAAGAACGGCGAAATCACTGGCGTGGTGTCCGTTCGTGACCTCTTGTCATTCTATAAACGGTATGCCCAGTCAAAGATTTCTGATGAGATGGGGTACTCTGAGCCAAAAATCTCACAGGATTAAACAAGGCCATGGCAGTGAGTGCGGCGGGTTGGGCAACCCACCACTCACTGCAGTAGGCACGCTCGGTTATTTGGTGAGTTCTCCAACCAGATGCCCAAGCTCGGGGAGAATGAGCTTCTGCATGGCTAGGCGGACGGCATTTTCGGAACCAGGAATAGAGAAGACGACGCGGTCTTTCACAATGCCCGCTGTCGCCCGACTCATGATGGCAGACGACCCAATCTCCTGGTAGGTCAACAGTCGAAAAATCTCTCCAAATCCGCTGAGCCGCTTCTCCAACAGTCCGTCGATCGCCTCAAACGTGGAATCCCTCCTGGAAATACCGGTCCCACCATTGACAATCACCGCCCGGATCGCGTCGTTGGCAGTGCCGAGGGTGATTTGAAATAAGATCTGTCCAGGCTCGTCCTTCACCACATGATAGCTGACGACGCTGTGGCCTTGCTCTCTGAGGAGCTTCTGAATCAGCTGACCACTGGCATCACTGTCAGGCGTGCGGGTATCGCTACAGGTGATGACCATGCACCCAATTGACGCTGGTGCATGGCTTTTATGCTCTTGATGCGTTGGTGTTGTCATACCTCACCATCGATCCACAGACGGCTATCGGCTGCTATTTCCATACGGCATCAGGATTCAACTGTGCAGCCGGTGCTCCTTTTGCCACATGCTCATCGAGAATCGTGGCGACATCGGCTTCCGTCACTTTCGAGTACCACGTATTGTCAGGATACACCACGACCGTTGGACCTTGCTCGCATGGCCCAAGACATCCTGTGGCACTGACCAATACTTCTCCAGGCGGAACAGCCCGTTGCATCAACCCCATGTTGAAAGCCATGAGCAACTGGGCGGCACCAGCCGAACCACATGACGGCTTGGGATGTCCAGGGGGACGGGAATTTGTGCACACGAGTATATGATACTTAGGTTTTGGCATAGTCTCCTCAAAAAAATCGGTACACCATCGTTACCACGATATGTCTATCGTGGTCTATACGACTCCCATTGTTGAATGACGTCCTCTGGGAACTTCCACTGTTTAAGGCCCTTTAGTACCCAATCCAAATAGTGGTCCTTGGGCTTAAACTTGCCGATTGGCTTGGCAGCATACGTAGTCACCAGTTCCTTTTCTCCGCCCTCGGTCGAGACGGTGACTTGCAGATGGCGATAGGCCCCCTGAGGCACATCCTGTTCGAACTGATCCATGATCGCGACGTCTTCATCCGTGAGTTCAAACACGCCACCCCACGTCCTTTCACCCACCGAGTGAACGACACTGGCAAGCCCACACCGCCACTGTGACGACCATCGGCAAAACTTCACCGTGTGGTCGGCCAAGGTCGCCAGGTGCAGGAACTGGTGTTCCGGGGCTCGTCGTGTGAGTTGCGAAGGATTGAGAAGATCGCCGTACAAAAAGAACTTCATGCATCTGACTCAGCTGTTACCGACCACGCCATTCACGTGTGGCTACTTGTAACACACCGGCTTTTCACCAGACAAGCGCCGGACCTCTCGATGATCAGCGACGTCCACCTGCGACATTGACATGGCGTCCGAGCCTTCCTAAGATGCAGGACGTCCACACGGAGATCGGGCCTGACGTACAACCACATCCTGCATGGCGAGCACGAGACACTCCAAAGACCTTTCATGAATCGCATCATCCACTACACGGTTGTGTGTGTTGTTATCTTAAGTGCACTCTACTATGCGTGGACAACGTTGCCATCTGGAGCCCCATCAAGAGAACCGCAGGAAGCCGAAGCCTTAGCTTTGGTGAAAAATCATCCTGCGATCGGATATCCGACGATCGTGGAGGCCATGGAGGAGCATGTCCGTGCGATGAAAGCACGCGGGCAGGGGGTCCGTCTGGGCGAGTGGCGAGTGAAACACGTCGAGGGAGATATTTTTGAAATTCGTGTCCAGCTTCGTGACCAAGGGGTTCGGGGGCAGTGGTTCGAGCGGGAATTCATTTGGCATGCCCACCTTGAACTCAAGAAAGTTAACGCCGCCTCGTTGCCGGCAGATGGAGTCACTCCGAAAGCCCCAGATCACGAATCTCCTGCTTCGCCCATACCACCTGGGCTCTCGACGAGCTAAGCCGGCTCTCGCAGAGATGGTGGAATGGCAATCTGAATTTCGTCCCCATGAACACGCACCTCGCAACACGTCACCTGGAAATTAGGATTTCCGACTCGTTCTCCGGAGGCCACGTCGAATTTCCAACCATGCCAGGGACACTCCACCACGCCTTCGCACAGTTTCCCTTCTCCGAGTGGCCCACCCGCATGGGGACAGCTGTTATCGATCGCGTAAAAAATTCCCTGCATGTTGAAGACGGCGATCCAGATACCATCGACCTCCACCGTCCGACCTGTGCCGGGAGGAATGTCGTGAGTGCGGGCGACTGTAACGAAATCCTTCATGATCATGATCTCTCCCATAGTGTGCGAGAAGCGGCGCCAGAAGGCGTGGTTGCTTGATTTCAGCCTCACCTTATGGCATAGAATTATCAATTGACAGTCTGACCCTGCGGAAACACTCCGTGATTACTGATGGAGGCCCCTCTTGGGGATGAGGTTCCTGCATGGAAATGACCCTCCTGCTCAACTCGACCTATGAACCCCTGCGGGTCGTCCATTGGCAAAAAGCGATCGCGCTCCTCTGGCAGGGAAAAGTCGAAGTCCTAGAAGTATACGACCGAGAAATACACGGGATTTCTCTCTCAATCAAGCTTCCAGCGGTTATGCGCTTGCTGAAGCTCGTCAAGTTAAAGGACAGTCATCGCGCCGTCAAGTTTTCCCGTATCAATATTTTTACGCGAGACGGATACTGCTGCCAATACTGCAACCGCAGGTTTCGAACCGAAGAACTCACCTTCGATCATGTCGTACCCATCGCGAAGGGTGGGAAGAAGACATGGGAGAATATCGTGACCGCCTGTTGGCGGTGCAACAACCGCAAAAGCGGACGGACTCCTGAAGAGGCCAACATGAGGCTAAAGAAACGCCCGATGAAGCCACGCTGGAGCCCCGTTATTACCATCACAATTGGCATTCGTAATACACCGGAAAGCTGGCGCGATTATCTTTATTGGAACATGGAGTTGGACGCGGATCCTGCCGAGACGTAATTTTCTTCCTTTCGAATATCACTCACACTCACGTTCGTTCGAGAATATTCTACTTGTACCTCTGAATTCCCTCTTGCATGATGGCGCTCATTCTCAGATACTGAGCCGGTGAGTTGAGAAGGAGAAAGGGAGTCCCGTTCATGGCTGCCAATCCTGGGTTTCCGCTCGTCCTAAACGTGAAGGGCTGGTCTGTGGTCGTCATCGGTGGGGATGAGGAGGCAGCAGAGAAGTCTCAACGTCTACTGGATTCTGGAGCACGAGTCACCGTCATTAGTCCAACGCTGAATGAACCACTGCGCCACCTCGCAGCATCAGGCAAGATCATCCATCGTGGTCGTTTTTTCCGTGATACGGACCTCGAACACGCGATCCTTATTCTCAACACGATCCGAGGCGATCGCGATTTTGCTCAAATGCTTCTGGGTCAATCTCGAGAAAAAGGAGTCCTGCTCTGGTCTGTCGACTACCCAGAGGCAAGCAGTGTCACGATGCCGGCGGTGGTAGCCGCAGGTCATGTCCGTATCGCCATCAGTACAAGCGGGATGGCTCCGGCTCTTTCTGGGTTCATGAAGGAAGATCTTGAACATGTCCTGGACAAAGAATTCATTGAGTTCGTGGAATGGCTCGGACAACTGCGTGAACAGGCCAAAGCCGATGAACCGGACGCCGAGAAACGCCGCGCACTCCTCCGTGAGGCTTTAGACGGATTTCGATTCCTCGGTCGTGTACACTATCCCAAAGTCTGGCTGGACAGACGATCCCAGCCTGCGACAGATCTACACTCTCATACTGACCAACAATAGGAGCGCCGATGGTTCTACTAGAATTCAGCATGTCGCCGTTAGGAAAGAGTGAGAGCGTCGGAAAGTATGTCGCCCGTTCGCTCGACATTATCGACAAGAGTGGAGTTTCCTATCGACTGAATCCTATGGGAACCGTCTTGGAAGGGGACTGGGAACAGGTATTCTCGGTGGTCCAAAAATGCTACGAGCGGATGCGAAAAGACTGTAACCGTATCTCATGCACGATCAAGGTCGACTACCGCAAAGGCCGTTCCGGCCGTCTTCAGAGTAAGGTTGCCAGTATTGAGAAGACGCTGAAACGAAGGGTCAAACAATAGCGGCTGCACTTTCGACAGACCTCAGACCTGAATCGCACGACACCAACACCTGTTGCTTCAGAGTGACAGAAACCGATCCTCGTTCAAATCTCACCCGGCTTCTCCATACGATTTCATCGAGCTTATCCCATCTTTGGAGCAATATTCCCCCTCTGAGGCAAGGGGAGAATGCTTCGTATTGAAAAGCATAGGTATCGTCTATATACTCGCGGAGCTTACGTGGTATTCCTGTACGTGAACTGCGCAAGGACCATTCTGTGACACGTGCAGTTTCTGAGCCGTCGGGAGGACCGACCACGCTCCGTACCACGCCAAACTCCGTCCACTGAATAGATTGACTCAGGGGATGATGTCGTGACCAGCAGCACGCTCGACGCCGTCGAAGCGAAATCCCTGCCGAACGTCGAATTATTACCGAAGCATCGTACCATTCTTGAGCAAGGTGCGATGGTCTTTCGTCCGTTTGGTTTGGATGAACATGGACACACGATCAGAGACCTGAGTGGTGTCAGCATCAGAGCCGTGACGGTCTTTCTAGAAAAACTGGTGGCATCCGAACGCGGAGCACCGGCCGGCAAAGAGGCGGTGGACAACTTATGTCGTCTCCTGAACGATCAAATCAATGATCCCGTCTACCATGTCACTCCTGATTTCCTGAAAAATCCGTGGAATAGCTATTCGTACGAATTCAGCTGCTACCTGTACGAGTTTTGCGAACAGATCTCCGGTGACCCCTGCTTTACCTTCAAGGCTGGAGCGGAAAAGGTGTCTCCGATCATGCTGGCGCTGACGCGACCGTTTTCGCTCTCCCAGATTTATACGATGTTTCCGTACTTCGGGAACAAATTTACCTCAGGTTCCGTCGAGTTTCGCGCCTTGGAAGTGACTAACGAAACCGCGGCGGTGGCCATGCGGTTCACTGACCGGACCCTTCGTCAATTTGGACCTTATCGGAGGCGATGTGCCTGTCTGGTTTGCCAATCCGCACAGGGAATCATGGTCGCAATGGCCAATCGAATTCATGGCCTTTCCCAACCTCAAACAATAGAGACATCGTGTATCGGCAATGATGATGAATGGTGCCAATGGACGATTCGCTGGCATGAGGAGGGGAGGTATCGAAGTCGGTTCTGGCGAGCGACATCTTCGATCGAACAGGCACGACTCACTCTCCCAAGCAGCGGTGTGGCCACTGGCGCCGACAATGAGCAAACCGTCCCCAACACAACGACCAAGCGAGTCGATTCTCCAACTCGTACTCATCAGCATTTCACCTGGTTCTTGTGGGGAGGCGTGCTGGGGCTTGCCCTTATGGCAGGCGTCGGCATACTTAATCCAACGGTTAGTTTCGGCGAGGTCGTGTTAGTTGGGCTGTGCCCGGTCCTGGCTGTCGGCATCATGGTCAACCGGAGACTGCTTAGAGAAAGTGAACGACGCGAGGCCTTGATTCAAGAGCAAATCACTTTCGTCGAATCACGCCATGAGGAATTACGCGAAGCGTACCTCGAACAAGAACAAATGCGTGTCGAGCTCCGTCGCAAAGTCGCACAACTGACGGCATTGCATCGGGCAGGCCTCTCGTTCGGCTCAACCTTTGAGCAAGATGCCCTCCTCCATCAGGTGTTGGAAGCGCTCACGCATGAACTCAACTACAACAGTGCCATGGTGTCGATGTTCGATCCCTTCGAACATGTCATCCAGCACATTCGTCTGATCGGCGCGCCTCCGGAAGTTGAAACATTCGCCCAATCTTGTCGAATTCCAATCACCGATCGTGAAAGTCCCGAAGGGGTGGTGGTGTTGCAGGGCAATCCGCTCTTGGTAAAGGACATTGAAACGATTCGGCAGCGACTTCACCCGCTCAATCAACGTTTGGCGGAGTTGAGTCGCACCAAGGGCTTAGTCGTGGTCCCCATCAAGACAAAGGGCCGTGTGTGGGGGATGCTGACCGTCGATCGGTCACACAACCAAAGTGTGACTGAAGACGACTTGGATCTGATGAAGACGGTCGCGAGTCAAGTTTCGATCGCGTTAGATAATGCATCCGCCTATCGACAGATCGAGGAGTGGAATGAAGGCCTGGAGTTGAAAGTCAAAGAACGGACCGAAGCGCTGGAACGAGCCGATCGACTTCGTGCACAATTTCTTTCCCATGTCTCTCACGAGCTACGAACACCGCTGACATCGATCAAGGGGTTTATCCAGAATCTGCTGGATGGCTTGACGGGTCCGTTGAACGAGAAACAACAGCGGTATCTGGTGCGCATGTCGGACAACTCGGATCGACTGGTACGGATGATTGAAGAGCTCCTCGATCGGACCCGTATCGAGACCGGACGATTGGAAGTCCGACAGACCGATGTGCAGCTTGAACCCTGCCTGACCGACGTGATCGAACAACTGAAACCGCTGGCTCAGGCGAAACAGCAAACACTCGAGTTCTGTCCTCCCGGATCCAGCGTCGTCGTGTGGGCGGATCGGGACCGCTTGATCCAAACCGTCGTCAACCTTGTCCAAAATGCCATTAAATTCACACCTCCTGGTGGGCAGGTGATCGTCGCCTGTGAACTGGGGAAGGACCGAACAGCTACGGTCTTGGTGCGAGACACCGGGCCCGGCATTCCTCCCGAACACCTCGACAAGATTTTCGACCCGTTCTTCCGCATTCAACAAGGCCACCGTACCGCCCCTAAAGGCTTGGGCCTTGGCCTTTCGATCGTGAAGACATTGGTTGAATTGCAGGGAGGGCAGGTCGCGGCACGCAATCATGAAACAGGAGGCGCTGAGGTATCGTTTACGATTCCCATTCATTCCATCGAGATCACGCCGGTTTCTGGTTCCTCTCTCATTGATCGGCGTATCTTGGTCGTGGATGACGATACTGACATTCAGCAACTGCTCCACGATCGCCTCCGCGCCAACGGGTACCAGACCTCATCCGCCTCCGACGGTCAACAGGCTTTAGAAGCCCTTCGGGCACATGAGTTTCATGGGATGATTCTTGACATCGGAATCGGCCAGATCGACGGATTAGAAGTACTTCGGCGAATCCGCCGGACCAATCAGCAGCTCCCCATCATCATGATTACCGCATCGGGATCCCAGGAGCTTGCCGTCAAAGCCATCGAGATGGGAGCTCAAGCCTACTTACTCAAGCCGTTTGACGCAGTGACACTTCAGCAGTCCATGGATCGTTGGTTTCACGGTACGTGATCTCAGGCCAATCATGATACATCGGGTCATATCTGGATTCCTTCCACACACGCGATGCAGGGTTACTCAGGATGCCGCGGTGGCCCATCGGACGATCACGCTGACTTTTCTGCTTGTCCTTGCCGGAATCAGTGCTGCCGGTCCTGCATTGGCTCAAGTTCCTCGAGTCTATGGACAAGGGGCAGCAGCCTCAGGAATGGGAAACGCCTTTGCCGCACAGGCAGACAACCCTTCTGCTCTTCATTACAACCCGGCTGGAATGACTCAACTGCGAGGTGTACAGACGATGGCTGGCGGAACCTTCGTCGGTGGAACCTCTGACTTTAGAAGTCCAACGGGGATTTCAGTCACCGGTGACCATGATGGCGCTTTCGCCTGGCCTGGTCCAGGTCACGGCTATATCACAGCTAATCTGGGTGATATCGGTATCTCCTCACTTGAGAAACTGACGATCGGGATAGGAATTACCACTCCCTTTGGGTCGGTGATGAGGTGGCCTGAAACCAGTCCTTTCAGCAGGATCACCACGTTTACAGCATTCCCCCTCTTCGACATCAAACCGACTTTCGCTTATCAGCTATTCCAGGATCTTTCGATCGGTGCCGGCGCTGACATCTACACGTTTGCCAGTTTTTTCGGGGAAGGACATGCTGAACTGCAATCTGTTTCGCCTGGCGGTCTGGCGCCCGCAGGAAGCAAGCTCGAATTTAATGGCAGCGACACCGCCCCTGGATTCAATATCAGCGCCCTGTACACCGCGCTTCGAAATAGAGATGGGCAACCGACCGCAAATCTTGCCGTCGTGTACAGAAGCCAGGCGACCCTCCATCTAGACGGAGCCCTACTAGCCAACGGCCGTAAGGTCCAAGATGCGACAACAACCTTCGTCTTGCCCCAAGTGATCACCGGCGGAATTGCGCTATGGCCCCTCCGGGATGCAGAGCGTGAGTGGAAACTTGAACTCAACGTCGATTACGTTGGCTGGAAATCGGTCAGGAATTTGGACATCCGCCTGGCCAACGGAACGGTCATCCCCCAGTCGCAAGACTGGAGAGGCACATACGCGATATTAGCCGGAACCGAATACCGCTGGTTAAAGATCGAAGGTCTACCGGGCTGGGAGATCGCCATACGAGGTGGCTATACACACCAACAGTCGCAGGTGCCCGACCTCACGTTCACGCCCGCCGTTCCATCGGCCGACTTGCATGTGATTTCAAGCGGCATCGGTCTGATCTGCCAAGGAAATGGGTCGTTCCTGGGACTCATCCCGTGTGGAAGTTTTGGAATGGGGTCCGTTAGGACCAAGCTCGTTGGTCTGGATATTTTTTATCAAGCGTTTCTCTATGAACCTCGAACCATTTCTGGAAATACCGGTCTTCGCACAACGGTAAACGGGCTCTACAGTTCCACATTGCACGCCGGTGGGTTTTCCATCCGTGCTAGCTTCTAGCTTTCGCACTCTACCAGATATCTCAGGCCTTGAGAGTGTGGATACAGCACAGCCGAAAGGCATTATGAAGAATGATACAACCGTGGAATTTTTTGACTGATCGAACAGAGCACCTCATAGGAAATTGTGCCGGTCCATTCTGCAATCTCCTGGGCCGTGATTCGTTCAGTTCCCTGTCGTCCAATCAGGACTACTTCGTCCCCAACAGCGACGTCTTGGATTTCCGTCACATCCACCATCACCATGTCCATACAGACGATACCGGCGATCGAAGCCCGTTGTCCTCGAATGAGCACCTGGCCTCGATTTGAAAGATGCCGGCTCACCCCACTGGAGTAGCCAATCGGAAGAACGGCTATTTTAGTCGGTCGTCTGGCCATGAACGTGCGATTGTAACTTACAGTTTCCCCTGGCTGAATCAATCTGAGCTGCACAATTCTGGTCGTGAGCGAGAGAACTGGTCTGACGTCAGGAGGCCGAACGGAAGGAGGCAGCGTGTGATAGCCATAGAGCATGATGCCTGGCCGAACCAAGGAGTGGTGAGCTGATGGAAAACGAACAATACCAGCGCTGTTCGCGAGATGAATCAGAGGCGCGCCGAAACCTGCTTCGCGCACGACCTTGACTGCCCGATCAAACAGGTTGACCTGCTGCTCAGTCGGACGAGACTCCAACCCATCCGAATCGGCCAAGTGAGACATCACCCCTTCCAGGTACAACGACGAGGGTAACGCGTGTCTCGTCAAGATGGCTTCCAGCTCACTTTGTGTGATCCCCAACCGTCCCATGCCGGTGTCAATCTTCAGATGAATTGGGTAGGGAGAGGAATAACGAGCGGCGCACTGTCCCAGTATTGCAAGGATAGCCAGATCACTTACCACTGGAGTGAGACGATACGCAAAGAGATCCTCGACTTCTTGTGCAAAAACTGGCCCGAGAATCACGATCGATGCTGTGACACCAGCCTGACGGAGGACGATTCCTTCTTCGATCGAGAACACGGCAAAACGAACGATGCCTTGATGGATCAAGGCCCGTGCTGTTTCAACGGCCCCATGACCATACGCATTGGCTTTGACTACCGCCATGACATCACAGCCGGGTGAGAGAAAACGGCGGAGTTGGAGAAGATTATGGGCCAGAGCCCTCAAATCAACGGTGATTACGGTAGGGGAAAAGTCGGACGGAATCGGCACGTGCTGAAAAGAGAATCAGGAAGTTAGACTCAAACCTCCATGATTTCTTGTTCCTTCTTCTTGATGATCTCGTCGATTTTCTGGCCGTATTGCTCAATCAGCTTTTGAGTCTCTTGTTCCGCTTTCCGCAGTTCGTCTTCAGTCAGCTTCGCATCCTTTTGGAGCTTCTTTAACTCCTCATTCGCGTCACGGCGAAAGCCGCGTATTTTCACCTTGCTCTCCTCACCGTGCTTCTTACAGATCTTGCTCAATTCCTTACGCCGCTCCTCCGTCAAAGGCGGAAGCGGAACGCGAATGAGTTTACCGTCGTTCGACGGCGTCACCCCCAAACCCGAGTTAGAAATCGCTTTCTCAATCTCCTTGATGAGGTTCGGCTCCCACGGTTGAATGGTGATCAATCGCGCTTCAGGGGTCGCCACGTTCGCCACCTGTTTAAGCGGTGTCATCGTGCCATAGTAGTCGACACGAATACCGTCGAGGAGGGCAACCGACGCTCGTCCGGTTCGAAGACCGGACAAGTCTTTCCGAAGATGGTCGAGAGCCTGTTCCATGTGAGTGATAAACGACTGTCGAATCGGCGCTGCATTGGACATGAAACACCTCGTGAGAGAGTCAGCGGTCGCTGGCCGTCACTAACGTTCCGAGCGACTCGCCTAAAGCCACACGTTTGAAATTTCCACTGATTTTCAAGTTGAATACCACGAGAGGGAGCTTATTATCCATGCACAAACTAATCGCGGTAGAATCCATGACTTTCAGGTTCTGATTGAGAATGGCGAGAAAGGAGATGGTATCGTATTTTTTTGCCGATGGATTGGTCACCGGATCAGCCTCATAGATCCCATCAACTTTGGTCCCCTTCATGATCACCTGAGCGCTGATCTCCATGGCTCGAAGGACAGCAGCCGTATCCGTTGAAAAGTATGGATTTCCCGTCCCCCCAGCAAAAATCACCACACGATTCTTTTCAAGATGACGAATCGCCCTTCGACGGATATATCCCTCCGCAAGTTGGCGCATCTCAATCGCAGATTGCACGCGTGTCATGACACCGACACGTTCCAGCGCATTCTGGAGGGCCAGAGCATTGAGTACCGTCGCCAACATCCCCATATAGTCGGCCGAAGCACGCTCCATTCCAGCCGCACTCGCTGCAATCCCTCGAAAGATGTTCCCGCCTCCTATGACAATCGCAACCTGTATATCAAGTGCGACCACTGAGGCGATTTCCTTGGCAAGATTTTCAAGAATAGACGGCTGAATGCCGTAGCCCTGCTCTCCGGCCAACATCTCCCCACTGACCTTCAAAAGGAGACGCCGGTATTTAGCAGTGCTCATGCTTCGCCTAACTGATAGCGGGTAAAACGACGGATGTTCATATTCTCACCGATCTTGGCGACCTTTTGGGCGAGGAGATCCTTAATGGTGACGGCCGGATCCTTGATGAATGACTGCTCAAGCAGACAATTTTCCTGATAGTACTTCTCAAGCTTGCCTTCCACAATCTTCGGCCATGCGGCAGGAGGTTTCCCCATTTCTTTGGCCTGGCCCTCGTAAATCGTTTTCTCCTTCTCGGCCACATCAGAGGGCACATCTTCGCGTTTCACAAACGACGGCTTCGCGGCGGCGACTTGAAGCGCAAGGTCGTTAACGAAGGATTTGAATTCCTCGTTACGCGCCACAAAATCGGTTTCGCAATTGACCTCGATCAGAACTCCAATCTTTCCGCCCATGTGGATGTACGAATGGATCAACCCTTGGTTGGTCTCCCGCCCGGCCTTCTTGGCCGCGGCCGCCAGCCCTTTCTGACGCAAGTAATCGACGGCTTTCTCAACATCGTTCCCGTTTTCGGTAAGAGCCTTCTGACAATCAAGAATTCCGGCTCCTGTTTTTTCACGAAGTTCCTTCACCAACTGACTGGATCCTGCCATGGTTCATTATTCCTTCACGGTTACATTGATGATGAGCGTTTGACGGATCAATCCTCGAGAGAATTAGGAAACCGGAACAGTCTCAGCCCGCATGGCAGGTTTCTTTTCTCCGCTCGAAGGAGCTGACTGGAACTCTGCTTCCTCTCGCTGGGTTTTAAGATGCGCGCCTTCGATGCAAGCATCAGCAATCTTAGACGTGATTAATTTGATCGAGCGAATGGCGTCGTCATTCCCAGGAATCGGGTAAGCAATATTATCAGGGTCGCAGTTGCTATCCAAGATGGCAATGACCGGGATATCGAGTCGCTTGGCCTCCTGTACGGCGATTTTTTCAACCCGTGTATCGAGCACAAAGACAGCCCCTGGAAGGCTGCGCATGTTCTTGATGCCTGAGAGATATTTTTGGAGCTTCGCAATGTCCTTCTGCATCAGAAGGACTTCCTTCTTTTTGAGGCCATGTTCGCTGGGATTCAGAAGTGTCGTCTCCATCTTCTTCATTTTATCGATACTACGTCGAATGGTCTGGAAATTGGTCAACATGCCACCCAGCCATCGCTGATTGACGAAATACATGTTGGCCCGTTTGGCTTCCTCTTCGAGGATTTCCGCCGCCTGCCGTTTGGTGCCGACGAACAACACAGAATCTCCCGCTGCGGCAAGGTCCCGGACAAAGGCATAGGTATGTTCCATCCGCGCGACGGTTTGTTGCAGATCGATGATATAAATGCCGTTTCGTTCACCGAACAAAAACTTTTTCATTTTTGGGTTCCAGCGGTTTGTCTGATGCCCAAAGTGAACTCCAGCTTCCAACAGGTCCTTGATTGCTACCACCCCCATGCCTTCACCTCCCTTCGAGCTTGCAGAGCACCCATGAAGTGGGTGAGGGAAACGCTTCCCTTATTCTCAAGCCACGCAGCGTATCGTACGCTGAACGTTATTTTATTGGTTCGTGCCGAGTCTCACGCAGACGAGTCGGCCCCTCTCAAATACAGACCGGCGACGCTATCATAGTCCCAACGAGGTTTCAAGCCGCATACCATCTTTCAGCTAGGACCGATAGCTGGCATTAATACGGACATAGTCATAGGAAAGATCCGTGGTCCACATATGTGCGCAGGCTGAGCCTTGTGCAAGATGGATCGTGACCGTAAACTCTTTCCTCTTGAAGACCTTGGCAATCTTCTTTTCCGTATCAAGCCCAGTACCCACACCGCGTTTCACCATCGCAATGTCATCGAATCGCACCACAATCTTATCAGGATTGATCGCAACACCGGATCGCCCGATAGCCGCCATGACTCTGCCCCAATTGGCATCCTCTCCAAATAGTGCGGTCTTGAATAGGTTCGAGGTTGCTACAGTCACAGCGATTTCTTTCGCTGCTGCCGGCGTCGCGGCCCCCTCGACCACAACTTTCACGACCTTCGTCACTCCCTCGCCATCGCGACAGACCATGAGGGCTAACGTTTGCGCGGCCTCGGTTAAGAGACGTTCGAAAACGCCGTAGCAATGCGTACCCTGTTGAATCGTTCGATTCTTCGCAAGACCATTGGCGAGACAGAGTACCGTGTCGTTTGTGCTGGTATCACCGTCGACGGTAATGCAATTGAATGACCGATCCGTCGCGGATTTCAACGCACGTTGAAGAGCTGATGGAGTGATCGCCGCATCGGTTGTCAGATAGGCGAGCATGGTTGCCATGTTCGGATGAATCATCCCTGAACCTTTTGCCATCCCCCCGATGGTGACGAGGCGACCACCAATTTTTGCCTGCACTGCAACGGTTTTCGGCCGCAGATCGGTGGTCAAAATTGCCTGGGCGGCTTGATCGCCTCCCTGCACACTGAGACCCAAAATTATCGTCGGAACGGCTCTGATAATGCGGTCAACCGGCAGCGATCGACCTATTACGCCGGTTGACCCCACGAAGACCTGTTCCACAGGAACAACTAACTGCCGTGCAACAGCCGTTGCCATAGCTTTCGCGTCTATTAATCCTTGTTTCCCCGTGCAGGCGTTGGCATTCCCGCTATTTACGATGATTGCTCGTCCACGATGAGATCGAAGATGATGTCGATCGAGAACCACCGGTGCAGCCGCAACGCAATTTTTGGTAAATACCCCTGCGATCGGTCCGCTGACTTCGGATACACAAAGGGCCAAATCAAGCAACTTGGATTTCTTGATTCCGCAATGAACACCGGCGGCTTGAAACCCTAGTGGTGCAGTGATCCCAATACGTTTGCGTCCCGCCATCATGTCTCAGGTTGGGTTGTGGTTGCGCGAGATGATCACTGGGGTCATAGGGTTACGGATAACTGGCTGGTGCTGTCAGGCCCGTCTCCTCGGCAATCCCGAGCATGAGGTTCATCGCCTGAATGGCTTGCCCCGCAGCACCTTTGACAAGATTGTCGACAGCACCGACGGTCACAACCCATCCGGCTCGCAAATCTGCGTACACACCAACATCGCAGTAATTGGTTCCTTTGATGTACCGTGGATTGGGAATCACATCCTCATACAACCGGACGAACCGCTCGCCCTTATAAAACTCTCGGTACAGATCTCGAAGATCCGACAACGGCATCGGTCGAACAAGTTTACAGTAGGCCGTGCTCAAAATTCCCCGATTCATCGGGACCAGATGCGGAGTGAACGTCACCGTCACCGCATCAAGTTTCCCTATGAGTCCTGACAATTCCTGTTCAATTTCCGGCGTGTGACGATGTTGACCGATTTTATAGGGCTCCAACGACTCATGTGCTTCAGGGAAGTGATAGGCAAGTGCCGGACTTCGTCCGGCGCCGGACACCCCGGATTTTGCGTCGATGACGATGGTGTCAGGCCGTACAAGCCCTCTGGCAAACAGTGGCGCCAACTGCAGAATGGCGGCCGTTGGATAACAACCAGGTGAGGCGACTAATCGGGACTGTGCAATCGCATTTCTGTGGAGTTCTGGTAGGCCATAGACGGCCTCTTGCAAGAGGTGTGGATGAGCGTGCGACGTTTGGTACCACTTTTCATACGCGGCGACCTGCTTCAATCGATAGTCGGCACTCAGATCAACAACCGGTTTACCTGCCTTTACACAGACCGCAACAGGATCCTGAGATTTCGTATGAGGAAGCGCGAGAAAAACAGCATCGGCTCGCTCGACCAACGCGTCTGGCGCCAAGACCTCGAAATGATGATCGATCATGCCCTTAAGGCTTGGAAAGACTGATGCGATCAGCTGCCCCGCTGATTTTTCCGAGGTCACCGTCGTAATCGTGAAGTAGGGGTGGGCAGCGGCAAGCCGAACAAGCTCTGCCCCAGCGTATCCACTGGCCCCGGCAATCGCGATGCGAAACTTCTTGCTCATCCCCACAATCCGTTTACAGTGATTCGACACCACCTGATGGACACAAAAAAGGGAAGGCCTGGAGCCTTCCCTTTCGAATTCGTCGACTCCCTTAAAGCTAAAACCTAGCGCTTGGAGTATTGGAAGCGCTTGCGGGCTCCCTTCTGTCCGTACTTCTTGCGCTCCTTGACTCGTGAATCACGAGTCAATAACCCTTCCTTTTTCAAGGGGCCTCGTGTGGACGGGGTCATCGTCACGAGCGCGCGAGCAATCGCATGGCGAAGCGCTCCGGCTTGTCCCGTCGGCCCGCCACCATATACTGTGGCGCTGATCGAATACTTACCCATGACACCGGCCATTTCGAGCGGGAGCTGAATGATTTGCCGGAGCGTCAAACGTGGAAAGGCCTGCTCCAGAGGCTTCTCGTTTACTGTGATCTCACCAGCCGTTCCGGTTACCCAGGCTCTGGCGATTGCGCACTTTCTCCGACCTGTTGCATACTGTGTCACCACTGCCATGCGACATCTCTCCTTCTGTTGAAAGCTGGTGGACGGTTATAACGTAATAGGTGCCGGACGTTGAGCCTGATGAGGATGGTTCGGGCCCGCATAGACACGGAGCTTTCGCGCCATACCATTCCCCAGCGGAGTCTTAGGGAGCATCCCCTCGATCGCTTTAGTCAGGAGTTGCGTAGGGTCTTTCCTAAATAAATGCCCTGCGGTCGCTGTCTTCAAACCTCCTGGGTATCCAGTGTGCCGGCGATAAAGTTTGGTCTCCATCTTCGTACCGGTCAGCCGAATCTTTTCTGCATTCACGATCACCACATGATCACCCATATCGACATTCGGAGTGAACGTGGGCCGATGCTTTCCCCTGAGTACACTCGCTACTCGTGCGGCCAAACGGCCTAACGTTTTCCCGTCGGCATCCACTAGATGCCAGAATTCCTTTACTTGAGCCGGCTTTTCAACGTACGTCGTCATCATCGTCATTTTCTCCACATCATCGATCACGCGCTCTCGCGTATATTGAGGTTAGACTTCTTTGGTTTCCAACTTGGACAACCACGCATCGAGGTTTTGACCGCTCCGCCGTCTCCACACATCCTGCGTCACATAAATGGGCGCCTGACATCGGAGCGCTAACGCGATAGCGTCGCTCGGTCTGGCATCAATAGTTCGGCCAACGCCCTTATTTTCGAGAAATACCGTGGCATAGTACGTACTACCCTTGACATCCGTCAAGACCACACGATCTGTTTTGATTCCGAAGTGCTCACCGAAACTCTTCACCAGATCGTGGCTCATCGGCCGTGGTGTGATGGCGGCATCCACCGCACGTTTGATGGCTTCTCCTTCCGAGGCTCCGACCCATACCATGAAATGCTCTACCCCACCATCCGAAGGAGTCAGCACGATAATCCGGGTATCGGTATTCGAATCCTCGACGACTCGATCAACCGTGAGCTGGATCAAAGACTCCTTTTCTTGCGAGGCAGACATCTCCATCTAGGAATCCAATTTTCCAAAATCTTCAGGCTTCAGATTTTCCAGCCACTGATCGAGTTCCTCTGAGGTTTGCTTGCGAATCACAGATTCACTAGCAAAAATCGGAGCATGAGACCGGAGCGCAAGGGCAATGGCATCACTGGGGCGAGAGTCAACGGTGTATTCGGAATCCGCGTAGGTCAGATGTATTTTAGAGAAGTATGTGTTCTCGCTCAGATCGGTGATGACGACGCTGATAACCTTGGCATCAAACGCGTCTAGATACGATTTCATAAAATCATGAGTCATGGGGCGTGGAGGAGCGACATTCTCCAGAGCCAAACTGATCGAGCTCGCCTCAGATTTTCCAACCCAGATCGGCAACATCTCCGACTGCTCATCGTCGCGCAGAATGACAATATACGCATTATTGTAGGGGTCAAACATAAGCCCCTTCACCTGCATCTGAGTGATCATCAATCCTCTCAGGTTGTCATGCAGAACATGTAAAACAACAATTCAGGATAGCACTTCTGAACACTTGAAGTCAACGAACCCCGCGACAAGAAAGGGGAAACCAGGGCGTCACTTCCCAGCTCGACCTAGGAAGAAAAACGAGGATCAGCTGCTCGGTGGGCGGTAGTTCTCCGCAACCTTCGACGCATCGATCTGTTCACCCAACTTCAGAAAGGCTTTCATTTGCTTGCGAACGAGCTCTCGTCCACTCTCATCACCGAGATTCACTTGGTATTCATTGATGACCATCACGCGCATGCCTTCCCACTTCTTCCAGCAATCTGCGCAGACCTTGCTTTTTACCTCGGCCTCAAGTTTGCCGAGAAACAGGGGAGTCGTGATCGCCTCACCGGTTTGCCCGCATGTCACACAAGAAACTTCGGCCATATTTATAATGCTCCTTTTTCGATGAAATATTCAGATTAAATAATCAGGCATTGCCACACACATTTTTACGCGAGTTTTATTCTATCAGAGATGTTCCAACGAAGAAAAGGTCAAAGGTGTCACACGTATGCGATGACAATACCGGTGAATCGCCAATTCACATCTCCACGAAGTAACAAGCGATCCAATAGCCTAGCCTGAATCTAACATTTGCTACGCCACAGTTCGCAGCCGTACTAGGCGATTATCATGCTTGCGCCTGGTGCCACTTAGTTGTGGAGGATGATGAAAGGTGAAGATTAACAAGCGCAAGATTGGATCCTTAGTGAGGCGCTTGATTTATTACGTGCAATATTTGGCGCACTGCGTTCACGATTCAAGAACTACCCCCCCATTTTTCTTTTCTTACATTAGCGAACGATCGCCGCTAATGAGCTTTTACCAGAATCGCACCCTGCTCAGTTCCTAGATCGGTAATATTCCAGTAGAGCCCTTCCCTCGTGACGCCTTTTCTCACGTACTGGAGAACCATTGAAATCCCATCCTCCGAGCTGGCTCCTCTACTCTTAGCTTCCTCCATAGCAGACGAGCTATCGACAAACTCGATGGGCACTTCAACGGTAACGTCCGGCACTAGTTCCTGGTTCAGACCTATCTTTCCTTCGCGTACGCGAACCTGGCAGCCTTTCTTCGAAGACTCTGAGAAAAATATATAATTCCATTTTTTAGCACTTCCGTTCGCGAGTCCTTCATAAGTAACAACTTGGACAAGCTTGGCGTCGGTCTTCCAGTTCTGAGCGGATTTGATCGCAGCAGGCAGCCATTCACGCGCCGTTCCCGAAGCTGCAAACACACTTTGGGAAAGGGCTATAGTCACTAAGAAAACCAAAAAGTTTAGCAGGAAGATCTTGCTAAGTCGCATCCAACTCCTCCGAATGGTAATAAGAAGGTGCAGGTTCAGTCGGGCCTCATCTCGTTGCATTCAGTCCGACTCCACCATCCACCCGCTGACATCAGACGAGGCTAACCACTGTTTATGTATTTTTCAATGAGCCTAAATAAGCAGTAGGCCTTCACAGCCTTTCAAGCATCATAATTATATTACGGTGTCGTGATTTACTCCAACTTGATGGACGCATCAAAAAAGGCACTCCATCCTTCTGTCCGCTGGATGATTTTGAGAAGTTCGTGGGCAGATTCTCATCTATTTATGTTATGCAGCCCGCTTCACTCCCATGCACACAACTGAACGCAGCCTCACAGATAGCACCCATGCCGATTGACGCTGCCAGAGTGGCATGTTACAAACACTCCCGCTTTGAATGATGCCAGTGTGCCCGGATGGCGGAACTGGCAGACGCGCCGGACTCAAAATCCGGTTCTGGCGACAGAGTGGGAGTTCGACCCTCCCTCCGGGCACCATCAAGACAGACCCAGAGTGTACTCATTGATGTGGCGTTCACAAACGATCTTGATGAGCGAGTCGCGTATGGATCGGCGAACCAGCCACGCAATATCAAGTACCCTCTTGACAGCGGCGCGCTATTAGCCTAGGTTCTGCCATATTTCTCAATAACGTATGACCACTTTCGACCTACATGCAATTACCTTTAGACCTTTTCAAAATATCCGTTTGATTTCATTTCATGGCATCGCCGTCAACTTACTTAAGGAGGCAGCACATGCGTACAGTGTTGGCATTGGGAGCCGCAATACTTTGCGTTGGCTCTTTGAATGTTGCAGTAGCTCAGGAGCGACTCCAGCAATCATCCGGTGGATCCGCAATGGGAGTCGGAACAGGAGTTGGTGACGTAGCAGGCAGCGCCAATCGTGTCCAGACCTATGACCGCAATGCATTCCTCGATCGCCTCTCTCTTCCAGAGACGATCTACGGTCGTGTGCTCGCTATCGACTTTCCAGCCGGAAAAATGCTGCTTGAAAGCGGTGGAAGCTCGCATGACGAAGGCCGTGCCGGGGCCGGCGCGATGAGCTCCATGACGGTCTACTTCGATGACAAGACCAACATGGACCAACTTAAAGTGCTTAACCATGGCGACGATATCTCACTCCAAGTAGTCGAGGCGACCGCCCCCAATCAGGAGTATGGCACCGGCCGCAAGATCGTTCGTGAGGTCTATTTGCTTCGTGGGAATGAGCAACTCGCGGGATTCGGTGGCTTAGGTCAGCGTCCAAATCCTTCCACCGAGCGAGCGATCGAAACCAGCAGTGGGAGTATGACCGGCGGAATGCCAGGTTCTGTCCTTCCAGGAAAGATCACCGGAACCATAGACACCACGATTGGCGAATACACAGGATCAGCGCCCTGTTGGAACTGCGAACCTCAGCCAGGGTGGGGCTATGAGGGAAAATCAAAATCAGACTATGGCACAGATGCTGCAAAACCAAATCTTGTGAAGGGTATGCAGTAGGAACAGACGGCGTCTGTGGGCTATGCAGAAGGGGGCAGCGAGAGCTGCCCCCTTTTTTTCTTATGAACGGCAGCAGGGGATTATGAGTGAAGATCAAAATGTGCCGACCTCCGAGCTCGATCTGCGTGGGGTAATTTGTCCCTACAACTTTGTGAAGACCAAGCTCAAGCTGGAAACGATGAAGGAAGGCGAAATTCTCTCGGTTCTATTAGACGATGGTGACCCGATCCGGAACGTGCCGCGCAGCGTCGAGAATGAGGGTCACACTGTCTTGGCTCAAGAACGAATGGATCACGCCTACCGAGTGTTGATTCGTCGAGAAGACAGCGACTAGAGACGACGCTTCAGGCGCCTTCGCTCACCGACCTTTTTCTCCTGCCACGATCAGTGTCATGTCTTGCCCGCGTAGTGCGGGTAGGTCTTGGCTTATTTGGCGCGCGGTCCCTGAAATAATACGTTCCTTTTCTCGCGTCAAGTCGCAGGCTAGAACGATACGACGTCGTGGAGCCAGACGCATCAGGGCGCGTAACGCGCAGACAACAGATGTCGCCGTGCAAAAGACCATCGTTGGAACATCCCGCTTCAACGCATCGTTCAGGCAGCGGAGGATACGTGCGGGGTTATTCGGTAAGTATCCCAAAAAGAAGAATGAGTCGCAGGGTAATCCGGTCGCAGACAAGGCGGCAATGACGGCCGATGGTCCAGGAACCGGGACGACGGGAATGTGATTGGCATGGGCGGCAGCCACAAGCAAATGGCCGGGATCGGCGATGAGTGGGGATCCACAGTCTGATACCAGCGCAACATCTGTGCCTTGCCGGAGACGTTGCAGAAGAACTTCGATTTTTTCTCTTACATTATACGGGCCATAGCTGATCACCCTTCCTTCGATCTGATGATGCGAAAGAAGTCGCTGCGTGACCTGAGGATCTTCGGAAGCAATGATATCGACTGTTTTTAGAATACGAATCGCGCGAACAGTGAAATCGTCCAGGTCTCCAATCGGTACTGCCACCACATAGAGCCGACCGATTCGAGCAAGCCCTGTGGCTGAACCCATCGTAGCACCGAGGTTTTGTTGACTCCGTTTGCCAGGCATCGATATAATTTCCCACTTATCCTGTTGACTTAAGCTCCTAGAGCACCGCAAGGGAATTCCCGATGGCAGCCGTCTGTTTCATGATGACCCTGGTTCTGTATGTTGTGGCCACGGTCTCGTTTTTTTCCTATTCGCTGCGCCGTTCCGAAGCGCTCTCAAAGGTCTCGCTCGGCATTACCGTCGGCGGTTTCGTGTTCCATACGATCGCGCTCGCCATCAGAATGCTCGGAGCCTCTTCCTCCACACCGCCCAGCTTTTCCGAGGCCCTCTCCTTCCTCTCCTGGATGATCATCCTCGTGTTTTTGGCCGTCGAATTCCGCCATCGGATCTATGTGCTTGGCTCTTTCATGGTGCCCTTGGCTCTCGTTTCATTGGTCTCGGCTGCAGCATTACCCGAAAGCGTTCCCACGCTGCAACCGGTCCTGAAAACATTGTGGTTTCATGTGACGCTCAGCATGTTGGGGACCGTGGGATTCACCGTGGCGTTTGTTGCGGGAGTGATGTACCTGATTCAAGACCGGCTCCTCAAGTCTAAACAGTTCAACGTCCTTTACAGCAAACTGCCTGCGCTCGATTTTCTCGACCATTTGAATCAACAATCGATCGTCTTAGGATTCCCCTTGCTCACACTCGGCATCGTGACTGGTGCAATCTCAGCTGATTTCTCACGGGGCTCTTACGTCAGTTGGAACCCGGAACAGACCTGGGCGCTCGTCACCTGGGTCTTCTACTTTGTTGTGCTACTCGGACGATTGACGGTAGGGTGGAGGGCTAAACGCGCGGCGTACCTCACTGTCATCGGCTTTGCCGGGGTCATTCTCACACTCGTGGGTGTTGTGCTAAAGGGGCATACTGCATTGTCATAACATGTGTGTCGTTGTCTCATGCATCTGATTGTCGTTGGATTAAGCCATAAGACAGCCCCGGTAGAGATCAGAGAACGGCTGGCCGTTCCCGAGAGTCGCCTGGGCGAAGCTCTCACTCGATTGTCATCATATCCTGGCATTAAGGAAGGCATTCTTCTGTCGACCTGTAATCGAGTGGAGGTGTACTCCGTTGTCGACGATGTGGACACGGGCTATGGCCGGATTCAGGAATTTCTCGCCGACACGCATCTCTCTTTGTCTTCAGAGCAGCTGACCCCACATCTGTATTGGCATACCGGAGACCGGGCCATCGCCCATCTCTTCAGAGTCGCGGCGAGCCTCGACTCGATGATCATTGGAGAGTCGCAAATCTTGGGGCAATTGAAAGACGCTTTTGAAGTCGCCCTGGCTCATAAGACGACCGGCGTAATCATGAACAAGGTCGTCAAGAAGGCTATCTCGGTCGCTAAGCGAGTGCGGACCGAGACAAAAATCGCCGAAATGGCGGTCTCAGTCAGTTATGCCGCGGTCGAGCTTGCAAAGAAGATCTTCTCGAACCTCGACGAGAAGACCGTGCTGTTGGTGGGAGCTGGTGAGATGGCCAAGTTGGCGGCCCGACACTTGATCGCACAGGGGGTAGAGCACGTACGGATCACGACAAGGACCCCGCAGCATGCCGTAGATTTGGCCGCCAAGTTTGGTGGCACTTCGGTCCCGTTCGATCAGTTTAAAGACGATATGGCATCGGCAGACATCGTCCTGGTCTCTACAGGCGCATCGCATTATCTTGTCGGCGCCGAGGATGTGCATCGTGCCGTCCGAGAACGGATGAATCGCCCGATGTTCTTAATCGATATCTCCGTTCCTCGGAATATCGATCCAGCCGTTCGTCACGTCGACAATGCCTTCCTCTTCGACATTGATGATCTCAAGCATCGAGTTGAACAGAACCGAGCTGAGCGGGTCCAAGAGGCGGAAAAAGCTGAGCGGATGGTCCTTGAGGAAGTGGCCACGATCCTGGAGTGGATGAAATCCTTAGAGGTGACCCCGACGATCGTTGCCCTCCGGAACCGGGTGGATGATATCAAGCGAGCTGAAGTTGAAAAAGTCCTGGGACGTTTAGGACATCTTTCTCAGCAGGATCGCGAGTTGGTCGAAGGACTGGCCTCATCGATCGTAAATAAGTTGATTCACCGCACCATGATCACGTTAAAGACCGAGGTGAACTCCTCAAGCGGCCCTGCGTTCGTTGAAGCGGCCCGCCGGTTTTTTCACCTCGACCGACCCGCCCCATCGAGTCGACAAACAGAAGAGTGTGCGGACCTGCCGCGCTACCTCAGCGACCGGTCTGACAGCTTAGAAGCTGAGGAGCCGGACCAGCAGCCATCCATGCGCAAACAAGCTCAGTGATCATTCAATAAAGGAAACGGATCTCATCGTGTCGACACAACATACTCCACGCCCAACCTTGGTCCTTGGCACACGGGGAAGTAAATTAGCTCTCTGCCAAAGCGAGTGGTTCCAATCTCAGGTTCAGGAAGTGGCGCCCGAGATTCGAGTGACCCTGCGGAAGATTCAGACGTCCGGCGATAAGATCGTTGACGTCCCGTTGGCGAAAATAGGGGGGAAAGGTCTGTTCGTCAAGGAAATCGAGGATGCCTTGCTCGCCGGCGAAATTGATTTCGCCGTCCACAGTATGAAGGATGTTCCCGCACAATTGCCGGACGGGCTTGATATTCTGTGTGTCCCCTTGCGTGAGGATGCGCGGGATGCCTTCATCAGTCGCGAAGGATGCTCGTTTCAAGATCTTCCGGTTGGTGCCACCGTTGGGACTGCCAGCCTTCGACGCCAGGCCCAACTGTTACACGCGAGACCGGATCTCAAGATTGCGATGCTGCGCGGTAATCTGGACACCCGACTACGAAAACTCAAAGAGGGACAGTTCGATGCCATCATCTTGGCCGCTGCCGGTCTGCACAGATTGACATGGTCGCAGACCATCACAGAGTATCTTCCTCCTCTCCTCAGTCTTCCCGCCATTGGGCAGGGAGCCCTCGGTATTGAAGGGCGGACCAATGATGGCTTTGTGCGATCCATCCTATCGCGACTCAACGATCAGTCGACTCATACAACTGTGACGGCGGAACGAGCCTTCTTGCACCGTCTGGAAGGCGGCTGTCAGGTTCCTATCGCCGCCCATGCCATCCTGTCCGATCACGATCTAGTCTTGGATGGCCTTGTCGCAAGCGTCGATGGCAAAACGGTAATACGGGATCAAATCACAGGAACGCATCAGGAGGCTCACTCGCTTGGTGTCCGACTGGCCGAACGGTTGCTCTCGCGGGGAGGAGATAAGATCCTTAGGGAGATTTACGGATCAGTATGACAAAGGTGAACCAGACTAGTGGCAAGGTGTATCTGGTCGGAGCCGGCCCTGGCGATCCTGGTCTCTTGACGGTTCGAGGGAAGGAGTGCCTCGAGCAGGCCCACGTAGTTCTTTATGATTATCTTGCCAATCCCGCATTACTCTCCTACGCTCCAGACCAAGCTGAACGACTGTACGTCGGACGGCGTGGAAAGGGAGCCTACCCTGAGCAAGAATCGATCAATCAGCTCCTCATTGAACGTGCGCGAGCCCAGAAAGTAGTGGTTCGTCTCAAAGGGGGAGATCCGTTCGTGTTCGGTCGAGGTGGTGAAGAAGCGGAGGCCTTGGCGGCAGCCGGGATAGAATTCGAGGTCGTTCCGGGAGTCACGGCAGCCGTGGCAGTACCCGCCTATGCGGGGATACCTGTCACACACAGAACTTTGGCCTCGACACTGACGATAGTCACCGGACATGAAGATCCAGAAAAGCCTTCCACGACGTTGGACTGGCCACGCCTCGCTGGCAGCCACGGTACGTTAGTCTTTCTCATGGGTATGAAGAATCTCTCCATGATCACAACACGCCTCATTTCTGAGGGACTGACACCAGCAACCCCCGTGGCGATCATTCGTTGGGGCACAAGGGTCTCCCAATACACTGTCGTCGGCACCTTAGCCGATATTGTACACAAGGCCAACGTGGCAAAGTTGGAACCCCCAACGGTCATCGTCGTGGGCGAGGTTGTGCGGCTCAGGCCGACACTCAACTGGTTCGAGCGACGTCCACTCTTCGGCAAGCGGGTGCTGATGACTCGTGCCAAAGAACAGGCCGGCGAATTAGCGGCGCTACTGGCCGGCTATGGAGCCGAGGCCGTCGAGGCCCCAACCATCAAGATTGTTCCTCCTGCCGATTGGGCGCCTGTTGATCGCGCCATTTCCGAGATCGGAACCTACAACTGGATCATTTTTACCAGTGTGAACGGTGTGGATCGGTTCATGACTCGATTATGGGCCAAGGGACTTGACTCCCGCTGCCTGGCAGGACGACGACTCTGCTGCATCGGACCCCGCACCGCCCAGGAGCTTGAGAAATTTGGTGTCAAAGCAGATCTCATACCGACCGACTATCAGGCCGAAGGAGTACTGGAGGTATTTGCGCAGCAGGATATCAAGACGGTTCGTTTCTTAATCCCCCGGGCCGAGGTGGCTCGGGAGATCTTGCCGGAAGAGCTTCGCGCTCATGGTGCTCATGTTGACGTCGTTCCGGTGTACCGAACAGTCACACCCACTCAAGACGACCTGGAATGGCGGCAGCAACTCATGGACCATCGGATCCATGTTGTCACTTTTACGAGTTCATCTACGGTCAAGAATTTTGTGGCAATGCTTGGTGGGATTGATACAGTCAGGCTGCTTCTACAGTCCGTCACGGTCGCATGTATTGGACCCATCACGGCCAGGACTGCCGAGGACTATGGTTTGACGGTTTCGATCATGCCAAGAGAGAACACAATTCCCGCGCTGGTGGACGCGATCGCGCGTCATTTCCAACACCGTAAACCGGTGGCAACGGGAGCCATAGTCTAAAGTCTAATTCCAGCTGATATACATGTCATGCATCTCTAGTTTACGAAGAGGAGGGTGAGATGGTCCCTGTAAAGTCCTTTATGATACCCCGAGAAAAGTTCGTGACGGTTCCGCGAGACACCGACACACAAACTGCTGCTCGCATCATGCGAGACCGAGGTATTGGTAGCTTATTTGTGACCAATGATCGTGAGATCATCGGAATCATCACCGATACCGACATGATGCGCCGGGTCGTTGCCGCCGGAGCCGACGCGACAAGAACGACGGTCGAGCAAATCATGTCGGCCCCGATCATGACGATCGAAGAAAGCAAAACGCTCCTGGATGCCAATGATCTGATGGCACAGTCCCACCTTCGGCATTTAGGCGTGACACGCGAGGGTGAGTTGGTCGGAATCATCTCTGTTCGAGACCTCGTCGTCTTTTTGACCAACCTTCCGAGAAAGTAGGGCGGGCGATGGCATTTCCCATTCACCGTCTCCGACGGCTCAGGCAGCATGAGTCTTTGCGGAGAATGGTCCGTGAGACCACGTTGTCTCCGGCAGATTTTATCTACCCACTTTTTGTCGTCGAAGGGACCGCTCGTCGTGAAGAAATTGCATCGATGCCCGGTCAGTACCGGCTGTCGGTCGATCTGCTGACCAAAGAAGCCGGAGAAATATTGGCGCTCGGTATTCCTGCCATCATGTTATTCGGCATTCCCAACCACAAGGATGAGCATGGGAGTTCAGGATGGGACCCCAATGGGATCGTACAACGGGCCATCCGCGCCGTGAAGCAACAGGTACCAGAGTTGTTGGTCATCACCGATGTGTGCATCGACGAATATACCAATCACGGGCACTGCGGCATTGTGAAGAACGGCAAGATTCTCAACGATGAAACGCTGGAGTGCCTCACGGTCATGGCTCGGACGCATGCCGAAGCCGGAGCCGACATGGTCGCACCGTCAGATATGATGGATGGGCGAGTGGCTGCCATTCGGAGTGAGTTGGATCGATCCGGGTTCTCAGATCTACCAATCATGGCGTACGCCGCCAAATTTTCCTCGTGTTTCTACGCACCCTTTCGTGATGCGGCGTTCTCGAGTCCGCAATTCGGCGATCGCCAGTCCTATCAGATGGACCCGGCGAACGCACGTGAAGCCCTCCGCGAAATCGAGCTGGATATTGAGGAGGGAGCCGATATCGTGATGGTTAAGCCGGCCCTACCTTATCTGGATATCATCACGACCGCTCGCAGTCGCACACTACTTCCTCTCGCAGCCTATCAGGTCAGTGGTGAGTACAGCATGATCAAGGCTGCGGCACAAGCGGGATGGCTCGATGAATCACGTGCGATGATGGAATCGCTCTTGGCGATCAAGCGAGCAGGAGCGAACCTGATCCTCTCGTACTTCTCAAAAGACGCAGCCAAACTACTCCATTGATCAACCATGCAGGTAACACGAGGATATCGTAGCGAGACTGTTCGACCGTATCCAGTGGGTACGATCGGCAACTTCGATGGGCACCATCGTGGCCATCAGGGACTCTTGAAGCTGGTTGTTGAGACGGCACGCCAGGCGCAAGGAACGGCCGTCGTGTTGACCTTCGATCCTCACCCGGTAAAAATTCTGGCACCTCACGCCGACTTACGATTCTTGACCGATGAGGAGGAGAAGCTTGATCTGTTCGAACGGGCAGGCATCGATGAAGTTGTCTTCTTGGAATTCACCCCGGCGTTTGCTTCGCTTTCTCCCGAAGCATTTGCCGACCAAATTCTCGCCAAATGCTTGGGACTGAGAGAGGTGTTCGTCGGAGAACATTTTGCTTTTGGGCATAAACGAGCTGGGAAAATCCACGATTTGACCGATCTCGGGAAACGATACGGCTTCACTGTCCACCCAACGTCACCCGTCATCATGGCCGGAGGAGTGGTTAGCTCTACCAGAATCAGGCAACTCATTATTTCCGGGCAGGTTGATCAGGCGGCTGATCTTCTCGGACGCCCCTACACACTTCGTGGCATCGTCAGCCCAGGCGAGGGGAGGGGCAGGGCTCTAGGATGGCCAACCGCAAACATTCAATTGCCTTCCCACCGCGTCACGCCAGCCGATGGAATCTATGCCTCCATCACAATCGTCGATCATGAACGGCACGATTCTGTTGCGTACATTGGAACGAGACCGACTTTTGATGGGAAAGAACGACTGTTGGAAGTGAGCCTTCTAGATGGACCCCATGATCTGTATGGACAAGCCCTGACGGTTCAATTTCTTGAACGTATTCGGGGAGACGCACAGTTCGTTGAGGAAACGGCACTGAGTCGTCAGATCGCATCTGATGTGGAGTCTGCCAAGACGATTCTTCGTCGACATCACCAAGCCATCGGAGGGTAGTGAATCATTGCCTCCCATAGCCATGAATTCTCCCCATAAATCTTGGCCTCCCTTACTTCATCGGATGGTCCGTACCGTTCGGACCTCAGATCTGTTTCACCATAGTCAGCACCTCTTGGTTGCCGTTTCCGGTGGGCCCGATTCCATGGCGTTGTTATCACTTCTGGATTGCCTCCGTCCTGAATGGTCGCTGACCCTGACGGCCGTTCACTGTAACTATGGATTGCGTGGACCTGAGTCGGAGGGTGACCAAGCGTTCGTCACAGCCCGCTGCAGAGAATTGAACATCCCTCTCCATGTCCGACGGCTCCACCTGCATGAGAGGTCAAAGCAATCATCTCTACAAGCCGTGGCTCGTCACCTTCGCTATCAGGCGTTTTCGGAGATTGCCAAACAGTGCAAAGCGAACCGTATCGTGCTCGGCCATACTGCAGATGATCAGGTTGAAACAATCTTGCTGTGGTTGCTTCGCGGAACCGGGCTCACCGGACTCGCGGGCATGCCGGCTGATCGAGATGGCTGGATCGTCCGACCTCTGTGCGAAACCGGGCGTCAAGATATTCTCGGCTATCTCCAGAATTCCGGGTTACCGTTCCGTAATGATTCCAGCAACACGAAACCCCTCTACCTGCGAAATCGAATTAGGCATGAGTTAGTTCCGGTTCTCAATCGGTTGGCGCCAGCAAGCCTTGGGGCACTCCGTCGATTCGCGAACATTTGCCGCGAGGATGATCGCTACCTAGATCAACAGGCTGCCGCTCTGTTCTCAGTCGCCCTGACATGGGAATCAGAACGAGTCTGGACCGTCGATCGAACCCATCTCCTGACGTTTCCCTACTCCCTGCAACGGCGCGGGATCCGCAATGTCATTCGACAGAGTCTCAATCAGCCGTACGCGCTTGGCCTCACAACCGTGGATCGAATTCTCCAGATCGCTGCAAATGGGAAAGTTGGCTCTCGTATTGATGTTCGAGGTGGCCATGTGATCGTAACGGATCGACATCTCCGGTTTGTCCCCCATGACCAACCTTTGATGGCTCCCGATGGTGATCAATCCGTCAGTCTCCAACACGACATGGGTGTACCTGGTTCTCTCCTGTGGCCTGGAACGGGTCAGCGACTTCATGTACAACTCCAGGCATGCAGGGAGGCTCCGGCACAACGAGAACGGGATCGGATCGTGGTAGATGCTGCGTGCATCTCTCAACCTCTCATGGTGCGAAGTTGGGCACCCGGTGACCGATTTCAACCATGCGGCATGGATGGGCATTCAAAGAAGCTTCAGGATTTTTTTATCGATCTCAAAATTCCCAAGTCCGTCCGTTCTCGCATTCCACTAGTCGTTGCGCCGGAGGGAATCGTGTGGGTCGTGGGCTATCGGCAAGACCATCGCTGGCTCCCCACTGCCGCGACGGAACGCTATCTCGTATTCACCGTTGATGATCCACTTTTAAGGGAAGGAACTGTGTGAGATGGAACGGATGTTCGGACGCCCAATCGTCACCCAGGAACAAATGCGGAGTCGTATCAGAGAACTAGGACGACAGATCAGCACCGATTATGCGGGTAAGGACCTGGTACTTGTCGGGGTATTGAAAGGCGCCTATGCTTTTTTTGCCGACCTCGCCCGCGCCATCCGAATCCCGGTCCGTGTCGATTTTATCATCGTGACCAGCTACGGCACTGGGGCAAAGACCTCCGGGAAGGTGAAGTTGGTCACGGAACTGACCGAAAAGATCAAAGGCAAGGATGTACTCCTGGTCGAGGACATTGTCGACTCAGGATTGACTGTTCAGTACCTGATGAAAACGTTGGCAAAGCGGAAACCGAACAGCATCAAGATCTGCACGTTACTGAGCAAGCCGGAACGCCGAGTGGTCAACATACAGGTGGATTATGTTGGTTTCAGAGTGCAGAATGAGTATATCGTGGGGTACGGACTGGATTACCAGCAGAAGTATCGCAACCTTCCTTATCTCGCTGTTCTTGATCAGTTGAACGAGCACGAGACGTAACCGTTTCGCACGTTCGTTTTTCCACGAGCTGTTGTGAATTTACGCAAGGCTATGTTAACATCACTACGACTTTTCAACACGTTGCTTCCAACATCCCGGCCAAGGAGAACTGGATGAATTCCCGGGTCAAGAACTTGCTTTTTTGGGTGGTTGTCGGCTTGTTCATGATTCTCCTCTTCAATCTGTTTAGTGTACCGACTCACGCGCCGGAAGAAGAAGTCATATTCAGTGATTTCATGGCGAAGCTCGATAAGGGCGATTTTGAGAAAGTCATCATCAAGGGCAATAACATGAGTGGTGTCCTGAGGGACAAGACACGCATCCGGACCTACTCAGCCGATTATCCTGACTTTGTTAAAATCCTTCGAGATCGGGACGTCCAGATTGAAGTGAAGCCACCGGATGAAAGTCCATGGTATATCACCTTCCTGGTAACATGGGGTCCGTTCATTCTCTTTCTGGGCTTGTGGTTTTTCCTGATGCGACAGATGCAGATTGGTGGAAATAAAGCGCTGTCATTTGGGAAGAGCCGTGCGCGCATGCTCACAGAAGAAAGGAAAAAGGTTACCTTCTCGGACGTCGCCGGTGTCGATGAGGCCAAGGAAGAAGTTCTCGAAATCATCGAATTTCTGAAAGACCCGAGGAAGTTTCAGAAGCTCGGAGGACGTATTCCAAAGGGCGTCCTGGTCGTAGGTCCTCCCGGAACTGGAAAGACGTTACTGGCAAAAGCCATCGCCGGCGAAGCGGGTGTGCCCTTCTTCAGTATCAGCGGCTCTGATTTCGTTGAGATGTTCGTCGGAGTAGGAGCCTCTCGAGTTCGCGATCTGTTTGAGCAGGGGAAGAAACATGCCCCTTGTATCATTTTTATCGATGAGATCGATGCAGTAGGCCGATTGCGAGGGGCCGGTCTTGGTGGTGGTCATGATGAGCGGGAACAGACACTCAACCAACTACTCGTGGAAATGGACGGATTCGATACGACCGAGGGTGTTATTTTGGTCGCTGCGACGAACCGGCCGGATGTACTCGACCCGGCTTTGCTCAGACCTGGCCGTTTTGATCGACAAGTCGTTGTCAATCGCCCGGACCTCCGCGGACGCTCTGAAATTTTGAAGGTTCATACCAAGAAAGTGCCCGTCGCAGCAAATGTGGAAATTGACAAGATTGCCAGAGGAACACCGGGGTTTTCAGGAGCTGACCTTGAAAACTTGGTCAATGAAGCCGCACTGTGGGCTGCTCGGCAAAACAAGAAAGAAGTTGAAAACATCGACTTTGAAATGGCCAAGGATAAGGTCATGATGGGAGCCGAGCGTAAGAGCATGATTCTCACTGACGAGGAGAAGAGAGTCACGGCCTATCACGAAGCCGGGCACGCACTGATGGCGAAACTCTTGCCTGGAACCGATCCGGTACATAAAGTCACGATTATTCCAAGAGGTCGGGCACTTGGCGTGACAATGCAGCTACCAACCGATGACCGACATAACTATTCTAAAGAGTTTCTCTACAATACATTAGCTATTCTCATGGGCGGACGGGTCGCAGAGGAGCTCGTGTTTAAGCATGTCACGACCGGAGCCGGCAACGACCTTGAGCGTGCAACCGAGCTTGCCCGAAAGATGGTCTGTGAATGGGGCATGAGCGAAAAATTGGGGCCGCTCACATTTGGGCAAAAAGAAGATTCAGTATTTCTCGGTCGAGACTTTACCACCAAACGGGATGTCAGTGATCAGGTGGCCCTTGAGATCGACCTCGAGGTCAAGCGCTTTGTGACTGAAAACTATGATCGCGCGAAGCGCGTGCTGACAGAGCAGATGACGAGTCTCAAAGCGTTGGCAGAAGCGCTCCTGGAAAAAGAAGTGTTGGACGCGCCAGAAATCGACCAGATTCTGTTACAATCCTCCTCTCAAACCGTCCCGGCTTAGATTGGCAGAGACATTCAGCGACGGCTCCCACTGACTTGGGAGCCGTCCTATTCATCTAGCAACGCATATGGATGTTCTCTCCGATCCATGAGTTACCGTTCTGGATCAGCCAACCTTTATTCTGGCTTTCGCCTTGCTCGGTGAAAGAATTGGATCTGGTCTCACACCATCAACATCCATTGCAGCCACGGAATTGGTTTCTTGCCAAAGGGAGAAAGATACAATGTGGCACACGTCCATTGATCATGGGTGTCGTGAATGTCACTCCCGATTCGTTCTATGATGGTGGACGATATACATTACCGGACCTAGCCATTGCGCATGCCCTGGAACTTATCCAACAAGGGGCAGATATCATCGATATCGGAGGAGAATCAACTAGGCCTGGTGCGGACCCGGTCGCTGAGCATGAGGAAGTGGCTCGTGTTATCCCGGTCGTTGAAGGGTTGGCTCGCCAGGTGACAACTCCTATCTCGGTTGATACGACTAAATCTCAAGTGGCCGCACGCGCGTTAGAGAGTGGCGCCTCTATCATCAACGATGTGAGTGCCCTCCGAGAGGACCCGACCATGGCCTCTGTGGTGGCGCACTCAAACGCTGCCGTAGTCTTGATGCACATGCAGGGAACCCCTCAGACCATGCAGCAGTCTCCCCATTACTTCGATGTTGGATCAGACGTGTCACAATTCCTTGACGAACGTGTCCAAACCGCCATGCAGGCAGGGATTGCTCGAACCAACATCATCCTTGATCCAGGATTTGGTTTTGGTAAGCTCGTATCCCATAACCTCGATCTACTAAAACAACTATCCTCTTTTTTGGTGTTGAATTGTCCTGTACTCGTAGGACTATCACGGAAGGGGTTCATCGGAAACGTGGTCGGAAAATCTGTGGAACACCGGGAGTGGGGAACGGCAGCAGCTGTTGCTCTCGCTGTTGATCGTGGCGCTCACATTATCCGCGTTCATGACGTTGCAATGACCATCGACATAGTTAAAATGGCGGCTGCGTTAAGCCCTCACTGGGCAGCTATTGGACAGGAGTACAATGCGTAAATTATTTGGTACTGATGGGGTACGAGGGGTCGCAAATCTTGATCCCATGACCAGCGAAATGGCAATGCAACTTGGTCGAGCGGCTGCGCACATCTTCATGCGACGTGCAGGGCGTCATCAGATCGTGATCGGAAAGGATACCAGGATTTCTGGCTACATGTTGGAATCCGCTCTCATGGCTGGGATCTGCTCCATGGGTGTCGATGTGTTAGTGGTAGGACCCATGCCAACTCCTGCCATTGCATTTTTAACCAGGAGTCTCCGCGCGGATGCCGGTGTGGTCATTTCTGCCTCACACAACCCCTACCAAGACAACGGTATTAAGTTCTTTTCCAGCAATGGGTTCAAGCTTCCAGACGAAGTCGAAGCTCGGATCGAAGAGCTGATCGTATCCGACGAAATTCGTCACCTCCGTCCGACAGCAGATCTGATCGGCAAAGCATACCGCATAGACGATGCTGAAGGACGTTATATCGAATTTACGAAGCGATCCTTGCCGAGAGACTTGGACTTTCAAGGAATCAAGCTTGTTGTTGATTGCGCGAACGGCGCTGCATACAAAGTCGCTCCGACCGTCCTCAGAGAGTTGGGTGCGTCCGTAGAAGTCATCGGCAATAAACCGAATGGAATGAACATCAATGCTGGCTGCGGCGCGGTTCACCCAGAGCTTCTTCAAGAGGCCGTGCTGCGGCAAAAGGCAGACATTGGTATTGCTCTCGATGGAGACGCCGATCGGGCCGTATTTGTTTGCGAGCAAGGGACGATCATTGACGGAGACCATGTCATGGCTGCCCTGGGGCTCGATCTTCACCAGAATGGGCTCCTGACTAAACAGACGTTAGTTGGAACCGTGATGAGTAATTTTGGGTTAGAACTCTCGATGGCCAAAGCAGGGATCAAGCTGGTGCGAACACCTGTCGGAGATCGTTACTTGCTCGAGCGCATGTTGTCTGAGGGGTATAACTTCGGCGGAGAACAATCAGGACATTTTATTTTTCTCGACCATAACACGACGGGAGACGGCCTCATCTCAGCACTCCAGCTGTTGTCCTTGCTGAAACGAACCAAGAAACCTTTGTCAGAGTTGGCGAAGGCCATGGCAGCCGTTCCTCAGATATTGGTTAATATCCATGTCAAACAGAAACCAGTCTTGGAGACTATTCCTGCTATTGATCAAGCGATCCAAGAAAGTAATCGACGATTGAACGGAAGTGGGCGTGTCGTGATTCGATATTCCGGCACTGAGCCATTACTTCGAATCATGGTAGAGGGGGAACATTCTACGATCGTCAAAGAGATTGCTGACGACCTCACCAGTATCATACGTGATCATCTCTGCTGAGTGTTCCTTCTCGAACACGAGAGACGCTCATGCTCCCATCTCTCACGGTCGCATTTCTCTTTGGTCTTCTTGTTGGCTCTCAGCTTTCCCTTTTCCCGATTTCTTCAATCGCACTATTGGCTGCCACCGCCTTTGGTTTCTCTCTCCTTGAACGGGGCGGCCATCTGGATACACACCGAACACTCCCTCTGTATGTGAGTCTCTTGTCAGGGGTGATGTATTGGAGTCTCCTCATTCCCTCACCAACTTTTCATCCAACTTCGTTGGATCTTCGAGAGAGCCGTAGGGCTGGCATCTCCGGACGAATTGTTCTACCAGTTCAGCATGGGGTAGGACGTCAGACCGTAATCATCGAGACCGATGACAAGTCAGAGACGTCCAACCGTATACGCGTGATATGGCGCGATCCTGGCCTGACACTGCACCAGGGTGATCGCGTTAGGTTCCAGGGAACTATTCACCGCCCCAAGGGATCATTGAATCCCTCTGGATTCGACTATGCCGCATATATGGTGCATCACGGCATTGATTTTGTAGCTGCACTGAGTGGTCCTGACGCAGTAACACTCATCGAAAGGCCGCTCACGGGTCGATGGCACATTTGGGGCCAGGTTGATCAGTGGAGAAACATCGTACGACAGGCGGCCATCCACACCTTGAGTCAGCCTTCATTGGGGATCTATCTCGGCATGATTATCGGTGAGCGTGGCTTTCTTGAGCAGGAGGTTCAGGAATGGTTCATGATCACAGGAACCGTTCACCTCCTCTCGATCTCCGGTTCTCACCTTGGGCTAGTCGCCGTGGTGTTGTTTGGGTTGGTGAAACGATCAATCCTATGGCTTCCGTCTGCGCTATTGTTGACGATATCGCGGAGACTCACTCCCTCACAGATTGCCATTCTTCTCACCTGGCCAGCTGTCGCCCTGTATGCAGTGCTGGCGGGAGCTGAATTGGCAACTATCCGTTCGCTTATCATGATTACCTTAGGAATGGCGACAGTCTGGCTTGGGCACCAACGTCATCTCGGGCATGCGATGGCAGCTGCTCTTCTGATCATTGTGTTGCATGATCCTCGAGCAATATTTGATATCTCCTTTCAACTCTCCTTTCTCTCCGTTCTGGCGATACTCAGTCTGCTTGCTCACATACCAGTTGCGAATGAGGACGAAGCAGCTTCCCATCGGCATCCCCACACTCGCATCACGAGCGCTGTCCTCAGCGCCATCATGATAAGTGGAACAGTCACATTGGCAACCCTTCCCCTGGTCGCATTCTATTTCAACCAAGTTCCATGGATGGGAGTCATCACGAACCTCCTGGCTGTCCCCTTTACAGGTCTGGTCCTCGTCCCGCCTGGTTTACTAGCCGCGGTATGGACTATTGTCACCGGGAACGATTTCTTGATCATGGGGGCTTGGCTCGAACCTTTCTTTCACTGGATGGTAACGGGCCTACGGTGGTGCGCCGGTATTCCCGGCGGAGAGTGGTATGTGGCGGCACCATCGATACCCATGATGGTCCTCTTTTATTGTGGCGGTCTGTTTCTTGTTATTCGAACATTGCCGCATCGTGCTCGGCTGATCGGTGCCGGCATGTTGGTCATCTTGCTCGTTTGGTGGCTGATTCCACCTGGTTTGCGCGGAGATGGAGACCGTTGGCGAGTCACCTTTCTCGACGTTGGTCAAGGAGATAGTGCCGTCGTCGAGCTACCCGACGGAAGAACCATGCTGATCGACGGTGGGACGCGACACGAGAGGTTTGATATGGGGAAAATGGTCGTAGCACCTTTCTTGTGGAATCGTGGGATCTCCCATCTCGATTTGGTTATTGCCACGCATGATCAAGTCGATCACGTGGGCGGCCTCATTTGGATACTTCGTCATTTCTCCATCGGTCAGTTTTGGGGAAGTGGCATTGTTCGACCCGAGCAATTCTCCCAAGAGCTTCGATCTGCTCTTCGTGTTCGAGGAGTCGATGAACACATCGCAACGCTCGGGCAAGACCTGTTGCCTTCCGGTCCCTGCCGTTTGACCATTCTCAACCCGCCCGAACGCTCAGCAGAGCTTGATCTGATCCAACTCCAAAGCGGAACCTCATTGAACAACCATTCCATCGTGTCAAGACTACACTGCGGAGCATACTCGATTTTGTTCGCAGCCGATATTGAAGCCTCTGGCTTGAGCCGCTTGACGGCCGACGGTCGACAGCCTGTGACAGTATTGAAAGTGCCACACCATGGAGCACGCAGCTCCGTTGATCATGGTTGGATCCGCCAAGTTCACCCGCGGTATGCCATCATATCGGTTGGAGCTGGCAACCCGTATGGACATCCCGTAGGGTCGGTGCTTCAAGCTTATACGGATCAGGAGGCCACCATCTATCGTACAGATCTTGACGGAGCAATCTGGGTCTCGGGTCGACTATCAACATCTGAGTTCACCGTGGGACGCATGCGCGATCTCATACTGAAACCCGTTGACCTGGTGAACTGTCCCTGGCGTTGTGAACACCGCAACTGGAACCGACTCGTTGCGTCCTTTAACTGACCAGCCCCCCACTCATTTTCAGCAGTTAGGAGCCCCTCACCTCAGTCCTCTCCATCGTACAAGACCGGTTAGAAAGGACAGTTTTTGGCTCTTCTTGGCCTAGACGCTAGTAGATCGCAACAGAAGTACCAATACTTTCCAATGCTTATCTAATTGCTAGCAAGGCACAGCATGTGCAGTCGACTTGTCCATGACACGTGCTCTGTATCAAGGGAGTCCTGATCATGGCTAAGCTTGTTCGCATCGTCATCCAGCTTCCGGTCGAGCTCAAGGAAAAACTCGATGCCCTGAAACAGCAGGGATACACAACGAGCGGCTTTATCCGCGCCACATTGGAGCGGGAGCTGAGCAAGCTTGATGTCCGACAGGAATCTGGGATTCGTAAACCAGTGAGCAAATGACAAGATAATCGAGGAGGGAGCACCAACCAGTGGCACGGTTATCTGATTTGATCCGGGAACAGGCTTCTCATCCAAAGGGCGGCGTCACACACACTTCTCACACGGGAGCATCGGCGCTGAGTAGCTGTCGCTCATGGATTGCCTCAACAGGGCAAGAGCTCTATCGGATCAAAGAAGCAGTCCATGCCAATAAGATCCCGGACGTGACACGGTGCGCCAGTCCCGCTGAGCAATTAGTCAACCTCCTGCACCAGAGTGATGACCTTATCGGATGGGCATTGAACGGGCAGTCTGATGACTATCTAGTCGATAATGCGTTGCATGTTGCCATCCTCGCAACAAAGGTAGGAATCGGTCTGCAATACCGAGAGCAAGATCTAGAGCGGCTGGCATTGGCCGGTTTGCTCCATGACCTCGGCATGTGGACGGTTCCAGAGTTGCTCATCACGAAACGAGGTGCTCTCACTGAAGAAGAGCGGGATCTCATTCGTGCTCACCCGGAACGAGGTCGCCGGATTCTCGCGGGACAGGGTAATGTCTTCGAGTGGGTAGCCAGCATCTGCGCACAGGAACATGAACGATGGGACGGCAGCGGCTACCCATGCCGACTGAAACACAAACAGATTGCCGAGCCGGCGCAAGTCATTGGAATTGTCGATTCATTGGATGCCATGGTCACAACGAGACCCTATCGAATGAATAATTCACCTCATGACGTCATACGTGAGCTCCTGCTTCGCGGCAAGACTCTATTTTCCCTTCCGGTGCTCAAAGCAATCGGCGATCAAATTACCCTCTATCCGGTCGGAACAGAGGTGCGCTTGAACACCGGAGAGAGTGGGACTGTGAAAAGAACCAATCCTCGCTACCCGCTTCGTCCTGTGGTGGAAATCTCAAAATTTGGTGAACCGAGCGATATGGATCTATCGCAAAACATGTCGGCGCATATCGTGGGCGTCGTGCACGCTAGAATGGCATCATAGGAGATGACTCGATGAAGCCAATTCCTAATGCGCCGCTCGCCATTGTCCTGTGCATAGCTCAGATGAGCCTGCTTCACATGGTAGGGTGCCGCAATCCGGGACAATCGACCTTGCCCCCTTCGGCAGTGAGCACGAATCCTGTCTCACTTCCACCGCTTCCCAAGGGCGATGTGTATGCTGACGAAACAGTTCCCACGACAGAGACGCCGATTGAAACAGGCGACACGCTGGAAGTCGTCATCCGGCGAGGAGCAGGTGAAGAAAAGTACAGTGGGTTGGTGCGCGAAACCGGAACGGTCTCCGTTGGATTCATGGAAGTACCGGTGGGCGGTGTGACAGTGGCCGAGGCCGAACGCCGAATCGAAGACGCAGCCAAGCCTTTTATGAGAGAGCCCCGCGCCCAAGTGGCGCTCAAAAAGAAACTGCTCAAAATCAAACGGGTCTTTGTGTTCGGAGACGTGAAGAAGCCTGGCATGGTTCCCATGGCGAGAGACATGACGGTGCTCCAAGCGGTAGCGGCAGCAGATAATTTCTACGAAACGGCGCTGCTCGAGGAAATTCGGATTGTCCGAGGTGGAGACTTCTCACACCCTCATATCTTAACGGCTGACCTTGCTCGTGTCTTCACCTATGGAGACCTTTCACGGAATGTCGCGCTCGAGGAAAATGATGTCATTTTTGTACCACGCGAACAGTTGGGAGACGCAACAGAAGCGGCAAAGAAGATCATGCCGATTGTTCAGGCTGCTATCATGCCACTGTACCCGGCGTATCTGATCCCGGCATTTACATCGTTCAAACCGTAGCTCGATGAACTGATACAGGACTTCCATGGCACAGTACGAACTCAATGTCATCGACTACTGGTTGATCCTGAAAAAACGCAAGTATCTCATCCTTCTCTCGACCGTCCTCGTGGTGGTCTTTACCGTGATCTTTTCGGAATTTCTTCGGCCCGATCCTCTCTATGAAGCCTCAGCACGAGTCAAGTTTGAACGGAGCACCACGATAGCCCAGCAACTGTTGGAATCTCTGTCCTACTCGAGCATGAATGATCTCGGGACCCAGATTGAATTTATTCGCAGTTTTCCCGTCATGGAACGTGTAGCGGTGGACCTTGGACGGGTGGATGCGAACGCGGCGCCGGATGACAAAAGGTCCGCGACCTATCTGAACATCATTTACAATCTTGGTCAGGAGATCACCGCCCAGCGAGAAGGAGATACGAACATTATTCGTATTTCCGCTACCTCTGATGAGCCAGAACTCGCGGAACAGATGGCGAACTCGGCAGCCTCAGCGTACCGCGTGGAGAACATCGCTGCCCGCAACCGTCTTGTCACTGACTCCAAACGGTTCGTGGAAGAACAATTGGCAAGTCTAGAACAACAGCTGAACGATTCCGAAGACGCTCTTCGCACTTTCAAAGAGAATGAAGGCCGGGTCTTTCTTGCTGATGAAGCCCGAGCTGCTCTGGATACCTTCACCAAGTTGGAAGAGCAGTACAACGACGTGCTGCGAAAACGCACAGAGGGCGAACGACAAATCGAAGCGCTGAAACACTCGGACGCCGTGATCGGCAATCAGACCGGCCGAATCTTCACCGAAGAACAGAACGCACTTCTCACTATCCTGAATCAACGGTTATTGGACCTGATCCAGGAGCGCGATACCTTGCTCATCAATTACACGCCGGATCACCCGCAGGTAGTCGAGCAACAGAAGAAGGTCGACAACGTTAAGTCTGAAATGATTCAAGAACTGAAGTCCAAGGTTACTACACTGATGGATCGTGAAGAGGCGCTTCAAGAGCAACGACGACATTATCGGCAACGCTATTTGGGGTACCCTCGAGCAGCCATTCAAATGAGTCGTTTGGAGAGAGAGGTGAAGGTGAACACCGATCTCCTCGCAACGCTGAAGGCGAAACATCAGGAGTTACTGATAAAGGGGGCGGAACGGATCGAGGAGGTCTCCATCATCGCTCCGGCCATCGCACCCTCAACGCCTATCAACGGCTCCAACGTCACGATGAATTTGATGATCGGGGGGTTGATGGGGTGTTTTCTCGGCATCGTTCTCGCCTTCGGTCGAGAGTCCTTCGATACATCGATTGGTACCATCGAAGGAGTCGAGGAGTTTCTCAAAGTACCTGTCTTAGGAATCATTCCTCAGCTCGACCATAAGGTGCTCAAGGAGATGGCGCTGGAGACATTGCCGCCGGACACACCACCCTCGGCGGCCGAGAGCCTCTCAAAACTGATTTGTCTGCTGGATCCGAAATCCGTCTTGTCGGAAAGTCTTCGCTCGCTCCGAACCAATATTCAGTTCGCCAGTCTGGATCGTAGGGTGAAGTCGATTATCTTCACCAGCGCCGCGCTTGGGGAGGGCAAAAGCACCTGCGTGATCAACTTGGCTATCACCATGGCTCAAGAGGGGATAAAAGTGTTGCTGGTCGATGCCGATCTTCGCAAACCGATTGTCCACCAACGATTGGGGATCGAGCGCGAACCAGGGTTGGTTGATGCCTTGTTGGGGACGACGTCATGGCGCTCATACGTGCGTTCCGCGACGGACCTCATGCTTGGAACGGTTGGTGTCGATCGGTTCCTCAGCACTCCCGGTCTGGATAATCTCCATGTGATCACGAGTGGCTCAGAATCAGGAAATCCCAACGAGTTTCTGAATATTACGAAGATCAAAGCGCTCATCGCAGAAATGCAGGAAGACTACGATATTGTGTTGATCGACACCCCACCAATCCTTCCCGTCACGGACGCGGTCGCCTTTAGCTCCCGTGTCGATGGGACCATCTTGGTGTACCAGGTTGGTCGGATCGGTCGCAATGCACTGAAGCGTGCCAAGTTCCTACTCGATCACGCTCAGGCCAATGTTCTTGGTGTCGTGCTCACCAACGTCAAGTCAGAAGTGACGCCTGAGTACGGCCTCTATCGCTACGAGTATCGTTGACGTGACTCGCGGAGCTTTTGCGCTATGCAACCGGCTGCCATTACCACACACGATAGCCTCGTCGTCTCAGTGCTTGCGCTCATCCTCGCCTTAGGTCTGACCCTGACAACACCGACGACCGGCATGCAAGCGGCCTTTGGATTCTTAATCCTGCTCACTGCGTTCACCTCTGTGTCCGCAGCACTCTACCTGCTGATTGCATCGATGCTGTTATCGCCAGAAATTGCGATTGGACGGATCGAAGGTCGCGGTGTAGGCGGGCGAGAATTGTCATTCCGTATGGATGATATTCTGTTAGTCATCATCGGCGTCAGCTGGTTGGTCAAGAATATTCTCTACCGTGAATTGGCGTTGTTTCGCGAGACTCCACTGAACCGACCGATCGCCGTCTACATGATCATCTGCGTTATCTCAACACTCATCGGCGTCTTGAACGGCCAGGTCAGACCGATCGCCGGATTTTTCTTTGTCCTGAAATACTTCGAGTATTTTTTTGTGTTTTTCATGGTCGTGAATCACGTGCGTTCGGAACAGCATGTGGTAGGGCTCGTGATCGCTCTGCTCGTTGTGGGTCTGATCGTCAGTCTATATGCCATCTATCAAATACCGAGTGGGCAACGTGCGTCGGCCCCGTTTGAAGGCGAAAGCGGCGAACCGAATACGCTCGGTGGGTATCTCGTATTTCTGTTGGCGATTATGACCGGCCTTCTGCTGCACGTTCAGATCGGTTCTATTCGCATTGCACTCTTGGTCCTGAGTGGATTTGCCGTCTTAGCATTGATGGCCACATTATCACGCTCATCCTATCTTGCTGCTTTTGTACTACTTCTGACAGTCGGTGTCACCCAATGGAGACGGCCGCGGGTCCTTACCCTTCTCCTGATCATCATGGCTCTCATTCCACTCCTGGCGCCTGCCAATGTGAAAGAGCGAGTCAATGAGACCTTCTTCGGACGGCAATATGGTGGAGAGATCAAGGTTGGCCGGGTCGGATTGGATCTGTCCACAACCGAACGACTGAAATCATGGGCGTATGTTCTGGATGATTGGGTTCATGATCCGATCCTTGGACGCGGAATTACCGGTTACGCGTGGGCCGACGCCCAGTACGTGAAAATCCTCGGTGAGACGGGCATTGCCGGTTTAGTTGCCTTTGGATTCATCATCTATCGCCTCTGGCGATGTGCCAGAGAGTCGTTTCTGTCACAAACCGATCCGTTCGCCAAAGGACTGGCGCATGGCTTCCTCTTAGGATTGGTCGCCATGCTAGCTCATGGCGTTGGCGCGAATACTTTTATCATCATACGGATCATGGAGCCATTTTGGCTTTGTGCAGGTCTTGTCATGCTATTGCCAACGCTGTCTCCCTCGGCTGAGACAACGAACAGAACGGAGCTGGCCGCATGACCTGGTTTCTTTTCTGCTATTGGTACGAACCGGACGCCCCACAGGATCCAGTGGGATTGGTTCGCGTGTGGACCTTGGCGGATGCACTCACCCAAGCCGGAGATGCGGTTGTTCTATTTCCTCCTCGATATCGCTCAGCCTCGAATCACTTCGCCTTCAAGGTCGTTCCAATCCGTCTCATACTTTTACCACTGGTTCGGCCACTGTCATACGCACTGCTCTCGTTCGCTCAGGGACTCATTCATGCACTCCAGACACGACCAGATGTCGTGTACTACCGATGGATGAACAGCCCGCATGCATTGATCCTTGCCAAATTGCTCCGAGTGCCGTGCGTCTGTGAAGTGAACGGCGAACCGGTTCCTGACTGGTTCACAGGAAGATCGTGGTTCGGTCTTCGTTTAAGACATCTGCTAGCCGGTTTCGCATTAAGACATTGTGACCATGTGGTCGTACTGACGAGCGGTTTGCGATCATTGCTCCACGAGCGTTACCACGTGTCCCTCGAACGTATCGCGGTCTTCCCTAGCGGCACAGATGTGCAACGGTTTGTACCACACGATGCCGTGTCGTCAAGACTTCAACTGGGACTACACCAAGCATCCTTATATATTGGATTTATTGGTAGTTTTTATCGCTATCAAGGGCTCGCCTGTCTTCTTGATGCCATGGTGCTAATCAAAAAGGTCTGCCCAACTGCGCACCTTCTCCTGGTTGGCGATGGGGAAGTACGGGAAGAACTTGAACAACAAGCCAGGCGACTGGAATTGGAAAACTGCATTACCTGGGCCGGACGCGTCCCCTATGTCGACGTTCCTGTGTGGATTGGGGCGATGAACCTCTGCGTGGCTCCGTTTCGGGGAGATCGTGGTGAAACATCACCGGTGAAACTCTTCGATTATCTGGCATGCCATCGGCCTGTGGTGGCCAGCGCTATCCCTTCGGTGGTATCGACGTTCAGCGCTGAAAGCGGCGTTCAACTTGTACCCCCTGATCAGCCACGTCTGCTGGCGGATGCCATCATTGCTCTCATACAAGACCCCGACTGTTGCCGGGCGATGGGGGAAGACGGTCGACGCTTTGTAGAGAAGACCTTTTCATGGGCGGTGATCGCACAACAACTTCGGCAATGGATTCATGCCGATACTAGGGCGGAGACTCATGCGCATTCTCACGTACTGTGATGAAGACCTAGGGGTTGCAGCTGGCGGGTCACGGCAAGTACTGGAATTCACCAAAGCCTTGGCTTCGCGTGGCCACGATGTCTGCGTCGTTGCGCCTCAGCCTGAACGAACCATCACGGGAATCAGCATGCCACCACGGGTACAGATGCATTTCGTGCCCGTCATGAGGTGGGGAGGGTTCCGCCCACTATCATTTCTCATGAACTCCAAACAAACATTGACAACACTCCTACATGAACAATGCCCAGATGTCGTGTTGTGGTTTGATTCACCAGGCCAAATTGCTCCGCTTTTGGCACTACAAGGAACCTCCTGCCCCATCGTATACTTTGTGAATGGACTTCCGAACGAAGAGGTCCTGGGTGCATGGCGTATTCCACCGCTTCTCGCACTCTTGGGTTACTGTCTCCATCTTGCCATTAAGAAGGCTGCCGCGATCGTCAGTGTTTGTCCCGACCTCTTTTACAGTCTCCGGTCTCGAGAATCGGTAGATTCATCCAAACTCGTGGTCATCAGGAATGGTGTCGATCCGATTCATTTCTCCCCGCTTCCGCAGGAATTGGCCAGACAAGAGTTGGGGCTACCTGAACAAGGACTATATTATATTGGGTTTGTGGGTGGGTTTTTCCCATGGCATGGCCTCGATACGCTCGTTGATGCCATCGCCATTGTCGAGAAGTCCTACCCCACGGTGCGCTGTCTTCTCGTCGGCGATGGCGTCATGAGACCAACACTCGAAGCACAGGTACGTCGCTTACACCTGTCCCGCTCGATCCATTTCGTTGGGCGAGTCGATTTCAGTGAAGTCCCTCGGTGGATTGCCGCCTTCGATATCGGTGTCGTGTTACATAAACAGATTCGATCCTATCCTGGTGATTCGATGAAACTGTGGGAATATCTCGCCTGCGGGCGTCCTGTCGTGGCAACAGCAGGACCAGGATATGGCGATACCGTGAGTGATCTCGGGTGTGGGCTATCGGCACGAGCTGATGATCCCGGCGATCTGGCTCGTCAGATCGCCACGCTATTGGACAACGCCGAACTTCGGGAGAACATGGGACAACGAGGACGATCAGCCGTCGTGCGAGCTCACACCTGGTCTGCCCGAGCCGAGCAACTCGAACAGGTATGCCAGCAGGCCATCGAACAAAAAGCGCTGGCCGCATGAATAGCTCCTAGGGATCGACGACACGATCGAATCATGATCATGATGAGTACTCACATCGAGATCTCAACAACCCTCCGTCTTCGCGACCGAATCCTCCTCGCTGGTGGCTGGGTTGGGGGAGGATTTCTTTTTGACAAGGTCGTCGCTGCAATCCAACTGGTCGTGCTTGCGAGAATCCTGACCCCGGCAGATTTCGGAATCATGGCAGCATCCGCAGCTGTGTTGCTCGCGATTCTCACGCTCGGGGAGTTAGGACTCGAGTCGGCGTTGATTGCAAAAGACCATGTCACCGAAGATGATCTTGCGACAGCCTGGACCCTATCGGCTCTTCGAGGCCTGGTGATGGCGAGCGGAGTCTGGCTCTTGGCAGAGCTGATCAGTGATGTGATGCGTATGCCACTACTCGAACCGCTGCTACGGGTCCACGCCTGGGCATTGATCATTCAAGGCTTTTACAGTCCGGCAATGGCCGTGTTGATGAAGAAACTGGACCTCAAAGGTCGTGTGGCAATGGACGTGGTCCGGCGCAGCATTGAGGCGAGCGTCACCGTAAGCATTGCCATTATCTACCGAACAGTCTGGGCAATCGTCATCGGCCAATTGGTCGGTTTGGTGGTTGGATGTCTTCTGTCCTTCTGGATTTCACGCTTTGTTCCTCGTTGGTCGCTGAAGAGGTCGGCTCTCTCCTACCTCTTTCGTTACGGAAGCCGTCTGAATCTTACAACGATCTGCGCCTTCGTGGTGATGACCGGCGGAGAACTCGTCGTCGGTCGTGTTCTTGGAGCCGAGGCACTGGGCATGTATCAGCTGGCGCTGGCCATTCCGCTCCTCATCGGAGCACGAGCCACGTCCCTTATGCAACAGATCAGCGTACCGACCTATGCCTCGTTGCAACAGGATGAGCTCGGGATCGCTCGTGTGTTTAATCTTCAAGTTGGACTCGTCGGAATCATCTACATACCACTCGGCATGATCATTGGCATGCTGTCACCGATCATTGTTCCTCTCACGTTTGGCCCGCAATGGATCGGCATTGTCGAACCACTCAGAGTCCTCTGCCTCTATGCCGTGTGTAGTGGCTATGCCAGCGTGATGGCCTCATTGCATTACGGGATGAGACGTCCTGATCTACAGATGCAAAGCTGGGCTGGACAATGTCTTGTCTATCTAGCCTTGATCGTTCCACTGACCATGTCGTTCGGAATAGTCGGGGCTGCTCTCTCTCTCACGATCAGCTACCTGTTCGGAACCGCCTTACAGGCATGGGTATCTGGCCGTCTCCTTGGTCCATCATCTCAGGACACGTTCTTGTCACTGAGCCGTACCGGAGCACTTGGTCTCATAGTAGGGATTGTCCTCATGACGCTCCCTCTCCAGCAGCGAGTACTGACCTCCTGGGCACCGGAAATTCTTGGCCTGATGCTCACAGTAATATTTATCGGCTATCTCTGGTGGATTGAGCGACCGCGGCTGAATGCCTTATGGAACTATCAAACTTATAGTGTGCAGGCATGAGCTCCACAAATACGCTAGACCTCTCCATCGCGATTGTCAGCTACAACACGAGAGCGCTGTCATTGGATTGTCTCCGATCGGCGTTTGAGACTGCTGGGAACGTCACATTCGAAGTGATCCTTGTGGACAACAACTCTCACGATGGGACAGCTGACGCTGTGAGAGAAAACTACCAGACGGTGCACCTCATCGTGAATCAGCAGAATCGAGGATTTTCTAAAGCTGTCAATCAAGCACTCAACATCAGTCGCGGACGGTATCTCCTTATGTTGAATAGTGATACGCGCCTGCAAGCTCATGCCTTAGAACACATGGTTGCCTGCCTTGATCGAGAGCCAGACATTGGCGCTGTCGGGTGCAGGCAACGGACGGAAGACGGGCGAATGTACCAATCATGTTTTCCATTTCCATCCGTTCGGGATCACCTTCTGTATGCAGCACCTTTTCGACGATGTGCCCCCACAATCCAAGGTGCGCTGGCTTCGAATCGGATCATCCATTGTTCATGCTCGCAGGATGTGGACTGGATCAATGGGGCATGCCTCATGGTACGCCGCGATCTCATGAACGCTTGTGGAGGCTTGGATGAGGGGTACTTCATGTATTTTGAAGATATCGACCTCTGTCAAGCAATCCGAGAGCGAGGCTACCGGATTCGACACCTGGCTGACGGGGACGTCATCCACCTGATCGGTCGTAGTGGAGAGGGCAATCGCGCTCAATTAAACCTCGTTTGGGAGTTCAGTCGTATCCGATACGTGGAAAAACATTTCCCCTGGTGGAAGCGTTGGATCATGAAAAGCTGGATCGCAGCCGGCACATTTGTGAAATTGATTAGCGCCACGGCCAAACCGCAGTCCATCACACAGAACACACCATTCGGCATCTACCTGTCCATCATCTCTCGAATTGTGATCGGAGATCGACGAGCAGGTTCTGAATATGTCTGTGCTGGACACGGTCGAAGATAACGAGCACGTACATGGAACGTCGAGCCGCCTATCCTACAGACACACAACATATCGTGAATTTGTCTGGTTATGTATGGGCAGCTGGCCAATTCGGCAGCCTCCATCAGCAGAGGATCTTAGACTTATCGTGCGGGACCGGATATGGAGCGGACTACCTTGGAACCTGTGCAGACCAGATCGTGGCCATCGATTGTGTACCGGAGGTCGTGGCCAAGAGTCGAGCCGATTACCAACGAACTAATGTGCATTTTCTCGCGATGGACGGATGTTCGCTTGGGTTCCGCGATGAATCGTTCGACTGCATCGTGTCACAAGATACTATCGAACATATCCATGACGATGGTCGTTTCGTGACCGAGCTGACCCGAGTGCTCAAACCTCGAGGCACACTCATCATCTTCACCCCTCATGGAAAAGGCAAAGAGATCGTGCCCAACGACCCATACCACATTCGAGAATATACGGCACAGGAATTCCGAGCGTTGCTCGCACCTCACTTCACATCCATTCGCTGGTATGGCCGTCGCCAAGGCGAGCGCCTCAAGACCGCAGAACGGTCGATGGACAGCATCCGCGCGTTAGACCCGCTCGGATTGCGAACATGTATTCCGCGTCCGGTGCGCCATTGGCTCGGTAGCGTGATGAGTCGACTACACGGGGGACCTCACCTACAGGACCTTGTGCCTACCGACATTGAGTATGCGGAAGGGATCGCCGAGGACACTAATTTGATCGGAGTCTGCGTGAAATGATCGGACGTCGGAACCCACAATATATCCAGACTGCCATGATTCTGCTGCCCGCCGTCAGCGTTGGACTCCTTGCTCGGGCATGGGTCATCTCGAAGGCTCCCGCTGAATCGTTCGCGGTTGATCAGTTGTTCGATACACTGGCATGGAACCTTGTGTCGCTGCACCAATTTACACTAGACGGCATGAACCCAGCCGCCCATGTCGGTCCGCTGTATCCGGGAGTACTTGCTGGTTTTTATTTCCTGATAGGTCACCGACCAGAGTGGGTGCCGATGCTGCACGTCCTGTTCGATCTCGGTGCCGCATGGGGAATCTATCGAGTTGGAGCTGTCTTGTGGAATGCCCGAGTGGGAGCTTGGACGGCTGCTCTATTTTTTCTCTATCCCGCTTACTGGACCTATGACCCAAGAATTCGGAGCGAAGCACTCTTGACCCTTCTCATCAGTCTGTGGTTATGGACGACTGTCTTAGCGATGAAGAAACCTTCCATGCTTCGATTTGTCCTCATGGGGCTGGTCGCCGGACTGACGGTCTTGTGTAAACCGGTTGTTTTGGTATTAGCCGTACTGCTCACCACAGTTGCGGGGATGGACTCCGACCGGATTTCGCGAAAGCTTGTACATGGGGTCGTATACGGGACAGCCTGTCTTACAGTCGTGCTGCCATGGTCGGTGAGGAATTATGTCCAATTCGATCAGTTCATTCCTGTGTCGGCTGGAGTCGGCGTCGGATTCTGGATGGGGAGTGACCCTGTTTCACGAGGCAGCTGGCCAATGCCACTGGAACAAGAACATACTATCTGGGAAAGTGCCAACATCACACCACTGCCACACGCCTATGCGATGTATGACGTGTGGACGGACCAGCTATTGCGCCAAAAAGGCATCGAACGGGTCATGGCGGACCCGGTGAACTATCTAAGTCTGACATGTGGAAGAATCTGGGACTTCTGGGTCGGCAACTCGTACTATTTGTTTGATGAGCGGCACGAGGGAGAACTTGGGTTCCTGACGGATGCCCAGGACAGGGGGTGGGCAGTGGCCCTGTACAGCCTAGCCAAGCGACTACTGCTAATCCCAGGACTCATCCTCCTCGCCTGCCTCAGCGCATGGATGCATCGAGAACGATGGGAAACGCTCTTACCACTCTATATGTTCCCTCTTGGACTAACGGCAGGATATGTTCCATTTACCGTGGAGGCAGGTCGCTACGCATTACCTGTATTACCTTGTCTGATGCTGTTATCTGTGGCTGCAGCCTTCCATCTAAAGCGTCTACAGATATTTCTTCCGAGAACACACGTTCCACCTGTATGACGGCTACATGATGACCTACGAGCTGACAAGAAGGCACTTTCTCAACGTACTGAAATCGTACCAACCGTCTATGTACGAATCTTTCGGCCAGAAGGATGAGCGTTTTACCACTCCCATGCACCACGCAAAGAAGTGTCGTGACCGCCTGCACGTTGCATTGAGGAGCGGATTACGCACCCTCCCATCGGACAAACAAACCATCGTCGACTTGGGCCCTTTCCCTGGCAGCCTATTACGACTCCTCCGTCGACTCGACTATACCAGGTCTGCACAGTTGTATGGTGCCGGACTCATGATCTCCGAAGAGTTCATGAACTTTATGCAGAAAGACATTCGGGCCAATATTCTGACAGTCGACCTCGATCCGGTAGGAGGTCATTTTCAAACGAAGGGCTATTCCAAAAACATCCCGCTTCCGAATCATTCGGCGCAGTTGGTATTCGCACTGGAAATCATTGAGCATCTGACCTCACCATTCCATCTGCTGGCCGAAGCCTTTCGGATACTTGAATCCGGAGGACATCTGGTCCTGACAACTCCGAATGTGACGCGAATCGGAAATGTCTTCAAGCTTCTGATCGGCCGCTCTCCAAACGACCGATTGGCACCACCAGGCTATCAGAACCCAGATGATGAATGGCGGCCACATGCACGTGAGTACGCCATGCAGGAATTAGCCGACATGCTTCGTCAAACAGGTTTTGCGATCGTAGAATCACGATACTTCCTTGGTGAAGACACGCAAGACTGCCGTCAGGCGGCAAGTCAACAGGGTATCAATTAGCCAAATTGCCCTTCTACATCGTGCCTCACTTACGCGGAAGTCTTTTAATAGTGGGAAGAAAACCATGAAGCCCTATGTTCTTGCCGAATTGGCCGGTTCGGCAGGGTATGGAGGAGGAGAACGCTACTTAGAGCTGCTCCTCGAGAACATAGACCGATCCCGTTTTCGTCCGATACTCATTTGCCCTGAACCAGGCCCATTTGTAGACAAAATGGTCTCACAGCACGTCCCGACTCATATCGTTCATCTAACGCCGCTCTTCAACCCACTGGCAGTCATACGGCTGGCACATCTCCTGAAACGGAATGCCGTCACGATCCTTCAAACCCATGGAGCTCGCGCCAATGTCTATGGATGCCTGGCAGCAAAGCTGGCTGGAGTCCCTTGTGTTGTTGCAACAATACACAATTCCATCAGAGATTATGAGGTTAGTGTAATCAGGCGCCACCTCTACCTCACAATCCTTCGAGTTTTACTACCACTGACCAGCCGACTCATTTGCGTATCGGATGCGATCAAGCGTGATGTCCTCGCGGATTGCCCCGGTATCGAGACCAAGACAGCAACGATACGAAACGGCATCGATCAACGATGGTTCTCTCGAAATTCCGATCCTCATAAGATCAAGAAGGAATGGTGTGCCGGCGACGGCCCCACACTCCTTGTCGTGGCGAGACTGACGGATCAAAAAGGCCATCGCTTCCTCATCGAAGCACTGCCAGGGTTGTTGACAGAGTGGCCGTCGCTTACCTGCTTATTCGTCGGAGAAGGAGAATCGAGAGAGACACTTCAGGTATTAGCCAGAACACTCGGAATTGCAAAAGCTTGTCGCTTTGCGGGAGCGCAGAACAACGTCGATGATTGGTATGCGGCGGCAGATGTGGTCGTCCTGCCCTCCCTTTCGGAGGGACTACCCTTCGTTGTACTGGAAGCCATGGCCATGGCTCGTCCAGTGATCGCTTCGAGCGTCAACGGCGTACCTGAAATTATTCATGACGGTCTGAATGGACTACTCGTCCCGCCTCGGAATCCCCACGCATTAGAGCGTGCGATTCGGAGTTTGCTTCGCGACCCCATACGAGCGGCGCGTATAGGCAAGGTCGGGCAACAAGAAATGGCCACTGCTTTTACGGTCGACAAAATGATTCACGATACCGTCCGAGTGTTCGAAGAAGCGATGCCTGGTTTGCGCGAGGCATCGGTCGGACCTCCTCCAGCGGCACAACGGGAAGCGGCATGACTACCGTAATCGATCAGCAGGCCGTCGGCATCGGGTGCCCTTGCGGAGCCGGTAAGCCACTGGCTAAAGCATTTCATACCCCCACGAGACGATACGTGCGCTGTCCTGCCTGCGATCTTGTCTTTCGCGATCCTCGTCCGACTCGCGAGTCCTTGGAAGAGTATTTCCAAGAAAACTATGACGGGGATTATGGAGAGGTCGAGGCTTCAGATGACCGGCAACCGGTTTTCCAGAGTGTCCTACGTCATCTTTCCTCCTATCGATCTCCTCCAGGTACGTTGCTGGATATTGGTTGCGGAGATGGGGAGTTCCTCGTGCTCTGTCGCGAGGCAGGGTGGGACTGTTCAGGGATCGAGTTGTCGAAACAGGCGGCACTGCGCGCCACGCATAAAAGCATACCGATTCTTTCGCCGCACACGCTGGAAAGTGGTGAATGGGCCCAGCATTTTGACGTCGTGACCTTGATCAATGTGCTCGAAACCGTCGCGGATCCGGCGATCATGTTGCAGCAAACTAGGAATCTCCTGGCACCTGGTGGACTTGTCATCGTACGAGCAACCAATGGCTCCTTTCATCTGTCCATGAGAGGTCCTGCGCGCTGGATTGGGTCGCAATATGACCAAGCATTTCATTGGTACCTCTACAGCCTCAGAGCAATTTCGGTCTTGATGGAAGGCGCCGGGCTCATGGTTCTGAGTGTCCGCAACTCGGTACCGAGTCGCGGCCCTCTTTCACCGGTTCATCCGTGGTTCAGTCGCTTGAAATGGACTCTCAGCCGATCTCTGTTGTGGCCGCTTTCTCAGACTCTTTATTACGCGACGAGCGGTCATCTCGTTTGGGCACCTTCGTTTGAAATCATCGCGCAGCGAAGGAGATCTCGATGAGTTCCTATCGCACTCATCAACGATCGTGGAAACGGATCGCCCGCAGATGGGGTGCGATACTGCTCCTGTGCCTGGCGGGGGCGCTGGCAGCCCTGGGCATACGTATCTTACTTGAATCGGTCGGCACAGCGAAACATACGCGGTATGAGCCGGTTGACGTCCCTCCACATTCCGTGTCACCGCAACACGAACGGGAGCGACAAGAATTGGAACGCCGTGACCGGCTCATGCTCGAAAATGGGAAATAGCTCAATGTGCGGGATCTGCGGAATCATAGGTGAACATGATGGTGCGGCGATCAAGCCGATGCTCAGCCGATTGATTCATCGTGGACCGGACGACGAGGGCATCTATCGTGAATCAGATATCACGCTTGGCGTTCGAAGGCTTCAGGTCATTGATCCGGATGGCGGACATCAACCAATTGGAAATGAGACCGGGACTGTTTGGGCGGTCATGAATGGCGAGATCTATAACTACCGCGAGTTGCGAAAAGAACTTATCGGTAAGGGGCACCGTCTCACAAGCCAATGTGATACGGAGGTGCTCGTCCACTTGTATGAAGACGAGGGGGTCGATGCCTTCCAGCGGTTACGAGGGATGTTTGCCATCGCACTCTGGGATCGTGAACGGCGGATTGCCTGGCTCATCCGCGATCGCCTCGGCATCAAGCCATTGTACTACACAGTTCGGCAACATATGCCTGGCCGGAGTGCATCGGTTGTATTCTCTTCGGAGATTCCCTCATTGCTCGAAGCCGTACCGGATTGGCGGCTCCGCTTGGAAGGGATCGCCGAGTACGTGACACATTTATACGTACCAGGACCGGACACGATCATCGCTGGAGTGCATCAACTGCGTCCCGGCCAAGCGATGAAAGTATCAGGTGGTCGTACTGAGTTCTTCCAGTACTACCGATTAGAAAATGAAGTTGCCAACACGACCACCTGGAACTACAAGCAAGCGGCTCACGAGGTGCTTCCCGCGCTGGAGGACGCTGTCCGCGCTCATCTTGTCAGCGATGTCCCTCTCGGATTATTTCTTTCCGGTGGCCTTGACTCCGCATCACTCTTAGCTCTCATGACAAAGGTGCAGCCTGCTCCTATTCGCACCTTCACGATCGGGTATGAGCATCCTTCCGATCAATCGTTTAACGAATTGGCGGCAGCCCGACTTCTAGCGTCTCACTTCAAGACCATTCACTCTGAAACCATTCTACGGCCCGATGTTGTGTCTCTGATTGAACAGGTGGTCTCGGGAATGGGTGAGCCCTTCGCTGACCTATCCGCGCTTCCGACGTACCTGGTATCACAGGTTGCGCGACAATCTGTCACGGTGGCCCTTTCCGGAATTGGTGGTGATGAACTCTTCGGAGGCTACCCTCGCTATCTCGGCCTTCGTGGGGCGGCTCACTATCAGTATCTTCCCAGCGTGCTACGCCGACAACTAGCACGCTGGAGTGCATGCCTTAACGAACAGGGAACGAGTCGCGACCATAGCGGGCGTCTGAAACGATTTCTGCGAGATGGGGACCTCCCGCTTCATGAGCAGTACCGACGTTGGACGACCTTTATCCCTCCTGAATGGGAGGCCACTCTTTGGGGGGACGCACTTGAGACCACGTTTATTCACGATCGACCATTGGGCCCTGCGGAGATGCTCTTCAATCAGTGGCCATCTGACGATCCTACAAATCGTGCCATGGGCGTCGACCTCCAGAGTTATTTGCCAGATGACCTCCTACGGATGGCCGATCGCATGAGTATGGCGCACTCTCTCGAACTACGAGTTCCCTTCTGTGATCATCTCCTCGCGGCTGCGGCCCTTCGTGTCAATTCCAAGCTGCGCTTTTCCGGATGGCAGTTAAAGGGGTTTATGCGACGAATGCTGGAAGGTCTCTTGCCAGATGAGATTCTAACGGCACCGAAACAAGGATTTATGGTCCCCATGGCTCGATGGCTCCGAGAAGACCTTCGGGAAATGACTCATGATCTTTTGTCGAGTGATCAGGTGAAACAACGCGGTTACGTCAAGCCGTCGTATGTTCAGTGGTTACTCAACGAGCATGAGAGTGGGCGCCGTAATTTTTCCGATCAGCTGTACGCGCTCATCGTATTGGAATTGTGGCATCGAGGATTGCGCACTCGTTCCACTGATCAAACGACTGTAGGACTTGTCGCATGAACGTCCTTTTACTAGCTGAAGTCTCCTCGGCACGAGTGATCGGCGGGGCGGAGCGGGTCCTTCGAAACCAGGCGATCGGATTAGCCGCATTGGGTCATCATGTGAGGATCCTGACTCGAGCGCCCGAGGAAGGATTCGAAGGTGTGATTGATATAGATGGGATACAAGAATGGCGATATCCCGTGAGTCGCAAGCATGAAGCTGCCTTCCTGTGGTCATCCATCCGTCGATCGGTTGAGCGATTTGACCAGCTCAACGCGACGGAACCAGTCGATGCCGTTATCATCCATCAATCGCTGGCAGGACTTGGACCGATTCTCTCGCGTCGACAGATCGCCTCTCGGTGGGTCTATGTCTGCCACTCGCTTGCGCACGAGGAATACGAGACACGACAGGCCCTGGCACAATCGACCTTTTCAAGCCTACGTCGACACACCAATCTTCGAGCCAGGCAGTCAGTTGAAGGTGTGGTGATGTCACGATGTCACCGCGTGGTGGTCCTGAGCCAGTTCATGCGTCAACGAGTGATGGCGGCACATGGTATCTCAGCCACCCGGATCGGGCTGGTGCCTGGGGCCGTCGATGCAGAGCTCTTCAAACCGTCACTGCAGCGCCAGGCTGCACGAGCAACACTCAACCTCCCGACCGACAGGACGCTCCTCTTCACCGTTCGCAACCTTGTCCCAAGGATGGGGTTGGACAACTTACTCAGCGCCATCGAAATACTGGTCTCCACACAGCCGCGACTTATGCTCGTCATCGGTGGAGAGGGGCCATTACGGGCGCGACTTCAAGAAGAGATCCAACACAAGAAATTGCACGACGTCGTACGCCTCGTAGGCTTCATACCCGAATCAGAACTCAGCCACTACTACCAAGCATCCGACCTGGTTCTGATGCCAAGTCTCCAACTGGAAGGTTTCGGGCTCGTGATGGTCGAGGCACTCGCCTGTGGGATCCCTGTGCTTGGCACACCGGTTGGAGCGATTCCTGAAATCTTAAACCAGGTCGACCCGATCTTGGTTGCGGAAGGAGTGGATGGACGATCGCTTGCTCGAGCCCTTGAACGGGTGTTAGCACGATTGCAGGACGCGGGGGAAGCAGCCAGGCTGGCGAAGAAAGGACGCCTACTCGTTGAGCGACGCTACAACTGGACACAACATTGTAGCGAACTCGCCAGGATACTGGACAGCGCAATGCCGGCTCAGCTCGCGGCGTAGGAACCATGGCAATTCAGAAAGTCGTCCATATTATCACTCGGCTTGATCGGGGAGGGTCCGCACAAAATACCATGCTCACGGTTCTCGGACATGATCGTGCACACTTTGAGCCGGTGATGATCACGGGTGAGGCGAGTAGCTGTGACACACAAGGAGGATACCCCGCCACCATCGACAACCTCCGGCTGTTAGAGAAAGAGTCGATCCCTTACTACATCGTGAGGCCTCTGGTTCGTCATATCAATCCAACGTCCGATCTGAGAGCACTCTGGCAACTTGTTCGGCTGTTGCGACAGGAACGCCCTCACATCGTTCACACCCACACATCCAAAGCCGGAGTATTGGGGAGACTGGCTGCATGGATCACCGGAGTCCCGGTAGTGATCCATACTCCTCATGGACACGTATTTTATGGCCATTTTAGCGCGTGGCCCTCCTGGGTCTTCCTGCAAATCGAACGCGCATTAGCAGGGATCACGGACTGGTTCATCGGGCTCACGCCTGCCGAGACACGGGAACACCTTGAACACGGTGTCGGGCAGGCCTATCGCTTCGCCGTAGTTCCAAGCGGCATCGATCGTGATCGCTTTCGGAAGGCCCGTGCGAACGGAAAGATCATCCCGGACTGGTTCGGCTGCCCCTCGACCGCACGAATCATTGGCTCCGTCGGATGGCTCACCGAGATTAAGGGGCATCGGTTTTTGGTGGATGCCTTGGCTCACCTGAACAACGAGCAGCAGAACCTCCACCTGGTTATTATGGGAACAGGAGATCAGCATGACGCACTCCTGCGCCAGGCCGAACAAGCGGGAATCAGCCATGCCATACACCTGTTTGGGTATCGAGAGGATATCGAGGTGTGCCTGGCCGGCTTTGATTGTTTTGTCCTGCCGTCGCTCAACGAAGGGATGGGGCGAGCCCTGGTAGAGGCTATGGCAGCCGGGCTTCCCGTCATCGCCAGCCGGGTCGGCGGCATTCCAGCCCTCATTGAAAATGGGAAGAACGGGATTCTGGTTCCAGCAGGAGACAGTTCTGCGCTGGTCAATGCCATACGGAAAGTCATAGACGATGCGGCTTGGGCCGTCGAATTGGGCAGCCACGCAAGGGATTCCATTGATGCGAGCTATGGAATTCCGGCGATGGTCCGATCCATTGAATCAACGTACCGGAAAGCGCTGGCCGGCTATGCGTAGAACCAGTCATGTGATCACAAGCATGCTGTGCTTGGTGGTGATGGGCCTCACCGCAGTCACACCAGCTTCCGCTACAGCGACAGGAACGCCTCCTACATCGTTACGAGCCGCCTTTCATGTCCACAGCACAATGAGCACCGGAACGCTCAGCCTCGAATCGCTCGCCACACGAGCTGAGCAGCAACAACTGGACGTGCTCATTCTCTCTGAAAATTTTACGCTTCGCTATGATTATGGCTTTCATCCGTTCGACGGATTCTTGGCATACCGAGTCAATTTTCCTTCAGTCATAGAATTCGGCATCCAGCGGTTTCTCGATGAGGTTCGCACCGTTCAATGGCGTCACCCTAATCTGATCATTATTCCAGGGGTGGAGGTCGCCCCCCACTATTACTGGACCGGTTCGCTCCTGCAGGGTAATCTCACCATGCACAATGCACAGCGAAATCTCTTGGTCATCGGTCTCCAGAAGGCCCAAGACTATGAGGGCCTCCCATCGCGAGGGAACACCAGTTCCTTTGTTTGGAACAGGCAGAGCTTGGCCAATGGACTACCACTGCTTCTGCTCATTCCCGTTGCCGGACTCTTGAACCCCCGACGTCACACATCCTCAACACGCACCACGTCCACATCTCGTTTCCGATGGGTTCTTTCGGCCATGTTGTTGCTGATATGCAGTGGGCTTCTGGTCCATGCATGGCCGATCAAAACGCCTCGTTATAGTTCTCATGACGGTGGGCTTGGGTATCAGCCGTATCAATCCTTGATCGACAACGCAATTGACCGGGGTGCGCTGGTCTTCTGGTCCATGACGGAGGCTCGAGATTTCAGTCAACACGCGTTTGGCCCACTTGGGACAGTCACGGTGAAAACCGAGCCCCATCCGGAAGCCTTAGTCTTGACGGAGCACTACACCGGTTTTGGCGGCTTGTATCAAGAAGCCAGACGAGCGGTGACTCCTGGTGGGATATGGGATCAAATTGTCGCATCGAGATTCACGGCAGACCACAAAGACTTTCCCATCCTGATTGGAGAAGTCGCATTTCATGGAACGACCGATGCTGGGAAGGACCTCGACCGAGTCTACACCGTAATCAACTCTTCTGAACGAACAGCAGAAAGTGTTCTCGAGGCCCTCCGTGCCGGTCACGTCTACGCAGTCGCACGAGGCGAGCAGACAACGCTCCTTCAACTTGACGAGTTTCAGTTGTCGACTGCCGATCACATAGCCGGAATGGGAGACACGCTGAAAGCTACCGCAAGCGGAGAGCTCCGAATCCGTGTCGGTGTCTCAACCAGCGATGGAGCACGCCACCTGACCAAACTTCGGATCATCCGCTCAGGCCATGTGATCAAGCAGTTTGAGAGTGCCACGCCGGTGCGAATCGACTTCGTCGACCATGAGACCAACCGGAGTGAATGGCAATCATATCGATTGGAGTTGGTGGGGCCAAGCGGCGAGCTGCTGACCAATCCAATTTATGTCGCCCCACGTACTGAGGCACACACAGAATCTACTCAACGACGGGACCCTGATTCTGGCAATACGATCAAGACGTAACGCTGTGCGTTCATGGTGAGGAGCCATCATGCGTGTGACCATTCACCAACCGCAATTCATGCCCTGGTTGGGGTATCTGGACAAAGTGGATCAAGCTGACCTCTTTCTTATTCTTGATACCGTCCAGTTCAAGAAGAATGAGTGGCAAAACCGAAATCGCATTCGAACGTCTCAAGGCTGGCAATGGCTGACAGTCCCGGTGCTGCAGCAGTTTGGCCAACGCATTGACGATGTGTTGATTAACCCCACCGCCATATGGAAGGTTCAGCATCTCCGCGCACTGGAAATGCACTATGCTCGTGCGCCCTATCTTGATCATTATCTTCCGCAGCTGCGTGAGCTCTACGCCAGGCCATGGACAAAACTCAGCGGCCTCAATAAGGTGACGGTGCAGTGGTTGCTGAAGGCCTACGGGATTCTCACCCCGGTTCGTTGTGCATCGGAATTTAACGCTCGCGAGGAACCGACGGACCGGTTGATTGACCTCTGTCGAGCAGTCGGCGCCGCGGAGTATCTCGCGGGGGCAGGGGCAGAGCGCTACATGGACAAACCACGCTTTGAGGCCTCCGGCATCCGGCTCGAAAGACAAACGTTTCAGCACCCATCCTATCATCAGATCTATGAACCGTTCGAACCAAACCTTTCTGCACTCGATCTCTTGTTGCTGCAAGGGCCTGAGGCTCTGGGGACCCTGCGTCATGCCAGACTCGCTGGACATGGTATGACGACAGCCTAGGAGGAAGACACATGATGGTCATCAACACCAAGGAACCGATGCGTATCCTCGCTCTCGGGGCTCATCCGGACGACATCGAGGTGGGATGCGGGGGGACATTGATCAAGTATGCGGACAACGGCCACCGCATTTTTCTGATGGTGATGACCCAGGGAGGAGCGGGTGGAAACACAGCGCTTCGCAAGCAGGAGCAGGAGCGTTCGGCCAAGTTACTCCAAGCCGAGGAGGTGTTCTGGGGTGGGTATGAAGACACAGAAGTCCCGCTCGGACGTGATCTGATTCAAACCGTTGAGGGTATCGTCAGAAAAATTGACCCACATTTTATCTTTGTCCACTACCACGACGACACCCATCAAGATCATCGACATTTGGCCATGAGTACGATTACCGCCACGCGATACACCAAGAACGTGCTGTTTTATGAAGGACCGACCACCCAAAACTTTGCGCCGACGGTCTTCGTCGATCTCCAACAAGTATTGGATCGAAAGATTCAATCACTGGAAGCTCACGCGTCACAGGTGAAGAAAACCAATATCGAAGGGCTTAGCATCGCCGATCTGGTGAAATCATCGGCTCATTTCCGCGGTATCCAGGGCCGAGTTCGGACGGCAGAGGGGTTTCTCCCCCTGCGCTTGTTCATCAACATCGGAGTATGATTGGCACGGCGCGAATGATTCCACACTCACGACCCTCTATCGAAACAGCCGACATTCGAGCGGCCACGGACGTGCTCAATTCTCGCCAGCTCGCACAGGGAGGGATCGTAGACCAGTTTGAGCGAGGCATGGCCGCCTATTTCGGCTTGCCTGGCGGGGTGGCAGTCACGTCCGGAACAGCTGCGTTGGAGGTCGCCCTCCGGGCGTTGAGAATCGGCACACATGATGAGGTGCTCCTTCCCAGTTACGTGTGCGCCGCCCCGCTGCTGGCGGTCCAGCGCGTCGGTGCCATGCCACGATTGGTCGATATCGACCTCGATACCTTCAACATCGATCCATCAGCAGCCCGCCAGGCTGTCACATCCAAGACTAAGGCTATCATCGTTCCACATCTGTTTGGACTTTCCGCCCCTCTCTCAGATCTTCAAGCATTGGGCGTACCGATCATTGAGGACTGTGCGCAAACACTCGGCGCAGTGGGGCAGGGGAGGCCTGTGGGATCAGTCGGCGTACTCACCGTCTGTTCCTTTTATGCCACCAAGCCGCTCTGTGCCGGAGAGGGAGGCATGGTGCTCTCCCAGGATGACAGCCTCCTGGAACGAGCCCGTAGACTGAGAGAATATGACGAAACGCCATCGCTTTATCCCTCGGCGACCAACCTGAAAATGACGGACCTCCAGGCCGCAATCGGCTTGGCCCAGCTGAACCGTCTCGGGTCGTTCCTGGAACGCCGAAGTGCCCTGGCCGATGAGTATCGATCAGCATTGAGCGGCGCCACCCCCATCCAACCGCTAGTCCCAGCAGGCTATACACATTCCTATTACCGATTCGTCCTACGCCTCTCGGATCTCGCCGACCAGCCGGATGGACTTCACACCCTCATCGGGCGCTTTGAGACTCATGGGCTTCAATGTCGCAAACCTGTCTTCCGTTCACTGCATCGCTATCTGGAGATAGAGGGCTTCCCTGCCGCCGAAGAGGCCGAACGAACCGCGCTTTCTATTCCATTGTACCCGGCGCTGACGGATGAAGAGGTAGCACAGATCCTCCTGGCGCTACGTGCGGAGTGGTCATGAAGACAGCTGAAACAGATCTAGCAATTCCCTTTTCAACGACGACCTGGCGCTGGATTACGCCGGTGGTCTCCGGTGCGGCACTCGGGGCAATCGCTCTGTCAATTCCTCCGGTTCGGGAACTCTTTCAACTCGAAGGGTTGCGATGGCTGTACATCTTTCTGTTCGCGTTTCTCGGAACAGGATCCTTAACGCCGCTGATGGTCTGGATAGGCCATCGATGGAATCTCGTCGATATTCCAGCCGACCGTAAGATCCATGTCGTCCCCACGCCACGGCTTGGAGGGATCGCGCTGTATGCCGGGTTCATCGGTTCTCTACTCCTAAACTCGATTGTCCCGGACTGGATGGTCGCCGTTCTCGTCGCCGGTTCTCTGCTGTTGATCATCGGCGTCCTCGACGACATTCTCGAACTACCGGCCTGGGCAAAGCTTCTCGGACAGTTGCTGGCAGCCGGCATCGTCACGGCATCTGGCAAGGTGCTCACACTCTTTCCGCCTGGTCCGCTCGGAGAGATGGCCAACGTGCTCTTGACCATTCTCTGGATCGTCGGAATCACCAATGCGTTCAATTTCTTTGATGGGATGGATGGATTGGCCACAGGTCTGGCGATTCTGTTGGCCGGCTTCATGGGTGTCATCGCATTTGAAACGAAACAACCGGCGTTGGGGTGGCTCGCTATCGCCATGATCGGCGCCGGCCTGGGTTTCCTGCCCTACAATTTTCGAGGAACGAAACCCGCAGTCATTTTTCTTGGAGACGGGGGATCAACCTTTATCGGTTTCACACTAGCCTGTCTGGCCGTCCGAGGCAATTGGGCTGATTCGGACCCCATCGTGTCGTTCAGCAATCCCTTGCTGATTTTTGGTGTACTCATCTACGACATGATCCACATTACGGTCGAACGAATCCACACGGGAAAGGTGAGGTCCCTAAAGGAATGGTTGGATTATGTAGGGAAAGACCATCTTCACCATCGTCTCGAACGAGCGCTTGGGTCCCGTCAGTCGAGTGTCGCCATGATCTTTCTCTTTACGATTTGCTTGGGACTTTCCGCACTAGCACTCCGCCATGCCAGTACGACGGAAGCGATTCTCCTCCTCATTCAGGCCGGCTTAATTGCTGCTATGCTCACCGTTCTAGAAATCAGCGGTCGCCGCCGGTAGGGACTTGCACTTCCACCTCATTCCCGTTAGAAGATCTCCTCATGGTTCCCACTGTTGAATGGAAAAACGGCGCGGTTCGTCTGCTCGATCAAAGCAAACTGCCCAGAGCGGTCGAGTTTCTCGATTGTCCTGACTATCACACCGTTGCGGATGCGATTCGCGCGCTGAAGGTTCGTGGAGCCCCAGCGATCGGAGTCACCGCGGCGATGGGAGTCGCATTGGGCGCCCAAACGATTACCGCAACAGACCATCCGACTTTTTCGCAAGCAGTCCTCAAAATCTGTGATGAGCTCGCCGGGACCAGGCCGACCGCGGTGAATCTTTTCTGGGCGATTGAACGGATGAAGCGAAAACTGGAGTCGCTACGAGCTCAGCCGGTTGCATCAATCAAGCAAGCCCTTATCTTAGAATCTCAAGCGATCCTTGAAGAAGATATTGCGCTCTGTAAAACCATGGGACGGCATGGCGCGGAATTGATCCGTGACGGAGAAACCGTGTTGACCCATTGCAATGCCGGTTCACTGGCGACGGCCGGCTATGGCACTGCTCTTGGAGTCATTCGTTCAGCTTGGGAACAAGGCAAGAAAATCAATGTCATCGCCGATGAAACTCGTCCTGTACTTCAAGGTGCACGGCTCACGGTATGGGAGCTGATGCAGGATCAGATTCCCGTGACACTCATTACGGACAATATGGCCGGTTCACTCATGAGGCAGGGGAAGATTCACCTCTGTGTCGTCGGAGCCGATCGAATCGCGGCGAACGGTGATGTCGCGAATAAGATTGGAACCTATTCCGTCGCAGTCCTCGCGAAGGCCCACAACATTCCCTTCTACGTTGCGGCGCCGTACTCCACCATCGACCTCAACACAAAATGCGGGGACGAGATTCCGATCGAACAGCGCAATCCCTCCGAGGTGACGACCATCCACGGGAGTCATCCCGTTGCACCAACAGACGTGTCAGTCTACAACCCGGCCTTCGACGTGACCCCCGCTGAACTTATTACGGGTATCATCACCGAACGAGGCGTCTTCAAACCTCAAAAAATTAGCGAACAGTTTCTTGAATAACTCAGCCGAAAATTTCAAATAGCCTCCTGCACATCGATAGCAACATTCCTTACATCGCATTCAGTGAAAACCGCAGGCCGCCTCCCACAAGCCTTGATTGATCGTACCCGGTTCAATCACCACCCAGTGCCCCTCACTGGCCGGAACACCGCCACCGATCACCTCACCCGTCCCCATATGATGGTCGTAATCCGTGGCCGCTAGAGTTCGAACCAGCTTTTCTGCACAATCGAATTGCTTGGTGATCTTGGTGGAATAAAATCGGGTCGGGGTCCGTCCACCCTGCATGGCTTTCCAGTCGATCAGCGTCGAAATCGTGGAAACTTGCCCTTCTCGACGGATGCTACCAGGATCGATGTAGGTCGTTTGCAACGGGTGAGACTGGTACCGAGCCTCAAGGGCGACCCATTCAGCCCATCCCACTTCGGGCAACATCAACGATGACACTACCAGTAGGCAGAAACCAATCCGGTATCCTGGCATGGCCACCTCCCTATGGAGACCATCTTACCAACCGTCTTTGGATATAGGAACGGGCCCTCCGACGATTCCAGAGGACCCCTGAATGGGAGGTAGGTGCTGGAATAAGCTAGCACTTATTAATTCTTGGTCTTGGCTGGACTTTAGAACGCAGTTGATCCAACCGGTCCGTGACAAAGCTGAACCGCTTCTTCGGTGGATAGGGGAATCGATAGGCGATCGGTTCCTCTTGCGGAGGCAAATGGTTCATATCGCGATACACATTCACTGGTGCCGAATCTGCCGCCAAGTGAAACATGGAACGATAGCCCAATCCACAGCCAGTGATGTTGAGCAGTTCGCCGAATCCGTTCTGAGAGGCCCGCTGAATAGCCCTCTGTCCAATCGACTTAAACGAATAAAATTGTCCCTTCGCCCATTTGTGGCCCCAGTACAATTGTTCAACGGTCATTTTCGCAGGCTTATAGACTACGTGCTCACCGGTGTAGGCCGTCCAGTTCTCTGTCAGAATCCGTCCTGCTGCTTTCAGTTCTGCAAACTGTTTGGTGCCAGGATAGGGTGTCATGATCCGCCACAACGCTCCAGCCAATCCCATCTTGGTCGCCCATTCTGCGGTCCGTTCAAAGTCGAAGACATCTTCATGGTCTAGGCCGCAGATGAAGCCTGCATGGATGTCGATGCCCTGGTCATGGATACGCTTGATCATCTCCTCGTACAGCTTCGCTGAGTTTTGCTTGTCAACCGACTTGAGCGAATCTTGATTGATCGATTCAATTCCTAAAAACATCGCTGAACAGCCAGATTCCCTCAGCGTCTTGAGCAATTCAGGATGGTGGGCGACGTAGGTGGCGCTCATCTGGCTCATCCACTTCTTCCCAAGGGGTTTCATGGCTGCGCACAGTTCACGGGTGTAGGCCGGGTCGGACAGCAAGTCGTCGTCCCAAAACATGACCATCGGTCCATTCATTTTCTCGACCAATTTGACCACATCCGCCGGTGGCTTCTTGCGGAATCCATACTGACCGCCTCCTAGAGCCAAATGAATCGAACAGAATGTGCATCGGTAATTGCAGCCTCTCGTCGCCGTGAGCGCATCTCGGAACATATAGCCCTGCGGCAAGAGATCCCAGCGAGGCGGCTTCTCATCCCATTTCTCCACCATGTGCGGCATGCGATACTGTTGCTGCATCTTGCCCTGTTTGAAGTCTTCCAGCAGCCGCGGCACGGTCAGCTCGCCTTCGCCGATGACGATCGCGTCGGCATGTTTGATCGCTTCGTCGGGCATGGTCGAGGGATGGATTCCGCCAAGCACGACCTTTGCGCCGCGCTCGCGAAAGAGGCGGGCGACCTCATACGCTCGTATAGCCACCACCGTCGTTACGGTAATGAACACGAGGTCATAGTCAGCCTCAAAGTTGAGCGGTCCGACGATTTCGTCTTGGATCTCGATATCCCATTCATCTTCGGGAATCAGGGCGGCGAGGGTAGGCAGGTTGAGGTTAGGCGTACGGAACAGCTTCCAGACCGAGTCCCATTTCTGATCTTCAGGGTGAGGAATGATGAGACCGATCTTGTGGTGCCCCATAGCGCGTCCTCCTTTTTTGAATGAGATTAGCGTTTACTCGGATCGTGCCCACTAGACATATCCCTAGTCCAGCCGACAGTGACGAGATAATCCTCCATCGTCGAAAAGTGAATCTGATTCATCGTGTGCAGAAAGGCTCGCTGGGGCAGGGAGAGCAAAGACAGAGTCATCCCCAGTGCCAAGAGTCGATGCGTCCGCGGCAAAAGGAATGAACATAGAGAGGCCCGCGAGTAGGAATCCTATCGTGCATCACATAAGGAATTGGCTTTAAGATTAGCGTCTTCAGGCAAGCAGAATCAAGAGTCAGGAATCCAAGGCGATCGGAAGCGTGGCGAAGGATGCCTTACACAACTTCATGGAGCTTGATGAGATTGGTCCCACCCGGTTGCCCCACACGAGTCCCTGAGAGGATCACGATTTTCTCCCCGGTCTTGACTAACCCCTCTGATTTCGAACGTCGCTCCGCCTCCTCTACACGCGCGTCAGTCTGCTCGATCTGCGGCATGGTAGACGGAAGTACGCCCCAATAGAGTGTCATCTGCCGCCTAACTGGCTCAAACGGCGTGAACGCAATAATGGGGGCAGATGGGCGTTGCTTCGAAATCAATCGCGCAGTGGTCCCGCGTTCGCTGAACGCGACGATGGCGCTCGCGGTGATCGATTTGGCTGCGGAAGCAGCCGCAGTACAGATCGCTTCCGGAAAGGACAGGTTTTCTAAATCAGTTTGGCGTTTGAGGATTACGCCAGGTTCGACTTCTCCCTCGGCCACCCGAATGATGCGGTCCATCACTTGGACCGATTCGACCGGATACGACCCGACCGCCGTTTCCGCTGAGAGCATCACGGCATCCGTACCATCAAAGACGGCATTAGCCACATCCGACGCTTCCGCTCTGGTCGGGCGTGTCGCCTGAGTCATGGACTCCAGCATCTGCGTCGCCGTAATGACCAGACGACGCCGACGATTCGCCTCAAGGATGATCCGTTTTTGTAGCACCGGCACGGCCTCAGGTTCCATCTCGACACCCAAATCTCCACGCGCAATCATCACACCATCCGCCTGTTCCAGAATCTCATCCAGTGCCGTCACGGCTTCTTCTCGTTCGATCTTGGCGATGATAGGAACAGGACAACCGCACTCGGCTAACAGACTGCGCGCAAGCTGAATATCCTGTGCACCTCGGACGAATGAGAGCGCTAGATAATCCACACTATGTTCAACGCCAAATCGAAGATCGTGTCGGTCTTTCTCCGTCAACGTCGGGGCGCTGACGCTGGTACCAGGTAGATTCATGCCTTTGTGCGAGGTGACCATACCGCCGCCGATGACCATGCAGTTGACCCAGTTATCCCTGACCTGATCGGCGCGGAGTTCGATGCGCCCATCATTGATGAGAACCCTGGCCCCTGGGCGGAGGTCGCGCGTGAGTGCGGGATAGGTAACTGGGAGCACTGGAACCGGACCATGAGAAGAGCGGGGCTCATCAAGCAGATCTCCACGTTCGGTCGATGGCTGCAACCGTACCATTTGGCCTGCCGTCACTTGAACACCTTCCTGAGGTAGTAGGCCTACTCGAATTCGAGGACCTTGCAGATCCTGAATGATCGCAACGGCTGTTTCATGCCGAACGGCTGCCTCACGTATGGCCTTAATAGCAGCTGCATGTGATTCATGGGTACCATGTGAGAAATTGAGTCGAGCCGCATTCATGCCACTCTCGATCAGTCGGTTCAGGATGGCTGGTGAGCTGCTGGCTGGGCCGATGGTACAGACGATCTTCGCTTTACGCATGGTCGTGTTAGGTTTCCTCTGCACTGGTAGTCAAACAAGAGAAAGAGGATACCACAGATCCCTCGGTTGTATAGCCTGATGGAGAAGACGAACGTATACGATCTCTCGGCAAACCGCTTTCGTATCGACAGTACGGTCTACTTTCCTGCATTTTCCTTCCCTTTTCTCCATTGACCGGTAGAATGACTTCATCACAAGAAGTGGCATGTTGCTCGTCGCGTTTTCGATTCAACATGCCTCTCCTCCCTAACGAAAAGGTACACACAATGGCAATCCTTATTTCTGTGGCATCCGGTAAAGGTGGCGTGGGTAAGAGCGTGGTGTCAGTTAATGTCGCATTGGCACTGGCGAAGAAGGGGCGACAGACCCTGCTGGCCGATCTCGACGTGGGTGGAGCCGATGCTCACATCATGTTCGGCGAACTCAATCCTTCGGTAACCTTGACGGATTTTTTGGAAAAACGTGTGAATCAGTTGGAAGAAGTCGCCGTTCCGGTCACCTTTCACCCGAACCTACGCTTAATCGCCGGCACCGGCGAGACGTTAGCAACGGCCAACATGGCCCATGCCCGCAAGAAGCGCCTGATGAAACAGTTTCAAGATCTTGCTGCAGACGTGGTCGTCCTCGATATCGGAGCCGGCACCAACTATCACGCCCTTGATTTCTTCCTGATGGCTGATATCCACTTGGCGGTTGCTACTCCGGATCCGACGTCGGTCTTAGACCTCTACCGATTCATTAAGTTAGCCGCCATTCGCCGTGTTCTGTCTTGCTTTCTTGCGCGAAGCCAAATGGCCGAAGTGCTCGCCAACCGTGACTTCACCAGCGTGGAAGAAGTCATGGATGTCGCCGGCGCAACCGATGTTGAGGGACGTGATATCGCTGCAACTGCACTGCAGGCATTCCGACCAGGTCTCATCATCAATCGCGCATCGAGCCATTCCCAGGTCAACGTGCTCTACCTTCGGAAGATCCTCCATCAATATATCGGTGGTGATCTCATGCTCCTCGGTGAAATCCCTGAGGACCCGGCTGTGACTCAAGCAGTCCGAAAGTTCTTGCCCGTGATCGAGGCTGCGCCAACGTCCGACGCAACCAAAGGCCTGCTGGTCGTTTCAGCCGCTGTTGAACAACTCGTCATGGAACACAGCAGGACATGCGTAGCGCATGCAAAACGACCTGTCGAGAAGCCGAGTGGTAGGCGGGAATCGGAGGAAGAAAGGCCGCAACATCTTCGGACGTCGACTTCTCCGGACACCAACGCCTCGCGTCCTCCTCAAATATCGAGAGGCAAGAGTGGAACGGATGTCGTTCACCATATCGGAGGAGGCGCCGCCTAGGAAGGTGAGCGTGCAGGACGCAATCACACCGTACAGATCCTATTAGAAATCAAAACCCAAGTTCTTTTTCAAGGTCGGCTTTCTCCTTATCGAACTGCTTCTGGTCGGCTTCGCTCTTCTGGGTAATTGCATCCTTTATACTCGCACCGGCTCTTTCCATGGCTCGTTGCGATGCCTCGCCTTTCTTCTTGATCTGGACGACCACATCCTTCGCCTTGGGCGAGCCTGAAAATTCGTAATACATTATAGCCTGCCCCTGCGTGAACGTTAGATCGGAGCGCTTCATGATCATGTCGCCTCGTAATTCCGCGCGATCCTTTGCCGGCTTGTCTCCGCCAGGGAGGTATTTCATCCAACGCGAGGCACTCCGGAGCTTCTCGAGCGACTGCGCCGTGGCTTTACCCAGTTCGCCGATGTTGCCGGTTAAACCCTGAGCGTCTTTTTCTTCAGCTTTCATCAATCGATCGGCGTTGTCGGTTGCTACCTTTGCCAACTCTTGCCGGAAAGTTGTCGGGGAGCTGTAGAGCTGTCGTGAGCCGGTGTTGGGATCGGCCGGACCGTACCGGCCGTGATCGATATTCCAGGCGGTCTCAAACAGGCCGAGGTCTTCCGGTTTGGCCTGAACCGCTCTGACGAGGACGCGGTTGGCTTCTTGGTGATCGCCGATGGCGTCAAAATACCGGAACGCCGAGGTCCGGCCGTCTGCCCGCACCTGATCGCTGGAGTAGAGTAAACCTTTCGCCTCGGCTGCTTTAGCCAAGTCCCGTCCCAGTTTGGACATATTCCCTTTGGATTTCTGTATCGCATGTTTATCATAGCGGTCGATGCACTCGCTCGTCGCTACCCTCATGTACGCGGCAAAGAGTGCAGCAGGATGTCCGGCATGTTCCGCCTTCTGCAGAGCAGCCGACTGGGCCAAGGCAGCTCTCTTTTGATCGTCACCCAAACAGGGATCATCAGCACGCACGATAGGAGCAGTGAGGACCATCATGATGAGGGAGTATGCGGCCAGTTTTCTCAGGTGCATCGGTGAGAACCTCCGCTACTTGCCGAACAGACCCTTCATCATCTTGTTGACGTCGATGGGGATATCCTGTCCGGTTCCATTTTTACCGTCTGCGTTTTCTCGACCTTGTTTTCGATTAGCCCGCCGCTGTTCAGCATTCTTCCGAAGCTCTTCGAGGTTCGGCATACCAGCTCCTCCCATCAGCGCGCCCAGGTCGTTCTTGGTGTATCCGGCCGGGATTTCGAAGAGTGCGGGATTCAGTTTTTCACGCTTGATATTCGTCAGCTCGCTGGTCATGCGTATCTTCTCGTCGCCCTCTTTCGAGAGCAAATCCATCTTGACGGGAATTCCTTCTTTGGTGGTCCAAAAGAACCCTCCGTACTTTCCTGAGTCATCCTTCTTTACGGCGACGACCTTGGACTTAGTGGTTCTCATCCCGTTGACCGTTTCCTGGCCGACCTCGGTCTGCTCGACGATCTCAAAGGCATCGGTGTCGGAGGCATTGGAATCGTTCATCGGCAGTTCCATGTACATGCCTCCCATCAACTGCCAGATCACTTTCTTGTCCTTCCGAATGATCGTGGTCATCCCATCGGGTCCCCCCATCTCTATCCGATGTTTGTCGGCTGTATGATACACTCGCGATTTGATCGCCATACCACCTTCGGTTTCCATGGTGCGATCGGCAGAATAGTCTACCTGAGCCTCCAGTAGAGGCGCCGCGTTCACGGTGACGGCGATCAGGAGAATACAGGTCAGCATCCCGACTTTGCGCAACAGCTTCATCGGCACATCCTCCTCAAGAAGGTTATGGTGGGAAGGGAGCGTATCGGGATACATTAGGGACAGTCAATAAGCAGAAGCCCTGAGACTGACCGTCACGGATACTCTAGGGCAATGGGAAAAGTAGCCGCATAGCCGTCTTTCGTGGCCACAGGATCCAGTATCAGTTGATCACCGCCATGACGGAAGATGAAATCCTGATGGTTCCGCACTCTCCGTGGGCCCATGGCAGCATAGGGATGACCGATGTGCACATGATCGGTCACATCATCAGGAAAGTAGACTTGCGAGGTGAACTCCAAGCTCCGACGAGCTGTCGGCGCCGTGCGAACCTTAAAGTGGATATGCACGGTCCGGATAGGATACCAGCCCGGATAGATCGTCAGAAACCGAGCTTCCCCTTGGGCGTCCGTTATCTGATACCCTCGCAAGAACTTCTTGCCCACCGTGCTAAATCCAGGGTCCCGAACATCCGAATAGACTCCTGCTGCATCACAGTGCCAGATATCCACCTGGGCATCAGATAAGGGTTGGCACTCGCCGGCGCGAACACGAAACACTCGAAAGGTTAGGGTGAAAGTCGTACCGGGCGTGATTTGTCCACTGGTGGGATCAGAACGAATATCCGATCGGTGCAATCGCTCATCGACGAAATAGGGACCCTCGGTTTGCTCGGGACTGACCCGGCATCGCGGCCAAGACGTCGCAGCAATCGTTTGAGTCACCGCCTCTCTTCCACCGACAAAGTAGGCGGCACCCGTAGCTCCCAATATGATCAGCACCTGGCGACGAGAAAGATTGTTTCCCATTAACCTACTCTTACTCTGCCATGGCACATCTTATTACACCCCACTAAGTCTAAGGGGACATCCCTCTCCTTACCTTCTCCTGAGTCGTGGTGAAACCCTTGACGGCGGTGATGGCGGCGGAGACGAAAAAGACGGCGACCTTGGTGAAAAAAAGCGAGAGCGCCCGTAGAAGCCCCGCCCCCCGTAATAGCCACCGTATGGCCCCCAAAACCCGCTATACGCACTGTAGGGATAGAACCCTCCGTAGCCATAGGGCGGGTAGTAGTAACCGTAGTACGGACTGCGATCTCTGCGTCTCTGTGCGGCGATGCTGTTCCAATCGATGATATGTTTCACGTCAAGAATTGGATACGCATAGTCGCTTTCGTCCAGTGGTCTCGTAGTCTCACCGGTCACCGTGCCGATGACAGTAATTGGCGTCCCTTCCGGCAGGCTGGCCGGATCGAGAAAGGCTTCTCGGACAGCCAGGAATCGTCCCTCGGAATGAAGACGCTCTTCCGTCAATGGCCCATCCTTCGCACTCGGCAGTTGCAAAACTTCCAGTTCGGTTCCCACTTCCGTCCGTTTAGCCCGAATGACGGTACCACCGACCATGACCGTTCGCCCGATATATTCACTGGGCGCGCGCTTCAAGGCTGCAAACCGGACGCTGGTATCAATTTCTCGTTCCAGCCAGAGAGGAACACCGAGAAGTTCCGTATCGCGTTGCACTTGATGGATCGATTCTGCACAGGCCGATAAAAGCACTGCACCGCTGATCAGGGGAGCGAGTATGATCGTGCGAGTCATGGTCGGTCTCCTCTCCTAGAAGTGATAGGACAGTCCGCCAAGGAGATGCTGCGCCCTGTAATTACCGCTAAAACCACCAAGGTCACCAAGGCCTTGGTCGAAATGAAAGGTTGCTCCCGTGTACTTGTACTCTGTAAAAACAGCGATTTGGGGTGTGACAAATGCCCGCAGACCAACCAATACGTTCCACGCTGTGGCTACATCGGTGTCCCTCCGTATTGCGATGCTATCTCCAATACGAGCAATCGCTACCCCTACACCTCCTCCAAGATAGGGTTGAAACCTGCGTCCAGGATACCTCGCAATAAAGTTAACCCCAACAGTGGTCAGCCTAAAATTGGCACCAGTATCAGGGTCAACAGCTTGGGTCGTCGGATCATCTCCAATACTCTTAATGTGTGGAGTCGTGTGGAACGCTTCTGCTTCAATTCCGTACCAACTGTGCCCGTGGAAATATCCGATCTTAGCTCCATAGGTAATCGAGTTCTGAAGGTCAAAGTCGGCTAACGGACCCTGCACTCCGGCCTGACCACCTGTTCCTGCAACACTGTTTATACGATCCGCAAAGTTTACTCCTCCATATCCAGCTATATACATCTCAGCAGATGCATGAAGCGGGTTCTGGATCAGACAGAGCGAAAGACCTGCGAGGATAATACCAGCGATCGGCCAGTTTTTTGGTTCCATGCTCGTGGCTCCTTCGAAACATCATACCAAAAGTTTAGTTCATGGATAGGGTCGGCTTCATAGAATCCACGGATTCGCACATGCTCATGTATCACAATATTCGCATTCCTCCCTAGCTGAGCTCTGTGCAGTTGACTGTGGGGTTTATCTCAGGACATATAGGGAGACTCTGACGGACAAATCATGAATGCAACGTTCCGATGTCATAGCGTCTAACAAGGGAGGTTGATCATGGGATTGATGGATCAAGTGGGGCAAGCCGTGGGCGGAATGATGGGGGGGCAGAGTGGCCAGAATCCTCTTTTACAGGCCTTGACCAGCCTCTTAGGTCAGAACAGCAGCATCGGAGGGTTAGCCGGTCTCGTCCAAGGATTTCAGAATAAAGGCCTCGGCGACCTTGTGAATTCATGGGTGAGCACAGGACAGAATTTGCCGGCGACGCCAAGCCAGATTGAACAGGGCCTAGGGGGAGATCTCCTAAACCAGCTCGCGGGTAAAGCAGGACTGTCCTCCGGCGCTGCAAGCTCACAGCTTGCCGGCCTCCTGCCAGATCTGGTTGACAAGCTGACACCAAAAGGAAAGATCGAAGCAGGTGGACTCGATCAGCTCATGAAATTGGTTCAAGGGAAAATGGGTGCCTGAGGAAAGGGTGTACGCCTCATATTTCATCATCCGCTCAAAATACTAGGATGCGCGCACGGGACCGGCTCGTTGTCTGTCTATCCATCGGGCTGGTCGCGCTGTCGGCTTTTTGGGCACTGCGTGAGCCGCCATCCTCCAGATTGATACCTGAGGACTCAGCATTTCCCACTCTCACACCGGAAACGATTCCGTTAGTCACGGGTGATGAACCCATTGTTGATATCTTCATCCGATCAGGTTGCCCAGTCTGTCACCTCATTCCTGGAATCCCTGGCGCAACCGGCCACGTCGGCCCACCTTTACTGCTCGGCACGACAGGCGAAGAACGACTCAGCGACCCTACGTATCACGGGAACGCCACGACCGTGCACGAGTACATCGTTGAATCCGTGCTGGAGCCACAACAATTCATCGTCCACGGGTACCCAGAGCGTACGATGCCGGCTTGGTATGGATCCAAGCTCAGCGCTCTGGCACTGGAAAAGATGGCGTCCTATCTGGAACATCAGGAAGAGGAGAATCTGGCCCCTGAGGAGTGATTAGGAGGTCAGCTTATCGCTTCCGGAGTGGCGTGACGTTACCGGACGCACCTCCTTGAATCTTGAACGCGTCTGTCCCGTGATCTCCAATCTGCTTATCGAGCAACGCGTTGACTGCCTCGTCGCCTTTGAGCCCTTCGAGTTTAATCTTGAGACGTAGATTATTGGCACTATCAGCATTGATGAGCGCCTGCTCCAGCCTGATCTTATTCTCCTTATACAACTGAAACAGCACATGATCGAAGGTCTGACAACCCTCCTCCACACCCTGTTCCATCGCTTCCTTTAAGGTATCGACTTCGGCTTTCTTGATGAGATCCTTGATACGCGGGGTATCCAGCATGATTTCCAACGCAGGAACACGCTTGCCATCGACTGATGGAATCAACCGTTGAGAAATAATGGCTCGCAAATTGAGGGACAGTTGCAAATAGATTTGAGCATGGCGCTCGACTGGGAAAAAATTCATGATCCGTTCGATCGCCTGGTTCGCATTATTCGAGTGCAAGGTCCCGATGCAGAGGTGACCGGTTTCAGCAAATGTGATAGCGGCTTCCATCGTTTCCGTATCACGTATTTCTCCGATCAGGATCACATCCGGCGCTTGACGGAGCGTATTCTTCAGCGCGTTCTGGAAGGTTAGGGTATCGAAGCCGACTTCGCGTTGCGTAATGATTGACTTCTTATGTTGATGGACAAACTCAATCGGGTCTTCCACGGTAATGATATGGCCCTGGTGAACGGTGTTGCGATGGTCGATCATGGCCGCCAGCGAGGTCGACTTGCCGGAGCCGGTGGCGCCCACCACCAGCACAAGCCCGCGCTTGGTCATCGCTATATCTTTGATGATCGGGGGGAGTTGTAACTGCTCAACCGTTTGAATCTCGGCTTTAATGTGGCGGAAGACCACCCCGACATTACCTTTTTGCCGGAAGATGTTGACGCGGAAACGCCCCAACTCTTTATAGTAGAGCGCCAGGTTCATCTCCATCTTTTCTTCGAACTCGCTCCGCTGCTGACCTCGCATGAGAGCCAGTGCCAATGCCTCAAGTTGTTCGTTGGTAAACGGCGGGGCATCAGTCTGCTGAGTGACTCCATGGATTCGGTAGATCGGGGGAGCATCGACGGTTAAATAGAGGTCCGACGATTCGCGATCCACCATGACTTTGAGGAGACTTCGAACATCCATGATGAGACTCCGCCTTTGTGCCCGCGCTACGCAGCCCCTGCGACCGGTGCCCCAAACAGATTGGGATTCATGCTCCTAGACTGCGCTTCAGCTTTATGGACGATTCCACGGGTCGCGAGCTCCAGTAATGCCATGTCCATGGTTTGCATCCCGTCCTTTTGGCTTGCCTGCATAATACCCGGAATCTGATGAAGCTTGGCCTCGCGGATGAGGTTTCGGACGGCGGTTGTGGCAATCATGATTTCCAGAGCCGCGACACGTCCACCCATTTTTTTCTTCAGCAAGGTTTGTGTCAGCACAGCTTCGAGGGCTTCCGACAGCTGGGTCCTAATTTGTGCTTGTTGGGCCGGCGGGAATGCATCGATGATGCGGTCGATGGTTTTTGGAGCGCTCGACGTATGGAGTGTCCCGAAGACCAAGTGTCCGGTTTCCGCCGCGGTCAAGGCCAGTTGGATGGTTTCGAGATCCCGCATTTCGCCCACGAGTACGATATCTGGATCTTCACGGAGCGCCGACTTCAGCGCGTTGGCAAAAGACAGCGTGTGGACACCCAGCTCCCGTTGATTGACTAAACATTTTTTTGACTTATGGACGAACTCGATCGGATCTTCAATGGTGATGATATGGCCCTCAAACGTGCTATTGAGATAATCCACCATCGCAGCAAGGGTGGTGGACTTTCCCGATCCGGTCGGCCCCGTCACCAGAATCAATCCCTTTTCCTTGTCGCAGAGTTGTCGCAAGATCGGCGGCATCCCTAGCTTTTCTAACGGGAGAATGGTGGTCGGAATGTTCCGGAACACGGCTCCGAGTCCCCGCTGTTGCACAAACACATTTACTCGGAAGCGGGCGATGTCCCCGAGTTCAAAGGAAAAATCACACTCCCGCTTTTCCTCGAAGGTCTTCCGTTGGGAATCGCTCATCATATCGTAGATGAGGGCATGTGTTTCATCAGACGTCAGGGGAGGGTGGTCTAGTTTTTTCAAATCCCCGTGAATACGAATCATCGGGGGCTCACCGGCACTGATATGACAATCCGAGGCACCTTCCTTGACTGAAAACGTGAGCAGCTTAGAAATATCCATCGCCCGTGATCCTCAGTACGTCTGGGTTAGAGATGAAGTGAACACTTCTTGTGCATCATGCCATAGCAAACCCGGAAAGCAAGAAAATAGGCGGAAGATGCGAACCAAGGTAGAGAGGATTAGACAAGACTTGTTTCACGAATGACGAGTCGCAAAGCGTTGAGAGCTTCGTCGATCTGGTCGGTGGTGTGCTCCGAGGTCACGGTGAAGCGGATCCGACTGGTTCCATCCGGAACAGTCGGTGGGCGAATGGCCGTGGCATACACCCCATGCGCGAGCAGACGTTCAGCGAATGTGGAGGCGGAGGCGGCATCACCGAGCAAAACCGGTAAAATGGGGCTGGCAGTCTGAGGAAGCGTACAACCGAGCGCCTTCAGCCCTTCGAAGAGGCGTTGTCGATTCGACCAGAGTCGAGCCCGACGTTCTGGTTCACGATCAATGACCGTCAACGCGGCCGACGATGCGGCTGCGACAGCGGGAGGGAGTGCGGTGGTAAACATAAACGAGCGAGCGGTATTGATCACGTACTGTACGAGCTCATGCGTGCCTACTAGGAATCCGCCGTAGCTGCCCAGCGCCTTACTCAGCGTGCCCATATGAAATGGAATCCGGTGCGCCAAATCAAAATGCTCAATGGTGCCTCGTCCATTCCTTCCCATAATGCCGGTCCCGTGTGCATCGTCAACATACACCATCGCCCCATATCGTTCGGCCAACGACACCAAGTCAAGCAGCGGAGCGAGATCACCATCCATACTAAATACCCCCTCGGTGATAATGAGTGTGGACCGATCCGAAGTGCGATTTCGAAGGAGCGACTCAAGATGGTCACAATCACCGTGGCGAAAGACTCGAAAGTCTGCCTGACTTAATCGACAAGCATCGATCACGCTGGCATGACACAATCGATCCGCCAAGATCAGGCCGCCGCTTCCAATAAGCGCAGGAATGACACCAAGATTGGCGAGATACCCAGCCCCAAACAGCAGGGAGGCTTCGGTTCCCTTAAACATTGTCAGTGCTGTTTCGAGCTGGGTGTGTGGAGGCAAGTTTCCACTGACCAAGCGGGAAGCACCGGCCCCTGTCCCATACTGTTCCGTGGCCACGCGCGCAGCCTGGACAACGTCGGGATGCATGGTCAGTCCAAGGTAGTCGTTGGACGACAGCAAGATCATCTCACGTCCTTCATAGTGGATGGTCGACCTAGTCGCCGCCTCCACCGGTGTCAATGCGCGGAGCAGCGACTGTTCACGGAGTTGTTGAAGTCTTTCTCGAAACATCTTTCCGATCCCCATCATTATTTATGGTCCCCTCTGTTGCGTTCTACCTCCATGGTGTGCGAGCCCCCATCGCATTGACAAGGAAATTCATTCCCTAGTATAAGACAACGGTTCTGCAGCAGAAAGCTGGTAACAACCGTTAACTCACGTGATGGGTTCTTATGTCATATCGAATTAAAGTTCCACCTCGGACATTGCCTGTTGATGAAGCCCACCTGGTGAGTGGATTGGAGCATTGGGTGCTAGGACTGCAGCGATATCGATGGTCCATCATCGTAGGATTCATTCTTGTGCTGGTCACGGCCGGCGGCATATGGGGTGTCTTTTGGTATGACGCTGAAAATGCCAGCAAGGCGCAAGAAATCGAGCGAGAGGCCACCCTGCATCTCTTTACACGGCCGGGCAACGATCCACAGAAAGCAGCCGCAAACGTGAATGAAGCGATTGCGCTCTACAAGAAGGTGGTGGAAGAATATCCGAGAACACCGACCGCCCCTCTTGCGCAATTTAGTCTGGGAAATGCGTTCCTTCAGGCGAACAACCTTGACTCAGCCATCGAATCGTATAAGCAGTTTATTTCGACGTACGGGTCAAATATCTCGCTTCTAGGCCTTGTTCATCAAAAGCTCGGGTACGCCTACCTGTTGAAAGGAGATATCGACCAAGCCGCGAAGACGTACTCGTCGATACTTGAGATCCCGGGGGCGATGAACCGTGACTATGCGCTGTTTGAACTGGCACGGCTGGAAGAAAATCGGTCAAAACCTGACGCTGCACTCAAATATTATCAAGATCTGATCAAGACGTACCCTGACTCTCCCTTGACCAGCGAGGCCGCTGTGCGCGTGAAGGTCCTTGAGGCCAAGAAAACTTCGGAACCTCCTACGACCGCCACAGAAGTTCCTAATTCAACAGCACCCTCTAAGCCATAAGAGACCCATTCTCCCTGGCCATGCATTGGCCCCTCCAGCAGCCAAATTCTTCAAGGGCGCCGTTTGCTACCGAGCAATATTGAGGAGGTCCCCAGCACGAATGAGGCTACTGGAAAGGTTGTTGCGGGCCTTCAGTGTCTTAATGGGAATACCGAACCGACGAGAGATTTTTCCAAGCGTATCTCCCCCCCGAACCCGATACCACTGAGAAGAACTGACCTTCCCTTGTCGAGTTTGTCGGGTCTTCCGGATCTGAGTCCGCTTGGGAGAGGCCTTCGCGAACTTGTGCGTCGGAACTCGCTCGAGTAATTTTAACACCTTGGCGCTCGTCCCAACCGGAACTTTCAAATGATACGCCGTATCGCCGGGAGGTGTGGCATCCCGACGAAGTTCAGGATTCAGGAGCCGGAGTTCGCTATACGGAATGCCGGTGACGTTGGAGATCGCCCGGAAATGCAACGGGCGAGTCACAATCACTTCCTCGAACTCATGCGGAGCAACCGGAACCTGGTTAAATCCGTATTGGTCAGGATTCCGGGCAATGATCGTGGCAGCCATGATGCGCGGGACGTACTGTTTGGTCTCTCGCCGGATATGTTTCGTTCTCGAAATCTCAGAAAATGATTCCGCTCGGGCTTTGTTGAGCGCACGGAGGACCTTTCCCTCACCCGCGTTATATGCCGCCATCGCGAGAGGCCAGGTTCCGAAGAGATCGTACAAATCACGGAGGTAACGGGCGGCCGCTATCGTTGACTTGATGGGATCTCGCCGCTCATCCACGTAGTGATCAATGCGTAACCCATAGATCTTCCCGGTTCCCTTCATGAACTGCCATGGTCCCGTCGCCTTCGCGCGAGAGTATGCATAGGGATTGAATCCACTTTCGACAAGGGACAGATGGACAAGGTCGCTCGGAAGGTCGAACTCAGCGAAAATGTCTTCGACCAAGGGGCGATATCGGTTGAGGCGTACAAGCCACTGTTCAAATCGGTCCCGGATTGAGGTGTTAAAGAAACGAATATGGCTTTGTACGGTTTGATCAAAGACAACCGGAATATTATAGACTGGGCCAAGATCCTCTTTTTTCTCAGCCTCCGCGGCCTCAGCTATTTCTTCTTTGGATGCTTCAGCTTGGTCCTCGGTCTGGGTCGTATCTTTGTCGGACGGTGAGGCCGTCAGCTCAGGTTCTAACTCAGGTTCCAATGGAACTAAATTCGCATCAACATCCTCGCTCTCCGGTGACGCTGCATCGGTGTCGACATCTTCGCTCTCCGGTGACGCTTTCGCCTCCTGGGAATGGGGATCAGTCTCTGAGGAGGTCTCCTGAGCGGGACTGTCCTGTTCGACGGGAGCTGTCTCCTGGGCCCAACCTATTGGACGAAGACCCGTCGCGAGCGATGGAGAGGCTGATAGGGCGACACTCAGCGCAAGGACTATCGCAATCCTCACGTTCCTACCCCACAGGTTTTCCCAGTTCTGTACCATGAATAATACCAGTTGAGAGCCTATCGATCTGCTGTGGAGTTGTCAAGAAACCGCATAGGCAAAATCTTCCTACTTCGCCACTTTGATCACGAGGATTCAGGAAAGAAGACTTGGTGACAAAACCTATGGCGTTTTGCAGATAGATGATTTGGTGATCGAAAGGGAGAAAGCCTTGATAGCACGGCTAGTTCGGCGATTGGATTTCTTGACAGTGTCCTACCCCAAATGATAGCGTACGGCCTCTTCAAACGGGTATCCCACCAGATTTACAGTGTTATTTTGTGAGGAGGTTTGATCGATGCTGAAGCGCTATCTCTTGGCCCCTGGTCCCACGCCCGTCCCCCCTGAAGTATTACTGGCGATGGCCCGCCCGATGATCCATCATCGCGCTCCCGAATTCGACCCGGTGTTCGCTGAGGTGCGCGAGGGCCTCAAATGGCTATTTCAAACACGGAATGATGTCCTCATGTTGGCGGCTTCGGGAACAGGTGGCATGGAAGGCGCTGTTTCAAACTTCCTCTCACCAGGTGACAAGGCACTGTATGTCAACGGCGGAAAATTTGGGGAGCGTTGGGGGAAGCTCTGCAAGACCTTTGGCGTACAGGCGACCGAGATCAAGGTCGAATGGGGGCATGCCGTCAACCCCCAACAAGTAGCCGATGCCCTTAAGAAAGACCCGTCGATCAAGGCTGTCTATGTTCAGGCCAGCGAAACATCGACCGGAGTCTCTCATAACGTACAAGCGTTGGGAGAAATCGTTCGAGGCTATGACAATACGATCTTGGTGGTTGACGCCATTACCGCGCTGGGCGTGTTCGATATCAAGACCGACGCATGGGGACTCGATGTCGTGATTACCGGATCTCAGAAAGCCTTGATGCTGCCTCCCGGAATGGCCTTCGTCAGTGTCAGTGACAAAGCCTGGGGATTGGCCGACAAAGCTAAGAACGCCGCATTCTATTTCAATTTCAAGAAAGAACGTGAAAGCCAGGTAAAAAACCAGACTGCCTATACTCCAACCGTCTCGCTCATTATCGGCCTTCAAGAAGTCTTTCGAATGATGAAAGCGGAAGGCCTCGACAAGATGTTTGCCCGGCAAGGTCGGTTAGCTCACGCCATGCGCGAAGGTGTGAAGGCGGCCGGCATGAGTCTCTTTCCTAAAGAATCTCCCAGCGATGCCCTCACAGCCGTGTGCGCACCGGATGGAGTTGACGGGCAGGCGATCTATAAGAACCTCCGCGTCCAGTATGGGATGACAGCGGCGGGAGGCCAAGATCACCTTAAAGGAAAAATCTTCCGACTCTCTCACATGGGATATGCCGATTCCTTCGATGTCATCACGGCCTTAGCTGCGACCGAAATGGTGTTAAAAGGACTCGGGCATCCAGTCAAGTTAGGCAGCGGTGTCGGGAAAGCCCAGGAGCTATTACTAGCGAAGTAACCACGACGAGGATAAACATGGCTGCAGCAGGCATGAAAATTTTGATCAGCGACAGCCTCTCGAAGCAAGGGGTAGACGCACTCGAGAAGGCAGGATTCACGGTCGTCGTGAAATCCAAAATGCCAAAGGACGAACTGTTCAAGGAAATCAAGGATGCTGATGGGTTGATCGTCCGATCCGGCACGAAGGTCACGGCTGAACTCATTGCCGCAGCCGAAAAACTCAAGGTCGTCGGACGGGCCGGGTCAGGTCTGGACAATGTCGATACGCCAGCCGCCACTCGACGAGGAATCGTCGTGATGAATACGCCCGGCGGCAACACGGTCACGACTGCTGAACATACGATGTCGATGATCTGTGCCATGAGCCGACGCATTCCCCAGGCGACCGCCTCCGTGAAGGCCGGCAAATGGGAAAAAGATAAATTCATGGGCGTGGAGCTCTACAATAAGGTGCTCGGAATCATCGGCGCCGGACAGATCGGGAGTCACTTGACCAAGATGGCGCAGGGGATCGGTATGAGTGTCGTCGCGTTCGATCCCTACTTGGCACCGGAGCGAGCCGAGCGGATGGGCGTGACGATGGTGGATCTGGATGAGCTCTTCCGACGTGCCGATATTATTTCGGTTCACACACCACTCACCCCAGAAACACGAGGGATCATTAACACGCAAGCAATCGCCAAGATGAAACCTGGCGTGTTAATTGTCAACTGTGCTCGCGGCGGCATCATTAATGAAAACGACCTCTGTGAAGCCTTGAAAACCAGACGTGTGGCTGCCGCCGCCTTTGACGTCTTTGAAGAAGAACCCGTGAAGCCGGACAACCCTCTATTGACCTTAGACAACTTTATCTGCACCCCACACATTGGAGCGCAAACGACCGAAGCCCAGGAAAATGTCGCAATTGGGATCGCGGAGCAGATCGTCGACTACTTTACAAAAGGCGTCGCGAGAGGTGCCGTCAACATTCCGTCTGTCGCTCCGGAACTACTGCCTCGGTTGCAACCGTTTCTTACGCTGGCAGAAAAGATCGGCTCCCTCCAAACACAACTGATTCAAGGAGGAACTGAGCGAGTCGTAGTCGAATACAGCGGTGAAGTCGCCACGCTGTCGGTCGCACCACTAACCATCGCTGTCTTGAAAGGATTACTGACTCCGATCTTGGAGCACCCTGTCAACTATGTCAACGCACCGATCGTTGCGAAGGAGCGCGGCATCGAAGTCAAAGAAATTAAGAGCACGGATGCCGGTGATTTTACAAGTCTCATACGAGTTCGCATTGAGGCCGGCAAGATATCGAACCAAGTAGCTGGGACGCTCTATCATAAGAAAGAGGCCAGGATTACCGAGATCGACCAGTTTAAAGTGGAAGTTGTCCCCGAAGGGCACATGTTGCTGATACACAATGTTGACCGACCGGGCGTCATCGGCATGGTTGGAAAGGTCTTAGGTGATCATGGGATTAACATTCTCCGGATGCAGTGCGCGTTGGAAAAGCGGGGAGGGGACGCGTTGCTGATCATCGGTTCCGACACGGAGTTTCCTGCTTCGGCCTTGAGCGAAATCCGATCAAGCTCGAACATTCGTTCTGTCAAAATCGCAAACCTCTCATAACGGTGTTCGTCATGAGGGTGTTATGACCTTTACTCCTCCGAGTCGTCATCCTTCCTCGGAGAAGCTCTCTCCTGCCCGTGAGCACTCATTGGTTCCAATGGGGATGGCCACCATCCTTCCGGAAGCCGCCAGCTACCTAAGGCAACTCGAGTCGGATCTGCTCACCAGCTTCCATCGGTATGGATACGATGAAATTATCCTCCCGACATTCGAGTACTTCGATGTCCTCGCGCCTGGCCTTGAACCAGCCTTACTGGAGCAGTCCTACAAGATCGTCGATCGGACGACTGGCCGTATTCTGCTCCTGAGACCAGATGTCACCGCACAAATTGCGCGAACTGTAGCCATGGGCATGCTCGGCACGCGATTGCCGTTGCGTTTATCATACCGAGCCACCGTCTTTCGCTATGAGCCTGAACATGCCGGGCGTGATCGAGAACTCTTTCAAGTCGGTGCCGAGCTGATTGGAGCTGACGATCCATCTGCAGATTGCGAGATCATCATGTTGATGATCGAATCCCTGCGCCGGATCGGATTGTCTTCCTTCAAGATTTCACTCGGGCACGTCGGGTTTTTTAAAGAACTCCTTGTGCGTGCCGGGCTGTCTCCTGAAGGCCGGAAGCGGGCGGAGCAGGCCGCGGCGAGAAAGGACTTTCCCTGGCTCGGAGAAATTCTCTCACACGAGCGCGTAGGCAGACGATCGGCGCGCGCGATTTTGGAGGCACTGGAGCTTTGCGGGAAGGCAGACGTCCTCTTAAAAGGGCGTGCTTTGGCTAGAGGTGAACAACCGCTGATCCGATCCTTGGACCGATTGGCGCAGGTCTATGATTCGCTTGGCGCGATGGGATTGCAGGATGACGTGCTCCTGGATCTCGGAGAATTTCGCGAGTTTGAGTATTATGACGGAATTGTGTTCGATGTCTTCACAGACGGCATTGGAATCGAGTTAGGCGGCGGCGGGCGATACGACCGTTTAATCGGCCGCTTTGGTCGAGACATTCCATCCACTGGATTCGCTCTCAACGTAGATCGGATCTTTCGTGGACTGAACCTCGTTCATACCCCAAAGGCTATGACTCCGACAATCCTTGTCGTCGGTCCTAGGACTCGGACGAATGAGATCATGTTGGTGGCTCAACAACTACGTCAAACAGGGGCTCGAGTCATTCAACGAGCTGTGGCGGCATCGGCTCGTGATCTTGTCAAGGTAGCCGCCGAGGCTGGGCTTGACGCTGCTGTTCTTACCACGATCGTCATCGGTTCAGATACGACAGACCATGACCACGTAACCGTACTCCAACATCACGGACATGAGCATGCAGGGAAAATGACCGCCCCACCTCACACAAAAACGATGTTGCTGCGTGACCTTCTTGCAAGCCTAAGCACGAACCGCGAAGGTGCGTCATGAAATCCGTTGGCGCGGTCGATCTCTCTCAACCAAAACTCCCTCCACAGAATCTTGAGGCTGAGCAGTCGGTGCTTGGGGCCATCCTCCTGGATAACGCGGCCATGCCGAAAGCCATGGAACTCCTCGTCGAGGAAGATTTCTATCGGACGGCTCACAAACGCATCTACCAAGCCATGCTGGAACTGTCGGACACCGGCGAAGTGATCGACCAAATCACGCTGACCGAGCAGCTCAAGTCTCGTGGGGAGCTTGAGGCGATCGGAGGCGCCGCCTATCTTGCAGAACTCGTCCAGATGGTCCCGAGCTCGGCCAATATTCGGTATCACTGTAAAATCGTACGCGACAAGGCTGTCGCCAGGCAGTTGATCAGTACCTCCACGGAAGTCTTGACCAGAGGGTATGAAGGGACGGCTTCTATCGATGACCTTCTTGATTTTGCCGAACGATCGGTCTTCAGCATCGCGCAAGGCAAGCTGGAGCGTGCATTTAGTCCGATCAGCCAGGTCATTAAGGAAAGCTTGGATGTCATCGATCAGCTCTCAAAACGAAAGGAACACGTCACTGGTGTCCCGACCGGTTACTACGACCTTGACGACCTCACGGCAGGGTTGCAAGCCTCTGATTTGGTGGTGGTGGCCGGACGGCCCAGCATGGGAAAGACGAGCCTGGCATTGGGATTTGCCACACATGCCGCCATCCATGCCAACGCCGTCGTCGGCATTTTTAGCCTGGAAATGTCCAAACCCCAGATCGTGCTCCGCATGCTCAGCTCGGAGGCACGAGTCGATTCGCATGCCCTGCGAACAGGGAAACTCCAAAAAGAAGATTGGTGGCGTTTGGCAGAGGCCGCAGGACGGTTGGAGCAAGCACCGATCTTTATCGACGACACCGGCGGCATCACCGTTCAACAGATGCGCGGCAAAGCTCGACGACTCAAGGCTGAAAAGGGGCTAGATTTGCTCCTCGTGGACTACTTGCAGCTCATGCAAGGGCGTAGCGATTCTGAATCTCGTCAGCAAGAAATCTCCGATATCTCTCGCTCCTTGAAGGCCTTGGCCAAGGAGCTTAATGTCCCGGTAGTCGCCCTCTCGCAGTTGAGCCGTGCGGTCGAGGCTCGTAAGCCTCCGATCCCCATGTTGGCAGACTTACGTGAAAGCGGGGCGATTGAACAGGATGCCGATGTCGTCATGTTTATCTACCGAGAAGATGTCTACGACCAGAATTCGGAACGCAAGGGGATCGCCGACATCATTGTGAGCAAACATCGAAACGGGCCCATCGGAAAACGAGAACTGTTTTTCCAAGACCGTTTTGCCAAGTTTGAGAGCCTCGATCTGCGCGAAGCCTAACCCAGTTTGCGCAACACTGGAACACTCGGTATAATCTTCCTTGTTCCTTCTATATCCACATCCGAACGAACACCGGTAGGGACATCCCCCATGGCCTTGAGCTTTCGATCGCCTGGTCATCTTCTCACTGTCCAGGGAATAAGACTCACCATTCTATTTCTGCCCTGTGTCCTAGTATCGTGCGCTACCGCAACTCAGCCACACACGACGGAGCCGCTTCCTGCCGCGACCACGCAGCAAGCGCCACAGACCGCTCCAGAATCGGATGCCACCTATCATTTTATGATGGGACATCAAGCGGAACTCGCCCAAGATCTTGATACAGCTTTGAAGGAGTACCAGGCTGCACTCAAGGCCGATCCTCAATCCTATGAAGTCAAATCGAGACTGGCAGCTCTGCATTTTGCACTCGGTGATACGACGAAGGCCGTACAGTTCGCCGAGGAAGTTGGACAAGGGTCCGGACAAGATCCTCAACTCTTGACGCAGATGGCCGGTATTCTCGCGAGCGCAGCGAAGCCAGAACGTGCACTCGAGTTATTGGATCAAGCGATCGCACGCAACCCGGAGCGGGGAGAATCATACTTTCCTAAGGGGCTTATCTTACTCAATCAAAAACGAGTCGTCGAAGCCGAACAGACGGTTAGGAAAGGTTTGCAATATACTTCGGACTCACCGGTCGGCTATTACTACTTAGGTCGCATCTCTATTGAAGCCGGAAATCTTGAACAGGCCCTTTCCAGCTTCGACCGCGCAATCACCGTGAACCCATCTTTTGAGCCGGCGTATCTGGCGCAAGCGTCGGTTCATGAATCGCGCCAAGAGAAAGATAAAGCCATCGCCGTTTTGAAAAAATACCTAGTACAGGTGAATCCTCGAAACCGAGAAGTTCGTCAGCATCTGGTCCAACTTTACATCGCCACCAAAGACTATACCGGTGGTCTTACAGAATTGGAAACGATGCTGGAGGAAAACCCCGGCGATCTGGATGCCCAATTGCGCATGGCGCTGATCCATGGAGAACAGAAGGAGTTTTCAAAGGCGATCGACCTGTTAACCGAGATTTTAAAAGTCAAACCAGCCGAATTAAAAGTTCGCGATTACCTTGGATATTTATACGAGGAGAGCAAGGACGTTCCTAAGGCATTAGAAACCTATCGGTACAATCTCCACTTAGATCCAAGATTTGTCGACAGTCACATTCATCTTGGAGTGCTCCTCTATCGGCTCAAGCAATTTCCCGAGGCCGTCACACATCTGGACGAAGCCGTTCGTCTCATGCCCAAACAGCCCGAACCCCACATCGTGTTAGGCTTGGCTCATCTGCAAAGCGAAGAGTTCGAAAAGGCCTCACAAGCGTTTCTAGAAGGGATTCGTCATAATCCAAAAAATGCCGACCTTCATTTTAATCTCGGTACGGCCTACGACAAGCTGAATCGTTTCGATGACGTGGAACGCGCGATGGAAATGGCGCTGTCCCTCGATCCCCATCATGCCGATGCCTTGAACTACCTGGGGTATAGTTATGCTGAGCGAGGAATCAAGATCGACCAGGCTCTGTCTCTCACGAAACGAGCGGTGGCACTCAAACCGGAAAACGGATACTACGTCGATAGCCTTGGTTGGGCATTTTACAAGTCAGGGCAGCTCTCTGAGGCGCTCACGGAAATCAAACGAGCCGTCTCACTCGTCGGCGACGACCCGGTGATCTATGAGCATCTCGGAGAGATTTATATGAAGCAGCAGAAGATGACCGACGCCCGTGACGCGTGGCTTCACTCTTTAGAGCTCGATCCTTCCAACGAAAAATTGCTTCAGCGCTTCCGCGAACATGGCATGGCCAATCCAGCTTACGAAGACCGGATCCAACAGGCCAAACGCCGTGTTTCTGAGAAGGCCCAAAATTCTCAGGCCGCTCCACAAACTCGCCCTGACTAATCGTATTTCTTATCTGAGATTACTCTCTCCTTTCCCCGGCTAAGAGGCCTCCCTTATCCCCACAATATTAATATTGTGGATGCCGATCGCGCCCGATAGCCGGAATTTGGTGCCAATTCTTGGCAATCTCGAGCAGTTTGTGGAAGACATGAGTGCCCTGCATCAGCCTCACCTTTACCGGTTTTTCATAACTTGTTGCATCATAAGGAACTAATGGTAGGCTAGGCCTTGGCACTGACCGGCACCAAACCTGCTATAGGCACAGGTAGGCGGCAACAAGGCGCCGCAGATTATGAAAGGGGCCGTCAGTGAACCATCAACAAGGAGGCAGTACGATGTTGAAGTCGCTCCGCAAACAAGAGGGTTTCACCCTCATCGAATTGATGATCGTCGTGGCGATCATCGGGATCCTGGCGGCCATCGCCATCCCCAACTTCTTGCAGTATCAGATGAAGTCTCGGCAGTCCGAGGCCAAGACGAACCTTGGTGCCATCAAGACATCCGAGGTATCGTGGCAGGGTGAGCGTGGGTGCTTCCTGACTGTTACCCTCGCACCGGCGGTGGCTCCAGCGGCTGGTACCAAGAGCCAGCCACAGAACTGGAACCTGGCTGGATCCCCCTGGCTTCTTCCGACCCCTGCAGCGGGTACTGGTTGGTGTGTCGGTGCTGCTGGTGCCGGTGTCTCGTTAGGAACGTTTGCCAATCTGGGATTCCAAGCATCAGGGAACGTCCTCTATCAGTATGCGACCGGAACCTATGCCGCTTCGCATACCGGATGCCTCGGACCGACGGCAGCTCCTGCCGCTTTGATTACCGCTGAGACTGGCGCTGTGGATGTTGGCCCAACGGCGGCCGGGTTCAGAGCGACAGCTGTGAGCAATCTGGACGGGGACGCTGTCCTCTCGGTCTGGGCTTCGGCAGATGCCACGGGAGCGTCAGACTGCGTACCTGGTGTGTTCTAATACCAGGGTAAGCACCGTGTAGCGCGAGTGTCCCGCCGACTGATACCAGTCGGCGGGACCTCGTGTATTTAGGGATGCCCGCTTCATGTCGAGATCGTCTCCCTTGGCTCCTAAAACCCACGCTTATTCCAAAGCACCAGTCCTCGCGTGGACTGGTGTAACGCTTATCACGCTCGGCTTATTGGCGCTTATCGTTTCCTTACAACGAAATCTCGATCTCCGCATCGACGCTCATACAGCAAAGATCGAAGAACTTTCGCAACTTCCTCGTGGAGAGTATCTCAAGCCAGCCTTACTCGGCTATCACCATCTCGGCGCAGACGTCCTATGGTTGCGACTCTTACAAGTCCTCGGCAAGAAGAAGAATACGGCCGATGAGTACGAATGGCTGTATCATGCGCTCGATGTCGTCACCACCTTGGACCCGCAATACGCCTACGCCTATTACGTCGGTGGGGTCGTGCTCAACAACTATGCCAATCGGGTTGATCTGAGCAACCGCCTGCTGGAAAAAGGGCATCGCGAAAACCCAGACGAATGGAACCTTCCTTTCTTGCTTGGGCATAACCATTACTTCGTCCTCGGGGATGCCACCAAGGGAGCTGCCTACATCGGCACAGCGGCACGCACTTCTGGCGCTCCCGACTTCCTTCCGGGCTTGGCCACGCGCATGCATGCGGAGGCCGGCAACCCAGAGGTCGCACTAGAATTTCTTGAGGCACTCTGGAGAGAGAATCCTGACCTCGTCGTCCGGGAAAAGCTAGAGACACGTGCCAAAGAAGTGATGATCGAACGTGACCTTAGAGTACTCGAACGCGCAATCGAGCAATACAGGACACAGCGCGGAATGGTCCCGAGGAGACTCGCAGACCTCGTCTCTACTGAGTATCTTTCGCACATTCCAGAAGAGCCATTCGGCGGTTCGTACGACCTCAATACCAAGACAGGACAGGTTACGAGCAGTACCCATCCCGCTCGACTGAAAGTATTTCGGCGTGATCTGGAAAGCAGCATCTAGTCACTGGATTCCTCTATGAAAATGACGTGTGCACAGATCGTGAGGATCGAGCACCTGTCGAAAGTGTTTCGCGTCGGTTTCTGGGGACGGCGTGTGACCGCCGTTGATGACTTGTCGCTCGAAGTACAGCAGGGAGAGATCTATGGCTTTCTAGGACCGAATGGGGCTGGAAAGACCACGACGATCAAGATGCTGATGGGGCTTATCTACCCCAGTAAGGGAACGGCAAACCTATTTGGCCAACCAATCGGCAACCATCTGGCGAAATCGAAGGTTGGATTTCTTCCGGAATCCCCATACTTCTATGACTATCTGACCAGCCGCGAGTTCTTACGATTTTACGGACACCTTTTTGGACTCTTGGGGCGTACGCTTGAAAAACGCATTGATGAGTTGTTGGAACTGGTCGGCATGACCCATGCGCGCGATCTACAATTGCGAAAGTTTTCAAAGGGTATGTTACAGCGGGTCGGAATCGCCCAGGCCTTGATCAATGATCCTGAGTTGGTCATCTTGGATGAGCCGATGTCCGGGCTCGATCCGATTGGGAGAAAAGAAGTGCGAGATCTGATTCTTCGCCTCAAGGAGACTGGCAAGACCGTGATGTTCAGTTCACACATTCTTCACGATGCGGAGCTGTTGTGTGATCGTGTCGCCATGATCATGAAAGGGCGATTGGTGGCCTGTGGTCAGGTATCCGAGTTGATTGATCCCGGAACCACTGAGGAAGTGGAGATGGTCGTTGATCGGCTCTCGCCAGACGGCATCGACACACTACGGCCACTCACAGTTAAACTATCACTTCATGGTGAGCGAGTCGTCGCGACATTGGCCAGCCAGCGACAAGTCGATGAGGCGCTAGAGCTGATCAGATCGCAGAGAGCGAAACTTGTCTCGCTGCTCCCTCATAAGGCCTCACTCGAGGATCTCTTTATTCGCCAGGCGAAGGGAGTGCACCAGACAGTAGAGGTTTCTGCATGAAAGTACTCTCCATTGCATTTAACACTTTCCGTGAAAATCTCCGAGATAAACTGCTCTACAATTTGTTGATCTTTGCGCTACTCATGATTGGAAGCTCGCTGATCTTGATGCGATTGACGCTGGGAGAATTCCATCGGTTGATCTTGGATATCGGGCTTGGCAGCATCAACTTCTTCGGATGCTTGATCGCCATCTTCGTGGGGATCGGTCTCGTCAGCAAGGAAATTGAGAAGAAAACCATCTATACGATCGTTTCGAAACCGGTCGCTCGCTTTCAATTCCTCCTTGGAAAGTATTTAGGTCTTAGTCTGACTCTTGTCATCAACACAGCCATCATGGCCGGTGGGTTGCTGGTCGTCCTCTATGTGCAAGAGGTTCCCATCCATGCCGTGCTTTTCAAAGCGCTGGGCCTGATCGTCGTCGAGTTTATGGTGATCACCGCTGTTGCGCTTCTATTTTCGACCTTCTCCAGCGCCACGTTCAGTGCCATCTTCACCCTGGCTCTGTATGTGATCGGGCACCTCACGCCAGATCTTAAAGCCTTTGGGGAAAAGATGGGAGGGCTAGGGAAAACGATACTGGAGGGGATGTATTACGTCCTACCGAACCTTGACCGTTTCAACCTCAAAGGGCATGTCACACATCAGCTCGATATACCGGCAGGAGATCTCTTGGTGATTGGTCTTTATGGGATGGCCTACACCGCATTCCTTCTGACCCTCGCGTCCGTCATCTTCCAACGGCGAGATTTTCGATAACGATGACAGGGGCTGGACTGCCTCAGATGACCTGAGGCAATTCAGCCACCTCTATCATGTCGTAATTGCACCTTCCGATGCGGAGGACACATGCCTCGCGTATTTTCCCATTACCCCAGCAGTGTATCGTGGAGTAGGGGGCTTAACCTTTTTCAGTCGAGAGCTGATTTCTTTCTGCGTTAAAGCCACATCTAATCGGCGCTTGACAATATCGAAGGTAATGACGTCGCCATTTTTCACAGCAGCGATCGGACCTCCCTTGACCGCTTCAGGAGCAACATGCCCGGCCATCAATCCATGCGTTGCTCCGGAGAAACGTCCATCTGTGAGTAAGGCCACGGAGTCGCCGAGTCCTGCCCCCACGATGGCTGCCGTCACGCCCAACATCTCCCTCATACCAGGCCCCCCAGCCGGACCTTCGTACCGGATCACCACGACATCGCCAGGTTTTATTTGACCGGCCTTCACGGCCACAAATGCATCTTCCTCTCGATCATAAACTTTTGCTGGCCCTTGAAACTTGGTCATCGAATGGCCGGCCACTTTCACCACACAGCCCTCCGGGGCCAAATTTCCCTTCAGAATCACAAGCCCACCTGTCGGCTTGATCGGGTGGGTGAGGGGACGCAAGACTTGTTGACCTACTGTTTCATTGGCGGTCGAGGCTTCTTCACCAATCGTTCGTCCCGTCACCGTCGGTTGAGCACCATGGAGGAGTCCAGCATCGAGTAAGCGTTTTGCGACTAAGGTCGTGCCGCCTGCGGCAAAAAGATCCGCCGAGACATAATGGCCTCCTGGTTTGAGGTCAGCCAGGAGAGGGACCTTCCGATTGATCTTGTCAAAATCGTCGATGCTTAGTTTGACTCCGGACTCGCGAGCGATGGCGAGCAAATGCAGGACGGCATTCGTCGACCCTCCGGTGGTGGCGACGGCGGCAATAGCATTCTCCAACGACTTCCGCGTGATGATCTGGCGCGGACGGAGATTCTGTTTCACGAGATTCATCACCATTTGGCCACACTCAAATGCCACATCATCTTTTCGGCCATCCATAGCAGGAACCCCGTTACGGCCCATCGGCGAAATACCAAGGAATTCAAACGCAATGGCCATTGTATTGGCAGTGAACTGTCCGCCACAGGCTCCAGGCCCAGGACAGGCATGGTCTTCTAGGTCTTTGAGTTCGGCGTCGGTCATCTTTCCTGATGCATGTTTGCCGACGGCTTCAAAGACATCCTGAATCGTGACATCATGCCCCTGAAACTGTCCCGGCATGATCGATCCGCCGTACAGCATCAGCGAGGGAAGATTCAAGCGCGCAAGTGCCATGACGGTCCCAGGAATCGTCTTATCACAACCAGATAATGCGACGACCGCATCAAACATGTGCCCACGCGCGACAAGTTCGATCGAATCGGCAATGACCTCTCGGCTGATCAAAGAGGCCTTCATTCCTTCGGTCCCCATCGAAATCCCATCCGAAACAGCGATGGTGTTGTATTCAACCGGGGTTCCACCCGCTGCTCGAATACCGGCTTTCACCCGCTCAGACAGCCGCCGCAAATGAAAATTGCAGGGCATCACTTCGATCCAGGTGTTGGCCACACCGACAAGCGGTTTGGAGAGGTCATCGTCCGTAAACCCCACAGCTTTCAACATGGCCCTTGCTGGGGCACGTCCTGGGCCGACTAACAAATCGTGACTCTGGAGCTTCTCGTCATCTTTTTTTCGCATGGTACTCAAAGTTAATGGACGGACATATTGCTTGGTGGTGTAGGGGATGTGACGGAGTCATGTGGGTTCTGGCCGTGTGGGTTGGTCCCATGAGGATTCCCTCCGTGCGGGTTCCCACCGTGCGGATACGCGCCATACGACATTCCCCCTCCATGATGCGCTCCTGCACCTTTGTGCTGCTGCATCACTTTGTCATGTTCCGACTTTTCTTTCTCACGTTGCTCGGGTGTCAATACGGCCATCACATCACGCCGCATCTTGATAGCGGTCATGCGCAGTCCTACTTGTAGGTCTTTGCTCTGCCTCAGCTTTGCTTCAATTGCACTGAGATCGCTGTTCTCATCATCCGTCAATGATTTTAATTCGCGTTCGGCAATTTTGATCTCCGCTTCGGTCTTGATACGAATGCGGTCCAGATTCAGTTGCACCTCCTTGAGCTTTGCAATCTGATCGGTCGTGAGCCCGATATCCTTCTCGTGCTTAAGCAGATGGCGGATGAGATGGCCCGTCCCACTATGCATCACGCCCTTGCCATAGCCATGCCCCCCACCGACACCGTATCCACTTCCCGTATGGCCATAGCCTGGACTATTCGCCCATGAGCTGGCGACACTCCCTATCAGGAGACCAACCGAAGCTATCGCAACGACAGCTGTCGTCTTGGCTACAGAGTTCATGAAATCCTCCTTGGTTGAGACACTCTGATCAAAAGCTTGCCATAGTGAGCTACGCAACGCAAGCGAGCCCCTCTGACTCACTCCCAGGATTAGCGCCGCCGAGCGGTATGGAGAAGGTCCGTGCGCGGATCCGGATGCCGTTGCCTACTCAAACGTTCGTAGAGAGCCCGATCTTCATCGCTCACGACCGTTGGCATCACGATCTGTAAGGCTAGGAAAAGGTCCCCGTATCCACCGGTTGCAACCGGTAATCCTTTCCCTTTCAGCCGCAACCTGCTATCGGCTTTGCTACCAGCCGGCACCTTGACCTTGACAGGCTCGGTTAAGGTGGGAGCGGTCACCTCCGCTCCAAGTGCGGCCTCCCATGGATAGACCGGAAGGGTGGCATGCAAGTCAGAGCCCTGCTGACGGAAAATCGGATCGGGCAGAATGCTCACGTGGAGATACAAGTCACCCCGCCTCCCACCATAGGCACCGGGCTGGCCTTTTCCAGCAACCCTCACGCGAGTTCCATCTTGAACTCCTGCGGGAATTCTCACTTCTATAGTCTTAGGTTGTGTCGTTGTGCCACTCCCTTCACAGGTCGTACACGATCGCCCTCGCAAACTCCCACTCCCGACGCAAGTCGAACAGGTCTGTAGCTCACGGAGTGTCACGCGCTTCGTGACGCCCGTCAACACTTCGCGCAGCGCCAGCTGAACATCGGTCTCGAGATCCTCGCCTGGTGAGCCAAGATCGTCACGTTCGCCGGTTCGACGCCCGCGGTTCCCGAAGAGACTCTCGAAGAAATCAGAAAAGTGCTCGCTTCCGCCAGCGCCCCGAGTGCGAGAATCTTGGTCGAACCCCCAAGGCCCGCTAGCCTCTCGCGTCCAAGCCTGTTGACGAGCATTATTGAAGTTCTGCGCTTGCTCCCAATCTGTTCCGTATTGGTCGTATTTCTTACGTTTGTCGGGGTCGGACAATACTTCCTGGGCCTCATTCAGTTCCTTAAACTTCTTCTCCATCTCAGCCTTCTTGGCTCCGGTGTGAAGGTCGGGATGGTACTGGCGGGCTAAACGGCGAAATGCCTTTTTAATATCGTCAGCAGACGCAGTTCTAGGAACGCCGAGGGTTTTGTAGTAGTCGCGTGGGGCAGTTGCCATAAATATCCGCCATCCGACCGAGCCAAGAAGAGAGACCAGACGAATACGGGTTGAGCTTACGGAGTGTCGAAACGGTTTGCAAGAGCCGAGTGGGTCTAATGAGGCGTCGAGACCTTGGCTCTGGCCATCAGCTTACAATACGAGCAGGTGTCTGCCGTCGTTGGTTGGCCGCAGAGGGAGCACGGGTGCAAGTTGCAGCGGTCCTTGTCACTCATCCTTGTGAATGGGTCAGCCTTTCGCTGCTTTTCGAGAAAACCCCAGTAAAACATTTGCTTGGTACCGGGCGATTCCATTTCCAACCGGTTCAAGACCTCTTTATACAGGAGCGTACGGGCCCCTTGAGCCATGGGGCATTCCTCAACCACATACTCGATCTGATTCAAAACACAATAAGCCGCCAATTCACGCTCAGTCAAACGATACAACGGTTTCACTTTTTTGGCGAATCCATCGAGAGAAGCGGGAAGACTCGGACCTTGCTTCTCAAGATATTCATTCTGCCAGTGAAGCACGTTGCCAAGGAGCCGGGCTGCCTCATCGTCTAAGTTATGTCCTGTTGCCATCACATCGTACCCATGTTGAAGGGCTGCATGGTTGAATTGATACCGCTTAATCGTCCCACAGGTTGAACATGTCGGACGATGAACGATCATGGCGAGTTCACGAATTCCAGCGCCTTCTTCACGCTCTACGGTATGGATCTGCAGCACTGCACCATGGGCCGCAGCCACTGTTTCGGCAAATTGCATGACTTTCTTCTGAGACGACTCAGAATAACCCCCAATGCCAAGATTCACATACAATGCATCAGCCTTATACCCCAACTTCAGCAGAAGGTCCCACAAAGCCAAACTGTCCTTGCCGCCGGACACCGCGACAAGAATACGGTGTTCTCTTGAGAACATATCTTGAGATCGAATCGCTTTTCCAACCTGGTCTTGCACGAACGTGTTAAAGCATTGCTTGCAGAATGCGGCATGGTGACGAGGCAACTTCATCACCGCTTTGGTCTTACACTTTGTGCAGTTCATGGTGGTTGATGATACGGGGAGAGCAATACTTATTGCAAATGATGACACAACGTCAGGTGCGCTTGGCGAGAGTTGGGAAACCAGATCCGAGGTAATATTGCAAAAATTCTTGAGCGATTGACGATAGCAGGACAATCCGTTATGAACAAGAGAAACACTGTGGTGGCTCGAGGAGAGTCGGTAGGTAAACAGATCTGACAGTTGACATAATATTTCTTATCAGAACATGACACTCGAACTACTTGGGCGCGTTCACAAAGAGCTTTCCATCACTGGTCAGGCCTTTTACGAAACTGTGCTCGCCATCTCCGAACTGGTGAACAGGAAAGTTCAAATTATTCGTCTACACTGGCATGCTTCGACATTGCTGAAAAAAATTGACGCGGTCACAGGTAGGCTTGGTCAGCAAATCGTCACCCAGATGTCTGATCGGCTACTCGGAAAACTCGTACATAATTCAGGCGTCGCCACGATCGACGAGATGCTGAGCAACGCGATGACCGAAGTTCAACAGCTAAAAACATCTCTCGTCCGAATCGACACACAAATACGGGAACTCAAACTTGAAGCGATTCATCAAGATCTGCTTGCATTTCAGCGTGATCTCACGATTCGATCGTGCAGTATTGAGCGGATTACCGTGACTCGCAATGCTGCGGCAACACAGGAGCCTTTGGGTGCACTCCCCTATTCTGCCTCCGCACACGTCGCTACCGTACTCCGAGGGCCTTTTCTCTTAGCTCCCGATAAAGATCTGCTCTTGCGTCCCGGCGATATCGTCATCCTGATCGGCAGTCAGGCAGAACTGGACAAACTCACGGGATGGTTCACTAGCCAACGATCCCTTACGCTTTCTTGAGCAAAATCAGCAGAGCAGGCAGTAGGCACACCCTCGACGATCGGATACAATAGCGAGCAATGATCATGCTCACATCCTGTTCGGTGCGTGTCCGTCAATTTCTATTCTTCACTGCCTCAATTCTTCTTTTCGTCACCTTCGAGACACAACACGCCGAAGGATTCTCACCCGAATCACCTGGCATTCGCATGCTCGAAGAGATTCAAACGGTCATTACAGAATTGGCAGAAGAGACCAAACACTCCGTCGTCAATCTCTTTCCGATCACGGGTGGCGGCAGAGCCCGAGAGGTTCCAGGCGAACGAATGCCAAATGCGTCAGGCTCCGGTTCTGGTGTGATCGTCGACGAGGACGGTCATATCGTGACGAACAATCATGTCGTCGGCGATGCCACCGAGATTGAAGTGCGGCTCTCAGACAAGACAAAACTCATCGCCCACGTGGTTGGAAAGGATCCGGACACGGACTTGGCTCTGCTCAAGGTGTCGACAGGCAAACCACTCACCAGGGCGAGGTTCGGGGATTCAACACGGGTCAAGGTGGGCCAGTGGGTACTGGCCGTCGGAAATCCCTTCGGGCTGGACCAGACCGTAACCCTGGGCGTCGTCAGCGGTATTGGTCGTGAGAACATCAATCTCTCACGCTATGAAAATTTCATTCAGACCGACGCCTCTATCAACCCTGGTAATTCAGGAGGCCCGCTCTTCAACCTTCGTGGCGAGGTGATTGGAATCAATACGGCGATCATCAATTTTGCGCAAGGGATCGGCTTCGCGATCCCCTCAAACATGGCCAAGCAGGTCATTGAACAACTACTCGCCAAAGGAAAGGTCGTACGGGGGTGGCTCGGTGTCGGCATTCAACCGTTGACCCCTGAGTTGGCCAAGAAATTCGGTGTCACGGAAGGCGGCGGGGTACTGGTCAATGAAGTATTTGAGAGGGATCCTGCAGCGCTCGCCGGGATTCAGCCTGGTGACGTCATCGTTCGAATCAATGGCGTCGTGGTCGATTCTCCCAACAAGCTCTCTCGCCTAATCGGAACACTCGCTCCAGGCGTAACGTCCCAGATCGAAGTCGTTCGAGATCTGAAGCATCTTGTTCTCAATATTCCACTGACTGAACGGCCTGATAGTCCAGTTCTGGCATCTATTCCTCGAATAGAGAAGTTGGAGAGCAAACTTGGCCTCGAGGTTCAGGAATCGACAACGGGTCTCGTGGAAAAGTTCAGGCTCCGTCAGTCAAAGGGCGTAGTGATTACCAAGGTCGAACCAAACAGCCTGGCGCAAGCCGAAGGGCTTCGAGAAGGTGACCTCATCATAGAAGTCAATCGGACCGAGGTATCTTCCCTGGGAGAATTTACGTCCACGATTTCTCAATCTCGACGAGGCGACGCGCTCTTGCTTCGCGTGCTCCGAGAAAACCGCGCGTTTTATGTTGTCCTCAAGCCAATCGACTGACCTGCTCAATGGGTGACGGCGATATGCCGCTCAACTTTCTGTCGTTCGATGATTTTCCCTGTGAGTTCTCGAGGCACTTCGTCGTAGTGATCAAATTCCATCGCATAACTAGCCCGCCCGCCGGTCACGGCGTTGAGGCTTGTCATATACCTGAGCAATTCTGCGAGCGGCACCATGACTGTGATCCGTTCCATATGATGCTGCTCCATAGCATTCACGGAGACGATACGTCCACGACGAGCGTTTAAATCGCCCATCACAGCGCCAATTGTGTCGGTTGGACTATCGACCTCGACCCGCATGACAGGTTCCAGGAGCACCGGGTGAGCTGTTTCCATCGCCTTCTTGAATGCCATGGCTCCGGCGATCTTGAAGGACATCTCGGAGGAATCGACGGCATGAAAAGAGCCATCATATACCGTCACCATTACATCAACGACCGGGGCGCCACATAACGGCCCCTCATGCAGCGCTTCATGAACACCCTTTTCTACGGCGGGGATAAAGTTTCGAGGGATGGCTCCCCCAACAATACGATTGTCGAACGCAAATCCACTCCCGCGGGCCAGCGGGGCCACCTCAAGCCAACAATCGCCGTATTGTCCATGCCCCCCGGTTTGCTTTTTGTACTTCCCTTGCGCCTGTGATGTGAGTTTAATTGTTTCCCGGTACGGAATCTTCGGCAGATGCAGTGTGACGACAGCTCCAAACTTTCGTTGCAACTTCTCCAACGCCAGATCAATGTGGAACTGCCCCATCCCGCTCAGCACTATTTCCTTTGTTTCAGCATTGCGCGTAAACTCAAGTGTCGGATCCTCCTCAACAAGCTTGTGAAGGCCGAGGCTGACCTTATCGATTTCCGCCTTCGATTGTGCCTCAATGGCAAACGGTAAGATTGGTTTCGGCAATCCAATCGCCGCGTAGCAGATAGGAGCGCTCTCCTGACACAGGGTATCACCCGTCTGCGTGTCTCTGAGTTTCCCCATGGCCAGGATGTCCCCCGCCTTGGCAGAGTCGACCATCACATGACGCTTGCCCAGCACCTTGTAAAAATGGCCGAGCTTCTCTCGCACCTGTCGTGACGAGTTCCATAGCGTTCCATCAGCCCGAACTGTTCCCGACACCACACGACAATAGGACAGTCGTCCAACGAACGGATCGATGAGGGTCTTGAAGACATACCCGGAAAAAGGCTCTAGGGCTTCTCCTTTCCGCTTGCATGATTCGTTCATTTCAGGGTGAGTCCCGTACCACGGATGATCCGCGCCACGCTCGCTTGGCGAGGGTAACAACGTCACCATGGCATTCAAGAGTGACCAGACTCCCACATTCTGAATGGCAGATCCGGCGTAGGCTGGAAGGAGTCGTCTTGCATGAGTCGCGCGTCGCAGACCGTCCAAGAGTTCTTCCTGTGTCAACTGCGCCTGAGAGATGTACCGCTCCAGGAGAGATTCGTCGGTCTCGGCCACTGCCTCGACCAGTCGACTGCGCGCGTCCTTGTACGGTTCCTGTTGATCGACGTCAAGTGAGTGTTGTTCGCTTTTGGGAGACATCTGGCAAGAGCGTATAATTTTCTCAGAACTCACGTCGGACACTCCGACGAATCGACCACCTTGATGAACCGGTATCGTGACAGGAATTGGAACTACATCAAAGTGTCGGCCACAGGTTTCCAGTGTGGACTCGAACGATGTGCCCTCTTTGTCCAGCCCATTCACGAACAGAAGACAGGGCAGATCCAATTCCTGGATCTTCAACCAGAGCCGATCAAGCTCTGATTTCACGCCGCTGCTAGCATCTACGACAACGACAGCTGCGTCGACGACACGTAGACCAGCCATCGGTTCACCCAGAAGATCGAGCGCGCCAGGAGGATCGATCAAATTGATCGTGGTCTGATTCCAGTTGAACTGAAGAAGGCTGGTACTGGTCGATGTGCGATGACGGAGCTCTTCCGGTTCAAAATCCGAGACAGTCGTTCCATGAGTCACAGACCCCATGGAAGGAATCACTCCGGCGACGTATATGAGGGCTTCGCAGAGAGACGTCTTTCCGGCCCCGACACTGGATACAATCGCCACATTTCTGATGGGCTCTTCACGGGTGGTTTCCATGGCATGCCCTCCGGTTGAGAATAGATTTAGGTTAGTTCATTGATTTCCTCACATGTCTTCCTGATCATCTCTTGGTCGCGTCAGCCATCCCTCGTCAGCGAAACTGACGTACCGACCGTCGCCAATAATGAGATGATCTAATACTCGGATTCCCAAGACACTACCCGCCGCTACCAATCGATCGGTCAACCGTCGATCCTCCATACTGGGAGTGGGATCTCCGCTTGGGTGATTGTGAAGAAAAATCACGGCAGCCGCCGATTCGCGTATAGCGAGTGCAAAGACTTCCCGCGGATGAACGATGCTGAGCGTCAGGCTCCCTTCGGAAACCGTGGTTTCTTTGACCACCATGTTCTTTGCGTCAAGTAGCACCACCTTGAAGAGTTCGTGTTTCACATCGCGGAGTACAGGATGAAAGTGCTTGAAGAGATCGGCGCTCGATGAAATACGCATCCCGGTCGAGAGTGGAATCGCCAGCGAACGCCTCCCCAATGCCAGGGCAGCCTTGAGCTGGGCTGCCTTGGCGGGACCGATTCCTTGAACGGCGCAGAGTTCTTCAATGCCGCAGGCCGCGAGCCCACCTAGGCCTCCCATCCGATCAAGGAGTTCGATGGCCACTTCTACAGCCGAAGAATCGCGTCTCCCTGTCCTCAGCAGGATGGCGAGAAGATGCGCATCGGACAGGGCCTCTGAGCCTTTAGAAAGAAGACGTTCACGGGGGCGCTCCGTTTTGGGCCAGTGGACAATACCGTTCCTCGGCCCCTTCAAATCCGCCATAGATCCCACGCTTGGACAAAAAATTGACGGACTGGACGCTTTTGTACCGTCAAAGAAGCTGAAATTGCCGACCAGCGACAAATACGTAACTCATAAGCTATGGAAATCAAAAGAGGTGACAAATTGGTGCAGCTCTTGCTTCTGTCCGCCCCCAGCAATGAACGTCGCCACCCTAGGAGGACTCAATGGAATGTCCGAAGTGTAAGGGCATGATGATGTTGGAGCGGTTTTCAGATTTTTTTCTGGTCTTCTATGCATGGAAGTGCATTAATTGCGGCGCCATTATTGATCGTACGATTTCCAACAATCGCAGAAAGAGTCTCGCAGCTCGAGAATCTCACACAGTCACGACTCGCTAGATTGTGCTCTGTGTCGAGCTCGACATCCCAGCCCGCAAGAGAGTTGGCCGTTTGAGCACGATCCCCTCTCTCGCCTTACCCTGGCACTCAAAAGTGACCATATTATAGTCCTCTACCTCTGTGCGGTCAAAATAAGGGTTGGGAACCCTTCCACAAAGAAGCAACAAATTTCTCATCCCTGGACTACGACAGGACTCTGTCCTCCCCTTACTGACCTGCATTCCTTGACCCTCACAAAAACCCTATGTTAGTGTAGCGTGTTCAGGATACTAATTGGTTGGTATGCGTGTGATCGCGGGTACCAATAGAGGGCGGCGGCTCTACACACCTCGGGCGCATCATCTTCGTCCAACCTCGGATCGCGTTCGAGAAGCCTTATTTTCAATTCTTGGCAATCGGCTAACGATGAGTCGAATGTTGGACCTCTATGCTGGGACGGGTGCCGTGGGTATAGAAGCCTTGAGCCGAGGGGCGGCACATGTCACCTCTGTAGAATCGGATAAAGAGGTCTTGAAACTGCTTCGGCGGAACATGCAGATCTGTCGGATCGGTGACGAACTCTCCTTGCGGGCCCAAGCAGTCCACCAGTTTCTCAGCAACCCTGATCACTGGTATGGTCCCTACGACCTCGTCTTTGCCGATCCACCGTATTCGGATGCAGAAGAATGTGCTTCATTGCTTTCCAAGCCACAGTCCGAGGATCTCATCCACGCCGACTCATGGCTGGTGATCGAACACGCTGCCAAAACCACCCTACCCCTGTCCGTAGGACGCACCCAGTTCCTGCGTCAGTATCGTTACGGAGACACTGCCCTTTCTCTCTATTCCCGCCCCACTACTGAGCATCCATGAAGATCGGCATCTATCCCGGCACCTTCGATCCCATTACCCACGGCCACACGGACATTATTACGCGTAGTCTTCGCGTGTTTGATAAGGTCATCGTGGCGGTAGCCCCCAACCCTTCTAAACATCCGCTCTTCAATTTTTCGGAACGTCTTGCTATGGTGCAACTGGTCATGAAAGACCTCGAACAAGTCGACGTCACGCCATTTGAGGGATTATTGGTGGATTATGTTGAACGCTCAGGCGCCCATGCGATTATTCGAGGGCTCCGCGCCATTTCTGACTTTGAACACGAATTTCAGATGGCGCTCATTAATCGCAAACTTGCCAAAACGGTGGAGACGGTCTTCCTAATGCCTAGCGAGGAATATTCCTATCTCTCTTCAACCATCATTAAAGAAGTCGCGCGCCACGGGGTAAACTTGACAGAATTTCTCCATCCAGAAGTCGCGCGCCGCCTCGAAGACCGGATCCGGAGTCTCAAGCCATGAAGCTCGCTGCCCGTGTCAGCCGCATCGCACCGTCCCCTACCCTTGCCATGGCGGCAAAGGCAAAGGCCATGGCGGCTCAAGGATTGGATGTCATCGACTTCTCCGCAGGCGAGCCGGACTTTGATACGCCAGCCCCTGTCAAAGCTGCCGCCGAAGAGGCGATTCGTGCCGGGTTTACGAAATACACCCCTTCCTCAGGAATCGACGAGTTGCGCGGAGCGATCGCAGACAAGCTGCAAGCTGAGCTTGGACTACACTACGACAAATCGCAGGTGCTGGTTTCCTGCGGTGCGAAACACTCGTTGTACAATCTCGCCGAAGCGTTTCTTGAAGCGGGCGACGAGATCATTATCCCAATCCCCTACTGGGTATCCTATTCTGATCAAGCGCTCTTGAACGATGCGACGCCGGTCTTGCTCAACACGACCGAGCAGCAGGGATATACGGTCCACGCGGCTGCCCTGGAACGACTCATCACGCCTCGAACCAAGGCCATCATCGTAAACAGTCCATGTAACCCGACCGGAGCAACCTATGATCGGGCGACGCTGGAAGCGATTGCTTCGGTCGCGGTACAGCATGATCTTCTAGTCATTTCCGACGAGATCTACGAAAAGATCCTCTACGATGGTGCGGTCCATGTCAGCATTGCCTCGCTAGGACCGGAGATTGCCGCTCGAACTGTCATCATCAATGGGGTTTCAAAAGCCTATGCCATGACAGGGTGGAGAATCGGTTATGCGGCCGGCCCTAAGGAACTGATCACGGCGATGGCCAATATCCAGAGCCAGAGCACCTCCAATCCGTGCTCTATCGCCCAAAAAGCGGCGGTTGCCGCCTTACGCCTAGGCAACCCGTTTACTGGGAAAATGGTGGACGAGTTTTCTCGTCGCCGGACCGTGATCGTGAATGGGTTGAACAAGATACCGGGGGTATCGTGTCGGATGCCGCAGGGTGCATTCTACGCCTTTCCGAATATCAAAGGAGTATTGGGAAAACAGGGGCCATCAGGTATGCTGGAGACTCCAAATGATGTAGCTCAATACCTGCTGAACGAGGCTCACATCGCAACAGTACCAGGTGAGCCATTTGGCAGCAGGCAACATCTGCGATTATCATATGCTACCGGTATGACGAGCATCATCAGAGGTCTTGAGCGCCTCGAACAAGCGTTTGCGAAACTCACGTGACCTGTACCACGATCTGATGGAAGAAGAGTGCACAAGGGAGGAAAACCGTGCCGATCTACGAATATCAGTGTGAAGGCTGTGCCTACCGATTTGAAGTGAAACAGAGCATAAAAGACGAACCCCTCACCACGTGCGAACGATGTGGACAGGCAGTACGACGATTGATTTCCTCGCCTGGTATCCTGTTCAAAGGGAGCGGCTGGTACGTAACAGACTACTCGGACAAGCTCAAGCCACCATCAAGCACCGGAGGGGATACTGGGGGAACGGCTAGTGGCGAGAAAAAAGATACTGCAACTGCAACTCCAGCTGTAGCAAGCTCAACTCCTTCCGCTCCCGCAGCGGCCCCTGCGCCAGCATCAACGAGCTCGTCAACCGCATCTTCGAACACGGCAACGTCCTCGTCTTCCTCATAATGTCGCAACCACGCTAACGGCTCCCAACGCTCTTCGAACCAAAGTTTCTGAGCGGTGGTGCCTTCCGGGTATTCTTCGGCGCCGCCTTGCCGGAAGGCTTCACCGTCGCTTTGGTTGTGGCCTTCCGTTTCGTGACTTTGGCAGACCTCGCTTTCGAGGCTTTGGTGCGAACCGTGTCCAACTGTTTTTGGAGCCCTATAATCATCGCAGTCTTTTCCTGATTCATGCGACTCAGCTCATCCACCTGACTCTGGTACTCTTGCTTGGCCTTTGATAGATCCAGGACTTGCCCTTGCAGTTGAGTTTTTTCCATCGCCAGCGTTTGCGTTTCCGATCGTAGTTGCTCGACCTGAGCCTGTAACGCGGGCGGCCAATAGTCACACCCTACAAGGCTCAGCATGAGACCACACGCGAAAACCGTGCTGAGTCGCTGCATCGATAGACTGTGCATCATCCTCAGTTCCCCTTTCGTCGAAATGGATCGAGCCACGCGGCAGCTTCAACCAGCTGGCCTCACATCTGTTCTTTCTTCGATCGAATAGGGAGATTGTAGCAGATCAATCACAATCAACACCGTGGAAGATCGGCTCTAGCTGTTTGGATCTAGCGCTGGTAACAGCACGTCGGCTACTGTGAGAACAGAGACAATGGCGAGAAGCGATTGAAGTATATAAGCAGAATGCCTCAGGTAGCAGTCTGAGCAGCCCTATGTCTTCAGTGCACGATGAGCAATATCTGTCCTGAAATGGCATCCGTCGAAAGAGATCGTGTTCACCACGCGATACGCCTCGCGTTGTGCATCCGTGAGAGTTGATCCGCGACCTAAGATGCCGAGCACGCGACCTCCGGCAGTAACGATCTCGGTCCCTCGCTGAGCCGTCCCTGCATGAAATACCATAGAGGCTGATGCAATGGCGGTGTCTGAGGAAAGGCCTTTAATTGTTACCCCTTGCCGGCAGGAACCGGGATAGCCCCCCGAAGCCATGACGACACAGACCGCAGCATCTGGATGCCATTCAACCTCAAGTTGGTCGAGTCGATGTTCAACCACCGCGTTGAAAACATCGAGGAGATCTGTCTTGAGCAGCGGTAACACCACCTGCGTTTCAGGATCGCCCATCCGTGCATTGAACTCAAGCACGTACGGTATTCCTTTCACCACCATTAGCCCTGCGTACAGCACACCCTGGAATGGAGAACCAAGACGTGCCATCACGTCAACCATCGGCTGCAGGACCTCACGTGTAACTTCAGCTTGCAGTTCGTCTGTCCCGAGTGGGGCAGGAGCATACGCACCCATGCCTCCTGTATTCAGACCAGTATCACCATTACCGACCCGCTTATGATCCTGCGCCGGTGGCATTGGTACCACCGTCTTGCCATCCGTGAAGGCCATGATTGTTAATTCTTCACCCGCCAAGAACTGTTCGATCAGGACCTGCTTGCCGGCTTGACCGAAAACTGCATTCTCCATGGCATCTACGATGGCCTGTTTCGCTTGATCGCGAGTCGTTGCAATAATGACCCCCTTGCCCTGCGCCAGCCCGTCCGCCTTGATCACAACCGGGAGCTCATGCTGCTCAACATAGGCCAAGGCGTCGCCAGCCTTTTCAAAGCTCTTGGCCTCAGCGGTTCTGATCTTGGCTTGGGCCATGACGTCCTTGGAAAAGATCTTGCTGGCTTCTAAACGGGCCGCATTCTTGGTCGGCCCGAAAATCTTGAGCTTAGCTTTGCGAAACTCATCAACGATGCCCAACGCGAGCGGCACCTCAGGGCCAATCACCGTCAGGTCTATCTTCTCTTGAAGCACGAACTGTTTCAGACCTGGAAGATCGTCCGCCCGAATCAACACACAGGTTGCCAACGAAGAAATCCCCGCATTCCCCGGAGCGCAATAGAGGAGAGGCTTGCGCGGACTCTGCGCCAGCTTCCACACAATTGCGTGTTCCCGCCCGCCACCACCGACAACCAGAACTTTCATGACACCTTCTTAAATCAGAGAGGAGAAACGGAGTCTCAGGATGTTCAAAACGCGTCGCCAGCAAGGCCGCACCGAGCAAAATACCGAGGCGTACTGTTGTGGGTACGTTGAGGCATTGAATGATGCGAGAACGCCAGTGGCGGCCTGTTTCAGCATCCGATTAGTGGCGGAAGTGGCGCATGCCCGTCAGAATCATCGCCATTCCACGTTCATCTGCCGCTTTGACGACTTCGGCATCCCTAATCGACCCACCAGGTTGAATGATGGCGGTAATACCGGCTTCGGCCGCAGCATCGAGGCCGTCGCGGAACGGGAAGAACGCATCCGAAGCCATCACACAGCCCTTCACCGGCATTTGCGCTTTCATCGCCGCCAACTTCACGGAATCCACCCGGCTCATCTGCCCTGCTCCGATGCCGACCGTCTGCCCAGGCTTGGCATAGATGATTGCGTTGGACTTGACGTGTTTGCAGACCTTCCAGGCAAAGGAACAGGCGGCATACTCTTCGTCCGTCGGCTTGCGGACCGTCGGCACCGTCAGTGCACGAAGATCGGCCAACACACCGAGATCGCGATCTTGCACGATCAATCCACCGACCAGCTTCTTGAGATCAAATCCGTCCTGTTTCCCTTTCGTCAGTGGCCCCACATCTAATAAGCGAAGATCCTTTTTGCGTTTCAGTTCGGCCAACGCATCCTCCGCAAACCCCGGGGCAATGACGACCTCAACGAACGTCGAGGTGATTTCCTTCGCCGCAGCCATATCCACGATTCGGTTAAAGGCGATCACCCCGCCAAAGGCCGAGACCGGATCGGTCTCACGCGCCTTGACGTAGGACTCGACCGGCGTCGCGCCCAGCGCCACCCCGCAGGGATTGTTGTGCTTAATGATCGCGACCGCCGTCTCGTCATACTCCTTGACCAATTCGAGTGCGGAATTTGCGTCCAAAAAATTATTGTAGGACATGGCCTTGCCATGAAGAATTTTCCCTCGTGAAACAGACGGCTCGTTGCTGTGTCGTTCACGGTAGAAGGCCCCTTGTTGGTGAGGATTCTCTCCATAACGAAGCGTTTCAGCCAATTCAAACTGCAGCGAGAGCACCGTCGGGAACTTCACCTCCCCACCTCGAGACTGCTTTTCCAAGTAGGCGGCAATCAATCCATCATAGCGCGCCGTATGCTGAAACACCTTCATGGCCAATTCACGGCGTAGCGCTGCCGTCGCGGTATTCTCCTTGACCGCATCAAGAACCCGCGCGTAGTCTGCTGGATCCACCAGTACCAGTACATCTTCATGATTCTTGGCGGCTGATCGCAACATCGACGGTCCGCCGATATCGATATTTTCAATGGCATCCTCGAAACGGCAATCCGGTTTCGCAATCGTGGCTTCGAACGGGTAAAGATTCACGACCACCACATCAATAGGACCGATCCCATGCTGGTTCATCTGTTCGATATGGGCGTTGAGCGAACGCCTGCCTAGTAAGCCTCCATGGATCTTGGGATGGAGTGTTTTTACGCGACCGTCAAGAATTTCGGGAGAGCCGGTATAGGCGGCCACGTCCGTTACCTGTACTCCGGCATCGCGAAGTGCCTTTGCCGTGCCCCCGGTAGACAAAATTTCAGCGCCAAGCGCCTCCAGCCCCTTCGCTAACTCGACGACCCCGGTCTTATCCGAAACACTAATCAATGCCCGCTGAATGCCGGCCATGTTTGACTCCTTCGAATTGTGTGCAATGTCGGATGGTTACGTTGCTGTATGATAGGCGCGCGAAGAATAGCAAATGGGTCCGGCAAGTGCAAGGCGACAGATAGCCCATACCTGACGGACGGCTCATTGACGGCGAGACCATCAATCGGGTAACGTCAGGGCCGGAATAAGGAGGTCGTACATTCCCCTACCATAACTACTCAACTTAACCAAGGAGGTGTGCCATGCTGGCTGGCCGATTGGTGAAACTGATCGAAAAGAACTCCGAGCAACTTGCCCGAGAGCTCAGCGAGAAAGTGTGGAACTCTCCCCGCTGCAGTGACCTCCACAAAGTCCCCCCGGATGAACTTCGAGCCCGTACCCGAGAGATCTACGACAACCTCAGCAATTGGCTGATGGACAAGACCGAAGTCGAAGTCGAACAACGGTATACAGAGATCGGCGCCCGGCGTGCAGAACAAGGTGTGGCCTATAGCCACTTCCTCTGGGCGATTACGGCCACAAAAGAACACATGTGCGCGTTCGTTCAACGAGAGGGATTGTCTGATAGCGCCATGGAGCTACACGGGGAGCTGGAACTGATGCATCTCCTGAACCAGTTCTTCGATCGTGCCCTCTACTTCACAGCCGTGGGCTATGAGCGCGAGCGCGCGCGCATAGGATCCAACCTCAAGCGACGCAGGGAAGACCATCAGAAGGTTTATATCTAGCTTCTGCCTGAGAATCTCCCGAGAAGCCGTCGGGCTCACTGCATTCGCGTGGGCCCAACGCCACCGCTCATTAGCTTCCTCTGTTTGAGAAAGATCCGACTTGACCGGCGAGGAATGCCGTACATGTTCCATGGCCCCTACCAATCCGCACCTAACCGATCGATGATAAGTTGGTGGACTACGGTATACTTCCCGAGGGTTGCGAGATACACTGCCGCATCCGCCACATCGAAGGGATCAATTTTTTCGCTACGCTCGATCTCTGCGGAAGAGGCATCAACCAACTCATCGGCCACGCCTCCCGGGCAAATGGCGCTGACCTTAATGTGGTATGGTCGGCCTTCATCCGCCAAAGATTTTGTGAGCGCAAGAATGCCATGTTTTGACGCGCTGTAGATGCCAGTCCCCGCCCAGGCTTGGAGCCCTGCCACACTCGACATGTTGATGATTACGCCGCCACCCTGCTGTTTCATGTGACGGAATGCTTCACGACAGCAGAAAAAGGTCCCGCGGAGATTCACTCCCATCACCTGATCGAATGTCTGTGTGCTCGTCTCGGCTAAAAGGCCACCGCCGCCAATTCCCGCATTGTTGACCAGGATATCAATCCGGCCATAGCGACTGACTGTGTCTCCCATTAATCGCTCAACCTGCTGCTCATCAGCCACATCAGTTTGTATAACTATCGCTTCTCCCCCGCTCTGGTGTATCTGATGCACGGTCTGCTCACAAAGGGTTTTCCGCCTTGCGGCAACCACGACGGTGGCTCCCTCCTGACCAAACCGGAGAGCAATGGCTTTGCCAATTCCGCTGCTACTCCCGGTGACGATCGTGATTTTTCCGTGAAGTCGTACGTTCCTCATCTCCAGCATGGCATGGCTTGATCCCAATGCCTCCTTAACTCAATGCATAGCCCCTTGGCAAAAACATAGAAGCGAATTCTTCGATCGTCGTCGCCCGTGAACCTCCCCATCACACCCAATTCAGTTTCCGCAAAGGGCACCCATCGGATAACGCTGCTGGTCTAACCCTAGGTTACGTCGCTCGATCAACCATCTCTCATCATGTTCAGCTATTTCAACATGTTCGGTGTGGATTCCTTTAAAGCGCACCAGTTTGAGATTATACACATTCCGAGCTCAATGTGGCTGACGACGCAGATTTCACCCTAGTACATCAGCCACCAAATGTGATACCGTGACACATCGCACTTCAGTCATCATATCATCCATAGCAGGCTGACCTCATGAGGCGTGCGGGAATCTTGACCGGCGGTCTTGGTGCATTGATACTCCTTGTCGGGGTGTGTATCCCTCAACATCTGTTTCAACCGTGGATGACGCCTCAATCCGTCGATCACGACCAGCCTTCGTTCAATCGCGTCTCTCTCCCGATGGGAGATGCAAACCAGGCTTTTGATCTTCATCAACCATTGAATGACCGACCGAAGGAATGAATGAACTATGAGCACACTGAGCAAATGGTTGCAGCCGCCCTCCAAAGATTCGCTCGAACAACAGTACCAGGAGCTCGTCAATCACTTGCGCACGAAGGAACGGGCGCTGGAGACGACGTCGCATGACTTGAAGGTCAAGACGGCGGCGATGCAGATTCTCGAACAGAAGGTCATGGCCTCTGAGAGCACGGTCACCTCCGTCCAACGTGAGCTCAGCACGCGAACTGAACAGATGAAGGCGCTGGAAACGGAATTGGCTGCACGGTCCAGTCGAGTGACGGCCATGGAAGCGGAAGCCGACATGGTCCGCCAACGCATGACCGATCTCAATTTGATCATTTCCGACCAGGCGGAAGAACTTCGTGGAGCCCAGCAGGCTCGTCACGCCGCCGAACAAGCTCAGGACGTGCTCAAGGAAGAGATCCGCGTCCTGCGCGACCACATCACCCAACTCAACGAAGGCCTCACCGATCGGAACTATCTCCGGACCCAACTGGAGAAGATGGGAGCGGCGCAAGACCGCGTGCATCGATTGGAAATCGAATTCAGTGACCGAGAAGCCGCCCATCGGAACGCGATTCAGCAACTCGAACGAGCCCTCGCAGACCGCGACAAGCGGATCAGCAACTTCGATGCAAGTGTCGCCACTCAAGTGGAAAAGCTTCGTGATGCCCAGGAGGCTCGTCACGCCGCCGAACAGGCCCAAGACGTGCTGAAGGAGGAAATCCGGGTTCTGCGCGAGCACATCGCCCAACTCAACGACGGCCTCGCCGACCGCGATCGGCTCCGCACCCAGGTGGCGAAGCTCGATTCCATGCAAGACCGCGTGCACCAATTGGAAATCGAATTGGGCGACAGGGAAGCCGCCCATCGGAACGCGATTCAGCAACTCGACCAAGCCCTTGCGGAGCGCGACCAGCGAATCGCCAAGTTTGATACGAATGCCGCCACTCAGCTCGACGAGCTCCGCGGAGCCCAACAAGCCTGTCACACCGCCGAACAGGCCCAGGAGGTGTTAAAAGAAGAAGTTCGCGTCCTGCGCGAGCATATCGCCCAACTCAGCGAAGGCCTCGCTGACCGAGAACGACTCCGCGCCCAGGTCGCAAAGTTGGACTCCACGCAAGACCGTGTGCATCAACTGGAGGTCGAACTCAGCGACCGCGAAGCCGCCCACCGCGGCACGATCCAACAACTCGAACGGACCATCGCCGAACGCGACCGGCGGATCAGTAAGACTGATACGAATGTCGCGGCCCAGGCAGAGGAACTCCGTGAGGCCCAGCAGGCTCGTCATGCCGCCGAGCAGGTCCAGGAGCGGTTGAAAGAGGAGATCCTGGCCTTGCGCGACCACATGACCCAACTCAACGAAGGCCTCACCGAACGTGATCAGCGGATTAGCAACCTCGATGCCAGTGCCGCCACCCAGGCAGAAGAACTCCGTGAGGCCCAGCAGGCACGTCACGCCACTGAGCAGACCCAGGAGGTGTTGAAGGAAGAGACCCGAGTTTTGCGCGACCACATCGCCCAACTCAATGAAGGCCTCGCCGAGCGCGACCGCCTCCGTACCCAAGTAAAAAAATTATCCTCCACGCAAGACCGCGTGCATCAACTGGAGGTCGAACTCAGCGACCGCGAAGCCGCCCATCGTGGCACCATCCAGCAGCTTGAAGGGTCCATCATCGAGCGCGACCAGCGGATCGCTAACTTCGATACGAGTGCCGCCGCTCAAGTGGAGAAGCTTCACGAAGCCCAGCAAGCCTGTCACGCCGCCGAACAGGCCCAGGACGTGCTGAAGGAGGAAATCCGAGTTCTGCGCGAGCATATTACCAAGCTCAACGAAAGCCTCGCCGACCACGACCACCTCCGCGCTCAGATAGAAAAGTTAAGCACTACGCAAGACCGCGTGCATCAACTGGAGGTCGAGCTCAGCGACCGCGAAGCCGCCCATCGTGGCACCATCCAGCAGCTTGAGCGGACCCTCGCCGAGCGCGACCGGAAGATCGAAAAGCTTGTGCCGGTCAACCATCTCCTGAAAGAAAAGGAATCGGAAATTAAAGAATGGGAGAAAAAACTCTCGCGCACCGTTCGCGATCATGAAGGGCAAATCAACAAACTCCAAAAACAATGCGACGCCCATGACCAACTCCGCGAGCAACATCGACTCGCTGAACATCAACTCAATGAACGAGATGAACAGATCGCGCGTCTCCAGCGCCAGCTGCAAGATCTTGAGTCTGCGCGCCAAAGCTTGGCCGCGGATGTGCAACGTATTCCGGAGAAAGATGAGCAGATCAATCGCCTTCGCAAACGACTGAGAGAGATGCAAACCGAACTCCGCACCGAGGCAGCCGCATCAACGAAAGGATCTGCCGCTAGCAAAGCGAGTTGGGTTGCTAAAGGCACCCCGAGCACTCAAGCAGCTCCGAGCATCACGAGTACACCGAAGACCCATCAGAACGGCTCAGGGCAAGACTCTCACGTCGTCGAAGAGGCGAAGCCCAGCATCGCTCCCAATGCCAAATCTGAGCCTATCGCCAATGCTGTCCTTAGCGATAAACCATCTCCTAGTGCCAATACCAAGACAGCTCCTACTATAAAAACCAGCCCTAGCACGAAAGCCGCTTCAGCAGCGTCCCAATCACCGACGGCTCATCCGAACGGTGCGGCGAAACATGCTCCTACCACCAAACCCAAATCCGGCAATGGGAAGGATGTTCAGAAGGACGACCTCCAAAAGATCAACGGGATCGGGCCTGTCTTCGCGCAGACCCTTAACAAGCTAGGCACCTACACATTTGTTCAGATCGCTCGGTGGAAACCGGACGATATCAAGAAGATCTCCAAGAAACTCGACACCGATCCCGAACGGATTAAACGCGAGAATTGGATCGCGGACGCTAAGAAACAGCACTTCAGAAAATACGGAGAGAAGCTCTAGCTATTCTAGAGAAGGCCGTTTCAGATGGGATTTTGAATGGGCACCTTCTCTGCTCGGCCTACCGTCATACATTTCACCAACCATCCGTCCAACCTAGCTTTCTGTTAACACTCAGCTGCACGAAGAAATGCGTTGATCAACGGATGCGGGTGATCGGGGCGCGACCTCGGTTCATTGATGGCAAAGGTCTGAGAGTCGATCGCCTCCACCGCGTACCAGTCATCAACCATGATTGAGGCAGGACTGTAGGTTTCTCCTTGTTTGATGTCGCCGAACACGTCGGCTGGCTCCACAATTCGTTCATAGCACCCTGCGAGACTGAGACAAATGACCATTAAGATCACAAACCCCAAGGACTCATAATAAGAACCGGCATCTTTTTTTGCACTCATTCCCGTTTATATATTAGATAGAAAAGTTAGCAGATTGGCTGTCTGCTGGGATCATGAATGGCAATCCCCCTTCGTGTCGGGACGACCCTGTAGGTTCCTGCACAACCTAGCGAGACAGTGGGAAGGTGTCAATCAGACCCGCTCGGTTCTGCATGGACATTCACTGGAATTGCAGGTCTAAGAAATTCTGTGTAACGGCGTAGGGCACCCGGTTACTCACGGCCCCCACCGTTTGACTTCCCTTCCTCTTCCCCATAAAATCTCGCGATGGCTTCATCCTTCGTCCACCTTCATCTCCACACGCAATTCAGTCTCCTTGACGGCGCGAATCAGATCGAACCGCTGGTCAAACAGATCAAATCCTTTAACCAGCCCGCTGTGGCCATGACCGACCATGGCAACATGTTCGGTGCCGTGGAGTTCTATCGGAAGGCGAAGGAAGTGGGCGTGAAACCGATCATCGGGTGTGAAGCCTACATGGCGCTCGGAAGTCGACATGCGAAGAAGGATAGTGGGCTCGCGCACAACGATTACTACCACCTGATTCTTCTCGCACGAAACCTGACCGGCTATCAAAATCTCATCAAGTTAGTGAGTAAAGGATATCTTGAAGGATTCTACTATAAGCCACGGATTGATAAGGAACTACTAAAGCTACATCACGACGGGATCATCGCCCTCTCAGGATGTCTGAGCGGTGAAATTCCCTACCTCATCGGCCAAAAAGATATGGCAGGCGCCATGGCGGTCGCTGGTGAGTTTCAGGAACTCTTTGGGAAGGATCATTTCTATCTTGAAGTTCAGGCAAACGGCCTCGATCATCAACGCATCGCGAACGCCGGACTCATTGAGATCCATAAGAAGCTCGGGATTCCCATGGCCGGGACGAACGATTGCCATTACCTCAACAAGGAAGACGCACGGCCACATGAGTTGATGCTGTGCCTCCAGACCGGGAAAACGTTGAGCGATCCTAACCGAATGAAATTCGACACGGATCAGCTCTACGTCAAATCGACGGAAGAGATCGCCCCGGCATTTGCCGAGTTTCCCGATGCCGTGATGAACACCTGCCGCATTGCCGACCATTGCGACCTCAATCTCCCGTTGGACAAGACCCATCTCCCACAGTACCGCGTACCGGAAGGGTTCAGAGATCGTGAATCCTATCTGGAGCATCTCGCCGTCGCCGGTCTCAAGGAACGATTAAAGGAACGTCCCAGTCGGATCGCTCCACCTATTTATGAGCAGCGACTGCGAGAAGAGCTCTTGGTGATCTGCTCGATGGGATTTGCCGGGTACTTTCTGATCGTCTGGGATATCATCCGCTTTGCTCGATCTCGTACGATCCCTGTTGGACCAGGTCGCGGTTCTGCCGCTGGTAGCCTGGTCGCATATGCACTGCGTATTACAGACCTTGATCCATTGGTATACACGCTCTTATTCGAGCGTTTCTTGAACCCCGAGCGCGTCTCCCTCCCAGATATCGACATGGATTTTTGTATGGATCGGCGAGGTGAGGTTATCAACTATGTCGTCGACAAATACGGCACCGACCATGTAGCCCAGATCATTACCTTTGGGACGCTCGGTGCAAAAGCCGCCATCCGTGATGTCGGACGAGTCTTGGAGCTGTCGTACGCGGACGCGGACAAAGTTGCGAAGCTCGTCCCCAATCAATTGAACATCACCTTGCAGCAAGCCCTGGAGACCGAGCCTCGCCTGCGCGAGTTGGTCGAGACCGATCCGAAGGTCAAAGAGCTGATGGCGAATGCTCGATCGCTCGAGGGTCTTGCGCGCCACGCCTCCACCCATGCCGCCGGCGTCGTGATCTCCGAAGGCCCGCTCACCGACCATGTCCCGCTCTACAAGGGGGCCAACGACGAAATCGTGACGCAGTATTCCATGGGAGATGTTGAGAAAATCGGCTTAGTGAAATTCGATTTCCTCGGCCTCAAGACACTGACGATGATCAGGCGAGCCGAGACGCTGATCAACGAGACCCATCCCGAGGCCCCGCCTCTCGTGATCGACCAGGTGCCCTTCGACGACCCAGCCACGTTCGCCCTGTTGAGCTCTGGAAAAACAACCGGGCTCTTCCAATTGGAAAGTTCGGGTATGCGAGATCTCCTCACAGGACTAAAGCCCGATCGATTCGAAGATATCATCGCGATCATCGCACTGTATCGACCGGGTCCGATGGATCTGATTCCGGATTTCATCAAGCGCAAGCAGGGGAAGGTGCCGATCACGTATGAGGCGCCGGAACTAGAACCTATCCTGAAGGACACGTATGGCGTGATCGTGTATCAGGAACAGGTCATGGCAATCGCCAATAAGGTCGCCGGCTTCTCCTTGGGACAAGCCGACATTCTTCGCCGCGCGATGGGGAAGAAGAAACCGGAAGAAATGGAAAAGTTGCGCGTCAAGTTTATCGACGGGGCGAAGCAGAACAAGATTCCCGAGAACAAGGCGCAAAAACTCTACGAGCTCATACAGAAATTCGCCGGATATGGCTTCAACAAATCGCACGCAGCCGCCTATGCCGTGGTCTGTTACCAGACGGGCTTCTTGAAGGCCCACTATCCGACGGAATTCATGGCGGCCCTCATGACCACCGACATGGGCAACCAGGACAAGCTGGTCGGGTATTTCACTGAGTGTCGCGATCTCGGCATCAAGGTCCTGGGTCCCGACGTGAACGCGAGTCAAAAGCACTTTGCCGTGGCGGATGGAGCCATCCGCTTCGGCTTGGCGGCCATCAAAAACGTCGGTGAGGGAGCTGTTGAATCGGTGCTTGACGTGCGTTCTCGTACCGGCCCCTTTGGGTCGTTCTTCGACTTTTGCCGACGGGTGGACTTACATAAAGTCAACAAACGAATGCTGGAAGGGTTGATCAAGGCCGGCGCGTTCGATTCAACGGAAGCAAAACGTTCGCAACTCATGGCCGTACTCGATCAGGCCGTGGAAGAGGGCGCGGCAGCTCAACGTGAGCGAGAGGTCGGACAGACCAGTATCTTTGGTGAGGACCTTCACGGAGAGCGTGCTGCGGTGGCTCTCCCCGCACCTACACTACCCTCGATCGCCGAATGGGACCAGGCGCAGCGCCTTAAGTATGAACGCGAATTAACTGGCTTTTATATTTCCGCTCACCCTCTCGCACGATACGAGACCACCCTCGGTGCCCTCTCCACTACCTCGACGATAGGTTTGAAAGATTGCGCTGACAACGGTGAGGTGAAACTCTGCGGCATTATCGCCACCGTCAAATCGATGCTCACGAAAAAGGGCGATCGTATGGCTTATCTAACCGTCGAAGACTTGCACGGCACGGCCGAGGTCATCGTCTTTCCCGATCTGTTTAAGACAGCTGGAGAGTTGATTACACCTGAACGGATCGTGAGGATCACCGGGACAATCGATCGTGGCGATAAAGGCACGAAAATCCGAGGCAGCAAGATCGAGCCGTTGGCCGAGGTGCAGGCTCAGGCGATCAAACGCATTCGAATCCGCCTCACTGATCGCCCTGAAGTGCAGGCCCAGCTGCCTCGCTTGCTAGAGGTACTCAGGCGGCACCCCGGTAGCACCACCATTTCCATGTCGTTTCGAACGGATGGCACCTTGGAAGCGGAGACCGCCCCCCTCCCGAACCTCACGATCTGTCCAAGCGATCATTTCATATCGGATGTTGAAGAAGTGCTAGGCAAAGGGGCCCTTTCTTTGCTATCTTAAAGAGGTCCTTTCAGGGAGATTTCGACAGTCCGTCTCTCCTATATGTGTGCCTGGGTTGGATTACTGAACGTCCATGCGAGATTACCTCGAGTTTGAAAAGCCGATCCGAGAGATCGAGGAGAAGATCGAGAAACTTTCCGCCGCAGCCACAAGCGGTAAGACGTCTTCTCAGAACGACATTCGCAAGCTTCGCACGAAGCTAGCTCAAGTCGAACATGACCTCTATCAGACCCTCACGCCGTGGCAACGCACTCAGCTCGCACGGCATTCTCAACGTCCCAGCACCTTGGACTATATCAGTGAACTCACCCGGGATTTTCTCGAGTTCCATGGGGACCGTGTGTTCGGCGACGATCGAGCCATTGTGGGAGGGTTCGCTCGATTCAACGATCGTCCCGTGATGATCATCGGTCATCAGAAAGGTAAGACCCTGAAGGAACGCATGCAGCGAAACTTCGGCATGCCCAATCCTGAAGGCTATCGAAAAGCACTTCGTCTCATGAAAATGGCGGAAAAGTTTAACCGCCCGATCGTAACGTTTATTGACACGCCTGGAGCCTATCCCGGGATCGGTGCCGAGGAACGTGGACAAGCTGAAGCCATCGCCCGCAATTTGTGCATCATGTCGCGATTAACGGTTCCTATTATTTCCGTGGTTATTGGTGAGGGAGGAAGCGGCGGTGCCTTGGCGCTCGGCGTGGCTGACCGTGTCTTGATGTTGGAACATTCCGTCTATTCCGTCATTTCTCCTGAGGGCTGTGCCGCCATTCTGTGGGACAGCCCAGAAAAAATACCTGACGCGGCTTCTGCGCTCAAGATGACGGCTGACGACCTGGCTAAACTCGGCATCATCGATCAAATTGTCCCTGAGCCGCTGGGTGGCGCACATCGCGAACCGAGAGCCATGTATGATCAAGTCGGCAAAGCGCTCACCAACCAACTCTTTGAGCTGCTCGATGTCCCGGCTGAGCAACTCCTCACGCAACGAGACCAGAAATACCGCAAAATGGGAGCCGTGAACGGTCTGCTCTCTTAATTAAGTGTGATCCCAGCACCGCTCTCATTCCGTTTGGATTCGAAGAAGTCCGACCTCCGTGAATCGCCGTTCGATCACCGCAAGGATGTTCTCCACTAATGCTTGACGAAAGGGATCGAAGACTGCCGCCGCCAGATATCGGTTCACCGTTGTCGGTAATTTTCGCCGCCATGCAACAGCCGATCGTCTGGCCTGTTCGGCCAAGTCACTATCGAGCATTCGTCGAATCTCTCGCTCAAAGAATGCGACATGCACCACTTCATCGTCGAAAATCGAGGCAAGATCAGGTCTGAGTGTACGGAGCAATCTTGCAAATTCTAGCCCTAACGATTCGTAGCCATAGATCTGAACAGCCAGGACCGGCCATTGACACGGAACGGATGGAAGACGTTCTCGGTCTGGCGATTGACAGTCAACCATCGCCTTAAATTGTGCGAGATGTTGCTGCTCGTCTTCTTCATGTTTTCGGAGAAAGGCGTACACGTTGGGAGGAACGTCTTGCTGCTGGGCCGACCGCACCGTCCGCAGCGCCATCGCTTCCGCCTTAATAAATTGTTCCAATAAGGCATGTTCGCATTCAGACGGGAGCCGAATGGACGTATCGTGATCACCCGACATGATGCCCGTATCCTACGCAAACGGAACCGGGTTGTCCAAACATCCATTGCAAAGGGTTGACTGAATCTTCAGATCTGTGTACATCCTAAAAGGACTGATTCTAAAGATCGGTGCTATTTGAGGGGTCATGTGTGGCTGATCCCCGGATCAACGCCACTCTGAACACACAGCTCATAGGCCCGTCAACGCATGAGGCTTTACCCATGACAAATCCGACAAGGTCTGCGTCAGCCGTCGTCAAACATGTTGCTCTCTTTCTACTCGCCACGGCGCTGTTGATGGACATAGGCTGCGTCAGTCGACGTGCCTATGAGCAGCTCAAAGCGGAAATCCAGGAACGGACTCAAGCGTTAGAATCAGTGCAGGACGACGTGAGAGGGTTGGATCAAGAAATCGCCGTGTTGCAGGCGACCAATCGACGCAAGAACATCACCATCGATGAGCTTCTTGCCGCAATCCAGCGTGAACAAGAACTGTTGCCGGTCATGCGAGAGGAAGCCGAGGAACGGCATTCGTCTCTCAAGACGCAGGTAGCCAGTTTGTTGGATCAGAGTTGGCACCTCGCTCGCAAGATTGCAGATCTTCGACAGGCCAATGCCTCGTTGCAGACCATGGCGGCTCAGTATAAACAGGAAATGAGGCAGATTCAGGCTCAAACTCAAACCCACACGCCGGTGCTGGTGGCTGCACACTCAGAACAACCATCCGGCACGCCCTCGACAACGACCGAAGAACCTGTTACCACAGCTGCCCCAGAACCACCACCGGTTGAAGAGGAACAGCCCTCGTCTCTCATGAGTGATGAAAGTGGTGCGCCACCGCAAGTCGCACAAGCCGCTTCACCGGCACCTGATCTGACGCCTGTCACGCCGTCCGTACCATCTCCCCCCTCTGCGCCAGTGAATGTAGAACCACCTGAGGCTGAGGAATCCTGGTTCGACATGATTACTAGCTGGCTCCTCGCATTCTGGAACTGGCTGATTAGTTAGCCAACTGTCCTCGCGCTTCTCAGAACGAGCACTTCTTGCAGTGTGCCAAACCTACTGGCGCATGGCCTCCTCGGGCAACGAGTTCTTCGCCTTCATCTTCGATGACTCAGCCGATCCCAATCATCTCGACCCCGATGACATGCGAGGCGGCAAGCGGGCAGCTCGTCGATTCGTCGACTGGCAGACCTTCTTCGATTTCAGAGACGGGAACGTACGCAACAACAAGAAGATCGACAGCAAACTCTCGACCTCTCTGATGTCCTGCCCGGATCACGTGGTTCGGCCCCTCCTGGGTTTCCGGACGACGGAGTTCAATCATTGCCTTCTCGAAATCTCATGCGTCACGTGAACTTTGGAATCCCCTCAAGACAAGCCATCGTACGCGTGATGGGAGTCCGGGTTCTGACTCCGGAGCAACTCTCGGAAATGGCTCCCTTCGATATGGAGAAAATACCCCGCTCTGGCTCTACATCCTGCAAGAAGCTGAGGTCTTCGAGAAGGGCTTACGGTTTGGTCCCGTTGGAAGCTGTATTGTTGGCCAAGTCTTTATTGGCTTATTGAAAGCCGATAAAGATTCCTACCTTTCTGCGAATAGAAGATGGAAACTGACTCTACCGTCCGCGAAACGGGGCGATTTCGAGATTACTGATCTGCTGCGGTTTGCGGGGGTGGGGGGGGGGGGGGGGGGGGGGGGTTGTTCACCCACGGGAGTAATCTATTCCGCAGCACGCCGGAGTGCCCTCTGAAACGGAGGGCGCCCCGTTTCTCGCAGTCTTCAGGCTTCATCGGTCTTGCCACACTTCCCCCCTTCGCTACAGACCGTCTTCACCTTCTCGCGCGGATGATAATCGGCGATGCCACCCCTCCGATCCAACTCAATCAGGCAACAGTCTTCCAGCATCTGTTTCAGTTGTTTACGCCCGCGTTGCACACGCGATTTCATACCGGAAAGTGAGAGGCCCATCTGCTTGGCAGCAGCCTCTTGTGTCAACCCATTTATCTCCACGAGGGTAATGGCATCTCCATAGTCCTGTGAGAGCCGTTCAATCATGGGACGAAGGCAGCCGGCCAGTTCAGACCGAGACTCCTCCCTCTCGTCTCGATCTGCTCTTTCTGGTTTCTCTAATGTTTCATCACGCATCTCAAGTTCCGAACTCAATCCAGCGGGAATCTCTCGTTGTCGTCCTGGTTTTCGATAATGGTCGATGATGCTGTTTCTTGTGATCTGATAGATCCATGAGACAACCCGGCGGGGATCGTTCACAGAATCGATCTGTCGATGGACACGCACGAATACCTCTTGCAGAATGTCATCAACATGACCATGGTCGTCGACGCGCTTGGCAATGAAGGCACGGAGGCCATCATGCATAAGTTGCCAGAGTTCCTCAGTCTTGGTTGTCATGACGGCCTTCTCCTCATCAACTTCTTGCAGTCCTGCACAAACTTAGGCGCCGCAAGTGGCTGGCTCATGCGCACCTGCCTGCTTCGGCACGCAGCAGCCTGTTTGACTGAGCTGTCCGGTAACTTCCAGCTGCTCATGGACCGTAAAGATTTCCCAGGCGTTGCCGTCCGGATCGGTGAACCAGAGTTTATCTTGTCTGACAAAGCAACAGATGATGTTACCCTCTATTCGTTCAAGTATTCCTTCATGCTGCAGACGGACTTTCCATGCAGCGATCTCTTCCATCGTATCGACCTCGATCCCTAAATGATTCACGGCGCTCACGTCGTGACTTGAGGACACGAGGGAGAAATTCAGAGCCGGAGTCTTCACGTCAAACTTGGCATAATCGGCCACCTGCTTCTGCGGCTTCACGCCGAAGATCTTTTCATAGAATGCGGCAGACTTGGCGACATCTCGCACGTCGAGTGAAATATGGGGACGCATGTGGCACCTCCTCATGAAAGAGCTGCGGGTGATTTCTTGCTCATCTCTATAGACGGAGGAGGTTTGAAAAGGACGCAGCGGTGAAAGACAGGAGGCCTGGCTCACGCTCGCGTCTTGGCAAAACAGTCGTTCAGGTGGTCGTCCACCATACCCACTGCCTGCATAAAGGCATAGATGATGGTGCTCCCCACAAAGCGGAACCCGCGCTTCTTGAGATCTTTTGAGAGCGCCTCGCTCTCCAGGCTTGTGGCCGGGACGTCAGCCATTGTTCGACGGTTATTCAGCTTTGGCGTCCCACCGACAAACTGCCAGACATACCGATCGAACGTGCCGAATTCTTTCTGCACAGCCAGAAAAGCCTGTGCGTTCGTTACTGCTGCATCAATCTTCAATCGATTTCTGATGATGCCAGGATCCTTCAATAATTGTTTCCGTTTGTTGGCGGTGAACTTGGCCACTTTCACCGGATCAAATTCAGCGAAGGCCTTTCGATAGCTCTCGCGTCGTTTTAAGATTGTGTCCCAGCTCAGGCCGGCCTGTGCGCCCTCAAGCAAGAGCATTTCAAAAAGTCGACGATCGTGATGCTCCGGTTTGCCCCACTCCTGATCGTGGTAGCGAATCATATGGGGCTTATCTCCAGCCCAAGGGCAGCGCATGTTCGACTTCTTTTCGATAGCCATCACTCAGCCTCGTGACAGACCGATCTACTTGAGAGGTGGCCATCTCGAGCTCCCATGCGTCTTTCCTCGCTCTACCGCCGGAACGCGTCTTTGCCCTTGACCACGTCATCCAACATCTTGTCGGCTAACTTGCCGGCCTTCCAGCGGCGGTACCATTGGTGAATCACCAACCAGAGCACCACTCCACCGATCCCGATGAGAATGATCAAAACCGTGTCGTCCATCAAGACACATTACCCGGCTCCGCCTTCCTGAGCAAGCCTCCCCTTTTCTACCAACACACCACGTTCAGCGCATACAGTGATCGAAGAAGTGAGGGAGATGTTGGCCATTACCTCCCACTTCTTAGTACAGGGAATTTTAAGTAATGGTTGAAGATGTAACCGGGCTAGCAAGAAGATGCACAGCATGGCGGCAGGTCCAAGTCTTCACGTGACCGATCGCAACACACCACATCGGCAAATGTCTTTTCCCCTGCCATGCGGTCGTAGGAAAACACGCGCACCACATCATCCTGCCTCGCCTTTACCCGAGATGGCTCCGAGAAGAGCTTCGGCATGAGCAACATGACTAGCATGCCTGCAATGTATGACGGAAACCACATGATACGGGTGACAATCCATCCATGAGCAAACCCTCCCTTCTTTTCTATCGAGCTGCGGCTAATTCTGCCACTCATCTCTACAGACGGAGGAGGCTAGAAAAGGACGCATTATGAAAAGGCATGCAGATTCAAACCATTCCCCTCCACGTTAGGTAGGCCAGAATCTTGATAGGATGTCGAGGTGCCAAGCAACTATGCAGGGGTTTTGTATCATCCAATTGACGACGCCGGTGCTTGGCGCTTTCCCCTAGCATTTGAGATGAAGGAGGCAGGCCTGGATATCCACCTCAACGATACAGTCCAGCGGGATGAACAGCTGTCTCTAGTTGCATAAGGTATCCGTGGTAACTAGTGCCTGCAGTGAGGAATCTTCAATCACAATATATAAGGGACTGGTTGGCTGGTTAATAGCCCTTGCTTATCACCTCCTCTGCGCCACCGCCATATACCACTTCGGCTTCATTCTTCCGAAATCCCTCCTCACATGACATGTGAGCGATCGTTTTGAATCGAGGACCCGCTCTCCCGCTCGATCTCGCACGAACACGACCCAATGCCAGCATGGTCTGCCTTGCTCACGATGCCACTTGATTGCCAGCAGGGCCAGATCGGGCAGACTGTTCCAGGAACGAAAGGGTTTCTCCCCTGATACCGTTTCCATTCGATACTCTTGCAAGAGACGGCGGACATGAACCGTTTCTGACCACAATCGACGGTCCGTAGCGAAGATGCCAAGCCGATTTGCGGTCCGTTGAGTTTGGCAATAGGATACGCCTGCGATGGCTGTCACAGCCGCAATACCGCAGCCAGTCCGTTCTAGTTGAATAACAGGTTTCATGATGGCCCCGTTTCAGCTTTTCCTGCGTGCAGCGATTGGTGCTGATTTAGTCACTCTCTTGATTGTTTTGCGTGCGACATATTGTTTCAGCAGGAAGTTCCTGAGCGCGACGGCCTGGTTATGTTGTTCATCCTTGGCCGAATAGAGTAGCGTCACAGGGTTGGTCTTTGCCTGTTCTTTGATTGTGGTAAGGAACGCTGATTTCTCTTTCAGCTCTGCATGGTAGCGGCGGAGAAACTCAGCCCAACGTGTAGCATCATGGTTGAACCATTGCCGAAGGACTGTCGAGGGCCCGAGATCAGGTAGCCAAAGATCGAGTTTCGCATCAGACTTAGACAGTCCCCGTGGCCACAGGCGATCGACCAGCACCCGAAAGCCATCGGACTTTGTCACCGGTTCATAAACTCGTTTGACCAGAATCCTACCCATAGGTGCTAGAGGCCGATGGTTTCAATCTGAGCAATTTCTTCCGGCAACAAGTTGAACCGCTCACTCTCGAGGTCTTCCTTCATGTGTTGAGGATTCGTCGTCCCGGTCAGAGGGAGCATGCCGACTTGCTGCGAAAAGCGAAACACGATTTGAGCCAGGCCGGTCTGATACTTGGTAGCCATCGTGCGGATGACCGGCTCAGCGAAAACTCCCCGGTTAGCCGTCAGGAGAGAGAACCCTTGGTAAATCATCTGGTTAGCCTGACAAATCTCACGCACTTCCTTATCCCAGCCGAATGCCGCATAGCAACGATTCTGCACCACCATCGGCTTGTGCTTAGCCTTCTCGCAAAGCAACGTCAACTGATCGGTCGTGACGTTGCTGATCCCGATCATCTTCACCTTACCGACATCGTAGAGCGCCTCGATCGCCGTCCAGACTTCCCAATCCTCCGCCCCCAAACCTCTTCGCGAATAAGGTCCATGCAGGACGTATGAGTCGAGATAGTCGGTATGGAGGTGGGCGAGGGAACTTGCAAAGGATTGCTGCACCTGGGCGGTAATGCTCGCGCACGCATCGTACGGAAGACGATGATCTTGCCCGTTAATCGGCGTGAACTTGGTTTGCAAAAACAGCTTGTCGCGCGTGATGCCCTTCGTGGCCAGTTGTACGAGCGCCTCCCCTACTCGTGCTTCATCATAATGGACGAGTTGATTCGCCGTATCGATCGCCGTGAACCCGGCTTCCACCGCTTTCAGCACTAATCCGGTGGTCGCCTCTTTCTTCCAGGCCGTGCCGTACATGAAGAAGGGAATTGAAACGTGATTGTATGTAGTCAATGGCATCGAATGATCTCCTGTAAAGTTCTCTACCATACACAGTTCACGCTGGCGGTCTCAACGGCTACACGCAACAGATTCTTCGGCCACCAGGAACTCAGCTCATGAGAGCTCGCACGATAGTCGGCATGGCTGACATGGATGCCTCTCGCATATCGGGACAGAAAAATGATGGGGTCTATTGTGAACACGACGGGGTCATCAGAATACGATGGAGCTCGGCAATGGAGAATCGCTGCTTTGATGTTCCACGTAGCGGAGCGTTGCCCGGACAGAATCATCGTCCGATATCTATCAGAGGCTGTTCCGTCGCCGTCATCGCTCCACGCGGGTTGTCGAACAGCCGATTCAAGGCCGGCAATTCAGTCGGAACAGGATTCGGCTTGGCGTCCGGCGTCATCACCACACCCCACTGGTGATTCTGCCGGCAGATATTGTCGAGCACCAGCGCACCGGCTTGAGAGAACAGCAGGATGCCGCTGAGCATGTTCTTTTCACACAGGTTTCTGATGAGTTCCGGCTGGCTCGTCGGATCACGAACCGCGATGCCAAAGTGATGATTGTCAAAACACTGATTGGCCACCACACGCGGTCGAGCACCGGCGAACACAAAGATGCCGGACTCTCGATTGCCACAGACTTCGTTCTCCGTGAAGACCACGCTGCACTCCGGACCGTACAATAAGACACCCGAGAGCACACCATCCCTTGCCCGACACCGGCTGATGGTACAGGTGGAATCCAGCACATTGATGGCGGCATGTTGATCGCTGCCGACATAGCGAAATGTGATGCCGCTCACGGTTCCACGAGGAACTCGTTGCAGATACAGCGGCCCGCCTCGTCGGCTGAAAATGGTGACTTGATCCTGTCCCGCTCCAACGAGATGCACGGACCGCTCACTGATAAAGATCTTGTCTTCGTAAATACCGGGGCGGATGTAGACCTGATCGTCTTCTCTCGCATCCGTCAACGCCATGCCGGGGCTGGGATAATACCGCTCATCCTGTGCGTCCACGATCAACGTCCGTCCGCCAAGAGGATTCTCCGGTACCATCGGCTTCATACTGTGCTCCTGCATGGGCGTCAGTATACTGCAATTGGAGCCTGTCGGAGACACCATCGTCATCCTTGAGCCTCATTCATCCATCGCCCCCACCCGCGATCACCAGTCAGCGGCGGCCATTGCTCATGGGCGAGCTTCCTAGCTTCACACCTCTCGACTGACTGGTCGCACATGACCATCGAGCGTTCAGACCTACCACTGGGCAGGCGTACAACATGACGTGCAGCCCTGATTAGTATGCTGACTAGCCACCGGCTTCGTGGTCGGCTTCCTTGCCGTAAGAAATCTCTATCGGCACGTCCCCTATACCAAAAGCTTCCTGCCACAAACAGCATTCACGGGGCATGGTCAGGTTGTATAAACAGGTGTAGAATGTGCCTGTGTCGAGTCGCCCTTTCCCATGGAGGTTCGCATGGTACGGAGCACACGAGAGCAGTCCTACCGAGCACGCGCCTTGAAATTATTCCCCTGGATTTGTGCCCACTGCGGACGAGAATTTGACGGCAAAAAGCTGAGCCAACTCACGGTCCATCACAAGGACCACAACCATGACAATAATCCCCCGGACGGCAGCAACTGGGAGCTGCTCTGTCTCTACTGCCACGACAACGAACACCAGCGCTATCAGGGAGACGGCGAGTCAAACGACTCGCCGTCGAGCCGTCAATCGGAGCGCCCCTTCACACCCTTCGCCCAGCTTGCCGATCGTCTCAAACGCAATACCGCCGCCTGACCAAGACAGAGCCAACGGTTCGAGATAACAATCCACTTGGAGCTAGTCACGCAGGCACTGGTTCTATGCTTGCCTCAGCTCGATCCTCGATCTTGGATTGATCCAACCGTGACTTACTCAACACCCAGATTCGCACGTAAACCCCCTGGCTGAAAATGATTCGGCAGCAGCATGATGCAGTTGGGGTTAAACCCCTGTGCCTTCAGGGTATCAATACTCCCTAAGACTTTGTCCTGCTTCAGGTCGATCACGGTAATGGACCCATCGCTCAGACCTTCCAGATTCAACAAGCTATTCTGGACAAACAGGTACCGCTCGTCCGGTGACAGCACACTATGGTGCGCCCCTGCCGCAGCCGCGATGGTCTTGAGAAACTTCGGATGGCGCGGATCGCTGTTGTCGTACAGATTCACATGCCCCGGTTTGGCTGTCGTGACGAACAGACGGTCCCCTTGCTTGTTATAGAGGATTTCGAGTGGCATCCCCTGCTGCCGCGTCCCAAAATCATCGATCTGATGGAAGGAAAACGCCTTGCGACTAGGATCCCACACTCCGGCCCACAAGGTACCCTCCATCATATTGGTGATATGCATCACGGCAGGATCGGCATTGGGGCTGAACATGATTTCGACCGGTGCCGATTTCGTTGAAGCCAACTTCGAACCAATTTTGTGGGTCGAGAGCACCTGCCCTGTGCTGGCCTCGATCACAGTAACCGAGTCACCCTGATCCGACATGTCCGGCTTCGCCGTGCTGGTCACAACCACTCGATCAATCCCGTTGTGAATCGCGATCCCATGGGGATAGAGAATCGTGGCCGCAGTAGGATTTGTGGCGCTAATCGTCTTGATCGGCTTGTCAACACGCGCGTCCCCCACGATCACCGTGCTCGAACCCATACAGGTGAGATACCAAGTCTGGTTATCCTCGGACACGACCAGATCCTCGCCGACCTGACAGTCAGGGACGTCAATGGCGCGGAGCCGATAGGGAAATTTCGTGAGGTCCACGACGTGCAAGATGCTTTGACCCAAGGCCGTCACATAGGCTTTGGTACGATCCCGGTTAAAGAAAATGTGGTGGGCCACCAGATCAGATGGAAGCGGGATCTCCATCAGAACCTTGCCGAAATCGGCAGACTCGGGGTCGATTTCCATAATCGCAATTCCCTCTCGTCTCACCGGTTGGTTCGCCTTACTTTCGTAGTTGATCAGAGCAAGGATCTCAGCCGATGCGGAAGCCGCCCCTGCAAACAACAACCCGAGAGTTAACGTGAGCAATCGTAACCGTTCCATAGCAACCTCCTCCTTACAGATATCGTGTCGCAGATGATAATATCATTTGCGCATCTGTTACTATCCGGACCTATCTAAGCTGCCCGCTCATAGCACTCTTCACGTGCAGGAATGCGCTCATACTCGTCGTGGGTGACTTCACAGCTGCGTGGCTCAGAGAAAATCCAGGGCATCAGCAATGTCAGGAGCATTCCTGCGTTGACCAAGAAAAACCAGATCACTACAATTTCAATGTCGTGCATGTGCATGATAGTCGTTCCTTTCTTTATATGAATGTTGGTTCAACTGACGTATGTTCCGTATGGACCCTTGCCGTTACACCCGAACACCAATAACTTCCAGATACTCCGCAAAGACCGTCGTGCAATCCGCTCCAGCTCGATTGTGCGCAGCCCAGAGTGTTTCCAGTTCTTGCCGCAGCTGCGCTTGCCCATCGGCGTCAAGCGACGCGAAGGCTCGGTTGATCGGCCCGTAATACAAACGAAAAAACTCCACGACCTCCGACGGTGGGAAGGGATAGCTGAAGAGGTACTGCCGCTTTGTGAGGCTGAGCTCTGACAGCCCGTGGCCAAGCCGCTCACGAACGGTCTGCTCATCTCCCCACAGGACCGGCGACGGCATACCGGACGGCGCGATGAACTTCGACACCGTCTTGAACATCTGCCCGACGAATCCCTGCGGCGTCCAATTGGCCATAGCGATGGTCCCTCCCGGGACACAGACCCGCAGTAATTCCTTCGCAACGAGGTTGGGGCGCGGGGCGAACATCGCGCCGATCAGACTGACGACTACATCGAAGGTCGCGTCGTCAAACGGAAGCGCTTCGGCATCAGCCTCCTCGAAACGAGCACTGAGCCCTTCTGCTTGCGTGCGAGATCGTGCCCGTTCTATTAAGGTGGTTGCGATATCTACGCCGGTGACCTCCACCCCGTCTTTCGCCGCCATCAGTGCCAGCTGCCCTGACCCACAGGCAACATCCAGCAATTGGCATCCCGGCACGATGTTGAGTTGCTCGTAAAACTCTCGCGCGCTTCCTTCCATGTACCGTGAGAATCGATCGTAGTCTCCCGCTGTCCAGATCGATTTGAGCCGAGCCTTGAGACTCTCCATTTCTCCCATCGTTGCCCTCGTCATGATGCCCTCCCCTTTTGTTATGTATTCTCGAGGCCGTCCTGTTTCTGTTTCTCACTATACGAGAGAGGCCTTCTGCCGTCTTAGCCGCGCGTCTAGCTCTTTTATCAGGGGGAGTGCTAAGCTGCGGATCGTTTATCCGAGCGTCCGACGGAGTTAGCCGAAACGCCTCGTTGCGGAGATACATCAGATGGATGTGCTGTCTGAGGTCCTGAAGGCCGTGAAACTCGACGGCGCCGTCTTCTTCAACGGTGAATTCTCGGCTCCATGGTGTTCGCGTGAGCCCGACTCACGCACCATGGCGTCCTATCTGCCCTCCGGTCCCAAACATGTCTTCATCTTTCACCTGGTCACCGAAGGACGGTGCTATTATCGGAATGAAGAAGGCGGCCGCGCCGCGCCCTTGGAGGCTGGCGATATCGTCATCCTTCCACATGGGAATGAGCACTTCATGGGCAATGGTCACCCCATCACACCGGTCGACAGCGCGCCACACCTGAAGCAGATCTTCGCCGAAGGCCGTATCCTGTCCAAATTGGGCGGCGGAGGAGAAACCACGAAGCTGGTCTGTGGGTACCTGACCTGCGATCCACAACTAGGCCAAGTATTCTTGGCCGGGTTACCACCAATCATCAAGGTTCATATTCGCGATAGCCCATCAGGAAAGTGGCTTGAAGATACCTTTCGTTATTCTGTCGATCACGCTGAGGCCTCCGGCCCAGGCGGCGCCGCAGTCATCGCGAAATTATCTGAATTGCTGTTTGTTGAAACCTTACGTCGCTACATCGCCCAATTGCCGTCGTCGCAAACTGGTTGGCTCGCGGGAGTGCGCGATCCGGACGTAGGAAAGACGCTGGCGCTGTTGCATAACCAGCCATCACATCCCTGGACAATCGCCTCGCTGGCCGATGAGGTTGGTCTTTCGCGTTCCATGTTGGCGGAGCGATTTCGGCATTATCTGTCAGACACGCCGATGGGATACCTGACCCGCTGGCGGCTGCAGCTCGCCGCTCAAGTGTTGGCATCGACGTCCAAGAGCGTGGCCGAAGTGGCGGGCGATGTGGGATATGAGTCCGAGCCTTCCTTCAATCGTGCTTTCAAGCGGGAGTTCGGAGTCCCCCCGGCAAGGTTCCGCACCCAGACAAGAGCTTCTCAACGTAAGTCCTAATAGAGGCAGGATGGAAACCGGACAGAACATCACGATCACTGAACTCCGGCTCAGCTACCGCTACATCAAAGACCATCCTTGGGTGGTCACTGCTGTAAATGGCTTTCTCTCCGCCTACTTCATGGAACAGCCGAGCTTTCGCGTACAACGTCATTTTGATGAACTCGAATCCGGCATGCACGTCTGGATCTGTGAAGTGCCAGGCACGATGAAAATGACGACCCTGCTGCGAAGACTGCAAGCAGATATTCCACCCTGCCGATACACACAACCTACAACAGAATCGCCCGGCGCCCCTCAATACCTCATCGATTCGGCCGAATAGAACAAACCAACGCTACCTCTCGATTCGCAACATTTCTCAAACCAAGTGCTCGACTTCCACCGAGAGAGTATAATGCACCATCATGAATCGTGTGCTCATCCTTGGAGCCGGAAAGATCGGCTCACTCATTGCTTGCCTTCTGAATCAAACCAACCGTTATGAGGTTCACCTGGGCGACATGACGTTCGATGTGCCCAAGCATTTGGTCGAAAGCCTCGGCCTCGAACGGGTGACCCCTTGCCTGCTCGATGTTCGGCATCCGGATGCTGTCAGCACCTATCTTTCCACCCATCAGGTGGACGCGATCTTGTCGAGCCTGCCCTATTTCTGCAACCCCACGGTTGCCGGTCTCGCCTTGACCCATAATCTTCACTACTTCGACCTCACTGAAGACGTGGAGGTGACGAACCAGATCAAAGTTCTGAGTTCTGGAGCCCGCCATGCCTTCATGCCCCAATGCGGCCTCGCACCAGGCTTCATCAGTATTGTGGCGCACGAGCTGATGACTCATTTCATGACGCTCGATACGGTCAAGATGCGGGTAGGTGCGTTGCCGGTGCATCCCAGCAACGCGCTCAAATATTCGCTCACATGGTCGACGGACGGACTGATCAACGAATACGGTAACGTCTGTTATGGCATCGAAGAAGGCGAGAAAGTTCCGCTGCAGCCGCTCGAAGGATATGAGACCATCGAGCTAGATGGGCTACTGTACGAAGCCTTCAATACGTCTGGAGGATTAGGGACATTGGCCGACAGTTATGCCGGAAAAGTGAGAACCATGAATTACAAGACGCTCCGCTATCCAGGCCATTGCGAAAAGATTCATCTCTTGATGAAAGACCTCAAGCTCAATGAAGACCGTGAGACCCTTAAGCGGGTACTTGAACGTGCCATTCCTCAGACCTTGCAAGACGTCGTCCTGATCTATGCGTCGGTGACCGGGAAAAAAGACGGTGGCCTCTTTGAGGAAAATTACGCGAAAAAGATTTACCCACAATGCATCAAGGGTACACTGTGGTCGGCGATTCAAGTGACGACGGCTTCCAGTGCGTGCTGTGTCATGGACCTTGTCTTGAACAACCCTGAGCAGTACCATGGATTTGTCACACAGGAATCAATTTCGCTGAAGACCTTCTTCGACAATGAATTAGGAGCCTGTTTCAGATGAGCACCTTTCACGCCGCCCTACGAGACCTTGGCATCCAAGCTGTCAATTCCGGTGGCAGCACCGGTGCCGGTTGGTGGTCCGGTCGCAATGACGGCACACTTGTCTCCTCCATCAATCCGTCGACTGGAGAGCAGATTGCCGGCGTCTACTCCTGTTCCTCTGAGGATTATCACCGAATCGTTAAGGATTCGCTCGACGCGTTCCGGACCTGGCGGCTGGTACCCGCACCAAAGCGCGGTGAACTCGTTCGACTTATTGGCCAAGCGCTTCGAGAAAAAAAGGATCAGCTGGGCACGCTCGTCTCGCTGGAAGTCGGCAAGATCAAGGCGGAAGGAGACGGTGAAGTGCAGGAGATGATCGACATGGCCGATTTTGCCGTCGGCCAGTCAAGAATGCTCTACGGCGTCACGATGCAATCAGAACGGCCCGCTCATCGCATGAGTGAGCAGTGGCATCCGCTCGGGCCGATCGGCGTGATTACCGCCTTTAATTTTCCGGTAGCGGTATGGGCGTGGAACGCCTTCATTGCCGCTATTGCCGGCGATACTGTCATCTGGAAACCGTCGCCCAAAGCCCCACTCTGCGCCGTGGCGGTACAACAGATTTGCAATCGCGTGATGCAGCAACAAGGATACGCAGGGATTTTCTCGCTGTTCATCGCCGACCAACCGGCCCTCGCCGAACACATGGTGCAGGATGAACGATTGCCGCTTATTTCATTTACCGGATCGGTGCCGGTAGGCCGTCGAGTAGCGGCAACGGTCGGTCAGCGATTGGGTCGAACACTCCTGGAACTCAGCGGCAACAATGCCGTCATCGTCGATCAGACTGCCGACTTAGATATGGCGGCGCGCGCGATCGTGTTCGGAGCCGTCGGAACCGCCGGTCAACGCTGCACCACAACCAGACGTCTGTTCATCCATGAGTCACGATATGAGGAACTCGTCGGCAGACTGGTGAAAGCCTATGCGCAAGTACAGATCGGTAACCCGCTAGAAAAAGATGTGCTGATGGGACCCCTCATCGACCAAGTAGCCGTGGAATGCTATCGTGCTGCACTCGACGAGATCAAGAAAGAAGGTGGCGAGGTGCTGTACGGGGGACAGGTTCTGAGTCGCCCTGGGTATTTTGTCGAACCGACGATCGTGCGAGCCAAGAATGAATGGCCGGTTGTGCAGCGTGAAACATTTGCGCCGATTCTGTACGTCATGCCGTTCCAAACCATTGACGAGGCCATCACACTCCAGAACAACGTTCCACAAGGGCTCTCCTCGGCCATGTTTTCTACCGATATTCGGCATGGCGAGCAGTTTCTGTCGGCGGCTGGAAGCGATTGCGGGATCGCCAATCTCAACATCGGCACGTCCGGGGCTGAAATCGGCGGCGCATTCGGCGGAGAAAAGGACACCGGCGGAGGCCGTGAGGCTGGGTCAGATTCCTGGAAAGCGTACATGCGTCGGCAAACCAATACCGTCAACTGGGGAAGGGAATTGCCTCTTGCCCAAGGAATCAAATTTGGATCGTGAAGGGGACGACCATGGATCAAGCGCAGGCACTGGATGCACTTTTGGCCAGGATGGTTGCCGACTATGTTGAGCACAACCGGGCGGCCAGCATCCTCAAAGCGATGCTCGATCAATGTGGTGTGGGGTTCTCACCGATCATGGACCATGTGACAATTCGCACGTTGGAGATCGATCGAGGCGCTGAACCATTCGTGAAATTCGGCTATGCCTACGACGAAACCCTTCAATACGACGACTGGTACGCCAAGGTCTTCCGCAAGGTCGGCTACCCTGCCCTCTTTGTTGACCAGGCCTATCCTGATGAACGAGGACAAACCAGTATCATTCCTGGGTGGGTCAACAAGTTCGGTGACAAAGTCTTTCACCACGTCGCGGTTCGAGTCGAGAATATCGAACTGGCTGTCGCTCGGTTGCAGGAAAAAGGGGTCGTATTTGCGGGAAACATCGTCGGAGAGCGTGGCGGTCATCTTCGGCAGGTCTTTTCTTCTCCTGAGATGATTGACGGCCAGCCCTTCACAGTCTTGGAGTTGGCGGAGCGACACCGAGGGTACTTAGGATTTCTCCCACCGCAGGCCGACAGTCTCATGAAATCTTCGACCGGTCGGTAAGTAACTCACCCCATGTCTCGCAGCACATGATCTGGATTGCGGTCCCGGGCAATCGTCTTCATCAGTTGATCACTGAAGAGGACGACGACCCGATCGCGATGGTCTTTAACCATCATCGAGGCGGACGGTGACTTGAATGATGACGGATCTCCCTCTAGCCATGCGCTGCAGGTGAACGGTAAGGCATCCAAGATCGTCTCCACACGATATTCTTGACGGAGCCTATACTGAAGCACCTCAAACTGAAGGCGACCAACTGCAGCGATCAAGGCTTCCTGATCGTTGAAGCTTCGCATGATCTGGACGGTGCCCTCCTGCGCCATCTGCATAAGTCCTTTGTCGAAAGACTTGCGCTTCCCGACATCGGTCGGCCTCAGACGCGCAAAGATTTCAGGCTGAAACTGCGGCAGCGGCTTAAAATTGAAACCGCCGGTCACCGAAACGGTATCGCCGATGGTAAACACGCCGGGGTTGATGATGCCGACAATATCACCGGGGTAGGCCTCTTCGACCGTGCTCCGCTCCTGCGCCACCAGACTATGCGGCCTCGCCAATCGAATCTCGCGACCCAGCCGGTGATGCTTCACGACCATATCCCGTTCGAAACGACCGGAACAGATCCGAAGAAATGCCGTGCTGTCGCGGTGCTTCGGGTTCATGTTGGCCTGAAGCTTGAAGACATAGGCACTGAAGGGCATGTCGATGGGATCAACCAAGAGCTCGGCCCCATCGTCGCCATCCGCCGGTCGGGCACCAGGACTCGGCGCCAACTCAACAAACGCATCAAGAAAGCTTTCCACCCCGAAGTTCGTGAGGGCAGACCCAAAAAAGACCGGAGTAACTTCTCCTTGAAGGAACTGGTCGCGCGTGAATGGATTTCCAGCGATCTCCAGCAGCTCCATATCGTGGAGAACCTGCTCCATCGTCTCTTGTGAAACTCGGCCGCTTGCTCCGAGCTCAGCCAAGGCCAAGCTATCAGTCTCGACCTTCGTGGATCCACCATGTGCAGTTCTGCTGAACAGCTGCACCCGGTTGACGGCACGGTTCACAATACCCACGAAATCGCTGCCTGACCCGATGGGCCAATTGATGGCACTGGCATGGATGTTCAGGGCCTGCTCGACCTCAGTCATCAAATCGAGTGGAGGGCGGCCAGGCAAATCCATCTTGTTGATCAAGGTCAGCACAGGGATCCGCCGCATGCGACACACGGCGAACAGTTTCCGAGTCTGCGTTTCAACGCCTTTAGCTGCATCAATGACCATGATGGCACTGTCTGCAGCCGTCAACGTCCGATAGGTATCTTCGGAGAAATCCTGGTGGCCAGGTGTATCGAGCAAGTTGAGGACGGCGCCTTTATACGGAAACTGCATGGCGGAAGCGGTGATGGAGATTCCTCGTTCCTGTTCCATTCCCATCCAATCGGATGCCGTGGCCTTTCCGCCTTTGCGGCCCCGCACCATCCCGGCTGTTCTGATGAGCCCGGAGTACAAGAGCAATTTTTCGGTCAAGGTCGTCTTCCCAGCATCAGGGTGACTGATGATGGCAAACGTCCTCCTTCGGGCAATGGCCGCAGCTAATTCACTCGCAAACGTCGTGTCAGTAGTCATAGTGGGGCGGCAGCATATCACATTCGTGTTGTCGGAAGTGGAACCTCACAGGAAAGACGAGTCTCCGAGATCTCCGTAGCCGGCCCGCTCTAATGCACGGCGGACGGCGCCAAGGACAGCAGGTGTATCGGCATGCGGCAGAACAGATAGGTCCGGGGCGGCCCGCAAGCGAGCCTGCAGCTGCTCGCTCTCAGCACCCGCTAATGCGTCGCAGGTCTCGTACAAACCCTCAGGTCCTTCTTCAATCAGGTTGTGCTTGTTTAGGATCACTTGTAGCGTCGCAATGAGACCGTCTGTTGGAGTCGGCATGAGTAAGGCCGCGATGGCACCGTGATCGAGGCGGAGCCTGGCGGCAAGTGCGAGAGGTTCCCCGCCTCTGAGACGGTGCGCAGTCGGCAACAGGATTTTTTCCTCCATCCCGATATGGCGAAGCAACCCAGCTCGGAACTGATCATACAGAGGATGATCAACTCGACCACCTGAATGAAAGGCTGATTGGAGAAGAGTTTCTAACCGACGATGGTCCTCTGTCAGAAACTGAGTCACCAGGCCAACGGGTTTATATCTCTGTGAAAACATCGAGTCGGTTAGCATGCAGCTCGAAAAGGTTTGACTGCCATTCAACCTCGAATGCTGACAGGTAGAATACAGACACAGATGGCAAGAATTCTACCCTCAGTGCGCGACATGTGCGAGCGGCGACGTTCACAGGGTGTTAGGCCAGCGTCATCCTAGCGAGGGCAACAGCGTCAAGGATCCAAAACTCTGAAGTATGCGACAGTTAGTGCCAGACGGCTTGCACATAGACCGCCAAGGCGGCGATGAAGAAAATTGCGAGAGCTCCGAAAAAGGAGGCCATGAGGGAAAATGGTCCGTATCGCTGAAACTGTAGTCGTCGTGTATGGGGAAAACGCATGAGGCAGAACGTCACGAATGACGTCCCTGTCCCGATGAGTGCGAGCAGAATCTGATCCGATTCCATAGGCCTGCCCATCCCACAGCTAGGCTAAGAAGAAAAATAACCCGACACCACCAACGAGAAAGAAGATCACCCACCGAAGCAATCCTTCTCGTGCATCCGCATGAGCTTGGACAAGTCGACTCCTAAGAGCCGGTTGCGTATCCACATAGGCCTCGACTCGCTCTTTGGCTTCTTTCAATCCGATGTTCTGCTCCACACGAACCAGCTTAATGGCCTCCACAACCTGACCACGCCACAAAGCCGAGACCACGGCTTGTGGGAGCGTCGCGCACATGACTGGAGCAGTCGGTACGTCACAAGCGGTCGGCTGAAGAGAGGTGGAGGGCATGATTGGATCAAGTCTACCACTGCGAGATCGGCTGTCGAACAGAAACCACGAATTGCGTCAGAGGGAAATGCTTCTCTTACTTCATCTTTCTAGAATCTAATCGTAGAATCTTACCAAGAGGTGGGTATGTTTCTCCGATTAGTCTCAGTCGTCCTGGTCACCGTTTCCGTGAACCCTTGGGATACGGTAGGTTTTACCGAAACAGCCAGAGTTCGTAATGAGCTGATCGGGCCGGTTCGTAGTGTCACGATCAAAAAACAGGGATATTCCACCGTTGAAACCTATGATCGTGCGGGTCATCTTATAGAGGCTGTGCTCGACCTCACACACACCCACACGGGAACGCATTCCTTCTTTCAGTACGATCAGGATGGGCACCTACAGGAAGAAGTCGCCTTTGACCAAAGTGGACGAATCATCTACCGGAAACATGTCATCTACGCGAGAGACCTCGAAGGACGAGACACGGCGTCGGTAACGGCGTCCGATGATGGACATTTTCAGAGTGCCGAGTTCTCGCTCTATGACCGACGAGGTCACCTCTGGGAACAGTTATCGGTGAGTAGCACGACAGGGTACAAGAGTCTCTTCGACATACAGGGCCATCGGATTTATTCGGCGTACTACCGCAGGGGAAAATTGCTCAATGAGTTGAAACACCGATATGACGTGCTGGGACGGCTCCAGGAACTTGTGAGTTACGATGCGAAGGGCACCCTCATCGGTCGAGTACTCAACGACTACGACGATGCCGGCAAACGCATTCGATCGACCACTCACACATTTGGTCTTCCACAACCCCGTACGTGGATCACGACCTACGAGTATGATTCATTAGGCAACTGGGTCAAAGAAGAGACGACTGAACAATCCTCCTCTTCTCAACCCGCCAAAGCTTTCACGATTCCTATTATTGAGGAACGTACGATCCAATACTACGACGGCACCGACCCCGACGCTATCACACACCCCTAGTAGCTGGCACGCCGGTCATAACGTTTCTATGATGAGAGCTGGAGATGGAAAGAAACAGGATGCCCTTGCCCGGTAGGAATCAACACTGCATGTTTTTATACGTCACGAATGCTAAGACCGCGATGGTTTTTTCAATGCTCGTGAGACCTGACACGTGATTCGTAATCAGCTGAAACTCATTCAAGGTAGGAACCTTTTTCTGGTCAAGCCATTTTCTTAATGGTGCCCAGCATGTGTCGAAGTGCTCAAACCACCACACGGGCGGTAGAGATCCACCATCGACTCCCTCTTGAACGGATGTGCGAACACTGAGGGTCTGGGGCCTTGGCTTGTAGGCTCTCTGGCTGATTGCACTCATGATTGGTTTCGACTCTACCTTCTCCATTGACCAGACCCTACATGCATCCAGAACAATGTGACTATCTTCCTGGCTTCCTTTTGTTGGATCACTCGAGGCGGCTGGAACAAGCGATCCACGGAATTGTCGGTTATCCACTGAATTCACAGAACGCTCCCTGTCTTGGAATGTGCTTTCGAGAAGCAATCGAGGTGCCTAATCAACTTATTGTTGCTTCATAATGGTTTGGAATACTACCACTGAAACGACAGTTGCATGAAAGCAATGGCGGTGTGGCATCTGTACCACAATAGAACCCTTTTCCTAGCTCACCGCTGCCACTCTTTTGCTTACGAAGAGGCAGCGGTCAATCATGTTTCACAATGAAACGATGTGTGATGGTTTCTTAATTATCTCATGCCCAACTATTGGGACGGCGTAGATGTATCCGCGTTACCTTCTGACCATGTCAGACGGCTTAACCATTTCCCCAATGGTAGTGCCGTCGGGACTCGGAGCGTCACTTGAAGATCCGGTGCTTCCCGTGTGGCTCCGACACCAACGACGAAATTTATAAAACTGCGATCACTCCACCGATAGGAGCCTCCGATAAGCAAGACTCCGATATGAGTGACTTGGGGTGCGGTGGTAAGGAGTAGGTTGGAGGCGGAAGTAGGTTTTGAAAAGATGGTATGGTCGTATCCTAGCGTCAACGATAGTTTTTCGTTCAGCGACACGCCGATGCCCAGATTGGCATTACCGCCGCTTCCTGGATCGACACGTCCGATGCCGTTTCCTACATCGCGCGGGACATTGTAGATGAAACTCACGCTGCTGAACAGGACAACCGGATCGCTCGGGTATAGCATGGTCAGACCAGGCTGAAAGATGTAAAACCCGGACCCCGTCGGTAATTCTGTTTGCACCCCCGTGAGAGGATCAGTCGAAACTTCAAACGGACCAGTTCCACTGATACTCTTGAATCTGGCAAATCCAACAAAATAGGGCTTGTCAGGCCCGCCCTGGTTGAGCTGAAACCGGCCAGTCGTTTCCACATCTCCAAGACCCCAGCCGTTGAAGGTCGAGAGGGTATCAGCCTGAGAGGGGGTCGCGATGGGCCGTTGCGTGATCGAATCTTCCCGATAGAGGTAAGGCAGTCTTACCTCAACCTCCAGCCGGTTCGTCAAACCATACCGCCCCACTAGGGCTGCGGTATAGATGTCCCGACTCACACCTTGGATGTTAATCAAACCGACCGTGATGGCCGGGACGATAGTAAATCCGGTCAACGTCACTCGGCTACTGCTGAGATGAGCGAATTGCAGATACGGCTCCACAATGAGCGTACCCTTGGGTGTTAGCACCCCGGCCCCTGGCAAGTCGAAGGTCCGAACCATCCACGAAGGGAGAATCTCTTTTTTGCTTTCCGGAGCGACCCCCACAGGACCGGCAGGTTGCTGAACCTCCGTGGGACGGTCCTCTGGGACGGGTTGCTTTTTCTCGCGGCGCCGAGACCCGTTGGTCTGAGCATTCTGGTCGTTTGCGGCAAGATATCGTGAGGCGTTGCGTGGCCATTGAAGACGCGGCCCTTGAAAATTCACCCAGTCATCTGTATCTGACTGATCGAGATACCGGTCCACTAACCCAAGTTGAGCCGCATCAACTTCCAAGACCATTAGGCTTACGACAAGCCCCAACGAGAAAATGACCTGGAGGGCTGCACGAATTTTTCCGACAGTCTTTCGCACGTCGATACCTTCTCCCTGTTCAGATCGATACAAGTCCAACCTCCGTCATGCGTTCAGCATCCCTTGTGCACATGGGTCACCAACTCTCATCGCCCCATGTATACGGATGCGACGTGGAACAGCCCTCTGTCAACCAAAAAGTTTCCCTCATCGTCCGAGCGGTTGAACGAGAAGGAAACAGTTCGTCACTGGTCCATACGATAGATTCTTGAACCGCGGCGTGACGAAGATCCTTAGAGGTGGTGGGAGATTTTGAGTGGATCTTGACCGGCGAGACCATACGCAGGGTATCGTCACCTATGATGTTTCCGGACTCTCATGCTCAATGTCGGATCGCCTCTATGCTCGCCTGCGACAGGGCGTTCCCGAGTTGGAGTGATCGAGCCCAGGTCAGCGCTTCCACTGTCGCGTTGATGACCGTTTCGCTTTGAATGGTTCGGTTATCAAGCGAGTTTTGAATGATGGTGGTAAATGGCGGAAGCGAGGATACATCCTGGGGTAACGAATTGCCTGCTCCGCTTTGAATGAGCGTGAAGGTCTCACTCGGACGATTAGCTACCGGCCTCATGTCTGTACGGTCGACAACGGGTTTCACGGTTGACTGCTCGACAACCGGCCTCCTCCCTGAATGATCCTCAGAGGATCTCCGGTTCGAGTGATCGGCAAACGGATTCCAGTCACGACGATCGGCAAATCGTGCCAGGTCCGGAATCTTCAACACCGTTGAACTGACGAGCTTCCCATTGTCAAACACATTCCGTTCAATCCCAAATGACATAAACGGCCCATCCGGGTCTCGTTGAAATCCCCCTCGCATACTGTCCAACACCTCTTCGGTCACTGGTGTCCGAAGCGTAAAGTCTTTAATGCTCTCGTATGCCATGGCCGGAGCGATAGGCTGGAGACCCAGGAAAACAAGAACGAGCACCTTCGTCGTCTGGCGAGTCGATCTCGATAAGAGGCACATTAGAAATCCCTCCCTCCCGGGCGAAATAGGACGATGTTGTTTAAGGTGTCTGGGCTGAGCGGCCGTCCAAGCGGAGACGTTGGGCGGACACTCCAGTCGCGGGCTGTATTGAATTCCCCGCGCTCCGGAAAATCATGGATCACAAAGACCACACGGCTCGGCCATGAGGCTTCAAACTGTTCGCGCGGCACAACGCGTAATCCGACTGCCGGGTCACCGAGCAGGACCTTGTCACCTCGCATGCCCTTTACCACCACAAAGTGGTGATAGCCATTGTCCACCATCAGCACGATCGCCGGAATACCAGCGTTCGACAGCTCGTCCAATGAGACTTGAAACCCATCTGCTGGATAACCATGGAACTCTAAAAACCGCTTCATGTCTAGGAACGAAAAGCCTTCTTGCTGGATTTTTTGCTGGTTGCCGTTATCAAACATCGTCCGGAACGTCACCTCTTCGGTGATGGGATCCCCATAGTGATAGGTTAACAGGGTGGCGACGGCGGCCGACCCGCAACTGTAGTCATACTTCTGAAGGATGACGGACCGGACCTTGAGTTCACGCATACTCCAGACTTGGAGTAACATGCGACTCCCCACGCCCGGTGTCACCTCGATCGTCGCCGCCATCGCCCCTGTCCCGATCGACAGCAGCACCATTACCATGTACCCGATGATCCGTTTCGTCGGCATAGCCATCATTTCAACGTCAAGTTCAGAATCGTGGCGTTCTGCATGATCACGTTGTTGCCAGAATTTTGCATGACGATCGGCAGCCCGCTCGCTCCGGCAAACGCGTTGCCGTTGATCCCATTATTACCGGTCACGTTGTCGACCGCGACATTGTCGTACAGTTTGGCCTTCAGGTCATTCCGGTTTGTGATGATGAGCTGCGGACCGAGATCCATTCCCCCACGTTGAGCATCCAACTGGGCCGCAGGAATCGGATTGCCCCAAGATGTCATGGCAGCCTTCTCCGAGGAACCTGCGTGAGCCACACCCAGGGAGAGCCCCAGGACACTCATCACTATCAAGAAATAGATACGCATGATGCCCTCTCAGTCATGAGTCGTACAGCGAAGCTGGAGGAGCATTCGCTCCTCCAGCCTGATCCCGCTTAGTTCACGTTGATGTGCGCCATTGTGGTGACACCGACCTGCTGCAGGGCCGCGATCCCCGTGTTCTGAATGGCCACAGTCACACCGGCGGCGCCGGTCAGACCAGAGATCGAGTTTGACGCGTTGAAGGTCCCTGCGTCTCCGCCGTACGTATCCCCTCCTCGCGCACCGTTCCCACCGTTTCCACTGGCATGCGCATCCGCGTAGCCGCTCTCCGCGTAACCGCCGTCTCCGCCATTGGCCTTGGCCTTGGCATCGCCACCCTCGGCATAGCCACCCTTGGCCTTGGCCTTGGCATCGCCCCCGTCGGCATAGCCGCCATCGTCGCCCTTGAACTTGGCATCGCCACCCTCGGCATAGCCACCCTTGGCCCTGGCCTTGGCATCGCCACCATAGGCATCGCCGCCATAAGCCTTGGCCTTGGCATCGCCGCCGTCGCCACCATGGGCATCGCCAGAATAGGCTTTCGCCTTGGCATAGCCATCTCCGCCCCGTCCTCCGGGGTTATAGGCATAGGCATCGCCCCCGTAATTGCCGACATGGGCAACCTTGTTATGCGACACATACCCATCGAGCTTGGTGGTATTGACGATTTTGGTCTGGTTGAACGAATCTTTCATCTCGAGGTTGGTGTAGGCGGTCGAATGGTTGTTGGCCGCCGCCCCAAAGGGAGAGTAATCGTTCTTCGCCTTTCCATCCCACTTCGTCTTCTCGTTATAACTGTCTTTAATCTTCGTGTCGTTATTGGAATCGGTGTAGGTCTTCGTAACAGTCTTGGTGTCGTTATCGTTCTTCGTAAACGTCTTCGTATACTGGTCGTTATCGTTCTTCGTAATCGTCTTGCTATTGTCGCTGTTGTCCGTGTACGTCTTCGTAACGGTCTTGGTGTCGTTATCGTTCTTCGTGACCGTCTTCGTATAGTCGTTATAGCTGTCATTAATCTTCGTCTTCGCCACAGCCTTCGAATGGTCATTTGCCACGGCGCTTCCGTCATCGACGGGTTGAGCACTTGCGAAGGGCGAAAGGCCGAAGGCCAACGCCACCGCTGCTGACGTGATCATCACTTTCTTCATTGCAACCTCCTAAATGAAATTAACGGTTAGAATGAACACCTCATAACTGAATTAGCTCACGCTCGTCCTGCAGCGGTTGGTCACCCCCTTTCTTCTAAGCGCCTCTTAAAATTGAGATAGACCTCTAGACTGGTACTTCGAGAGAGTCTATTTTCCACAGCCTCCTTCACCTCTGGCTTTGTGGACCCTTCATTTCATTACTTCTCGTTCCACTTGCACAGGAATCACCTGTGGCGTGAGGGCTGGTCGTCCTCATCATCTTCTTGCGCATCGCCCTTTGGGGGCTCATCCCACAAGACGACATGAGCCGGTGACCTTGCAGGAGAACAGGAGTCCGTGGACCGAAAGGATTCTGACTTATGCTCATTTTTCTTTGTCCCACGTTTCTTTGGCTCCCGTCTGCCCATCCCATCACCCGGCAATTGTCTTCGTTCCGACCCCCAACACAGTCCCATCGACGAAAAGACAACTGTGAGAACCCGGCAATTGCTCCTGACTTCATCCGGTATTACCACTCCCAACGAATTGCCTACTCCCTTCAGCAAGTCGCGAGCCATGTTAGAATCTGTTTGTGTTTTCTAAATGTTATGAAACAGAAGATGCCGAACAGAGGGGCTAACAAAGACCAGATGGCCGTATTTTCTCAATAGTGAACGGCCCTAGGATCGGCAGGAAAAGCTGCTCAAGCAAGAACGGAAGCATTCCGCGTCAGAATGTTCCTTATTCGCTTTCTTTTTAGATACTTTTGCAACCTGACTGATCTTGACGCGCTTACTGTGGCATTTGGCAACGTACTAAGAATGGACAGTGGTGCGTAGCCCTAACCGAAAGTGTTAGTTTGCAATAAATGCACATGATTACAATGACATATATCGACACGCATAGATTTTCGATCGCGCACACTGTTTCACTATGAAACAGTGTGCGTCAAGAAAGCAGGAGTTGATGTGTTGTTCATGAGGAAAGCCATCCCGCCCACCGCCTCACATATCACTCACGCCCTATAGTATAACAGGTCTCGCTGCACTCGCGCGCTTGGCTTTAGCAATGAGAGAGCATGAGCCATTGGATGGGATCAACTTCTCTAGCCCATAGGCGTGTAGCTTACGATACAGAGTAGAACGACTAACCTCCAAATCACGGGCGACTCTCGTCAAGTTACCATGATGGAGACTGATCGCACGTACGAGTAACTCCACCTCAATCTGGCGCTGAGCCGCTTTCAACGAATATAGTGAGTCGTCCGTGTGGTGGTCTTCCCTGACAAGACCCAGGTCTCGTGGTGTGATCTCATCCCCTTCTGCCATAACCACGGCTCGCCGGACCCGGTTGCTGAGTTCCCGAACGTTACCAGGCCAAGAGTAGGCACGCATTGCGTCGACGGCCTCCAACGTATAGCCGGACACATGCTTGTCGGATGCGGTTGCCGCGCGCCTGAGAAAGACCATCGCCATGAGCAACGTGTCTTCACCTCGCTCTCGCAACGGCGGCAAGTGGATATGCAAGACGCCCAGCCGGTAATAGAGATCTTCACGAAACTTGTTCTGAGCGATGGCTGCTTTCAGGTCAACATTGGTGGCCGCGATCACCCGAGCGTCCACCCGAATGGTTTCCTGCCCCCCAACCCGCTCAAAGGTGCCATCCTGCAAGAACCTGAGCAGTTTCACTTGTAGCGCCGGCAACAGATCGCCGACCTCATCGAGAAATACTGTGCCGTCAGCCGCCGCTTCCAGCTTGCCTTTTTTCTTGTTCACAGCGCCTGTAAAAGCACCCCGTTCATGACCGAACAGCTCCGATTCCAACAGCATTTCTGGAATGGCCCCACAATTGATTGGGACGAATGGCCCATCCTTCCGGAGACTGCGCACATGTATGGCTTGAGCGGTCAATTCTTTACCGGTACCGGTTTCTCCGGTCAACAGAACCGGCATGTCCGTTGTCGCAACCCTGCGAATCAGGTCGAACACCGCCCCAATAGCTGAACTGGTTCCAACCATCTCTTCAACGTCATCCACAAGCACCTCCCTACGTACTGCAAGAAATGATAGGACGTATACGTGGTCTGCATGAAGACGAGCCTTGACTCGCTCCAAATGGCCCTAAACTGTACCATAGTCAGACTCGATGGCTCTAGGCATAAATACCTTGCATGCTTCTACCTACTTACGTAGAAATTCTCAGCATCAGAATGCATCTGCTGGCGAATGCTGCATTTTGCCACACTGTGAATATTATTGAATCCACCCTAACGGTTAGGTCTGTATGGCACTAGTATTTATCATTCGTGATATTACCGCCTCTACTAGCTATGCCTCGCTCAACCTGAACAAGGCGCTTCAACAAGTGTGGGTGTTCTTACCGCTATTGATTCCGATGCGAGGGCTAGACGATCATGAGCCTAGCGCGCAGGCTCGCTACTGACATCACCGAGAAAACCTTTCCGTAATGACGGATCTATGAACGAAGAACCGGAACCCTAGGTAACGAGAAGTTCTTCATCGCACTGATTCGGACACATATTGGAGAATCACATGTTCGACTGGTTGACCAACTCAGAAATGTGGATGGCGCTCGCCACCCTCACGGCCTTGGAGATCGTCCTGGGTATCGATAATATTATTTTCATTTCGGTGCTCGTCGGACGTCTTCCTGAACATCAGCGCAACCTGGCACGTCGACTGGGATTGGGCCTAGCAATGATCGCACGGCTGGGGCTGCTCTTTTCGATTTCTCTTATGATGGGTCTGACCGCTCCTCTCTTCACCGTCATGAATCAAGCTCTTTCAGGGCGGGATCTGATACTGGTCGGGGGTGGGCTGTTTCTCCTCGCGAAAGCGACCCACGAGATCCATCAGAGCTTGGAAGGAATCGATGAGTACAAGGCGACCGTAGCCTCGACCGGTCTCGGTATGATGCTGTTTCAAATCGCCCTGCTGGATATCGTGTTTTCCTTGGACTCCGTCATCACAGCTATCGGACTCGTCGATGATATGTCCGTCATGGCGACCGCGATCATCGCCGCCGTACTCGTCATGCTGTTTGCATCTCGTGCCATCGGTGAGTTCGTCGACACCCACCCGACGATCAAGATCCTTGCACTCTCATTTCTGATTCTGGTCGGGGTCACCCTCATGGTCGAGGGCTTCGATGTGCACGTGCCGAAGGGATATATCTATTTTGCCATGGCCTTTTCGGTGGCTGTGGAGATGATCAACCTGCGGATTCGTCGACGTGCGATCCCGCCTCGCAAACTGTATAACCGATACTCAGCAGGCAAGCCGGACTGTACGGCACAAGAACATTGACCGATGGATATCCTAGACGTCCGGCTCCTCAATCGGACCAGCCCATTCACCATGTGCCAACGACACTTCTTGGAATCCCCCATCCGGCCATTGGAATTGTCCTGCCTCATCAACCAGCACGATGAAGGGCTCGGTTTCTCCCGCTTCTCCGCGGAACCAGTACCAACCTGAACGACTCGGGATATCTAGAGTCCAACGATAGATCGACATCTTTCCTCTCCTGTATGCCGTGGTACCTCAGCATTCCTTCATGCCTCTACTTTTGATACAGTCTGACCAACGTATTTCTGACCCTATCACGTCATGCTTCCACTTCCAATAGACGAGATCCTGCCGTCAATCCGCCAAGCCTTAAAGGCCTATCCAAACGCCCTTCTTACTGCTGCGCCAGGAGCTGGAAAAACGACCCGAGTCCCGCTGGCGCTCCTGGGGGAATCATGGCTATCGGATCGGAAGATCTTATTGCTGGAACCCAGGCGGCTCGCCGCGCGAGCCGCCGCATCTCGCATGGCGGAGGAACTTAATGAGGGCGTCGGAGAGACTGTCGGCTACCGGATGAGGCTCGACACTAAGGTCGGACCAAAGACGAGGATTGAGGTTGTGACGGAGGGGATCCTTACAAGGATGCTTCACCAGGACCCATCACTTGAGGCCTATGGCATCGCGCTGTTTGACGAATTCCACGAACGCAGCCTGCAGGCCGATATGGGGCTCACCTTGTGCCTGGAGACACAACGACTGTTTCGTCCCGATCTTCGCCTGCTCGTCATGTCCGCGACTTTGAATTGCGGGCCAGTCAGCGATCTCTTGGGCCAGGCCCCGATCATCACGTGTGAAGGTCGGATGTTTCCGGTAGAAACCCGGTACCTTGATCAGTCGATGACCAGCCCGCTCGACCACACCGTCACCCAAGCGATCAAGCGTGCTCTTGCGCGGGACCAGGGGAGTCTGTTGGTTTTCCTGCCAGGCCTTGCAACCATCCGCCGAGTCGAACGAATGTTATTGGATGCTGAGCTTGGATCGTCCATACATATCGCCCCGCTGCACGGGGAACTTCCCCAAGCAATGCAAGACGCGGCCATTCGACCGGCTCCTTTTGGCTCACGGAAAGTCGTACTTGCCACATCGATCGCCGAGACCAGTGTGACGATCGACGGCATACGCGTGGTGATCGATTCAGGGTGGCTACGCCTCCCCCGATTCGACCCACGCTCCGGTCTTACTCGATTGGAGACCATCCGAGTCACCAAAGATGCAGCAGATCAGCGTCGTGGCCGAGCAGGACGTCTCGAACCAGGTATCTGTTATCGGTTATGGACCGAGAAGGAACAAACCGGGCTCGCCGCCCATCGTCCGCCGGAGATATTGGAGGCAGACCTGGCATCTCTGATGCTTGATCTCGCCCAATGGGGCACGCAGAATCCGGAAGACCTATCCTGGCTTACTCCCCCACCTCAAGGAGGAAGCAGCCAATCCAAGGAATTGCTCGCCAGGCTTGGAGCCTTTTCCACTGATGGACGATTGACTGAACATGGTCGCCACATGGCCACGCTGCCGCTCCATCCCCGTCTGTCGCACATGCTGATCCAATCCAGAACATTGGAGTTGGCCGATTCCGCGTGCGAGGTGGCAGCTTTGTTGAGCGAGCGAGACGTTCTGCAGGGGCCGCGCGATCACCAGAATCCAGATCTCCGCGTCAGAGTGGATCTTCTTCATGGAGAATTCGACTCTGTCGGACTAGCACCGAATCGAGCCACAATCGAAAGGGTGAAACGGACCGCGCGCCTCTGGCGCCGTCAACTCGGCGAACGATCCGATGCGAGGAACGACGGCGGTCACGACCCTTCTCAGACGGTTGGAGTCTTACTTGCACTGGCTTATCCTGATCGGATTGCGCAGCGACAGACCGGTGAGGACTCACGCTATCGGCTCGTCAATGGACGCGGTGCACGGTTCATCGGACCGAGCCTGATGGATGGAGAACCATTCTTGGTGATCGCCGATCTCGATGGAGCGACACCATGGGCAAGAATTAATCTTGCCGCTCCGATTACGAGAGAGGACATTGAATCGCTCTATCGCGACCAACTCGTCGTGGAAGAATCAGTAACGTGGGATGAGACCGGCGGTGCCGTTCGAGCGTCCCGCCGACACAAACTTGGTTCGGTGGTGACCAGGGATGAGACCATTCCCCAACCAGACGAAGGCCACGTGATGGAGGCCCTGTTGCACGGTATTCGCCATGCAGGATTTGCATGCTTACCGTTTACCAGGGAGCTTCAGGAGTGGCGGGCTCGGGTGATATGGGTCCGACAGGCAGCAGCAGATCCGCACTTGGATTGGCCCGATCTATCAAACGACGCTCTCCTAAGGACATTGGATACGTGGCTCAGTCCCTATCTGACTGGCATCACCTCGCTCAATCGGGTGAAGCGACTGGATATGACCCCAGCGCTCCATACTCTCCTCACCTACGAACAACAGCGACGTCTCGATCAACTCGCGCCGACTCACCTCGTCGTTCCAAGCGGATCTCGCCTCCGGATCGATTACGAACAGGGTGAAACTCCAGTGCTGGCGGTGCGCCTACAAGAAATGTTCGGCTGTCAAGAGACCCCGCGGGTCGCGAGCGGGAAAATTCCCGTAATGTTGCATCTCCTCTCTCCTGCCGGACGGCCGATGCAGGTCACGCAGGACTTAGCAGGATTCTGGAAGCGGGCTTACCATGACGTCAGGAAGGAGCTACGCGGTCGCTACCCCAGACACCACTGGCCGGAAGATCCACTCCATTCCGCTCCAACGGCAAGGCCGAAACGGCGAAGCTAAGCGGACGATCCCCTCTCGTCATTCTGTTCCCACACACGAAAGGCAGCGAGATCCTGCGCGATGCTATGGAGCAACAGTCCCAGCACCGCGGCATCGTCGAGCAGTCCGATTCCTGGAATGAAGTCCGGCAGTAAATCGATTGGACTGATGATATAGAGCAGTGCAGCGGCGAGAGACACAATGGTGCGCACCGAAAGACCTCTGTAGCTCCCCCTCCTCCAAGCTTTGAGTAGCCGACCCAGCAACGGAAGGTCGGACCAGAGACGGCTGATCATTCGCAGGACCTCGAGGAATCTCGTAGAGACTCTCATCTTGACCTCCCTCATAGTATTCCCGCTTTCTACAGGAACAGACTCAACCAGGAAACGACACAGAATACCAAATACCTCACGGTTTAGAAAGATGACGTTACCTGAACGAGTTCGCCAACACTCGATGTAATGCCTGTATAGCTTGCGCCATCCCATCCGGATCTTTCTGGAGCCGACTTCCCAACACAAAGATCGTATCACAACCCAACAAGCTGCCTAGCTCAGTGAGTCGCTCTGCTCCGATTCGCCCTCCAACGGCCGGCATTGTTGAATTGAGTTGCCCCCACGACTGCCGACAGTTGGCCGCGACCGACAGACACTCCGGTTGTGACATGAGGAAGTCAGAACCAAACGCAGGAGAGATAGTGATGTCTGCGCCTACCAATCGAGGAAGCAGTGCGTATAGTACGGCAGGTGCAAGTCCGCTCCGGCAATCATCGACGGCTGCACCGAGGAGCGCAGGATGGCATGCCACGGGCAGCATGAGCGCGTCATCCGCGCACAGCGTCCGTAGCGAATCAAACCCCGTCAACCCTGGCGCGACTAAGAGTCCGGTCGCCCCGACGGTCTTCGCATAGATGGCTCGCCGCCGCATCGCATCCCATGCGCCACTCACGTGCGCAAAATAAAGGCAGGGTCTCCCCCGACGTTGACTGGCTTGCCCGATCGCGTCAGCACAGCGGGCGATTCGTTCCTCAAATGGAGCCCAGCGTTGATCGACCAACCCCTGATCGTCCTTGATCACATCGACACCGCCCTCGACAAATTGAGTTGCCAGTTGAGCGAGCTCTTGGGGAGAGCGACCGAGCGGCTTGAGCACTCCGCAGAGCAGCGGACGTCCGAACACCCCAACGGCTTTTCTCAGTCCGTCTATCCCAAAGCGCGGTCCACGCCACAAAGAGAGTCGCTCCGTTGTCATCGTGAACGACAACAACTTCACATCGCCGCGAAGACTACTGGTCCGTACAAGACGTTTAACAGATCGCTACAATCAGGGCCGATGAGCTCACCTCGATAGCTGATCGTCGCCTCATACCGTCCGCCTGAAATGGGTCGCAATCCATCGAGGTGCCCGAGGATCGCGGATTGGAGCAACGACGGCAGCAGATCCTTCTCGGCCTCAATCGTCTGGTCAAAGCAAATCCGCTCCGCCGTGGCGCGTGCGCTCGGTTCAGGTCCATCGACTTCATAGATGGCCGTCATGAACCCCGCTGAATCTGAAAATCGATCATCCATCGCCCGTCCTTATTCATCCGGTTACGATCATGAGCGTGACGGAGGAGGGAGCGTGCGGTTGCGCCAATGGTCCTGGGAACCAACTGCCTGCCTATACAGAAGCCACGCGACCAGCATCATCGCGACCAGCCCTGGCCAACCGCCGAATGGAGGTGCCGCGAACACCACAAAGGGATCAGAAGCAAGATCGGGCCAAAATCCTGAGAGTGCAATCGGCATGGCCAACATGATGCCCATCAAGGCCTCCCCAGTAATGAGTCCGGCGGAAACGAGCAACCCGCGTTGTGAGGGCTCAGGCTTACCATCCAGCTGCTTCCTGCTCGCCAAGGCTGCAAGTACCCCGCCCAGAAAAATTGCCGCAGAAAGTTTCAGCGGCAAATAAATCCCGAGTGCGACTGCCAAGACTGGGAATCGTAATCGGCTCCCACAACGTTCCTGCCGATCATCCACCATAATGACCAGAATACCGATGGCCATCCCCAGCCCAACAAGCGACCACGGGAGATTTCCGCCAAACACCGCTCGCGTGAGATTGGCCATGAGTGTCGCCTGTGGGGCAGTGAGCGGATGTGGGTGATCACTCGTGGGTGGACCGATCCCATATTTGGCTTGGAGTAGAGAGAGAACCGGCACGATCACCAGGGCTCCGGTCATGACACCGACAACTTGCATAACCTGTTGCTTCCAGGGTGTCGCTCCAACCAGATGCCCTGTCTTGAGATCCTGCAGGTTGTCTCCTCCCATGGCGGCAGCGCAACAGACGACAGCCCCAATCACCAACGTTGCAGCCGGTCCTGCGGGATGCCCAGGACCCAGAAAGACGAGCAGCAAGAGCGCGGCCATCATGATTGTGGCGATCGTCACACCAGACACAGGATTGCTGGAACTTCCCACCAGTCCGGCCATGTAGGCCGCGACCGACGAAAAGAGAAACGCGGCGATACCCATCACAAGCGTCATGATCACACCAACCGACCAACTCTCCACAACACGCGAATAGATCCACGCCATGGGGAGCAATGAAAGCACAAGTGGCACACCAATCCACATGATCGAGGCGTCCTGCTCCGTGCGTACACGTTGTCGGTTCGCATCTATTGATCCAGCCGCACGGTAGCTCGCTCGCAGGGTCTGAAGACTGTTCCAGACCGGCTCACGCAGTTTCGTCAAGGTCCACAACCCACCCGTCAACATCGCCCCGATACCGACATACCGAATGTGCTCGCTCCAGATCGTCATGGCCGCCGCCACTCCTGTCCGACCGGATGGCAGTCCATGGATCAGTCCGTACGCCGGCACCAAGAAGATCCATCCAATGACCCCACCAAGAACCACGACCAAGGCAGTTCTTACTCCTAAGATAAACCCGACGGCCAGCAACGCGGGTGATAAATTCAGACCACCATACAAGACGGTCCTCCCGACCTGTGCGGCAGCTTCCAGCGAGTCCGCCCACAAGCGTAGGCCGCTCTCCCCGAATTTCACCAGTGCTCCCAGCAAGGCCGACCATAATAAGGAGCGAGACGCCGTTATCGAATCTCGATGGCCGGGTCCATGTTGATCTGACCCGGCCACTTTCAAGACCTCCGCCGTCGCTACCCCTTCCGGAAAACGCAACCGTGCCATGATAATCAGTGCGCGGCGTAGTGGAATCGTAAACAGCACGCCGAGTATCCCGCCGACTGTGGCAATGAGCACCGTTTCCCAATAGTCAAAGTCGGACCAATACCCTACAAGGAGAAGCGCCGGAATCGTAAAAATGACACCAGCGGCCAGAGCTTCGCCGGAAGACGCAGCTGTTTGCACGATGTTATTTTCAAGGATGTTGGACGTGCGGAACAGGCGCAAGATCGCCATGGAGGCAACAGCCGCCGGGATAGAAGCCGACACCGTCATCCCTGCAAATAACCCCAGATAGGCATTGGCTGCAGCCAGAAGCGCGGCAAGCATCACCGACAGCACAACCGCTTTGACTGTGATCTCTGGGAGCCTGACTGAGGCAGGGACGATAGGCTGCTCGTCCTTCATGAGGAGGATCGAGTAGACATGTCTGAGTGAACAAGTGTCACGATAGACCCGTTACTATCTGGCTCGTCAATCAACGCACCCTAAACTCAGCGCGCCCCACCATTGACAATCGAGTGAACGATCTGACCATGCCACATGATAAGCCTACTCTCGGAACAGGCGGACCGGAACCTTTCGTCCCTTGATCCAAGCGCGTCCCAGGACATCAACGATAATGTGAGCCATAGATTCCGGGACATCCACAATAGAGAACCTCTCTTCGATTTCGATGGCGCCGATTACGCTAGACCGGACTTTCGCTTCATTCGCGATCGCACCCACTAAATCACCCGGTCGGATGCCGGCCTCTCGTCCCGCCCCAATGTAGACACGTGCCATGCCGGCCTCTCGCCCACCCCGCCGCATCCGCCCAGCCGGTTGACTCCTCGCCGCGGCAACACCCGCCTGAGGCCGACCTCCGGATCGGCTGGTATCCCGAATTGGCCGGCCCACATCGTGCGGTCGGCTGGGAGCAGCAGGAATCTCCTTCTCCGGACGCTCGCCGCCCTGGGCGCGAACCAGGAGTTTGATCGCAGCCGCCGCCACGTCGGTAGGCGGAGATCCGACAGCCATCCGTTCGACAAGAGTCCTAAAGACTTCCAATTCATCTTCTTTCAGCACGTCTTCTATCGCGGCTTGTACACGCTCGATCTGTTTAAGCCGGAGCTCTTTCACGGTGGGAATTGGTTGGACGACAACGCGGGCCTTTGTGTGCTGCTCAATGCTCCGCAACAGGCGTTGTTCCCGCGGATCTAGAATGGTGATGGCGTCACCTTCCCGACCTGCTCGACCGGTCCGCCCGATCCGATGCACGTAGACCTCGGCGGAAGAGGGCAGATCGTAGTTGATCACGTGGGACACGTGAGGAATATCCAATCCACGCGCGGCCACGTCGGTCGCGATCAATAATTCCGTCTGTCCGGTCTTGAACGACTGCATCACCCGATCACGCTGTCCTTGACTCATGCCGCCGTGGATCGCTTCGGCCTTATGCCCACGCGCCGTCAGCATCGCAGTCACCTCATCGACCTCCAGCCTGGTGCGACAGAACACGAGGGCCGACTTCGCACCCACCACCTCGATCACGCGAGCCAGCGCAGCCGCACGGTGGGGCCTACCCACGACATAGGCTGTCTGCTTAACACGAGGAGCCGTGCCGGCCTTGACCGGTTCCTTCGCGATCGTAATCTCAACTGGGTTGTGGAGATGCCGGTGGGCAATCGACCGAATTCTCTGTGGCATGGTCGCGGAGAAGAGGGCGGTCTGCTTCGTATCCGGCGTTTGTTGCAAAATAGCATCCAGATCGTCCGCAAATCCCATATCGAGCATTTCGTCCGCTTCGTCCAGAACGACGATCTGGATGTACTGAAGTTTCAATGTTCCCCGACGAATGTGATCAAGTGCCCGACCGGGAGTAGCCACGACAATGTCGACACCGCGTTTGAGCGCAGAGAGCTGAGGACCGATGGCCTGTCCTCCATAGACAGACAGTGCGCTCACTCGCAACTCTTTGCCATACCGTTGGACGGCTTCACCGACTTGGATCGCCAATTCACGCGTGGGCACCAGCACCAGCGCCGAGGGGCGCGTCCTCTGTCCGTGCCCGATCCGTTGGAGCATCGGCAAGGCGAACGCTGCCGTTTTCCCCGTTCCTGTGGCGGCCTGCCCAAGAAGATCCCGTCCTGCCAACAGCGGCGGAACCGCCTCACGCTGGATCGGAGTCGGTTCCTCGTAGCCGAGGGCCTCCAACGTCGTGAGCAGCGACGCCTCCAGACCTAATGATGCAAACCCAGGTGAAAATCCCGTCGCAGTCGGTGTCGTGGAATCAGAAGATTGAACTTGTTTCATGAGCAATATCGCTACCTTTCCGCCATGGATGGATATACAGAAATCACGCGCACAATGCGACCGCCTCGCGGGCGGTTGATGTTACGTTGAATGAGGTGAGAGCGCAAGGGAGTACCGATACTCATCCTTCCCTAGAGCGGCTGGAGGCGTCGACATAACCAGATGGCGACGATCGTGAGAGGACAACAGACTGAGCGTCGCACGAGAGAGGAATCGAGGCGTTGAGGCGCGATCGCTCATGAATCTTGGGCGAACGGGTGAGACTTCACCGGTCCGCCCAAGGACGATCAGAAGCCGATCCCATGTAGAACATGTGAGATCAGTGGATCAAACCCTGACAACCTACCGTCACAATCTCCGTAAAGCCAACGCACGAACCGATACTAACTGGTCTTGCGCCGGAAGCAAAAACATCATGTGTGCGAGCGCACGATAGGCTGCCTCCAGCTCATGACACCGATCCACAAATCGACTGGTCGACAGGCGAGGAAAGTAGTCCCGATGCTGCTCATAGAATAGTGCGCGTCGTTTCCATCGCTCGGCTTTGAAGATAAATAATCTGGTCGCCAACTCCAACAGATGCTTCGGGGATAACCGCTGTGCTCCCCGTCGTGAAGGAGTGGGGATAAGGGATGTGGATATGGCCAGTCCTTTGGAGACGTCCTTCATGGTGAATTCCTCCTTGTGCTATGTGCCTGACCCATTGTCCCGAGCACCATACCCGCGGCATCACAGGTGCCACGGATAAGCGCTCATCCTGATCTCACCTTATAATGCAGCAAGATGAAGGGATGATTAGGACAAGATGAAAACTTCTTCATAAACCTTCGCTAGGTTCACACCAACAGTGTTGTACGGAATGGGGCCTACAAGATACTTTCTTGACAACCTGGGAGCGGTGTCGAGTTACACCAGCATCAAGGTGAAACCAGACGATCAGAACGAGGAGAGGGCTCAGAAAGAACTATTCAGACCATCGACCAGATACCGGCCTGAATCTTGGTGGAGAGAGAGCAAACTGATTGTGCGACGTGGGGCGAATCCAGCCCTCACTCATTAGGCCTTGAAGGCGGTCACGGCCTCCGCTTCAGTGTTGCACAATTGAACATTTTCGCCATACACTCGGTTCAGCAGATTAAATCCGCTGGCCTCAAGGGCTTCTTTGACCATGCCCTTCGCGGCAGCGATCTTCATCTCCCCTTGCACGTTGTTGAGTTGCTTGCACGCCAGAATAAGGACTCGGATGCCGCCGCTGCTGATATAGTCCACATCAGCCAGATTGACGACGACCTTTCTCGCACCCGCATCGACAATCTTTTTCATTTCCTGGTTTCCGTGCTCGGCCGTGGTGGCGGCAAGGCTGCCCTGCATGGTCACGATAGTGATCCCGTCGTTCTCACGCGAGGTCACAGTCAATGTGTGTCGGGTCCCTTGGTCCATTGCTGGTACTCCTTTCACGTTGAAGATGACTACGTTGAAGAATGCGACTCGGTCGGTATGAAAGTCCCTCAGCACATAGGCCACGGACCTTCAGTTCTGCTCCGTGCGTCGCAAACAGAAATCCTTCTTTATCCGGCATCGCACATGCCACAGCCGGCCGAATCATAGCAAAGACAGCCCTGCTCTTCCATCCTGAGAATGGCGTAGGCATGGACGGCTCGCCTCTTGCTGGAATCAGAGACTGCGTAAGCAGAACACTGGTCACGCGAGGCCTTCGTGAACTTTCGAGAAGGCTTCATCCAAGGTAGGAGCGTGGAGACTCATCATCAGTGCCCCGCTCAGCTGGAGGACCGCTCGAACATGGTCGTTTCCTCCGTACAGCACCACCTTTCCACCCGTTGGCATCATCGTCACAACGGCTTTGAGAATGACCCGTAACCCAATAGAGGAAATATATGAAATCTGCGAGAGGTCGAGGATGATCTGCCGTGCGCCTCGCCCAATCTGCTCCATCAGCACCTGCTCCACTTCCGGAGCGCTATTCGTGTCGAAGCGGTCCCGTGGAATGACGATAAGCACGGTCCCCTTGTGCCGTATATCCACACCCATGCCGACCCTGCGGGAATCTTCATGCGCCTCTTGCGGACGTCGCTCGGCTTCAAGCGCACTGATTCCGGTCATGTCCGGATGGCCGCTTGGGGCAGACTTTTCATCCACCAGCTTTTTCTTGATGGTCAGCACATTTTGTCCGATCTTGCGATGGTACGTCACCTCGTCGAACATGGACCGGATCAGATGAATCCCAAGACCGCCGATTTCACGCTCATGCAACAACACCGACAGATCCGGCGGAGCAACGGAGAGCGGGTTAAAGGGAATCCCGTCGTCCATGATGGTCAGCACCACACAGTCTTCGCGCACTTCACCTTCTACTTCAATCTGATGTTCCGTCGGATCATGGGGGAAGGCATACTGCACGACATTGTTCAGAAGATCATCAAGCGCCATGTTCAGAGTGGGGATAAGCGGCTTGGCTCCCGTCCATTGCGAGACATACCCCTCAAACGCGATTTGCAGGTCGGGAATAGCCATCAATTGGTTGGGCATCGTTTGGTGAAAGACCTTCGCCGCAACGTCGGACGGAGCGACGCCGTGATACCGCAGTCCAAGCATGGTGATATCGTCCGCCTGAGGCGCCTCTCCGGCAAACCCTCTCACCGCGTTCATGACTTCGTTGAGACGATCGACGACAGAGCCAGCCTGCGAGTTGGTCAGCACCGATTTTAACCGATTATTCCCGAACAGCTCGCGCCGTCTATTGTCGGCTTCAGTGACTCCATCAGTGTACAGGAATAGCTCATCTCCCGGACCCAATTGAATGGTGCTTTCCTTGAACGCAATCCCCGGCATGGGACCGACCATGGGTCCGTCCTGAGCCGTCATCCACTCGAACAGTCCATTCTGCCGTTTCAGCAGCGGAGGATTGTGACCCGCGTTCGTTGCGAGCAGCGTTCCGTCACGGAGATTCAAGATGCCCACGTACAGCGTGACGAACATGCAAGACTCGTTATCTGCGCTGAGGGCATCATTCACGTGAGTGACGATGCTGGCCGGCGAGGGATCGGACATGGCCCTGGTCTTGACCATGATCTTGGTCATCGCCATAAAGAGCGCGGCAGGAACCCCGTTGCCCGATACATCGCCGACCACGAAACACAACCGGTGATCATCGACCAGAAAGAAATCGTAGAGATCGCCTCCGATTTCCAGCGCCGGCTCGAGCACCGCGTACAGCTCCAGCTCCTTTCGATCGGGAAAGGCGGGAAACGCACGTGGGAGCATGCTCCGTTGAATATCCCGTCCGACATTCAGTTCTTCCTGCATACGGGCTTTCGCGGCTTCCACCAACGCCAACGATTCCTCCAGGCGAGCTTTAGCTTCTTCAGCAGCCTGCTCGGCATTCTTGAGCGCCGTAATGTCCGTTGTGATGGCGACGATCCCGCCATCGTGCGTCTTCCTCTCATTGATCTGTACCCACTCGCCAGTGGAGCGATATTGAATGTAGGGACCTTGCGGGTTGTAGTGCTTTTCAAGCCGCGCTTTTACCCAAGACTCAAAGTTCCCGATCGCCTCAGGGATATCGCCTCGTTCTGCGATGCGGCGGATGATCGACTCAAATGAGTCGCCTGGTTGAACTTCGGCCCCAGCTCCAGACACCACTTCACGATACTTGCGATTACAAATCACCAAACGGTCGGCCGCGTCAAAGAGCGAAAATCCCTGAGGGACGCTTTCGATCGCTTCGAGCAAGCGGGTATGGCTATGGCGTGCGAACCGTGACGCTCTCGTCACTTGCCGATCGATAATGGCGAGAAAAGTCGAGAGCGACACGGCGACAACCGCGAGCAGTTGTACTTCGATTCCCGGGGGTGTCGCAGCAGTCGCGAGGCCCGAAAAACTGTACGAAGGAATCATTCCTGCCAGATGGGAAGCGGACAGCGCGACACCCATGGCACTTGCCTTCTCCGTCACCCGCCAATCCCCGAATTGAATGTTCCATCCCCCGACCAGGAGGACAAAGATACCCAATCCGACCATCACGGTGACAGAGAAGATGAAGAGGGTTAAGTCTTGCTGCACATCGGCCACCTGGTGGATCGCCATCAAGCTCGTGAAATGTGTCACCATGAGGCAGGCGCCCACGATCAAACCACCGGACATGAGCGTGAGGCGATTCCCGTCATGCGTGCTGATCAAATACACCGCGAGCGCTCCAGCCACAACGGCGGAGAGGATGGACATGATGGCAAGACCAACGTCCTGTGCAGCGGGAATGGGCGGACAGAAAGCAAGGTTCCCGGTAAAATGGATCGCCCAGATCTCGAGCCCGCCGGCGACAGCTCCAACCGTGAGCCAACGTATCCTGAAGGAGCCTTGTTCGGTTGCCCGCATCCGCTCGGCAATACTGAGGATGACATAGGCCGCCGCGCCACCGAGCAGCATCGAACAGACCGCCAGCACTGGATCGCACATCCCCAGCACGAAAGATCACCTCATCTCAGCGATCAGATCATCACGTTCTTCGACCTCTTGAAACCACACATCAGGCCCTCTACCAAACACCAGCAAAGTAGCGTTGGCAATGACCGACCTGGAATTGCGTATCACCTACCATGTTAGGCCTCAGCCCGCAAGCTGCGAGCATCTGAGGAGAGGTTCTAATGCCGCAATAGGCAAGGCTCGCGTCAATCTACCGGCTGATTCAGCCGTTCCCAACGAGGTGACCGGGTATTTGGGTCCACTGACCAGTAGAGAAATACGACCTGCCCTAGAATGGCGCCCTGGCTGATGGGTCCGAGGAATCGGCTATCCACGCTCTCTTCTCGATTGTCCCCTAACAGGAAATAGGCATCCGGGGGAACGATTATTGGACCGAGATGATCGCGAACATTCCCTCTTTCCATCGATGGATCAGTGTGCCGCGCATAGGGCTCCGATACGGGTTCGTCGTTCACCGAGAGCACCTGCCGACGAATCTCTATCCGATCACCCGGCAGACCAACGACTCGATGGACGAAGAGCTTCCCCTCCTCGTCAGGATAGCGATACAGAATGACATCGCCCCGCTGCGGAGTGACCGCCTGATAGGCAGCCCGATGCAGAATGACCTGATCACCGGGCAGAAGTGTCGGAACCATCATCACATTGGAGATTTCAAACGACTGTGATCGTGCTCGTACTGCCGGCAAGAGATTCGAGAGCCGATCCGTTACAAAACTCTGTCGGAGATCTTGCACTCGTGACGAAGACTTCACCACCTGATGCTCGTAGTCATCGACGAGGGTCTGCGCCTCTTCGAGAGAGAGCGTTCCGGTATAGTATTCGGCGAGATGCTGTTCCCAAAAGTTGGCAGGAGCCAGATCAAACAGCATGACTTTGAGTGAGGTCTCAAACGACTGTTTGATGCTCGTGAAGTCAGCCGGCTGAAGTGGATCGGCAAGGTCCGACTGCATCTCAAGTTGATGGCTATATCCTACCGCATCAGCCTGATCCACAACCGTCTGAAAGAGTCGATCTGAAGACACCTCCAGAGCTGCCAGTTGTTGGAAGGCGTTCATCGGTTCTTGGCCACGGTCAGGAATCGCCACGGGGGCACTGCTACATCCAACCCAGAGCCCACCACAGGCAACCACGAGATACATCGCTGCACACTTTGAAAATCGGCTGAGAAGGCGTGCTATAGGTGGGAGCATATTGCTGTTCAATCAAGACCCTTCGTTCTTAGGTCCGCCTAGGATATCGTACCTGACCTGGATGGGAAAGACCTGGAGGGTTCAACCGATCACACAGATCCGACCGAGGAACAGTTCGCAGGAAATGGTACGGTCCAGGTATACTAAGGCAACCAGGGAACACCATGCGTCTTGTCTTGCTCGTAGTCATGATCGGCCTCGTCATTTTCGGACCGCAGCTCTGGACCAGGCGCGTGTTTGCCAAACATAGTGCGCCCCGTCCTGACTATCCGGGAACCGGAGGAGAATTGGCCCGGCACCTGCTCAATCGGTTCGACATGGAGCACGTGAAGGTCGAGCCGACCGAGATGGGCGACCACTACGATCCGATCATCAAAGCCGTCCGCCTGACGCCTGCCATCTTCGACGGGAAATCACTCACGGCCATTACGGTCGCAGCCCACGAAGTCGGACACGCCATTCAAGACCATCTGGGGTATCAGCCGCTCGCGGAACGCACGAAGCTCGTACGGGTCGCCCAGGGAGCAGAGAAGATTGGTGCCGTGGTGATGATGGGAATTCCCATCGCGGCAGGCTTAGCCAAGACTCCCGCGGCGGGCGTTCTCGTCATGCTGGCCGGACTGGCAACGATGGGCGTTTCCACGCTCGTCCACTTCATCACACTTCCGGTCGAGTGGGATGCCAGCTTCAGACGCGCACTTCCCGTCCTCCGGCAAGGACAATACTTATCGCCCGAAGATGAGCAAGGGGCTCGCAGCATCCTCACAGCTGCCGCGCTGACGTATGTCGCAGCCTCTCTTGCCAGTCTGTTGAACTTGTGGCGGTGGATCGCCTTCCTCAGGCGATAGTCTCGAAATCCTCACCAGGTTCCCTCTTCTATCCTGCCTGGCCGTCTCTGTGACGTGCGGGCTCATATGCCGAGTCCTTCGACTTTGGAGGCGCGAGAAGGCGGAGCATGGTTCGAGGCCCGAACGTGAGATCTTGATACTGTCGTGTTCCGGCCATCACGTCCGTCACCGCTTCACAGAGCCGCTGCCCCTGCCATGAGAAGGCCCATGATCTGAGGCGAGGAAAGTCATAGAGAAGCTTGGCCAGCTGTCGGCCCCTTTCCAGCTCGGGAAGGATCGTCTCAGCCAATGACTGCGTATACGTATGTCCTACGGCCTCTTCTTCAAAACGTCCGTCGATCAGGGAATGTGCTGCCATTAAACCACTGCGAATGGCGAACGAAATACCTTCCCCGGTTACAGGATCGGCAAGGCCGGCGGCGTCGCCGACCAAGAGCACTCGTTTCTCAACGAAAGGCCCGTTTCGCGGTCGAATCGGAATAACAAAGCCGTGCCGTTGGACCTGAGTCGCCGCGCCACAACCAAGTCGCTCAAGGTATCGTACCATTGTGTGTTTCAGATCACTTCCCCGCTGCACCGTCGACAGCACGCCAACCGACAGATGTTTATTCTTGGGAAATGCCCAGGCATACCCATGGGGAAGCACGCCGAAGTCAAATCGCGCCACACCATGAAACTTGTCCAACTGGTGAGGTGGGAGTATTACCTCATACTCAAGCGCCGGAATGAGCACACGTCCGTCGCCCATCCCCATCTTACGAGCCACCGTGCTGAGTGCCCCATCGGCCGCTACAATAAACTTGGCACGCATCATGCCGATATTGGTGGCAACCGTCACACCGTCGCCGCAGTGCGAGATGTCTTCGAGAGCACAGCGCTGGTGCACAGTGGCTCCGGCCGCTTGTGCCGCTGAGAGGAGGGCGAAATCAAACTGATCGCGCATCGTCATCGAGACGATGGGCGTCGGTCGATGGGTTGTGAAAGATAATCCAGCAGGAAAAAGATTCAACTGAGCGACATGGCAGTCCTGCTCAACCACATGGCATACATCCAGCGGTAAGGCGTGTAAGGCACGCCCGATGATTCCACCCCCACAGGTCTTGTACCGCGGCAGCGCAGCCTTTTCGAGCACGGCAACCGCCACGCCTGCCTTCGCCAGTTGCCACGCGGCGGTCGATCCAGCCGGCCCACTGCCGACCACAATGACGTCGTACGAGAAGGTCATGAGCCAACTGCTGAGGAAGTCAGAACGCGGAGCCACGCCGGCGACGACATCTTCGTCATCTTTCAGAAATCCAGCGAATCATTCGTATCCTCCCAAGTCGCTCGCTTCTGCGACTCTCACACTGGTCTCTCGTTACATCGCCGAGAGGTGTGTGACCGCTTGCTCGGCGTGCTTGGTCGCCACATCGGCGTGGCCCGCTTTCCCATGTTCAATGGCCTGGTTCAGCTCTGCAACCCCCTCGTCCACATGCGAACTCTTGCCCGCCTTCATGGCGTGCTTCAGCGCAGATTCTGCACTGGTCAAGAGCGCACCTACATGACCCTGTTTGCCATGGCCTACCGCTTCCTTGGCCAGCTTGAGCGCATCCTGCCGGTTCTGCTGCTCCAAGCGCACCACATCACGACGCGCGCCGCCCTCCCCGAACACCGGTTGCCACGGCAACAGGGTCGCGATGACAAGGACAAACAGTGCACTGACTGTAGCAACTCGCGGCATCGTATATCGCATCATGGGTATTCTCCCTTCTCAAAAAGGTTTGATCCGCTTTCCATCTAGGCTTCCTCCTCACAACGAGAGCCACCGGATAGCATTTGCTCTCTTTCGGTGACGTCATTGTACCATGCTGACCCGCAGCACGCCCCCGGGTCTCTTCCACATAACGGGCAACGGCTCAGTCTTTCAACGAGAAGGGCGTAAAGTCCGTGTGTCGGTCGTACCAGTCCTCATGCTCCTGGCGCTTCAACCAGCCGACAATCGCATAGGTCACCGGCGTGAAGAGGATCTCGATGGAGACCTTGAATGCCCAGTTGAAGGCGATGACCTTGAGCATGGTTCCGGGCTGCCAGGTCCCGATGAAGGCAATCGGATAGAACAGAGCACTGTCGACGAGCTGGCCGACTGCCGTCGAGCCGATCGTGCGGGTCCAGAGATGACGCCCCTCGGTCCAGACCTTCATCTTCGCCATCACATAGCTATTCACGAAGTCGCCGCACCAGTAGGCAACGATCGACGCGGCGACGATCCGCCCCGTGCTTCCGAAGACAAGTTCCAAAGCAGGTTGGAGCTCGGCATTGAAGGGCTCGTCCGGATCCCCCGGCATGTGGATGACGAACAGCCCCATAATCGTTGCAAAGATCATCGCGCTGAAGCCTGCCCAGATGACTTTACGCGTGCGCGCGTAGCCATAGACTTCGGTCAGCACGTCGCCGAAGACATAGGAGATCGGGAAGAAAAGGTTCCCGGCTCCGAAGGTCAGGCCGAAAAGGATACAGGTCTTGCCCGGCCCGATCAGGTTCGAGCAGAGCAGCACCGTCACAAATCCAGCCATGACGAGGTCGTAGTAGCGGTAGTGGCGGGGGTTCGAGATGAGTTCAGACTCGCGTGAGTCAGCAGGGGCGGTCATCTGCAGGCCAGGTTCCTCTCAGTCTGTGGATCTCTATACCCCATGCAGGTATCGCCTCTTCGCAATCTCGCCCTAGTTCGCAGAGCGAGAGTGACAGAGGGCTGGTGCGAGGGATGTATCTCGCAGGGGCTAGGCGGTTGACCGTTGACGGTGGCGATGAGAACGGTTCGCAAACCAAGTGCGGCAGAATCGTACAGGTCGACGAAATGGCAGAAGCAGAGAAGAATCTTATCCCAGTTTAATGAAGAGATCAGCCCTTCCCGTTTCCTTTTGTCTTGACATATTCCTCCAGTCGCCGTCCTACCCCCACAATCGTCAACCCCACAACTTCCTGCGCCTGCTCATCGAAACGGACGATCACACCCTCACCGATATCGAGACCAGTGGCAGCTTGCGGTTTACCGAAGCTTAGATACAAGGTGTCTGCCTCGTCATCGTACTCCCAGTCGAGAGGAGCATCTTTTTTCTCAAACACCTTTACCGCTTCCATAGAATCCTCCTCCAGCTTGCAGGCCGACTGGTGAAATATGCGGTCACAACAAATCCATCGCTCTCATTCATTTGCCTATACACCACAGCACAAGACTTCTGAGACACAGGCGTCTTCGGATAAGACTTTACCGCAATCAATGTGCCACTGTCGCCTTCTTGCACACAATCCGGCGAGGTGATGGTTTCAAGAATTTTCTCTTCCTGATCAGCCATTTCTGGGTGTCGACGGGCAATATGGCCCAACCGCTCGGTTGTCAGCCGAATGGGGACTCCAGCAATCGAACGGACAATCTTCATGCGTTCAAACTTTCTGCTGGTGACCAAGGAAAACTACATCGCTCGCAATCGGCGGGAATTGTTTACGCAGAGAGTCTACGTCATCCATGATTCGTCCGCCCCTGGCCTCTGCTCCCTTTTCTTCCTCAACAGGGTATCAACGTCACGTGCACCATGCGTTCACGCGGCCCGTCCAATTCAACCAGCATCACCGATTGCCATGTGCCAAGTACCAGCTTGCCGCCAGTCACGGGCACCGTCAGCGATGGCCCCAGAATCGAAGAAGCCATGTGAGACCAGGCATGGGAGGGGTTATGTGCGTGTTGGAACTGAATGCGCGGAATGATCTTCTCCACCACCTGCAAGAAATCCTGTTCTGTCCCCTCCCCGATTTCCCCGGTCGTTAATGCAGCCGTCGTGTGCGTCACAAAGAGTGTGCAGAGTCCTTCTTGCAGCTTGGCTTGGCGGATAATCGCCGCAAGCCGATCAGTCAGATCCACCACTTCTTTTGCTGCGGTTGTGTTGATACGAAGTATGTCGGCCATATGGGCTATCCTTAACGATGGACGATTGTCACATCGATTCTACATGAGAGGTAGGGGGGCATGCCTCACGTATAGGATCATTGCAAGGCTATCGGTGCACTGACTTTTCCATTTTCCTTTCCTAGACGGGCACTGACGCGACCTATCAACCAATCTTGTGTGTCTTTCAAGTAGCCAGCCCCTTGTCTTTATCGTAGTCATCAAAAAAGACCCGATCCCCAACCATGATTGTGCCGTTCTTATCCAGGTATGCCGTCTGCGAGTATGTGACTCGCGAGGTGCTAGGAGAGTTTTCACCTAAAATGTATTTCTCGCCGAGAAGTGTCCATACAAGACGACAGCCTAATTTCTTCAATCGAATGAGTAGATTATCTATATCTGCCAACAAGGTAGCGGGGCCCCCTTCCGAGGCGGATGGATCACGGAATACAGTCTTTCCATCGGAGGTTATAAAACCGTCGATGCCATTCCACCAGAGCCAACTCTTTTCAAAGAACGCACGAGCTGGGACATGAAAATGGATACTACCAGGCAGACTGCCGTCGTACTCCCATTCGCACGTTATTTGATTGGAGACAGGCATGAACTCTAATTTAGAACCGGATGCTCGAGAACCGAATCCTAGCCAATCATCGGTTTCCACGTTGCACGCGCTCGCCCAGGGATATTCGCCAACAAAGACATGCAGCCATTGGGCCCCGCGTGGCATCCAGTTTCCGAAGAAGTTGCGGCGAGATATGGCTCCCCGTGCAGTGGCAAACTGCTGCTCTGGCACTAAAAAGGCCTCCAAGTGAATCCATGTTGACCTGTAGGGCTCGCCATATGGTCGGTCTTTCCGATACTCGGACCACGCTGGATAACACATCAACGGAAGCCATATCTGGCCGTCGCGGCTCTTAGGTGCGAGCAGCAAATCCATCGAAGGAAGGTCGTCTCTGAGGTTGACCCACGTCGGGTAATCCAGCTGTTGTGTTGAGCTTAAATCCACGTTGCCGCCAACCCACCAGCACTCGGAAGTCGTGCGCTCGGGACGTTCGGTGCGGGAAATGGTGGGATCTAGCTTGCGCTCGTCCTGTAAAATGAGTGGGAGCCTGCCCGTCGTCCGTTCAAACGAGTCCCTCTCACGGTCGACGCTGTCGTAGAGGCGTGATGCCAGCTGATACATCGCGACCCACTGATACTTCTTCCCGATTCGCTCGGCCCACGCCGGTTTTCCCCTACCGCCTCCAGTCTCTCGGGTTACGGCAGCGTCGTAGTGGCCGCACTTTGAGCCTCGGTAGCCGAAGTCGTCCAGAATACGCTTCGCAATCCACCGTCCGATGGCATGCTTGGGCATCACGCGAATCCATCCGTTCAGGTAATTGATCGAATAGTGATTGAAGTCATCATGCAAACAGCTTCGAACCAGGCACCGAACGCCAGCATCTTTCTCATCTTCCCATGCCTTTTCCTCACTCTCATTTCCAGTTTCTGGACGGGGTGTCCTTGAATTGCGCTGGCTTGGTAGTGTTGGAGCGAACCTCCTATCGAGGCACTCAAGGTGTGCCGCCAACTCGGCAATACATCGAATGTGGTCGCGAATGATCGCATTCTGAAAATCTTCAGATCGGGCCGCATATGCGGCAAGCAGCTCTTCTGACAGCTTTTTCAGCACGCGTTTTTCTCGCGAATGTACCAAAACGCCATACGCGATGAGTAGCACCCGCTCTCGTACCTCATCGTCATCAGCGGATAGGAACATAGCCACTACTTTTGGGAGGAGCGTCGCGTGAATACGCAGGATCGCTATGGCGGCCCTCGTCGCATAGTCCTTCACTCGGCGATCAGCCGCTGCGCTAAACCAAAGGAGGACAACGCACCAGCGTTCCGCGGTCGAGGCATCGACTTTCTGAAGGTCGATGCCCTTCGCTGCCTCGATTATACGGCGGACGATGTTTGACCCCTCGTAGCCGTGCCTTAGATATCCACACCAAAACGCGTCCCGCTTGGCGAATGGAAGCCGTCCCAAGACCTCATTGAGCCACAACGCGTCGATCTCCGACTCCTGCGTGGAGACCGCCAGCATCGCATCCATTGCTTTGTATGCATCAGTGGCGGCAAGCATTTCCCACAGCATATTCTGCGTCGAGGATAAGAACGTTACTGCAGTTCGCCATGGAAGAGAGCGCACAACGACGGCGGCAACCTCGCTTCGAATGGAGTCATCTTCGACCAAGTCGGTGAGCTCTATGCCGCGTATCTTTTCCGGCAAGAGAACGGAGATCGCCGAAAGCAGGCCAGCATTTTCCCGGACCGCCTGCGCCGTCCCCAAGAGATGAGCGAATTGGCCGCTCCGGAAGGCCTGCTGCACGTTCAAGCTCGTGACAGATTCGAGCATCTCCGACACCACAAGGAAGTCACCGAATCGCTCGAAGGATGGACGCACGACGTTCTCTGCGCCGATGGCATCGGTTGAGGGACCGTCCTCGATCAGCAGGTCCGCCGTGACGAGCCACTGCAGAACGCTGAGCCCATTAGCCTGCGGCTTCACCGCGTCGATAGCCGACTGGGCCTCGGACCAGCGGAGAGCCGTGCTGCCCGACTTGGCGATCGCGGCGGTGATTGCCCGAAGAGACCCGCTGACTATCGCTGCGCCAGATGAGACGCTGTGTTCGGTCGCGAACTGTTCTTCCTTGTGCGCGAGAAACGCTCGGATCACAGGCGCAATACCGAACCAGCCTTTCGGCAGTTGCTTCAGTCCCTTCGCTCGCAACGTTTCACAGACGAGCTTTAGATAGAGCGGGTTCGCTAGCTCGGGCTGCAAAACCGGGACGAGAGGGGGCTCCAGGTCAAAGTGAGAGAAGAAGGCGTTGCAGGCTTCTCTCTCCATTCCCTCGAAGCCTTTATGTTCGACCGCCTGATCCGCGAAGTCCTTCGGTAGGCACACCGGAAGGAACGAGGTGCGGCATGAGACGCAGAGCTTGAGATGCGCGCGCGAGGCCACCGCCCTGGCGAACTCGGCGAAGCGGCCGCACCAATAGCTCCTCGGCCGAGTTTCGTTCACCGCGTCCACGCAGATCACGAGCTTCTTGCCCGAGCATTCTGCCGCAGCGTCGAGCGCGTCGAGCACGCCGTCGCGACCGAGCGTGAGCGGAGCCCCGAGCGACTCGGCGAATCGAGTCCATGGATCGGGCTCCCCACTGAACTGGTGTCCGAAGACGACGCATGTGTAGGCGCCGTCCGCCAATCGGCTTTGCGCGATATCGCATAGGCCATGCGTCTTTCCCGCTCCTCCGCTGCCGCTCAGCACGAACTCCTCTCTAAAGGCGAGAAACCCGGCTGGACACGAAAGCCAGTCGGAGAATTCGCGCCACTTTTCTTGCGCTTCGCGCACCGCGTCGAGATTAGCGGCTGGGAATGAGACCATATACTCGGCCATATAGGATAGAAACTGCTTCGAGTCTGCGGATCCCTCACCGTGCTTCGCGTCCAAGTCCGCGGCGAGTTTGCCCTCTACGAGAGCGAGGTCATCTAGGAGCCGTATGATGGACGTCTGGAGCTTCGAGAGTCCCTCCTCCGTCAGCGCGTCATCGAGCGCCTCTGATCTCTGGACGCAGCTTCGCGAGTCGGCGGCTGCTCTCCTCCCTATTTCGTGGGCGGTCTCCGGCCATCCGGGACACATGGCATCGCAACCTTTTTCCTCGACGAGCTCCTCGACGTGGTTTGTCGCCTTGCGGCAGGCTTCGAGGTGGTTGGCAAGGTGCGCCTGCCAGTCCGGTCCTCCTCCGAACGACGAGAACCATCCTGACAGAGGTGTTTCGAGTGTGATCTCTCGGTTATACCGCGGGCCCGCCGCGAGCTTGGCGGCAGCAACGTGGTCTGCAAACCATTGGTCCGAGAACGTCGTCGCGGAAAAGAAATATTGACGCTGACCGCCTGACGGGTCGTTCGCCAGAATGAGATCCTGTAGGTCGTGCGCCGACCGTCGTTCGATGGTCAGGGCGCGCCCTTTGGCCTTTGCGTCGGCTTCCGCCTTCCGCGACCACTCATCGAACTTCTGGGTCTGGTTTTTACCTTTGCGCCCTGTCTTGCCGGTGAGATCGAAGGGGAAGCAAACCACGTAACGGGTTAGGTCAGCGTGCACGGAAAGCGCCGTTTCGAACGACAGCCGGGCCTGCTTTAAGAGACCGTCGATATCGAAGACATACTTCGTCTGCCAGCCTGTCACAGAGCCATTCGCGTCGATCACTTTACACTCCACGCCGCCATCGCCTCCCGCGCCGCGATAGCGCTCGAACTTCGTGCCGGCCGGCCGACTCCTGGATGCTAGCTGACAACAGAGTTCCTCAAAGGCGTTTTCGACGCTCCCACCGCGGGCCGCGATATTCCTAAAATCAAGTTCGGGCATTGACTGGTTGAATTATCACAGGTGTTTACTCGATACGGCGGAGGTGGAATTCATGATGGGTTACGGAAACGATTCCCGGAACCTCTTTCCATCCATCAGAACCGTGCGAAGCTTACCCGTTTCCCGCTAAGAAATCACGCGCTGTGACGGAAGCACTAAGTCCTAAGCGAAAAGGGCTTACTGTGGCAGGAGAATGAAGCGTCCAAGCTTGGCTGGCCGGTAGACCTCAAAGTCGCGAGGGTCGTACTCAGCTCCGTCGATTTCGGTCTTGGAGCATACGTCGCAATCGATCGCCTGTTCGTTCAGACAGATCAGATTGCCCGCCGCGGACACTGCCGATGAGATCCCGCACCGAGTCGTAGGAACGCTCGGTCTTTTCTTGTTCTTGCTCGCGCTTTGCTAATACGTCGATCGCGTCTCTGATCACATCGGATTTACTCCAACCTCGCTTGCGGGCCAGTCGATGGATCAATCGTTTAGTTTTCAGGTTGATCTGCACCGTGAGCGTCATCGAGCTTAACTCCCTTGAGCTATATGACATCAGATGTACTATGCTGTTTCCATTTTAAGCAAGAGAATCAAGATGGCTAATGGGAAACAGGCTTCGAGACCGGGGTCGACTTCCCCACATCGAGCAGAATAGCCACGAGCATGTCGCTCATGACGTTCACACCGGAGCGGGCACGGGCGATGATCCAGTCTACCGTCATAATAAGGGGAATAGCGGCAAGAATCACGTGTTCCGGCAAACCGGCCGCGGCAAGGACGAGCGGCAGCACGATCATCCCGGCTTCGGGGATGCCCGCCACGCCGGCGCCGGCGATGATCGAAGCTACAACAATGACGATCTGCTTCGACATCGGCAGATCGTACCCGAGCGCATGGGCGAGGAACAGCGCGGCCATCGCCTCGTAGAGCGTGATGCCATCGTTGTTCAGATTGGTTCCGACACAGGCGGCCAGGCGGGCCGACTGTGACGAGACGCGCATGCGTTCGAGACAGCGGAGCGTGACCGGCACGGTCGCCAAACTGCTATTGCACGACAGGGCCGTCATGATGGCATCGGCCCCCTTGCCAATATAGACTGTCGGCGGTTTTTTCCCCACCCACCAGGCGACGAGTGGATAGTAGAGCAAGGCATGCACCGCGAGACCGAGGAGCATGGCCGCAAGGAATATCCAAAGCACGGAGAAGACCTCGGTCCCCGACCGGCCTACCACATTCGCCACAACCCCGAACACGGCGAGCGGCACGACCAGAATAACCCACCAGAGAATGGTCACGAGCCAGCCATAGAGTCGCTCAATGGCCCAGGCCACATGATCGAGTACTCCGCCGGCTTGGCCGCTCTCTTTCCGGGCCCACCGTAATGCCAGACCGAGTCCCAGTGCCAGGAGAACGACACCGATGATGTTATTGTTTCCGAACGGATCTGCGATCGTTCGGGGAATATAGGCCAGTAGATCTTCGAGCGGATGTTCCGAAGCGGCCCCGATCGGTCTGAGATTCGTTCCCGGTACGACTTGAAGCAAATCTTCGACATGACCCTGCCAGGATTTCCCCGGCTGCCAGGTATTCATGATCGCCAGGCCGATCACCATCGCCATGGAGACATTGATCAGACAGATCGCGAGCAGCTTCGCGCCTTGACTCAACGGGATCGAGGCCCGAAGCAACGAATCGAGGATCGCGACGAAGATGAGGGGAACCGCGAGCGTCTTGAGCACCCACACGACCCAGAGCCCGAGCTGACCGAGTTGTTCATTCCCCAAATCCCCCAGGTAGGGCTCCTGGCCAAACACAACACCCAGCGCCGCGCCGCAGCACACGGCCACGAGAACTTGTGCATAGAGTGGAAATGAGCTCCGGCCTAACGAGTCCTGCATCGTAAGAGTGTGGTGTCGAGAGCTTACCTGGTTTCGTGTCTGGAAACCAATGTGCCGGTCCAGAGAACGCACGCGTGATTGCGGAACTGAAAACCTGTGGAGCGTTTAGGTGGGAATATCTCTGTTCCCGTCGTACGAGGTGCGGGACTGGAAGGAGAATTTCAGGATATCACCGTCTTTGACGACCGAATCCTCTGATCCGATCTTCTTGTTGATTGTGATCAGCGCCTCTCGGCTCTTGATGTACTGACGTAACGGCCCGAGCTGCGCCGGGTTCGCTTCGATCAGTTGCTTCACGGTCATTTGGTCGTTGATCGGCACCTCAAACTCACTCTCTTCAACGGCCGCGCGTAACGTCTGACCGAAGATCTGTACCGACACCATGTGATCCTCACCCTTCGTGCTCAGCAAGACCTGCTTCAATGCAGGCTGGTGGGGCACTATACATGAGTCGCACGACGAACTCACCTTTGTTCCCCTTCTGCTGCACGGTATGCATCCTGAAGCAGCTGCGCGACATGCTTGACCTGCGCCGAATCACCCAACCCGTTCTTGAGCTGAATCATGCAGGCTGGACAACTGGTGGCAACGACGTTCGCACCGGTCTGCGTGACGGCACGGGCTTTCCGATCAAAGATCTTCTGCGACGTGTCATAGTCCTTGACGACATAGGTGCCTGCCCCTCCCGCACAGCGGTCGGCATCCTGCATCTCAACAAAATTGACCCCTGGCAGGGACGAGAGGACTTGCCGTGGCTCTTTTGTGACGCCTGCCGCCCTAAGATGACAGGACGAATGGTAGGTGACGCGTTTGGTCAGGCCCTGGGCCTTGCCCATCGGAGGATGCTCGGTCGCGCCTGCGACGAATTCAGAAATATGCACCACCTTTTTGGCCAGTGCCTCAGCCTGCTGCCGCTCTTCTCCATCCTGAAACAGTGTTGGATAATCCTTCAGCATGAGGGTACAGGAGGCACAACCGGTCACGACCGTTTCATAATTCGCGAACGACTGCAGATTAAATCGCGCTCCTTCGCGCGCCAGATCGACATGGCCATAGGTTTGAATCGGCGTGCCCGAACAACGCTGAGGAGGTAGATCCGGTTCAACCCCATGCTTCTTCAACACCTCGATCACCGCGTCTCCGACGCCATCGTCGAAATAGTTGGCGGCACAACCGTGGAAGTAGGCCACCGTCCTCGTCGGTGCAGCATGTGCTCCGCTTGGGATTAAATGGGCATACCGTTCACGCAAATGCTGTTGAGCCAACTTGGGGAGCGCAAGATCGTGTGGCAAACGGGCTGTGGGTGCCAGCGCCTTCATGAGCGGGGCCGTGATCCACTCGATCACTTTCCTTACGAATGGCCGATCCCAGGTCGGTTGCGTGCGTCCGAGGAAGCGCACGCACGATTCAAACGTGGCCCCGCGAGCCTGACTCCGAAAGATCCAACCGGCCAGTCGGTTCGGACGCTCAGCTCGCTTCTTCAAAATCAGGTCGGATACATCCACACCGGCGGGACAGATTGTGCGGCACGATTTGCAGTTCAGACAAGATTCCACCACTCGCTTGGAATTGAGATAGCTGTAGTCCTTGGCCGTGACGATTTCGAACCAACCACGCGCGCTCATGTCTTCGGATTGAAACACGTCGTACACCGGGCACACGGAGTTGCATTTCGCACATGTCGCACAGGACTTTGAGAGGCGTGTGTAGTCGATATGGTCGGTGAAGGAGGCCTCGCTCAACTTAATGCCGGGGTTGAGAATACGTCCAGGGTCGAACGCATGCTTCACCTGCACAAAGAGGTCGTACAGCTCTTCCCCGAACATGGTCTTGACGAACTCCGCTCGAACACGCCCATCGCCATGCTCCCCACAAATCGACCCGCCGAACCGATTCAGCACGGTTGCATGGATCTCTTGATAGGCCTGCACCATTTTCTGAAAATCACCCGAATCGTTCACGTCCAATAGCGGCACGATGTGGGCATTCCCGTTTCCGATATGGCCGAAGATGGCCACAGGCACCTGCTGCCCCCCGAAAAACTCCTCCAAGTAGCGGATCAGTTCACTGATACGTTCAGCTGGGACGACCACGTCGTCTACGAAATTAATCGGCTTCTTTCTTGGGTCAAATCGATACAGTGTCGGATAGAGCGCCTTTCGGGCTTTCCACAATTGTTCTCGTTGCGCCGCATCGAATGCCACGGTAAGTTCCGACGCCAGTTTGTACCGTCGACATATGTCCTTCATGGCGTCTGCCTTCTCACGGAGGTCGACGTCCAGCGAATCGGCATCCAACTCAACCAACAATGTGGCCGCCGCATCAGCCGGAATACCATGGTGTCCACGACCGATCAGGTTGAGGGTGTTGGCATCCATAACTTCCAAAGCGCTTGGCTGAAGCGTCAGGAGCTGAGGGACCGCTTCGCCCACTTCTTCGAGGCTCCGGAAATGAATCAACGCGGTCAGCGTCGCCGCAGGCTTTTCCATCAATGTCAGCGTGGCCTCACTCACGATCCCCAACGTCCCTTCACTGCCGACAAACAGCTTGGGGAGATCGAAAGCGCCTCGCGTCAACCCATCGGCAATCCCGAAAAGATTGTATCCACAGCTGTTCTTACTGACCGTCGGTTGCTTGGCGGCAATGAGCTCGGCATGGGCTTGGGTCAACACGAGGACGTCGCGTAAAGCCGGCACGGACGTCAGTAACCGTTCAAGCGTCGGATCATTCAGCGCATAAGACCGAGCTTCGATCCAGGACGAAGACGCCAGGCAGAGGCGAAGCCCCTGGACATTGTCTTTCACGGAGCCGTACCGCAGGGTATGCGGGCCCGAGGAATTGTTGGCGATCATGCCGCCCAGCTTGCACATGTCTCCGCTGGATGGATCGGGGCCGAAGAAGAGCCCACGCGGGCTGAGTTGCTTGTTCAATTCCGCCAGCACGATACCAGGCTGAACACGAGCCCAACGCTCCTCCCGGTTGACTTCGAGGATTTGATTCATGCGCGACACATCAAGGATGATGCCGGACCCGATCGCCGAACCGGTCAGATTCGTCCCGGCGGCTCGAGGCGTCAATGGAATACCTCGTGATACGGCATAGCCGACCGTCGCAGTAATGTCATCCTCCGACTCGACCAACACAACGGCCTGTGGCGAAACACGGTAGATGCTGGCGTCCACGGCATAGGCTGTCAGCGCGGGGCTATCGTCCAGCACCTTCCCTGCGCCTAAGAGAGTCCGGAGATCCTTCGCCACGACACGACTCCTCGTGGGTTGAATCAAGGATGGAGATGAGGTTGTCATAGGGCGTTGCCTAATCCTAGCCGCGATATTCCATTCGAAGCCATCGTCGTTGTACCTTGAATCAGCTTTCTCCTACAATGTACTGGAACGCTATGGATCGCCCCACCTTGTATATCACGCGTCTGTTGCCGCAAGCTGTGATGGACGCCATTCCTCAACACTACCGAGTGCTGGCCGACTCAACCGATCGACCAGCGACCGCAAACGAGTTAGCACACGGCTTTTCCCAAGCTGATGCCGTGATCTGTACACTGGCCGACCGCATCGACGCCTCGGTCCTGTCCCAGGCCACCAAGCTGAACATCGTCGCCAACTACGCCGTCGGCTACAACAACATCGACCTGTCTGCGGCGACGCAGCATGGCATCGTTGTGACCAATACACCAGATGTGTTGACCGACGCGACCGCCGACCTGACCTGGGCGTTGTTGCTGGCGGTAGCGAGGCGAGTCGCGGAAGGACACGCCTTGGTTCGGACCGGCCACTGGACGGGATGGGCTCCAACCCAGATGCTGGGTACGGACGTCACAGGGAAAATGCTGGGTATTGTCGGGATGGGACGCATCGGCCAGGCTGTGGCGTACCGAGCAACCGGTTTCCGGATGTCGGTACTCTATGCGGGGCGCCATGCCGTTTCAAGCCCTCCCGGTCTTTCCTGGACCTGGCAACCGCTGGATACCGTGCTCAAGCATTCCGATTACCTTTCGCTTCATGTTCCACTCACCGATACCACTCGGCACCTCATCGGTCAACGCGAGCTCGCACTGATGAAACCGACGGCGTTTCTCATCAACACCTCGCGGGGATCGGTCATCGATGAATCCGCCTTGTTCGCCGCGCTCAAAGCAGGAACCATCGCCGGCGCAGGGCTGGATGTGTACGAGCAGGAACCAGCCGTTTCCCCTGCGCTCTACTCGTTGCCGAATGTGGTCCTTCTTCCCCATCTCGGGTCTGCCACACTCGAGACACGTGTCCGCATGGGGCTTATCTGTCTTGAAAATATTGCTGCTGCATTGGAAGGTCGATCAGCACCACATCGAGTGAGCTGAGGACGGCTGAAGGGACGACTCCACATCTACGACGCATACCGAAACCCGCCACCCCCGCCTGCTTGCTTTCCTTTAATGGCAGCCAACCGTTGGGGAACGTCATGGAACGAAGGAATTGATTGGAATGCGTGTGCGGCCTTCTCCCACTGCTCTTCAGCTTCATACAGCAAGCCCAATTCATACCGAATGGCTTGTCCCTTGGCACCCTCGCACCGTGGATCAGCCAGGGTCGTCTCGAGCCCACGAATGGCGAGGGCGATGTGATGGCCTTCCTTGAGACAGACTGCCGTCATCAGTGCCGAATCGAGGTAGAACGAATCACTGTTCATCGACACCTGGAATGCTTCCTTCGCCTCTTCGTACAGCCCCATGTTCTTATACGCGACTCCTAATGCATAGTGTGCTTCATAGTCTGGAGGAGCCGCTGCTGCTTCTTTCGGCGCCGCACCGGGTGGAGGTGATGGCAAGGGCACCTTGCTACCTACCGGCCCCTGATTGGGTTGACTTTCCTCTGGGCGTGGATTCGCCGACACCTTTGTCACCGTCTTCGGAACGTGTGACGGGCTAAGGGATGGAGCGCTAGTTGGCGTCGGATGCCTTTCTGGCACCGGGGGCGCCTTGACGACGTTTGCTCCAGGATCCTTGGCAAAGGGATTCACATCGTCGGGCTCCGCCCCTGCCAGCGAAAATCCCTGCACGTCTTCCGTCACCTCATGGAGACCGCTCGGACAGCCGGGCTGTACTGCATTTTCAGTAGACTCAGCGCTATCATCTACAGCGGAGTTGCCGTTCGTCATCGTATCTTGCATGGAGGCAGTCTGGACAGGTTCGGTTGGCTCTCCCGTCGCACCTCCATGTATCTTCGCAGCCAACTGATTCACGAAGGTCTGATCGTTGGACAGGGCCTTTACCTTTTCAAAGAGCTCTTCGTGCAGGCTTTCCATTCCAGGTTCGGGATGTTCCAAGAGCAGTTCGACCGCTTTGGCATACTGCAGGGCGGCACCACCATGATCTCCTTTTTCCTCGAACAACTCACCCTTGAGCTCGAGCAACGGTACCGAGTTCGGCTCTGCAGACAGAAACTCCTCAATCAACGACTCAGCCAACCCGAGATCATGGGCACGTAAGGCCGCACCTGCCAAGAATCGATATTCCCCCAACGCGACTTGGACATCACCTCGCTGCAAATGCAATCGAGCCAGGAGCTGACAGACTTGCGGATTGCCGGGTTCCCGCGTGAGTATCTGGTTGAGGATCGCTTCCGCACCCTCATATTGTTTCTCCTCGATACGCCGCATAGCTTCGGTCAAAAGGTCGGGCGGTTCCGACGGTTTTTGCCCACTGCCCGTTGGGGAGCTTGGTTTAATCGCCTTAACTGCTCCGGTTCCACCTTTCTCTAAGCTGTCGACAAACTGCACTGCTTCGCTATTTGCAGGATCGATTCGAAGTACGGCCAGATAAGCATCCTTTGCCTCATCGTACCGCCCTTGCGCTGACCGCTCACGGCCTAGCTGGAGATACACCGTGGTCGCTTCATCCTGTTGGTTTTCCTGGACACAGAGTTCGGCAACACGCTGTTGTGCGTTGAGATTCGAAGGATCTTGTATGACGATTTTCTTGTAGATTTCGAGTGCGTCTTTCCCCCGACGCTCCTTCAAGTAGTACTTCCCCAACGTGAGATAGTCTTGAACCGCGCTGCTAATGAGCCCTCGTTCGACATTCAGGTCACCGAGATGGCGATACACTTCGTAGCGCGTAGGGTCACACTTGAGGACTTTTTTGAAAGCGGCGATGGCCTTGAGGGTGGCACCCTCCGCTCGAAATGCCGATGCCGCTTGAAGGAAGGCTGTGGCAGCTTCTCCAGGAACGTTCCGCTTAAGATGCAAATCCCCGATCGAATTATGGATGCTCCCGTCGCCGGGCATTTCCGTGGCCAACTTCTTCCATTCGGCGATGGCCGCTTCGAACTGCCCACGAGAAGCTAGGAGTTGAGCTTGCTGAAGAACGCGACTGCGATCCGGTGGCACAACCATTTCCTCCACAATCGGAACAGCCAAACGCTAACAGTCTCAATGGGTTTTGTCTAGGAAATGGGAGAAACAGACAGAGAGTTGGAGCAGCGGAAGAGCGGCGCCTCCCGTTCGGGGGACCGGCTCTTCCGCCAAACACGAGGAGAACAATTTCTGTTTAGGATGCAGCGATCGCCGATTTGAGTACGTTGGCCGCTTGAGGCCCCTTGGCTCCCTGCACAATATCAAATTCCACGTTTTCACCCTCTTTGAGGGTCTTGAAACCATCTCCTTGTAAGGCAGAGTAATGTACGAAGACATCTTCTCCGCTATCGAGGCGGATAAACCCAAACCCCTTTCGATCGTTGAACCACTTAACCGTTCCTTTTGTTTTCACAGAACCCCTCCTTTTGTCAACAACGACAGGCACTTAGCGCAATTCACTTGCTGAACGCATACGCGTCTCTCAATACACAACATGAAAATAGACAGGACGATAATTCGGCTGGTCGAATGGACGGGAACCTGCAGGAGTGATGCATCGCTCACGGAACCCATCATTTCAGAGGAAAGTCGCGCAGCATGTAACATAGGGTTGGTGTTCTGTCAAGAGAATCTTCGCTGAGCGTGATTTCTCCTGTGTTTACAAGGAAGAAGGACTTCCCTATAGTGAGGGACATTTCCTCGATCCAGAGACCTTGTGATCCTACGAACGCTCCTCGACCGCTACATTTTCACGGAACTTCTTTCTCCCTTCGGCCTCAGCCTAGGCGCGCTCTGTTTTGTGATGTTAACGAGAGAACTCCTCCGTCTTGTTGAGTTGCTCGTCTCCAAAGGCGTGGGATTTTGGGCTGTCCTGAAAGTGATTGCGATGCTGCTCCCTTCCGGTCTCGTGCTCACGTTGCCCATCGCGGGCCTGATCGCGTCGATTACGGCATTCGGTCGACTGTCGTTCGATAAAGAATTGGTCGCCATGCGTGCAGCCGGGCTCAGTCTGCTGCGTCTTTCACAACCGGTGCTTCTTTTTTCCGTGTTGGTCTGCACGCTGACACTGGTGTTGTCCCAATGGGGGCAGCCATGGAGTTCGCTGAACCTGAAGAAAGTCGCCCTCAATCTGCTGAAAGACCAACTCGTCCTCGCCTTGGAGCAAGGCACGTTCAATGAGCCGATCCCCCGCATGATGATCTACGTTCCGGAGAGCGAGCCAGGTCAACCCCAGGACGGCATCTTCATCTCCGACGAACGCCTACCCAATGAGCCTCGAGTCATCGTGGCACAGCAATACCATGTATTTATGGATCCTGCGCACGATCACGTCGCGCTACGATTGATCAATGGCACGATCCATAGCCGACCTCGAGAGGACGACCAGTACCGGGATATCGCCTTTGCCCAGTATGATATCAAGATTAATCTGAACCTCAGCAGCTACGCCGCTACAGAGGAACGTCCATCCTATGAGCAAATCATGGCACGCCTGGCTGAAACGGATGGCAAAGATGCCGGTGCTCTTCGACGTCTGATGGAATATTACAAAGATCTGGCATTCCCGACCGCTTCCCTCGTATTCTGCTTACTCGGAGTGCCGGTCGGCATTGTATCCAAGCGATCTGGCCGTGTCGGCGGGTTTGCGGTCGGCGTGGGGATCATCATTGCCTTCTATGTGCTCAATGTCGGCTGTGATTTCTTGGTGACCGCCCTTGTCCTTCATCCATTCTTCGGTGCCTGGCTCCCCAATATCATCTTTATGGTGATCACGGTGGCCATGTTCGTGCGAATGAGCAGACAATAACGTCATGACGATTTTGTTTCGCTATATCCTTCGCGAATTCTCAAAAATCTTCGGCATGTGTTTTGCCGGCCTGGTCACCATCTACCTCGTGATTGATTTTTTCGAGAAGGTCCGCCGCTTTCTCCGGTACGAATCCGGCATTCTTCCCATCCTGACCTACTTTGCCTTGAAAATTCCTTGGATTTCTTTTCAAGTGGCTCCGTTTGCCATACTGGTTTCAACTCTATTGACCATTGGCCTCCTCGTGCGAAGCAACGAAATTACCGCCATGCGCAGCTGTGGAATCAGTTTGCTCTGGATGTCCTCTCCTTTTCTGCTTTTTGCCAGTGGCGCCTCCGTGGTGCTCCTCGCCTTCAGTTCAACTGTCATCCCGCTGGCCTCGGAGAAGGCTGAAGAAGTGCGAGTCATCCAGATTGAACAGAAACCGGCACCCGTCACGACCCAGGCCGTCCAACCTTGGGCTCGCATCAGTGCCAATGCCATCATGAAAATCGGTGAAATCGATACCACCGGCATGACCGTGCGAGGAGTGCGCATTTTTTATTTCGGCTCCCCTTTTCAACTTGAACGTCTGACTGAGGCGGAGGAAGCCCGGTATACTCCGCATGGTTGGGTTCTGGTAAATGGCCATCATCGCCGATTCCTTAAGGGCGACGCTGCCGAACTGGTCCAATTCACGGAGCAGCTGATCACGATCCCGCTCATTCCAGACGACTTCTCCAGTTCCCTCATCGGAAACTCGGAAACCATGACGTTTCGAGCGATCCAAAATTATCTTGGGCGTTTCCAGCATGAAGGCTTTTCCTTTACACGCTTGCTGACCGACTACTATGGCCGTATGGCATCTCCCCTGGTGACCGTCGTTATGGTAATCATCGGCATTGCCTTAAGCCTTCGGCGGAGCGGAGTGCGCGGAGGCAGCATGGCAATGGGCATCGGCCAAGCGTTCATCGTCGGCTTTTGCTACTGGACGACGAACGCCGTCGCGATTGCATTGGGACGTGGAGGGGCGCTGGCACCCATACTCGCCGGCTGGATGGCCAACGCGCTCTTCTTGAGCTTTGGACTCTACCTCTTGCTGAAAGTTCGCCATTGAACTATGGTTTCCTAGTTGACTCAGTTCTGGTCTTCCGGTAAGAAAGGCGCCGGAGACGCCCATTGAAGGAGGGACAAACATGGCCTCGCGCGTAGTGATCACCGGTCTCGGAGTGGTGTCTCCTATTGGAATCGGCGTCAGTGAATTTTGGAAATCGGCACTTGCCGGTCGATCGGGAATCTCGACGATCCCATCACTTGGGTGGTTTCCCATGTCAGGGTATCGCTCACAGGTAGCTGGCCAAGTCCACAATTTTTCCCCTGAGCAATACCTCACGCCCACACAAGCCAGTCGTGTGGATCGCTATGCGCAGTTTTCCTTAGTTGCGACCAAGGAAGCCCTCACCGACGCTGATCTGAACATGGCCAAAGAATCTCCTCATCGTGTCGGTGTGATTGTGGGTGCGGGCATGGGTGGCATGGTGATGGGTGAACGAGAAATCACCCAACTTTTTGAGACGCAACGACCGCATCGTGTCCATCCGAACTTCATTCCGACGATCACATTGAACTCCGCCTCTGGTATTGTTGCGATGGCCCATGGCGCAAAGGGACCGAACCTCACCATCTCCACCGCCTGTTCTTCCAGTGCCCATGCGCTTGGCCAAGCCTTGCACTGCATCCGCACCGGTCAAGCCGATGTGGTTATCGCCGTCGGAGCCGATGCCAGCATCACGCCATTGGTTTTTGCCGGTTTCTGCTCCTTGCGTGCGCTCTCGAGTGAATTTAACAATGCTCCCGAGCGAGCCTCACGGCCGTTTGATCGACGCCGTGACGGCTTCGTGATGGGAGAAGGAGCTGCCGCCTTGATCGTCGAGTCATGGGCGCACGCGAAGAAGCGGAAAGCTCGAGTCTACGCTGAATTGGCCGGCTATGCCGCAACCAGCGAAGCCTATCATATGGTCATCCCTCAGGAGGATGGCCAAGAAATCTGTACCACGATGAAGATCGGTCTCAAGTCGGCCGGCATCAGCCCTGACCAGGTGGACTATATTAATGCGCACGCGACCTCCACCACCATCGGCGATGCTGTTGAGACTAAGGCCATCAAAACGCTCTTCAAGAAGCGCGCAGATAAGATTGCCGTTAATGCGACGAAGTCGCTCGTCGGTCACACATTAGGCGCAGCTGGAGCGATCGGCGCAGTAGCCACGACCCTATCCATTCACACTGGCCAGATCCATCCGACTGCCAACTACGAGGAACCGGACCCGGACTGCCAACTGAACGGAATTCAGCGCGCTGTTCAAGAGCGAAAAATTCGCTATGCCCTCTTAAACGCATTCGGATTCGGCAGCAACAATGCCACGGTCGTTTTTAAGAAATTTGTCGCCTAGGAAATGAATGAACGCTCATAAGCGCGATGTCGCTGCGAACTGATTCATGCCACCGAAGGAGCACCCATAATGACTGAACGGATCGATCCTCAGATCACAGAGAAAATTGTCCATGCACTCGCCAGTTATCTCAAGCGGGACCCTGCCTCCATAACCGAGGCCCATCATTTGCGAGATGATCTTGGGCTCGACTCGGTCGCCGTTATTGAACTCCTCTTCGAGATCGAAGAGCGATTCAAGTTACAGATTCCAGACCAGGATCTTCCAGGGCTGAGCACGGTCGGATCAGTGGCCGCGTACGTTCAGCGACGGCTCGCTGGATCTCCGGAAACTTCCAAGCCTGAATCAGCCAAGCCGGCGAAAGCCTCCACGAAGTCAGGATCAAAAAAATCGGCTCCATCCAGATCGACGTCGGCAAAATCCTCTGCAACAAAAAAATCGGCCTCCCCTAAATCAGCACCTCTGAAGCGTACCTCCGTTTCCGTAAAAAAGCCGAAAGCCATGACGTCTACCACTTCAAAAACAAAGAAAAAGGTCGGAGCCCGATGAGCACACCCCAGCTACCTACGCCGATCACACTGGCGCAGATCCATCAGGTTGTCGGCGGTACGATCCATGGCAACGACCAGACACAGATCTTTGGCCTCACGAGCGTGGGTCATGCCAACCCACAAGCCCTCTCATTTGTGACGAACGACAAAATGGCAAAGGCAGCAGCCGATCTGGCGGTTGGGGCGCTGTTGGTGCATCGGCATCAACCGGATCTCTCAGTCCCGCAAATCGTCGTCGACAATCCCATGCTGGCCTTTGCGCATGTCGCACAAAAATTCTTCGTTCGGACCCCGGCTCCTCGAGGCATTGCCGAACACGTGACACAGGGTTCCGATGTGCGGATAGGAACCGATCCTTCTATCTGGCCGTTCGTCACGCTCGGCGATCGAGTCACCCTCGGCGATCGGGTCACACTCTACCCAGGAGTCTTTCTGGGACCCGATGTCACCATTGGAGACGACTGTACCCTCTATCCCAATGTCGTGGTGCGCGAGGGCTGTTCACTCGGTGCACGAGTGATCGTCCACAGCGGAACCGTCATCGGAGCGGACGGATTCGGGTATGTACAGCATCACGGTCGTCATCACAAGATTCCTCAACTCGGAATTGTGACCATTGAAGACGATGTTGAGCTGGGGGCCAATGTCACGATCGACCGGGCGACATTCGGGCGGACTTTGGTCAAGCAAGGCACGAAGGTAGACAATTTGGTTCAAATCGCTCACAACGTGACCGTGGGAGAGCACTGCATTGTTGTGGCACAAGTCGGTATTGCCGGCAGTACGACAATCGGCCGCCATGTGATGATCGGTGGCCAGGCTGGTCTTTCTGACCATCTGACTATCGGGGATCAAGTGCTGATTGCCGCAAAGGCCGGGGTGAATCGCAGCGTTGAATCCAATCAGATCGTCGGCGGCATTCCTGCGATGCCGAGAGAAAAAGCTCTCAAGGTACAAGGAGCCATTTTCCAACTGCCTGAGTTGAAACAACTCGTGAGAGATTTGGAAGAGCGTATGGCAACGCTCGAAGCACGCGTACAAAAAGTCCCTAGACGACCTGCTCAACCGAGAGGGACTCGTTCTAAAAAGCGATAAGGTCTCAGGTCTTCCCTTTTGGTACGGTGATCACCCTCCGCCATAAGAACAATCTTGCCCAATAATATCCGGCCCAGGGCAGGAACATCGCGGGAACACTGTGCACCCGTCCATAGGCGAAGGCGGCAATGGAGCTCCCCACCAGGAGTGTGAAACCTGCAATATACGCGAACGGAACCAACTGTCGACCCGGATGGTCAAAATCAGCAGGCTCGGATCTCTTTTTGAGCCTGCCCTTCATTCTCTCCAAACGTTGTCTCATCCTCGCCGCCAAAACCTCCGGGAATTCACGGAACAGATAGCGCTGATACACCGTATGTCCCGCGCCTAGTCCGATCCCTGACAGGAACAAACCGGAACTCTCATAAAACGTATCCCACGTATACGTATCGGTCGCAAACCATTGATAGACGAGCCCTCCGACTCCGCCGATCAAACAAAGGAGACCGAGAAAACCAGACGGCATCAGTATGTGCATCTTCACATACTCCAGCGCCTGCTGTGTCGTGTGTTGCGGCTGATTCACGTTAATAAGTTTCGGCACAATACTCCCTTCCTCATTACTCGAAACAGTGGCTGGTTGGCACTGCATTATACCGACCTCGTTCGCTCCAGCAAAGTGGAGAACCGGGTCTCCTGGGAATTGGCTCAGAGTTCATGAGTGTACGGCGCAGGAGCATGATCGCGAGCATGGCGGTTGACCTCGGCGAAGGGTCTTGGGAATAGGGAGCACCGGAAGAGCCTCGCATGCTGGCTCGGTGACTTCCTCAACAGCTAGAAACGGTGTCTCAATCTAGGGGATCAAGTGGTCGCTTGGTGGGCGCACCTGAAGAGGTGATGCCGGCTTCAGATTCCTTGATGACGGCACGGCGACTTGTCACCGCTCCTTGCATCGTCAATGCGATGGCATCAAGACTTTCAAGAAGAGCCGTAAAATGATCGGATGCCACTGTCGGTGCAACAGAGCTCTGAGTCTGCGATGCGGCAGCGTGAAATGTGACACGCCCGACGGCAGGAGGATTCATCGTCTCAACCACCGAGATCAGAGGAATCAGACTGAGGTCGAGTTGACGTCCTTCTGCACCTTCGTTCCCCTGCTCATGATCAATCCTCACGACTGGACGAAGCGGATAGCGACTATTGACCTTGGCCACAAATCCGACATCGCCGGTCGTCAATCGGACCATCGTCCCAAGCGGGTAAACCGATAATTGCTCGACTAGCGCCTTGAGGATCTCGCGTGGAAACGTCATTCGTTCGGTGACCAAAAGCTCTTTCACGGCTTCATGGGGAAGGAAACGACGGCGATAGGGGCGCTCGCTGACTAACGCGTCGAATACGTCCACCACTCCACAGATCTGTGCCATTTCACTGATCTCTCGACCCTTGAGTCGCTTGGGATATCCCTGCCCGTTAAACCGTTCATGAACCTGACCGATCACTCGTGCCAGCCAGTGATAGTCGGAACCGCATCGCTCGATCACTCGAGTGCCAAAGTCGGGATGTTGCTCGATCACGGCCCGTTCTTCCTGGGTCAATCGGCCATTCTTGGTGATCAATGTATGGGGTACTGCAAACAAGCCGATATCATGGACGAGCCCTGCGAATGCCAATCGCTGCAGCTCCTCACCATAGTATCCAAGTCCTATCCCAACCTTGGTTCCCAAGATCGCCACATTGATCAAGTTTGTGATTAATGGAGCTCCTGCTCGTCCGGACAAGGCTTCGACGACCAGTTCATCATTCCGTTGCAGCGATCCGACTAGATCGACTGCAAGCCGTTCAAGCGAAGACAAGGCAAACGAATGGCTACCTTGCACGGCAGCCGCCGTGTCGTTCAGAGCCTGTTCTGCCTGATGATACCATTCGTTCATGCGCGCGCCCCCACTCCATTGGTCGCACGTGCACAAACCATTCGTCCGGCAACCCGTTCAACCAGCGTTCGACTCACTCGATGCACACCTGCAACACTTCCATGATAGAGACACAAATCGCACAATGAGTTAATCAAACGGCAGACTCCACCGGTCTGATGAAAAACTCCGGAAATCGCGGGAGACGAAAATATCGGCAACGTACAACCCACGGCAGCCAGTCGAGCCACGATGTACGCTTTTGTTTCTGCGCGATCGAAGCGTTCAAGATGGTGGCAGACGGCTACCCGCTGTGCGAGCTGAGGAATTTGCGCAATACGATCCTGCAGTTCTGGTTGACCGACGAGCACCAGTGTAATGAGAAACTGGTCGTTTAACTGGAAATTGCTGAGGAGTCGCAATTCCTCAAATAAGCGGTCATGCTCGATCGCTTGGGCTTCATCCACCACGACAACCGTGTCGATGCCTTGATGGTAGTTGGCGAGCAGCTGGTCGTTCAATCGGCGGAGTTGCTCGCCTCTGGTGCCGCCCGGATCCAAGCCGAGCTGAAATAAAATCTCTCCCAGGAATTCGTTCTCAGGGACGGTCGGGTTAGATACAAGACCGACCTCATACTGAGCCCTAGGAAGCTTCAAAATGACCGCTCGACTGATGAGGGTCTTCCCACTTCCGATCTCGCCGGTCAACATCACGATTCCTTTACGAGCCTGAATCCCATACAGCATGCAGGCCATGGCGGCTTCATGTTTTACGGACGGCACGTAGAAGGTTGGGTCCGGCACATTTTCAAACGGACGCCGTTGGAAGCCCCAGTATGGCTCGTACGTTGAACTCTGAACACCGGACATCTCACACGCAGCGTTCTCAAGAGACACCGTTTCACCTACTTCTTTTCACGCCGACGACTTTTTGACGGGACGGCACACCTGTCATCTTGGCAAAGCCCCTTGTATCGCCGCACGTTCTGTTCGTCCGCCCTGTACCCATTCCTCCAGACTGTTGACAGTTTGAACCAGACGCGAATGGACAGCCTCATATCGATGTGTGCCAACACCAATCCGTTGTTCCATCACAAGTGTCAAGAAGCTGTGAAGCCCCATAAAAAACGTCATGGCATGGGACGCGTTAACCTGCTGAGCGGCCGACCACAGTTGTGCAACACGCTCCACAGCATTCTGCAGTTGCGCTGACGCTGCTCCGCCGTTTTGCAGTGCCTGAAACACGGTGGAGAGATGGAGGACATCCTGACGGACCAGGTCCAGAAAACCCCGCTCCGCTTCTTCTAACCGGTCGAGAAACTCTTGGATCGAGGCAAGGTTACACTGTTCCATCCCGCGATTCATAAGCCCCTCTGTTTGAGCCATCACGGTCTGAACTAGATTCCGTGAGGAGGTCCCTGGCGCCAAACTTTGCTCGGGAATCGCACGGAGACGGACCAAGAGCTCTTGTGTGCCAATCACGGCCGGAGCACTCTCGACAGCGGTTTGGTCGGGCTCGGTCTCAAAGGTGACACCGGTTGCCCGTGTCAGCGCTCCATGAATATGACCTAATTGTTTACAGAGTGCGAGGAAATCATCCGCCGAGATCGATGCACCCGGCTCTTGAACCGCTTCAATAAATGGAAGGGCTGAAAAACTCGCTCGTTCGACATCACTCAGGTGAATGGTCGCTGCAGATCCACCGAGATTGGTGATGCCGACCTTAATGGTCTGGGCCAAGGACCGATGACGCTCGGCAGGGGGGGCCTGTTGAAGTTCATCGAGAGCCACATGGATCTGCTGAAGCCATTCCTGTGCTTCTTGAACGAACAGTTCAATCAGTTCTTTCTGGAACGCATCTTCGGTTTCAACAGACATTGTTTTCGGCCAATCACAAGAGCCATCGCCATCGCACTGGTTGGAGAGTTACATCAGGGTTGTCCTTTTCCACTTCCGAGCTGGGAGGCCAACCCTGCGATTTCACCTAGCTTACGAGCCATCTCTTCGAACCGTTTGGTTGCGTGTTCAGCAGCCTGCTCAGCTTCCACGACTCGTTGGGAGAGGACTCCATTCCGCTCACGTTCAGCCACCAGAAGCCCTTCCAACTCCTGAACTTTCGTCTCTGCCTTCTGTACGTCCTCCAGCCGACCTACAGTTTCGGTGAGTTTTTGCTGTCCAGTTGCGAGTTCGGTTTCAAGCGTCTTGACTCTCTGTTGGAGTTCAGCCACTTGCTGTTGCTCAGCAAGGAGTCGTACCTCGGCATCTTGAGCCTTTGATGAGGCCTTCTCTAACTCAGCAAGTTGTTGGACCAGTTGCTCGGCGGCTGCCCGCTCTGCATTCAGTGCAGATTCCAATTCCGTAAGGCGTTCTGATGTCTTCTGCGCGCCCAGAGCCTCCTCCTTGAGCATCGCTACTTGGGCCTGCTCCGCCTTGACGGCGGCTTCCAGCTCGGGAATTCTCGAGGCCAGAGGCTCGAGCTTTGTGAGTTTCGTTTCAAGCTCACTGGTGCGCTGGCGTTCCGTGGCCAACTGTGCCTCGATCTCCTTGGCTCTCCCTAACTGCCCTGCGGCTTCGGACAGCTGTTTCGTTAAATCTTCCGATCGGGCTTGTTCTGCCCGAAGGTGCTCTTCCATCTCCTTGAGCTTGCCGACGTCCTGATCCACGCTCACTTGCTCGTGCTTCGTCATCGGGAGAACTTTTTCAGCAGCTGCCGCCTTATGATCTGATACTGCTGGGCTTGTCGAGGAGGATTCGGGTGGAGTTTCCTGTCGTTTTGCCATCAATTCGAATACACGATCTTTCAACGATGTGCCCTGGAACGGCTTTTTCAATACCCCATCCGCTCGACAGGATTCAGCCTGCTTGGTCACTTCATCATTGACGATGCCGGAGATCAGCAGCACAGGAGTCGTTGCGAGGGTGGGGTTCCCTCTGACAAACGCGCAGACTTCATAGCCACTCTTATCGGGCATGATCACGTCAGAAACAACAACATCCGGTCGCTCTTTTGTGAGATAGGCTAAGGCTTCTTCACCGTTTGCCGCGAGCGTGACACCGAGTCCAGCCTCGGTTAATAGCCGTTCAGCGACTTTTCGAACTGCGATACTGTCATCGGCTATGAGAATCTTCGGCATACCTGCACCTTTCATCTTTCTCCATCTCTGAGGAGTGGCTACATGCTCGATCCGAGTTGTGCGATTGCCAGAATCGGGATCTCATCGAGTCCACTGGCATAACTTCCTTCTGCCGGCACATCTTTGCTTCGATAGGCCTGGACCGCCGTTGATTCGAGCGTCTGAAGGACCGGCATCTCCTCATCGATGCATATCACCATATCTCCCAGAGGATGCTTTATCCTGAGACACAAAGGATTGTTTCCCTGCACACAAAGACGCAGAGCCGATGCCAGATCGAATACCGGAAGCACGGCCTGATCTTGACGAACGACCGCCGTGATAAACGGGGTGCGACCACCAACCGGGATGGAAGCATTCCATTCTGAAATGCCACTGACTTCCGATGTCTTCACTGCTAATCGCCTACCACCTACTGAAAAGACCAAAAGCATCCACGATGATCGTGTGGCCTGTTTCTGCCGTTTTCCTCCCGTCCTCAGCATGCTCGCCTCTCACCCGCAGCACTGTCCTGAAGGTCTATAAAAGACAGAGCCGTTTTCTGATCATGAGCCACATCGGACCCAGCATGTTCCCCGAGAACCCATGTTGGGTTGAGGATGAGTGCAATGCTTCGGTCGAATAGGATCATGCCTCGATACCACTGTCGCTCTACACTGCTGAATTGAGCAGGCAGAGGCAGGATCTGGGATGGCTCAATTTCTAATCGCCCATGAATATGACTGACACGAATCCTGCATTGGATCCCTTGATCAGCAAGTACCACAACAGGCGTCTCTGGACGTATGGGAACATCGGTAAGGTTCAATTGCATAATAAGATCGACCGTTCTGTCGACTACTCCTCGCAGCTCTGGATTTTCACTACGTTCGAACTCTTGAACGGTCAGCAGCTCTTTTGTAAATCCAACATCAAATGCCAGATATCTCCTACCGATCGTGACAATGATGAAGTGCCGTAACGACGACGTTGTCGGCGCCGATACTCCCAGTTCCTGGATACTCATATCAGTAGTCTCATCGCCATTTTCTGCAACTACCTGCGTTCCGTCAATTAATACGAATATTTCCGCAAGGTTACCTTCTGGGAACAGACGCCCGTCCTGCCCACCGTTCAACTTCTTGCAGTAACACGCGCTCTTCCACAGGTTTGGCGATGTACGAATTCGCACCGATAGAAAGTGCCATTTGTCGGTGCTTGTCTCCAGCGCGCGTCGTCATCACCACGATGGGGGTCTGCTTTGTTTCAGGGCGACTCCTGAGGGCTTGAATCACTTCAAACCCGTTCAGTTTTGGCATCTCGAGGTCGGTGAGAATCATTCGATACGACGTCACTGACGCTTTCCGTAGTCCATCTTCCCCGTCCACCGCCGTATCAAGTTGATATCCCGCTGATTCCAGCATTTTCCCCACGAACTTCCGAATACTCAACGAATCATCGACCAACAATAGGCGTGCCTCCTGAGACTCAGAAGCACTCAATTCTTCCGACACAACGTCTTCATATCCCTCAGCGCCTTTCGTCAAGACCGAGGGTGATGCTGACTCCTTCGTCTCTCGTAGGGCTAACCGAGCTGGATCGATGACCAAAATGACACGCCCTTCAGGATCGATCGTCGCTCCACCGAACAATGAATGCTCAAGCGGCCTCAGCATCCCAAGAGACTTAATGACGATCTCCTGTCTCCCTAGCAGCGCATCGACGGCTAATCCCATCGGACCGGTTGCCGTCCGAACCACCACCACCGGCATAGTCCATTCGACGGGTCCGGACTCCCGACGAAGTACGTGGAACAACGATTGGACCTCAATGGTTTCCTCTGCGACCTGTAAGAAGGTCCGCCCATCCACCTCTCGCATCGAGGACGCTGTGGGCATCGTCACTTCGTGGATATTGAGCAGAGGAATCGCATACCGCTCCGTCCCTGCTCGCACCAGCAATGCAGTCGCGATAAGCAAGGTGAGCGGGAGAGCTAAGGTGAACTTGGTCCCAAGCCCAGGCATGGATTCGACCTCGATGTGCCCGTTCATCTCCTCGATGACTCGTTTAACAACATCCAATCCGACACCCCGCCCTGCCTGACCTCCCACCTTCTCCGCAGTCGAAAATCCCGGCAAGAAGATCAATTGAAGTGCGTCCTCATCCGACATCGTTTGAAGCTGACGTGAATCGGCCAATCCCATCTTGACGGCTTTTGTGCGAATCTTGTCCAAATCCAACCCCGTACCATCATCTTCAACCTCGATAATGATAGAGTTACCGCGATGGGCGGCATGCAAATAGACCGTGCCGACAGCTGGTTTGCCCCTCGACACCCGATCGACTGTCGGCTCGATGCCATGATAGACCGCATTCCGAACGAGATGTACCAAAGGATCCACTAACCGCTCTACCACGCCCGTATCCACTTCCGTCTGCTCACCTGACGTCACGAGGGACACTTCCTTGTTCGATGCACGAGCGATTTCCCTGATCGCTCGCCGGAACCTGGTAAACGGAGTCCCGATCGGAACCATACGTGCTCGAGAAATTTCATCCCGCATGAGGAGCGTCAGGTGTTGCAGATGGCTCATGTCCTCATGTGCCCGTCGAATGGACCCGTCAAGCTGTGACATCGACTCACTAATATCGGCAGTGACTTCTCCGATGCGTCGGGCGAGGATGTTAAAGTCGTCGTACTTATCGAGCTCGAGAGCACCAAAGTCTCCGAAGGCTGGAACCACTTGCACGGGAACTGATATCGAACTGTTGGGTGTCTCACGATACGTAAAGGTGTGCTTCTCACCGAAGGATTGGACGGACTCCACCAAGCGCGCCTTGAAAACGAGAACCTGCTGCGAGAGTTGCTCCAACACCCGTAAACGTTGTTCTAATCGGCTGCGTCCGGTGACCAGTTCTCCGACAAGATTCATGAGTCGCTCTAATCGAGCATAGCTGACACGAATCACCTCACGATCTTCAGCAGACTTTGCATCCTGATGTTTCTCGTGAGCGTGCAGCTCTTCTCGTTGATTACCTGAAGCCTCGGCGCCCGCGGACAGATCAGCCGGACGCTGCGCCAACGGCAACTCAACGGGCAGGCCTTGATCCAACCTCGTCAGTTCCGAACGGGCTGCGCTGAACCGTTCCCGCGTGCCGATCACCATGCCAGGATTTCTTCGCATCAGTACCCGAACGACATCGATTGTACGCAGCAACAGATCGGTATGCCCGGGGAGGACGCTGAAACGACCGTCCCGTACCGCCCCCATGAAATCCTCAACATGATGTACAAGATCACCGATACATCGAAACCCTACCGTATAGGCAGATCCTTTCAAGGTATGTGCGGTGCGAAAGAGCTGGTTAATCAATTCCCTGTCTTTCGGATTCTTCTCCAATCGCAAGAGTTCGGCTTCCAACAGTTCAAGATACTCTTGGGCTTCAGGGACGAAATAGGACATGACTTCTGGGTCAAGATCCGGGATCAAATAGTCATCGGATAAATCCGTGACGGGCAGTTCGACATTGACAACCGCTTCGTTCTTCCCAACATCCGAATCGGCCATCTTTATACTCGGCGGCACAGCTTCTTCCGTAGAGACCAGGGTGGCACCCTCACATACCTGTGTCAGTCGCTGCACAAGAACCGGCACCTCTTGTTGCAGTTTCGACACCTCCGCCGACTCCTTGTGGAGAATACGACGGATCAGGCTGGCTGCCGCTGTCATCATTTCAAGAAGCGCCGGAGTAACGCACAGCCGCTTTTCCCTGACTGCAATCATGCAGTCTTCCATGGGTCGTGAAACATCCCCAATCACTTGGAAGCCGACCGTATACGCAGAGCCTTTGAGTGTATGTGTGGCACGAAAGAGCCGGTAGATCGCCTCTTCATCGCCGGGGGTATGGTCAAGGATGCGCAGCAACTCATCAATGGCACCCAGATACTCCTCCGCCTCGGGAATGAAATACGACAGAATCTCCTCGTCCAGGGCAGGACTCACATAGTCCACAGTGGTTAAGGACAACAGGGCGGACGATTCATTTAAACCCTCAAGAGATTTCAGACACTGCTGAACAAGATTCTGATCCTCGCTGTTACCCTGACCAACTAGTGTGACAAGGGCACTCAAATCCGCTATAGCCTCTCTCATGACTGCAACGAGTCTGGGCCAATCAGAGGGAAGCCTCTCGACCGCCCGCTCAAGAATCCCTTCAAGTTGTTCGGCCACGCGAGAGACCCCTTCATAGCCGTACAAAGCGGCCGCACCACGAATTCGATGGGCAATGATGTACTGTTCCTGGAGCGTGTGCGAGGCAGAACTCGAGTCGGCGGCCATGCGCAGGGCTTCCGCTAACGTCGTCAGTCCTTCTGACGTTTCTGAAACGAAGACGCGAACTAAATCGCTCCGATCGGATTCCGATCCCATCAGATTGCCTTAAGACTGAAGAAGAGGTGTCTGCAGAACCGACTGATTAGGCTAACTTGAACTGGGCCACGGAGGCCGTGAGACTTTCAGCCAGCTTGACCATATCCTCCACCGTCGCACGAGCCGAGTCCGTCGCTTTCTGTGTCGCCACGGCTCCGCCGGTAAAATCTTTGATGGAACGACCCACTTGATCCGTCGACGCAGTCTGATTGACGGCAGCCGACGCAATGCTCTGGGCAAGCTCCGCGGAGCGTTCTGCAATCGTCGAAATCTCTTTAAACACATCACCGGTACGGAGAGCTGAAGCCGATCCAGCTTCGACCGCCTGCGTTTCATGTTCCATCGCAACCACCGCGTGTTGCGTTTCCCCCTGAATGACTTTCACCAGATCGGCGATCTCTCGTGTCGCTTGCGTCGAGCTCTCTGCGAGCTTGCGCACCTGATCCGCGACAACGGCAAATCGTGCGCCGGCTTCGCCTGCACCGGCTGCTTCGATCGCAGCATTTAACGCCAGGAGATTGGTTTGATTGGCGATGTCACGAATGGTCGAGACGATCTGCGAGATCTCCAACGATCGGTCTCCAAGCGCTTTGACCTGCTTCGACATTCGCTGCACCGCGGATCGAATCCGCTGCATATCCTGCACGGTTTCCTGCACTGCGACTCGACCGTCTTCCGTCGCTTTCAAGACCTGACGAGCGGATTCCGAGGACGCCTCGGCGGTTTCAGCCACCTGCCGCATTGAAGCCGCCAGCTGTTCGACTGCACCGAGCGTCTTCATGGACTCATCCGCTTGATGTTTCGCCGTCCCCGCCATCTGCCCCGCATTCTCCCGCAACGCGCCGGCTGACCGGTTTACGCGTTCGGCCGATTCTCGCACTTGCTTCATCAGCTGAGCGAATCGTTGAATCATCAGGTTGAAGCCATCCGCAAGATTCCCGAACATATCAGCGGTGACTTCTCCTCGCTTCGTCAAATCTCCCTTCCCAACATCAGACACGAGCACCAAAAATTGAACGAGACGCTTCTGCATGGTATCCCGCTCTTCCTCAGTTGATACGAGGCTGGTAATTCGGTCGAGCATCGAATTGAACGCCTTGGCCATATGACCAACCTCATCATCGCTCTCCAGTCGAGCTCGAGCTTGAAGATTACCCGCGGCGGCTTGCTGCGCAACATCGGCGACGTGCACAATGTTGCGAGCGATCGTACGCGCAAGAAAATATCCGATGGCGCCGGCAAGAATCAGAGCCAACACGGCTCCAATGAACACAACGTTCGTACGGTATGAGGCCTCTGCTTGTCCGTTGTCGTTCAGCTCTTTCGCCACTTCCTGAATAGTCGTCATGAGTTCTCGAACCCGCAGGGTGGCCGCCCCATATTTGTTTGCGACTTCGACCGATAACGTGGACTGAGCGAGATCGTGCATGCGCTCTTTCTGCTCCTCAGCGAGCGAAGATCCAAAACTGTCGGCAAACGCGCGTAGAACACCTTCAGATGCGGAAAAATACTCCCGCAATGCTTGATGAAGCTCTGCAAGATCTTTGCTTTCGTTGCGCCCGGTTGACGATTCGTGGAGTTGCGACGACTGTAGTATTTCAAGCGGAGCCAGGGTTTGGCGCTTGAGTTCCGCGAGTGGGACCAGCGCCTCTTCAAAATTGCTCCTATTCGTTTGCCTTCCCACATTCAAGAGAGCGCTATGATAGAGCCCTAGAGTGGTACTACTAATCCCAACGTTCGACAGTGCCAGTGTTGATCCGTTGTAAATCGATTGCAACTCGCCTTTCAGCTTGTGAAGCCCCATCAAACCCACCAAACCCACTGAGACCATGATGACACTCACGGCAGCAAATCCGAGGATCAACTTTGGCAAGGTCTTGAGGTTTTGAAACCATGATGTCGTGGGCTTCACCGTCGTCGCCTTGCTAGACCTTGGCATAACATCCTTCCTCCTCAACACGCTCGACCGCAACTCGGTGTATGGGCGTCCGCGTCTTCATCTATCAGCTCCCGGAAAGGCTCGGTTCCATGACGGCGTCTTCAACGGATGCCAACAGGGAGGGAATTGCCAGCATGCCACTTACACGATTCTCCACTCTGACCAGACCTGATAGAAAGCGATGTCCACCTTTGAGACTGGTGATAGTGGCCTCAGAATCACTCAGCACGTCCTCAGTCACGATCTCACGGATTTCAGGGACACCATCGATCAGGAGGCCGATCTGATGGGTATCATGACGTACAACGATCACATATCTCGCAGCCGTAGACAGCGAAACGCCCAAGGACTGCCGTAAATCCGCCAGTGGGATAATGGTCCCGCGCAGGTTCGCGACGCCGATCAACGAAGCCGGCATTCCCGGCACCGGAGTCATCGACTCTAACTCGAAGACTTCGCGGACTTGGCGAAGATCAATCGCAAATGACTCCCCTCCTAAGACAACCAGACACACTCTGCGAAGGTCTGTTGGTTTGGCTTGCTCTAGTCCAGCATCGGACGTGAGCAGCGGTAGCTCACAGGGCAAGTTCATCGTCGTTCTGTCCCTGCACCACGAACTTCACTGAAGGGCAACCTTTATGGCTTGCAGAAGTTCTTCGGCCTTAAACGGCTTGACCACATGACCATTTGCCCCCTGCTGCTGCCCCCAAAACTTGTCGCTTTCCTGTCCCTTTGACGTGCAGAGCACGATCGGAATGCTCGTAAAGCGCGCATCATTCTTCAGATCACGACAAGCTTGAAACCCGTTTCGACCGGGCATGACGACATCCATGACGATAAGATCAGGCCGTTCCGCAATAATCTGTTCTTCGAGTTTGTCTGTGGTCGAGCATGTCACGACTGTATGGTGCGCTGCCTTGAGGTATGACTCAATAAGTTGAAGCTCAGCCTGTGAATCATCGACCACCACTATCTTACTCATGAAACAGCTCTCCTCTTCCGAAGGATCTCACCCCGTGAAATCCTATCTGGGTGAGACAGGTCTACGCATGTCCTGGTCATGAATTTGCCTGGAACTCGGCTTACTAGGAACTTATCGGTGAAACCTTTCACATCTTTAGGCGGATCATGACGGCGCGACTGATACTCGAAAACCACTGCTCGGCCGACTTTCTTCGGTTCGTGCAAGCAATCCTTTAAGGGTCACATCAGCGGCACCTTTACCATGAACCATGCTCTTCGCCGTCCCGAAGCAATACCCCGCTCCAACCATGACAAAGATCAACCACACCCGCAAACCAGGAGCTCCGCAGTCACCGATTCACGCTATTTACAGGCAGTGTATCGACTTGTACACAGTTGGCAAGCAATCGGTGTTTCTCGGCAGCTCGTGAACTGCACGTCATCCTGGAACTCAAGTCCCATATAGGAAGAATCGAGTGTTCGGCAAATGTGGCAAACTTCCTATCTGGTCGAGAATCGCCGCGTGCGAAGGGTGTTGAGAAGATGGGGAATGTCTATATGATGGGCTACGTGATCAGCCCAGCGATCGAGTTCATTATTGAAACGCGCGCTGACGATCTCCGATGCAGCGCTCTCAAGCGGTGGAAGTCTTTTCCTTTGGCGCGCCCGATTCAACCAGCTGCGGCGAAACTCAGATTCGTCGAAGACGCCATGGATGTATGTTCCCCACACAAGCCCGTCCTTCCGAATCGTGCCATCACAACGTTCCTCATCAGTCGCGAGAAGAGCGAAGCATGGGGCTTCGTTCACTCGTCGTGTCACCCCCATATGGATCTCATACCCACGGACTAGACAGGCTTCCCGCATGAATTCAGCAGTTGGTCGAGCTTGGACAAGGGTCGTCCGTTTGCTTCCGGTCAGAGTTGTCTCAACCTCCAAATAACCTAATCCGTGACAAACCCCGCCTTGTTCAACATGGTCAGGATCGGCAATCTTTAGGCCGAGCATTTGATATCCGCCGCAGATCCCGACTAACTCTTGCTGATTGGTTAGGTGAGTATCGAGCAGAGGTACAAACCCCTGCTCCCGCAAGTGGGAGAGGTCGCTTATGGTGCTTTTGCTTCCGGGAATGATAATGATGTCGGCATCGGTAACCATGGCTGGAGTGTGTACGTACCGTAAGGCCACATCCTCCTCTCCCGCAAGGACGTTGAAATCAGTGAAGTTGCTCATATGAGGCAATAACACAACCGCAATATTCACTCGGTCAGAGGTGAAGGGTTTTTCCTGAGCTCGAAGTTGATCAAGGCTGTCTTCTTGATCGAGCCTGAGGTCACGCAAAAATGGAAGTACTCCCAGCACGGGAATCCCTCCACGCGATTCCAGAAACCTCACGCCGTCGGCAAATAATTGGGTATCGCCACGAAACCTATTAATCACGAGTCCACAGATTCTCTCCCGCTCGTGTGGTTCCAGTAAATCCAATGTCCCAAGGATTTGGGCAAAAACACCGCCTCTGTCAATATCGGCTACGAGCAGTACGCGCGCGTCGGCTTCTTCCACGACCGGCCAGTTGACGAGGTCCTGCCGTTTAAGATTCACCTCTGCAGCGCTGCCAGCGCCTTCTATCACGATCATCTCGTACTGACTCGCCAACCGGCGGTAACTCTCGGTCACGACAGACCAGAGCGTCCGTCTTCCATCGAAGTAGGCTGAGGCCTCCTGTTTCCCGAATACTCGGCCATGCACCACCACTTGAGAACATCGGTCTGACTCCGGCTTCAGAAGAATGGGATTCATATCGACATGGGGCGGAATTCCGCAGGCTGCGGCTTGTAAAGCCTGAGCCCGCCCGATCTCTCCCCCTTCCGGAGTCACGAACGAATTGAGTGACATGTTCTGAGCCTTGAACGGCGCCACACGGATCCCGCCACGCATCAGTAATCGGCACATTCCGGCAGCAAGGACGCTCTTCCCTACATCAGAACCCGTTCCAAGAATGGCAAGTGCCTCGGCCTTCATCGGGAATCCCTCTGCCACTGCTCAGCCTTGGCCAAACCTTGAGACACACATCTGGCGACGGCTCTTCCAATGAGTGAACCGATAACCGTATGAGTCCCGCTGTATTGTTGAGGCGGTCCTTCTCCACGCGACGCACAAGCAATGACAACCACATCCGTCCCTGTCCCGGTCGCCAAAGTCCGAGTTCGGCGACTCCTAACAGCATGATCTCGTAAAACACCGGTCTTGGCTTCCGTCACGACCTGTACGGCACCGACCATGGCGGAGATAGGGAAACTCACGTTGGTGATCACAACGAGATTAATCGTTCCTGGCCTGATGCCTCGTTTAGATCGGGCGCATTGGACTGGCCCCTCCCCCGCTCTGACCGCATTGGTCACCCCGACCGTCGCAAGACACTCCACCCAGAGTCCCCGCGCAGTCGTCCGCGCTGTAACCAACTGTGTCATGGGCACCGCCGTCATGAGCCCGATGGTGTCACCAGAGATCCCTAGTCGCGAAGCCAGGTTTCGCAGGTAGTGCGAAGGCGTAGGGTACCGTTTCATGAGTTGACTATTCGCTTCGACCTGATGATTAAGAATCTGTGATGCAAACCCTAGCCCGCCGCCATGCGAGGCCGACGACAGCACTCGCTTCCGGCCACCCAGACGGATCACCAGCGTGCGCCCTATCACCTGATACGGAGTACGGAGCCCTTTACGATTTCTGGTATTCATGGGTCTGTTGCCGGAGCAGTCTCGACAAGACTCGGATCAGGCGATCATTCTCGTCTTCAGTACGCACTGCAAGTCGAATGGACCGAGCATTTGCACCAGGAACGGTTGAACAGTCCCGGATCAGCAACCCTTCACCTCTCAATTGGGTCGTAATGTCAGGCGCATGGCAGCCACGAGGCAATTCGACAAAGAAATAATTGGCATGCGTGGGCATCACCGAACAACCAGGCAGAGCTGCCAGGCTCCTTCCGAACCGTTCTCGTTCTCTGGCCATGAATCGCAGGCTCTTCCGCACATGGGCCGAGTCGCGCATGGCAGCCAGCGCTGCCATCTGCCCCATGACGTTCACCGACCATGGCGGCATCATCCGACGGAACGCTTCAATCGTGGAAGGGTTCGCAACTGCGTACCCAACCCGTAGCCCTGGTAAGGCATAGAATTTGGTCAAGCTCCGCAAGACGACAAGGCGTGTCCACGCCGCATCTGATGGAAGCAACGACCTATCCGGGCAATAGTCTGCAAATGCCTCATCAATGATGAGCCATATCTTACGCCGTCGAGCGATGTCTGCCAGTCGCAGAAGATCCTCGACGGCGCACGCGTGCCCCGTCGGGCTATTGGGATTGCACAGGAGGACTCCATCGATGGGATCGGCGTTTCTCTGTCGTTTCTCTAAGAGCTGGCAGAGATGCTCAATCGGCTGCGCGTACTGCTCCCTCGCCTTCGCATAGACGGTGGTAAGACGCCCACCTGCGCGAGCCATGGAGGCAGCGTACTCCAAGAACGTTGGGTGCACGATCACCAGATGACGAATCTTGAGCGCCCGAGGAAGCACATCGAGCAATTCCGTCGAGCCGTTTCCAACCACAATTTCTTCAGCCTGTCTCTGCCAGTATTGTGCAAGCGCCTGACGAAGCTCCCAACAGTCCGGATCCGGGTAGTGCGTAATGAGTCGGCGCGCTTCGGCAATGGCCAGCCAAACATGCGGTGATGGACCCAGTGGATTAATGCTGGCACTGAAGTCGATGAGTCGGCGTACGTCACGACCAAGCTCTCGTGAGGCCGCATACACATTCCCACCGTGGATCGAATTGCCTAGACGAGGCACATCATACCCACAGCGAGGATAACACCGAATGCGCCCACACCGACCATGATATGAGATGCCGTTCTGATATCGCTTGGAACGGGCTGCCGTCCGCCCTTTCCGAGAAGAGGTCGATCCTGAGGCACTCCTTGATACAGATTGATTCCCCCTAATTGGATTCCTAGTGAACCAGCCATGGCCGCCTCTGGTCGCCCACTATTTGGACTGGGATGTTTGCCCCCATCGCGCCATAGGATGTGCCACCCTGTTCCAACTCGACTAGGCTCCTTCATCACCACCGCAGCCGTTAGGATGATGAATGCGGCGGACAGCCGAGCAGGAATCCAGTTCGCAAGATCATCTAGTCGTGCTGATGCCCAGCCAAAATCGATATAGCGTTCATCCTTATGCCCAACCATCGAATCCAGCGTGTTCACCGCCTTGTAGGCAAGCGCCAGGGGCGCTCCACCTAGGACAAGATAGAACAACGGTGCAATAATCCCGTCACTAGTACTTTCCGCAATGGTTTCAATCGTTGCCCGAGCAAGTCCCTCCTCAGAAAGTTGATCAGTGTCTCGACCAACAATCCTCCCTACCGCCCGCCGTGCTCCGGGGAGATTGCCTTGCTCTAGCTGTGTACTCACCACTCGAACGTGATCCCACAAATCGCGCCCAGCGAGTGTCGTCCACGTGACCCCGATAGTCACGAGACTTCCAAACCACCAGGTTACCTGATCAGCACGAGCGATCGCTTCATGGCTGAGGACGAATACAAACAGAGGGAGACCCAACGCCAAGGCAAGGCCTGCTCCACGGAGGAGAGTGGGATGGCAAGCAATTTTTCTGACATGCTTGTCGCACCATCCGATCACGATACCCATCCCGCGAACAGGATGAGGGAACCAGCGTGGATCTCCCACCACAGCATCGAGAGTTGCTGCCGCTAACAGTTCCCCGCCCATCATGACAGGACAAGTACGAGGGGCACCAACAGAAGAAACAGAATTTCCACAAGTTCATTCGTGGCGCCTAACGTATCCCCGGTAATTCCACCGAAGAACACGCGGCACATGGCTTGTACCGCTGTGAGGATCAGGCCGCTTCCAATCAACGTCACAACTGTCGCCGTGAAACCTATCCCGATCACGAGCGCCGCAGTTAAGACCATCGTGGAGCCGATCACGTGCCATACCGACAGATGAGCAAGAAACGGGGATGCCAGCCCCCCTTTTGCCCTTGCATAGGGAGCCACCCAAGCTAGAGCGACCATGGCGCAGCGTCCAAGCGCCGGCATACAGACCAATACCGGAATGCGGAGCGATTGCGGAAGTGCCATCAGCCCCGCATAACGAAGAATCAATGACAAGAACAGACCAGTCGCGCCGAGCGCACCAATTCTCGGATCGCGCATGATCGAGAGACGATCAGCCGCGGTTCGGCCACCTGCCAGTCCATCAACTGTGTCGGCTAATCCGTCCTGGTGAAGGCCTCGGGTGAGCAATACCAGCAGCACAATCAAGCAGATGCTGACGACTTCCTGTGCAAAGATGTGGTTCAACCATCTGTCCGACAACGCCAGGATTCCGCCGAGCATGAGGCCAACCGTAGAATACCAGGCCATCGACGCAGCCAGTTCCGGCGCAGTTGGCTCATGGTGAACCTTGCTTAACGGTATGGTCGTCAGGAAATGCCACGCAAAGATGAATGGACGAGCGACAGCTCCCATAAGAGGTCACACCTTGTTCGCCACACCGGCTTCTTCGAATGTTGCCATCTCCGTGTAGACCTTGATCGCGGCACAGACAAGATCCATTCCTAAACAGGCTCCTGTCCCCTCGCCAAGGCGAAAGTCAAGGTTCAGGAGCGGAGTCAATCCCAAATGGTCCAGAATCGCGCGATGCCCCGGTTCGACCGACCGATGGGCTGCGATGAGATACTCACGACACAGAGGCTGAAGCCCAACCGCAATCAACGCAGCAGCACCGGCGATGAACCCATCCAGTACCACCGGAATACGGGACGCCGCCGCACCGAGGATCAGCCCCGCTAGCCCACCGATTTCCAAGCCCCCTACCTTTGCCAGTACGGCGAGTGGATACGCCGGCCTCGGACGATGAAGATCGAGCGCCCGTTCAATCACCCTTACTTTGTGCAAGCGATCGGCCTCCTCAATACCAGTCCCATGTCCGGTTACCTCTGTTACCGGCCGTCCGGTCATCACTGCTGCAATCGCAGCGCTGGGCGTCGTGTTGCCGATGCCCATCTCTCCCGTACCGATCAGGCCGACACCTTCCCGCACCGCCTCCATCGCTAACTCAATCCCGACTATTACGGCTTGTTCCGCCTGTTCGCGGGTCATCGCCGGCTCACGCGCTAAATTATGCGTGCCTCTCATGATCTTTCGATGAATCAACCCAGAGATAGATCCGAATTCATAATCCACTCCGATATCGACTACTCGGACATGCACATCGGCATGCCGTGCAAACACATTCACACCGGCACCACCCCGAAGAAAGTTCAAGACCATTTGAGGAGTCACTTCACGTGGATAGGCACTCACCCCTTCCACGGTCACGCCATGATCGGCGGCAAAGGTAAACACCATCCCACGCGGGATGTTGGGTTTTAGCTCGCCCGTCATCGTCACATAGGAGGCCGCCAATTCCTCGATCCGGCCCAGGCTACCCTGTGGCTTAGTTAAGCGGCTTAGATGGGTCTGTGCTTTCGTACGTAGACTCGGATCCAACGGTTGAACTCGATGGCACACCTCTTCGATCAGCATACGACTCCTTTCCTCACTTCACGCGAAGCGGTATTCCGCTGACCATCAGATAAGCCTCATCCGCCTCTGCGGCAATGCGCTGATTTACCCGTCCTGAAAGATCGCGAAAAGCCCGCGCCGATGGCTCAATCGGAACTAGTCCCAGCCCCAACTCATTACTGACGAGCACCACCCGCGCTCCTGTACCCCGCATGTGATCTAACAGCGTTCCCGCTCTAGCGAGAAGAGCCTCGTCAGTGACACCGGTTCCTATGAGATTACTCAGCCACAATGTGACACAGTCGAAGAGTATCGTTCCATACTGTGTCCCATGTTTGGACAACCATGCCTCCACATCAAGTGGCTCTTCGACCGTTTTCCAATCCGCCGATCGTGTGGCCTGATGCCGAGCAATTCTCAAAGCCATTTCCTGATCCAAGCCTTGTCCTGTGGCAATGAAGGCTCGTGGCCCTCCCAAGCCGGCTAATCTAAGAGCAGCCTCGCTTTTTCCAGACGAGGCCCCACCGAGAACGAGAATCATTCGGCCCTTTGTTTGTCGCCTCGAGTGGCGCTTACCTGTCTTTCTTGGCAGCATCGCGTTCCCATAAAAATTCCGGCTCACCCTGCGTTTTGGCGACCCATCGAGCCAACACAAACAATGTGTCGCTGAGCCGATTGACAAACTTGACGATCGTCGGATCGACCGGCTCCGTTTTTGAGAGCGCGACACACAGCCGCTCGGCTCTGCGGCAGACCGTCCGGGCTTGATGGAGAAACCCTGACACTTTTCCGCCCCCCGGCAAGATGAATTCTTTCAGCGGTTCCAGATTCTTTTGGCAGCGATCGATCAGCCGTTCCAAACGCAGCACATCTTTCGCCGCGACCTGCGGCATATTCTTAAATGTTTGCCCAGGGGCCGTCGCCAGAATACTGCCGACATCGAAAAGTTTATTCTGGACCCAGCGCAATTCCTCTTCCAGCTGCTGTGCATGTTTCTGACGATCAGCCGCCTCGGCATTCATGACTCGAACGACACCGACCACGGCATTGAGTTCATCAATCGTCCCGTAGGCGTCGACCCGCAGACTGTCTTTCCACACCTGTTGCCCGCCGGCCAGTCTGGTTTTTCCTGCGTCCCCTGTTCTCGTATAGACTTTGGTGATGCGCATCCGCGTCCCCTCTCGTGTCATGGATTCGGTTACCCCAGAACTCATCGTGAATCAATCGGCCGACTGGAATCCGACTCCGCCACCCGGCCGCTTCCAAATCAGGTTGCTCTTCAAACTTGGACACATAGCCGAGACAGAGATAGGCGAGGACCGTCACCGATTTCGGCACGCCGATCACTCGCTTCAGCTTCTCATGATCCAAAATACTGACCCAGCCGATACCGATCCCTTCGGCCCTGGCAGCCAGCCAGAGATTCTGAACGGCGCAGCAGGTGCTATACAAGTCCGTTGCGCGTACTGTGGACCGACCCAGCACCTGTGGACCACCGCGCCGCCGACTGCAGGTAATGCACAAGTTGATCGGTGACTCTTCAATCCCTTCCAACTTTAGTCGCCGGTACAAATCTCTCTTGGCGCCCACATACCGAGCGGACGCACTGGTATTCGCGTCGACGAATAGGTTTTTTACCGCCCGTTTCGTCGCGGCATTGCGAATGACCACAAAATCCCACGGCTGCATGAACCCCACCGATCCTGCATGATGCGCCGCCGTCAGCAACCGCATCAGCACCGCATCTGGGATCGACGTCCGCAGAAAATTACGCCGGACATCTCGCCGTTCAAAAATCGCACGATAGACGGCTGCCCGTTCCGCCTCTGAGAATCGATCTTCATTCCGTATCATCACGTCACGTCTTTATCCCGCCTGCCATCTGTTGTGACAGCTTGAGGGCCACTCTCACCAATCCCTATTTTCCCCAAACAGTGGGAACAGAGACAATCCCTATATCGCGCTGCAATCCAATCCATCTGTGGCTCAGTAATCCCGACTGTGCCGCACCAACACTGGTATCCGCCACACTCAAAGACCTGTCCGCAGCACTCGCAGGTCTTCTGAACCGGCCCTCTCAAAATTCCACTCCAGGTTGAGCCTTGATCCCCCTTCGGAAAGGATGCTTCACTTGTTTCATCTCAGTCACAAGATCGGCCTCTTCCACGAGTTCCGCTGACCCACCGCGTCCGGTGATCACCACATGCTGCATCGGCGGACGATTGCGTAATGCCGCCAGGACTGCACCGATTTCGACGTACCCATGCTGTAGCGCAATGTTCAACTCGTCGAGAATGACCATCGCATATGAGCCATCCCTCAGGAACTCCGATGCCGTTTGCCAGGCCTGTTGGGAAAACGTTGTATCCCTCGCGTGATCTTGCGTCTCCCAGGTATACCCCTCTCCCATTCTGAGAAACGTCACTCGATCACCGAACGACTTCAGTGCGCGTTCTTCGGCCGTATCAATAGCACCCTTGATAAATTGCACCACCGCCACCTTCCAGCCATGTCCGAGACAGCGCAGCGCCATGCCCAACGCAGCGGTCGTCTTCCCTTTTCCCGCACCAGTGTAGACAATCAACAGCCCCTTTTCCCGCTGCGCCTCCGCAATGCGTCGATCAACCGAAGTCTTGAGGCGCTCCATTCTTGCCTTATGTTCAGACTGGTTCGGCATCACGTCCGATCGGCGTTCACAAACACGCCACCCGTAGTTTGACGAGCAGCGTCCACCAGCGCCATCCCAATTTTCGGGTTACTGGCAAAGTGCAAATGGGTGTAGAGGGCCAGGACATTACTGCTCATGAGTCCATCCTGTCCCTTGGAGCGTCCTTCGGCGTCGCTCAGCGCACAGGCATATTGCAAGAGGCCTCTCGCAACCAGCGTGGAATAATGGAATTCATGGCCTCGTACTGTAACACCGACGTCACCAAGGATGCAGCGACGAGCATTTTCAATAGTTCGATATCCTAATGTGAAACCCGTCTTTCGCATGACCGTTTCAGCAGGAAAGACCCCGACCATCGTATGCGACTGCCCATCACAATCACGGATGGATTCCGTGAGATACATGAGCCCACCGCACTCGGAATAGATTAGGCCACCCCTCTCGGCAAACTGCTTGATGGCCGCTCGCATGGCGATGTTCCGGCTCAACGCCTCACCATAGAGCTCTGGATACCCGCCCCCCAGATACAGCATCTCGACATCCGGCAAGGCATCATCATGTAGTGGAGAAAACGAGATGATTTCAGCGCCGGCTGCTTCCAATGCGTCCAGATTGTCCGGATAGTAGAAACAAAACGCGTGGTCCTGCGCGACACCGATTCGAACCGTACGCCGTTGGCACGCACGGACCGGCTGAGATACCACTGCCGACAGGGTTTTGCACGACTGAGCCAGTGCCTCGATACGATCCAGATCCACCGTGTCTAATGCGGATTTGGCCAAGCGCTGATACAGTTGCTCACTGCCTTGTTCCGTAGCCATGAGAAGCCCGAGATGCCGATCCGGAATGGTCAGAGTGGCATCTGGGCACAAGTACCCCACGGCAACCACATCCGTTTCGTGCTCCACCGCAGTCTTGAGCAATTTATAGTGAGCGTCACTACTGACGCGATTGAACAGGACTCCTGCGACCCGTAACGCTGGATCGAATCTCGCATAGCCCGCCACCATGGCCGCAGCCGAACGAGCCATCGCACTTCCATCCACGACCAAAATAACCGGAGCCTCCAGCTGCTTGGCTAATTCTGCTGTGCTACCGAGATCGTTGACCGGCGAAGAACCATCAAACAACCCCATCATGCCTTCGATGATAGAGATATCCGCATCAGCCGCGGCATGAGCAAAGATCGAGCGGTTGAGATCTTTCCCAAGCATCCACCCATCGAGATTGCGTGACGGGCGGCCGGTAGCCGCCAGATGATGACTCGGATCGATAAAGTCGGGGCCGGCCTTAAACGGCTGAACCGTGCGTCCTCGCTCACGCAACGCGGCGAGGATCGAAAGTGTCGCAGTCGTCTTTCCGACGCCGCTGTGCGTCCCGGCCATGACCAATCGTGGATACGGTTTCATGTACCTCTAGAGCGGCAGATCATAGTTGATCCGTACGCCACCGAAGATCGACCGGATAGGCGTACCGAAGTAGAGAATTTCTTCGTACTTCTCATTGAACAGATTGTCGACGCGGATATAGGCCTGCCAATTCTTTGTGACATCGTAGGATGCTGAAAGATTAACAATGTTGAAGACGCCAAGCCTTTCACTTGGCACATTAGAGACGTTGTTATTTCTCGCCCCCACGAATCGATAGTCGATGTTCAATCGCAAAGCCTCAATCGGTTGATAGGTCAGACCAACGGTAGCCTGGTCCACTGGCCAGCGAGGCAATCGTTTGTCTCCCCCTAGTGGGAACGGTAATGCAGCCGTGTCAAACGCTCGCGTCAACGTATAGGTGTATTGGCCTCTCACTTCCAACCCTTGTAGAATCTCCGCTTTGAATCCAAACTCCCATCCCTGTGTTTTGGCATCTGCAACATTGATAGGACAGAGGCCTAAAAATGCCGATGAAGGGCACGGAGGAACGCCAAAAGCAAATTGAATGAGGTTTTGGAAGCGATTCCAGAAATAACCGGCGTTCAACTGGAGACGTCCGTTGAACAGACTCTGCTCGATCCCAAGATCCATACTCAGACTTTTCTCTGGCTTGAGATTGGGATTTCCAAACCCTTGGAAATACAAATCGTTCAAGGTTGGAGCCTTAAAGCCAGTAGCATAGCTTCCTCGGAACCTTGTCCCAGTTTCCTTGACATGATAGCCACCGGTCACTCGATATGTCGTGGCATCTTCGAAGGTGTTGTAACTATCATGTCGCCCCCCTGCTGTCAGAAATAACCGATCCCAAAGATTGATCTGAGCCTGGGCAAAACCAGCGTTAGACGAGATCATACGAGTCGGCTGCTGAGCCCCGTAAAATCCAGGTGAATCAGCTTCCTCTCGTCTCAGCTGATAACCAGCTGTCAACAACAGAACCTTCCCAATCTGAAAGTCGTTCTGCCATTCTAGACGTCGATTAAGAACCTCTAGGTCACTGGTAAATGGGCTCAAGCACGTACCTGGATCAGGAAGACCGAAACAGTTTTGCGTCGCAGTAATGAATTGTCTGGTATTTAGATTGAACCCAGCATTACCACTCTGACTTAGTAGTCGCTCATTAGCCTGAGACAGCGTGAGTTTAGTTGTCCACCATGACGTTAGGGGCTGCGACCACGTTCCATTCAGAACAAGATTCCGGTTTCTTGACCGAGCGCCAAACACGTCGGCAGGTGCGTTGCTGCCCGTAAACCCATCGAAGCTGGTCCGTGCGTCATACCAACGGAGATTAAATTCCACTCGTCCGTGATTGGGGAGTTCCACACCCAGTTTGGTTGAGACCTGCCAATTGTGAAACCCGTCTCGTTCGAACGCCCCGCGTCGATAATTGATCGCCGAAAAACTGCTTGTGTCCAACCGTGACACTGATGCTGAAAAATCAAAAGGACCTTTCGAGCCGGAAATCTGTCCCCCCTCACGGAACGTGGCAAATGACCCATATTCCATAAAGGCTCCCAGCTTGGGTGTACCGACTCCTTTCTTGGTGTAAATATTGATCACCCCGCCGATGGCATCGGACCCATAGAGCATACTCTGAGCTCCGCGGATGATTTCAATACGATCAATGTTCTCCGTCGTCAGATTCGCAAAATTATACGAGCCATCGGAGGGACTATTGACGATCACACCATCGATCAACACTAAGGTGTGTCTGGAAAAAGCTCCTCGCATTTTCACCGTTGCGTCAGTACCTGGGCCGCCGCTTGACGTAGCAAATACCCCGGATGACAGACGTAACCCATCGATGACGGTTTTAATTTTCCTTTTCTCAAGTTCCTCCCCTGTGATGACTTCAACGGCACTCGTAACTTGCGTGACCGGAACAGGAGTTTTCGTCGCGCTGACGACCACATCGGGTGCTTCGATGGTTTCTTGCTGATCGGCCATTGCGATTTCTTGGCCGAATGAGGGGCGAGAGTGTAAGAAAAGACTCGGTAGGAACAGAATCCAGATGAAGACAAACCACTGACGAACGTGACGCATGGAAACCTCCCTTTAGCTCGAAGGGTACGGATGTGTCCCGTCAGTTGGGTCTCCTGACTTGCGGCTCATTGCTCCTCTGCGCCTTCCCATGTGCCGAAGCACACAGTGGCATCAGGCAGAGTCACTCCCCGCTTACAGTGGCGGCACCGTGATGGACTTGCACCATCTTCCCCGGCGCTGACGGTAGAACCGAACGAATCCCTCCAGAATGATGGTTGTGCACCTCATCGTTTCAGCAAGCGAGCGGTGCGAGCTCGTCCTGCTCATCTGGTTTGACCTTGGCCACACCAGCTTGTTGCTCACGACAGATTCATCAAACATGCAAAAATCCGCATATTCATGCCGTGGATCAATTCCTCATGTAATCGATGAAGTATCTCGAAGAGCGCGGAACCATTCGATCGAAATCCCAGTTGAACGTGAGCACGGCGGATTTCTTGGACGTATGAGTGAGCAGACGCATCCCATCCTTCACGACAAGGCTCGGCGCGTCCCAGAAATCCAGCGTCTTTTCTACACCGGTTCGATTACAGACGATCAATGGAAGTCCCGTTTCATGAGTCCGCTGCTCCCATTCCCCGTTGGGACCGTGGATGCCAGGCCCCCACGAGGCAGGTGACACCAACATCTGGGCACCTTCAAACTTCATGGCTCGGGCAATATTCTTGGTATAGACATCAGCACAGACAAGCACACCGACTTTGATACCGCTACATTCGATTGGAACGACTGCATCTCCAGGGCTTGACCACGATAGGGAGTCGCTCGCCACGTTGATCTTGCGATGTTTCCCGACGATCTCACCGGCTGAGTCGATGACAAACACCGTATTGTAGAGCCGGAGACCATCCCGCTCAGGGCACGAGAGAAAAACTGTTCGCTTTAACTTTCTCACCAACCTGCATACCTGCTGCATCCAAGGATCAGGCTGCGGTTCTATCCAATCCGTCCCGATCAGCTGCACAAATTGCAGCCCACAAACCGCCAGCTCCGGAGTGACAATCCACTCAGCTCCCGCCGACGCCGCATGCTTAATAGCCTCAACGACCACATATCGGTTCCGTTCCACAGCGCCGGAAACCGTCTCAAGATGCAGCAGAGCGACTTTGCTGACACTCATAATGACTGGCCACCAGCGAACTGGCGTCCAGGAAGCGTGACGCGTGGTAACCCGGAACTCGGATGCCGATCGACTAGTACTCGGCACTGATAGACCGATTCCAACACCTCCGGCTTGATCACCGTGTCCGGGCTGCCGAGTCCTACGATCTGTCCTCGATCTAACAACAGGATTCGATCGCAATATTGGCTCACGAGATTCAGGTCGTGTGACACGAGGACAACCGTTAATCCGTGCTCATCCGTTAATCGGCGTACTACCGAGCAAATCTCAACTTGATGGTGCAAATCCAGAAACGCAGTCGGTTCGTCCAGCAGTAAGACTCTTGGCGTCTGCGCCAACGCCCTGGCAATCAAGACTCGCTGGCGCTCACCACCGGAAAGATTGGTCACTGCCCTGGAGGCCAATTGCCCAATATCCATAGTTATCATCGCTTGTTCCGCGACGGCCATATCGTGACGGCTTTCCCACCCCAAGCCTCCCATCCATCCGCTACGAGATCGATGGGGAAAGCGCCCCATGAGGACCGTTTCTGCAACCGTGAAAGGAAACAAGTGTTGCGTCTCTTGCGGGACCACTCCAACGAGACAGGCCACATCCTGTTGCGTCATGGAGTCCAAATCTTGATCGAACAAACTGATACGCCCCTCCTCGGGAGTCAACGTCCTCGCCAACACTTTGAGCAACGACGTTTTTCCTGATCCATTTGGGCCAACCACGCCCAGCACTTCACCCGTATGCACGTAAAATGAGAGACCATCAAGCGTCCATCCATCGGGCGGCACCTTCTCCCGTTGGTAGCGAAACCGAACAGCCTGTACTGCATAGGCATCGCTTGGAATAACCACCCCGATTGAATCGGTGGTGAAGGCGTCATCCGATCGACTGTCCCTTAGGTTCATCACGCCATACGGTCTTTCCGCCAGAGCAGGAGATATACAAAGAATGGTCCACCGATCAGTGCCGTCATGATCCCGACCGGAAGTTCCGTCGGCGTGAGCAGCGTACGCGCCACCGTGTCGACCCCCATCAGAAAGGTCCCGCCGACCAAAGCGGACGCCGGGAGGAGCAGCCGATGGTCAGCACCGACCACCAGCCGCATGGCATGTGGCACCACCATCCCAACGAACCCAATCATCCCGCTGATCGAGACGACGGCTCCGGTGATCAAGGCCGCCAACACGAATAGAAACCGTTTCGCCCATTCGATATCGACGCCAAGCGCACGTGCGGAATCATCGCCCAGCGCCAAGACATTCAAGACTCGCATTTGACTGAAAAGCAGGAACAGACCGATGCTGAGGTAGACAGACAGTCCAATCAGGTTGTCATAGGTCGGAGCGGAGATCGCCCCCATCAACCAGGCGGTCATCCCATACGATCGATTTGGCTCCAGGATCGTGGTGACGAACATGATCAAGGCAGAAAAGATGGCATTCAAAATAACCCCCGCTAAGAGCAGGCTGTGGATCGGCAACCGCTCCTGATCGACCGCCATCTGATACACAACAACCAACGCCATCAACCCGCCAGCGAACCCGCAGGCGGGCAAGGCCAGGTCGGAGAGGAACGTGGTTCCGACTCCAAACAGAACCCCAAGCGCGGCGCCCAGCGCGGCGCCACTAGAGACGCCCAACACGTAGGGATCAGCCAAGGGATTCCGCAAGAGCGCCTGAAGAACTACTCCGACCGAGGCCAGTGAGCACCCAACCAAAAACCCTAGCAAGACCCTCGGCAATCGCACCTGCTCGATAATCGTTCTTGTGATACTCCCCACTTCATTGATTCCCTCCCCAACGCCCGACGTTCCAGCGAGCAGGCGCATGATCTCGCTAAACGCAATAGGTTGCGTGCCGAAATGCAGTGCTAGGACTGCAACGACAACTGCCCCAACAATCAGCGCTCCCAATGTCATCACCCAACGAGACACAGTGAGAACGGCGCCCTGTAAGACGGCGTTCCTGACACCATCTTCTCCAGACATGTCGTCCGGCAAGATCGTAAGCAAAGAAGCCCGTTCAACCGACACAGGTGGGTCATTGACTGGATGGGTCATGGGTAAATCCTACCCTCGCCTGAGCCGAACGCTTCCGGATGGATGGCATTGGCAAGCTGCGCGAGTCCGTCGACGATGCGGGGGCCTGGACGGTTCAGAAGATTCGACGAGACTTCGTGGACACGCTTCGTCTTCACGGCCGAGAGTGATTCCCAGCGTAGCCACTGCTGCTGCTCACTTTTCGGTACGGTCTCCACGTCACCGACTGGGAAAATCAGGACCTCCGGATCTTCAGCAAGCACGGTCTCCATGCTCAACCTCGGATAGGCCACACCAGCCTGTGCAGCAATGTTGGTCCCACCGGCAAGACCGATCATCTGATGAATGAAACTTCCTGGTCCCACGGTGATCAACGGCTGGCTATTCAGGACATAGAGCACACGTTTGGCTGACAACGTCTCAACTTTCTGTCGAATCTCCGCGATCCGTTGACGCATACCCTGAGTGACTTCATTGGCTGTGGATGTTCTTTCAAACATCGTTCCGAGCGTGTGAATCTGTAGTGGAATATCTTCGATCGATTGAGCATCGAGGACGAACAGCGAAATCTTCAGCTGCTCGAGCTTGCTCTGGAGATCAGGGCGGAGAAAATCTTTGGGGGCAAACACCACTTCCGGTCTGAGCGCAACCAAGAGTTCAATGCTGGGATTCGCATAGCCTACCCTCGGTTTGGATTGTGCCGCTGGCGGATAGTCGCAAAACTCAGTCACCCCGACAATCTGTTCATCGAGTCCAAGAGAGAACAGCATTTCCGTGATGCTTGGGGCCAGTGAGACGACCCGAGTCGGAGCCTGAGCTAAATAAATCCGATGCCCTGCGTCGTCGACAAACGACCGCGATGACACATGCGCCATGAACGGCATGCCGGTTAAAATTCCTCGCCGCTTCATCTCATCACACCCATCCCCGCTACAGCCAGCTGCTGACGAACTGGAGGTCAGCAGCACAGCCACAAGACACAGCGCCCTCACGAATAGAGAGCTCGTCAATCGATTCCAATAAAAAATCCCCAAGGCCTGGATAGACCCTGAGGATTGCACCCGCTGCGTCATCCTCACCTGCTCCCCTGCCTCGAGGGAACATTGATCAACCTCTCCGAGCAGGTCTTCTGGCTCATGGTTCACCCTACTCCCCGAGCCTTCCCATCTTCCTCCTGAATCGTCCGATCAGAACCGCCACATGAAAGAACACGCGGTGTCTTTCCAAACTAATCAGGCTTACGAGACAGTGGCTTCGCCGGGTTTCGTCCCCATATACAGCGGCGGGACCGCGAGGGCTTTCCACCCTCTTCCCTTACTCAGGAGTCACAATGGGGAGCACAATAGGAGAGAGGAATAAACCTTGTCAAGCTCAATCAGGCACACTCGATTTCTTCACGCTCACGGTTCAGAATCCCGTCGCTAGATCTATCCATACGGAACGATAGAACGCTTGTAGCGATTTGCTCCCCTGTGATAGTATCCCCCCTCGCAGCTGTGTGAATTCACCAAGGGCAAGGAGTACGATCGTGGCACTCATGTGTGAGATTTGTCAGAAGAAGCCGGTCTCCGGCAACAACGTCAGCCATGCCAATAATAAGACCAGGCGGGTGTTCAATCCGAACATTCAAGCGGTTCGTGCCGTGATCGGACGCAGTCACAAGCGCATCAGGGTGTGCACTCGTTGTTTGCGGTCCGGATTGGTCAAGAAAGCAGTCTGACGCATTCTCTCTCTGCGACAGTAGGATTACGGCGCCCCCCATAGAACCCGACCCCCACGGTCCACCAACTTAATGACCGAAGGCTCGTCTGGAGAAATGGTTAGGGTACGCTCGCCATCCTTGCTCCTAAGTACAAGCCCGACCTCCCCGTTCGCATCTAACCCTAACCCTGCCCGCGCGTTCCCCCGCGCATCCAACAGGAGGAACTCCTCCGCATTTACTCCGTTAAGTTTCTGCGCTTCGACCGACCTCGGAGAAAACAGCTGAGGACTAATCGCCCCGCCGACTGTCCCACCAAGAAATGCGGCCACACAAAGCAGAATTATTTGGTTCTGTATCATGATCAATCCTTTCGTAATATCGAACCAGGAGATCTGAGGAACGACAGAATCCTATGCGAGTTGCCGACTATCGGCAACTATCGTGTGTAGCAAAGAAACGTCGTTTGGTTCAGAAAATGCTTTTTGCAGAATGGGTGGCTGGAATCGGCAAACGCGCTAGCCCCACGCTCAGCAGATTGGTAAACAGGGGTTCGGTCTGCTGAGCTTTTATGGTTGGCTTTCGGCGTGCCCTTACTGCTTCGTACCGATAAAGACAAATCCGTTCGTTCTTGCGGGATTGAATGCAGCACTGTAGAGCCTTTTGGTTCCAGCATCATAGAATCCAACCCCTCGAACCGTATCGCTTCCGTTCCTGCACGCAGGTTGCCCAGCAAATGTAATCGTTACATCAAATACATTTCCACTGGCCCGCGGCGAAAACGAACCAGCAAAGGTACACCCCGTGCTGGAATTACCAGAAATTCCTCCTGCTGTTGTCACAGCAACGTTGACGGTTTCGCCCGCCGCCACTGGACCGGTGTAGGTTCCGGCAACCGCAGTTACATCAGGTGGCAATTCATAATCACTATCGTAGGTAGTAGTGAACGTGTCCGGCCCACCAATCTGGTAGACCGTCGTGCCACTCAAACTTTGTTTCGTCTCATACTTGCCATTGATGGTCGCGTCGAGTACCGGTGCACCTGATCGTCCCACATTAAAATCTTTCGCGTTTGAGGAGGTGAGGATGCCATTTTGAGAACTGCTATCTCCTTGAGTAAATCCCTCAATCATTGATGGATCGCCAGCTACCGAATAGAGGAACCAATATGTGGCATCATCCAGTACAACTCCAGATACCGTGCGCCCCGTACCGGTCGTACCAACCCAAAGTCCCTCTGCAGAACTTTGAGCGAGCGTAGGCGGTGGCGCCGACGAAGTATCGCCCTCGCCGCCACAGGCAGAAAGACCAGTCAATAAGAGCAAACTGCACAAGGAACTCCTTACCGCTCGATAGAACATGTGGACTCCTATCCTGAGGTGTATGCCCCATCAATTACCTACCGCGGCATACCTAACAGCCCAAGAGAGATTTCCTCTATTCCTCTCAAGAAGGGGACAACCAAGGAGGACTGTTGGCAAAGAATTGGATCGTCTTCAGCTAGAAATGAGCACAGCTTGGGTCGCGATGGAAGTGATTGAAATATTGGGAGCGGACGATGAGATTTGAACCACACTCGGTTGCCGGATCGGCCCCTAAGCCTACCTCCAGGATCCTGCTGAGGGGGCCAGCCCCCTCGCATGCTCCCCACCAAAGGGGCTCACCCATTCTGGGAAACCTCTGTCGTTGGTTCAAATCTGCACGGTACTGAGAGGATTTGGAGCGGGCGATGGGATTTGAACCCACGACAACTAGCTTGGGAAGCTAGGACTCTACCACTGAGCTACGCCCGCTCACGGGGATGCATCCTACGCGTGAAATCGAGAACAAGTCAAGGAACAGACGCCGTCAGGCTCGCTCCACAGTCGCAAACTTACGTCGACCAATCTTGAGACGGTATTGCCTCCCCTCGGCAAGAGCGAGTATCGCATTGGCGTCCTGCTGCTTTTGTCCGTCGAGTTCGATCCCACCTTGAACGATAAGTCGGCGTGCTTCGCTCTTGCTGGGAACCAAACCCGTTTTGGCGACAAGATCCACCAAACCGATAGCCTGCCCGTCCCGCAAATCTTGCTGGGCCAGACGCAATCGAACATCCGGCTCATCCGGAAATTCTCGTTCTTGAAATTTCTGCTGAAACTCAGCTTTCCCCTGTTTGCCGGCATCTGCTCCGTGATATTGCGCCACAATGAGTTCAGCGAGTGTCTGTTTCGCTTCCATAGGATGAAGCGCTTTGACACGATCAAGATCTTCTGTCGTCAGCAATTCATAGTACCGATACATGAGCGCGTCGCTGATCGACATGACTTTCCCGAACATCTCTCCAGGCTTGTCTTCCAGCGCAATGTAGTTGCCGACGCTCTTGCTCATCTTCTTGACGCCGTCGGTTCCTTCCAGCAGTGGCATGGTGATGACGACTTGCGGTTCCTGACCATAGTCTCGCTGTAACTCACGTCCCACCAGGAGATTAAATTTCTGATCGGTTCCCCCTAATTCGACATCCGCTTTCAAGGCGACCGAATCATAGCCTTGCACGAGCGGATACAGAAATTCGTGCACGCTGATGGGCTTCTGCTCTTGGTAGCGTTTCTGGAAATCGTCCCGTTCCATCATGCGCGCAACTCGATAGTGCGCAGCCAATTCGATCAGCCCATCAGCAGTCATGGGTCCCATCCATCGGCTGTTGAATTCTATCGTAGTCTTCTCGGGATCGAGAATCTTGAAGATCTGGCGTTGATACGTCTTGGCGTTGGCCTGCACCTGTTCCTTGGTCAGAGCTTTCCTGGTTTCGGAGACGCCGGTGGGGTCGCCGATCATGCCGGTAAAATCTCCGATCAGAAAAATGACCTGATGGCCGAGATCCTGAAAATGCTTCAGTTTATGGATCAAGACCGTATGTCCGAGATGCAGATCAGGCGCAGTCGGATCAAACCCTGCCTTGACGCGTAACGGCCGCTTCTCTGCAAGCGACTGCTTGAGCTTCGCTTCCAGCTCCGCCTGTTGAATCACCTCGACGGCCCCACGGAGGATGAGATCCAGTTGTGCTTGAACGTCTCTCATAGTTCACGCGGCTTCGTCCCTTGGGGTCCGGATATCGAAACCGTCACCAAGGACTTAATGCGGTTGAATTTCTTTGCTCCGATCCCCTTCACCTCACGAAGATCTCCGACTGCACGAAATCCTCCCGTTGATGCCCTCAACGCGACCACTCGCTGGGCCAATACTGCTCCGATACCGGGCAGCGCTTCAAGCTCCCCGACACTCGCCTGATTGAGATCAAGCAGGTGCTGGTCCTGCTGGATCCCTCGTGTCTCCTTGACGACTTCGTGAATCTTCGGAGTCTGCTGAGAAGAATCAGGAGAGTGAGGCGGCCTCTCTGCGAACGGCTCATCTATAACCGCAGCAATGGGATCCTTGGGCCTATCATCCGCAATCGCCCAAAAACTGACTCCCATCGCGACAATGAGCAGCCCCACCTTGAAGAGGAACGATTTCACCATTGCCCGCTCTTTCTTCGGATTCGGTGAACCATCCTCTCCGTTCGAGCCGATTGATACGCAGGTTGCGCTGAATGCATTGGGAGGCAGGCAACTAGGAAACTCGACGTTGACCGAGACATTACCCGTTTTTCTGGCTAGCTAGGAAGGCTTCGTACTGCGCGGCCGTCATTAATCGATCGACGTCGCCCGGATCGGCGAGGTCGATCACAGTAATCCAACCTTTGCCGTAGGGGTCTGAATTCATGACTTCAGGATGGTCCTTCAGCTCGTTATTAATCTCGATGACGGTTCCACTCACCGGTGTGTAAATGGTCGAGGTCGTTTTTGTCGACTCAACTTCTCCAATCTGCTGCCCGACCTTGACCGCAGTGCCCACCTTCGGCAAGTCCACAAATACGATATCGCCTAAGGCATCCTGCGCAAAATCACTGATGCCCACAGTGGCTCGCTTCCCTTCCAGGCGAACCCACTCATGCTCGGTATGGAATTTCAAATCGGACGGAATCATGTCGGCTCCCTCTTGAAGAACACTGCAGCTGAGTGTTGATTCATTAGGATGGTAGTTTGGCTAGACTGACCTTGTCAAGGAACGATCCGGTCGACATAAAGGCCAAGATCATCGACCACCCTCGTACGAACCCGTTCCACCCCCTAAAGAGCCCTAGACAGAAAGACGTGAGTGAACCAGCACCATCTCGCCTCCTCCGGCGTTTAGACTGCTCAGGAACGACCCGAGGTCAAGTCTGCCAGAAACCCAGCTCAATGAAAGATTTCCATGCCCGGGAAAAAATAACCAATCTCGAATTGTGCGGTTTCCGGTGAATCGGAGCCATGCACGGCATTGAATTCGATATTGGCGCCATGCGCTTTGCGGATGGTTCCAGCATCGGCTTTCGCCGGATCAGTTGCACCCATCAACTCCCTATTTTTCTTGATGGCATTCTCCCCCTGGAGCACTAAAACCACAGCCGGACCCGAGGACATGAAGTCGCAGAGGCTTCCAAAAAACGGCCGGGCTTTGTGGACGGCATAGAACCCCTCCGCGACCGACTTGGACATGTGGATCATCTTCATGGCGACAGGTTTGAGCCCTGCCTGCTCATATCGATGAATGATATCGCCGATCACATGTTTCTTCACGGCATCCGGTTTAACAATGGCCAACGTTCGTTCGCTCATGATGTCTACGATTCCTCCAGACAGTTAAGGTAGCGAGTGATAATCGGCGCATATTATAGGGATGGCCTCTCTCACCTTGCAAGCATCCAAGAATCTATCTGACAATCGCCTCATCCGTTCTTATTCAGCTGACGGTCGACGCTCGATCACCACAAGCAGGCGGAATGCAAGAAATCGACCAAGCTTCTCCAGGTGATGTTCCAACCGAAGCATCGGTGTCACCAGCCACTGCGGTAACAGTGAAGCATGATCGAACCCTCCGCTCAACGGGTATGCCGCACAGGCCATCCGCCGCAGATGCTGAATAGAGAGTCCTGGGTAGTGCGAGTGGAAACCGGATCGGTCCCGTTCAAATAGGATCGTCGCGACGGCTTGATTGGCATCGAACGGCCGGCGACCGGGCCAAGGAGCCTTCCGAGCCAGGAGATCTTCCCGAACATCCACCGGCTCCGGGTGTAGCCATCGATAAATCGGCCATGAGAGCCACGAAAGGTACGGATCCACGATGATGATCCTGTCCCCTACCCTAAGAGTCCGCTGGGCCTCATCAAAGAACTGAGCCACGTTTTCGAGGTGATGCAAACAGTCGAAGAGCACCAAATTTCCGAGCGACTCGGATTGAAACGGAAGGCGCTGCGCATCCGCGACCAGGTTCAACCACGGCAAGGCCACCACATCTGTACAATAGACTCCCGGTAGATGCTCCTTCAGATTGCCGGTCCCACCGCCAAGCTCTACCGTGGGACCTGGCACCAACCAAGGGACCATCGCCCGATACCAATCCGCATACAGATGACGGAGCACAGGCTTCTGCTGCCACACGGCGCGATGCCGATACAACACCTCCTACGACATCACACGGCCTTCAAACGAAAAAATCCGTAGACCGTCATTTTCAACAACAGCCACCCGTGGGTGAATCGTTGAATGTTCGTGGTTCCGTAGGATCGAGCGTGGTACCGAACGGGAATCTCGAGAATATGCAGATTCAACTTTGATGCCCCGAACAGGAGGTCGAAATCGCCGAAGGGGTCGAATTCCCCAAAGTACTGTCGATTGGAAGCCAGTCGCTCATAATCGGTTCGAAACAACACTTTAGTCCCGCAGAGCGTGTCTTTGATGCGTTGGTTCAACAACCAAGAGAAGGCAAGACCGAAGAACTTGTTCCCCATCAGATTGAGCAGGCGCATCGCCTGAGTTTCCATGGGGTAAACGAGGCGACAGCCATTAATGAACTCACCTTTTCCACCTGCGATGGCCTCATAAAACTTCGGGAGCGCTTCCGGTGGTACCGTCAGGTCCGCATCCAGGATCATGAGTACATCACCGGTTGCCTTTTCGAAACCTTTACGCACCGCATCGCCTTTCCCTGTTCCGTCTTGGACCAACAGCTTGATGTTCTTGCCAGGATAAAAGGCCATCACACGTCGGATCTCGTCCGGCGTCCCGTCGCTCGAGTGCCCATCGACAAAAATGATCTCTTGCCTACCGCCGAACCGTGGAATTCTCCTCAGCGCCGCATCGATGTTGCCTCGTTCATTCCGACAGGGGATCACGATCGTCGTCGAGTATGGACGTTCCGGTCTTCGCATCCGAGGTCGTGCTACGACGTAGTGGGAGAGGCATAATGCTCGAAGACCTGGAAGATGCGCCAGCACGCTGTTGAAAAGACTGGAGAGAGCAGGAATTCGTTTCGGCAAAAGCAGCCGCCGTTCCACCTTCACCACATCAAAATCGGCTAAGTGCAAGAGATTGGCGATATCCATCGGCGAGAGCCAGCTCTGCTCAGGCTGCGGCATTTTCATCCCCAGCTTTTCCGCGAGCCGAAGAATCGGTTCCCATAGATGACTGTAGTACGATACGATGATCCTGGTCTGCGGCGTACAGACGTGGCGGAGGCCCTTCAAGGTCGCTTCAATATCAAGCAAGTGGCCGATCACCCCAGCCAGAATGATGATATCGAACTTCTCAGTGAGGTTCAGCGTTTCCGCATCGCCGACACGAAATTCCAAGTCAGGATGTCGCCGAGCCGCTTCCTTCACCATCTCGGGACTCAGGTCGATTCCAACCCCGCGACGCGGCTTCACGGCAGCTAAGAGGTTGCCAAACCCCGCCCCAATCTCCAACACACGCAACCCTTCAGGTATCAGAAATTGATGATAGCGAGCCTGATCCTCATAGTAGGCAGCGGCTTTGTGTTCCCAGTAAGCCCGCCGACCGGCATAAGCGTCGAAGTGGTCTCGAATCGCCTGTTTCTTGGCATCCAGTTTGGGGGGACGAGAGAGATGAAACGGATCGCGGCACTCGGCCGGATCCAAGTCCTCTAGGTCAGAAGGAGAGAACAGCTTGTACAGTCGTGCCGGTTCCATCTGTAGCTGTCCAAGAAATACCGTCGGACCACAGTATCATCAGGATGGAGATTTGGCACGGCTTGCGTGGAAATCAGCAGGAGCACTCAGTCCGCAACCATGTGATCTCTGCATCGATCAGTCGTGCGGATGGTTCGTATGGCAGGACCGATTTCATCATCGATCGCAGTCCAGACCATATTGTTTCTGAATCTTCTGCGCGACGTCAGGTGTCTCTTTCGTGAGGAGGGCACAGGTCGTGAAGTTCCCGACAATTTTTTTCTTGGTCCGATCAATATAGGTCCAATCCACAATTTCACTCTTGGCAAAGGAATAGGACTGCCCCTTCTTGACCGATCGAATCATGGGAGCATTATCGATCCGACCGGACCAGAGCTCCCCTTGTGCTTTGAGGTTGGACAACCACAAATACTCCAAGTTGTCTCCTTCGCGCACTCTGACTTTGACCGAATAAAAATCAGTCTCTGGCGGTGGGGAGCCCGCCTTTCGAAGAAAATCGTCCAAGCCGGTCCGTGCCCGTTCCATGGCCTTCTGCATCGCCGGCTCCTCATCGTTCATCTCGACTGCGCTGTCCTTTTTGGCTTTGTCCATGAACGACGAAGATAGCGCCGAACTCGGTGCTATCGTGAACATAATGAGAACGGCACCCAGTACAGAAGAACGTCGCATACGACCCTCCTCCCCCGACGAACAATCGACATCGAATGCACGACCCTACGTACACTGCGTCATCTTGGCGCTGTTTTGGGAGCAATGCAAGATCATTTCAAAAATCGTAGCATCGAGTACAAAAGTTAGAGGGACAACCCGCACGGACATGAGGAAGGAATCGACATTTTCTGTTACTCTACAGACCATGTCTCGTCGTCGACGCACTCGTTCTTCCCGTTCACGCGTGAGCCATCCGCCCAAACAATTTTCACCCCCTGTACAATTTCTCCGTCGGCGGTGGATTGAAGCGAAACTGTTCCTTCAGGCCGTACGAAAAGTCCCCGCGACGGTCCAAGTCGGTATCTACCTGTCCATCCTCGTCATTCTGTCGATGGGCATCAACTGGGGATATCATGCCTACTATAAGCCGACAGAATTGTTTTTCCCGGTGGAGCGAGCCCTTCACAAAAGCCCATCAGAAACCTGGGCGGAATATGGCGCCCTGTTCGATGTCCATTCAACCGATATTGTCGCGCCCGAACTTCTTGCTGCATTAGCACAAGCAGAAGGGTCTGGGAACCCTATCGCGCGAACCTATTGGCGGTTACGTCTCACCTCACGGAATCCCCTGGAATGGTACCAACCGGCATCAAGTGCGGTCGGAATGTTTCAAATTACCAACGGGACATTCCAAGAAGGAAAGCGTTACTGCATCCACAATCACCAAGTCGTCGAGGACGGGCCGTGGCATGACCTCACCTCTTGTTGGTTCAACAGTCTGTATTCTAGAGTCATCCCGGGGCATGCCATGGAGATGACTGCCGCGCTGCTTGACAGACAGGTGACTCGGTTGGTTGGGAACCGGCCGGCAACGATCCAGCAGAAACAGGATCTGGCCGCGATCATTCATCTGTGCGGCGCCGGCTTCGGCCGTACCTATGTATCACGCAATTTTCAGCTGGCCGTTCGACAACGATGCGGGGACCATGATGTACGCATCTACCTTCGGAAAATCCAAACGCTCACACGGCAGTTTGCATTTCTGAAGGCACGAACAGAAGGGCCGGAAGAGCTTCGGGCCGAACCTCAGCGAGAGTAACCACACTCGATGCTTTATATATAACTACACCGCGACCACCAGCTACGTACTCGACACATGCCAGATCAGAAACCTTCTTCGCTAACACTCTCAGGTCCGCCGGTCTCACGCTGGTGGGGGCCGTTTCCCGAGCTTCGCCGCGATACCCTCGGATTTTTCCTCCGTTGTCAAACCTACGGCGATGTGGTCAAACTTCCGATGGGGCTGGTCATCGAACTCCTCCTCCGGAAACGGGACGCAGCCACCTATGTCCTGAACCATCCCGCCGACATCAAACATGTGCTGGTCACGAATCAGGACAACTATCAGAAGGGAATGGTTCCTCCTGTTGAATCCCGAATTTTCGGTCTAGGGGTCCTGCACACGGAAGGGGACCTGCATCACCGTCAGCGACGGCTGTTTCTGCCGTTCTTTCACGGAAACCATGTCACGGCCTACACCGACCCGATCACGAGTCAGGCTTACGACATGGTCGGAAGCTGGGAAGATGGAACGACGGTCGATATTGAACGTGAGATGGCACATCTCACACTGTCCATCATCTGGCGTCTGCTTTTTGGCCAAGAGGTTGGGGCGGAATCCGACATCGTGCGAGAAGCGATTGCCGTCGGTCAGGGGCTCATCAAGACACAGTACGACTCGTTGTTGGCGAGCATAACCCCTCTCTGGGTTCCAACAAAGGTCCACCGAACATTCAACCGCGGTCTCCATGCGATGGAGGCCATGATCCACAGAAGGATCGAGGAGAGGCGCACCGCATCTGAGCGGCACGATGACCTGCTCGGGCTGTTGCTCGCCGCAAGAGACACCGATGGGCGCCCGTTGACTCATAAAGAGATCCGTGACCAGCTGGTGACCTTCTTGCTCGCCGGTCATGAGACCACGGCCAATGCACTCACCTGGACCTGGTTTTTGCTGTCTCAATTTCGATCGGTCCAAGAGCGGCTCACGCGAGAAGTACACGAGGTATTAGACGACCGCCTACCAACCACTGCCGATGTGCCTCGTTTGCGCTATACGAAGATGGTCTGGGAGGAATCGCTTCGGCTGTATCCTCCTGCCTGGAGCCTCCATACACGTGTCGGACGAGCCGAAGACCACCTTCCATCCGGAGCTGTACTCCCACCCGGAGCATGGGTCTTCATCAGCCCGTGGAGTGTGCATCGCAATGCGCGATGGTTCCCGGATCCCAACCGATTCGACCCTGAGCGATTCTCCGACGAGGCAAAACGGACTCGCACACCCTATAGCTACATTCCCTTCGGAGCCGGAGGACGTCGCTGTCTCGGGGAATCCTTTGCAGAACTGGAAGGCCTGTTGATCCTAGCCACAATCGCCTTGCGATTCCGGCTACGCTTGGTTGATGGACAGACGATCATCCCCGATCCAGTCATGACACTGCGCCCCAAGGTCCCCGTCAAAATGATCGTCGAACGCCTCAATGCCCACGAACCAGAGCCTGCCGTCGTGTAGACCAATCCATCCTGTCCCCAACCTAGGTCCTGGGCATCCATGTGGCCGATATGGTACAACTCGCCCACGATCATGCATCGCACCTGACTCTCGGCAACCGACAGATGATCCAGAAGCTCTCCGGCACCATCTTCACGTTCGTTGCTCTGACGATGTGTTCGGGATGCCTTTCACCAGTGACCCTGACACGAGCTGTCATCGCCTATGATGAGGCAATCACCGAAGCGCAATCGAAGCAGTTGCTCGTCAATATCGCACGAGCGCAACACCACCAACCGATTCATTTTACCGGCGTCTCCAACGTCGCCGCGACCTTCGATTTTCGATTTACGGCCGGCGCAACCCCGGCGCTCACCGGCGACGCCAGCCGCACGATCTTGCCGGTCATTGGCGGCAGCGTGGCTGAAAATCCGACGATCAGTATCGCTCCGATCGAAGGTGAAGAGTTCACCAAGCGCCTCCTCACCCCGTTTCATGAATCGAAGCTGACTCTGCTCCTGCGACAGGGCGTCGATATTGATCTGCTCCTGAGATTGATGGCAAAGGAGCTACGCCTGAACCACAGCGACGGAGCGATCGCCTATCGGAACAGTCCGTCCGACACCATCGGCTACGAAATGTTCAGGCGTGTGGTGCTTCATCTCTCCGCCATTCAAGACCACAACAACCTCTATGTTGAGCCGTTAAGTATCGAACGAAGCTGGACGATTCCCGCCGAGTCCGTCACGGCGGAGGGATTCAACGCGCTCGAAGAGCACTACCAGGTGTCGTATAACGGGAAGGAGAAAACCTTCACGCTGCGAAAACAAGTCGAGGGCGGTACGCTGATCACAAACTATGACCCGAGTTTACTCTCACGCGAAGAACGGGCTCGCCTACAAGACGAAAACGAACATGGGCTTCCTCACGACATCACGTTTGATATTCGCGCAGGGCACTATGGAGGCGACTGGCCAATTAAGGGAGACTTTCGCCTGCGAAGTTTCAACGCGATGTTGAATTTTCTGGGACTCTCAATCGATGAAGAACCGGAATACCATGTCGACAAGGATGGGCGGACTCCTGACGTTTCCGAAAATCCCATCAAGACGATCGATCTGATTGTGTCATCATCGGCACCGTCCGGACTGGATCTCGCCATGAAATCCCATGGTCAGTATTATGCGGTCAACACAAACGGCCCTCAAGCTCGCTGGAATCGAGAAGCCTTCAAACTCTTATCGCAATTGTTTCAGATGACCTTCACAGAGGTGCCACGGGCAGGCGTACCGAGCATTACCATCGCAAAGTAGCGTCGACGGCCATCGGTTGCACCACCAGTCTGAAGGGGTCATGCATCGACGCGGTCCAGGCCTGGCTTGGGCGGACGCCGACCGATGAGATACATGATGGCGGGAAAGAGCATGGTCGTGCCAGGGAAAATCAAGCGGTATCCCCACCACGGTAAGGTGGGCCGAAAGAACCCCAACCCAACGGTCAATAGAACTGACGCCACAACCGCGTAGGCATAGGATGCCACCAACGTTGTGGAACGATCAGCGCTTCGCTGCCGTGCAGCCGAAATACATCCCTTGATGAAAAGATAGACGGATAGGACTAAACAGGCCGTCCCATAATACACTGCATATTCTTGTTGCTGCATAAAGCCGACCTCACTATGACCACCACATGAGCACGCTGGACATAATTTATAGCGTATCACCTCCACCCTTGTCGAGCCGACTCCTCAGTCTTGAGGCCTGCCCACAGTCCAGCGAGCTGAAAAAGTCCTCGCCTGAGCTTGTATTTGTCTCTGACGCTCATGATAATAGATCGAGAGTCGGCACCCACCGGAACAAAGGAACGGCGCATATGGAAATGTTGGTCATCGTGTTTCGTGAATCGCTCGTTGAACAGGTACATGCCCTCTTGAAGGACTATGAAGTGACTTCGTACAGCGAACTGCACAACGTCACTGGAAAAGGAGAGACTGGACTAACCAGTCAGTTCTTTCTGGCGCCCTCAACCAACCGGATGATCCTCGTCGCGGTTCCCGAACAATCCGCTCAACGTCTCATCGACGGGTTCAAGCGATTCCGCCTCGGACAAGAAGCGTCCACAGGTGATCTGATGTTCCCACTCCATGTCTTTGTCTTACCCTGCCAACAAGTGGTATAGCTGCACCACCCACCACGCCGAGCGACATTCCGTCCGACAACAGTCCAGCCGTCGTCATCCAGTCTTGATGCTGAAAACAGAACGGCCTCCAGAGGAGATCCTCTGGAGGCCATATTGCACACCACGATCCCTACTGTACCCATCAACACTCGTTCATTTAGTGTTCGGCGTGCTCCAGGGACTCCACCGCATCCTCGGCATGTTTACGAGCTTTGGCTTTCTTCGCTTTCGCGGCCTTTTTCATGTCATGCTTCTTCGCTTTCAGTGCGTCTTTCTTCCCCTTCATCTCCGATTTCATCTTAGCGCGCTTCCCCTTCATCTCCGACCGCATCTGCTCGCGCTTCCCTTTCATCTCCGACTTCATCTGTTCCCGCTTGTCCTTCATCTCGGACTGCATCTCGTCTTTCTGTGCCTTGAAATCCTCCGCCATCTGCTCCGGCGTCGCCTGCATGTCGCTCTTGGCTTCACTGGCCATGGATCCCACTTCGGCTGTCAATTCCGAACCGAAACTGCTGAATTCATCCGCCTGCACGAATGCCCCCGTCCCAAACATAAGCCAGCCTGCGACGGCTGAGACGACAATGAATCGCATAAAAATCCTCCCCTGAAATAGGTTGTATCGCCGGACCCAGCGCTATGAATCAGCGCCCCGTCTACCGGTATCCTGAGACGGCCTTTCTGGCAACAGATTTCAAGGTTTCCGCCTAGTTCACAAACTTACCTGAAAACTCTGTAGATTGTTCAGCTCGGCCTTTACAAGAATACGAGTACATGGCCTCAGTCGCTGATCGTTCGGATGACAGTCTACCGCGGCCTGTGATGCTCTGATGACGCTTCTTGACGCTAGCGTTGCCCTAGAACACGTTTGTCCGCTGAGATTCCTGATCGGTCTGTGCGGATTTGCCGTAATGCCAAATATTCCGTTCGGTAACAGAGCGCCAACCTATCCAGGTCATTCTTAGCTTGCCGCTTGCAACGAGCCTCAATCTGTATGTATCGATTTGTTGGGATATCTGGCGGGCGCCCGATAATGAGATCTCGATAGCGTGCGGCGTATCGGTGCTCGCAGTCATCTTCCAGATCAGAGTCCCCGATAAATTCTTCCGCGCACATTCTTTCGATCACAACGTCGGTCTCGGTATGACGACGGAACCGCTGAATCGAAATCGTATCAGGCGAGAGTCGAGTTCCTTGAAGGGCAAGAACATAGGAAATGATATCAACCACATCAGAATCACTGAACCGATCCGTGTCCTGGATCGGAGCCATGTCCGTAGCTGGAATTCCATATTTGATGATCAAATAGAGTTGCCGGATGGATTTATCCGTCGGCATTCGGAGATCGGTCGGCATGGGGTCCACTGGCCCAACACCTGCATTCGATATCGTGTGAATATCACCATTCTGGCCATGACACTCAAAACATAAGGCTTTCCCGTTGAAGAGGATCTTCCCTCGCTGAGTTGAGGGCCAACTTCCATCATTTCGGAGAGCCCCATCTTCAGCTAAAGTCTTTTTCTCTTTCGTCGGCGATAATACAGGAAGGTGCTTCTTCGATTCTGGCTTCTTTCGATTGCGATCATCTGCCCCATGAGTGACACATCCAACCAGGATAAGAACGCCAGATATCATCATGAATGCTGACAGCCATGGTCTCTTGGATTGCGACATCGGCTTCCCCTATCTCAACACAACGGTTCGATGATATCTGTTCGCTGAATCAACATCAGAGATCAAACGCTCATCGCCAAAGCCCCCGGGCGCATTGTAGAAGCCCGTTGCTTCTGCAGGCAACCAGCTGCCAGCAGCTGCTTGCCTATGCCGTTGATTACGTACAGCGAGAAGGATGTACGATGGCCCTTCGGAAGGCACCTCTCTCTCCTACTACAGGAGGCGTATACCTCTGACGATGGTCGCACTGCAGACCAAACAGTGGGAACACATCTATTTGGAGCGTCGGAAGCAGTTCAGGAAGGACTTGACGGAGCACACCTTCCAAACTGGCCTGCCTTTTTGGCCACCCTTCCCACGAGGCATGGTTCTGGATTGTGCGGAACCGCCTTACCGTGTAGCCCCAGCCTGGGAGCTCCGGGCAGCCAGACTCTTTCGGCGATTATTGGAACTCGTGCGGTCAATGATGGCGCCGCAATTGATGCATTTCCAAGCATAAAACACGAGAAAGAAATCCGAAAACCGCTCTAACATCATCATGCCCTTACATTTCGGACAATCCATCGCTCCCTCCCAGGGTGATTACGTACACGGCTAAGAATGCACTCAAGCAAGACCTGCGCCAATTCTTCAGAGTGCAGTATCTCAATGATTTACGTGTTACGTAGTTAACCTGTGATCGCTCTCGTCCAAAACTTTGACGGTGTCATCGAGTGCGCTGTGTCAATGCATTGTCGGTCTCGGCTAGACAAATAGATGGGGTCAGATCTTGTTCTGTGTAGACCGCTGAGTTAGAGTGCCTCTCATGGCCCGTCCACTGCGCATCGAATATCCTGGAGCCCTCTACCATGTCACTGCCCGAGGCAACGCCAAGCAGGACATTTTTCTGGATCATGAGGACCGTCACCGATTTCTCACGGTCCTCGGGCTCGTCGTCGCCCGCTTTCATCTTCGATTACACGCCTACTGTCTGATGAATAACCACTTTCACCTGATGGTGGACACACCCGAGGCGAACCTGTCGAAGGCCATGCGCCATCTTAACGGTGTCTATACGCAAGCCTTTAACCGCCGTCATGGACGGGTCGGCCACGTCTTGCAAGGCCGTTTCAAAGCGATCATCGTCGACCGAGACAACTATCTGCTAGAACTTTGCCGCTATGTGGTGCTGAATCCGGTGCGTGCCAAAACGACCCGCAAAGCCGATACCTATCAATGGTCAAGCTACCAAGCCACGGCGGGGCTCGCGAATACGCCGCCCTTTCTGACAGTGGACTGGCTGCTCTCGCAATTCGGGAAACAGCGGACGTCCGCCCAGCGAAAGTATCGCGCCTTTGTTACTGAAGGGATTGGCCAGCGCTCACCCTGGGAACAACTTCAGGGACAGGTGCTACTTGGGAGTGACCGGTTTGTCGCACGCATGGCACCCAGACTGCAGGACAAACACGGGCTCAAAGAAATTCCGCGACGACAACGGTTTGCAGCCCGACCAGCTCTTCACCAGCTGTTTGGCGTTCGCCCTCGTCTCGACCAAGCTAGGCGCAAGGCAATTATCTGCCAAGCTCACCGTAAATATGGGTATACCTTGTCCGAGATCGGCCATGTCCTGGGTTTACACTATTCGACGATCAGCCGCCTGATCAATGCTCAGGGAAGATGACGCCGCATGAACCAGGTTACGGCCGTATCTCCCAAAGCAGATAGACCAGCCCAACCGCGATAACTGCCACGATGATAATATGCATGGTTACATCCTCCCTGATGGTTGTTGAGAATCCACTCCCGTGCCGTGAACCAGCGCGCCGTCTAGAGGTATCGCGAGTGGTGGCTTCCGACAACTTATTTCACGATTTCTGCCATCAGGCCGCTGTCACACCTGATCAATGGTAGTGACAACTACCAGGATAGCGCCCAACTTGGCGCCGGTGTAGGACTCGGGTCCAGGTTCGAGAGATCCGCTTGAAAGAGGATATTGTGGCTCCCGCCGTCAAGATGACGGATTTGCAGGCAACCCGACTTCGTGGCTACGAGCAGGTATCCTTCTCGACTCCAGTCGGCCCACTGAAGGTCGTCCAAGAGTTCAAGATTCCCATCGGTCTCCAGAGAATATCGCACGACCAGTCCGTCAACGGACTGATCGATGCCGAACGCCCCACCTGCCCAGCCGATGCTTTCCAGGCAGAGCACACGAGTTCCTTGCGGCTGCGTTTTCCTCATGCGGGCATTCCGCCGCTGGTCCCAGGTATCTCTTGGATCGCGAACCGGCGAGTCCTCCGCTTCGATCCACCCTCGCCGTCGTTCGTTGGCAAATTGCACCAATTGAATGGAGTGCAGCCCGTATGGAATCGGGAGCGTTTCCGCAAAAGTATTGTCCCGACTACCGTCCTCGGTGAAGTAGTACCCACGAGTCCAAGTCCCGCATGTGGGAAACGCGTGCAGCGCCGTCAGCCATGGCAGTTTCGACAGAGCGACATAGGCCTCACCATGCGCCCAGGTAGCACTGGGCTTATGGGCGAAATAGCAGAGGTATCGCCCATCGGGAGACAGATCGGATCGCCGTGGAAAAATGCGCCCACCGAGCCAAGCTCCTGATTCATATCGTTGAGCGACCAAATCCCACCGGCCGATATGCACCCAATCGCTTGGTCCTCGACGAAAGACCGCTACCACCGGAGCCTGTGTTGCGGGAATACAGTAGATACGAGGCGGGGTCGTCATCGCCATGCGTGCTCACCTCTTCTGCGAACTTAGCCAAGAACACCATGAAACATCCTGAAGACCCACCAGGACATTACTCCCAAGGCCATCGCACAGAACATTAAGATCACCCCAAATACTTTGAGCAGCCTCCCCCGAGCTGCCGCGTCTTGCCCCGACAACACAACCGTATCTCGAACAACTTTCGCATCAAGAGGAGGAAACCGTAGAGTCTGCCGAACACGTTCACCAACCCACCAACAATGCCAGCCGACGATGCACACACAGACGATCATGATACCCATGCACAGGAGAAAGGCTCTGGACAGTGATTGCTTAGCCTCCTCAATAGGCGAGTCCCGCAGCTCGGCCATCCACTCGTCAAAAACCATCCAGAGCACCACCCCGCCGATCAACACCATGATCAGGGCAACGATGGCCAATTTTCTACTCTGGTCGTCCGCTCGTTGAATCTCAGCCATGGCAAACATATCGCTTGATCGCCGCTTCAACACCATGCCAACACAGGGCATGATGCATGCGTACCAGGAAATCTTGACTGGGCCATGCGTGATCGGCAAGCGATAGATGGAAATCTGCCGAAGGGGAAAGAGCGTGAGTCAGTCTCTGCGAGGTCTGCGACGAGGGTTACGGCATCGTGACCAACTTGCCGAATTCCTCACGCGCTGTATTGACGATGTCAGATGGCGCCTTGTCCGGACTTCCCGCATCGAACGGCGGCTGGGGATCATACTCAATGAGCAGCTGGGTCAGTTGCGCGGCATCGGCACCAAACTCTTCGGCGACCAGGGTCAGGGCCATGTCGATCCCGGAGGAAACCCCGGCGGCCGTGATGACTTTGCCGTCACGAACAACACGCGCTTTGGTGGGAATGGCACCGAACTGTTTCAAAACATCGTGGGCGAGCCAATGGGTGGTAGCTTTCAGGCCATTCAGCACGCCAGCAGCGGCAAGACCCAAGGCACCGGTGCAGACCGACGTGGTCCACTTCGTCGTCCGATGCACCTGGGCGATCCAATCCAGCACAAGCTGATCACCCATCACGGCCTGGGGAAACGCCGTTCCCGGCACTACGAGGATGTCTGGGCTTGGAGTTTCAGCGAGCGTATAATCGGCCGTCAGGCGGAGTCGGCCGAAGTCGGTTTGCTTGACGCCCTTCTCTCGAGCCACGAAGCGCACATCAGTAGCAAGCGTCGGAGCCTGCAGTACCTCGTAAGGGCCGATCGCATCAAGCGCGGTCATGCCATCGTACAACAATATCGCCACTTGCAGTTTTTTCTCTGGAACCTTGCCGTCCATCCAAGCCTCCCCCCTATTATGGCCTGTTGCTCAGCGACAGGGCACTAGTATAATGCACCTATGCCTTGGATCGCTATCTACCTGGTGATGACAATCGGACTTGTACATCCTGGCTTGCTGCTTGCTTCAGATGAGGAGTCGTCTCAACAGCCCAGTGCGAAAGAACGGTTGCATCAAGTGCTCGACGCTGAAGGCGGCACGACTGTCTACAAGGATGCCACTGGTGCGGTACACAGCACAACTGATCTCCCAACTGGCGAGCGAATCATCACAGTGCAGCCACCGCAAAGCCCTGGGCTCAATCTCGGTCAGCCTCTTCAATTGAACAACCAGACCATTCAGTTTCCTCCTCCGCCCTCCGCTCCCGCACAGCCATCAGCTCCGGAGTTTCCCCAGAGAGCGCGGTAGGATTCATGTTGACGATTCCTTCTCGCGCACGCCATACTCCCCACCCATGCATATCCTGAGTCTCATCATTTTCGTCATTCTTGTTCTTGCCATTGGGCAGACCGCAGCCTTTCCCCCAGCCAACAGTCCCGATCTGCATGCAGTCCAGGCACAGGCGAACCAAGGAGACGCCGAGGCGCAGAATAGCCTCGGAGAGTTGTACGCCAAGGGAATGGGAATGCCACAGGACTACGCCCAAGCACGAGTGTGGTACGGGAAAGCTGCCGCCCAGGGTCATCCCCTGGCACAAAACAATCTCGCAGAACTGTACTTCGCTGGACTCGGTGGCCCGCAAGACTACGTGCGCGCCTATATGTGGGTGACCCTCGCCGCTGGACATATGCAGGGAGAGGAAAAGAAACAAGCCGAAGAAAATCGAGATGATGTCGCCCAGCGCATGACCCCAGCACAGATCACCGAAGCCAAGCGGCTCTCGGAGCAATGTCGATCAAAGAAGTTTAAGGGCTGCTGAAATTCGACTGGAACTTTTGGCACCAGACGAAGCCATCAAGAAACGGGCTTGGCATGGATCGATCGCAACATGGGCCAACTACCCAAAGAAAGTAATCACATCCTCTTCACGTCGGTGATGCCCAGATCACCCCAAAACTGTCTTCCCATCAGCAGCTGCGACATCGTGTAATGAATAGAACGAAGCCTTCTTTTGCCCACGGTTTACTATTTTTGTATATCCCATGATGCTCTCCCACCAACCAAAGTAGTAATTGCCGAAAGCACGGCCCCCAGTATCACCGCAGTCACTGCGCATATGCTATCGGTAACAAACGAGAGAAACGGGGTATATAAGGGAAGAGCTATGCCGAAGAGTACACCAAATACACCTCCTGAGGATGTTGCCCAAGGAAAAGATTTGGGTTCACCTACAACAGAGAACGCCAGGTGTGCACCAAAAGATCCGAATCCTATGAGAAGGAGCTCAGCAAGAACAAGGGATCGAAACGTGCTGAAACTTCGCAAATGCACGTACATGTTTAGAACATAGACAGTGGAAACCGAGTATAAGAGCAATACCACAATGGCTCCCAGGCTAAATGCCTTAACAGATTCCATCATGGTTAACGATCCACTCGCGAGACTCCAGACTGGTCCACGACTTTATCGAATCAGCAATATCAGGACCAACCCTAGAGACACCACCGCCACGACTGCCGTCGCGAGACACATCGTCAGAAGACGTTCGTACCGACGCTCCGCCAGAGCTGCACCCTGTTCCAGCGCCTCGAGCGTAGTTCTCATCTGCATCGCCAAGTCCTTGATGTGGGTGTCGTTCTTCGCTACGGCCGCCTGAAGCTCGGTAACCTGCTGTTGCAGCATCGAGGGCTGCGAGGTCTGACTAGCAGCCGCATCGGCACTCTTCTTGGTAAAGACAGGAGCCGCTGCGGACAAGATTGTCCCCACATGCGGCAGAACGGCTTTCAATGCGGGATAGAGCCAAGCTGGCATCGTCAAGGGCCTCACAAAAGTGGATTTGATCCAGACCAGTGGTCCAGCTTCATCATGAAATGGCATTCTCCATGAGATGGTGCGCTATTCTTACAATGGCCCAACAACTTGTCAACGTCGAGTATGTCACTGTCCCCTCTGAAAGGATTTTTTCTCTCGTGCCATATCCTCCGGTGAAGGCCGCCACGAAGCCATGGCGAGCCGGAGGAGGATTCCATGGGGCACGACAACGACACATACCAGCCGATTAAACACTCTTTATGGTGCGATCCCCGCCTCTACCAAATTGCGAGCCTTTCGACCCTGCTCATCTATGGACTGGTCTTCCTCCACTTCGAGGTTTCGATCTTCCAGATCGTCGTCACACTCGGCACAGCACAACTGACTCAATATGCCGCCACGAAGTATTTCGACTTACCGTCGTTTGATCCGAAAAGCGCGCTGATCTCGTCTTTGTCCCTCTGCTTACTCCTTCGGACCAACGACCTTGCAACTTCCGCTCTGGCGGCGTTCACTGCGATCGGCAGCAAGTTTGTCATCCGCTGGAACGACAAGCACATCTTCAACCCCACAAATCTGGCACTGGTCGTCGTGCTCACGAGTGGTCTCGGCTGGATTTCACCGGGGCAATGGGGACAGGTCGCCTGGTTTGGATTTCTGATCGCATGCTTCGGCAGTCTCGTGACCACGCGAGCGGCGCGGGCTGATGTCACCCTCGCCTTTCTTGTCTTCTACATCGGCCTGCTGGTCTTACGAGCCCTGTGGCTTGGCGATCCGCTGACCATTCTCCTGCATCAGATCCAAAGTGGCGCACTCCTCATCTTTGCTTTTTTCATGATTTCAGACCCGAAGACGACGCCTGACTCAAGAACGGGCCGTATCCTCTTTGCCCTGATCGTCTCGCTCGCCGCTCTCTACGTTCAATTCGGTCTCTTCAAACCGAACGGGCCGCTCTGGGGCCTTATCGTCTGTGCGCCACTGGTTCCCCTATTGGATCGTCTGTTTCCCGGTATTCGATACGACTGGTCCAAGCCCACGACTGGTGGAATGACCCTATCCGTACCCGTGTCAGCATCATATCAATCACAAAGGAGGCTCGCATGATCCCTGTACTCATTCCCCTGTTCACACTTATCGTCAGTCTGTTTCTCTGGGATAGCCACGCATCGGCTTTCTGCGGATTCTATGTCGGCAAAGCGGATACCAAGCTCTTTAACAAAGCGTCAGAAGTCGTCATTGCTCGCCATGACAATAAAACCGTCATCACCATGGCCAACGACTTCAAGGGCGACGTCAAAGAATTTGCGATGGTCGTGCCGGTCCCGACTGTCTTGGAGAAGGACCAGATTCATGTCGGCAATGCAGCCGTCCTGAAACATCTCGCGGACTATTCGGCGCCACGGTTGGTCGAATACTTCGATCCCAATCCCTGCCAGATGCAATATCCCGAAAGCCGGGCCATGGATATGATGGCCAAGTCAGCCGAAGCACCGGCTCGACTCGAACAAAACAAAGCTCTCGGGGTCACGGTTGAAGCGCAGTATCAGATCGGTGAGTACGACATCATGATTCTCTCAGCCAAAGAGAGCCACGGGCTTGAAACTTGGTTGAACAACAATGGGTACAAGATTCCTCAAGGTGCTTCGATAGTCTTACAGAGTTACCTCAAGCAGAACATGAAGTTCTTTATCGCCAAGGTAAACCTCGTCGAACAGTCGAAGTTTGGCTTTACTCATCTACGCCCTCTCCAGATCGCGTTTGAGTCGCCGAAGTTCATGCTGCCGATCCGACTCGGAACGGTTAATGCCGATGGAGCTCAAGAACTCTTCATCTACATGCTGACCAAACAGGGCCGAGTTGAGACCACCAATTACCGAACCATCCGCTTGCCGGAATCCCAAGAGATCCCGCTCTACGTGAAAGACAAGTTCGGCGACTTTTATCGTGCCATGTTCACCCAACAACTGAAACGCGAGAGTAAACGCGGCGTCTTTCTCGAATATGCTTGGGATATGAGCTGGTGCGATCCTTGTGCCGCAAACCCACTCTCGGCCGAGGAGCTGCGCAGCTTCGGTGTGTTTTGGCAGGACAGCCCATCCCTCAAACGTGGGCGAGACTCCATGCCGCAAGCGCAGAACGTCTTCCTGACTCGCCTGCATGTTCGTTACGATGCTACCCACTTTCCAGAAGATCTGATGTTCCAGGAAACGTCGGATCGGAATAATTTCCAGGCTCGGTATATTCTGCGCCACGCCTGGACCGGGACGGACGACTGTCCGGCTGCCACAACCTATCGGCAGCAGTTGCGGGAGCGTTATGAACGCGAGGCACAAACCTTAGCCAATTTGACCGGATGGAACATCCGCGAGATTCGTCACGCAATGAGCTTGGCGTCGCTTCCGGGAAATGAAGACAAGAAGTGGTATCAACGGATCTGGGCGAACTAACCACGCAGCGGCAGGGCGAGGCCTGAAACAGGCCTCGCCTGTTCATCTATCCGGCAAGGTGATCTATTGTTTCAAGATTAACTTTGGATGGTAAATGAAAACGAGTCAAGGTCCACCGCGCTGTAGGCCGTGAAGACAGTCTGGTTAGTGATCGTTGAGGACAACTGCTCCACCGGCTGCTCTTGCGCTCCTTCCTTGGGTTTCGTGAAACCATCTAGCCTTCCCAGGAGATCCTCGTGCAATTGCTCAAAGAAATCTGGAAGGTACTTCTGGAATTTTTGCAACTCGGTCTCCGCTTCCTTCAAGGCATCGAAGACCTGTTGTATAAGAGACGCAAGTTGCGTGTCTTTCTTCAACACAGAGAGACCGCCGTCCTCAGACGAAGCGAATGACGGGGTGGGCGCCGTGGTACCGTTGGACAGCAGCGGGATCGCCGCTGCCGTCACAGGCGCCCCACCCGGAGTATAGGTCGATGTCGCCACTACAGTGACGGATCGTAGCACCTCAACACTGAGGTCCAGACCGGAGAGCGTGGTTAATTGGCCAAATCGCTCGGCGAGTGCGGCCGTCTGTGCGAGGGCCTGTTCATCTTGTCCTTCAACAAATCCATGAAAGATACTGGAAATCTTTTGCACGAGCTTGTGGAGGTCGTTGAGCTCCTGCTCATTGAGGTCACCATCAACGGTGATGCCGAATTCTTGCTGCAGGGAGTATCGCGCATGTTCCGCGCCGATGCCAACCTCCTGTTGTCCAGAACTCCCATGAGCGTAGAAGCGACCCGCATGTAAGCTGGTGTCTAGGTCAGCCCCCAAGGTAATGGTATCGCCTTCTGTCGTCCTCACACTCAGGCGTCCCGAAAACTCGTTGGATACAGTCACACCGCTGACCCCTGTCTCCAACCTGTGCGACCCAATAGCGGAGGGTGAATGGAGATTGAGCAATTGATGTGGATCGACGGTTGTCAGTGCTTGAATCGGCATGCGTGGCTCCTACTTGGTCAACCGGAGTCGAGTCTCCTGTTACTTCTCTATCGGCACTGACATGGCTGAACTTAAGAAACAGTGTGGTATAGTGAGACGCACTGAATAGCTATAATGACAAGGAGGATTCCATGCAAAATGTCCTACGATGTATCCTAGTCGGCGCGACGATCGTAATGCTTGGCACAACCGGCTGCACATTGAAAGCGACGATCAACCAGACGACCGATACCACGTCCAACATCACCGGCACCACTTTCGGACAGGCTTGGTGGAATGAGGATGGTCAGCTCAAGCCAGACTTCAAGACCACGGCATTTGTGAGCTTGAATCAAGAAAACCTTCAGCAAGACTTGGCAGCAGGGCGGGGGGAATATCTGTCGTCGGTGAGCCGACTCTTGGGCGTTCCTGAAGAACAACAACCAGTATTTTTCTCAACTATCCAAGCCAATTATGCCGAGACGGTCGGCAAAGATCCTAAGTCTCTCTTGGCACTGCTGCGAGATACCTCGAGACCGTTCCTTCGATAGCTGAGAGTTCAGTGAAGCCGTTGTACAGCCTGGCCCCCGATGCGTTCCGTTGAAAAAGGCTCGCGTGAGCCTTGCCGTCCGATCATCGTTCGAACGACAACACCATCTTTAAGCACAAGGAAGTTCGTGGGGGCCGCGGGAACACGCGGTCCCGGCAACACAATCCCTGCTAGGTTCAGTGGATCACAGGCAGACAGTTTCACCTCCATCCCGGCATTCGGGCTACCGTTCTTGCGCAACACACGCAAGGCTTCCACTGCTTCCGGCAGGGCGAATTGTTCACCAGTGAATCCCGTTACAAATCGTCCGCCTCGCACCTCACCTTGCAATTCAAGCTTGCGATACAGCACCAGAAGATCACGCCACGATTGAACTAGCGATTCCCGCTTGAGCAGATCACGAAATACGACGCCGTAGCGCCGCAAGAGTTGACGGGCCACATTCTCAGTGGCTGAAGACCAGACGCTCCTTGACTGGCCTAGCCCCCCGCCGGTTCCCAAGGACTGCCTCAGCAACGACCACCGTCCGGCTGAATACCGTGGCCGGCGAGCCCGTTCTCGTCCTTCGGCTCGACGCCGATGCGGGTCCATGAGCGCACGAAGATTATCAAACCCATCGGCCGTCACGACCCCTGCCGCGACCAGTTCCCACAATGCATGTTCGACTTCAGCGGGAAGATGGTTGGTCCCTTTCGCAAGATCGGCAAAGAAACTGGCGCCGCGCTGGTCCAACATGCGTTGAACATCATGGGCCACCGAACTCAACTGAGCATTGGGATCTCCCCCGCTCACGGTTGCCTCACGGTGAAACAGGCTCATCAACCATTCACTGTCTTCCCGAGGAAAGACGGTGATCGGCGCAACGCTCGTGGCGATGATGCGCCGCGGACCTAGCTCCCCTTCTTGCAAGAACTTCGGATGAGGCGAGAGGCGCCCCCAGCTCACCGCTCCGCTCAGACAGAGTCGATCCAGGAGTTCCGGCTCATACTTGGCCATGCGCAGTCTCAAGAGCTGCGGTTCCCACGAGGATGCGGCTGCTTCGAATCCTGCTAGTTGTTGAATCACCTGAGAGAGGCCGGATTCTCCGTGCTGGCGTGACCCAGTCGATACATGCTGCCATTGCATCAAGAACCGCATAAACTCAGCCGCCGTGACCGGCTCGATCTCCTTGCGCAGCTTTCCAATCGTCAGTCGGTGAATACGCGCAAGTAACCGGCGATGACACCATTCGGAGGCATCGTCACCCTCTCGTACTGAGGACGGCCGAAAGCGACCACGAAGAACTTGGCCGGAAGCTTCGAGTCGCACCATCGCTGACTGGATCGACTCGACCGGCAGTTGCAGACGTGTGGCGAGCTCATCGACTGTCGTTGGTCCGATACTCTCCATCCATCCTTGCAGAATGCCATTACACGTTTCGTCATTGTCTCCTGCCAGTACCCGTTCGGCAGCTTCCCGATGCTCAGTCGCCACCCAACCCCTCGCCCTGAGTTCCACCGCGCGGCCAGACTCGGTCAACTCTGGAAGGAACGGCCGCCAGTCAGCAATCGTCTCTTGAGGAACCCAGATCAGCGTGAGCAACGCGTCATGCAGCTCATCGGCATCGCGCACGACCGGCCAGGACTCACGGACGACTTCGTCGATAGCCTCGGGATCGAGCGCCCCAACCTCTCCAACCAGGTCGGGTGGCAAGGTTCGCCGCATTTCCACCGCTCGCGCTCGACGCTCTTCCAACGGCGCATCATCGAGAAAGGCATAGGGGTTCGCGTTCAGAATTTCATGGCTGAAGACGGACGGAGCCGGCGTTTCGACCGCAAGACAGCGGATCTGACCTGCTTCGATCCGTTGCAACACCGCCGTCAGTCCTTCGACATCCATTGCCTCAGTTAAGCAATCACGGAGGGTTTCTCTCACCAATGGATGGTCCGGAATCTCTCGCGCGGCCCGCGCCCCGGTCAGATTCTCCTGGCAGGCTATGGCATCCGGGAAAATGGCCGCCAAGAGATCCTCTGATTTCATCCGTTGGATTTGCGGTGGAACCTTCTTGCCATTAACAAATCGCAGAAGTGCCAGCGACCGTGACGCATTCCACCGCCAGCGCGTGGTGAACATCGGCGCCAGCAGCACGGCCTGAACCAACACCTCCCTAACCGATTTGGAGTAGAGATAGCCGAACACCGACTCCAGCGGAAAACTGTGCTTCTCGCCAAGAGAAATGACGAGGCCGTTATCCGTCGCCGCGGCTTGCAACTCGAAGTCAAACGTCACACAGAATCGTTTCCGAAGGGCCAATCCCCACGCCTTGTTGATTCGGCCACCGAAGGGTGCATGGATTACCAGTTGCATTCCACCGCTTTCATCGAAAAACCGTTCTGCGACCACAGTGGTCTCCGTCGGCACCCCCCCTAGGACCATCTTTCCTGCTAACACATACGCAATGGCCTGCTGAGCTCCCCGTTGATCAAGGCGACAGTCCTCTTTCAGCCACTGGATAACCGACAGCGACGAGTCGGCTCGATCCACGATCGCCTCCCGAAGTTCGGCGACCTCCGCAGAAAGCTCAGCCGTTCGCGATGGAGCCTCACCACGCCAGAACGGAATGTTCGGCGGTGCACCTTGGGCATCTTCGACACGGACTTTTCCGGCTTCCACTCCCTTGATGCGCCACGACGTATTGCCCAGCAACATGATGTCCCCGGCCAGGCTCTCGACGGCAAAGTCCTCGTCGACCGACCCGACGACTGTACCGTCCGGTTCTGCAACCACGGCATAGTTCGCTGTATCGGGAATCGCCCCGCCGGAGGTAATCGCCGCCAGCCGTGCGCCACGTCTCCCCTTGAGCCGATGATTGATTCGATCATGGTAGAGATACGCAAGCCCGCGCCCGCGCTTCGTGGCGATACCATCGGCTAGCATCCGCACTACGGTATCGAACTCTCCTCGCGATAGGTCTCGATAGGGATAGGCCCGCCGGCACAATGTGAACAGCTCTTCTTCCGTCCAGGTCTGTGTTGCAGCAGCGGCAACCAACTGTTGGGCAAGAATATCAAGCGGTGCGGGAGGAACCTCGATCCGGTCCAGCACTCCGGTGCGAATCGCCCGCACGAGAGCCGCACACTCCAGAAGTTCATCCCGAGTCATGGCAAAGAGGCGCCCCTTGGGAATGGCGTGAATCCAATGTCCTGCGCGCCCAATTCGTTGCAACGTCGTCGCAATGGCACGAGGAGAACCGATCTGACAGACCAGATCGACAGTGCCAACATCGATGCCCAATTCCAGCGAGGCCGTCGCAATCACCACCCGAGTCTTGCCACTCTTCAATCGCTCTTCCGCAGTAAGCCTGATCTCTCGAGAAAGGCTCCCGTGATGCGCCGCCACCGCATCGGGACCGAGATCTTTCAGCCGCTCCTCTAAATAATGTGAGACGCGCTCCGATAACCGTCTGGTATTCACGAACACCAGCGTCGAGCGATGTTGACGGACGAGATCCGCCACACGGTCATAGACCTCGGACCAGATGGCATTCGTCGCAACGGCACTCAATTCGTCTTTCGGTACTTCTACCGCGAGGTCCAGCTCACGCCGATGGCCGACGTCAACAATCTTTGGGCGCGGGCGAGATCCAACCAGATAGTCCGCGACGAGCTCGATGGGACGTTGAGTGGCGGAGAGGCCGATCCGTTGAGGTTTGGTGAACGTGAGCGCCTCCAGTCGTTCCAACGACAACGCGAGATGCGCACCACGCTTATTCGGAGCCAAAGCATGAATCTCATCCACAATCACCGTTCGCACTGTCTGTAACAGTCGTCGGCTCTTTTCGGCGGTTAACAAAATAAACAGTGATTCCGGCGTCGTGACCAAGATATGTGGCGGCCGCTTCAGCATCTGCTGGCGATCCGCCATTGGGGTGTCGCCTGTCCTGACCAACACACGCAGCTCAGGCATCAGAAACCCCGCTTCCAGTGCTAGTTTCCCGATCTCATTTAAAGGCTTCTGAAGGTTTTTCTGGATGTCGTTGCTTAAGGCCTTGAGCGGCGAAACGTAGAGCACATGGGTATGGTCGTCGAGCTCACGTGCGAGAGCTTGGTTGAAGAGCCGGTCGATGCAGGAGAGGAAGGCCGCGAGGGTCTTGCCCGACCCAGTCGGTGCCGCGATGAGCGCGTCGTCTCCGGATTGAATTGCCGGCCAGGCTTGGACCTGAACCTCGGTCGGCTGACCGACCTGCGAAGAAAACCAATCTGAGATAATCGGATGGAATTTCGAAAGCAGCATCGGCGGCATCTTACCACGCACGGAGGGCGTGACACGAAGGTCACCCTGTCCCCCTCCTCATAAGCTTGTGACTGATTGCCCATTTCAGAATTCACCACAGGTATGGCATGATGGCAGCCATGCATCTCTCCATCATCATCCCGGCCTTTAACGAAGAGCGCCTGATCGAACAGTGCCTGCAGTCGGCCGCTGCCTCAATCGCCGCCAACGCCAAATCGGACTTTACCTCAGAGGTGATTGTCGTCGACAACAACTCCACCGATAACACGGCGGACCTCGCGAGACGAGCCGGCGCACAGGTCGTCTTCGAACCGATCAATCAGATCGGGCGGGCACGAAACGCGGGAGCTACCCAGGCAACTGGCGATTGGCTGCTGTTTTTGGATGCCGACAGCCTGCTCAGTCCAGACTTACTTGGAGACATCTTGCGGATGATCGAATCAGGCCAGTATGTCGGATGCGGCAGCACGCTGCGCATGGAGGGGTTGCCCTGGTGGGCAAACCTGACACTGTGGTTCTGGACCAGGGTCTCAGTTCTCAGTCGGTGGGCAGCAGGAGCGTTGGTGGTCTGCCGCCGCGACGCGTTTGAGGAGGTCGGTGGATTCGACCAAGAACTCTATGCATTGGATGAAATCAGGCTTAGCAAGCAACTAAAGGAGTGGGGACGGCAGCGTGAGCTTCAATTCGCGATCCTGACCAAGCACCCGATGGAAACATCATCTCGGAAAGTCTCACTCTACTCCGGCCGTGAGGTCGCCTTTCTCATGTTCCGCATCTTTTTCCTGCCAAGAAGAACCTTGTACGATAAGAAGCACCTCTCCATCTGGTATGACGGTCGAAGGTAATGATCAATCTTCTTCCAGTAAGGCTTGGATTTGTCGCTCGGTCTCGCTATATCCTCCCTCGCCGATTTTCACGTACCGAATGATCCCGCGCTTATCGATGAGATACATCGCCGGCCAATAGCGATTCCCATAGCGGTTCCAAATCGAGAACTCATTGTCGATTGGCACAGGGAAACGAATATCGTGGTCCTTCATGTACCGCTTCACGTTCCCCACTTCGCGTTCGTGGGAAAACTCCGGCGAATGCACGCCGATCACCACGAGACCCTGGTCGACATACGTCTCATGCCATTGCTTGACGTACGGTTCGACATTCCGGCAGTTGTAACAACCGAAGGTCCAGAATTCGACCAGCACAACCTTGCCACGGAGATCGGCCATCTGCAGCGGCGCGCTGTTAAGCCACGTGGCACTGGCGATGTCCGGAGCTGGCTTGCCGATCATTGCCTCAGCCGATCGAAGGGCAAACCATCCCGTCACCCAGACAATGCTCACGATCCCTATCAGCTGGAATAAGCCACCAGTCCTTCGAATCATCTTCAATCTCAACTTTACCCAGCACGTTAGATAGCCATATACCCTTCACACCCCTGATCTTCCCAATGGCCTCTTTTCCCAACTCCTTACTCTGATGATACAGACCGTACAGTTTGGTCTGAGACGGAAAAGGTTCCTTACAACCGGTGGTGGACCTGTCTAGACAAACGACACAGCCTGCGACCGGATTGTCCGACAGCAGGCCGTATCAGGTAACAAGACACGAGCGATCGTGGTTTAGTAACCCAATGCCCCCTTCAGGTTGCCTTTCATGGAATCTTTCGTGGATTTCATTTCGTCTTTCATCGCATCTTTCGAGGCCTTCATCGAATCCGTCTTGGCCTTCATGTCGCCTTTCATTTCGCTCTTCATAGCACCAGCTTTTTCTTTCATGACATCAGCGCTGTCCTTGATCTCCTCCTTCATGGCATCAATGTCGGCCTTCATGTCGCCTTTCATCTCGTCGGCCATCTTGCCCATCTCGCCAGCGAAGGAATAGGTGCCTACGCACATCAGGCATGCCGCCGCTGCAATTGAAAGCATCATCTGCTTCATCGAACACCTCCTGGTTTGTAGTGGTGGGTTGCCATGGTTCTGGGAGCAGTACTCCATTATTCATGAACTGTGGCGTGCGTTTGGACTTCCGACCAATTGACATCTACCTTTTGGACTTAACCTGGGACATCTGATGGCCACCAAGAGCGGATAGCGTCATTATAATTGAGGTCCAGTTTAGCATGGAGAATGGTACAGGCAGCTGGATCGATCTCCCCCTTGTATCCTTTTACTATCTTACCATCCCATTGGTCACAGGACTCATCGTATCGAGGCACAAACCTTTCGGGATTGGCTCCGTGCAAAATACTCCCCCGGTGGAGACCGACGGGGCGCACGTAAGAAACGGAGTGCCGACTAAAAAGGTTACGAAGACATCAGAGATTCATGAATCGTTTGCATTCTGCCCTTGATTCAATGATAAACAGTCACAGGGTGCCCACACTATGAAAGATGAAGCGGCTTCAATGAAGCCCCTCCGGATTTGGCCAATTCTTTCTGAGGCTATCTCAACTGCTTGGAGAAATCGCGGTCATTTTTTGCCCCTGCTCATAATCCCCACGATTGTCTTCATAGTGGATAGGTTAATATGGGAGACCTGGCTCTTTCCCCTTGCTGAAAACGGTTCTCGTCCCATGATTCTTTCAATATTTTTGCAGTGGGTAGTATTAGGAATCCCCTACGCGGTCGTTTTTGCGATATTTGCGATTGCTTGCCATCGATCCATTCTCCTCGGTATCCACACAGTTCCAAATGTTGGATTCTTAGGTTGGACAAAACGAGAAACACGATTTGCCCTTCTATCAATAGCCCTCGCCGTGTTCACGGGCTTAATGTTCGGGGTGTGTTTCTTTATAGCAATTCTGGTCACCACTGTGTGCTCTGAAATATTTTCAAGTATTTCCCAAACTGTCCCGTGGGTGAAATTGACAGCTGAAGACATGATAGTTCCGCTTGGCTATGGGATCGCAATTCTCCTGATTGCCTATCCTGCAGGCCGTCTCAGCCTACTTCTGCCAGCTACTGCAGTTGATCGCCAGGTTTCGTTCCAGTGGGCATGGTTAAGCTCCAAACCTCATGACATACGACTCGTAACTCTGGTAGGCGCGATTCCTATCTGTTCACTCCTCCTTCAGGATTCTATTCTAAGAAGCCTTGAGAGATCTCTAGCCTCCGTGGTTTATTACGCATTAGAAGCAGTACTTTACTGCTCGCTGCTTGTCATTGAGATCACGATTCTCTCTATCTGCTATCGAGAAATAGAGAACATGAAGGCAAGCGCTTCGAGACACATCGAAAATGGTCCCAACACAGAAATTCCTGCTTAGGCCTACCCAAGATTCACAAACACTTTTCTAGTCCCATGACAGCCAGCTTAGGTAGTTCAGCAAGATGAATGGAGTCGGCTTCCGGCAATGACTTTCACGGTCTGACACTCCGTTCCCGCTAATGATGTGCAGCAAAATGCTGGCGCAGTCGAAGCCGGTTAGTCGGTGAGGGAAACTGACTGGGGAGTAGCGCTATCGTATCTTTGATCAGCGCAATCTGCCTGACATACATCCGGCAACCGGTACAGGATACGAGATGGTCACTGACCTTCATATTGATGCCGGTTGAAAGTCGCCCTTCCAAGAAATCCGTTACCCCATTGGCGATCTCACGGCACGTTAACTCACTGTCGATCGATCGAGAAGGATGGTCAGTCATGAGGGGAGCCTCCGGTTCAGGCGCGTTAGCCATGAGTCTTCCACCTCAGGAATTTCTTACACCGTCTCTTAAGAACAGAATAAACGAAGCGAATTCCCCTCGCCTACCGTCTCGACCTTTCCTCAGCCCAGCGCTTTCTCAATGCCCGCGCGCACCCGTTCTCTGGCTCGATGGAGTCGGACATAGAGGTTCGTTTCGGTAATCTTCAAGATGTTGCAGGCGTCCTTGGCCTCAACACCTTCGATATCGCGGAGAATCAACACCTCTTTCAGAGTCGGTGGCAACGCCTCGATCGCTCGCTGCATCGCACTGACCGCCTGTTGGCTGGCGAGTAATTTTTCCGGTGTTTGCTCATCCCAAGGTTGAGGAGGAATGGCCCAGTGGCCGGCCCATTCACCGGATTGATGAAACCGAGCTGGATCAACCGCTTCATCGTTCTCATCGCTCTTCGAGTCGAATGCCGAAAAGGTGACGTGCCGTTTTTCACGCACACCACGGTCCTTGGCCTTATGAATCATGATGCCAAAGATCCAGGTCCGGAGGGAAGACCGGCCTTCGAACCGGCCTAATCCTTCGATCACCGCTATCCAGGTATCCTGCACCACTTCTTCAGCCAGTTCGCGATCCGCCACATACCCCATTGCCATGCGGATCAAGGCACCATGGTGTTTGGTGACCAACTCGTCGAAGGCTCCTTCATCGCCCCCTCGAAGCCTGGCAAGAAACTGCTCATCGGCATGAGTCAATGCAGTTCCTATGGATAAAGACTGGGCCTCCGGAGACATCGGACGCCTAAATGGTCCTGTACAGGTCGTGGTCGCTAGGTTCATGATCGGCCTCCAATGTGGAGCAACTCCGTGACGAATGCCGGAGTGCTTATCAGGATGACGTGTTTTCGGGGAAGATTGTTGACGACCTCCACTCCCCGCGCATCGATGTACTCGACATGCGAACAATCCAACTGTACGGACTTTCTCTTCCGCAGGTAGGAACGACACTCGCCGTCGAGGAGCGCAGCCCATTGCTCTGTGATCTTGCCTTCCAACTTAAGGAGCACGTGGCTCGGGCTTTCTTGTATTTTTGTGATCTTCAACATCCCCTTCGATCTCCTTCGACTTCAGCGTGATGCCACCCTAATGAGCAACCAAAGTGCCAGAGGAAGAAATGAGAACGAATTCGATGCAAGTCATTGATCCATTGAGCTTACTCAGCTCAAGGCTGGAGTAAGATCAGAACGAAGGAGGAACCGCGATTCCCAAAATATTGGGATCATCACGAAATGTTGGGAATGGGTATTGGAAAATCAGGACTGAGGGTAGCTTGGGAATTAGGGCTTTCCCTTGCGCTCGATGCCGAGCTTTTTCATCCTAGCTTCGAGGGTAGTCGACTTCAATCCAAGAATCGCTGCTGCACCTTTGTCACCACTGACACGCCAGTTGGTTTGTTCAAGCACATCGAGAATGTGCTGCCGTTCTAGTTCTTCGAGCGTCATGGTTCTGCCGGTAACGCCCTTATTGTCGGACGACGAGAGCCAATCGATCGGCTCGAGCTCTGGCCCTTCACTCAGAATCACGGCTCGTTCGATCACATGCTCCAACTCACGGACATTGCCGGGCCATTGGTATCGCTGAAGTGCTGCGATCATCCGCTCCGGGATTCTGTCGATTTTCCTCCCGAGATTTGCGGCAAACTTGCGGACAAAATATTGCGCCAGCAGCGGAATATCACCTTCCCGCTCTCGCAAGGCCGGCACATGGACGGGAAACACATTCAGACGATAGTAGAGGTCCGGCCGGTACTGGCCGGATTTCGAAAGTTGCTCGAGATTCCGGTTTGTCGCGGCGATCACCCGTACGTTCACCTTGAACGTCTGCGTGCCCCCCACCCGCTCGAATTCACCCTCCTGCAAGACACGGAGGAGCTTGGATTGCAGGTCGAGCGGTAATTCTCCTATCTCATCAAGAAAGATCGTCCCTTTATGCGCCACCTCGAACCGGCCCATCTTCTTCGTCAATGCGCCCGTAAAGGCGCCTTTTTCATGGCCGAAGAACTCACTTTCGATCAGGCCAGCTGGGATTGCCGCGCAATTGACCTTCACGAGCGGCTTGTCCTTGCGGTAACTGAGATTATGGATGGCACGCGCAATGAGCTCCTTCCCCGTACCGGTCTCACCAGTGATCAGCACAGTCGAATCCGTCGGCGCCACACGTTCGACATTGTTCAAGACCTTCTTGAGCGAGCTGGCCGACCCGATCAGTTCCTCAAAATTATGACTGCCTTTGATCTCTTCTTGCAGGTAGACATTCTGCGCTTCTAAACGTGCCTTCTCCTGCTCCATTAGCACCTGTTCAGTGATGTCTACAAACATGGTACGAGTGTAGGTCCCGCTTGGGTCCGGCCGCGACCACCACTTGATCCACAGCGGCTTGCCGTTGTCCTTGCGGCGAAGTTCCAACACGACCCCGCTCGTGTCGGTTCCCCGACCGACGGAATCGAAGGCGGCTTTCAAGCGTCGTTGTGCGTCAGGCGTATCCGGAATGAACGACCTGCCGTAGGTTCCCTCAACTTGATCCGGAGTGATCCCGAGAGTCCGCATAGCGGTGCGGTTGGCCCGGATGAACTTCGAATCGACACCTTCGTGCACATAGGCGATCGGCGCTTCATCGAAAAGATCGCGCAACCGTTCCTCATTGTCTTTCAACAGGGTGTCCATCTGTGCACGCTCGAGTTCCGCCGTTGCCCGCGCGGCAAAGATGCTGAGAATCGACCGTGCCAGCTGCTCATCCGGCATCGGACTGGAATCCATCACCGCGAGATGCCCATGGATCTTCCCGGTAGAATCCATCAAGGGCACACCGCAATAACTATCGACCCCGATCTCCTGGATCAGTGGGACATGGGGATAGAGTTCTCGGAGCTTGCTTGGATGGTGGACGCAGACGTTCGTCAACACGGTTTCGCAAGGGCCTCGCGCCGGCACATCAAAAGGCGGCAACAGTTGACCGTTACCCCACGCGGCCTTCGAACGGAACGTGGTGCCGTCTTCAGCGAGATGAGAGATGTAGGCATAATCGACCTTGAGCGCCGTCGCAACGTGTTTCACCAGCGATGCAAAAAAATCGACGCCCACTTGAGCCGCTGTACCTTCAGCAATGACGCGCAGCGTTTCTTCCCGCTCCCGCAGTGAGTTCTCAATCGCCTGGCGGTAGAGCTCAACACCAGCCCGTTCGCCGAACAGCTTGAACACCTCGATCTCATCCAGGGTCCGCACCATCGGTTTCACATCCATCGCAACCAAATGGCCAAGGACCTTACCCTTGGGATCTTTCAAGGGAACGGCTAAATAGCTGGACACGCCCAGTGTGACGAGGCCTTGATCATGAGGAAAGAGCTTCTGGACGTCTTGTGCGTAGTGGCAGGTTTCGCCCTCTATGACTTTCGTGCAGGGAGTGCCGTCAAGACTGTATTCGACTTGATCCATGTAGCCGTCGCCTTTCCAAAAGGCGAGTGTGCGGATACGGGATTCCGGAAGGAGATACCCCACGAAGGCATAGCGAATATCCAAGGCTGCTGAGACATGTTTGACCAGCTCCCGGAGAAAGTCCGATCCAGTAGAGGCAACCGTGCCCTCGACAAGGGAACGGAGAAACTCGTCCGCTTTGTAGCGGGCTTCCAGCCGCTGTGGATTGTTGAGCACCGTCACGTCATCCCTCATGTCGGCCCGGCCAGCGCATGAGACATGGGAGAGGAGACCATTGATGCAGAAAAGAGTAGCACTGGACAGGAAGGCGCTGCAACTACGGAAAAGCCAGGTTTTCTGGTCAGTCAGGCCCTTGCATGGAGATAACGGCACCGCAGCCGGTGCAGCGGAACTGGAGGGGGATCTCGCTTCGAGCCGATTCCAATGCAGGTGGTGGGCCGAGAAAGATCCGAGCGAACCGGCTCGTCCGATACCTTGTCAATAACTTCGGCATCGCCAAAAAGAACGCAACCATCACCATGCCTGCGACAATCAGCGGCCATTGAGCACTGATGATACTGCTGCCCAGATAGGTCAACGCAAAAGTCGGCGGAGCCATACCAACGAGAGTCGCCACTGCAAAGGCTTTGAGTGAGATGTTTGTCAGCCCCGCTCCATAACTCACCACCTCGAATGAAAACACTGGGATCAACCTTGCAAAAAACATCAGGCCCATCAACTGGTGATCCGAACACCTCTGGCAGAACAGCGTCTCAACCTTGAGAAGTTTGGAAAGGGCATCGCGGCCTAAGGCTCGCGCGATCAGAAAGCAAGCGATGGCGCCGATCTCAGCACCGATGATGGCATAAAGGGCGCCGTAGAATGGGCCGAAGACAGCACCGGCCGCAAGGTCCAACGGTAGATTCGGGATCGGTGGAATGACGACGGCACAGGCCATGCTTCCAATCAGTAGCAATGGACCTAACGGCCCGGCATCATGCAACCACTCAGTGATGATAGTCGGAGAAAGATAGCGCTCGTAGTCGAACAAGGAGACCCACCACCAACCGACCGCGATCGCTAGCACAGCCAGCCCAAGCTTCGCCCACGTTGGCAGTATACGAGGCATCCGTATCCACGCGTCCGTTACGCTGCCCATAATCACACAACCGAACACGCGTATCCATCAGGCTCGACCGGTAGCTGATATTTCCTACGATCGCTGCTTTCGAGCACGCGTCCTCCCGTCGGGACCGGAGCCAATGATAGTGTCACACTGATGAGAGTGAGCTATGGGAGGTAGTCCGAGAAGGGGGAGAAGTCTTACAGGAAAGAGTAGAGACCGTACGCTACCTGTTTCGGCGCTGGAGATCGCCGGCTCTGGGCATCCGGCTGCTCAGTCGCGAAACTCGATCCGTTGTCACACTTGTCAACGGACCTTCAGACAGTGTTCGCTGTCTCGCCTAGGGCGAACCGCGCCTGCAATCCCCCTCACAAGTCGCAGGGAAACCTCACCAGCCTCTCTATGATGGGATAATAACAAACAAGCTTGAAAGGAATGCCTGTTTGACAAGAATTTAGATGGCACTTCCTTCTGCACAGAGGACTATTGACACGGAATATATGACAACATAGCCTCAAGTTAAAACCCGTCGTATGAGACTCCCCACACCCATAGAAAAAGGAAGGATTATCGTGCAAGAAACCGAGGAATTTGGAAGTCCGGCATGGGTCACCTACTTGATTCCCTTTCAGATAATCCGGCCAGACAATTCTCCACCTTATAGCGTGACACTCGATGAAATTAATCACAACAAATACGATCATGGTGCTTTGTCAAAAGTTGTAGCAACCATCACTGAGCCAGAGCTTGAAAATATGGCTCTCCTGGTTTGTCTTGACGGAGGACTCGCATTGCCTGCAATAGCTCCTTACGAACACGTTGAGAAAGCAATCGAACGATTTAACCGAGTACTCTGTGCTTTCCTCTTAGGAGGGATAGAAGTAGAAGCGATCGATTCAAGGCATGTCGTGTCAGGCTCTTTGCATAAACGCACCTACATTTGGCCAGTCAACGACGGACTAAGCCTTGATGCTCACCTCCACGCAGGATTGCGGACCCGCGTTGCCTCTTCTTTTGACTCCATCGTACTTCATGAGCCGAGAAACACTGAGGTCTCCCACTTAATAGCGGCGTATCGGAGCGGGGCTGCCATTCTAGAAGCCATCGATAATCTATCGCCAACCTTCTTACTTAGAGGTCATACCGAGTTGAAGTATGAAAATTGGAGTAATGCATTGGCAAATCTCTGGATAGCCGTTGAACAAATAACTGACCATCTCTGGGAAAACACGTTTCTTCAAGACCCGAAAATCCAACTTAAGGGCTTACCAAAACGGTTGAAGTCACTCCGAGAAGACTCGAGGACATGGACACTGTTAGTACGGCAGGAAATGCTGTGGCAGGTTGGCATTTTGCCCAGCCAAAGCTATGAACTACTGTTCCCGGCTCGGCAGGCAAGAAATAACCTTATCCATGAAGGCGCAGTACCAAACAGTGACGTTGTTAGGGGGTTGTACGAGGCTGTCCTCCAACTAATTGAGACAATTTGTAAAACAAAGCCGTTAGGAATAAGGGCCATGGACATAGGCACAGAAAGTCAGCCAGTTGAAAAACGAATTCTTTCATCTTTCAAGGATTGGGTCATCCTGTCCGAAGAATTCCACAACGCAGGGAGATCGGAGACATAGAGAATAGATGCATCCACTGTCTTTCGATACATCGGTTGAAGGAACCATGATGATTCCTGCTGGGTATATGGCAAAGAAAGTGGTGAGTAGGCCTAACTGGCTCAGAGCCAATAGCGTTGACGATATCTACTCTGTAAGCGGATGCATGTCCAAAGATGTTTCCGATTACATCACGTTCTGGATGCACAATGGTTACTGGCTATTCGACTCACCCGAAATCATTGAGCAGGTGGCAAGGGACTACTCGATCGATCTGGCTGGCACCACGATGTTCTATTACGAAGTCTACGAACAGGAATTCGAAGATGTGAAAGGTCAATGGTGTCCGTATGAGGGAGAACGGTCATTTACCACGAACATCCGTACTCCCAAGAAAAAGATTCTTGCCGGATTTGATGTCGTCAACAGCGTCACGAAAAACAGCCCAGAATGCTCCCCGCTTTCGTGCAACTCCCTCGCGAAGGAGATCCAAACCAATTCACATTGCCTACTTCCGGATTTTGAGACCGCAAAACGGCTTGTCGAAACAGGAAGATTCAACAATTCAGAGCCTGGCCCCTACAGAATCTTTGCCGTGTACACCCTTGACTAGAAGCCGACACATCTCCGTTTCTCAGGGGATGGCGGACTGGACTTGATTTCTAGGTCCTCGCGCTCTCCTGAATGCGGTAGCGCTGCTTGATCGCAGTGACAACCTCTTTGGCTTCTGCTTCGTCGAGGCCTGCACCGAATCGAATGGTTTTCGCTCCATAGTCAAAAGCAATCACTCCGCCACCGACCCCCCACAATTGCAGACTCGATGAGAGATCCAACGGATTGAAGGGGACTGGCGCAGGGCGAAGAGCTCGCATCCGGACGAGATCATAGTCCTTGTTAAACCCGAATCCTCCTATGTCATACCGAGTCCGAAACACCTGTCCGTGCACCATCACAATCTCTTTCCCCATAACTTGCCATAACAAGGCATAGATGGCGAACAGCCCACCGACCGTCCAGACGGCAAACCAAGCCAGCATGAACGATTCTCCTTCCGGCGGTGCATCCCCCCTCAAGAACTGACTGGAGACCATGTATTCAGCCACTGCCCAACCACAGATCCAAAACCCCAAAAAGAAAATCACAAACCAACTACGAGTATAGGGAATCACGATGCGAAGCCCCTGCGATGTGTCCGCGATGGTGATTCGAGAATGTTGTGGTTGAACCTTGGCCATCAGATGCGCCCTTGGGAGCGGTGCCATTATGACATTTCTGGATAGATGAGTCCCAGAGAATTTGGTAGACGTCTCTGGTCTGCGGCCCGCAGGTGTGCCGACTCAATGCCGAGGCTATCGAGGGATGAGGTGGCCAGATCTGCGTGGCTGCCTGATCAAGGTGAAGGAATGCTGGGGCTGACTTTTTCCAAGATGACTTGTTTGACCTGCTTGGCAAATCGCTTAGAGACTTCCACATTCTTCACAACGTGCCCCGATTCGGACACAGTGTAGGTGGCAGGCGGCATCTTAGATGTGATGGTCGCTTCAAAGATGACTGCTAGAATCTTGCTCCGCTTGCCTGTTTTTCGATCGATCCCATAGGCTTCTTTCAACGACACCTTCGGTGAAACCTCGACTACAGAATCAACTCGTATACGTGGCTTTAAGAGACCTGACCGATCTTTATGTTCGTCGGTTAACTTAATGATGGGGTCACCGACAAATTCACGTCGGATTTGTTCCGCTACCACTCCTTTCGACCGTTCTGCCCGTTGCATGTTGTCATCCAACACCGGCGGGGCAAGATCCACATAGATAGGATCCTCGGGCTGTCGTCTCGGTACCGGGCTGAGTTGGGCACGTTGTTCAGTCTGTCCGGCACTCACCTCTTCCGCTCTGGTTTGTGCAATCGTGTGCTGCTTCGCCATCGGATCATCAGCGTCATGTACGGTGGTCTTGCCAGCCTGGTCGGTTTCGTACACAAGCGTCTTGGCCCCTTGCTCATCAACTCGATACACCTTCTTTTCACCATTCACATTCGACGTCACATATCCAGTGGAGCAGGCCAGTATCGTCATACAAACTGCAGTGAGACTCACGGAACGGACTAGTCGTATCGCGCAAAGCGGTTCAATGCACATGCGGTACACTCCTTATGCTTCTGTGGGAACTATCAGCACCCCGTGCGAAATCCCTCAAACTATAACGATAAGTGTAGCAGCACCGAGCGAGATGGCTAGGCTGCCTCTCTGGCTGTCTCCTAGGCTCAAGAAATCTGCAAGGCCTGCCGATTCTTAGAGAGTCGGCCCACAAGCCGTGTGTGGGATGTGATTGACCGTCCTGCGTACCGGATAGCTTTATTCACCGTTCAATTCGCGCAAAGAAGATTCTTGGCTACCCCTACCCTCTTAGCTCACCCGATGATTCGCAAACGCGTCGTCATTATTGGTGGCGGGTTTGGAGGGATGACGGCTGCCCGTTTCCTGGATGATGTCGACGTCGTCCTGATCGACCGTACGAACCACCACGTCTTCCAACCGTTGCTCTACCAGGTCGCCACCGCCGCGTTGTCGCCCAGCGACATTGCTTGGCCGTTACGCACACTCTTCCGCTCTCAACCGAACGTTCGTGTGGTCATGGATGACGTGGTCTCGATCGACCGAGCCGCGCGAGTCGTCCGCCTCCGAGACAGTGCCCCGATCGCGTTTGACAGACTGATCGTTGCCCCCGGATCGCGACATGCCTATTTCGGGCACGATGAGTGGGAAGCCCTGGCGCCGGGACTCAAAACCATGGGTGATGCCGTCCACTTACGTGAGCAGATGCTGCTCGCGTTTGAAGTTGCAGAACGGCAACGAGCCGAGACCGGCACACAGAATCGTCTCACGTTTGTCATTGTTGGAGGAGGGCCCACAGGAGTCGAGCTAGCCGGTTCGCTCGTGGAAATTGGAAGGAAGGCCATGGGACCGGACTATCCTCACTTGCGCTTAGAGGATCTCTCAGTCGTCCTCGTGGAGGCCGGACCACGCGTGCTACCGGGATTCGATCCGAAGCTGTCCGCAAAAGTGCTGAAAACCCTCGAGCGCATGGGCGTCACTGTCAAGCTGAACAATCCGGTCACTGCTGTGGGTCCCGACGGCGTCATGGTGGGGAACGAATGGGTCCTGTCCCCTCATGTCATCTGGGCGGCGGGTACCAAGGCGTCGCCTCTCTTGAATACATTGACGGTTCCTCAAGATCCGTGCGGTCGGGTCAGAGTCCAGCCGGATCTGACGATCCCCAATGACCCTTGGATTTTTGTGATCGGGGACGCCGCCCATTGTCTTGACCGGGATAGGAACCCCTTGCCGGGAATCGCCCCAGTCGCCATAAAAGAGGGTCAATACGTGGCGAACGTCATCAATGAGGAACTCCCGCCGGAGCAGCGTCCCCCGTTTAGGTATACGGACCGTGGCATGTTGGCGACGATCGGCCGTGGTCAGGCTGTTGCCCAGATCGGACCGTTCCGCGCCTCAGGATTCTGGGCTTGGACCTTCTGGTGTATGGTCCATATTTTCTTCCTCATCGGATTGAGAAATCGAGTACGCGTGATGTCGGAATGGACCTGGTACTACTTGACCTTCAAACCAGGTGCAAGATTGCTTGGTGAACAGCCTGGGCCTCAGTCTTGTGTTTCAGCCACAGACCATGCTCCTGAACCTGCCATGGAGAAGCGAAGCCCCCTACGCCGCGCTGCGTGAGTTCCCGCCTCGACCTGTTCCTTCTGCACACAAGTCTGGTTCCTCTCCTCTCCGATCGAATGTCATAGATTCGATCCCCAATAGCCCTACACTGCAAGGCATCACCGCGGTAATTTCCACCCAGTCGAAGACGACGTGTCACGTGATGCTGGAGTGGATCTGGTACTACGTTCCGTTAAAGCCCGACGCTAGGTTGTTGTTTCCGAGGAAAGATCCTCCACGTGAGAACCCCTCCCCGGAAGACGATTCTAGAGCCTTAGCGAGGAACCATGCCGCGTCATGGTGAGCTGCCCCGATAGCTCCCCTGCCCCCTCGAGGCCATCCGATTGAAAGAGACGGTCTTACCATTTTCCAGCATGTGCGCCGCCGTCGACGTGCAGCACCTCACCGGTCACGAACGTCGCCTCAGTGAGGTAGAACACCGCATCAACAACTTCTGAGACCTTCCCAATCCGCTGGATTGGATGGAGCGTTTTTAAGAACTCATGCGTCTCCGGTTGATGCATAGGGGTATCGATAATCCCCGCACCAATGGCATTAAATCTGATCCCCTCACCCGCAAATTCAATGGCAAGCGCAGCCGTCACGGCATTTAATCCGCCCTTCGTCAGGACCGGAATCGCGGCCGGCACACCGGCCACCGGTTGGTCCGCCAAGGTCGTGGTGACATTGAGGACATGCCCGGTTCCCTGTTGTCTCATCACCCGTACAGCTTCTTGAGTCACATAGAGAAATCCCGCGAGATTGGTGGAGACCAATCGTTCGAAGTCTTCCTTCGTATACTCTGTAAACGGTTTTGGAATGAAGATCCCAGCGTTATTGATCAGCACGTCCACTCGCCCGAACCGCTCGATGGCGGTCTTGACTATTCGATGGGCCGTCTCAGGACGAGCAATATCGCCATCCACAAGAGCCAAGTGTTCCGACGGCTCCAAGACCGAAGCCTCAGTCACACGCCGTGAGTTAGCCACGACCGAGTAGCCCCGCTCAAGGAATGCGTTGGTGAGACCAAGCCCAATTCCACTCGATGCGCCGGTGACAATCGCAGTTTTCTTCGTTGACATCGTACGACTCCTTTCTCTACACGAGGTGAATGTTGTGTCTCTGCAGATCAAGGTAAGGCGCGTACTGTCATTTGACAATATGCTATCTTTTGGTAACTATACTTTCGACTTTCCATTCGGAAAGTGATCGCCGCGCGACAAGGAGGAACTCAGATGGCCGTGAAACGTCGTCGGTCCAGCGTGGTACCTCCCCCTCCAGGGTGCCCGCTGACTGCCTGCATGCAGTTTCTCAAGGGGGCCTGGACTCCAAATGTGATTTGGTATTTGCGGGAAGGACCGCGTCGATTCAGTGAATTGATGGCGGATATTCCCGGCGTTTCGCCGAAGGTTTTCACCGCGCGACTCAAGCGGCTGGAGCAGGATGGTATTGTGATCCGTCAGGTCATGCCCACTTCCCCGCCGACCGTTGAATATTCTCTCACCGACCTCGGCCAGGAACTGACCCCCGCGATCGACGCCATCGTGCAAGTGGGTCATAAACTCAAACGACGACGCGCTGAGCAACGCGTCATCAAGATGAACTGACCAGTTGAGATCAGGGGTTGGCTTTGCGATGATTCACTGATAATGTTGACGTAGGTATTGAGGACATCGCTTAACTCTCTTTCATTCACCAGGATGAACCGCTCTTACACTTCGACCCTAGGCAGGATCACACTCCTCCCCATAAGCGCGTGGATGTTGATCACCACCGGATGCGCAGGGATAGATTCCCGCCAACCGCTTCCTACCGTCCCTTCGGTGGACCTTGCCCGTTATGCCGGGACGTGGCATGAGATCGCCAGGTTGCCGATGTGGTTTCAACGGCATTGCGTCGATTCGAAGGCTATCTATACGATACTCGACAATAACAAGGTCCATGTACATAACGAATGTGTGACTGACTCAGGGACCCTCGATCAAGTCGACGGGGTGGCAACGGTAATTGACCGCACGACGAATGCCAGATTGGCGGTGACATTCGATAATTTCTTTGCACGGCTTGTCGGTCCGTCTCGTCACGGCAACTATTGGATCCTCGATCTTGACCCTGACTATCAAGTGGCCATGGTCGGGACGCCGAACCGCCGCTACCTCTGGATCTTGTCACGCACTCCGAATCTCGATATGACCACCTATCAACGCTTGATGACCAAGGCTCAGACGCTTGGTTTTCCTGTATCGAAGCTTATCAAAACGCAACGTCCCGGCGGCAGTTCAGCACGTTCTAGATGGGGTCTCGACATAGCGCGCGACTCTCTTGCTATACGCTGTTGGTTGACACCCGCCTCTCCCTCCACGTAGGTTTCCTCCTTCACCACACGAATGGATACATTTACTCAAGATATCAGCACCGTGGACTTGTCACTGGTCATCCCTCTACTTGTCGTTCTCATCATCGGAGTCATCGGGTGGTTGTTCCTGCGCCGCTTCGTCGCCAATACGACACGCGAGTTCCGAGAACATCAACCAGCCCTTCGCATCACCAACCTCTCGATCTTGAACACAGGGGACGTGATCACAGTGACACCGGACGTAGAAAACCTGGGGCCAGGAGTGGCCTACGATTGCTTGCTTCAGCTGACTGGATGGGATGGAAGTTTCTCCGTGAAAGCGCTTCATCCTCACGGCCCTCGATATCAGAGGCATTCTATCCCTATCGTGTTGGGGCCTGGCGCTCCAGTCCGCATAAAGCCGATGAGCCGTAGCTACTTGCGATTGTCGTATTGCGATCTCTGGGAGCATCGGTACGAATGCTGGTATCCAGTTGTCCAAGTCCAGAGCGCCCATAGTCGCCTCTACAACATCCGTATCGATCTCTCAGAACCAGAGTTCACAGAACCGCATCCATCAGTCCTTGAAATGTGGAAACTGCTGCGGCAAACTTCCTACTTCGAATACGAAGATGACAATGAATGACCTTCCCAACATACCATTGCGTTCTCCTCGAGCCTCGCTTGGTGGGTATGTATTGCTCCCAAGATTAATCGACAAGGTCCGCTTGCTCGCAAAAGGACAGCTCCCGCAAGCATATGTAACCAACGTCCTCAAACCAGGGGTTACCCTAGACGGGCGATTCCTCACCTATACCGGAGTGGATGCCGAATCCCTGCGGCAAGCTATCCTTTCGAGTCAGACCGACGAAGAAGTCCTGGCATGGGTACAAACTCACGCGAGACCTGCGACGGCCGAGGACAACCGAGCATGGGCAAAACAGCTAGCTGGATACCGGCCCGATGATCACGTCGTTGAGTATCGCAAGCGTGTATACCCGGAACTCGCTTCAATGATCGATATCGCTTCTCTCAGCGTTTTTGACCTGATCGATCTGGACGAAGGACGTCTCTCCTTGATCCAACTGAGGAAGTCATCAATGGACTGATGCCCAAACCACAGCGAGAGACTTGCAATCAGAGATCTCGAGCCGTACCATTCTTAGAGTACACACTCCGATTGGCTCCGTCGTCCTATCAAGCATGTAAGAGTCGGTTGTGCTGATCGACTGAGAACCAGCTCTACCCGCGTAGGAAGGAGAAACCCAATGCCCAAAAAAGTTCAGATCGATCCCATCGTCAAGATTACAAAGACCGATGCGGAATGGAAGAAACAGTTGTCGGCTCCCGCCTATCGTGTCTTGCGGCAAGAAGATACGGAACGCCCGTTCGTGAACCCGTTACATGAGAACCACGAATCTGGGATCTATCATTGCGCAGGCTGTGACTTGCCATTGTTCTCCTCCGAACACAAATTCGACAGCGGTACAGGGTGGCCTAGCTTTTGGCAACCGATTGATCCACAAGTCGTCGAGACTCGAACCGACTTCAGACTTTTCATCCCCCGCACGGAAGTTCATTGCGCCCGCTGTGAAGGGCACCAGGGCCATGTGTTTAAGGATGGGCCAAAGCCGACTGGGCTACGCTACTGCATTAACGGAGCGGCCCTGAAATTCGTGGCGGGATGATTCTCCTGCACAGTCATCCTCCAGACCCGATATTCAGGCTTTCGAGACACCGTTTTCCGGCGGCCGGCACGCTGAACTACCGCTAGCACTTATCAACCGGTTCGCAGTACAATCGGCTGGTACGCATCATTGAACCGGAATCGTCATGTTCCGCCGAGTACTACCAGTTCTGATTTTTCCCCCGCTCCTGCTTTCGTGTGGAGAGTCAGGTGAGCTATTGACCTCCGAGACCGGCCCCTGTTCCCTCGTAACGGTGGCTGAAGCACAAGAGGCACTAGGCGAACCGGTCCTGGATGGAATTCTTACGGATCCAACAACTTGTTTGTTCAAAGCTCAACGGCACGAACACAATGTCGTCACCGTTCAAGTCGATGAGTCCGCCGGCAAGGATCAGCGCGCGTGGTTCAATAAAGAGCGGCTCCGCCGCGACAGTCGTCTCATTGCAGGGCTCGGCGAAGGCGCCGTTCGAATCGACTCACCCACATTATCTCGATTGACCTTCTTACATAGGGACGCCCTTGTAACGGTTATCGTCGCATCGACCAAACAGAAACATCTGAGTGAGTCCGTCACCCGCTTGAGTCTAGCTGCGGCAAGCCATTCTGGAGCGACATCCACCACGCCTCTCCCCCCTACCGTCTCCAACCTCACCGCAAAGGATGGAGCGAACCCCCATCCGGTCTCGCGGCCGACGCCAGTCATGCTCTCCCAAACACGTCCAGGCCCCTCCGATACCCAGTCCGGACCGCAAAAAGCTCCGGCTCAAGATCCGACCCACCTTGTCGGTACCTGGCACTCACGTGTCACACAAGGAACAACCCAGCATGATATGCTCTTGATCATCAAGCCGAACCTCGCTTGGTCCCTCTCTTCCATGATGCAATTTGATGGTGTCTTGAATGCTGAGGCCGGTTTGTGGTCCCTCGAACGCGCCAACACATTCAAGGGTCTTGGGTGGAAAGGCACCTATCGGAAAAAAACGGCGAACTCGTTCTCCAGCACCGGGAGCGTCCAGGCCACGTGGTCACGGCTTACACCGGATCAAGACCCGACACTTGTTCCAACAGAACTCTGGAAACTGCGACGCGACGCAACCAGTGTCCCCGTGTTCCAGATCAAGACCGTTGATCCTGATTTAGTCGGTCAATGGGAAGCCACTGGCACCTACGCAGGCGGTTCCGCCGCATTTGTGTGGGGGATTAAGCCTTCTGCAGCAACCGACTTATTGATCGTCGAATCACTCCGAGGGACCGTGCAAGCCAAGAACAACCTCCTGCAACTTCAACCGATCAAGAAGCAGAAAGGCCAACGAGTCAACGTCGTCGCCCTCTATGACCATGGTCTTACGACCACCGATGGGAAGAATACGCTTCGCTGGAGCAAGCTCACTCCAGAATTAGCGGAAGATCATCGGCTCTAATGATGACTCTCCCTCTCCGCGTTTTTGTTGAAAGGACTCTCTCTGATGGCGCATCCGCCTGAACATATCGGATTTGTCGGCGTCGGCCGTATGGGAGCCAATATGGCCAGGCGCTTGAATGAGCGGGGATACCACATCGCCGCGGTTCATGACCGTCATACCGGAGTAGCGGAAACTCTGGCACAGGAGCTGGGTTCGGAACTGGCTGGGTCACCGTCGCGGGTCGCCGAACGATCGGATATCGTCATCACGGTCGTATCCGACGACGCGGCCATGCGTGACATTTATGCCGAAGCGGACTCGACCAGCCTGATGGCATACGCGAAGGATCGCCTGTTCATCAACTGCGCAACTGTGACACCGACTCTTCACATTGACATCGAACGAGCAGTTGAACGACGTAGTGGTACTGCCCTTGAAGCCTGTATGGCGAGCAGTATCACTCAAGCGCGTCAGGGTACGCTCTATCTCATGTGCGGAGGCAAACAACAGGTATTCGAACGAGCTCGTCCAGTGCTGGATGCCCTTGCTCAGACAATCCGATATATCGGTCCAGCCGGAGAGGCGGCAAAGGTGAAAGCCCTAGTGAACCTGGTGATGAACAGCAATACGGTTGCATTGGCTGAAGGTTTAGGGTTGGGTTCGGCGCTCGGTCTTGATCTGACTCTGCTCCGGGAGGTCTTCAGCCAAACAGGAGCCGCTTCGCGAGTCCTGGAAACGGACGGTGAAGATATGCAGCAACGTGCACATGACTGCTATTTTTCAGTCCTTCATGCTGCAAAAGATTCAGCCATTGCGCTCGACTTAGCCACGCAGGCAGACCTATCCCTTCCAGTCGGACAGTCTGCGTTAAGTCAATATCGACGCTTGATTGAGTTGGGCAAGGGCGACTTGGATAAATCCGCTGCTGCCGAATTGACCTTTCTAGATCGACTCGGCTCGTCTTCGAAACAGAGTTAACAGCTCCTCGTCATCGAGATTGTGGCAACGCTTCTCGCAACAGGACCTTGATCGGCAGAACATATACGCGGCGGTCACGATCGAGAAACAAAAGAATCGATGGGCGCTCTTCGAACTCAGGCTTGGCTGGAAAAGAAACTCTTCACCTGATCTGTGGGCACACAACCGACTAGGAGATCACCATCTGGAGACACGATCAGCGGCACACCATTCTGACCAGTTGCATGCCAGGCTGTTTCCCATTTTTGGGCGATCACACGGCTCTCATCATCCACGTCTTCGATGCCTCCTTCTCCCACGAGTTGCTTGACCACCTGAGGATCGGAAATGTCTTGCCCTTCACACCAAAACGCATGGTACGTCCGCTTCACAAAATTCATCCCCAGCTGAATATCATGTCGTAGCAGCGCAGCTGCTTGTTCGATCGCTGGTAACGTATTTGGTTTCCCGCTCGGCAAGCTGATTGGAAGATCGGGAGCAAGTCGCTGCACGACCGTCACTTCATGCTTCAATTCAGCGCCCAGGGAGCCATCCCAAGGCTTCATCGGCCTCGGCAAATATGAGGCATGTTGGACTCCACGCCATTCACAGCGACCAAGTAGCCCCAATTCATGCAATCGTTCGTGCAGCGCATAGCAGAACGGACAGTTGAAATCGCTGTAAAGAAAAAACCTTCCGGCAGGAGGGATAGTCGTCATATCACCACTTTACAGAAGTAGCCTGGAAGAGTCCACTGGGGTTACACTGGAAAACTGGCTAGAGGCTCTCTGAAATCAGGAGTGGGTTTGTTGCAGTAACTTTTGAAGATTTGAGCGAAGTGCTGGCATTGTGAGCGGTTTCGTTAACACGGTATCCATTCCAGCTTGACGACACCTCTCGGCATCTTCATCGGAAGTGTGGCCAGTGAGGGCTATAATGGGCAAATGGCTGAGCGTTCCATCCTCGCGACGACGAATTTCCCTCGTCGCTTCATAGCCATCCATTTCAGGCATTTCACAGTCCATCAGCACAACATCATAAGCCGTTCGGCTGATAGCTTCCACGGCTTCATGGCCCGTACGGGCCAACTCGACCTGACAGCCGAGTTTCTGCAAGAACTTACAGGCCACGACCTGATTAATTTCGTTATCATCCGCAACCAACACTCGGAGCGGCCCAACCTGATTTCCCTCACCATGCTGGTCCGTTCCGGACAATGATGCGACAACTTCCCGGTGAATAGCAGGCAGGAGATGAGTCGTGTAGCGAAAGGTGCTACCGTCGCCGACGACACTGTCGACGGTGATCGTCCCACCCATCAACTCGACAAGTTGACGACAAATCATAAGCCCAAGCCCGGTTCCTCCGAATCGCCTCGCAGTTGAGGCTTCTGCCTGTGCATAGGCCTTAAACAGTTGAGACTGTTGTTCAGGGGTCAACCCAATACCAGTATCACGAACGCTCCACTGCAGGATCACCCCCTCAGGATGATCCGGCACGGTCGATTGTAGTGAGACCGCAACTACCACACTACCACGCTTCGTGAACTTGATCGCGTTCCCGACAAGATTGAAGAGAATTTGCCGTAACCTGATCGGATCCCCTCGAAACTCCTCCGGAACATCCGGCGCAATGTTCACCTCTAGGGTAAGACTTTTCTGAGACGCTAACCCCTCGGTTAACGTCATCACATCATGGATCAAAGCCCGCAGATTGACGTCTGCGACTTCCAAGGTCATCTTGCCTGCCTCGATCTTTGAAAAATCAAGAATGTCGTTCACCAACGTCAGCAACGCGTCGGCGGATCGATGCATGGTCTCAATCAGCTCTCGTTGCTGATCGCTCAACGACGAATCCTTAAGCAGCTGAGTACAGCCCAACACTCCGTTCATCGGAGTTCGTAGCTCATGACTCATCGTCGCCAGAAAGGTGCTCTTCGCTCGAGCGGACTCTTCTGCGGCTTCTTTCGCACGACGCAATGCCACGTCCGACGTGATATCAAGACCATACGCACGGACCAGTCCCAATTCCTTAAGCGGGAACAATGACCAGGCAATGACGTGATCAACCAGAGCATGCTCAACCCTGGCCAACGGAACATCCCTTGCCAGACATTCATGGAGCATGGTCGACAGATTCTCAGGGAACATCGCCTCGATCCCGGATTCAAGTAATCCCCATTGTTCCATTACATGGAGCATGCCGTGGTTTGCGTACAACACTGACCCTGTTGCGTCAAATTCCACGATGGGATTTGGTGCGTCTTCGGCAAGCCGTGCGGCGCGTTGAACGTCACGTTGAATCTCCATCGCCGTGGTGAGATCGTGGATGACCACCACAGCTCCAATCTGAACCCCATCCTGCATTCGAGGCCAGAACGAGAGTGATAGCTCGAATTGTGTGTCGTCCTCTCGTGTCCAGAAATGGGAAGGGATAACCACCAGTTCTCCGGTCCTCACCATCCGATTGAAGGGGCACTGAGCAGCCTCCTGTTCACCTGATATAAAACACCTAACAATTTCATGAAACCCTGCCCCTATGACCGTGCGGCCTCGCCCAAGCAGTTGCTGTGCGACAGAATTCATCGACACGATTCGATTCTCGCGATCCACGAAGACAATACCTTGCGGAACGGACTCCATGAGGAGAGTTGCATCCCCTGCCACGGGTGACCAGGGCTGTGGGATGGGCGAGTGAGATGCAGGACCAGAAGCGTTAGAGATAGACATCGCGCGAGGTGAAGTCCCAGTTTTCCTGCAATTCTATCGGCAAACTCATCGTCTTTCTAAAGGTTCAATCTATTTGAATTCTAAGTGACTGAGCCGGATATGAGTGGTTATGATCTGTTCCTCATCAAGCTCATCGAGTGCCTCAAGTTCATCACAGATAAACCGATACGATACACGACGGGGAGTAAAAGATGGTCCTCAGGAGGTGTCTATGATTTCCGCCATACACACCGCACTCACGGGCCTGACTGCTTTCGGGAAACAACTTGAGGTCGTGGCACATAACATCGTCAACGTCAACACAGACGGGTTCAAAAAATTCAAGACGACGTTCGTCGAGGCACCTGCCAGCGGCGTCCTCCCTGTCGTTGACAAAGACACCTCCTCCGGCCCAACGGTGCTTCGAGATACAGGTCGCAATCAATTGGAGGTCGAACTTTCGAATACCGATCTCGGCGAAGAACTCGTGCAGCAGATGTTGGCGCAACGCAGTCTAGAAGCAAATCTTCACACCATCAAAACTGGGGACGCACTCCTAGGCAGTATTCTTGACCTAAAAAAGTAGCGCGCCCAGGTCGTTGTCTTCATCATCAACCTCTATCAACGCAGCCGCAGAGGCGACACGTTTCTTTGATCGTGTGTTGGGGGCCTAGCTTTCCCGTCAATCACTATGCTATGCGGAATGCATGGCTTCCCCTCGTGTCTTACTGGTTATCCCTCCCCTGACACAACTCAATACGCCCTATCCTTCCACTGCCTATCTGACAGGATTCCTTGAGTCACGTGGCATACACGCGGAACAAGCCGACATTGGCATTGAAATGGTGCTGCGCCTGTTCAGCCAGGATGGGCTACGCCGTGTCTTCGCACAACTTCGTACCCACAAAACTGATCTTCCCAAGGAAGCTGTCAGAATGATGCGAGCAGAGCACGCGTACGTGCAGATGATTGAACCAGTTGTGTCGTTCTTGCAAGGGCGGATCCCAGAGGCCGCCGCGCGATTGATCGAACCGGGTGTACTACCACAGGGCCCACGATTTCGAGGCCGAAAGAAGTTTGCACGATCAGTCTCCGTCGATGACCGAGCCAAACAATGGGCAACCTTCTTTCTTGAAGACCTTGCCGACCTCGTTCAAGTCACGATCACGCCACACTTTTCCTTGAGTCGATACGCTGAACAGATTGCGCGTTCGGCCTCCTCATTTGATCAGATCATTAATGGGCTGACGGCTCCTCCCAGCCTGATGGATCAATGGTTGCTGGAGGCATTCTGGGAACAGTTCGATCGAGTCAACCCATCGCTGGTTGGTCTCTCCATTCCATTTCCAGGCAATCTTTACGGCGGATTTCTCATCGCAAATGCCATCAAGCAGCGTCACCCAGACATTCCGGTGGCGATCGGCGGTGGCTATGTGAATACGGAGCTGCGCAGGGTTACTGATCCACGAGTGTTTGATTATGTCGACTTCATCACCCTCGACAACGGTGAACGGCCGCTCCTCTCCTTGCTGGAGAATCTGTCCGGTTCACGCTCCCGTGAATCGCTCTGTCGCACACTGTATCGCGCCAAAGACCGCGTGGTGTATGTCCACAATCCGTCGGCCACCGATTTCGCGATGAACGACATCGGTTGTCCCACCTACCGAGGGTTGGAGCTGGATCGATATCTCACCATTTTAGACAGTATCAACCCGATGCATCGCCTCTGGTCAGAGGGACATTGGAACAAACTAACCGTGGCTCACGGGTGTTATTGGAAACAATGTACATTTTGTGATGTGGGGCTCAACTACATCAGTCGATACGAAATGACGCCAACCGATCGGCTGGTCCAACAGATCGAACAGCTCATCACTGAGACTGGTCGCACCGGATTTCACTTCGTGGACGAAGCGGCTCCACCTGCCGCACTGAAGGCTCTCGCCTTGGCACTGCTGGAACGAGAGATCAAGATTACCTGGTGGGGCAACATCCGCTTTGAGACAGCATTTTCGACAGATCTATGTCGCTTGCTTGCTGCCTCCGGCTGTATCGCGGTCACTGCCGGACTCGAAGCGGCTTCAGACCGCCTCTTAGGCAGCATGAAGAAAGGTATTACGGTTGATCAGACGGCACTCGTCGCGGCCGGATTTAAGGAGGCCGGCATTTTGATCCACGCCTATCTCATGTACGGGTGCCCATCCGAAACGATCCAGGAAACCGTTGATTCACTGGAGCGCGTTCGTCAACTGGTAGCCGCAGATCTGGTGCAGTCCGCGTTTTGGCACCGCTTTACCGTCACAGCACACAGCCCCGTCGGACTCAATCCAGAAGCACACGGACTACACATTCTTGGCCCTGAGTTTCAGGGATTCGCGGAAAATGATCTTCTGCATGTTGATCACCGTGCCCAGACTCCAACGTGGATCGGTGAGGGGCTTCGCCGATCACTCCTTAACTTCCTCGAGCGCCGAGGACTTGGCCTCGATGTCCGCATTTGGTTCGATGAACAGGTTCCCCGCCCAACGGTCTCCTCAACATGGTTACACAAACTACTTAAGAGTCGCGCACGCGAAGACAGTTCTACAGTTCAGCGGCGATATGTCTGGTTGGGAAGCCCCGTGACCTTTGAATCGAATGGAAACCGATCTCGACTCATCCACACTGACCGTGGAAACACTCACGCGATCATTCTATCTAAGGCACAAGCCGGGTGGCTCGAGCAATTGATTCTCGACGCCACCCCTCGACAATCGCCGACACAATACCCATCTTTTCAAGAAGCGTGCAGTGGGTATCCGGGAACCATGGCGGACTGCAGGAACTATCTACAAACCTCTACATGGAAAAAAATTCGCTCCGCTGGCCTCGTACTGGTATAGACAGCGTTGACTGGTCTACCCGTTCACGAAATACCCATGGTGCACCTTATCGCATGAACAAAAAGAAAGAGCCGGAATCCATGGTGTGGATTCCGGCTCTTCTGAGAGCGCTGGCCTCTCTATTTCACGTGCACTGTTTAGTACTGCAGCTGCAAGGCGACATGGAACGAATCGACCTTGTTGCCGGTCGCGTTCGGTCCGAAGTTGCTGAAGAATCCTTTCGTGTCGATATCGCCGTACCGCCCATAGGCCGAAATGCGGGCGTTGTGGCCGGAGATGATGTAGTTCACCCCATACTCGAACTCCTGCCGCAGCGCGCTCTGCAATGGATCAATGCTGGTGAACCGCACATAGGGCTGGAAGCGGCCCACCCCCACCTCATGCGGCAGCAGGTACAACCCATACACCGTCCACGAGTGGCCGTTGAAGGTGCAGAAACACTGGGCCGGTGACGTCGCAAACGCTCCTGTCCCATAGTTCGCCCAGTGCCGCTTGAATTCTCCATTGAACGTGAACACGCCCAGGTCGTTCGGCAGCACTTTCTCGATCAACACATCGACCGAGGCTCCCGTAAAATCCGACACACTGGCGGCGGCCGCATTGCCGGCCCCATCCTTCTGATGCTGGACGCTGGTGCCGATCGCAAAGATGTCGCCGGCTGTCCCATAATAGGTCCCCGAAGTGTAGTAGCCGGGATTCGGCTCATCGTTCAGGAAATTCCACTGCACGCGCCCGGTGTACATCAAACTGCTGCCGAGGTTCGGGCCATTCCGCAACCCCTGGGACACACTGAAGACATATAACAGATGGGTGCCAAAGGGATGCACCTTGCCCCAGAAGGTGGCCGCATTGTCCCGGCCATAGAGCCCGGCGCCACCGCCCCCCGACCCGTTAAAGTTGCCGCTGAGGTCAGCGGGAAAGAACGGCGTGCGGAACCCGTCGAAGGTCGCATGATAAAAGGGCCCGTTCAGCTCGCCCCGCTCGCTCGGCAGCAGCATGCGCCCGACCCACAGGTTGGCCATTTCATTGAACTCAAACTTCCCGATGGCATCCAGTAACCCGATCGTGGAGTTCCCACCAAAGATGCTTGACCCTAAGCCGGGGCCCGCGGTATTCCCACCCCCCAACCCCGCTTGGCAGTTGAAACACTCCGTGTTGAACTCGAACTTCACATACTTGTGGATCTGTCCATTGACGTAGATGCGGGCGTTGTTGATGGTGAACTCGTTACTATAATGCCCGTTCGGTGCGCCAGCTTCTTGGGCATTGAAGCTGGTCCGAATCCCCATGCCGATCGAGATCCACTTGTCGTCATCCGCCTTAATCGTGCCACCAGCAAAGGCACTCGGCAGCGTGGATCCCATTCCAGCCACCAGCGCCGTCACGGCTCCAGCAACTACAAGTTGTTTCCACCGCCTTTTAAAATGTCCCTTCATACTGATGCCCTCCCTTGTGAATAAGAACCAACCACTGCCCACCTGCCTCCTCTTAGTCACAACAGCTCGCGCCCAAAATTCCGGCGCGGAGTATGCCTAAGCCCTCAAACGATAACAAGACAATTTTTCTTCTTGCCTCATAGTTTAGGACTATACATGTGTATTTCTGTTTGTCCAGCCAAACGCAGAAAACGATCAGGTGCAATACCGATGTGGCTATTACCTGTGCACATCAATACACCTCACACCATGACACCGCAGTAATCAGACTATGGAGCTTAATGCGTGTAAAGCAATCCTTGTACCCCGTCTTTCGACACACAACAACACCGACCATGACAGTAAATTAGAGATCGACAGCCATGAGCTGTGAGTCTGCTCGATAAAGCTGATTATGGATACAACGTATTGATAAATAAGAGCCAGGTGGAAGAAGTTCGCCATTTTCCACCTGGCTTCCTTGGCAGACCGATCGGAATTTATCGATTCGGTTGAGGTGTGTAGCGGAGGTACGGCTTCACAGTCGTGAACCCTTTAGGAAACAGTTGTTGCGCTTCTGCATCACTCACAGCGGGGGTAATGATGCACTCTTCACCGTCTTTCCAGTTAGCGGGCGTGGCAACCTTATATTTCGACGTCAACTGGAGAGAATCGATGACTCTCAACAATTCATCAAAGTTTCGCCCACAGGAGGCTGGATAGGTGAGCGTCAGTTTTACTTTCTTGTCAGGACCGATAATAAAGACTGATCGCACGGTCATATTGTCAATCGCGTTCGGATGGATCATGTCATAGAGCGTCGCCACTTTCTTATCCGGATCTGCGATGACAGGGTAATTCATCGTCGTCTTTTGAGTTTCATTGATGTCATTGATCCACCCTTTGTGAGAATCCATAGGATCCACACTGACCGCGATCACCTTGACGCCTCGCTTCTTGAACTCCGGCGAAATCTTGGCCACCGTACCTAATTCCGTCGTACAGACTGGAGTGTAATCCTTTGGATGGGAAAAGAGAATTCCCCAGCTGTTGCCTAACCAGTCATGAAAATTGATCGTGCCTTCTGTCGTTTCAGCCGTAAAGTTCGGGGCATCATCGCCCAATCGTATCGCCATGGCGCACCTCCTTAAGCCTCATAATGAAAGATATTCAGATTCGCACAAGCTCTAAACAATACTGTTTCGAGTGATCCCAGTGCAAGAGGCTGTGAGTCACACGTTTTCACCACGCTACGCTCGAAGCACAAATTCTGTTCAAGGCATCGCGACCAAATTACCCTCCGTGCCGACGAGCGATTGACGCTTCCCGCACTTTTCAATCCGTCAGATCAGACTCAAGGTTTCTCCCCCTTCGGCCGATAGGAATATCGAAGGACCTTTAGCGGAGAGCGCCATGGATAAAAGCGAGCCAACGCGGACGAAGCTCCATATTTCGAAGGACCCGATGTACCTCATGCTACGTGAGGGCTGCATCAAAGAATTCAACGCCAAGAAAGCATCCGGCGATAAATGCGACCTTCGGGGGTGCGATTTACGAGGCTTGGACCTACGCGGCTTAGATGCCGATGGGCTGGATCTGAGTGACTGTTATTTCCGGCAATCCGATCTTCGCGGGGTCGACCTCAGTAAAGCAACGCTAGACGGCGCCAGTATCAATGCCTGCAAAATCTCAGGCGTTCTATTCCCCAACGAACTCAGCGCATCGGAAATCGAGCTCTCGCTCTTACATGGAACACGAATGCGCTACCGCGTGAAATAGCGGCATTGCTTTCATCTTCTCCTCATGGAATTTGCCTCACCTGAATTGTCAGACCCTTCGATTGGTAGTCATTCTGGCATCACGACGATGAAGAATGTTGCGGGCAGTGACGGGTAAGGAGGAGGAGGAGGAGGAGGAGGAGGACGCTGCTTACGAGCCGGCAGACAGTGCCAATTGCGTTCTGACCTTCTCATGCCCGGACTCAGCTTCGCCCGTATCGAGAAGCACCACCCGTTCCTCGGTGAGTACGCCTCCTTCAAGCAGTCGATTGCGGATCGCCTCTGCTCGCTGACGGGCCAACGCTTCAAACTCTTTGTCGGAGATTTCGATCGCCGTCGCGAGTTTCTGTTTCATCTCCTCCACAGTCGGTTGAGCAGCCTCTCCCGACGTGGTTGCAGGATCAGGCGGAGGAAGCCTCGCAAATAATTTCTCCACCAGTCGCTGTTCGATCTTCGGCGACAGCTCTTCCTGGCCCGAATTGACACCACCCTGCATCGCGAAGAGTTGCGCTCGGAGCTTCATTGCCTGCAGGGCAGTGCGGTCGAGCGTCGAATCCGCCGTACCCTTTACATCGAGCCGAAGTCCGACCCGTTCATCCAATGCCTGCTCTAGGGCCCCTAGTTTCGTTAGCTCTTCCTCCATGAGAGAGGCGCTCCCCGGCTGGAACTCAATGAACTCTAGGTCCTCTGCACTACCATCGCCCGGGACCAGCTTTCCCATCAAGGCAAACGGCGAGGCAACGACTTTGGTCAACAAATTGAGCAACGTCGAAATCACCACCTTACCGTACTTAAAATCAGGATCATCCAGGTTGCCGCGAATCGGCATATCGATCTCGATCAGCCCTTTGCGATCCTTAAGAAGCCCAACGACCAGTGGAACTGGTAGCGAGGTGGCATCCGGGCTCTCCGTTTTCTCCCCGAATGTCAGTTGATCGACGAGGACAAGATTCTCCGCTTCTAGCACCTTCTGCGAAACTCTGTACTTCAAATCCAGCGACAACTTGCCTTTCGACAACCCATACCCCACGTACTTACCGCTGTACGGACCGGTCGGTCTGAGATCCATGCCATTCAATGTGATGACCAAATCGGTAAACGCATCCTCGCTCAATGGGTTGATCTTTCCCACGATCTTGAACGGAGCGGTTCGTCCCACTTTTCCCGCCAAGTTGACGTCTGCTTTCTTGAGCTGCTTGGACGACAAGCCTTTGATGGTTCCCCCAAAATCCGTGAGACTCGTCCGAACTTTTGGTTCGATGGATAAGTCCTGAAATCTTGCAGCCAACTTCGCCAACCTGACCTGATCGATGGTCACAGATACCGGCTCACCCGTTTTCGGTTTCAGCTTTGGGCTTTTGCCCGCTGTTGGTGGCGAGGGTTGATCGGCAGGCGCCGAAGACTTGGCGAGACGCGAAAGATTGAGTTGCCCGTCGGCATTTACCACGATCTGGACGGAAGGTTCCTGCCAGATGATTTCGGCAATCTTCACTGCCGTCGGCTCGACATCCAATGCGACCTGGTTCACCTTCAAGGCCTTCCATGCCACCACCTCCTCAAAGGAGTTACGATCCGCAATCGCCAACTGATTGACCGCCAGATCTCCTTGAAACCGGAGCAAGGGGCTGTTCCTATGATCCTGAAGAAAATGTGCCTTTCCGCGGAGATCAATCGCACCGTCCAACACATCGGCATTGAGAAAGCTCCCCAAGTATGGCTGAAATGGACGAATCTCGACATGCTCTAACGTGAGATCGGCGTCGGCTTTTAGCGGCTCGACCGTCACCATTCCCTTTACACCCACAGCTCCTGTCTCATTGAGGTTCAGCGCTAGGTCAACCGGAAGCGGTTTTTGGAACGGAATCTGGATGTCCTTCACCGTCAGGTTCATAGTGTCCACAGCGATACGTGCGGGACGTTCTAATGTTCGATCCTCAAAATCAGCCCCATAGTTTCGTAAGGCAACCTCATCGACGGTAATCGACCACGGCTTGATCGGTTGATCAGACTCGGTCTTCGCAGGAGTTGATTCCGATACTGCACCACCCCCACCAGCTGGAGTGAATAAGGTTTGATAGTTCAACACACCTGAGGAATCCATCCAGGCATCGAATCGAGCATCAGCCGAATGGATCTTTGCGACATCGACCGTCTGCTTCTCCAAATTCAGTTGGATACCTTCGATATCGAACACCGGAACGCCGACAACCGGTAGAATCCCTCCTCGTTCGATAATTTCCAGATTCTGAACTGATACCTTCCCGTTCTTCACGGTGGCCTGAGGAGCCTCACCTCGCAGATCGAAATGATACGATGCGGAAAGGCCGAGGACACCCTCCTTAATATCGAACTGAAACCTATCGTGCACGACTTGATACAAGGTCTCCAGTTTGACACCGGATAACGTCAGCTTGCCGTCGGACTCCACCGGTTCCAGCGAAATCGTTCCCTCCCAGGCAATTGTTTCGCCCTTTTCGATCTCAGCTTTGAAAGCGTGGGCATTTTCAGCGTCATCACTCGGAACAGTGCTGAAATCCCGCAATACAAACCTGATGGGCACGACATCGATCAACACCGGCCTCGGCTTAGAATCATCTCGATATTCCAAAATCCCTCGTTCGATCTCCAAGAGATCGATTTCCACAGGCGTCGATTTCTTCTGCTCGCCTGCAGGTTGGGAAGGTTTCGCCGCACCCTCATCCGTCGGCTGAACCAATGACATGAGATTGAGCCTGCCTTCAGGATTGACCCTAGCAGCCACAAACGGCATCACCAAACGAATCTCGTCGAATGCCACCTTCTGAGCGAAGAGCGTCACCGCTCGCACATCGACAAACAGCTCCTCAAACCCCAGCATCGCAGCCTGATCTTGATCACGCACTTCTAGATCATTGAGGCGAAGTGCAAGCGTGAACGGATTAAATGTTGCCTCGCGTAGGACGACCGGATGCTTGATCTGCTCCTCAAGAGCTGGAATCCCGTAGGCCTTTATCAGGTAGGGAAGCAGCACAAAGCCGATGAGCGAGTACAGGGCAATCAGCCCAACTAGCACAACGATCATGACTTTAGGACGAAGCAGTCGACGCATCTAGGAGCAACCTCTAAACGTTGGAGATGAGGATCAAAACTATAGGGGACGAGACCTTCGAATGTCTACTTGAAGAACACCCCTCTTTAGCACGGGGATCTATTTAGAGAATTCAATGCGACCAGGAAGGAGAGAAAAGGAATTTCCGCGGTACGCGCAAAGCCAAAAAGCTGAGAATACTGGAGAGGTTTATCCTGTCGCCTCGATGAAACAGATAGACCCTGAGTCGAGCAGGCTTGGTTTGGTGCGCCCGGCTGGAATCGAACCAGCGACCCTCAGCTTAGAAGAGACTTCGGACGCTGTTGATCCTGATTGATCCTGAGAGTGATGGACTACCCACAACCTCGCTCAGAGATTGGTTTTTTCGTGAACGCTATTAATCCTGAGTATGACTGAGTAGTATCGGCAATTAGAACCAAAACTAGAACCAAACTCGAACCAGCACCATAACCAAAAATACTCGGAATTCACCCTAGTTCAGGTAACAGACGATATCGTATGTGAGGTGGTCACATGCCGAGCAGAATGCTGCTTCGTCCCGATCCTAAAACCAAGGATCAAGGGGCTGATTTTTGCGTGGACCGCCGTTTCAACTCTTCAACCATCCACACGTCACGAGGGGCTAGTGTGCCGCTTTTCTGCATAGCCTCTGCAATATCAAGCGCTCTCCCAACATAGGTTTTATCACCGATTACCTCAGCCAACTTGACATAGCTTACTATCAGATCCCGCTGCCACTGGGTGTTCGCTCGATCCCGTGCCGCTAAGGTTTCACGAATCGCGAGGCTCGCCTGAAAGGCTGTGAGCGCCGCTGGCAAGTCCCCTTGCGCCACCAACACATCACCGATCTTGTTGTGACTGATCGAGAGATCCCGCTGCCACTGGGTGTTCGCTCGATCCCGTGCCGCTAAGGTTTCACGAATCGCGAGGCTCGCCTGAAAGGCTGTGAGCGCCGCTGGCAAGTCCCCTTGCGCCACCAACACATCACCGATTCGGTCCTGACTGATCGAGAGATCCCGCTGCCACTCGGTGTTCGCTCGATCCCGTGCCGCTAAGGCCTCACGAATCGCGAGGCTCGCCTGAAAGGCTGTGAGCGCCGCTGGCAAGTCCCCTTGCGCCACCAACACATCACCGATTCGGTCCTGACTGATCGAGAGATCCCGCTGCCACTGGGTGTTCGCTCGATCCCGTGCCGCTAAGGTTTCACGAATCGCGAGGCTCGCCTGAAAGGCTGTGAGCGCCGCTGGCAAGTCCCCTTGCGCCACCAACACATCACCGATCTTGTTGTGACTGATCGAGAGATCCCGCTGCCACTGGGTGTTCGCTCGATCCCGTGCCGCTAAGGTTTCAGCAATACGGAGGCTCGCCTGAAAGGCTGTGAGCGCCGCTGGCAAGTCCCCTTGCGCCACCAACACATCACCGATCTTGTTGTGACTGATCGAGAGATCCCGCTGCCACTCGGTGTTCGCTCGATCCCGTGCCGCTAAGGCCTCACGAATCGCGAGGCTCGCCTGAAAGGCTGTGAGCGCCGCTGGCAAGTCCCCTTGCGCCACCAACACATCACCGATTCGGTCCTGACTGATCGAGAGATCCCGCTGCCACTGGGTGTTCGCTCGATCCCGTGCCGCTAAGGCCTCATGAATCGCGAGGCTCGCCTGAAAGGCTGTGAGCGCCGCTGGCAAGTCCCCTTGCGCCACCAACACATCACCGATTCGGTCCTGACTGATCGAGAGATCCCGCTGCCACTGGGTGTTCGCTCGATCCCGTGCCGCTAAGGCCTCATGAATCGCGAGGCTCGCCTGAAAGGCTGTGAGCGCCGCTGGCAAGTCCCCTTGCGCCACCAACACATCACCGATCTTGTTGTGACTGATCGAGAGATCCCGCTGCCACTCGGTGTTCGCTCGATCCCGTGCCGCTAAGGTTTCAGCAATACGGAGGCTCGCCTGAAAGGCTGTGAGCGCCGCTGGCAAGTCCCCTTGCGCCACCAACACATCACCGATTCGGTCCTGACTGATCGAGAGATCCCGCTGCCACTGGGTGTTCGCTCGATCCCGTGCCGCTAAGGCCTCATGAATCGCGAGGCTCGCCTGAAAGGCTGTGAGCGCCGCTGGCAAGTCCCCTTGCGCCACCAACACATCACCGATTCGGTTCTGACTGATCGAGAGATCCCGCTGCCACTGGGTGTTCGCTCGATCCCGTGCCGCTAAGGCCTCACGAATCGCGAGGCTCGCCTGAAAGGCTGTGAGCGCCGCTGGCAAGTCCCCTTGCGCCACCAACACATCACCGATCTTGTTGTGACTGATCGAGAGATCCCGCTGCCACTGGGTGTTCGCTCGATCCCGTGCCGCTAAGGCCTCATGAATCGCGAGGCTCGCCTGAAAGGCTGTGAGCGCCGCTGGCAAGTCCCCTTGCGCCACCAACACATCACCGATTCGGTTCTGACTGATCGAGAGATCCCGCTGCCACTGGGTGTTCACTCGATCCCGTGCCAACTCCTCAATCACAATGTTCCGCGCCGCGGTATAGCGATCCAACGCTTCACCGAGGTGTTCGGTCCGTAAGGCAAGATCCCCCAGGATGGTGACTGTAGCCATCTGTTCCCACGCATCGTTCCCCCTTGTCACCTCTGTCAGCGCACGGATCAAAGCCTCTCGTGCCTCAGTGGAATCGCCGGCGACGATGTATCCCTGACCAAGCAGTCGCCACCCGCTGGGATAGCTCGGATCTAACTCACAGGCCCGCCTGTAATAGCGAACGGCCTTTTCGATGTTAGTGAGAAGGGCTAGGTTAGCAATGTGTCGTGCCGCTTCAGCAGCTTCCTGCGCGGCAGTGTGGGCAGCCGCGCTCCGTTCTTCTAACACCCGCTCGAATTCCGCTTCGGCCCCTGAGGTGTCGCCTCGGCCCAGTGCTTCCAGAGCCGCCGCTAACTCCGCTCTTTGAGATATCGGGCGTTCTGCGAGTTGCGTGGTGAGTGCGGCAACGGTTCCTGTGAGGGCGCGAATCTGATCGACCTGTAGATGCTTCTCTTGCTCCATCGTCCGCATGCGCGCTTCTGCCTCACCAACACGGTTGATTAAGCCATCCACGTCTGCTGCCGGAGCTTGGCCGGTACAATCGGCGACGGCCTGGATCAACCGACGGACGTCGTCCTCCCAACCTTCCTCGCTCAGGTGGTAGGCATTCCATTCCAGCAGATCTTGAAGTTCCGTTGGCAACGCCTCTTTCGTGGGAATGTGAGCCCCCTCGACTAGGATTAGAATAATAGTGAGCCCCTGTGTTGAGTGACCTAGGGCAGTGAGGAGTTCGTGGCGCACCATGTCACCCTCGTCTACCAGACGTGGTCCGTTCGTCGCATCACACCAGCGCCGGCCGATGACTGGCAAGCACACAGTAGAGGCAGCCAACGCCTCATCGATTTTCTGCCGCCACTTACCTGGGCCGATACTCGCCACATCACGAAAAACCTGATTGCTTCCGAAGGCAATGCGGACCCAGTCATAGAGCCGACCGCTGGCCCCACAAGCATCATCACGGCGATAGCTGATGAAGATACGGTTGCGCCCAGTTATCGCTTCAGACATATCCTCAGTTCCACCACGAAAAGAACAAATGCTTAGTTGTGCAGTGGCACGGACATGCTGGCCTTGGCTACGCCACAACACCTGGCGCATTATAGATAATTGCCTCAGGAGCACAAGATAGCGGTTCAAGCGAGTCTATTCAGGACAGAATTGATCAATTTCGGGGGGCCCGCCACCGTGAAATGAGTGCGCCAATCCTTCACGAACTTGTTGGATTACCTCAACGCGCCATGGAAGTTCTTGAGTTCCTTCTGGAACTCATCCGCCACCAACCGAAGCACCAGCGCCAGTTCACGATTCTCAGCCATTCATCACCTCATTCACTTGTCAACCGTCAATTGACAACTGTCAACCTCGATTTCACCCCACTCACTGATATAAAATCGGGGCTTTGCTCACCCGCAAGGAAAGGGTTTTTCCTAGGACCCATTGATCATCACCCGGGAACTTCAACTTGCTCCCTCAGCTTTTGTTTCTGCCCTCGACCGAATGCTCGTCGTGGTCGTACCTCTGGCCCCACACCAACACAGACAAGGCCTCTGACGACTCGATCTATGAAATTTTCATCAACGTAGAGTCGCGCGCAGATCTCTCTCATCGAAACGCCCTCATTCCACAACACACGAACCCGCCCGGCCACATGTCGCCGCCAGGCTGTCACGTGAGCGATCTGCAATCCATGCGCGCGGGATGGTCGGCTAACGAGTCGAGACATGGGCCTCGCTCCCCTCGTGTGAAGAATGGTTGAGCATCACGAAGTCCTGCATCGCCGTCTCGATCACCGTCACGCGCCGATGCGCACAACTCCACCGAAACTCTTTTCCGATGGACACCGGCGCTTGATGGCGACAGGCTGGGCATAACACCGTGAGGGCTCCTGTGAGAATTTGCTGCGGCACTGGCTGCACGCGCGACGGTGGGTTGAAGACCGGCATTGCTGCCGGCGGGGGGCCCCAGCCGTCGCCAACGCCCCCCTTAGATGAACCGACCGAGAAACACAGTATTCACGTAAACCTCCTTCACTCACTAAGCTTGTGGTAGCGCGAATGGTTTGGAGGGGTGATCAGGCCCTCGTCTGCTCCGTCGCTTGCACGCCCAGACACCGACGCCAGCCGTCGACACCGCGACGACCATCACAAGCCCAAGCTCGGAACTCCGATACCCCAACCCGCGCCCGCTCGTCAGTAAGACGTTGCAGGCCCGGCTCAGTCTTCAGCGTCCCGAGATTGATTCGTTCAACACTCTCCACAGTCGTAACCGCTCTACTTCAACGGCTCCAGCGTTAAGGATAAGGCAGGCTCGTTTTAGCCCCTACCGCTACACGCACATCGCGATGTTGCTCACCCGCAAGGAAAGGGTTTTTCCTTAGGACCCATGGATCACCCGGGAACTTCCCTCGCCAGCCGTGACCGCAACGGCCACCTCCCAAGCACGATCTCAACACTCCGGTAACTCAAACCGTGTCCGCAACCGCTCAAGCACAGGCAGGCGCACGGCAACCTCCATTGGGCCGCCGAGATCAAGGCGTTGCAGCACTGTCTGCCCTGTGGTGTGCGGGGACACGTACTCCAGCGCCACCCACACCTCGAGAAAGCGCTCTCGCAGCTCCGGCGTGAAGGTCGCAAGGAGGCGCTCCGCCATTTCGGCCCACGCCTCCCGTTTGGCTCGACTAATCTGATCACGTAGATCATTTTCCCGTCGCTCCAATGGGCCGATCTCATCGCAATAGGCCCGCGATTTCCCCTTCAGGTGGATTTCTTCAGCCGTCAAGGCGTTGAGCCGTTGCTGAATCTCCTCGCTCCGGTCAGGCCGCGACGGGTCGACCTCGCGCTGCACCTGATTGCGCCAACGCTCATCGTTCAACGCCTGCCGCTCGGCCGGGATCGCTTCAAGACGCGCTTCCGCTGCTGCGAGATTGGCTTCCAGTTGGAGCCGAGTGTCCAGGACTTCTGCACGCTCTGCTAACTTCGCGTTCAAACGGTCTCCCTGCTCAAGAGGCGCGTCTGTCTTAGGTCGTTTGCCAAACATCATGTTTTCTCCTCTATTTCGCAATCCGTTGCAGCACCGCCTGCGCACAGAACGCGATATATCCATGCGTTCCGGCTTCGGTGTCGGGAAACCGATCTTTCAACGCGGGCGTCCCACGCCAGAGCGCCAGCAACGCTTCCCCGATCACATCGCGTGGCAACGGCGTCACTCTCACTTCGTCCCCCTATGGCTATGGCGCTTCTCTAGCAGTTCTCTCATCGCTTGACCTCTTGGCGTCTCCATGGCCTCAGCAACCGCCCGCTCCCGCTCTCGTTCGCGCGTGGCCTTCGCATCTTGCTCAGCCTCCTGCGCGAGCCGCTCGTAGACCGAAGCGGTCAGAGAGTCGAGCGCGCCGCGCTGCTTCACAAACAGAAAACAGGTGAAGTCATTTCTGAGCGACGCTTTGATCGGCGCCGGCAACGCGGCGTATTCGCGATACAGCGGATGCCCGGCATGAGGGCTCGTGCCAGACGACGCGCCAGACCGCGCAGCCTCAATGCTCGCGATCGGATCAGAATCATCATCCGCGTCGCGATAGGCCAGCCCCCGAGAAATGCGCGCAAACTGCGCCGGAGTCAACACGGGCGGCAACAGCCCTTGGTCGAGCCGCTCACGGCACTCCTCCTCGCCGCACACCACCTCACCGGTTTGAGACCGGTCAAGCCCCCACGCGGACCGGAACAACCGGGCGATGGAGACATCGGTCTCGGCCGCTTTCAACATTTCGAAGTCGACCGTCAGATTTGGCTTTAGGAATCGGGAATCTTTGGCGCTCATGTCACGACATCCTCCTAATGGATTGGAAACAGCGTTGGATCAGACGGGGCCCGGCCGTCGAGCATTGCCTCAGCCGCCTGCAGGTAGTCACAAAATCGAGGAAACCGCGCTCGGAGCGACCGCTCGTGCTTCCATTTGTGAATCAGCTCACTCGCGAGGACCTCGCTAGGTCTGCTCAATTTCTGCATGCGCCATAATCCCACAACTGAGCGCTGTTGAAGTGACGAACGGTGACGACCTTCATCACTTTTCGTCACCGGGATAGACCCGAAACAATCGCCCGTCATTGGCATGCAAATTCACGATCTCCAACCGCCAAGGCCCGGCCACTCGGGCTGCCTTGTCGCTCAGAAAACTCGTGAGCTTGCGAGTCGTGACGGGCCACGAGAGGACAGCGCGGAGAGCCTCTCGTAACCGCATCGCATCAACGGTTGATTCCTTCGCTTCTTCGACAAGGCGCGCAGATGTGAACGGCGCTGTGCGGGCCACCTGCACAATCACTGCATAGAGCTCCTCGCACAATTTGATGGGAACCACAGGCTTCGGATAGGCCAGTGTTTCGAGACGCAGAATGTAAAAGCTGTCACGGATTTCCTGCTTGATAGCTGGGCGAAGCTTTTCGATCAGCGCCTGCAGTTGCGTTTCGTCAATGACTACTCCTGGCGCTCGAGTTGGTTTTCGTTTCATGATGCCTCACCGTCTTCGCGATAGGAACCATCATTGCTGAACCGCCGCAGCACCTCACCGACGAACGCCTCGCCCGCCGCGTCGAATGGGGACTCATCGAACTGTTGATTTACCGCCGAGGCAGTCGCGTAGCGCCCGCCGCAATGGAAGCGTCGAACGAGCTCTTGCTCAAACCGCTCACCGGCTTTGTCGATCGTGTGGCTCATGTCCCCTCTACCTCGCTGAGGTGCGGATTTCGGTCGATGCTGTCTTTTTCGAGAAGCGCTCTCACGGTTGACCCAATGCTCTCTATCCCGTTGTGCATTCCTTTCATAGAGACTCCCCTATCCCCGCTATCCACAGTTTTCACATCAACCTTCTGATAAGAGGAAGGTTCGGTTCTGTTCGGATAGGGAAGGGAGGGAGCCGACCTGGCACCCGACGCGGGAACTATCTTGGTTCCGTTTGATTCCCGCGTTCGATGATATTTCGCGTAGTTGGTTGCGCTATAAACGGCTGGCGAACCATCCGGCAACGTCTCGGCAACTGTCAGCCAACCCTTGGCCACCATCCAGCCAAGCTGCCGCCGGATGCTGGCGGGCAGTTGGCGAGTCGTCCGCGAGAGGCCCGCCAGCCAGTGGCCGGACAATCTCCATGAGTTATCCACACGATCCAGGATCGCGAGAACTTCGAGCCATGTGCGGAGGCTTCGGTCACCGAACTTATCCGTTAGCTCCCAGACATCGGGATCATTATTCAGATCGCGCGAGAGCGGAAACCACCGTTTCGGGCTCGGCACGACTACGCCGCTCCGCCTGTGACATCGGAGGTCAAATACCATTCGATCTCCTCAAGCGAGGCGTCATAGTGCCACCCCAGGACAGCGCCGCCATGCCTGATATCGACCAACATGAATTCGCCATGGTTGTCGGGACACAGCGCTCGTCGATCCTTCCGAATGAGATACCCTTCCCGCCTCGCCAATCGTCGCACCCGTTGTTCTTGTGTCTTTGTGGTCGTCATGGTCACCTTCCTTTCTTTCATCACTCACGTAGTCGTTAATGGTTATGCCGCTCCATCCGGCACGATGGAGATCGGATCGCGCCGCTCGCCCAGCACCCGCGCCACTTCGCTTTCGGGAATCACCACACACCGGCCGATTTTGTGATAGGCAATCTCGCGCCGGGCAATTTTCTTTCGAACCGTGGCCGGTGCCAGCCCCGTCCTGCTCACAAACTCCGGCACTCGAATATGCCGCTCGGTAAATGTCTGCATTCGCATATACCCTCCCTATTAGTCTGGATTGATATAGATAACGCCGTTGACATTCATACGCCCTCCTTGTAATACTACGCGGCATGGTTGTCCAGACGATGAACACTACTTCCGCCGAAGAACTCACCAGGCTATGAAAGCGGATGAACAAATGACGGACGCCCCACAACAGCGGAAAATTTCGGCCTCTCTCGATCGCTGGTTTTCAGAAATGCAGAAAGCAAATTCTCGACTGCAGAGATTTCCGGATAGGAATGGGCGATCAAACCCTCAACAGCCCAGAGCAGCCGCGATGCGGTGGGTACTCAACTTTGCGCACATTGACCTGGACAGTCTAAGCGAGGGGGATCTGGCCAACCTAAGGAGTGAATTACAATGTCTTGCACGTTTTGAAATGAACCCGCCTGAACTGCTCGAAGGCCTAATTGAGGCTGGAGCACGATGGCCTGAAATAAAAAACATGGTCTCCACCCAACAGTGGCTTCAAATGCTGACACGCCAGATACAAGAGCATCAAGATCTAAGGTTCGTCGATCCAGAGACGAAGTGGTTCATCTACTATGATGCCAACAAGCAGAGATGGAAAACCTTTGAGATTATAGACCCTCCCCAACTGGAACCAATTGAGATGTTCAAGCTTATCCGAGAACACATCAATGATCTGCTTGTCTGCAAGTGTGAGGGATGCGAACAACCTCTTTTTCTAAGAGATCGTCACAACCAAGAGTTTTGCTCGCACCGGTGTAAGTGGCGTCATGCCCAACGGCACCGACCAGACCGGACCATCCCGCCAGAGCGGTTTGGTAAACGTGGTCGACTTCCCGGATCCATGAAACCCAAGGGGGCAACCAATGGCCCAAAAAAAGCCCAGCAAAAAGCACCAGCCACGCGCCAACCCGCGCGGCGTGTTTCAGCGAAAAAACCGTGACGGGTGGTGGTGTCAGGTCTTCATCAACGGCCGGGCCAAGACCTTCAAGTGTGACACCCGGAGTCAGGCGATCGCCCTGCACGGCAAGCTCCGCGCGGAGATTCGCGAGCGCCGATTTTTTCCGGAGCAATTCACCACGAAGAAGAAGGATGTCACCGTGCGTGCGTGGATCCGGCGCGTCCTAGAGTCAAGCACCAATCGCGGATGGCAGAACGAAAAGAGCTATGGGAAGCGCCTATCATTCCTCTTTGGTCATCGGCTGCTTCGGGAATTAACCGCCGAAGACATCCGCCGGTTTCAAAGCAGTATGCGCGCCCATCGGGTGAAACGCGAGACCCTGCGCGCCCAGGGCAAGAAGGTGGCCGGGAGAGGCCCCAGCGACTCGACGATCAATAGACACCTCACCTTCCTCAGCTCAGTCTTGAGCCGCGCGAAGCGCGAAGGGTTGATTGATGCCAACCCCTGTCAGGGCATCCGCAAGCTTCCCGAAGTCCGTAAGACCCGTTTCCTCACCGACGAAGAGCTCCTACGCTTGAAGAACGTGATGGAGCCGGACGCCTGGGCGATGGTGGCCTTTGCGATTGAAACCGGCATCCGTCGCAGTGAGCAATTCAGCCTCCGATGGGATTGTGTCGACCTTGAGAACCGCGTCCTGACCATTCCCCTGCCCAAAGGGGGCAAGACCCGGCATGTCCCCCTGACGCAGAACGCGATCGCCATCCTGAGGGCCAACCCGAGCTTCCTGCACAGCGCCTACGTGTATCCCGGACTTCGTGGCACACACCGGCCGCTCGATAGTCGAAGCTTCATGCATCATGTCTTTGAACCGGCCCTGCGTCGCGCCGGCCTCACGGGTGTGAGCTGGCATAAGCTGCGACACACGGCCGCAAGCCGCCGTGTGATGGCGGGTGTTGATCTGGTGAGCGTGAAAGCGTTCCTCGGCCATAGCAGTATTGAAACCACGATGCGCTATAGCCACCTCGCACCGGGACATCTGCAATCGGCGATTACCAAAGGTTCTCTCGATCCAACGCTGACGACAACTCGAACCCCAACTCGAACCAAAGGGCCTGAAACGGAGGGCCAGAAAGGAGGAGCGATGCAACCGCTTGATTTTGTGGTGCGCCCGGCTGGAATCGAACCAGCGACCCTCAGCTTAGAAGGCTGATGCTCTATCCGACTGAGCTACGGGCGCATTCATATATTTCAACTACTTGGAAGAATGACCTTCAACGGCAATATCGCTTGGTGTTATTAGGGTGTTAACGTCAAGGTACTTTTGCACCTTCACAGCAGCATCCGTCAAGTCTTTCTCTTCGATTGAATTGTATCGCTTCCACATCTTCTCAGACTTGTGACCAACAATCTTCATCGCAGTTGCTGTATCCACACCAGCGCGGCGTAGGTTTGTCGATGCACAATGACGGAGATCATGGAATCGAAAGTCAGTGATTCCGGCATCTCTCAAGGCGGTCCTGAAGGATCGAGTGATCCGTTGAAGCGGTCGACCCTTGTAGGTGAACACGTGGTTGTTGGTCAGACGGCGAATTTTGGCCAAGCGTTGGAGCGTTGACCGAACGTCTGCGGTCATGGGAATACGCCTCCCGGTTTTGGTCTTGGTGTCTTGACTGCGAAGGGTGATGAATCCCCGACGGAGATCAACACGGTCCCACGTCAGAGACACAATCTCCCCGAACCGTTGGCCGAGTTGATAGGCCGTCAAGAGCACCGGACGGAGGTGTGGCTTCGCGGCCTGATGTAACCGGCCCCATTCTTCTTCCGTGAGCACCCGATCCCGTTCGTTCTGGGGGTTGGGAATCTCGACTCTGGACGCGGGGTTGGCCTGGAGCAGTCCTCGCTTGATCGCCATGTTCAGGCAGTGTTTCAACGCAATGTGGTCATGGTTGATTGTCTGTGTACTCGCCTTGATTCCGTTGGGTTTCGTGCGTTGATTGCGGAAGGCTTCCACATCCTGAGGCTTGATCTCTGACAGAATCTTCTGTCCGAAGAACGGGATCAGGTGAGTGTTGATACTGTAAGCTCGTCCCACAAAGGAACGAAGTCCTCGGACGGTTTCCAGCTCCAGGTAAGCTTTCGCCCATTCGTTGAAGAGGATCGGCTTGGCTTGTTCGGTCTTCTCGTGGCCTAGGAGGAGTCGTGTCCTGATGGTGGCTTCCATCTCCTTGGCAACAGTCTTATTGGAACACCCCACCTTCCAGCGTTTCCAACGAGCACCGAGTACACCACTCGCGAGGACCAATGATTTTCCGTCCGCACTTTCGATCACCGGAAATTCCACATAGTAACTATCGCGCCGCTTAGTGAGTCCCATGGCTGTCTCTCCGTGGTGTGACCGTGTGCTGATCAATCCAGGCGTCCAGTTGATCCTGCTTGAACTTTACGAGGCGCCCGATTTTGACGTACCCCAGTTTCCTGGCGGAGACCCATCCGTACAGGGTCAATTTGGATATGCCTAAATACTTCGCGGCCTCATCCATTGTCAAAAGATTATTCATGGCTCTCCAGACAGGCGTTTCCTACACGTTTACAGGTTCAGGCAAGTGAACCGACCGACTGCCTCGCATAACTCTCGGGAGTGGCACTAATGCGAGGGTTCAGAATTTTTCACCATACCGAAAAGGTAGGGGGCCATAGAAAGGAAGGGACTCCTATACAGTGCCCGTCACAGCCCATACCCTTCGACTACTAAATGGCCATGACCGCGAGACACCCTCGGAGTCTCTGGTAGAAGTCCGCACGGAAGAGTACATTTAAATGACCAGCACCTCATGCAAGATGGCCAGCTGCTAGCGGAGAGACCCATGAGGCGCAAGACGTACAGGGTGAACGAGATGCATACAGCTTATGCCGACGAGTGGTTCGGATGGGCTCAACGGTTTTACGACTTAACTGTCGAGGATGAAGAACGGCGATGGATGTATAGCATCCTCTCTCAGTTTTGCTGGGAGATTGCCCATACCCCCTATGCCGAGGAGTTTCAACCCAGAGAACATCGTCTTGCGAAGTCCTCACGACCACAATGGTGTGTACTCCTGTCGAAACGCGATGGGAGTGCTCCGAAGAAATGGGTGCAGGTGCTCACGGGTGATAATGGCGAACGTCCGTGGCTCGCCTATTCCGAGTTCCATCCGACGATTCTGGGCGCCCGCGAATTCATGCTGGTCGATCCCGAGAATATGATCTCACGGTTTACCAAATTTATCTCACTGGTCGATTGGTCGGGCTTTGGCGTGGAGGAGTGATCTGCTGCAAGCGTGTCCGATCAATCCAGACACTCAGAACAGAGGTCAATGCGATGCATCACTTCCCTACCACGCATCGTACCGTAGCCACTCAGAGAATCGCCTCACCTTGATCGGCAGGTTCGATCCCAGGGATTGATCGTCAAGCATTGTGGGTTGGCCGTTTGGTGACAGAGCCAGTTCGGCACGGTAGAGATCTGCTTTGTATTGAATGATTGCCACCCCGACCCAGCTGTGCTCCTTCCTCGTCATAGTCATGGGGCGAATCGATCGCTCCAGATCGGCATGGGCGGCGCGATCTGCGTCCGTTCTCCAATCGACGCTCGGGGCTTCTTCGAGCACACGGAAGTTGCCATCGCCTGGATCCATCGTCCCAATCACGAACTTCAGATAGTTCGCCGCTTGCTCTGGTGTGGTCAGCTGAGGAGGATTCCACTTATGGAGCTGGCGAATTTGCTCCACCCCTCGTTGACCGTTCAGAAGGGCGCCGCCTCGATCATGCAGGAGGAACGTCAAGACTCCCGGTTGGTCTCCCACACTCCTGATCTCAGCTTCGATCAAGGCCACGTTGTCATAACAGGGAAGGGGGAGGCGCCGCAGCCGCGTGGGTTCACCCGGTACCGGCCACTCGTTCCTTCTTCTCTCATACTGACTGATCTCACCCCGATGACGTCGCAGCTTCTGCATGACTTCGGGAAATTGGTCCGGTGTCAGGTCCTGCCAGTTCCCCTCCATCAGGGGTCTGGCCGGCCATGGCAAAGTCGTCTCAGGCGTCGAGGAGGAGGACACTGCTGACGCCTCGCTGCCCGCTCTCTCAGCTGCGATTGGTGGCAACAGCTCATCGGCCATTGTTGCCTGGAGGCAACACAGGATCAGCGAGATCAGGTTGCAGGCCACGGCGACCCACCATGACCATGCTCGCGATGATGGGCAACAACCAGTCGGTCGTTGCCCCGGCCTAGAGCCAATCACCAGGTCCCGTGGACGCTCAGTTAGCACGGCATCTCCTCCGTCTTTACTCCATGCTCCTCGGATGGGCGCTACTTAGTTCAGTGCCGCCTGCGCAGCCCGTCGCCGCATCGCACTGTGCCCCTCTAACTCGGCAATTGCCTGCGTGGGCGTCAAGTCACCATACAGGACGCGGATCAGCCCTGTGGCATACCGATCAGACGTTGAGAGATTCACGTGTAATAACGTCTTCACCATGTCTGTCGTGAGTTCGCCCCCATCTACATCGATGCTCGTTTTATAGCTGACCGATCCGCTCTCAAAGTCCAGCTCGAAGTTTCCCAACATGAGTCCCTGATTCGCTCGGCAGAGATACTCGGCCACCACCGCACGCTGCTCCGATGGAACGCGCACGGGCACCTTCGAATGAAAGACGGCCCGCCGCTTCTCCTCGAGGACTGCGACCAGCACTTGATCGTTCAAATGCCTCCCTTGAAAGCCGGCATGCAGCACCTCGTCCATCTGGCGATAATTGATCCCGTCCTGTTCAAAGTACCGCGTGATCACCGCCATCATGTTCCCCGGTGTTGGCGAGTTCCACTCCATGACGAGCCTCCTTCGTTCTAGTGGCGGCCCTATACCGTCCACTCACTTCATTATCATCAGACGCGGGCAACCTTCTGACACCGGTGACAACTCACGCTATTGAAGGGATAATGATGAGGCAGAGGGGTGAATCTGACAGCTCCCGGTGCGTGACGCCAACCAAAGGAGCACGACGACGAAGCCACGCGAGCCATACCGAAACGCCCTTCTTCACGTGAGCGACGGGCACACCATCAATTCCAGGCCCTCACGCGGGACTTCACATTGTTCATAAAGTTCTTCCGATCCAAGATCCGTCAGACGCACGTCGTCAAAGCCGATCTTCCACCTCTAGTCGTGAAAGCACACGTGACCGTCCTGGGTGAGCACTGGGCCAGAGAGGCTCTGGCCCGTGCGTGTGTGTGGAGCTCATCACCCTTGAAGCGTGGTTGCACATGGCTCAACGACAAGCTTCAGTTGATTGAAGGGGACTCGATACTCTCTGTCGGACAACGTGGCGGGATCCGTCAGCAACCCTTCATCAAAGACCGCCTCCCAGCCAGTGGTGGCTGCCGAGGGAACCATGGCCGTCTGAAGCGAGATCGTCTGTGTCTTTTCTATCAGTTGAATGGTACAGATGAGTCTCCTGCCGATCCATTGGGGCTGCGTTCCGTTCAGCCGAAATTGGAACCGCCCTTGCTTGGTCAACACCGGCCCCTGCGTGACATGGTCCTCCGAGACAAACAACGGCGTACCGACAGCCTGGCCTGCTTCGTTGACTTCTTGAAGGTTCACACCCTCGTCGCCACTCAATGTGGCCATGGCAGGAATGCCGGTCAACCACCTCGGCCAGAGGATGTCACGCGTCGTAGCCAACAACTCTTGAAGTCTCGCACTTAACGGAACAGTCCCGCCCACCGTTGATTTCGAGGGTTCCGTTTTGAGCTCATTGGACACCTGCTCCATGAAGGATGACAGGCGTGCGCTGTCACCACTGCGCAAAACCGAAAACAGATTTTGTGACACTGTGCTCATGAGCGACTTAAAACAAGACGGGCATGTTCGCAAGTGCTGCTTGACCGCTGCTGCATGGGCCGTCTCAAGCCGATCATCCAACCACCCTCGAACAAGATCCGACGTCATTTCTGGGCAAGATATGGTATTCATAGTTCCTCCTGATCGACCAGCTGTTCTCTCAGAAGAGAATGCTGCTTCAATATCGGGATTATGCGAATAACTCGTTTGTGAATTGATGCTTGGCTCGCCGAGGCCCATTTATTGGTCGTATCCGGCAGCTGGTGAAGATAGGCCTCCAGCTGTGTCGATGTTTTCCAATAAATCTTCGGTTCAATCCTGACTCCTTCAGGGAGTTCCAGGGGACAAGCGGGAGCCAAGCAGCGCCCGAGTCGCACCTCATCCAGAAGGTCACCATCATATTCGTGCGAGACGATCTCGATTCCCACCGAAGTCAACACGGGCCACTTACCCTTGTCAGCACAATCTTTCGCATAGGACAAGATCCCGGTTAGCGTCTCACGCTCTACGCTATTCGTCGTCGCCTTTATGATGGCTGGCAGCGCATGGATTACCTCTCGCAGATCTCGCTGCAATGCTGATTGCTGGCGCTGCACCTCGCGGAACGAGTCCACCTCTTCATGCAGGTGGCGCTCATATTGAAGCTCTTTGCGAACTGTATATTGCTCAGCCTCTTCACCTGAAAAACCAGGAGGAGAAGCATCCAGGGGCACTGTCATACGTTGCACCCTGCGGTCGTTAAATTCATCATCAGTTTCATCTTTTTCCCTATCGATACGTTTTCCATCAAGAATATTCTCTCCGCTTCGCCATCTTCGCAACGTACCTCCCCTTCTTCCTTTCCCATCCTTCATGTCAATCCCAAACACCTTGTTGTATGCTATGCGGCAGATCAAGCTTCCGTCTATCCCAAGGCGTTTCAGTTCCTCTAAATCCACTCGTTTACTCAATTGCGCCTCCCCTATTTCAGATCCAATTCCAGACAATGCCTTGGGGATGAGGAGCCACACCGCCTTCATGGCATTAAGTAGGATATCCATCGCATTCTCATGGGCTATATTCTCACGACGGACTTGGTGATACCTGACATGCATGAGATCGCTTAGCGCTGAGTCAAATAATATGCCGTCGTCCTTTGCCACAGCCTGATCAAAGTTTTCAGCAGCCGCCTTATCATTGGATCGATTTGGCCCAACACTACACCAAAAACAAGGCGTCTTCTCCGCAGACTGATAAAACCTCTCAACGGTGTCCTCATCTTCCGGTCGGTTCTTCCCAGCACTACACTTGAAGTAATCCATACGTGCACTCCCTTGCTCAAGAGGTGGTGTGGGCGCTGGCTAGCACCCGTTCTGGTCTGGAAACCACATGAACATCCCTCCCACTTGCGCCAAATATCCCAATAACGAGTACGACTCGCTATCAAGTAATTGCCAACCAAGGTGAGCAATCTGACATCCTTCATAAGTCATTGTTATATATTCCGAAAGCCTCGTCTCGCACAGCAACCTCACTTTCCTGTTGAAACAGCACGCTGCGAGCGCTGATCCAAACAGCCACTTAGTTTAGGCGTTCCATGCTGGTGAATATCGACCACTTCAACTTTTCATCCAGCATGGCGTCACCCACTCCCTGCACTCGCCCGTACCGCCAACCCAGCTCACTATCACTGCCATTCCCCTTGTCAGGTGACAGTCTGGTGCAAGAAGCACCCGGACAACCCGTCCTCTAAAACCCTGGGTTCCTAAAATTCCTGGGTGGAGTCGGACCGCCTTGGCGGTCCGCTACCGGCTTCTCTGGAGGCTTGGCCGGTGTGCGAACCTTGGCTTTCTCGTTGAACTTTTTAGTCAACTCGCCTTTAGGAGGAAGACCCCTGTTCCCGCTCGCCGCATCCACCGAGGCCACCGCGAACGCAATCCCGCACCCGATGCACAGCATCAGAACCAATCGTGTCACTCTCATGATGCACCTCCCATGTTAAGGTTTGAACATACTGCTAGCCACGCTGCCGATACTGAGTAACGAGCCGATACGCATTGTTGTAGATGCGCTCTGTCACTTCGCCGGACTGGCACCTGTACACCGTCATCAACGTTCTGGCATCCTTGCGCGCTCGATCACGAAAAATCTGACGGAGATTTTTCACATAAAATAGTCGATCGAGTGTCCCAGAGGGGACTTCTTCTCGGACATCGCCCAACACCGTCGCGACATACGGATATTTTTGTCGGAACATCGCCGCTGAGTCAGTCTGATTGAAGATGATCTTTGCCAAATCGCCCACGGCCTTCGGCGCCACGCTCGACCACATCACTGATTCCAGTTTCGTGGTCATCTCCGGTTTGTAGATTCGGGAGAAACAGAGCGGGTCGATGAACATATTCATGTCAGGATCCGCAAACAGTTCATTCACGTCCCTCAAGTACATTACCGTCAGCCAGCCCCAGTCCGCTTCCTGGTCGAGAATATGGTCGAGCTGTCCTGCGTCAAGACGCTGCAAGAGTTCCGGCCAGGTAAAGTCTTCGGCATGAAACCGCTGTACCTCGACGACAGGCACCGACGCCGCCTGCGCACTCGGCGTCTCCGGCGTATTGTTCGAACACCCACCAAGGAAGAGCCCACAGCACAGGGCTAGACCTAACCTATTCCTCCAACCCGATTGCCTCCTCAATATCCCGTTCATACCTTTCCCCCTTTCATTGAGGCTCTAGCATCACGCCTCCTATTCCGAAATCCTCCCGCTACGATGGAGATCTGACAAACTCATTGCGGAGGGGACAGAAATGACGATAATCCGAGAAGGAGACCAGAGCGGAGCGTAAACCTTCATGTAGTGAGATCGTGGGGCCACTGAACAGATCTGACAGGAACACAGGAGGAAGGAAGCCGATCGACACAGTTACGAGCGAACACACTGACAAGCGACGAGATGAGAGCCCGTCAATGCAAGCGTGCCACTTCACAGGAATGCCCGCCACATCGGGATATTGCGACAGAGAGGCAGACTAACATCACGAACAACCGTGGTCGCCGAACTGCGGATCCATCGATCGACCACGCAGTCGCGCTGAAGCGATTAAGGGCTAACCCGGGACCATTGGATGCAGTAGCTTCTTGAAGAAAATTCTCCATGAATCGGAACAGCCGATGAAAACCGATTGCGCGATAGGTGTGAGAGGAGCCTAGCCTGGCGTTACACTAAGCGCTCCGAAGAAAAATGCAGACTCACGAGATAACCACCGGACTGACTCGTCCTCGCGGACTCGCAGAACAGCTATCGGAAAATGGAACTGTCGCACTCAGCACAGAAACGAAACGACTTACAGCTACAGTGGGCATCGGTATCTCTATCCCAAACCTGCCAAGGACCTTCGGCACCAGCCGTTTCATAATCCAGTCTTTTCCTCGACCATACGTTGGAAAAAATCGTAGCCCACCCTGTTGCGCGAATGTACAGGCCCTCATAGCCACCTGACGCACCTCCTGGTCCTCATCCCGCAGCCTCGCCACCAAGGCCTCCTGCCTTGCTGTCGACAGCTCTGGCCATAGCCTATCGAGCGCCTGGGCCGCCGCACGCCGTACGTGCAGATTTTCATCCTGCAGGCCTGCCACCAAAGCCTCCTGCCCTGCTACCCCCAGCTTCCCAAGCATCAGAGCCACCACCTGCCGCACCTCCTCGTCCTGATCCTGCAGCTTCGCTACCAAGGCCTCTTTCCCAGCGGTCGATAGCCCTGGCCTCAACCTATCAAGCGCCTGGGCCACCGAACGCCGTACGCGGGGATCCTCATCTTGCAAGCCTGCCACCAAAGCCTCCTGCCCCGCTACCCCTAGCTTCCCGAGCATCAGAGCGGTCTCCAGCCGTACCCACTCGTTTTGATCCCCCAGTTTCGCCACCAAAGCCCTCAGACCTGTTGTCGACAGCTCTGCTATCAACGCCAGGTTGCCAAGGACCGAGACTGCCATTGAACGCACGTGCGGGTCCTCATCTTGAAGCTTCGCTACCAAGGCCTCCTGCCCTACTGTCGAGAGCCCTGCGCCCAACCCGCCGAGGACCCAGGCCGCGAGCATGCGCACTTCCTGGTCCTGATCCTGTAGTCTCTGAACCAAGGCCTCCTGCCCCGTTGTACCTAACCTACCAAGCGCCTTGGCCGCCAAACATCGCACGTGAAAACGCTCATCCTGAAGTCCTGCCACCAAGGCTTCCTGCCCTGCTGTCGACAACCCTGCCTCCAGTCTATCGAGGACCCAGGCCGCCACCTGCCGTACCTCCTGATCCCGATCCTGCACTCCCGCCACCAAGGCCTCCCACCCTACTGTCGAGAGCCCTGTCCCCAACCCACCGAGAGCCCAGATTGCTGCCTGCCGTACTTCCTCCACTTCCTCCTCATCTTGCAGCACCACCACCAGCGCTGCCTCCCCTGCTGCCGACAGCCCCGCCCCCAGTCCACTAAGCAGTTCCACTGCCGTCTGACGCACTCGCCTGTCCTGATTCCCTAACTGCTTCACCAGGGCCACTTGTGCCTCTTCCGACAGCCCAGCACCCCAGCTCTTGATGGCTGCGGCTGCCATCCACCGCACTGTCGTGTCCCAATCCGCCAGCCGCTCCACAAGCGCTATCTTCCCCTCTGCTGACAGCCCTGCGCCCAGCCCACTAAGCACTTCCACCACCGTCTGTCGCACTCGCTTGTTCTGATCCCTTGAGAGCTGCCTTGCGAGGGCCACTTGCGCCTCTGCGGACAGCCCCACCCCCAGCGCACCGAGCACCTTCACTGCCGCCCACCGCACATACCACTCCGCATCCTGCAACAATGTCACTAGAGCTGCCTGCCCTGCTACAGACTGCGCCGCGTCTAACCTGATGATTTTAGTTGCTGCCAACCGCGCTACCGCGTCCTTGTCCCGAAGCCCCGCCGCCTCCGGCATATCGAGCGACTTATCCACTAACCGAACAACCAGGTCCCTATCCCACAGCCTCGCCACTAAGGCCTTCTGCCCCGCTGTCGACAGACCTGCCCATAGCCCATCGAACGCCAAGACCGCTGCTCCCTGCACAGCCACGTCCTTATCCCGCAGTCCCGCCAGTAAGGCCGACTGTCCCACCGCCGTCTCCATCCAGGCTTTCCGAAGCGAGCTGGCACAGAGGTATTCCGTCTCCCATTTCGCTTCGGCCTTCCAGACCGCAAAGGCCTCGGTGGGAATCTGCACATTGAACCTCTGATATTGCTCGTGGCTTCTCCATTGTGAGTTCAACCCAAACAGACATCGTCCTGCGGTTCCTAACCGATGTCGCGCCAGATCATCCTGCGCTTTATCAATAAGTCGCTCAAATAGCGGAAAGGGATTATCGGCCTGTGCGACCCAGCTCCTGAGCACTGGTTCCCACTCCGGATCCCACCCTTTCTTGTCAAGAAACTCCACGACCTGCGTGTCTGTGAGATTCAGGCTGGCGACCGTCTCTGTATCGGCCAACGCGGTGCCCGTGAGCAATTGCGTCCAGACGGCACTCTCGAAGTGATAACGCTCCGTCGTAAAGTCATGGTGGCTTGATCCCTGTGGAATATAGCCTTCTGACTCTACCCGCGTGAGCAACCCGCTATTGTGGACCAGATCATTCAGCAGGGTACTGGCCTGTGAGAGGGAGAAGGCCGGTGTGTGATGACAGGTATGTTCCGTAAGTACTTGCCGAATGAGGGCTAAGAGCTGTGCTCGGGTGTGGAGCTGGCCTTGGCGACAGGTCAGCAGATGCAGCGAGACGGAGGCAAGCACCCGTTGCTTCATCGATGGATCATCGGGCGTGACGGGCGGCTCGACCCGGCCCGTCGTCTGCAATCGGCGGTGCAAGAGATAGGTGAGCAGTTCCGTTTCCGTTGCAGGCAGAGTCCGGTACTTTGCATAGAAACCCAGGATCTGGACCAGATGGCCGGGCCGACTCATGAGCTCACTGTTCGTGAAGGGGGCATGGACCCGCTGTTTCAAGGTCCGGAACTCCGCATCGCTCAGCTGCACGGTCGAGCGATAGCCTTCCAGCACCTGGTCTTGTTCCATAGGCGTCAGGGCTTGCAGCTCGATGTTCGCCACCGTGAGGGGAAGCTGATGAGAGAGAAACGGGCGAGTCGTCAGCATCGTCACGGGCCGATGGCGGCCGGTTCCCTCGAGATGCAGCCGGTCAAGGGCCGCGCTGCGGATCGCAGGATCAAAGACTTCATCCAACCCATCGAGGATGAGCAGACCAAGTCCCCCGCGCCACTGCCCATGGAGCCACTGACCGAGGGAGAAGCTCTGCGAGAGATCAGTCACTCGCTCAGCTCCTGCCAGCCCGAGCTCGGGGACATAGATCTGGTCGAGGTACTGGTCAAGCGGCAATTGGCTCGCGGCAAGGCGGTGAAAGGGAATCCAGATGGGAAGCCGCCACTCCTGCGTGAGACTCTCGCGCACGAGATGCTTACTGAGCGTCGACTTCCCCATCCCCGCAGGCCCTTCAATGAGCACGACCCGATCGTCCCGAAGTTTCTCCCAGAGCTTGGCTGGCCGTTTGACGAGGATCTCACGAGTGGCACCGGCCGAGGCCGTCTCGGGAAATTGTTTCTCCTTGACCTCGTGCAGCACGGTGCGAGGGAGGTAAACCTGATCCAACGAAACAGGCGCAACACCTGCTGAGAGGGAAACGGTGGCAACCGCCGGATGGGCCAACAAGGCGGCCACATAGCGTTCACATAGAGCAGAAATATCTGAGGACAGCGTTGTCATTTCAGACATAAGCGTAGCTCAATTCCGGTGTTGGATAACATAGCCTGATTCTTCACGTACATGAGCTCACAACTTCCGCCTTGTGCCTCCAAAGGAGAATAGGCATGGTTAACGAGGATCGGGCCAACCGACTCGTATTTACGCTTCACTCCTACAATCGTCGCGAATCACACGGCATCTGACGAACACTTTGTACGGCAGTAACGCTGCCCCGCTGCCCGCAAAAAAAATGCAGCATGCAGACAGGCAAGTAGGAGCATTTCTGGTGTGTTGGGGGAACAAAGTCCTGAAGAGAAAGACCGGTAGCGTAGAGTTATTGGAAGGCAAGGAGCTGTTAAGCGGTAGTTACAGGACCGTGGCGAATTGACTTAGCCTATTCCAAGTTCGAAAACAGCTATCGGCCATTGAAGCTGTCTCACTCAAATGAGAAAGCAATCGACCTGAATTCGCGCCTGACCCATCGAGAAAAAATCGAAGCCCCCGCAGCTGCGCAGAGAAGAGGCTCTCGGCTGCCAACTTCCTTCCAGTTTCAAGCGGATGATCCAGGCACCCAAGGAGTGCCTTCTGCACTTGGCCTGACATCGCTACCCCGAGTCGGCCGAGCCCCTCAGCCGCTGAAATTACCACGTACCAGCTAGAATCCTCCAGTCGCGCACGGAGTCCTAACTGCACTTGCTCCGGCATGGCCGCCCCGAGTTCACTGAGCGCCTCAACCCCCGCCTCTCGCACAAACCAGTCTGAATCTTCCAACCTTGCAAGGAGTGCCTTCTGCGCTTGCTCTGACATCGCCGCCCCGAGTCCAGCGAGAGCTCTAATGCCCGCCGCCCTGACGTATAAATCTGGATCCTCTAGCCACGGAAGGAACGCTCTCTCCATCTGATCTGACGTCGCCTCCCAGAACCTGCCAATGGCCCCAATTGCCACCGCCCGCACGGACGGGGATGGATCTACAGATTTCGCAAGTAGCGCTCCCCGCACTCTCTCTGGCATTATTGTCCCAAGCCCGCCAAGGGCGTGTACTGCCGACACCCTCACAGCCTCGATCGGATCCTTTAATCGCGCAAGAAGTCCCCTCTGTACTCGCTCCGACATAGCAACACCGAGTCCACTGAGCGCTGTAACTGCCTCCTCTCGCACAGACCATTTTGAATCCCCCAACCGTACGAGAAGGGCTTCTTGCACTTGCTCCGACATGGCCCCCCTGAGCCTGCCGAGAGTCCTGATTGCCGCGATACGAACAGGCCCTTCAAGTCGAGCGAGAAGAGCCCCCTCTATTTGCTCCGGCATGGCCCCCCCGAGTCCCTTGAGAGCCTGAATTGCTGCTGCCTGTCCAGACCACTCTGAATCCTCCAACCGCGCAAGAAGGGCCTCCTGCACCTGCTTCGACATAGCGCCCCCGAGCCTGCCAAGAGCTTCAGCTGCTGCTTCCTGTACAAGCCACTTTGAATCGTCCAACCGTGCAAGAAGGGCCTCCTGAACTTGCTCCGGCATGGCCCCTCCGAGCCTGCCGAAAACCTTCGCCACAGCCACCCGAACAGTCCAAAACGAATGATCTGATGGCTTCTCGAGTTGTTCAAGAAGTACCTCCTGCAGTCGTTTTGATATAGCTCCCTCCACCGCATCCACCATCTTTTCAGCCTTGAGGTTGCCATCCCTGTCCGTGTGCGCAAGAGCCTCCAATAGTTGTCCTTGGCCGAATACCGTGTGTATCCATACCCTGCACAAGGAGCTTTGCACCAGTTTTTCAGTCCCCCGTTCCGCCTCCACCTTCCAAACCTCAAAGGCCTCAGTGGGAATCTGGATCCTGAATGCCTGATATTCCGCGTGGTCTCTCAATTGTAAATTCACCTCAAACAGACAGCGCCCGGCGGTGCCAAGGCGATGCCGAGCCAGATCATCCATTGTCCTATCGGTGAGGCGTTCAAATAATGGAAACGGATTGCCTGTCTGTCCCACCCAACTCGTAAGCACCGGCTCCCACTCCGGATCCCACGCCTTCTTGTCGAGAAACTCCAGCACCTGCCCCTCAGTGAGACCAAGACTGGTGACTGTCTGTGTATCCGCCAACGCAGTGCCCGTGAGCAATTGTGTCCAGATGGCACTCTCTATGTGATAGCGCTCCGGATCTATCCCCACACGGGTGAGCAACCCGCTATTGTGGACCAGATCATTCAGCAGGGTACTGGCCTGTGAGAGGGAGAAAAGCGGCGTGTGATGACTTGCATGCTCTGTGAGCACTTGTTGAATGAGAGCTAAAAGCTGTGCTCGAGTGTGGAGCTGTCCTTGCCGACAGGTCAGCAGATGCAGCGAGACGGAGGCAAGCACCCGTTGCTTCATCGCTGGATCATCGGGCGTGACGGGCGGCTTGACTCGGCCCGTCGTCTGCAATCGGCGGCGCAACAGATACGTGAGCAGTTCCGTCTCCGTTGAGGGCAAGGCCTGGCGCTCGGCATAGAACCCCAGCACCTGCACAAGATGACCCGGGCGACTCATGAGCTCACGGCCAGCGGAGTGAGTCTGCACCTTCTGTATGAAGGTCTGAAATTGCGCCTCCGTCAGTTGCACAGTGGGTCGATACCGTACGAGGAGCTGGTTCTGTTCTGTCGGCGTCAGAGCTTGCAGCTCGGTCTTCGCGACTTCGATGGGAATCCCATGGGCAAGCGGCCGAGTCGTCAGAATCGTCACCGGGCGATCACGGCTGGTTCCCTCGAGATGCAGACGGTGAAGGGCCGCACTGCGGATCTCCGGGGCGAAGACTTCATCAAGACCATCAAGGATGAGCAAGCCAAGGCCCCCACGCCACTGCCCATGGAGCCAATGACCGAGAGAGAGACTCTTGGTGGCATCATCAGGCGCGGTTACCCGTGCCGCTCCTAGTCCCAGTTCGGGGACATAAATCTGGTCGAGGTACTCATCGAACGGCAATTGGCTCGCCGCGAAGCGGTGGAAGGGAATCCAGATCGGGAGCCGGCGCGCCCGGCCAATGCTCTCACGAACGAGATGTTTACTCAGGGTCGATTTCCCCATCCCGGCCGGGCCCTCGATGAGCACGACGCGATGGTTCCAAAGTTTCTCCCAGAGATTCACTGGCTCTTTAACGACTACCTCACGGGCGGGATCGGACTCCTCGGCAGCATCTCCAGGCTGCTCTCGCTTCACCTCATGTAGGACCGTGCGAGGGAGATAGACCTGCTTCAATGAGAGGGTAGCTCCGCTGGTCGAAGTAGGAATCTTCGTCACGGTCGGATCTTTCAACAGGCCCGCCAGATAGCGCCTGCGGAGGGCAGCGAGAGCTGAGGACAGCGTCGTCTTCACGGGCATGAGGTTAACGTACCTCTGGGACAGGAAGACACTACAGATTCCCCTGGACTAGGTCACACCGAGTCCATGAAACCTCGACGTAATTGAGTCACTCTGGTTTTCCGACGTTTTCTATTCTCCAGTACCCAGGCATGAGGTTGCGTGCGTATCTAAGATGCTATCGCTCAGCCACTTGGAGAATCTGACACACACACTTCACCATTTTGTGAAGTGACACGGCCCGTCAGATTACCGACATTTCTCCACGATAACGAACGAGTGGGAGGATACCAATTCTGAAGCCCACGGGAGAATGCTCATGCACACACTCGACACTCGTGGGTCGGAATCCTCTCACTGTCTGGAGCGTGCCTGGGCGGCGCTGCAGACCATCCTACCTGGTCTCCCCTCCGTTGTCTGCGTCATCTTGCCGGCAGGCGCTCGTCACAGAACACTTGGCCACTTCGCTTCCCGCCATTGGCGAAACACCACCCCAGGCCAAACTCATGAACTGGCGATCAGTCCTGGCCTATTTGAGAGCCCAGTAGACCTGCTGGCTGTCTTGCTTCACGAAGTCGCCCATGCACTCTTGGACGAATCTGCAAACGGGGGCATTGGCTATTGTCGCCATTACCACAACAAGGTCTTCGCCAAACAATGCCGGGAACTGGGATTGGAATGCTTGTTCATAGACATCCGCCATGGGTTTGCCCACACCCAGTGACCAAGCCACACGGACATTCCACGCTGCTACGCCCCGGTCATGACGATTCTCAAGGAAGGCTTGCCCTTAGGAACCGCCCCGCAGCGAATCTCTCATCGAGCCTCCCGGCCACTTCCACCCAGCGGCTACAGGCGGCTGGTGTGTGCATGCCCCGATACGTTACACCGGAGTGTGTATGTGAAACGCTCGGTGCTGCAGCAAGGGCAGATTCGATGCGAGCTGTGCGGGACCCTGTTCGGGCCCTACACACGTCCCGTCTCCATCGCACCCACGCACACGGTTTGCGTAGAGAGGTGCCAGGAACAACAAGAAGGGGGAACGAGATCTGATCATCATGGAGAGGGCACTCGCACTGCACGGACGGTGAGACTCACCTGCTCTGAGTTGCACCGGATTGATGCGCAAGGGGCATGGCTGCAATGAAGAGGAAAGACTTACATCGAAGAACCCGACCGTAGAACAATTACGTTAGGTATTCGCAGGACTAAGAGTAAAGGATCCGTCTAGTGAGTGACGAATACAACACCCATCGGCAAAGTGATCGGTTCGGCTTAGTTCAGAAACCAGTCGGCCCTGACCTGTCATAGTACCATCCTCAAACCAACGAAGCCCTTGTTTCTCCGCAGAGCGGATCGCATGGACCGCCCCCTCCCGTACGACCCGATGTGGATGTTCTAGCCCTGCTGCCAGCTCCTGCCGGCTCTCTGGTGTAGGTATCCCCCAGGTCTCACTGATCCCGTCAACCGCCGCATTATACTCGTATTGGTCACCATCCTCTAGCCTCGCCAAGAACGCTTGTCGGCCCGCCGCCGTAAGCTTCCCCCACGCTCGCCCTAGCACCCTCATTGGCTCCGCCCCTACTGCGTGATCCGGGTCAGCCAGCGGCGCCAGGAGTGCCTGCTCGCCAGCCGCTGTGAACATCGCCCGAAACTGTACGAGACCCTCCATTCCCTCCCACAGCTTGGACTCGTTCGGAGTATCTATCTTTGCTACAATCGCCTTCCAGCCCGCTGGCGTGAACGCCCTCCCAATATCCATCAGCTCCCTCAGCATACTCACACGTACGGACCTCTCTGCGTCCACAAGGGTAGACAGAAGCGCCTTCCAGCCCGCTGCCTCGAGGACTCCCCATCCCTCCCCTAGAGCACGAACCATCGCCTCCCTCCGCACGGACTCGCCAGCCACTTTCAGTCGTGGTACGAGTGCCTGCTGGATAGGCGTGGCTAGCGCGGCTCCAACTTGCTCCAATGCCAGAGCCGCTGCTTCCCGCACCTCCTTATCGTCATCTTCCAGCCGTGCTACCAGCGCCTGCCAGGCCTCTGGCGTGATCGCCCTCCCAACATCCATAAGCGCATTAACCACCGCCACGCGTATGTATTTTTTAGGATCACCCAACCGTGCCACCAGCACTTGCCGTTTTTCTGCCGTGAGCACCTTCCAGGCCGGCCCTAGCACTTGAACCGCCGCCCACCGCATGAAGTCGTCCACATCCTCCAACCGTACCACCAACGCTTGCTGACTCTCTTCTGTAAGCGCCACCCCAACATGTGTCAGTGCCACAGTCGCGGTCACTATTACCGAGTGGTCTGTATCCCCCAGCCGCCTTACGAGGGCCTGTTGGATCTCTGGCGTGAACCCCTTTGGGGCCACATGCAGCAACGTCTCCGCTGCCGCACTCCGCACGACCACGTCCTCATCCTCCAGTCGCGCCACGAACACCTGCAGACTCTCAGGCGTAAGCTCTTTCCAAACCAGCCCTATTGACCTCACCGTATCCGCCCGTACCGAGCCGTCCGGATCGGTCAGCCTCGCCACCAGCGCCTGCTGACTCTCTGGTGTGAGCCTCTCCCAATTCCTCCCTAGCATCTGAACCAACCACCCCCGTATGGAGCTGTCCGGATCATCCAGCCGTGTCACGAGCGCCTGTTGAATCTCTGGAGGGAATGCCAGATTGAGATGCTCTAGCGCCATCACCATCTCCCCCCATACAGAGCTGTCTGGATCGGCCAACCGCGCTAAAAGTGCCTGCTGGCTCTCTGCCGTGAGCCTCTCCCAGGCCTCCACTAGTTCTTGAACCGCCATTTGCCGCGAGAACTGTTTTGGATTCCCCAACTCTGCCACCAGCGCCTGCTGGCACTCTGATGTGAACACCAGCCCGACCTGCACTAGCGTAAAAGCCGCACCAGACCCGACGGAGTATTGTTCATCCCCGAGCCGCGTTATGAGTGCGAATTGGCACTCTGGTCTGCGTGCCAGCCCGGTCAGCCTTATCCCCTGAACTGCGGCAGACCGCACAGACTCGTCCACATCGTCCAACCCTGCCATGAGCGCCTGCTGACCTTCTGGCGTGAGAGCCGTCCCAACGTACCCCAACACGTTCATCGCTGCCGCCCGCACAGACTTGTCCTCATCCTCCAGCCACCTCACGAGCGTCCGTTGACTTTCTGCCGTGAGAACCTCCCCAACCTTCTCTAGTACTCTCACCGCTGCCTCCCGCACATCCTGATCCATATCCCCCAGCTGCGCTACTAGCGCACGCTGGCCTTTCGCTGCGAGAGCCGCCCCTACAGACCCCAGCGCCTCCACCACTGCCGCCTGCACCTTCTCTAACCTCGGCCGCACATAACCCGCCGGCTTCCTCTCTGCCGTGACCACTTCCCTTGCTGCGCCCAGCATCCTGACTGCTACTCTTCTGAGCGCCTCGTCTAACTCTATCAATTCGTCCCTTTCCAACCAGACTCCGTTCATTAAGGCATCTACCAGCTTCTTTGTCCCTTCCGTTGCTTCCACCTTCCACCGCTCAAACACCTCCAGTCCAATGTGGGCACGAAGTGCTGAGACCGCAGCCTCCTCCCTGTGTTCCATTGGTATTTCCCCGAAACACCGCACCGCCGTCTCACGCCGATGCCGCGCCAGATCATCCTGTGTCTTGTCGATGAGGCGTTCAAATAACAGAAACCGATTCTCGGCCTGTGCGACCCAGCTTCTGAGCACTGGTTCCCATTCGGGATCCCAGGCCTTCTTGTCGAGAAACTCCAGCACCTGTGCCTCCGTGAGTCCCAGGCTGGCGACCGTCTGTGTGTCCGCCAACGCGGTGCCCGTGAGCAATTGCATCCAGATGGCACTCTCGATGGCATAGCGTTCAGGCGTGAAGTCAGAGTGGCCTGACTCTTGTGGAACATAGCCCTCCGACTCCACCCGCGTAAGCAACCCACTGTTGTGCACCAGATCATCCAACAACGCGCTGGCTTGGGAGAGTGAGAAGCGCGGCGTATGATGGGTCGCCTGTTCTCTGAGCACCTGCTGAATCAACGCCAGCAGGTGCGCTCTGGTATGGGCCTGGCCCTGACGACAGGCCAAGAGATGCCAGGCAATGGAGGCGAGCAGTCGCTGTCTGGTCCCCGAATCATCTGGATCAATCGGGGACTGGACCCGACCCGTCGTCTGCAATCGGCGGTGCAAGAGATACGTGAGCAGTTCTGTCTCCGTTGCAGGCAGGGTCCGGTACTCTGCATAGAACCCAAGGATCTGCACGAGATGGCCGGGGCGGCCCATGAGCTCACTGTTCGTGAATGGGGTATGGATCTGCTTCTTGAAGGTCTGGAACTCCACGTCGGTCAGCTGCACGGTCGACCGATAGCCTTCCAGCAGCTGGTCTTGTTCTCTGGGCGTCAGGGCTTGCAGCTCGTTTTTCTCCACAGCGATGGGAAGCTGCTGAGACAGATAGGGCCGCGTCGTCAGAATCGTCACCGGTCGATCACGACTGGTTCCCTGAAGGTGGAGCCGATCCAGGGCGGCGCTTCGCTCCTGGGGATCAAAGACTTCATCCAACCCATCGAGGATGAGCAGACCAAGTCCCCCGCGCCACTGCCCATGGAGCCACTGACCGAGGGAGAAGCGCTGCGAGAGATCAGTCACTCGCTCAGCTCCTGCCAGCCCGAGCTCGGGGACATAGATCTGGTCGAGGTACTGGTCAAGCGGCAATTGGCTCGCGGCAAAGCGGTGAAAGGGAATCCAGATGGGAAGCCGCCACTCCTGCGTGAGACTCTCGCCCACGAGATGCTTACTGAGCGTCGACTTCCCCATCCCCGCAGGCCCTTCAATGAGCACCACGCGATGCTCTCGAAGCTTTTCCCAGAGATTCGGCGGACGCTTGGGCACGACCTCACGGATGGGATTGGACGAATCGGCAGCCTGAGATTGCTGCCCCTTGACTTCATGCAACACGGTGCGGGGGAGGTAGACCTGATCCAAGGATACGGACGTTGTATCTGAAGCAAGGGAAATGGTTGCCACCGATGGATGGCTGAGAAGCGCCTGGACATATTGTTGTCGTATGGTTTCGATGGTCATATGTATTCGCCTATAGTCGGATCAGTCCTCCTGTTGGAGACCGCTATGCTAACAAGACCGTCGTGCGTTCCTCAATTCAGTCTGCGACAGGTTCACAATCCGTCCTGAAACAGGATAAGAGCGGCAGCTTGTCATTCTGCTGCCGCTCCCATCCTGACTCCTCCTACTGGCTGAACCCTCAGCCAGGATATTCCCTCCAGTACGCGTGTGATCGGTCAACACCTTGCTTGGTGTCCGCCGCCACGCCAACAAGTTGACGGTCCTCTGGATCACCGCCGGTGACTCGTGCTTGCTCGAGTACCATCTCCCGTGGTGGATCGGGTGCCTGAACAGGGTTTCCATTCCGCGTGGCTTTTTCGTCCGAAGGCGGAAGGTTTCTTCCTTGTACAGTTGCATTTCTCTGCTCCTTATTCTCGCCTGCGGTCACCGGCTCTTCACCGAAGATCGAATGTAAGAAGGCCATAAACCGATCGACGAAGCTCTTTCCCTTCTCGTCCGCTAACATGAAGACACTTCCGCCCTCTTCGCCCGCACCGATGAGGATTTTGATCAGTCCTGCCATCCGCAGACCCCCATAGGTGAGCGCCACAAGCCCCCATAACACAATCCCTCCCCCAAGGAACAGAACCCCAAATACCAGCCGCAGGACGATCCTCACACTCCTGCTGGTGAGGACATCGATCGCGATGGCCAAAAAACAGATCAGGGCGAGGAGAATGATGACCTCGGTGCCGTTTGCATTCGCGATCGCTTCCATGGAACTCTCGAGTAACGCCTCGGCCCGCATCTTCCCGCTCAATACAACGACATACCCGACGCTCGCAATACCAAAGATTGACATCAGTGCCAAGCACACCCGAAGACCCAAACTTTGTGGGATTTCCCTGAGCTTCCTCGCTTGCTCGCCCTCATCCAGATGCTTCGTCCCGGAAAACAGGCTCAAGAGCGTATCCCCAAACACCACGATTGCGGCAAGCAACGCCGTCGCGACCAACCAATCGAAGTGCGCCCCAACGAAACTCCACTCCAGGCCGAATAATGGGCCCAGTATGGCTGCGAGCAACAAAAATTCTGCCGCGACAGTGAAGAGAATAACTGCAAACGATAAGAAGCCCAAGGCCAGCCATTCCAAATCCGTTCCTTCCAGCCGTGTCGGTTCAGAGGATGGGCGCCGACTTTGTGGCCGAAAGAGGCTGAGGGCGAACGTTGTCGTTCCCTCTGCCCATCCTTGCATCATCCGTAAGAGGTCAACGAGACTGCGTTCGATCCAATTAATCGACTTTTTCAGCACAAGGAACAAGCCGAACCCTACCAGCAGGATTACCAAACCTGTCACCATCATCTGAGTATCCATGGTCCCTCCTCGGTTGTGTGGTGTGCCCTCTGCTACGAAATCCTCACCCGAGGCTCCTATTCTGACAAGCTCGCGTGTGGACGTTCGGGCGCCGCGACGTAGGAGTCTGACCACCGCACCATGACCAATCAGAAGAACCGCATCACGGTCGATCCGCTCCCTCCTCCCCCACATCGCCGTGCCCAATCTGAGCACAAAGCAGACACGCCGGGTCTCGGCGGGGACTCATGGCTTGCCATTCAGCCAACCCTTGATCATTGATTTCCACCCGGTGCCAGTGCGACTCAGTTAGTCGCCCCATAATCAATTCTTCTAGCCACCTCAGCCCAGTCCCTACCGCCAACAAATTGAGGCTTCGGAACGAGCCTGCCCGTTGTCGATGCCACTCAACTTGACCGGCTCCCTGTTCCCACTCACGGAGTCCCTGTGGAACGGCGGCGCGTCCTCCCCAACAGAGCACACACCCATCCCCCGGAAGCACGAGACGAATGTCGGCTCCCATCTGAACAAAAGCGACTGCGTGGCTGCCTGAACGCCCTGTACCTTGCCCCTCCCGGAACACGCCTGTTCCGAGATCCAACCAGGGTTTGAGGTAGCTGGCCGCGAGTGCACCGGTCGCGAGTCGCGGCGCGAGCGCATCCACGGCACAGACGATCACGTCGGCCTGTTTCAGCGCGTCATACGCACGCGGTGAGAGCGCCGATTCGGGAATGGCTCGCGTGTGTACCGCCTCGTTCAGTTCCGTAATCCGCTCGGCCACCACCTCGACTTTGAATCGTCCGCTATCCCTCGGCGTAACCAGATCCATCGCGTCACAGTTGTGTGGTTCCACCCGGTCAGGGTCGATCACGGTCAGCATACGGCACCCGGATCGTGCCAACGACGCGGCCATGGCACTGCCCATACGCCCCGCCCCAACCACGGCAATGGACAGCTCAGTCAATCGCCGCCAGACCCTTGCGCCTCCCAGCGCCCCGATCAACCGGCTCCATCGTCGCGCTTCGTCGGAGTGTGGCGCTGCGCAGGCTTCTCCCGCCTCGCCTGCTTCGAAGTGGGTCATTCCCGCCCCGACCACCTGGATCGTCCGAAGAGGCATGGGTTGGTTGTGCAGCAGAAAGGCGCCGGTGAACCGCCCTCGTTCGTCGGCGATCCCCAGATGGATCCGGCACACCGGCTGCTCGTGTGAGCCCTGGTCGAACTGGAGCGCCCAGCCCACCATTTCCCAGGCGTCCTGTTGCGTGACGTTGTAGGGAGCAAACCCAATCTCAAACGACGGACTGCCGATGCGCCATCGTGGCAGCCCATCTGATGAGTCAGGGATAGGCTCGACGGATCGCGCCAACAAGCGCCACCCCTGATCTGTTCGACTGAACCCGAGTGTGCCACGGACGAACACGTGGGGGGCGCGTTGCAACCGCTGCAGGATGGTTCGAAACCAAGCTGTTGGAATCACAAATGTCGCGACGGACGGTGGCTCTGCCATAACGACCTCTCACCTTGGTGCACTCATACGCATCGGGCCCTCTTCTTGTATCGCACCACAGGGTTTAGGACCTGACAGTGATGCGCAGGGCGCCTATGACGCTCGTCAGATACGTGACTCGCACGGAGGATGGCGAAGAAGAAGGGAGGTGAGACAGATGGAACACCAACAAGAAACCGCACCAGCGAGGCTCGCGGTCGCGGACGACGAGCCCTATGCGTCGTTGAAATCGCTTCTGGATGCGGAGGTGGTTCGTGATGCCGCGCAACAGGCCGCTGCCCGCACCAGTCCGGCGAACCGTGGAGGCACTTCTCCGGACCCGGCCGCCGCCACGCGGCCGTCGGTCCGCTACGAGCTGGATTGAGGCTCCTGAGCCGGGCCGCGCTCCGTGGCCCGGCCTCTTTACCCAGCCACTCGATGCACCACCCCTCTGACACTCTCGTTCCATCCCACACACACGTTTCGCGGTTTGCTCAATGTGTGTGCACTCGCGACAGACGTTGTGAAAACAAGAAGGAGGCTTCCCCCTCGGGAAGCCTCCTCCAGGCCGATCGAGAACCTGATAGGTGATTACCGCGTGGCCATCGCCACACCTGCCATCCCTGATGTCCCCGTGGGGGGTTCACCGTGTCCAAAGACCTGTGCCGAAATCGGCACGTTCATCGGCACCACGGTCACCATCGCCCCCGAGGAGCGAAGCAACTCCGCATATTTCGTCAATGCGCCGTTCGCCACCGAGAGTCCCTTCCCCAAGGGTGGTCGCAGCACGACGTGCACCTGACCGAACCCTGCGGGATTTCTCAGCGGGGACTTGTTCACTGTATCTTCACCGTCAGACAGAATGATGGCAGCCTTGTCCGCCTGTGGGAAGGCATGGAGGACTTCACCGGCGAGCCACAAGGCACCGTTGAAATCCGTCCGAGTCGCTTTCACCGGACTCAAGGCTTCAATCTGGCGGGTGATGCGCTGGTAGGCCTGCTGGACACAAGTGCGGCGCGCTTCACTCTGCTGTTTAACCGTTGCGCAATGCCGGCGCTGAGCCGGGTCGAATGGATTCGTGGGCTTGCAATTCACGCTCTCCGGACTGGGCGGGATCAGATCCTTCACCACGAGTTCGTCGGCTCTCTTCGAGGCTTCGGACACATAGGCGACGTACACCATGGTGTTCGGCGGCGCCTGCCGCACGTATCGGACGACCTCCTGCTTCATCTCTTCAAATGTCTTGGGCTCCGTCATATAGGAGCCGGTGCGGTCCAGCGTGAAATACAGAACCCGGGCCGGATCACCGTCCCCTGGGCCAGGACAGGTTACGAACTCGCTACTCACCACACCTGTCTCCTTTGGCTTGATGGTCTGTGACGCCAGCGCCTCCTCGTTGTCCGGTGAACACCCCCCCACCATCACCACACAGCCCATCATGATTCCCAAGAGCCCTCGCAGTCTTTGTCTCACTTGTCTCAGCATAATCCCCTCCATTCTTCTGTAAGGATGAATGTGCGTCCTACTGGAAGCATCCTCCAGGCTGACAGAGAATCTGACGTGGTCTGAATGGGAGACGTGCCGGTGACTGGACGAAACCAGTGGAGACGAAGTCGTGCGTACGCGGCGGGACATCGTGGACAGGCGCAACCCCACCTTGTGCGCGCCGAGGAACGATGTCACCGCGAGTCGATCACCGCATCACACCCCTTAGAACGGTTACATCGACGAACGGGACTAGCGAAGCGGAAGTGTTCGGACCAACACGCGCCGTAGCTCCCGGACAGCGGGGCAATCCCATGGATCGCTTCGCTTCCAAGCAGGCAGGACTTCCTCCCGTGCGGCCTTGACTGCGGCACGAACGAGATCACCTTGACCGTTCGCGAGGTGTTCATCCCATCTGCCCAGTGCACTCCCACAGGATTGACAGTGCACGGATGAGGCCCCTTCCATCCACCCCATAATGGCCTTGTCCTGGCCATTGACCAGTGCGGCAATCTGACTGGCTGCATAAAAGCGCAGCCACTCCGGCGAGCGAAACATCCAGCCGTCCTGACTATTTCCTCGGAGAAACTGCCGTATGTCTGCATACTCTTGAAGCATGAATGGCGCTCTGTCGGAGGGATAGATCGGTCCCTCGCCTCCATCTTGCTGCTCAAGGGCCTGTCTCAGCATCCGTTCCACTGTTGCTGCACTTGCCTGTCCTCGTCGGCAGAAATACAGGTGGAATCCCAGTGCCTCAAGAATCTGCTGTTTGTAGACTGGCTCATCCGGCAGGGTTAGCGTGACCTGCTTCCTCACTTTCTTTCGCCATCGGTGATACTGGACCGTCTCCAGCAGGTCGGTCTCATTCTTCAGCAAGACGTTCCGGTGCAGGTAGAGCCCCAACAGGACCACGAGGTATCCTGTTCGTTCTGTCAGCGCTGGCACCCCTGTCGAGTGCGTCTCAGGGTTGGTCAGCCACTCAACGAACTCGTGTGTCGCCTGCTCTGCGCCGACGGCCTTCCCGTAGGCTGCAGCGACCTCAACCTGTTGCGCCACCGTGAGCGGTTGGATCACCAGACATGTCCAGTCAGGATGGCAGGGTTGCTCTCCGTTCGCGGTGGTGACGACTAATGGGATGGCGGCGAAGCGGTCATGCCCAAACAATCGCTGCCGCAATAGCTGAGGAGACTGTCCAAGCCACGCGTTGTCTACATCATCGATGACAAGCATCGCCTCCCCCTTTTCACAATCCTTCATGAGGTGGTTCGCCATCTCGTCTGGGTCGTTCAGCCCCAGCCTTGGCAGATAGGCCTCGGCCAACCACTGCTTAAGGTGCTGCGCTGCCTGGAGCTCCCGGAGCGGCACGAGAATCGGTGTTCGTTCTCCCGTTGCAAAAGCGTTCAGTACCGTCCAATGGGCCACGATCGTCTTTCCGCTCCACTCGTCACCTTGAATGACGACCGCGTGGGTCCGAACGATCTCATCGGTGATGGCAATTGACTGCTTGGATATTCGATCCTGGCAGGGTAGCGCCACAAACACGGCATCCAACACGACAGAACTTTGTGGCCCAGACCATTCCACCATCAAGTGTTCCGAAAGCTTTCTTCGATAGGAGGCACGCAGTCTTGCCTCAGACTCGGCAAACAAGCGATCATCCGTTCCCGCCAACCAGAGCGTGGGCATGACAGAGGTCGGACGATACTCCTCGCGCTTAGCGGCTTCCAGTGCGGCCTGAGGCACTTGCGGATTCTTCCGAACTTCTTCCTGAATGACCTGTTCTTGCCAAGTCGTGTCTCGCAATCCCGCGATTCCTTGCTGCAGCGCCTGGGCAACCGGTCTGAACTCCGCCAGGGATCTGAAAAATGGTTCCGCAAACGGCTTGGCACCTTTCCAGGGGAAGTTTTGAGAACCGTATGGTTGCATCCCAACCACCGCAGAAACACCGTGGCCCAACAAGACAGGAGCGGCTACAAAGCTCTCGCAGGCTAGCAGAACGACCAACCGAAGATTGGCCCCTCCTGGAATAGAGTTCAATTCTTTCTGGATCTGTTTATAGCCCCACCCTTTGGCTTCTCCGTTGTCGACATAGGCCGCCAATCCACCTTCTCCTCCACCCCGCCGACCATCATAACCATGGCCGAGGAAGACCATGACATGGGGATTCCTATCGCGAATCGCCTTCCTCAAATCATCTAGTCGAGGCTGACGCAATTCCTCCACAGCAATGGGCGCATCCTGGTAGTGCTGAAGAGGAAGAAGCACGGCCATCAGTGCATCGAACTCATTCTCGAGACCAGGCCGATTCGGAAACCCGAGCCGTTTGTTCTCCGTCGTGGGGGCAGGGTTGGTGAGCACTGCAAGCACTTGTAGCTTCTCCGCTACTGGACGTAACTGGTCCTTGCTCTCTACCTCCATGGCACCACTCACACCCCAAACCGTGCGCACCGCTTCCACTCGAAAGCTCTCCGCACCGGTCAAGCTCTGGAAAAAAGTCGCCCCCCGAAACGTGGCATCCCGCTCTAGAAGATCCTGTTCGACACTCACCAGCAACCGCAGACGCTCACTCTCAGCTAACAGACGTTCCGTCTCCTTCACAAAGTGGCCGACCGGATTCAACATGCCACCATCACCCGGCTCACAAAAGAGCCAGTCTGCCAACCTATTCGCATAGATAAGGTACGGGTCTCGAGAAACTTGAGCTTCCTTCTTCCACTTGACGGTCATGCCCTGCAGGTTTCTACACCGAGCTTTCGCAAGCGGTAGCGTTCCACCAGTCGGAGCATCCGCGAAGAGTGCAACTTCGCAGTGGAGCTTTCCTCCATCACCGGTCTGGTCCTGGTCTTGAATCCTCGTAATGTGAATCCAATATGCGTGACTCATGTCTTCTCCGGACGCCTTTCTGGGCTCGCCATAAGAGCCGCCTTCTTACCACAGGAGCTAATCCGCTTGCACGTACCGCAACGACATCGCCACATGCGTTCATCGTGGATGAACTCTGGTGCTTTGCTTCCCTCCAATCACCTTGGCTACGGCAACATCTACAGTACTACCGCCCTATCTCAGCAAGAATCTGACACCGGATACCTGGCGAGGTGACACGATCTGCTAGACAAGATTGAGGCCGTGAAGGCTTCACCCTTTGTCCCCATGTTCTGGGGAAAACTTTGTTAGCAGGTTGAGTGATGCTCAAACGTCGACGAGAATCATGGGCTGTTCAGCATGTTGCCTATTTCTTATGCGTCCGCTGTGTCAGGAGCAGACCAGCACTCGTAGTAAGCAGCAGGAATTTTCCGAATGTGTCAACAGGCTTCATCTGCTAAGAAGGATAAGCGACGGGAAGTGCGACAGGATTTTCGGTGGCGCCTCACAGTGGCCAGCCCTGATCTGCAAAACTATAGAGACGATCGTCACCGAGAATGAGATGGTCGAGCAGTCTGATGCCCAGCAATTCTCCCGCTTCACGCAGTCGCGTGGTGAGCGTCCGATCCTCTGGGCTTGGAGTAGGATCACCGGACGGATGATTGTGGGCCGCAATGATCGCAGCGGAGTTGAGGAGGATGGCGGGCTTGAAGACTTCGCGAACATGGACAATGCTGAGCGTAAGCGAGCCGATCGAGACGATATTCACGCCGATGCTGGCGTTCTTGGCATCCAGACAACAGACGAGGAACTGCTCGCGATCGAGACCCACAAAGCACGGACGCAGCGCCACAGCCGCGGCAGCGGAATCGCGCAGGAAACCGCAGGGAGCATTATGACCACCCTCAGGGACGAGCGCGATACGGTACCGTGGAATAAAGCGTGGAACGGGAAGTCGGTTGACGGATTGTTTGGCCATGGTGGCACCTCCTGCATGTTGAACGAACTGGCGCTTTCGCAGAAACCGAAGTGCCAGGCAGGACAACGGAGGTGACAGGGCGAGGACTGCCGAGGAAGCACGGGCGGATGAGCACTCAGCGGCGAACGTGACAGATTTGTGTTGGTACGGACGCTGCGTCAGACGATCCGTGCGCGGCAGACCATCGCCCTTCCATGGCGGAACAAATCCGATCGACCGACGACAACAGATGAAAACGCCGGTTTCAGAGCGACGAGACATTGACGGAGTAGAGGAATCGGTAGTGCAGAAAAGAAGGCCCCCACCATGATGATTGTGTGTCGCTCCTAACAGGGCGCGTCGCAGTTGTTCACTCGGCTCTCGATCAGTCCACTCCTCTCCACCCTACTCTCTTCAGTCTTCATCTCTGACCCTACGTAGTGCCCACAGGCTTGCACTAAAAACTGAACCTCACTACATGTCACCCCGTTTGGTGAGTATTGCAAGCACAGCAGGCGCTGCAAACTGGCTACAGAGGTCACTTCACAGAAAGGAAGGGAAGATGGAAGGCGTGATGATGGGAGCGGATGTGATGAAAGAGCGTACGTCAGGGACAGGGACCACGAGAGGCATCAGCGGAAATAATGGGCGCCTGACCGCGGCCGCTTCTTGGCTCCTCGGGGTGGTTATCTTGTTGGAATCGAACCCGGCCTGGGCTCAGATTACCAAGGTCAATAGCGTGATGCAGAACGTGCAAACCGTGCTCACCAGTGTGGCGGTCACGCTCTTTACCGTTGCCATCATGTGGGCGGGGTTCAAGATGGCCTTTAGCCACGCGCAATGGTCCGACGTGAGCAACGTCGTGATCGGCGGCATCTTGGTGGGCGGCGCGGCCGGCATCGCGGCCTGGTTGATCAACTAACATGGACGGCTTTCGCGACCCTATTTTCACCGGCTGCACGAGGCCCGCGATGTTGGGCGGCGTGCCGATCGTGCCACTGATTCTGATCGGCGGTGTCACTCTCTTGCTGTCGGTCTGGCTCTATTACCTCGTGAGCGGCTACGTCTCGCTGGGTCTGATCCTCAGCACGATTCCGCTCGTGCTCTGGATGCGCCAGACGACGAAGACCGACGATCAGCGCTTGCGCCAAGTGATGATGCGGGCGCGGATGCGACTCCGGCACGGGCCGAGCCGCGCGATGTGGGGCGCCATTTCCTATGGCCCCCTGACGTTCACGAAACGATGAACCGAGGACGGCAACCGCCGGAGATGTCCAGCAGACGATCATGATGCAACTGACAAAAGCCATGAAACCGAGGGCGGCACTCAAGAAATCTGCAGCAGTCCAGATTCCCGCGAGCGACTATATCCCGCTCGGCACGGCGATCACGCCCACGGTCATCACACTGACCGGCGGCGAGTACCTGGCCTGTTGGAAACTGGAGGGGATCACGTTTGAAACAGCCGACCGATCCGAGGTACTGCTGCGCAAAGAAGCGTTGCACCAGTTCCTCCGATCCTTGGGCGGAGGCTCCTTTGCGGTTTGGTCCCATAAAATTCGGCGGGTCGTGCACGAGCGGTTACAGGGCCGGTCGCCCAATGAGTTCTGCCAATCACTAAGCAACCGCTACTATCAGTCCTTCGACAGGCACCGGCAAATGGCGACGGAACTGTACCTCTCCATCCTGTACCGGCCCAGTCCCTCCAAGGTCGAGAGCTTCTTCACCCGCATGACGACGCGTACGCTTACGCAAAGACGCGAGCAAGAGACCGAACAGCTCACGATCCTCGACGACATGGGCAAACAACTGGAAGCGAGCTTGAGCCGCTATGGGCCGACTCGTCTCGGAACCCATGTCAAACAGGACGTCGTCTATTCAGATATGCTGGCCTTTCTCAGCTACCTGATCAATGGCGTCTGGGAGGAGATTCCCCTACGCCGGGCTCCACTCGCCTCCTACCTGCCGACTTCGCGCCTCCACTTCGGCGACCGGACCGGGATGGTGGAAATCTGGCATCCGCGCGAACGAAAGTTCGCCGGGTTTCTGGATATGCAGGAATACCCCCAGTTCTCCGAGCCTGGCATGAATAACGGCCTGCTCTATAGCGACCACGAATACATCGAGACCCAGAGTTTTTCGTTCCTCAACAAACGTTCGGCCCTCAAATCGCTCGCCACCCAGAAGGGCCACTTGATCGCATCCGAAGACGCCGCGACACGCGAAATCGAACAGATGGATCAGGCCGCCGACGATCTCCAGAGCGGGCTCATCGATCTGGGCCAGTACCACTACAGTTTGGCGATCTTCGGCCAGACGATGGACGAGGTCGCCACCTCACTCGCCGACGCACGAGCGGTCTTCCAGGATGGGCCTGGGTTCAAGATGGCGCGCGTCGATGTGATCCCCGAATGTGCCTGGTTCGCCCAGCTCCCGGGCAATTGGAGCCTGCGTCCGCGCGAGGCGATCATCACAAGCCGTAACTTCGTCTGCTTGAGTCCCTTGCACAACTTCGCCCGCGGCAAACGAGCCGGCAATCCCTGGGGCGAAGCCCTAGCCCTCTTCAAGACCCCGAGCGGCCAGCCCTACTATTTCAACTTTCATGTGTCGCCGGAGGACCGTGATTCGCGCGATGAAAAGTATCCCGGCAACACCTTCATCTGCGGCAGCACGGGTGTGGGCAAGACCGCCTTGGAACTGAGCCTCCTCGCCTTCGCGACCAAGTATGAAGGTCTCCGCTGTGTCGTCTTCGACAAGGATCGCGGTGCGGAGATCGGCATCCGGGCGATGGGCGGCACCTATCAGTCACTCAAACGCGGCCAGCCCACCGGCTTCAATCCCTTTCAGTTCGAACCTACCCCACAGAACTGGCAATTCTGTGAGCAGCTCGTGGCCCAGCTCGCGAAGCAACCAAGCGACGAAGTGCCACGCGTGACGGCGAAGGAACAGGCTGAGATCAGCCATGCCGTCCGAGCGGTCATGAGTGAGTCGGTCTCCCTGGAGCTGCGCTGTCTCTCGCTCCTCCTCCAGAATTTGCCGGCCACCGGCGACCAGAGTGTGCGGGCGAGACTGAAACGTTGGACGCGCGGGCATGCATTGGGCTGGGTGTTCGATAACCCACGCGATACCCATGACCTCACAGGCTCACAATTATTTGGATACGACTATACGGAATTTCTGGATGACCCTGAGGTCCGCACCCCGATCATGGCCTATCTGCTCCATTTGACCGAGAAGCTCATCACGGGCCAGCCCTTCATCTACGTCATGGAGGAATTCTGGAAACCGCTCCAAGACCCCCTGTTTGCGGACTTTGCCTTCAACAAGCAGAAAACGATCAGAAAACAGTCAGGCCTCGGCGTCTTCGTGACCCAATCGCCCTCGGACGTGCTGGGCCACCCGATCGGGAAAACGATGGTCGAACAGAGCGTCACGCAGATCTTCTTACCCAACCCGCGCGCCGACCATGACGACTATGTGGAGGGGTTCAAGGTGACGGAAGCGGAATTTCACATCATCAAGAATCTGGGCGAAGCGAGCCGATTGTTTCTCGTGAAGCAGGGCCACAGTTCGGCCATCGTGCAGTTCGACCTGGGCGGGATGCCGGACCTTCTCCCTATTCTGTCCGGCTCGACCGACAACATCGCGCTGCTGGATGCCATCAGAGCTGAAGTCGACGACGATCCAGCAGCCTGGCTACCTCTGTTCCACGAACGCATCGCGGCGAGAAAGCGCCTGACGCAACCACAGGATCGAGGACCACGGTAGAGACAAAACATGGGCATGGCGACTTACATTGAACAGTCCGTCAACAACGCGTTGACCCACTATGTCGTGACCTCCAGTGATGCGGTGATTGCCGTCCTCACCCCGGTCGCCGTGACCGCGGTGACCCTCTACGTGATGTGGACAGGATTCCAGGTGGCGCGCGGCGACGTGCAGGAGCCGGTGACCGCATTGGTCTGGCGTTGGTTCCGCGTGGCACTCATCGCGGGCCTGGCGCTCAACGGACCACAGTATCGGAGCCTCGTCACGGAGGGGTTGGAGGGGCTGCAACAGGCATTCGCCTCAGCCTTCGGGGGCGTCCTCTCGATGGGCGGGACGATCGATCAGTGACCCTGGTCGTCAATAGTGGACGCCATGAATGACAGCCTCACGCCGCCGACTGCTGACGGGCCCACTGCTGGGCAAATGCCGCGGGCGAGCAATTCCCGAGTCGAGAATGTCGCCGCTGCCGGTTATAGAACAGCTCGATATACTCCGTGAGCTCGCGCCGCGCCTGCTCACGGGTTTCGTAGCGACGATGATGCACCAATTCATTCTTCAGCGTCCCCCAGAAACTCTCCATTGGGGCGTTGTCATAGCAGTTCCCCTTCCGACTCATGGACGGGATCAGGCCGAACTCCCGCAACTGATCCTGATAGTCCTGGGCACAATACTGCGAGCCACGATCAGAGTGGTGGATCAGTCCCGGGCGCGGGCGTTTCGCCCCCAGTGCCATGACCAGCGCCTGCCTGACCAAGTCCGTCGTCATGCGGCCCTCCATCGCATGCCCGACGACCTCACAGGTATACAGATCTTTGATCCCCGCCACATATAACCACCCTTCTGCCGTGGGGATATAGGTGATATCGGTGACCCAGGTCTCGTTCGGGCGCGTGGCGACAAACGTTTGGGCCACGACATTCTCCGCCACCGGCAGCGCGTGCGTCGAATCCGTCGTGGTCGTGAACCGACGCACCTGCTTGCAACGCAGGTTCAGTTTCTTGCGGAGCCGCTTGATGCGCCCAATCCCGGCGGGGAAGCCGTCCGCACGCAATTCCGCCTGGAGGCGCTCCGGGCCATACGTGTGCCGGGTACGCACATGGGCAGCTTGGATCGCCACTTCTAGCCGCGCATTCTCCTGGGCGCGCTTCGACGGCCGCCGATGCTGCCAGGCATAGTAGCCGCTTCGGGAGACCTCCAGCACTCGACACAACTGACTCAGCGGGTAGTGGAGACGCAGCGTCCTCATCAGCGCGTACCGGGCAGCTGCGCCTTCGCAAAGTACGCGGTGGCTTTTTTTAGGATGTCCCGCTCCATCCGCGCTTCAGCGAGATCGCGCTTGAGTCGAGACACCTCGGCCTCCAGTTCCGTCACGGGCCGTCGGCTCTCGCCCAGCGTCGCGAGCTGGCCCTGTCGAGCGCGACCCACCCAGCGCTCGAGCGTCCGGCCCGACATGCTCAGGCGTCGGGCGGCCTCCGGAATCGTCACCTGTTGTTCCAAGACCAGCCGCACCGCCTGCTCTCGGAATTCCTTCGTATACTGCTGTCGCGGGACCTGTTCCATCTCACACCTCCAGCCCTCTGATTGTAGGGTGAAGGCGTCCACTTTTTCGAGCTTACCTCACAGATGGTCAATCCCTTCACGACGCTGACGGAAACCCTCTTCACCGAAGCGAGCTCCGGCTTGCTGCCGCAATTCTCCCTCTTCATCGCGGGCGGCATCTGCGCCGCCGCCTCCATCGTGATGGCCTTTGTCGCCATGGGCCTCTTTCTCGTCGCAAAAGTCAGTCTCGCGCTCCTGCTCTCGGTCGGGCCCGCCTTCATCTTCTGCACGATGTTCCCCGTTACCCAACGGTATGCGGAAAATTGGCTGGCCAGTGCGCTCGTCGCTGTGTTCACCAATGTCCTCATCATGGCGGTGGTCACCTTCCTCGCGAACCTGCTGCGAAACGCCTGCACCCATGTGCTCACTGCCTATTCGTCCGCTTCCATCCTGGCGGATGTCGTCGGACTCCTGTTCCTCTCCGTCACCGCCGCCTATGTCTTGCTGCATGTCTCTTCACTCGCCGCGAGTTTGGCCGGCGGTCTCTCACTCGGCAACCCGGGCGGTGATCTAGCCAGAGGTGGATCAGCCGTTGGGCGCGTCATGTCCGGTCTGATGAGCCGTGTCCCCCTCACCTGGGCCCTGGCTGCGGCGGGAGGCTCGTTGAGTCGGCCTCGCACGACGGCAGCACGCGCCCTCATGAGCGCGCTTCCTGGTGTAAGCAGCCAGCCAGGCAGCGACCTCTATCAACGGGCTTCGTTTGAACGATTGCGACGAAACGTGTCACCAAAGGAGTAACCATGTCACGTGTGAATCGAACAGGTATTGCGGCGGCTTTCCTGATCATGGTCACCACGGGTTCAACCGCGAAGACAGACGCCAGCGGGATTCCCGTGATCGATACGGCGAACCTGGTGCAATCGGTCCTGCAGGCCATCGCCTGGATTCAACAGTTCCAGCAAATGCAGCAACAGATTCTCCAAGCCGATCAGCAGATCCACGCGATCATGGGCTCCCGCAACATGGGCAGTCTCTTGAACAACCTCACCTTGGCCGGCGTGGTTCCCTCCGACGTGAACGCCGTGTACCACGCCATCCGTTCCGGCGGAGTGCAGGGCCTGACCGCGGCGGCGCAGATCATCCGTCACAACCGCATGATCTACAACTGCGAGGGCAAGACCGGCGACGCGCTGCGCATCTGCCAAAACATGCTCAACCAGACACCGCAAAGTCAGGCCTACTACGCGAACACCTATCAGATGTTGATGGGACGCATGCAGCAGATCCGCGCCCTCACGACCCGCATCAACCAGACCGAGGACGCCAAGGAAATCCTGGAGCTCAATGGCCGGATCGCCGCCGAACAGGCCCAGGTCAGCAACGACACGAACAGGATCATGACGATGAAATCCCTGATCGAGGCGGAAGAAAAAGCCGCGCAACAGGAACACCAGGAACGAGTCCTCAAGATGTTGGCTCCCGGCACGGCACGGACCTTCGACCACATGGCGCCCTGGACGCCGTAGTGCAGCCGATTGGTCAGGAGCCAAGAGGCGAAAGGCAAAAAGGAAGGACACGATGACAGAACCGTCAGTGGTCACAGCAGCGGACGAACCGCAATTCTACGATCAGGGCCGCGACTGGGACGCGGACTGGCGAGCGCGCTTGCTGGCGTCGGAACGAAAGGCCTGGTGGGTCGCGGGTGTGGCGTGTCTCATGGCCCTGATACTAGGCGTGGGCCTCGCCTGTCTGGCCCCGTTCAAAACCACTGTGCCCTATGTGTTTGCGATCGATCGGGCCACCGGCAATGTGGAGCTGGTGAGCGCGGCGGACGATCGCACGGTGCTCGGCTACCAGGAATTGCTCGATAAACACTGGACGCAAAAGTACGTCATCGCGCGGGAGTCCTATTATTACAGGCTGCTCCAAGCGGACTACGACCAGGTGCTCGCCATGAGCACGGATGAGGTCGGACGCGACTACGCGAATCTCTACGAAGGAACAAACGCGCGGGACAAACAGTTGGGGACCGGCATCGAATGGCGGGTGACTGTCTTGAGCGTGACTGTCCATCGCGATGCAGTTGGACAGAAGGCGACGGTACGGTTCGAGAAGACCGCAAAACGGACCGACTCCCACCAGCTCGACGCGCCCCGCTACTTCATCGCGACAGTTTCCTACGAATACCGGCTCTCGATGAGGGGGCAGGAAAAGGATCTGATCCAGAACCCGCTGGGCTACAAAGTCACGAGCTATCGGGTGGATGAAGAAATCGGGACGATCACGTCTCCGACCTCCGTGCTCTCCATGGCCGAGAAGCAATAGGAAGAGTGGAGCATGAACAGATTCAAGAGATCGGCTCTGTCGTGGTTGTCAGTACTCATGGCCCTGTTGCCCTGGTCCATCACGTCATCACAGGCCGCGGAGATCCCAGTGCCGGGCGACGGAGATCAACGAGTCCGGTACGTGACCTATCAGAAGGACGAAGTGACCAAAGTCACAGTCCGTCGGGGTGTGGTCACGCGCATCGTCTTGGGAGACGACGAGCGCATCGTCATCGCGGGCAGCGGCTTTCTCGCCGACTGTGCGAAGCCGGAGGCGGAGTGGTGTATCCGGGCCGATGTCGGCACCAATCAGGTTTGGGTAAAGCCTAAAGACCAGGCGACCCATAACAATCTGGAGATCCGTACCGACAGGCGGGATTACAGCCTCGAGTTCACCGTCGTGGGCCACAGCCGGTCAACACGAAAAGACAAGTCACGATCGCAGGGACCAGAGGAACCGATGTACCGCGTGATCTTCCGCCATCCGCTGGTTCCGCCGAACCCCACCACCATGACAGCACTGCAGGCCTCGGCCCATCGGGCAAGACAGGCCCGTGAGAAAGCAGACCTCCTCACCGAGCGTTTGGAGGCCTTTACCCCTGAGCCACGCAATTGGACGTATTCCATGGAGGTACTCCCGGGCGGAGAAGATATCGCCCCAGCCCTCGTGTTCGACGACGGCCGCTTTACCTACTTTTCGTTTCCACCGAATCACGAGATTCCCGCCATCTTCTCCCTCTCACCGCTGGGCGAAGAAACCCGAATCAATTTCCACATGGAGAAAGACCTTGCTGTGGTGCAGCGCCTGGGACGGCGGTTCGTGTTGCGTCTGGGTGAGGCGGTCGTCGGGATCTGGAATGAGGCGCATGACAGCACCGGCGTGCCGACAGTCGAGGGTACGACCGTCTCCGGAATCACGCGGACAGTGCGCTGAAAGGACGAAGATGGACAGCCCGCAAGCATCGAAAGAAGGCACGCAACAGAACGCCTCCCCCGTTGATCAAGGCATTGTCTCGGTCAACCGCCAGGCCAGTGGGACGAACCAGACGGCCCGCCTCGCGGTGCTGATCGGGATGGCGATCGTGGTGGTGCTGGGGCTCGTCTTCACGGCCAATACGTTGAACGCCAAGCGCAAGGCAGAGGCCACGCAAGAAGAACAGGCCGCGAAGGTCGAGAACAAACCGGCCCAGGTCGGACTGCGGCGGATCTTCGAGACCGATCCCCTTCCACCTCAACAGACAGCAGCACTTGTGCGCTCGACCAGCACGTCTGCCGTCACGTCTACCGACCATGCGAGGCGGTCGCCCCTCGACAGAGGACTCGATGACGGAAACCGACCAATGGCTCCTGACCAGACACCAGGCAACCCATCACTCAGCCGACGCGCGTCCAGTCGGTTCGGTGGAGACGTCATTGTGACAAACTCCCCTACTTCGGACAGTCCCCGGACGCAGCACGCGGGAACCGGACCGGACGCGGCCCTCTCCTTGGTCCGCGAACTCCTCACCGGCGCGAGACAGCCCGACACGATAGGGTCCGGGAGCCTGCTGGGCGGATCAGTGAGTCCGGTCAGCACGGCGGCAGAGGCAGGAAGCTCGACGCCAGCGTCGATCGGATACATGGGCGGACCCAGCGGCCCCTCGATCGGCGTGACGAACGTCGGGCTCGCGGCGCCACCCGGTCCTGCGGCCAGCGGAGCCGGTCCCATCGGAGGGCTCCTCACACCCTCGGACACCCCCAAAGTCCAAGCCGGTCTTTTGGGTAATCGCAATCTCATCTTGCCCAAAGGCAGAACGATCGACTGTGCCCTAACTGTGCGGGTGATCAATGAAGTGGCGGGCATGGCGACCTGTGTCCTGAACAGCGATGTCTATAGTGACAATGGCCGCGTCGTTCTCCTCGAACGCGGCTCGGAAGCGGTCGGTGAATATGCGGCCACGATGGCCCAGGGTCAGCGCCGGCTCTTTCTCCTCTGGACCAGGGTCAAGACCCCGATGGGCGTGGTGATCAATCTGAATTCCCCTGCCGCCGACGCCCTGGGCACCTCCGGCTTGGTGGGTGTTGTCGATAACCATTGGTGGGACCGTCTCGGTGCGGCTTTTATGCTGTCGCTCGTGCAAGACGGAATCGGCCTGGCCACTGCGGCGCAGGCGAACGCGAGCGGCGCGCAGAGTTTGGGGATCTACCAACATTCCGCCACCACCGGCAACCGCATGGCGGAACTGATTCTCCAATCCACCATCAACATCAAACCCACGCTGTACAAGAACCAAGGCGATCGCGGGACCATCTTCGTCGCGCGCGATCTGGATTTCAGCACCGTCTATGAACTGCAGCCTCACTAACCTGCTCGCGCACGACACGATGGTGCGTGAACTGTTGCGGCCCCTGCTCACCTACCTGGCATGGCCCGGCGTGACCGAGATCGTCGTCAATCGACCGAAGGAAGTCTACATCGAGCTCGGCGCCACATGGCAACGCCACCTCGCACCGGACCTGACGCTCGAATTACTCACCTCGCTCGCCACGGCCATCGCAACGTCAACAGAGCAAGCCATCGGCCCGCATAAACCCATCCTCTCGGCCATGTTGCCCGACGGCGAACGGGTGCAGATCGTCCTGCCCCCGGCGGTGGAACTCGGCACCATCTCCGTCTCGATCCGGCGTCCCAACGCCTGGATCAAGAGCCTCGACGAGTATGACGCCGGAGGCGCCTTCCGCCGCTATGTCTGGGCCAGATCTGAGGCGATGGACGAGCGAGCAGCCGAGCTGGACCTCATCGAACGACAGTTGCTGGACTATTTGACGACTCGTCAGTTGGGTGCATTCATTCATGCAGCGGTGGTGGCAAAGAAAAATATCGCCGTCGTGGGGGACACAGGATCAGGCAAAACCACGCTGATGAAATCGATCTGTCAGTCGATCCCGGAACAGGAACGGTTGATCACCATCGAGGACGTGCGTGAACTGCTGCTCCCCCGGCACGGGAACCGGGTGCATCTCCTGTACGCCAAAGGAGGACAAGGGACGGCGACCGTGACGCCCTCGGAGCTGATCGCCTCCACCCTGCGGATGAAGCCAGACCGCGTGTTGCTGGCGGAGTTGCGCGGAAGCGAAGCCTTCGACTTCCTGAAACTCCTCACCACCGGCCACAGTGGATCGATCACCTCGTACCATGCCGAGTCCTGCGCCCTCGCGGCAGAACGCTATGTCTTCATGTGTAAGGAGCATGAACAGGCGGCGGCCTACGATGTGCCGACGCTGAAGCGCCTGGTGGCTTTGACGATCGATGTGATCCTCCATGTGGTCGCGAGGAATCAGTACGACGCAGCAGGACAGCCGATCAGAAAAGAGCGCTATGTCGCGGAAGTCCACTATGACCCGATCGCGAAACTCGTGGCGCGATTCGGGGAAGCAACCCTGGTCAGGGCGTAGGAAGACCGATGTCACGCAAGCCGATCCTCATCGCGGTGGCCTTGGTCCTGTATCTCCCGCTCGGGCTTTGCGGAGCGGATGCACTCGCCGGCGCCGTCTTCACCCTCGCGAACAAACGGATGCCCGAAGACCTCTCTCTGACCACTTGGCCCACATCCTGGCAAGCCTATGCCGAGGACCCGACCCAGCGAAAGCGACTCCAGCTATCGGCTGCCGTCGGAGGATTCGTCTGGTTTGGACTCCCAGTGTTGATGGGACTCTCCCTGCAGCAGCGGCGGACACCACTCCACGGCGAGGCCCGGTTCGCGTCTCATGATGAGATTCAACAGGCCGGACTGTATGGCGAGCGTGGGGTGATCGTGGGGAAAGTCGGTCGCCGGTACTTGATCTATGGAGGCCAGGAATTCGTATTGCTGGCCGCGCCCACCAGATCGGGCAAAGGTGTGAGCATCGTGCTCCCCAATCTGCTCCATTACGACGACTCGGTTGTGGTCTTGGATATCAAGATGGAGAACTTCGCCTACACCTCGAAGTTCCGGCAAGCACACGGCCATGAGGTATTCTTGTTCAATCCCTTCACCACAGACGGCCGCACCCATCGCTGGAATCCCCTCGATGCCGTCGATCGTGATCCCATCCGCCGGGTCGGCGAGATCCTGGCGATCGCCCAGGTGCTCTATCCCACGGAGCACGTGAAGGAGGCCTTCTGGAACGAGTCCGCCCGTAATCTCTTCCTCGGCCTGACACTATATATAATGGAGACTCCATCCCTACCCTGCAGTCTTGGGGAAGTGCTCCGCCAGGCCTCCGGCAAGGGGCAGCCCATCAAGGACTATCTACACGATCTCATAAGCACCAGAGCCACGAGTGACGCCCCGCTGAGTGACGACTGTACAGCGGCCCTGCACCGGTTCTGCGCAAGCAGCGAGAATACGATGGCAAGCATTCTCGCCACCCTGACCGCCCCGCTCACCATCTTCAGTAATCCCCTCGTCGATGCGGCGACGAGTGCGACGGACTTCGACCTGAAACAAGTGCGCGCGCAGCGGATGTCGATCTATGTCGGCATTCCAGCCAATCGGCTCAGCGACGCGGCGTTGCTGGTCAACCTGTTCTTCTCCCAGCTGATTCATCACAACACCGTCGAGTTGCCCGCCACGAATCCCGGCTTGACGCACCAATGTCTCGTGATCCTGGATGAGTTCCCTTCCATCGGGCGGGTCAATATTCTCGCCAAGGCTGTCGGCTTCATGGCCGGCTACAATCTGCGTCTGCTCCCAATCATTCAGAGCCTCTCGCAGCTGGAATCCGTCTATGGGGAAAAGGACGCGCGCACCTTCGTCACGAACCATGCCTGCCAAATCCTGTTTGCGCCTCGCGAACAACGAGACGCGCAGCACTACTCCCAGATGCTCGGCACCTATACAGCCGACGCCATCTCGATCGGCACGAGCCGACCGCTGGCGTGGGGCAACGGCAAACAGGCCTCGTCCAGTGCCACCCGCTCGGAACAGGCGCGGCCCCTGCTGCTGCCACAGGAAGTGAAGGAACTCGGGGACCAGCGGGCGATCATTAATCTCACGCATGCAAAGCCGATCCTCTGCGACAAGGCCCGGTTCTATGCCGAGCCAGTCTTCATCGATCGGTTGAAGCGCATCAGTCCGTCCCTCGCGGCAGTCGGGACGCGGACGCCGACCCAAGCGGAACTGGAAACGGCGGCGTTCGTGCGCCGGGAGCTGTCCGTGGAGATTCCCAAGCTCGATCTGGAACTCCATCGCGCCAAGGTCGAACGGCGGGTGCGTCCAGTCCAACCCAATGAGCCGATCGACCTCTCGAAGCTGGCGATGGATCTGACCACCCTGCCGCCGGTGGTGCCACGCGACCCACCAACGCTCGAAGAGGTGAATAATTTAGTCGATGCCTTTGTCGCACAGCTGCAATGGACCAACAAAGCTGAGATGGCAGCCAGTGGTGTCGAACGAAAAGACCACGAATTGAGTATCGAGCAGGAGGTGCGACAGGAAGCAATGAGCCCAAGTTTGGAAGAAGCGAGTGCCATGGGTGAAGAAAGAAGAACCCAAAGAACAGGAAGAACCGAGGGGAAGCTTGATCGGTCCTTAGTGGATCGAGACAGAGCAGAGAGGGACGTATGACGATAGGCATGAAACAACAGGCACGACTTCAGGCGCTGGTGATTCTTCTCGCCTGCACCGCAACGCTGGCTTGTGTGCAGAAGCCAGTCGTGCCGTCCGGTGCCAATCGCGTACCCATCAACAGCGAGGAGATGATCAGTCAGTACCGCGAACGGGTGAAGAGCGACCAGCGCGCGAAACAGGAGCGGAGTCTCCTCGTCAGACACATTGAAACGCTCACCCAACAGGTCCATGAACTGAGCGCCGCGCTGACCCTCATGCAACTCCACCAGCAAGAACTGGCCAGAGGCAAATCTCGGTCTGGCAACAAGATCACAGCAGCGGCAGTCACGATCAACCCTCTGTCACCAGAGTGGAACCGTCCACTGACGAGCGCTCCTGTATCGTCCGATGGCAGTACATCTCCGGCTACCTCTGATCAGAGCCTGTCTCGTACCGAGACGGTGCAGCGTGAAGAAGAACGATCGACAGGGGTTGGGCCAGCCTGCAGTATCGGATCATTAGCAGCACGGTCCCCTTCTCCTCCACCTCCAATAGCCAAAGCGCAGCGCGACTCGTGGAAGCCACGCGTCATGGCATTGAGTGAACGAGAACAGGTCGAGCTGCATCGCCACAGCGTCATCTTCCGCGTCTCACAACGGACAGGACGGTCTGCGTTTCGCCCCAGCAAGCAGCTCCAATCCCACTTAAAACAAATCATGAAACGTGGACCTTGTCTGCACGTGCGTGGCTATACGGACGGTGACAAGGATCGGTGGATCGAACATGAGACGGCTAAGCAGCGGGCGCAGAAGGCCCGCGCCTATCTCATCGCCCAGGGCTATGACCCAAACCACATCGAGATCACCGTCATCCCGATCGGAGAACATGTGGCCGACAATGCGACGAAGCAAGGGCGGGCGAAGAACCGTCGGGTAGAGATCGAAGTGAAAGAGCACAATCCGGCCTCCATCTGGCCGCAGTGGTACGGATAGGAGAGAGGAGGAAGACACGATGAATGAACTAGAGGTCCATGAGGAACCAGAGGGCAGGCGAACAAACACGCAGAAGTCGGCGCACAGGGACCAGGCCGAAGACGGAGAGGAGCCGAGTCTCACCCAGCGCCGTGACGCGGCCGAATCGTTGCGGAAGCGATTCCTTGAAGCGGGCGCGCAGTTCTATTACCGCACGGCCCCCGGTGAACCCACCAAAGTGGCCTTTACTGACAACGGGAAGCGCTTGATGACGGAACATGACGACCCGAGTGTCATTCACGGGATGGTACTGCGGGCACTGGAAAAAGGATGGACCGTGATCCGGGTCAACGGGACCAACGAGTTTAAAACCGAGGCCTGGGTGCAAGCGACGATCGCCGGCCTCGAGGTCGAGGGCTACACCCCGCGTGGGATCGACTTGGCGCAACGCGAAGACCGCAGGGATCGGCGCCCTAGTCATCGTAAGTCAGAACAGCCGCCCGTCAATCGCGAGGCGTCACAGGACCGGGCAACGGACGAGAGTGTCAAAAGACCAGAATATCCCCTAAGCCCGGGCCAACAGGCTGCGGTAGCCACACTCGAAGCCATTCTACGCGCGCGCGGGGATTCACCCGCGATGATCACGGCAGCCGTCAAGGAAGCCAAGGCGCGATTGCAGGGCGAACGAGTCGTAGTGGGCACCGTCATCGACCACGGCCTCGACCATTACACCCACGAGGTCCAGAATACCAAGAGTTATTTCGTGAAGGTCGCGACAGACCGTGGTGAACGAGAGATCTGGGGCATCGACTTGGGCCGCGCCTGTGAACAGGGAAAGGTACAGAAGGGTGATGCGGTGGCGCTGGTGCAACAGGCACAGGAGCCCGTGACTGTGACGGTTCCGCTGCGGGATAAGTCCGGCGCATCAATCGGCGCGGCGTCCCAACCAGCGACTCGCAATCGGTGGGAGGTCATCAGACTGGACTCCCTCGGGGTCCGTGAACAGCATCACCTGAAGGAGACGGCACGTACCAGCAACCCGGAACCGGTCGTGCCACGGTTCGACCACACCGCCGTGCGGACCGATCGCTCGCCGCATGTCACCAGGAGCCCTGCCTTGGAGCGGACCAGAGGTGGCCGGTGACTCATGACATCGAGTACATGTCTGCGGATCGTTCGGAGGTAAACCCATGAAGTGGTGGAAGAGTCGTGACTGGATTCTGGTCCTTGTGGGAATGGGCCTCTTCGTCATGGCCCATGATGGGCTCGCGCAAACAGATCCCAAACCGCTCTTGTTGGAAGGCGACGTTAGGCTGGCCTGTGAATGTCTCCTGTGCTTATCGGCAGGCTCACAGGCGCCGAAAGAATGCCAAAGCGCATTGATGAAGTACTACATGATCCAGGGAACGAGTCCCTTCCAAACCCTCGTAAAGCGGCGCAACTTTTTGCAGCTCTGCCCGAAGAAATAAGCTTGCCGGTGCAGATCGGGCTGGAGCGCACGTCAAGGACAGGCCTCTCCCTCAAAATGCCCACTTTTGTACGCCACTACTGATGCAAGAAATCCTAGTGCCCACTATGGCCTGATTTCTCCTGCGTGACTGCTACGCATACTCTCCCCTCTTAGGTAGAACGTCTCCTACCTCAAGGGAATGGTCTCAAAACCTGACCTTCCTCATAAGTACCACGGCGCCACGCGCCTTTTTCGGGGTCTCATGTCTTAGGCAAAAAAACATGAGCCACAGAAGCGCTCGTGTGGCGCGTGGATTCGGGAGTCAACCGGTATCGGAGGAAAGGAAGGACGCACCATTATGCGGAAAGATCGATTGGCGACGCTCACGATGGACATTGTTGTGAACCATCCGACCAAGTACACGGCCCTCGACACGGTCCGTTCTGGGCTCAGTCCCTGGGCACGGGCCGAGTGGGACCGCGCGCATAAAGGTGTGTCCATCACCGAACGAGCAGCGCGTCTTGGTCAGTCGGTCCGGGAACAGCGTCGCTGCGATGAAAGTCTGATCGAACACGTCTTCGCCGCCCTCAATGGACGAACCTTTGTGGTTCTCGACGCCACCTATTGCTTCATGACGCAACGGATGCTCGACAGGAGGACGGGACGCCGTATTCCGCCTGACACGGTGCGGCGCTTTGCGTCACAACCCATCACGAGCCTGCTCCTCAACAGCCGGGCCCATCAAGATTTGAAACGGCGGGGTGTCGACACGATCGGCGACCTCCTCCCCCATGCCTATGAATGGTTATCGCCCAAGCGCTTAGCACCGGGCAAACCCGTCATGAACATCAGGCTTGCGGTCCGGCGTTGTCTCCGGATTCTCGGCGTGGAGATTGTCTTTCCCGAGATCAGACAACGGGCAATCTATTGCCCCTGCTGTGCGCACCGCGAGACGGATGTGATGAAGATCGTTGCGTTGGCGGGGGTATGATGCAGGTTTGGAATGTAGGCTCCCGTCGATGTCCGATGAAGCGGCGAAGACACGAGCGGAAGCGTACACGAAGATTGTGGAAGAGCTTCCGAAGATGCGGAGAGACACTCTGGAACTACTGAAGAAAGCGGTTGGACAGAAGCGAAAGGCGTATGTCTTGGTGAATAACCGTCGTGAAGGGAACCCGTCCTTAACGATTCAAGCACTTTCCACGACCTTCGTCGAATCGACGGTGAACCATGCCGTCAGCAAGCACATGATTAAGAAAAAACAGATGAGCTGAATTCCCAGCAAGGCACACCTGCTCCTGCAAGTCAGCACGCGTGTGCTGAACGATAAACTACGGAAGTTCTTCGTTGGTTGGTATCCAGGAATGTAACTCGCGCGGCAGCCGGCTCTGAAGGAGGTGGCGTAGCCCTCGGTTTGGAATGATCTCGATGAAGGGCCGTTCAGGGAAACACAAGGCAGGGGCCGGAACCAGCAGGCCAAAGAGAATCAAGGAAGGGGTGAATAACTGGAATGGTGAGCCAGCTGTGACTCGAACCCAGGGCCCTCGCCTCAAAGGTTCGAAAAGACCAATAATAACAATGGCTTGAAATCGTGACGGTTTCCCCGTTTTATCATGTAAATCACGGCGTTGATGGGTTTCTACTGATTCGATTCATTCTGTGGAGTACGGTTCATTTTGAAGAATTTTAGCACAAACTTAGCACATTGAGTTAGTGTGAACCGGTTGGTGTGGCTGAAGCCCTCTTGGGCGAACGCATGCGATCTCTGTTAGAACCAGATTGATAAAGCATACGCTTCTTACGACCGTCACTGTGAAACCGCGTTGACAGATTTCGAAGCGCGCGCAAGAATTGCTGCCTAGTCCAATTAACTTAGTTTTGAGGACATATCTTGCTAGCCTGTCTGAGCGATTTACATCTGAGCGATCGCTCATCCAACGATAGCCTTGTTGAAAAACTCTTGGTGGAAGTCCTAGAAAGCCTCCTTCAAAAAGCTAGGAAGGTTGATTGCAATCACATTGATATCCTGTGGTTGGGGGACATCTTAGACCTTCTGGTTTCACCTCAGTGGTCCCGTACATCCCTCCGTCCATGGGACACACCAACTGCTGAACTTGGGACACTGATTCACGGCATTGTCGTTGCCACACGCGAGCGATATCCAAAATTCTTCGATACGATACTGGCCCTTCGTCAGAACGGCGAAAGGGAGGGGATTCCAATCTGGTTTCATTACGTAATCGGGAACCATGATGCATTACTCAATTCAGAGGTGGCTGAAGATGCCCGGAAGGTCATTCACAAAGAGTTCTGCCTGTTTGGACGCCGCGAGGGCAGCCATCTAGTCCCATATAAGTGCTTTAAAGAATACGGCGTCTATGCCGTTCATGGGCATGAGTTCGATCCCTCCAACTCCGCTGAAGAAAACTTATGGCCATTGGGAGATGCTGTCGTTATTGAACTCCTCCAAGGATTTTTAAGTGAGGTAAAATCTGAGTTGCCGCGGAAAAGCGACAAAAGGCTTATCGATCGTCTCGATGATCTTTTTTACGTCAGACCAGACATGGGCGTTCCTCTATATATTTATTCGGTTCTTCAAGAAGATAGAATTACCCAACACCAGAAGAAGATTGTTCAAGAGGCGTGGGAGCATGCTGTAGACCGATTCATGCGCATCCAATATTTTCAGGAAAGAATTGATGACTATGATGAGCGGGTAGATATGAAACGTCTTCGGCGTGGTTTGAAAGCCAGCAAACCACTCAGAAGGGTGAAGGACCTGTTGAGTCTCCTAAATTGGGGACGGAAACGGCTCCTTCATCTTGAAGATCCCATTCACTATGAACATCACGCCCTCGATCAACTAAATAATTTCCCATCCCTTAAGTATTTCGTGATGGGTCATACACATAAGCCTGGGCTACTCCCCTTAGTTCCACATGATGCCGATAAGTCATCCAAAACTTATCTCAACACCGGCACCTGGCGGAAAATTCATGTCCCTCTGACCTTTGAGCGTAGTACCTGGAAAGAATTTTCGGCCGAGACTGTCTTGAGTTATGCCATTTTTTACAATACCCAGGAGCAATTGTCGACAGAGGTGGCCTGCGAACTACAGATGCGAGTCGCTGTATGAGGTCCAATCCTTGAGCTTACCGATATCCATTGAGGAACTGGTGTCGGGGCTGAAGAGTTCGCAGAGTGATATACGAGAGGCTTCTTGTCGGGAAATCATACGGCTTTATTCTGGACTGATTCTGCGCATATCAAGGAGTTTGACGTCGCGTGCTGAGCTTGCCGACGATATGTTTCAGGAAGCCTTCCTTCGGCTTTTCCTAAAAATACGCTTACTAAAGGAACCCAAGGCATTTCCAGGATTCTTCCGAAGTATCATTCTCAGCACCGCATACGATGTGTTGAGAAAGGAATCGAAACATCCCGTGGAGTCCATAACGCCAGACCAGTTAGCTAAGACTCTCGACGAACGATTCATGGATCATTTAACTCTACTGACGTATTTACAAAGGCTGAAGAAAATTGATCGCCTTGTCATCGAATTGAGCTTCTTCTATGGATGGTCGGACAAGGAAATTAGTAACAGAATTGGCAGCGTAGGTTCTGGTGCTGTCAGGGCAAGGCGATCTCGGACGCTCTCCTTGCTCAAAAGATGGATTAAGAGCGACGCTAAGGCATTGAAAGCAATGACATTATAATAAGCACGATTCGCGTGTAACATTTGGACGATCATCAGCGTCTTAGCTATGAAACAAGATGAACTAACTAAGGTAGGAACCTTCTGCCTATTTGTGCATATCCGCCGGTTGCTCATTGGCTGTGGAGAGCTAAGAAGACGTGGGGTGCGTACTTCTGAGTACATTGACATGGGAGATAGTGTAGCTGAAATGATTGGGGAACTTAGTAGACGATACATGCCCGCCATTCAGCCTATTTTAGACGACCTGTGCATGGGCACTCAGGATGTAAAGACAATCGATGATATTACTATACTGTACCAAGGGGTCTTTTCATCCAAGGCCAAGACAGTGGCTGAGAAAAATGGAGAAGGCTCTAGCCAATTTCATTGCCCAAGGCTCTTGTGGCAAGAGCTTACGGTGCTCTGGACTGATATTAGAAATGAGTATGAACTTAGCGTTGATCAGAACATCAGCCAGTACTTGAAAAAGCGTTTTATGACGAGAGCGGTTATAGATGAATTAGAATCACACCACCGCAATACCATCATTACGTTCTTTTATAGTGTTACTTCGCCGGAACCAACGCCAAATGATGATCGGCGAGTGCTGGATGCGCTACAGGCCTTACACATTAAACTGATGAATTACAGGAGCTTTATTGAATGGTGGACGGATAAGGCCATTCTCGGTTCTCTCATTGAGCAAGCGGAATCAGATAGAAACTATGCTGACCATTATATAACCGGTTTAGGGTTGACGAGTTAAGGAGGGAGCAATGCTTAATAAGCACAAACACAAAGCGTTTTTGAACCGACTTGGAGTTAGCGACGCGAAATTGAAAAGGGTTCCCGAGGGGGTAGAGTTTACGGATGAGCGGCTAGATTTGACCGAAGGAATTATACGTTTATTGAAGACGAGATATCGCCAGCAAATACTTGAGCCACAGTCCCATGCTAACAGGGAACGAGACTCGGCCCTTGCAGATATCTTGACCGTCAAAGCCCAAACTGCGGCTGCCCTTGATAGGCTCAGTGTACGGTTGACAGCAATAAAAGAAGAACAGCGGGAGCTCGCGCAATAGTACGAACTGAGCTTCTCTAGGCAAGCTCCACTATCCTCGACTAGTTCTTCTCGCCTGACATCATAATGAAAGCATAGCTACATAGAACGGAAGCCCCCGGAAGGCCGGAGGCTTCCCAAGAAACCGCTCAGCGCTTCAATTCGTGAGCGGTGATCCACTCCTTGGCCTCAAGGGTAACGTTCATGAGTGCCTCGAGGTCACTGAGACCGAACGGTAGCGTCAAGAATCTTTCGCACTTTCATGCAGCGGTGGTGCATCCTCTGGCTTAAGCCACAGTCATCTCCTGAGTACATTGCGTCAACAGCTCCATCCTGAGGTAGCGCTTGGTGCCCCAGCGGGTGCCGGCAATGTGTCAAAGCTGGGCGGCGCAGAGCATTAAGGCCGACTGGCCGTCGGGGAACGCCTCCACCACGCGCGTACGCCGACGGATCTCGCGCAGAATCCGTTCGAGTGGATTGTTTGTCCGGATACTGCGCCAATGCTGACTCGGGAAGGTATAGTACGCCAAAGTATCAGCTACAGCCTCCCCCACCAACTCGGCGGCTTGGATCAGCTTCATGGCGCGCAGCTTCGCGACGACCGCCTCGGCTTTGGCGAGAGCTGCCCCACGATCTTCACCGGCATGGATCGCTTTTAACATCTGCGCCACCTCGCGAACCTTGCCTTTGGGCACGACGCGAAACACATTGCGATAGAAATGCACGGCACAGCGTTGCCAGCGCGCCTCGGGGTAGCACTCTCCGATCGCATCGATGAGCCCCACACACGCATCAGAAATGAAGAGCTGGACCCCGACGAGGCCGCGCTCCTTGAGATGTTTCAGGAAGGCCAACCAGCCGGTGTTATCTTCCTTGGCACCCTCGGCCAGCCCCAGCACTGTGCGGTAGCCGTCGGCTCCCACGCCGATTGCCACGAGGACGGAGACGTTGCGAACCTCGCGGCCCAGGTCCGCTTCAGGACCATGCCGTCGAGGAACACATACGGGTACGCCCCTTCAATACCTCGATGGCGCCAGGCCTCAATATGTTTGTAGATCTTCTGGTTGAGGTTCGAGACCGTGCCCGAGGAGACTCGTGTGCCCTAGAGCGCTTCGGTCACATCCTCGACCCGGCGCACCGAAACACCGGCCAGATACATCTCGATCAGCGCCTCTTCGACCGACCCCTCACGGCGCCGATACCGCTCAATGATGGCACTCTCGAAGGGGAGCGTGCGCAGCTTGGGGACCTTGAGCGTGACTGCACCGGCTTTGGTTTCGAGTTTCCGTTGGTAGCTGCCAGCCCGGGTGTCGCGCCGTGCAGGGGACCGCTGGTAGCGCGCCGCGCCGCAGAGTGTATCGGCTTCGGCATCCAGCAAGGCATTGAGCGTATCTTCCACGGTCCCTCGTACAATACGACCCAGGTGATCTTCCAGCTTGCGCTCATCAATCTCGATGACGCGGTCCAATGTCGAAGTCGAATGATCCTTCATCGTGATGGTTGTCAAGACCGAGGTTGGTTGTCCACAAAACACCGACGTGAGATGTCCACTTTTTACCGATTGAATTGTCCACTCCATCAGGTCAGATCGGCACCTCGGGTGTCACGTCCAGCGGTTCGGAGGTTACCCGTCGGCCGAAGAGCCCGGCCTTCTTTTTTTCCCGCAGTCGATAACTCTCGCCCTTGATGTTGAGCGTCGTGGCATGGTGCAGGAGCCGATCCAAAATCGCGGTGGCCAGGACCTGATCATTGAAGACCTCCCCCCAGTCCGCGAAGCTCTTGTTGCTGGTCACGATCAAACTCCCACGCTCGTAGCGGCGGACCAGCAGCCGGAAGAACAGACTGGCCTCCTCTCGCGAGAGCGGCAAATACCCTAATTCATCGAGAATCAGCAGACGGGGATACGTCAGTTGCTGCAGCATGCGCTCCAGCCGATTCTCCTGCCGGGCTCGGATCAGCCGACTCATCAGCGTCTCCAACGTCAGAAACAGCACGGATGAACCCGCGTCGATAGCTTTGATGCCCAGTGCAATCGCCAGATGCGTCTTGCCAACTCCCGGTGGGCCCAGCAGGACCACATTTTCTGCACGTTCCACAAAACTCAGGCCCGCCAACTCCCGCATCACCTTGCGGTCGAGCGAGGGCTCGCACTCGAAGTCGAACTGCTCCAACGTCTTCAGCCACGGGAACCGGGCCATCCGCAGCCGGAGGTCGATCCCCCGTTGCTGACGCCCGCGCCATTCCGCTTCGAGGGCTCGAGCCAGAAACCCTTGATAATCGAGATCGCTCTTCGCCGCCTGCTCACAGACGCCATCGAGTTGGGTGAGCAGGTGTTCCAGCTTCAGCCGTTCGAGGAGGATGCTGAGTTCCATCATGACGCCACCTCCTCGTAGACCGCCAACGGCCGCTGCTCCACCGTCAGCGTCTGGGCCCACAGGGTGGCATGGTGGGACGGGACGGTGACCCAGCCCGACGCTCCGGAGACCACCCGATGGCTGGCCACCACCTGCTCGCCGTGGTAGACGGTCAACTCGTCCTCGAGCGTGAGCCGGATCTGGACCGTCTGACCCGCCAAGTTAGCCGGGACGCTATACCGGCGACCACGGACCTCGATGTAGGCATCCCAGCTCACCTGTCGAACATCCCGATAGGCCGTGTCATAGCGCGCGGCCGGTACGGGCCGTACGGTTGGCCCCTCGCGGGCGAACCGCTCGGCCACGATCTCCTGCACCGTCCCGTGGCAGCGCCGATCGGCCTCGTCCCGCAACCACTGCTCGGCGAGCTGATTGAGATGCGCCCAGCTCTCGAAGGCGCGGTAGCGCACAAAGAAGTGGTGCTTGATGTAGCCGACCATCCGCTCATCCTTGCCCTTGGTCTGCGCTCGAGCAGGCCGGCAGGCGCGCGGCACAAATCCATAGTGGCCCGCCAGATCCACAAACCGTGGATGGAATCGAGCAGGGCCGCCTCGTGGATGCATGAGGACGGCCGCCTTCTGATTGTCCACCAAGACCTCCTCCGGGACGCCGCCGAACCACTCGAAGCTACGGATCAGCCCGTCATAGGTGTGCTCGGCGTCCTCGCGGTCCGTGCACCAGAAGTGGAATCGCCGCGAGAAGCCTAGGGTGTTCACGATGAAGTGGACCACCGTCTCTTGGCCAGCAATCTGCGTCCGCTGTTCGGCCCAATCGCTCTGCAGCTGGTGGCCCGGCGCCGTTTCAAAGCGCACCGTCGCCCGACGAACACGCAGGGCGCGCTTCGGTCGGATGTAGTCCCGCAGAATGGAGAGCCGCCCCGTATAGCCCTTGGCCTGCAACTCCCGAAAGATGACGACGGCATTCCAGACGTCCTCCGCTAACAGTCGGTCGATGTCGGCCCGGTACGGATCTAACCGACTGCCCCGCCGGCTGGGCCGAGTCGCAGGAGCTTCACCCCGGTCGAGGGCTCGGCGCACGGTCCGTGGATGGACGCCCACCTGTTTGGCGATGTCGCACAGATACAGTCCTCGTTTCGCTAACGCCTGAATCACCATCACATCCTCCCTTCGCAACATCCGTCCCTCCTCCGTCTAGATGATCGGTGAAGGGACATTGTGACTCGGTGTTCAGTGGACTTTTCAGTTCGATGATTTGGTGACTTCTACCATCGGCGCTGACAATGGTCTCCGTTTCTGGTTGTGAGTGTGTCGGGTGACTGCCCATGTAACCAGAAGAGCCCACTGCCTCTCAAAATGTGCGAAAGATAATTTACGTTATCGACCGAACGAGGTGCCGTTGTGCCAGGCACCGGATCGAACCTTGAACGGCCGCGAGAAGGTCGTCGCGAAGAACAGGCCCTTCTCGGTTACGTTCTGCCAGATGGTCGCCTTGATGTTGCCACATCGCAGCGTGGTAGCCGGTCATCTGGATGAGTTGTTGGTCGCCCATGATGGTTCCTCCTTGTATGTTGAACTGATGTAGGTGACTCTCTCACGGGGGGGGGGAGGAGAGGCACCGCCCAGGTCATGGAGGAAACAGACGGCAGAGGCCGATACTGGCGGGCCGGAGAGGATCACGCAGCGGGAGTGACAGACCCACTGGCGCGAGCGCTGCGCCTCGCAGGTGCTAGCCGGTCGGCTGTTGCCGGTGGCGACCAGACACTAAAGCAGGCTAATGGTGCTAATTTTGTTCTTTGGTTCTTTCTTCTTCGACATCGAACAGCAATGTAAGCTGAAAATCTCGATCAGTCACGGTGGCGGTAAAAGTGCAATCGTTTCCCGAATGAGGCTTGCATGGATTACCTTTGCCAATCCGAGCGGAGTGTCCTGGATATGAGTGCTGTACTGAAACTTTCTCTGCTCAGTTGCCTTAATCTCCTCGCTGACCAGTCCCATGATGAACCGAAATGACATGCCCATGGCAATTGCGTTGTCATGGAATCTTTCCCCGGTAAAGTTAATATAGACCGGACCACCACTATTCCCAGGGAACACACGAAAATCTAACAGAAAGCTGAGTGTGGTTTTTGTCGGCAGTAAGGGGTAAGACGCTATTTTCCCACTTCGTAGAATGGGGAAGCTACCTACAGGAGATTCAAAACCGAATGGATATCCCAAAATATCTAACATGTCCCCTGGGTGTACGTTGTACTTTGCCAGAAGATCATCATTAGCAAGCATGCTAATCGGTATGAATACCGGTCGTCCTAGTTCTGGCACCGCTATGTACATGGCCGCAACATCAGCCTCACCGTGTTGAGCCCATAGAGGTTTTCCCCCTTCCCTTATCTTTATTGGTGTGGGCACAGCACCCCAGTTTCCGTTTTCTAGTTGTCGCCTGAAGTACAAGACCGCAGCATCTCCCTTGATCTTTTGCAAAACGTGAGCTGCCGTAACGAGGGTATACCTATATTTGTTCTCCTCGGTGGGGTGTGGATTCCCCACGATAAATACTGTTCCCGAGGATTGACCTTGACCATCTGCGCTTGAGCCTGCTATGCGCAAGGTGGCCATCATTAGCAGAGTGTCAAAATCTGCAGGAAGGGATTTTTGTGTTTCCGATTGCGCGGGCGTCGATAAAAGAAGAGTTATAAGTATTACCAAGGCTACGGCGTACGAACGCCGGTGCTTCATACTTTGTTCTTTTATACGTTGATCAGACCATGCAAGAGATTCTTTGGATGCAGACATGTCGCCTCCCCAAAGGAAATAGGCGAGGACCGGGGATCGATCCTCGCCTTTCGAACCGGCAAGCGGTTTACGTACTACTTGCTCGTTCCGTAACCAGGTTTTGGCACTCGTTCAACCACTGAAGTGTTTGGTTTGCGACGTGCCTCCTCCACGGTCTTGAAACGACCAGTAATCGCGCTGCGACCCTTGAGGGTAGATTTCGATTCAGACTTTGCCATTGGGCATTCCTTTGTTAAGGTGAAGATGTTTCTTTGCTCGACCTAGGGTGTTGCATACAACGAAACATCAAGCTAGAATGCCGCACCCTTCGGGGCAGCCGGGATGCCAGCCGTGAAGCAAACACCCCGGCGCCGAGATCAGCCGGGATTTACTTCCCCGGTCACGCCCTCATGGGGCGTTCAGTGTCTTCTCATTTGTTTCACCTCCAATCTGATTGCCTCAGGTCTTTGTCTTGGCGGACGGGCCTGAGGCATTCGGGTTCCTACGTACTACCTGTTTCCTTTCATGTAACCCATTTGCTTGCGCAACTAATGCCGATTTACTTAGCAAAACTAGGGCTCTGCCCTATTGACATGCTATGTGATTTCGACGATAACCCGCGGTTTCCGAACCAGCAGTCAACTACATATAGCTAGCAGGATTTTTTGTCAACACCAAGTATTGTGGATCTTTGGGAAACGAGAGGAAAGGCTGTGAATATCCGGAATTCGAATCTCACGGCCTATTCTGGACATTTCTCAAGGAGGTTATCCACAAAAATAAGTCGAAACAAGAAGCCTCCGCAGATGACCCCAGCCATTTTTTCTTTCTAAAAGGCCATTCGGCCGATTTTTAGTGCGGGCTCTTAGGCAAAAGAGTGGGCATGCATGCGTATTGACTTATGAACGATGCGCCTTGCAGGTGTGAGCCAGTTGGGGTTGCCACTGGAGCCCTAGACAATTCTATCGAACGCTGTCCTGGGCTAATGAGCGAGTCCTGAGAACCGGTACAGATGGGCCAGCAGATCTTTCACTGTCCTTCGATTCTCAAGCCGCGGCCGTAGGGATTGTTGGGGCTATCGGAGCGATAGGGATTGCCTGCGCTGTACCGATTGTTGATGGAGTCGGGCAAAAACCGGGACCCGTACTGGCCGTAGGGGTTGCTGGTTGAATCGGGATCGTAGGGATTCGCGCTCAATTTGCCGCGGTAATTCCCTTGCTGGTCGTAGAGCCGTGGCGCGTCGGTCGCGAACGGATTCGTCGCTGATTGATTGCTGAACGGGCTGCCGTAAGGGCTGAAGGGATTGTTGATCCCGTTCGGTGCAAACGGACTCCCCGCCCCGAACGGATTGGCCGTCGAGTTCTGCTGGTACGGATTGGCGCTCAGTTCGCCGAGGTCTTTGGCGGAGGCAGAAAGAGGGACTAGAAGGAGCAAGAGGAAAAGCAGTGGCATCGGATCCTCCCCCCACAAGGATCGTCCAGAAGTAGAGGTTACACTCCCACAAGAACGCCGCGCAACCAGCTCCCAAGATTGGATCGGTTCACCATGCTCCAGCTCAACTCGTGCCGCTTTTTCTTACCCTGATCGCATTCGCCCTTCTTGTCCCATTGAGGAGCGGACGGTCGATACGTGTATACTCAAACAATCAAGAGTGTTCCCGGTTCTCCCTCGATGAAGATCGCCGGCTAATGTTCGTCATACTTCTTGGCATTACCGTAGGATTTCTCGATGGGGTACTTCGCTTCATTCTTTCGGAGCTTCGAGAGCACGACAGCGTCTACGTCCACCTTCAAGTCGTGACAGAGGTATGACAGGATAATAGCCACGTCGGCGATTTCATCCACGACCCGCTCTCTTGATGAGCCGTTGAGGAGACGCGTCACCTCTTCATCCGTTTTCCACTGAAATGTCTCCAACAGCTCACCCGCCTCAATCGTCAGCGCTGCTGCAAGTTCTTTGGGCGTATGAAACTGCTCCCAGTTTCGTCTACGTCGAAACTCGAGCAATTCTTTCAAGACAGTCTCGCTTATCATGATTGGCCTCTGTTATTAGCCGAGGTAAACATTCTCATTGTGCCATTCCAAAAACTGCGTCGATGGACGGTCCTTATCCGTCGGTGGGATAACCGTCAAATTTTGGCCATGGAGGGCATAGTAGTCCCTGCCGTTATCAAACTCTTCTTTAATTTTCCGACTGACCTCGACCGCGAGATCAGGAGTCACAGAGATGTAGCCCAGATCAAAAAGTTTGTGCAAATCAGAGCGAAGCAGCAAACCGTTCGCAGTTTGGTTTGGACCGGACTTAGCAAACGGCTTAATATGAGCGGCCTCAAGTGCAGGAAGGGTACGCTCCCCTGTGATCGCGCAGCGTCTGGCGTATGCGTCTGTGACCAGAACACGAAAAGCTCCTTGGCCAAGCCTCGCTCTAGTGAGAAACTCAGCACCGTATCGATTCACATCTTCCGCCAAGAGAGGCCTCTCGACATCGGCTATAACATGCCGGGCCTGGACTTCAGCCCAGACTCCAGCGCCGATGGGCTCAGCGGTTTCATAGCTTTTCCCCTGGACAATGCTCGGCGCCCAGTTGGATGGAGCAGGAATCCACGCTCGTCTATCGAGAAAGAATGGGTTTGCCAAGATGGTACAGCCGATAACAGGATCGTGTTCACGAGGTTTGTTTGACCTGAACTTGTCAATCAGCACCCGCAGAGAGTCCAGAGAAGGTGCACCATTCTTTTCTCCGAACGCTTCCCATGCCAACGACAGAGGCACGTTGGAATGTTTGACGAAGAAACCTCCTCCAGCAATGAAATTATCCGGGCTATGTAGCTTAAACAGAAACGGTGCACCAGGCTGGATCGCCTGAAATAATCCGGTTCCCCCTGGCCGCCAGAAATTCACCTCATCAGGCTTACGGGTAGCGAGAAAGTCATACCACTTGTTGTCCGTCACCCCAACATAGAATTTCATGTTTTTGTAGTGCCACCGACTTCTAGTTCTCCCCGGCATCCTCATTCATACAATTAGAGTAGATTCGAGCTGTTTGACCAAGGCCAAGGCATCTTGCACCTCTTTCTCATAAAGTGGCGGGTTGCCTGAGTGGGCGGCCGGGTTGAGGACGCGCTCGGCACAGGCGAGGATGTCATCAATGAGTTTGACTTGGCGGAGACGTTCGACATGATCGTCTTTGACCAAGCGGCGGAGGCGCTCGCGGTTGGTTTTAAGGCGACCCTTTGTGGGCTCATCAAGCGCCGAGTTGGCTTCGAGGTCGGCGTCAGTTGAGGAGACCAGTAGATGGCGAAAGGCATCCGGTGTGTTGCGCAGGACCTTTTCATACAGATTGACAGGCAACTCAGCGAGTACCTTGCTACGAGCAGCCCGCAAGGCCTCCGCGAGACCGACAAAGTCTTTGGTGGCGACGACATCGTTGTGATTGATGAAGCGCTTGGAAGTATCTTCGCACGCCTTGCGCAGGCAAAGAGCGGCTTCGTCGAGGCTATAACCATGAAGGTAGTCTTCGGCTTTCTGGATGTCGGTCTTTTCGGTCTTTGCTTCGATTCTGCTTGCGGCGTTCCCTTCGAGGCGAAGGAAGCACCATTCAGGGTGATTCGCACCGAGTCTGCGGCGGAATTCTCGGAAAAATCCGAGTTCATGTGTAAGTATGATCTTCTGATAGCCTGCAAAGGTTTCGGACAGGAGGATTTCTACGACCTTCATCCGATTGCTCATATCTAAACTCACCAGGAGGTCGTCGAGCACAAGTAGTTTAAGGTCGGATTCGTTCAAGTTGACCAAAGAAGCAGCAAACCGGACTGACAGGGCAAGTTGTGTCAGTTTGGCTTCGTTGAGGAATGCTTGTGGCCGATTGACTGTCTTGCCGTCAATCTGGATGCCGAATTCCACGGCGGGAATCGTGAACTGGCAGCTCTGTTGGTTCGTCCCCGTGAAAGCAGGCGGCGTGGTCACGCCTAACTTAAGAGTAACTTTTGCTGGATCTCCGATGGCGAAATGCGCGTCATAGAACCTCTGCGCCTCCGTACTAATGGCATCAACAATTCCGGGAAGGATGGCTGCGAAGTCTGTAACGTTCTTTGAGAAATCGTTGTACGCCTGGGCTCCTCCCAAGCCCCGACTTGCATTCGGATTGGGATTGCCAGATTTGATTGCGTTCCAGCAGTCTACCGGCACCTTGCCTCCAGTCGAGACGCAGAAGGGCAGGATTTCCTTCTCGAACAACGGCCAAAGGTTGTGCTTCTCCGAGTTTCTGAAATGAGAGAAACCGAAGAAAAAGCGGTAGGTAATGAAGTCGCTAGCGAGGTCACCTTTCAGGATAGTGGGCTGCTGATGGGTCCCGTGAGTTGTCTGGCTTATGCGGTAGGTCGTGTCGTTCTTGGTGGATATGTCGCGAAGAGTTAACGCGATCTCCCCGGCCTTCGGAGTCGCCTCACCCTGCTCATAGATATTGAGCAGGTTTTGCGTGTCGGCGGGATCAAAATATTTTGCGACGCCCGGCGTGGCCTTCCTGGCGCTCTGGAGAAAGGTATAGAGTGCCCAATAGAGGGATGACTTGCCAGAGCCATTAGGACCATAAACTAGTAGGTGGCGGCCTTGAAGATCGAGAGTAAATTCACGGAAAGCCTTAAAATTTTTGATTTCGATACGATGGAGACGAGACTTCACACTTTGCCCTCCCCCTTAATAACAGCGAGTAGATCTGGGCTGTCGGCGGTGAGACGGAGGAGCCGATTGCGAATCTTTGACGACGGTGCATTAAAGGTACGGTGCAATTGAACGAGGAAGTCTCGCTGCCTCGCCTCGCTGGCCGCTGGATCGTATGCGGCGAGATGCGGAATGATGTCGTCGAGAAATAGCAGGTCACGCTCGGCCATGTGCTCGCCGAAGTAGCACTCCATCACGCAGGCATCGATCAGATCTTCGAGAAATTGGGCTGGAGCATTTTCACCAGCACGCTTGGCGAACTGGATCAGCAGAACGAGCTTCTCGAACAAGCCTGCTTGCTGTGTGGTTGACTTTTTCAGGGGAATCTTGTCCATGAAGATTTTCTTCAACCGACAGGCATTTCCTGAATACTCAGGAAAGTTGTCGCGAAAGCAGTACCTGAATATGGAAGAATTGAGCATTGCCACAAGTGCTCCTAGGGCTTCAGTGTCTGAAGTGATCATGAAGCAAGTTGTGTCCATGAACATCTCGCGAGACTGGTCGTAATAGAACGGCAGTGTTACCGCGATTTCCTGAAAAATGATCTTCGGCTTGGAGAACTGTCCGTGGTAGCCGATGACGTCCTGCACCTCGAACCATTTATAGCTTCCCGGTTTTCGCCCATCCCATTTCTTGCCCACCCAGTTTGTAGGCCTAGGCTCGAGGCGGGCTCGGTATTGCCTGAGGTGTTCGTAAATTGGTCGTGGCAGATTGCCTTCTCTCAAGTCAAAAGCAGGAAAGGTAGCAATCATCCACAGTCCATCCCAGTTGATACAATAGCGTTCGATGTCTCGTCCACGAAGCAGAGGGATAAGGAGTTCGGCACATCTCGGGTCTTGCGTCACAAAGGCATCGCGTTGTCTCTGGGTGATGTAAAAGGCGTCATTGAAACCGGTCAGGACGCCTCGATAAATCTGAATGTCCCACTGCCCGAGCGGCACGCCCTGTCCTTCAACAAGATCTTTGATGCGCTGTCGTTCCTTGGACAAGGACACCCATGGGGCATCGCTCACGTGACGCTGCAGCACATGATTTTGCTCGAAGTATCCTCCTGGGTCGTTCATGGCGGCGCGGTCATCAGTCACGTAGCAGGAAACAGTGTTATGAGTAGGGGGGCTCTTAGTGAGTTGAACAATACAAGTATATGTGGTGGCGGCACCGAAATTTTGTGCCATTCCAAAGTCAAGAACAGTCCGCGTATCGACCTTGCTAGAGAGAAATCCGCGAAGCCGATCGCCGTAACCGGCGCGCATCCACTTATTTGAGGTGATGTAGCAGAGATGGCCGCCATCCCGGAGAAGTTGCACGCCGCGCTCATAGAAAAGGCAGTAGATGTCGGCGGTGGCTGTATAGGTTTCGAAGCCTTGCGATTGCCAAGTGTTTTTTTGCGCAGTTGGGAATTTCTGAATCTGGATGTAAGGCGGATTGCCAAAGACAATGTCAAAACCTTTCCCTAGCGACCTCCCGAACATCCAGTGTGGATCGAAGAAGTCGGAACTCGCCTGTGGATCAAATGGGTCCCAATTGGCAATATGTTGGGCCTTCTTGGGTGCCATCAGACTTTGGGCGAGGAGTCTTCCAAGTTCGTTGCGTAGTTCCTTAACCTTGCGCTGGACCACGAGCTTCTGGTCACGCCGATGGATAGCAAAGTGGCTGTGGTAAAGGGACTCGATCTCCGTCTCAATTGTGTACACGCGCTGGGGCACGAGTGCCATTTGCGCTATCTCTGGGAGTCCGATCAAGGCGTCGGCTGCTACGAACTTGGTTTCTAAGTTCGGCAGCGGTCGGATGCCATGATTGTCCTTTTTACTGCGATTAGTGCGTTGGTCGCAGACGAGAGAAATAAAAAAACGGAGTTTAGAGAGCTGGATGGCGATGGGCTGAATGTCCGCCCCGTAGAGGCAGTTTTCGATGAGGTAGAGCTTCCGTCCATAGTCGTCCTCATTGTCGGCAAAGTCGCGCTCGATGGCGGTAATGGCGGCCTCGCGGGCAGAGGCGTCGGGGATCTTCGCGGCAGCGTCAATTTGGAGCTGTTTCCACCGGGCATTGTCGGGATCGAGCTTATGGATAATATACACAAGCTTGTGCAGCATGCCCATAGGAAAGGCGCCCGAGCCGCAGGCTGGGTCGAGAATCTTGCAGGTGTTGATAGCGTCGAGCAGGGCGGCGACTTGGCGATCGTGAAATGGGTGCTGGCGCTCTGTGTAGGCAAAGAGGATGTCGAGACCGGCTTGAGCATCCTTTTCGCTCATGCCAGCCTTGGTCAATGCGCCAGTGAGGTGCGCCTTTAGCGACTCGTCCACCATGTATTCAACGATGGCGCGAGGGGTGTAGAAGGATCCGGTCTGCTTACGGGCGGTGCTCTTGGTTTCCTCGTTGTAGGAAGCGAGGAGATTTTCGAAGACCTTGCCGAGCAGCTCTGGGTCGAGGGCGATTTCCTGGTCGATGGGCGTATTCTCGACAATGGTGAACTTGTACGAATGCAGAATGCGAAGGAGGCCGCGGACTCTTTCGTTTTTGCGTTTTGCCTCGCCGTAGGCGTTGGAGAGATCGACAGCCTGTTCTTCTGCAAAGAAGAGCCGGTTCGGGAAAGTAGCACGCTTTTTCTTGTTCCGTGAAAAGCCATCGAGGTAGAGTTTTTTGTCCGTGCCTTCCTCGGAGCGGTCCAGACACTCGAAAAGGCCACCGTTGAGAAAGGGCACGTCCGCGAAGCAGTCGAGAGCAGTGGTTGGATCTCGGAAATGTTCTTCGTAGCGATACAGAGTATCCACTCCGTAAGTGGCACGGTTTTTCAGAAAACCCTCGTCAGGAGCGAATGCGCGATAGGGCTGCCCGTTCTTGTCTTTGCCCATACGCTGATTGAGCGTGGCGAAAAATAGGTTCTGCAGTATGGCCTGGTGGTATGTGCTGGCATCTGCGGCAAGGTCTTTCAAGATGAGCTTCAGCTCGGCCTCGACGAAGAGCTTCTCGGGAATTAGGGCTTTCTCCTTCAGGAACCAACAAAAAATGAGGCGGGTGAGCAGCCGGATGAGCGAGGTGGCACGGCGTTTTTCATGGTCCCTTTCGATATCGGCCGGAAAATCTACCTGTGAGAGCGCCCAAAAGTACCAATTGGCCAGTTCTCGGTAGAAACGCTTGTTGAGCAGCTCGACGTTGAAGATCTCTTCCCACGCAGCATGGAGATTGTCGAAGTTATCGATCGGCAGCCGCTGAGGATGGGCGAGATTCGGAAAGGCGAAGGAGGATAGGATATCGAGATGGCCTCGATGAGGCTGGATGAGCCTGATGTCGCGGATGATGGTGACTTTGCCGAGAACATCTTTTGCGGCATCGCGTTTATGCTGGCGACGGTTTATGACGGTGATAGAGAGGACAGACTCCTTGTCCTTGAGGTGCTTGATGAGCACCATTACAGGCATAGGGAAAACTCGATTGATCTCGCGGGCAATGCCGGTGAGCTTGCTACGAGGATAGTCGCCACCGTTCAGCTCTATGGCGAAGAAGACATAGGAGCGGAGGAGCCCAGGATTGACGGCCGTTTCTTTGAACAAACTGGCGTGGTGGGACAGCTCCTCATCCGTAAGCTGGAAAAGGAGATCGGCGGATATCCAATCAGATAAAAGGGCTTTAGTTTCGCTGAAGCCACCACCGCCCGCATGAGAACGCACTATCTCAAGAAATCTCTGTGGGCTAGAGTCGCCGAGGTTAAGCGTGCGGTCGGAGCGATATCCCAGCGTGGCCAAGAAATTGGTGGCGACTTCGCGGAGCGGTTGATGGGTGAAAGCATCAAGGACTGCAACAATCTCTTCGCGAAGATCGATATCAGAGGCCATAGTGTTATTCGGCCCCCAGAATTACTAGCCACGTTACAAGCTCGAACTCATCACCCTTCGACTTTGGCGATTCCCCAGCGGTGGGCAGCTGAGCCCCTCGGCCAGAGAGCAATGAAGCTGCAGCCCGCCGTTGGAACGTGTGTTCGATTGAGGCCAGTGCTTTTCGAAGAAGGCTATCGTAGAAGCTCATATCCTCGCCATCCTTCGTTCTTTGGTCGAAGAGATCGCAGAGATTCTCGAAAGCAGTTGGCTCTGCTGCAGCAAGATCGCGCAGGAGGAGCATGGATTCCTTTGGCTGAGCAAAGCTAAAACGGACAGTGCCGTCATCGTGAACATACACAAGATAATACGGTGCGAGCGGATTGAGTTTGCTAGAGTCTGTAGGGTTACCTGGCGAGTCGAGTGATTTCTCCACCGTGGAGCGGTGACGCAGAAGAAAGAGGACGCCAGGTCGTGCCGATACAAACAAGTCGGACTTCTGTGGCACGACTGCATAGAGCCCTTCCCCAGCTTCTTCAAGCTCAGTGCGGTTTGCCTCTAGATACCGCAGGAGATCGAGGCGAAACTCATCAAGAGAAAAATCGGTGAGGGAAACAGAATCGTCCAGATCTTCAAGATCGAGGATCTCCTCCTTGAACCGTTTCAACTGACGATCTCGGAAGAGCAGATCCTCCTTGATGAGGTCCTCCAGTTGGCCAGGGTCAAGAAGGTTGTCGGTCTGGGTGGCAGCTAAATCAACAAGCGCCATGCGGGCCTCTACGCGAAGCTTGACCCCTAGATAGTGATCGAGGTCGGCCACGGGCCAGAAATTAACGAGCTGCACAGAATCGTTGCGTGAGCCTATACGGTCAATGCGTCCGAATCGCTGGATGATACGGACAGGATTCCAATGAATGTCGTAGTTAATGAGAAGATCGCAGTCCTGGAGATTTTGCCCCTCGCTGATACAGTCGGTTGCGATGAGTAGATCGATCTCCTCCTTCTGATTGGAAAAACGTACAGCTTGATCAGCCCTACGTTTGGCAATCGGGGAGAAGTTGGTAAGAATGTCATCATAATCGGTCCCGCCTAAGGACGCTGCATTGCCCCCATCACCACATACGAGGCCAGTATGAATCTTGAGCTCTTTCTGAGCCCACGGGTCAAGATGCTCATGTAGATATCGAGCAGTGTCGGCAAAGGCGGTAAAGACAAGTACTTTCCGGTTAGCCTTGCCATCGCGGTTGGTGGTGGGATGAAGAACTTTTTCTTCGATAAAAGCCTGAAGCTCTGCCAACTTGCCGTCACGTTTGGCAGTGACGGATTGGGTCTTCTCTAAAAGGAACTGTAGCTGAATTCGATCCGTCCTAACAGCCTTGAGCCACTCCGGCAGTCTGAGGTGAGCGAGATGGATACGCCGACGACCGCCGATGGTGAAATCTTCCTTATCAAAATCAGGGTCCTCGAATTTATCAGGGGTCAGCAAATCGTAGTCAAGATCAGGATTGTCATCGAGATGCTTCTCAAAGGCGGTGATGCGTTCTTCCAATACATTTATTTTCTCGATGGTGCGGTGAAGCGTGAGGCGGAATGAGTCCACTGAGCTTTCAAGCCGCTTCAAGAAGTTCACTTTCATCATGGCAATGAGGATGCGCTCGCGGCCCTCCTGCGTGAATCCGCCAAGAATCTTGTTGTCATAGGCCGCTCGGACCATTGGCTGGAGGTCGTCCCGGAGAAAGCTCGTAGGATGGTACAAGGCTAGACGGAGTCCGCTGATCTCTGTGTCAAGCTGCTCAAACGAAAGAAATCTCCGCTCTAGGTCTATCGAAGCGTGAATGGCTTTCGGTGCCGGACGATGAGGGAATCCTCCCAATGCCTTCATTTCACTGGCGTAGTATGTGGCAACTTGGCTACGTGAACGGGCGATACTCAGACCATCTAGCAGCTTAAAGAAATCACCTCCGATCGCAGCAAGTAGATCCCGAGTTTTTCGCTGGCCCAGAGGCTTCTTCGCCCAGTTTGTGAAATGCATTTGCGCCTGACGGGAAGTCTCCTTGATGGATGCAATGTTTAGCTTTTCAGCGAATGCCATATCAGCTGCGTCATTGCGTGCGACATCCCCACCCGCGATAAACGAAAGCTGGTTGCGTAGATCAGCCAGCTGATTGTTGACCGGAGTGGCCGACAGCAATAAGACTTTTGTTTTCACACCTGCGGAGATGATGTCATCCATCAGCCGCTGGTAACGACTTCTTCGCTCCTTGGTATCCCCCGAACGCTGTGTGGCAAGCTTGTTATTCCGAAAGTTGTGGGACTCGTCGATTACCACCAGGTCGTAGGCACCCCAGTTGAGCGTGTCTAGAAAAAGGCCGTTGACGCTACCTGATTCGCGCGAGAGGTCGGTGTGATGAAGGACGTCATACCGAAATTTGTCGTCCGAGAATGGATTTAGAGAACTGGGGTTACGGTAGATGGTCCAGTTTCGACTTAACTTCTTGGGGCAAAGCACCAGGACCCGTTCGTTCCTTAGCTCGAAATACTTGATGACGGCCAGGGCGGTGTAGGTCTTTCCCAAGCCTACACTGTCAGCCAGAATACAGCCGTTGTAGTTAAGGATCTTATTGATAGCCGCCTTGGCGCCGTCCTTCTGGAAGGAAAATAACATCCGCCAAATATGAGTGTCCGGAAGCGCCACCCGGCGGAGGTTGTCGTCAAGATCGCGGGTGCCGTCGAGATAATCACGAAAGAGGTGAAACAGCGTGAGGTAATAGATGAACCTCGGCGACTGGTTTGCGTAAAGCTTCTGTAAATACAACAATACATCCTGCTTCACGTCTTTGACTAACTTGTCGTCGTTCCAAACTTCCGTAAACCACTGTTTCAGCTCCCGACGGTCGCGGTTGCTGTCTACAATAAGATTCAGTTCGATGTTGTTGTCGCCATTACCCAGGCCAAGACCTCGAACTGTGAAATTGGAACTGCCTAGAATTGCATCCTCCACTCCACCTGTGGCCACGTGATACATCTTTCCATGAAGTAGGTTTGCCTGCTTGATGGTCCTGATGTCCACCTTACTTTGAATCCAGTCAGCGCATTCCTTTGCCACACGTTTCTGTTGGAGCTTGTTTGCGAGCTGCAGACCATCGGCGTCAATGATGAATGCCTTCTTCTCCGTCTTGCTTGGATCAAGACGATTGACGAAGGAAGGTTCTCCAAAAAGGAAATCAAGATGGTTGATGGAATCGAGGCAGTTCCTCAGCGCGTCGTAGGCATAAATGGTGAAGTACGCGGAAACTATTGAAAGGTTCGATCCTTCCTGGATCTTCGCACGTAGAAAATCGGCGACGGTTCCTCGAGAGTGGTTATCCCGCAGGCCCGAATCAGTTCTTAGTATCATGGAAGATCATAAGAGTAGGAATTCAGATAGTCGTGCCGGGGACTCGAGCCGCAGCTTACCCGTTTCTTTCTAAAAAATCATCGAGGATACCGAGATTTCTACCTGCCTACATGACCATAGCCTCATATTGCAGTCCACCATATTCACATTGGCTCAACCTGACCCAAAACGATTCCACTCGGAAAAACGCCTGCTTTGGCTAACCCCAGTCTCCTTGCCCCTGAATACAAAGCTTCAGCCTGCAGATCCCAGGATCTCAATTCTCTGACACAGCAGGCGCAACAATGGATTAAGGTTCAAGAAACGGATAGTGCAATACTTATGAGGATCGGTCGCGCTCCGGGGAACGAGTCTTCGAAACGTCCCGCGACCGCACACTCAAGTAACGGACCAGGGCTGCGGCCAATTGCCGATCCTCACCACGATCCGACCGGGCTAACGTCCGCATCACCTGCTCATAATTCCGCATGACGTCCTGGGCTCGTCCCTGTCGGCGCGTGGTGTGTTTCAGCCGCTCCAGCGTCTCCCCTTTTTTGGTCAGTTCATGGAGATGCCGCACCGTCCAGCGTTCCCGGTTCGTACGATGGCGGCGACTGGTCGTCGTGGCCTCAATCCCGTGCTCCCGTAGAGCTTCCGCAAACCCCTCCCGCCAAAAACGGGATCATGTAGCCTTTGATCACCGGTGCATTCGCCCTCTACCGACCCCATTACCCTCGGTGCCCTTTAAGATAGACTGCTGGTGGCATAATGCTGACACCGTTGATGGTCTGACCATACAGGCGACCGAACGCCTTAAAATCGCCGCTCAGCAAGTGGGTCGCACGGACACTGATCGCCGCCCACAGAATGGGACGGTCGTTCTCTGGGAGTTTGGCCAAGATCGACAGCGCTCCCTGGGGCGGCAAGACCGACACCACCTCGACGGAGCGGGACAACCGTTCTAATTCTGCCTGTTGCTGCCCTGATGAGAGATTCCGCCTCGCCTCCTCCAGGGCATAGGCCGACGTCACCAGCTGCGTGCGCGGTATTGTAAACAACGCGTGCAGCGGAGTCTCCACCCGGTAGGCCGCAGAGAACAGCACGTTGGCATCAAGAAAGACCCGGTCCACGGATTAGGAACGAGCCGGCTTGGAGTGAGGGATCTTGCGGACGTCGAGGCCCATCTTCCGCACGGCCTCTTTGGCTCGCGCGTAGTCCTTTGGGCCGACTGCATTGGAGAGGAGAAACTCCGCTTGACGTTCCGGGGTATACATCTCGAGGGGAAAGGCCGCCGCCGGTCGAATCAGGACGCCTTCGGCTCGTTCTTCAGCAATCACGAGCGAGCCCTCCGTGATCCCAAAGCGGCGCCGGAGCGAGGCCGGAATCACCACCGCCCCTCGTTTGCCGACTTTACTCGTTTCTGCAGGCATGACGCGCCTCCATCCCTACGTGAGACAATCAGACTATCTGAATATCAGGCACAGTTCAGTGTAGCCCCATCACGAAGGAAACGCAAGCGTCCGTGGCTCCGTCGGTCTGACCGGCTTCGGGGTCGTTGTGGTGCGGCTTTCAGGTGATCGGCCCTGTGCCGCTCCGTCGAGCGCCACGACCAGCCCCTCTCATCGCTCCCGGTCCTTCCCTCGATCCCAGTCTGTCCCCCGAGTTCGACCTCCGCCCCCCAGATAGCGGACCAGATCCGTTGCTAGCTGGCGGTCCTCGCCTCGAGCAGATCGTGCAAGCGTTCTCATGACCTGCTCATAATGGTGCATCACCTCACGCAGTTTCCCCGGCGTGTCCGTCACGCGTTTCTGACGATCGAGGCCCCTCGTCTGCGACGTACGATCACGGAGATGCTGAACCTTCCACCGTTCATGCGTCGTGCGATGAATCCGACTCGTCGTGGTCGCCTCAATGCCATGCTCGCGTAACGCTTCCGCAAACCTCTCCCGCCAGCGCTGGAGATCCGGCTTTCTTGGATTCAAGCGGATGCCATCGAGGCCGGCGGCCTTCACCGTGAGGTGAACATGGGGATGCGGGGACGGGTGCGGATCTGGATCAGTCTCAAACGTGTGGAGCACCATCGCGTACTGAAACCCAGAAAACTCCCGTTTCGCAAAGTCACGGGCCGCCCGTTGGACCGACAAGGGATCGGTCCGTTGCGGCATGGAGAGGACGAGATGAAAGGCATCGCGCATGGTGGAGTCCGCCGCGATCGGCATCCCGCCATCCCGCCATTCGGTCTTCAGATCCGCCACCGCTTCCTTCCCCTTGATCACCTGGCCATCTTGATCCTCGATTTCCAGAAGGCCATCGCGCGAAATGTAGGTGAGATTATTCGAGATCCCCTTCACCCCTTTCGGCGCCCTGACGAGTTTCACCATGACTTGGGGTGCGCGGCGGACCATCGCCCGCAGGGTCTGCCGCACATAGGTCGTCCGAGCCTGTGGTGTGCTGAGCCGTCCGCCTGAACTTACAGACTTGGGGGAACCAAGCGGAGTTCGCTTACTGCGACGCGGCCGTGGTGGGGTGTCCCGTGAGACGTTGAACAGTCGACTCCCCCACTCGTCCAATCGCTCATCCATGCTGACGCGGGGTGAGGTCATTGGAGGTGCCAGCGCTCCACGGTCCCGCGCAACACATCTGACACCTTGTCGGTGTGGGCACGGATCACGCGGGAGAGTTCGGTGATGACCTCCACCCGGAAAGCGGTCCGGTTCTGGGGCGAGGTGTTCAATACTTTCGCAATCTGGTTCAGGTTCCTCCCCAAGGCGAGGAGTTGTTGGTTTGAGCGGGTCAATCGTTCCAGTTCCGGCTGTCCGACATGCGGCTGCTCAGTCAATTTGGTGCGGATCATGGCCACGACCCATTGCGTCGGTCGATAGCCTTCTTGGGCAGCCAAAGCAGTGAGTCCGGCCAGCTCCGAGGCCGTCAGGTGGAGCTTCATCCGCTGGGCTGCTTTCTCCCGCCGATTCTTGAGCACCCTGCGAGGCATGGCTGACTGGGCAGCGGCGCCACCGATCGCACGCCCCAGAATCTGGCGCAGGGCCACGCTCGGCGTGACCTGATGGGTCTGACACCACGCGAGCCAGGGCGCTTTCAGATCACCGAGGTCGGCACTAATGGTGGTGGTGCGTGACTTCGCCATGATCGTTCGGGGCAGTCAGGACCAGGAAACGGATCAGACTCCTACGGCGGGCAGTGTAAACCCAACCATTGATGTAATACAAGAAGGGCTGACTGCCATATCCTGCAACCTCCTAAAATCGGTCTTACAACGTGCTTATGCCGACACCGATCTAAGACCGAGTCAACCTCTTAGGCCGTGCAGAAGACGCCAGAAACAGGCCCGAATCGGCTGGTCGGAGGAGCCTGCGGCAGGCTCCCATTGCCAGTTGGCTGGTCCGCTTTCTCGCCATTCGAGATTCCCCCGTTTGAAGCGGATGCTCTTCTTGTTATCCTGGGACAGAGGGCACAGCTGTGCGTGTGGCTCTCGTTTTGGGGAGACACCCATGCGCCTACAATGGACCAACCGTCTTCGATCCCTTCTGGCACTCTGTCTTCTGAGTGGGCTCGTGGCCTGTGGCAGCTTTGCGAGCTGCTTCAATAGTGGGTTCGCTTCCGTCGCCTGTGGAGGCGGATATGGGGAGAGTAGCGTTTCTGTACCGCCGCCCACGGCGAGCTCGGCGGAAGGTCACTGGACAGGCACGACTCGTACCGGTCGCACCGTCCGTGCGGTTGTCCTTGAGGACGGCTCGTATTGGGTGTTCTATACCGCACGAGACAATCCCCATGTCCTGGATGGCCTGATTCAGGGCACGGGCACGTCACACTCCGGATCCTTCGGGTCCCCGAACACCAGAGATTTTCCTGTCGACGGCACAGGCATTCGCCAGGGCAGGATGAGTGGCACCTCTGTACCGAAGGAGCGTTTTCACGCGACCATCATCTACTTCAATGGTGAGACAGAACGGGTGAGGAGTACGTACGTTGCGGACGCTGAGTCGGCCCCGAATCTGAACCTGGTCGCCGGGATCTATACTGGACTCCGTGCTGATGATCACACGGTCACGGTGACCGTCGATGCAGCCGGAACACTGTCCGGTTATGCATCAGATGGCTGCACCTTCGCTGGGACCGTGTCTCCTCGGGCAACAGGGCATGCCTTTCATGTCACGATGACCTTCGAAGGTGGCGCGTGTCGCAAGGGAACCGAGACGGTCACAGGGGTGGCGTTTTACGATGCCGCGACAAACCGGCTGTACGGTGCAGCGCTCAACAACGCCCGGACCACCAGCTTTCTCTTTCTCGGTACAAAGGAGTAAGCCTCACTCGTTCACGGTGGTGTCAGGGTTTTCTGTTTTGCCGGGGGCATGACCTGATTAGCTCATGCCCCCGGAATGGATCGATGAGATTACTGGGACAAGATCTCTCGCACTGCGGTCGGGGCAAAGAAGCCTTGATCTCGGAGCGTGGCAAACCAAGCTCGGGCAAACTCCTGCAAGTCCTGTTTCAGCAAGGGCAGGACATGGGTGCGTTGCCAACTTCGGCATACCGATAGACGTCCTGAACGATCCCCAGATAGTCGTTCCGATAGGACACCGGTTCGGCGGCCATGCCGTCGGGCAGAGGTTGACTCAGTCAAGAAGGAGTACGAGACTGTTTAAGTACTACCATTGTGATGGAGGTAGGCATGTTGGAATCGACGATCACCCGGAAAGGACAGGTCACGATCCCGAAGGCGATTCGTGACCGCTTGGGCGTAAAAGAAGGGGAGAAAGTCTTCTTTGTCATGCGAGGCGAAGAAGTGGTCTTGAAGGTTGTGAAGGGAACGATTCTTGATCTTAAAGGCTCAGTCCGGCCTTCAGCGCACCCGGAAGATTTTGAGAAGATTCGCCGGTCCGTCAAACAGGCGGTTGCCAAGAAGGTGGTCGGGCATGGCTAGCCTCTTCGTGGACACCAATGTCTTTCTTCGTTTTTTGACCAACGATGACCCGGCGAAAGCCAAACGCGCTGAACTCCTCTTTCGCGATGCGCTGCGCGGCAAGGTCAAATTGGTGACGAGTCTGCTGGTGATCGCCGAGATTGTCTGGACCCTCGAATCATTTTATAAACTCGAGAAGTCGGAGATCGCCGCGAAGATCGAGAAGATTCTGAATACGCCGAATCTGTTCTGTCCGGAAGCCCCGCTGCTCTTCATGGCCCTCGATCTCTATGTCCATGCGAACATCGATTTCGTGGATGCGTACAACGCCTTCCACATGAAAGCGCAGGGACTCACGGAGATTCTCACCTGCGATCGAGAGCACGTTGCCCGTATTCCGTGGGTCCAGTTCGGGGATTGGTGACCATACGGCCTGATCGCAATCTCAAGGTCCAGTGATGGGTTCCAGGTGCCCCTCCGAACTTCCACTGATGGTCGAGTCCATGCCCAGTAACTGGTCAGGGCAGTCATGAACGGAGCATGGTCTCATCACATCATACCCTGTGAATGGATCAATGAGATTACGGAGTAAGTATCTCTCGCACCGCGGTCGAGTCAAAGAAGCCCTGCTCTCGGAGCGTGGCCAACCAGGCCCGGGCAAACTCCTTCAACTCCTGTTTCAGCGCGGGTACGACGTAGGTGCACCTGCCCGCCTCGTCATACTGATACACTTCTTGCGAAAGCCCCAGGTAGTCGTTCCTATATGACACCGGTTCGGCGGCCACGCCATCGGGCAGATTAGAGACCCTGAACACCAGATCGCAATCACGCATCAGGTCACCGTTCTATTCGCTATACTGACACAGCGAGACCAGCCGGTGCCCATTCTGACTGACGCCGATTTCCTCGACCGACAGTGGCATGTATTCAGGAACTGTGATCCGCACCGCGCGTGCCCCGTTAAGCAAGTGATTCAAATCCGTCGCAAAGACTTGATAGAGTTTCATGATCGTGTTCCTTTCTTGGCGTGCAGGAAGCCCCCGACCGGATGGCCGGAGGCTTCCACACTACGGTCAGCGACCTGACCGTTCGGTAACCCAGAGTTTCGCCTGTTGGACGACCGCGACAAGCGCGTCTAGATCCGCCAGGCCGAAGGATTCGGCATTCTTCCAAATTCCATCTCGGTCCTTGTACGAGCGGGCGACGGTCACGTTGTAGAACGAACCGTTCATGCCCTCGTTCTTCCAGATGCTCGCCTTGATGCTGCTGCATCGCAGCGTGGTGACCGGCTTGGGTTTCTTGTCTTGAGGTGCCATAGTGTTGTCTCCTTGAGTTAGAGTTGATGTGTTGGCCTCTCACGAGGCAGTGGAGGCCACACAGCGACGACACAGGAGACAGAGAGGCTGCCGCCACCTGGCGGACCGGCGGGCGCGATGCGGAGGAATGACCGCAGAAGACGACGCGATTGTTCGCGGCGCGCGGGCATGATCGACGCAGCCCGCCGGTGAAAAGCCAGGGCGACGGCCGGATGCGCACAGGCACCTGCCTTGAAACCACAAGCTGGTCCCCGCTCATCACCAGCACGGCATGGCAGAGCGGATTCCCCGGACGAGGCGAGAAGGTCCGGTACAGCTAGACCGAAGAGACCAAGCCTGTTCGTCAAGGTGGAAGAGGATCAACGAGTCAGCTTCGAGACGGTCTGGGGCTTGACGCGGTTGTCGTTCATCAGGCGACCGAGTTTGCGCCGGATTGTCGCTGACCGCAGTGGCATGCCGAACGGCCTGCGAGACAGAGGGGAACTGTCATGGGATCGGAGATGCGAAATCGTGAGCTGCGCGACCGGCTGAGCTACATGAGCGAGTCCTACGCGAGCTGGATGCCGGACATGAGGGCTGCCACCGCCCGCGTTAGATGGACCAAATCACCACCTCGCGGGAAATACTAACCGTCCATTGATACGAAGTTTGATCGTGTTCACACTCGCCGTCAATCAAACAGGTCTGCATGCGTGCCTGTCCGTCGACCACCGGACCTGCGTCGGTCGAATAGTCCCCGCAGAATCGAGAGCGGGCCAGAGTGGTCCATGCATGGATAAAACTGTTTGCATTTAATTGCAAGTGCATGCATATTTATCCATACCTATGAAGCGCGTTAAGCTGGATCGCCGAGCTGAAGCTGTGTTCCGCCGCCATGGGGGCGTGCTACGAACCTCTCAAGCCCTGAAGCTCGGGATCCATCCGCGCATTCTCTACCGCCTTCGTGATGCCGGGCGACTTGTCGCAGTGACCCGTGGAATCTACCGGCTGGCCGACCGGCCGGAGTCGAGCCATCCGGATCTCCTTGTCGTGGCACGTCGAGTCCCGCAGGCCGTGATGTGTCTCATCTCGGCACTCTCCTTCCATGGTCTTACCACCCAAATCCCGCACGAGGTCCAGATTGCGTTGCCTCGTCGGACCCGGTATCCACGGCTCGACCATCCTCCGCTTCGCGTCTTTCTGATGACGGGTACCGCGTACACGGAAGGGATCGAAACGCATTCCATCGAGGGGGTCCCGCTTCGCGTCTATGACCCAGCAAAGACGGTGGTGGACTGCTTCAAGTTTCGGAACAAAATCGGCATTGATGTGGCCGTTGAGGCGCTGCGACTGGCCCGTGAGCGGAAACGCGTGACGCCCCGTGCACTGCTTCAGTATGCCCGCCTCTGCCGAGTGGAACGTGTCATGCGTCCGTACCTGGAGGCGTTGACATAATGGCCGCTCATCCATCCAATCTGCCGGCATCGATTCATCAGCGGTTGCTCAATCAGGCGAAGGAGCAGAACCGGCCTCTTCAAGAGTTGCTCCAGTATTTTGCCATTGAACGATTCCTGTTCCGCCTCAGTCAATCACCGCATACCACCCGGTTTTATCTCAAGGGGGCGCTCATGCTTCGGCTCTGGGATGCGCCCCTGTCGCGTCCGACGATCGATGTGGATCTGATGGGGCAGCAGGTGTTGTCCAAGGATGAGCTGGAGCAGGTCATCAAGGACATCTGTGTGCATACGGTGCCGGATGACGGCTGCCGCTTTGAGGCAGCCACCGTGCAAGCCCAGCCCATTCGCCTTGAGGATCAGTATGGGGGCATCCGTGTCACGTTCATATCCCATATTGGGAAGATCCGGCTTAACATGCAGGTGGATGTCGGATTTGGTGACATCATCGTTCCAGGGCCGATTCCGATTGATTTTCCAGCGCTCCTGGATTTTCCGGCCCCTCATCTTCTGGCCTACTCACCAGAGAGTGCGATCGCGGAGAAATTTCAGGCCATGGTGCTGCTGGATTCAGCGAACAGCCGAATGAAGGACTTTTATGACATTTGGCTTCTCGCCAGAGGGCATTCATTTGAGGGCTCTGTCTTGAGCCACGCACTCCAGACCACATTTACGCGACGACAGACTCCAATCCCAGTGGATATCCCCACCGCGTTGACGGATCGCTTTGTGACGGATCGCCTCAAGCAGACGCAGTGGAATGCCTTTGTCCGGAAAGGCCATCTTGCTGCTGAGCAGATATCACTCAGTGACGTTGTTGAGTTATTGCGAGCCTTCCTGATCCCACCAATGCGAGCTGCGGCTAACAGCGAGCGCTTTGACCGTCATTGGCCAGCCAGGGGGCCTTGGACGTGACATCCTGACTCAGCGTTCGGCCCCCAATTCAGAGCAGATCATTGAGACGGGGCCGGTTGAGAACGGACAGTGATACGTTGCACACGTGAGTGGAATGCCGTTGCCCGAGTTTGCCTCATGATCATGCTCACAAAAGATGCCGTCCAGGTGGAATTCCACGTCGTGAAGATTGTCCTCCTCGATCCTACTGAAGAGCCGAACCGATCCTGAACGGCCACACACAGCGGATTTGCACACCGACCTCTTGGTAACACACTGTTGCGCCCCTCACCGACACCGGGGCGCAACAGAATCTCCCAATCTGTGGCCACGCACGACTGCAAGCGTGACACCGTCCGCGATGGCGCGGTTGCCACGGGCGTGCCACACCCCTTAATGGGCGACGGGTGTTCTCCTGGCACGGTCGAGTCGCGTCGCGCGACACGACGGTGCCCGAGCCCAGGTGGCACGGCACGTGCCCGAGATCGCTGGTACCGTTCCTAGAATAGTGCTAGGATAGTGTCTCGATAGTGGCGTATGGCGACATGGCTGTTTGTTGAATGGTTGTTGATCTGGATCTTGGACACGACGACGTTCGCGTTCGAATAGGACCAGGGCAACCGCACCAAGAATGCGACCAAGCACGACGTGACCACTGACGAGGTGGAGAGCGTGTTTCGGCTCAAACGAGCCGTTCCACTCGGTCTACAGACCAGCCCCGTCATCAACGAACTGCGTCTGGGACTCGTGGGGCAGTCAGACCGTGGACGTGTGCTGCAGGTCGCCTTTACCTTCCGAGGAAGCAAGGTCCGTGTGATCAGCGCCCGGCCGGCGCATCAGAAGGAGCGAAGCCAATATGACACGATGGCGCGTGAAATCTTCCCCGACCTATAAAGGCCCGTTTGACCTCGCGCCCGAGCATGTGCTCGCGGCCATGCGACGCTACAAGACGGCGAAGAAGAAACCGACGAGTGTGGCCCTCGACGAGCGCACCCTCAAAGAACTGAAGGCTCTGGCAACACACCAAGGCATTCCCTATCAGGTCCTCATGCGTGTCTTCATTCTCCGTGGGATCGAGAGCATGAAACAAGCCTCATAGCCACACGCCCACGCTGTCAGAGCGTTCGCGTGCGGGATGTACCACTCACTGCCCCCGGTTGATTCACTCAAGGCACGTTCCCGTCGTCACCAACCATATCCGGCACGGTCGCGTCACGCGACACGACGGTGCCTGATTCCACCTGGCACGGCGCCTCAAGACGCGGTGCCTCAGCGGCATGCCGGACGATGCTCTATAGAGTGTCTTTGGCGAGTGCGGTGTGATGAGGGACGGTGAATCGTCGTTTCAAGTAGGCAGACCAGGGTAGGTCTGACTGAAAGACCTCAGACCGTTGGAGGTATGAGGCATACTATCAGGCCTACTGTGGGTCTCTTACACCGCCACGTCGTATTGTTTTGCGTACGCATCGATGAGTCCGCGTAACATACGTTGATAGGGGACACGTGCACGCTTGGCCTGCTTCTTGAAAAACGCCAGACTGCTCTGAGTCAACTCCAGCGTAACTTTTGTCGTTGGCTCACGTGTGACTAAGGCCGACGGTGGCGACAGAAAATCCGTGACACGTTCCCCCATGGCCAACCGCTCATCGGTGTATCTGATTTTCTTGCTCATAGCGTTTCCTCCCTTGCCTCCAGTAACCTGCCCCATACATACGTATGTGCTTTCTCCTATACGAAAATCGTACCGTCAATACATTGCCCTCGACCACTCCGAGACAGAAGAACCGCTTCTCGCCTTTTTCATGATCGAGATCTCGAATAATGATGCGTTTGGGGTCATCAAAAGCGTTTTGAGCGTGTTCAAACGACACACCCTGCTTCTTTTGATTGGGAAGGTCTTTCCCCTCATCCCATTCAAAGCTAGGTTTTGGCATTCCATATTACCATATAATTATATGGGAATACACAACACCGCGACTCTCCTTGTAAATGTGCTGCCTGCGATATACCCAGTCGCGGCAATCTCCGACAGGCCATGGTGTTTAACGATCAAGACTGCACGCTGATGCGTGAGCGGCGTACCCACGTCATCGATCGATTCATTTTGCGCTGCCACGTCCCCTAATGGGCGACGGCTATTCTCTTGGCACGGTCGAGTCGCATAGCGCGACACGACGGTGCCTGGCCCCACGTGGCACGGCGTCTCCGGACACGGTGCCTCAGAGGTGTGGCTGCCTGAGCCCCTCGTCCAGCGAAGACTGCGGTGCAATTCCTAAAGCGTGAATGGTCAAGAAGGCAGAGCAGAACTCTTCGCTGGACATCCTGTGGCGTTGGGAGTTGAAGAGGAAGGGAGTGGGTTGTGGGTCTAATAACACAGGATACACCTCACGGTTGCAATCTGCCTTCGCCTACCGAGCGTTGGGTGATCTCCCTTACACCAGCAGCTTTATCCACCTCATCACATAATGATTCTTGCCATTATTACAATACTGTCATATCGTTGGTAGGTGCCGGTAAGGAGAACAAAGCGTGTCGAAAGATAGTGTGCTCCGACCTGTGATCTGGATGGGCGACAGCAAGAAGCAATCGAAGAAGATGCCGGAGGACGTACAAAAACAGATGGACGGCGAGCTGTATCTGGCTCAGCGGGGCGAAGATCCGCCGCACATCAAGATGTTAACGGGACTCGGCAGCGGCATGTTTGAAATCAGGAACGATTTCGACAGCAACACGTATCGGCTGGTGTACGCCGTCTAGATCGGCAAGCGGCTCTATGTGCTACATGCGTTTCAGAAGAAGAGCAAACAGGGCATCGCGACACCCCCGAGAGACGTGGAGCTGATTACGCGGCGGTACGAGGAAGCACTTGTCATGGGAAAGGAGTGGCCGTCATGAAGAAAAAGAACACCATCGCCCATGAAGTCAGTTCGGGAAATGTCTTTGCGGATTTAGGTTTGAAGGATTCTGAGAGCCTACTCATGCGGGCTGAGCTAGGCCATCAAATCCTCAGGATCCTCAAAAGCCGAGGACTCAAGAAACAGAAAGACGTGCAGGATGTGCTGGATATTGGACAGACGGAAGTCTCCCACCTGATGAATGCGCGGTATCACCGGTTTTCCGAAGCCCGGTTGATGGTCTTCCTCAACAAGCTTGACCGCAAAGTGACAGTGCAAGTCTCACGACGCCGGAAAAACGAACCGTTCCAGAAAGTGGTCCTGGCGTAAGCCGGACTTCACCTCGCCGAGAGCGCCCCTTCAAGAGGAAGGCCGAGGGCATAACAAACCCAGAGGTCGCAGGGGCTCGACACACGGCGATCAGCTGGATCGTGAGGTTTTCATTTCTGCGGTCACGACACCCCAAAGTGGAAACAGCACACGCCCCCTCTCCCCTGTCAGCGGTCATCCAATAATCCCCAGGCGCGGTCACTGAATCCTCCGTGGCCTGGAGCGCACTCCATAGCGCTTGAATTTTTACAGAGCGTTCCCTTCGCCGTGGTTATTTATCAAGACGAACACCTTTCACTTCTCTCCTACCGCATCGTTTACCAGGTCCACGCTGCCTCACGGCTTCATAGGACATCTTGAGCGGCACAAGGAGGAAAACCAAAATGATCGAGAATTTATATTTGCTCGTCGAGAAGTAACTGTAGAGGTTAATAGGCGCCAGGCTGTCGACGTCCCTTTCATCCTGCACGTCTTTTGCGTTGGAACGTACTGATTGGAGTTCCATGTCGAGTGCTAGACCACCGTCGCCTGACAACCTGAAGCATGTCGGAGAGTGAGGGCTGCGCTCAAAGAGGGCAGATAGGGGTGGGTTCACAAGAACTCGACGTGTCCTTCCATCTCGTCCGCATCGAGGACCTGGTGAAGTAACATCAAGCCATGAATGGTCTCTCCAATCGACGTGCCTTGTGGGGCATACACGATGCCACAATGAGGATGTCCCGCGGCATGGAGACGGAGGAAATCGCTATCTTGTGTAAAGATGACGCGCTGTTCAGCACGGGCTCGCTGCATATGCGCGGTATCGGGTGCGCTGAGGAGACCTGCTTCACCCACTGTCTTGATATCAACGCCTCGTTCGCGCAAGCCTTGTACAACGGCTCTGGGAACGTGTTCGTCGAGATAGAACCTAATTTTTCCCGGCATTCAGCTTGTGCTTGAGCTTGGAGGGCGTGGCGTGGCGTAAGGACTCAGCAAAGGCCTGGCCCTCAGCCATGTCTTTGTCGATATCGGCGCGATGATCGAAATAGTACGCGAGGGCGGCATGGACATCGGCCAGCGTCAGGCCATAGTCGCTGGCAATTTCATCGACACTTTTCCCCAACCGTTCATGCCACATGACAATATCGCGCACGGTAATACGATGGCCTGCAATACGAGGTTTCCCCCCGGCAATATCAAGGCTCGTTTCAATGTGCTGATCTAATGTTTTCGTGGTCATGAAGACCCCTCCTTACTCGCACAAGCAACAGCTTCTAATGTAGCAGAGTTGTTTCTGATACACCAGAACCACCGGCGAGGGGTCAAATGGATTAAAGGGAGTCTCCGTGATCAGATGCTTGGAGCACGAGCTGAGTGGGTCTTGTAATCTTAGAGCCAGATGAAAATGAAAAGGATGGCCCATCGCGACGGCTCCGATCAAGGGCAACACAATACGCCTGGACGAGGGAATGACACTGAAACGCCGCTCTCAAATTGAGTGCCGCGTGGGCTTGTCGTGTGTGGAACGGCGGTGGCACAAGCGCGTTCAGTATCCGATGCCGGAATGCTCACGACCACGCAGGGCTGAACCTTGACGGCTAAGCCCAGGTCCACGAACCAGACTTCTCGCCTATTGGGAGTGCTCATCGGTCGCTTCTCGTTCGTCTGAGGCGAGATACGTTTCTTCAGCGGTAAGAACGAGTTCATCGTCTGAGACCTTGATCAAGTAGGCGCAAGAGCGCTCTTGCAAGGGAACGGCAAATCGAGCGCTTCTCCGGACGGCGAAGGAAGCGTTATGTAAATCCGTCGTTTCTAGATAGAAACCCTACGTGTTATTAGAGTGTTAATGCCACAGCAAAATTGCCCCAAATTCCCCTTAACTGGACTGAGCCAAACTGAACTCAAAAAATAGCTAAACACCGCTCATGGAGAGACATTTCACAGATTGAACAAGGAGATAGGGGGAGGGCTCGGAAGCGCTTAGAAGGCTGATGCTCTATCCGACTGAGCTACGGGCGCATGAGCTGCTTTCCGAGGCATCAAGAACTCTTGAATGCGACGCCAGTCTGAATCGAATGACAGGCCTTCGTCAAGTGGAAGCTGGTTCCAATCTCACCATTTGGTGAATCGATTTCGATACAAGAAGAATCGTTCTAGATTCACCTCTCTATCGCCCCCCGAATACGCAACACATAGATCTGCCCGCTGGAGTAACCAGATTCGATACGCCAACTTCGCATTTCTCCACGTTGCAAACTCGTCTACTTACCATGCCGTCGGTGGCCTGCATCTTGCTGGATGCCTCCCATACGGCCGGTCGGTCCTGATCGGAGAGGAAGATAATGGGAAACTCTCAGTCAACAATTTAACAAGGAGGCATTACCATGCCGTGTTCTTGGTGGATCTGTGGGTTAAAAAATAGTGGGATGGTTGTCTGTACGATCAAACGGTCAAAAGAAGGTAAGGTGCTCCTCACCATTGATGGCCAGCAAGATTCTGAGGGTGTAGAAGTAACCCAGGCTGCTCATCTCCATATTCTGGAGAAGGATGAGAAGGACTATGGACTCGCCATTGTGTCGTGCGCTAAAGTGCTCGCTGACGATATCTATCCGAGATCTGAAGAAAGTATCGATCTATCGAAGTTGGAATTGACGGCCTTTTTTTCTTTCATGGATCCCAATAACCCCACGGTTCGTATGTCTCCTGAGGTAGCACTGTGGCACTTCAATACCCGATTTAAAAAATTTGCGGACAAGGATGAGATGGGCCGAGCAAGCGAGTTGTGGTTTGAGTATGAAAAGTATATGGAAACAGACACAAAGAAATCTTTTGGCCATAGAAAGCACCATGCAAGCCAGCATGTCCTTCCGCCTTACACATAGCGAGGTCCGTGGTCTACATTCGATGTAAGTCGGCAATCAAGCTCGCGCAGGAGACCCTGTTGATCGCTTCCGCGGTTTTCTGCGCAACTATTGTGGCTGTTTCTGGTCGGGCCGAAGCCCCGATGACGCCATCGGGGCTCGGCACCCAGGTCGAGCTCTCTCCTACCCCGCCTAGCGGAAAAGTGCAGTATGACATCTTAGGTGGAACCAGGGCCGGAACGAACCTGTTTCACAGCTTCGGCATATTTGATGTTCCCACGGATACCGTCGCTAATTTCCAAAATGATTCGGGTCTCGCCATCTCGAACCTTCTTGGCCGAGTAACCGGAGGCAATCCTTCGAGTATCTTCGGTACGATTCAAACCACCGGGTTTGGGGACGCCAATCTGTTTCTGATGAATCCCGCCGGCATCGTCTTTGGTCCCAGTGCCTCACTCAATGTGGCAGGTTCCGTAACGTTCACCACCGCAAATTATTTGCGGCTCACGGAGACTAATGGTACGGCAGGAATTTTCCATGCCGATGCTGCATCACCAAGCATACTCACGAGCGCGCCTATTGCCGCATTCGGGTTCTTGGACTCCAATACGGCAACTATCGCCGTTCAGGGAAGCTCTTTGACTACGCAACCGGGACGGTCAATTTCGCTTATCGGTGGGAATATCACCATCGAATCTGCCTCGCTCGTGACGAACGTGGCGCAGCCAATTTCGCCCAACGCCCCTGCCGGACAAATCAATCTCGCAAGTGTGGCCTCGCCTGGAGAAATCGACGCAACCACTCTGGCCTCTGCTCCAAACGTGAACGGTCAGTCATTTGGAGCGCTCGGCACCATCAAGGTGTTAGATCAGTCCGTCGTTGATGCCAGCGGTAATGGAGGCGGCACGGTACTCATTCGAGGCGGGCAGTTTATCTTGGATGATTCTACAGTCTTGGCCAATGTGACACATCCTGGCACCATCACACAGGGCGTCGAATCAGTCGGCAACGGCATTGACATCGCTGTCAGTCAAGATGCCACGATTCAGAATGGTGCTGCTATAGGGATAAGCGTCGCCGATGGCGCAACCCCTGGCACCACCTATGGAGGCGTGAAGCTAACGGGTGACCGAATCATCTTCTTGGGCATTCCGGGCTCCGCACTGAACTTTAATGACCTGATATTCACCAAGATCAATACCAATACCGTTGGGGCCGGCCACGCAGGAAACGTAACACTGCAGGCCACGAGCAATATCGAGCTGACGAACGTCGTTGAGCTTTCTTCATATTCTGGAATAACGGCAACCGGATCCGGCCCTTCAGCCACGTTGGCTCAAGGTAATGCTGGCAATGTCGAACTGACAAGCCTGCACGGAGACATTCTCATGAAGAACGGCGGGAGGGCGACTCAAGTTGCCTCCCAACTATGGAATAGCGCTGGGAACACAGGGAAAGTCACGGCATCAGCACCGAAGGGGGATATGGTTCTGGATGGAGCAAGTCTTCTCACCACGTCGTTCGATGGCCGTGGACGAATTGGGCCAGTTGAGATTACCGGCAAGAATCTCCTGATGAAGGCTGGGTTAGTCTCGAACGAGAATCTGGGTCCAGATAAGCCAGGTGGCATCACCATCACACTTTCAGACGCATTGATGATGGAAGCAGATTTTACTGTCCCAGCACCAATCCCTTCGCAGTCATTGATTGTCACGAGTGCCTTCCATCCTACGAGCACTGCTCCGGCCGGTGATATCGCCATTACGGCCAAAAACATCTCAGCAACCCAAGGAAGTCTAATCAGTAGTGAAACGTTCTCGTCAGGACCAGGTGGGCAACTCCAGATCTTTGCAGACACGCTCCAGCTAACAGGTGGAAGTCAGATAAAAAGTGGCAGTACGTTTGCCCCGCCATTTGGGAGACTTCCGCAAGGAATCACCCCCACTGGTAACGGGGGAGAAATTACGGTTCAGTCAAACAATGTCGGCCCCTCAACGTCTGTGCTGATCGATGGTCCTGGTAGCGGCATCTTCTCTGATGCCAAGGGAACCGGTGCCGGCGGAAATATATTCGTGAACGCCAAGTCGCTCATGCTCCAGAATGGCGGCACCTTGTCAGCCGCGACATCTGGGACAGCCTCAAGCGCAGCTGGTGGCTCCATCATCGTCAACGCGATAGATCAGGTAACACTGACCAACGGCGCCTCGATTACGGCCAGCAGCGCAGGTGCCACGGCCGGCAATGCTGGGAACATCTCACTCGACGCCGGTCAGCAGCTAGATGTGCATAACGGGTCTTCCGTTACCACGGCCACTGAGTCGCCACAAGCGAACGGTGGCAACATCGCCATCCGAGCCATCGACCGTATCCAGCTCGTGGATAGCACCGTCAGCACCTCGGTGCTTGGAGCCGAGGGAAACGGTGGGAATATCTTCATCGATCCAAATGTGGTGGTCTTACAAGGAAGCGAGGTTACTGCGAAAGCTGTCGGGGGCGCCGGTGGCACTATAACCTTCGTCACTCCCCTGTTCTTGGCCGATCCTACCAGCCTTGTGAGCGCCTCATCGGAACGTGGTCCAAGTGGAACGGTGACGATTCAATCGCCCACGTCGAACTTGAGTGGCGCAGTCGGACAGCTCACGGCCAAGACCAGTCCTCCTCAGGTATTGTTGCAGAACCGTTGCGTGGCCAAGTCGAGCAACCAGCAGAGCAGCTTCATTCTTGCCGGACGAGACACACTCCCCGCCGACCCCAGCGGATGGCTCAGCAGCCCGGTTGCGATGGAGCACTGGACGGGAGAGGACGTGGAGGAACATGCCTCAGGGTTGATGGTGCGAAGGATCAGGCCGAATCAATCACCGGCAATGCTCGCATCCAAGAACGAGGGCGAGATTCTCTCGCTTCGAAGACTCACCCCGCCAGGCTTCTTAGTAAGGACATTTGCAAGCCCATCCACAGGCTGCCCTTCCTGACTGTCACGCGATCTGCAAATCTGATGTCATGACCTGAATCCAATTAGATTCAAGCTGAATCTTTTCCGATTCACTACCTTCCCTTCACTTGAGTTTGTCCGCAGCACTCCTGCCCGAGTGCTGAAGCAGTAACACCGCCCACGATCTACGTATTTTCATCATATAAGCTTCTTTCAGGCTCTGGCTCCGCATCTGGCTCGCACCTTGCTAGAGCCACATGGACATAGGGCTGAGTAATTAGGGAAGGAGGTCATGATGGATCGTTACACCACTGATCTCAAAGGAACCGGTCTCCTATTCCTCTCGCTCAAACCGCGTTTGCTGAAATGCACCATATCTGCCACGGAGAAACGAACGGAGCAGAAAAACAATCCTCTGACTGAGGTGGCACCGCTTTCAAACTCAGCCACAACAAGGACCGGAAAATGAGGGTGATGATATTAGAACTTGACTTGGGCCAAATGAATCTATACTACAAGGCCAAACTCTAGTCACATGGATGCAATCGAAGTAGGTCCATAAGGCACTGATGACAATTATTAATTGTAATCTTTTTGATAAGGCGATGGAGAATAAGAAATAGCCGTAGAGAATTTGCTCAAAGCACGCAACGGACATACCGATGTGGAGGACCATACAGATGAGACTCTCAGTTGACAGTCGTTTAATTTTCTCACTGCACTTTGGTGAATTATTCAAGGCGAGAATCACATGAGATCAAACTTGTCGAAGGTTCTTGGGTTAGGCATTACCTTGTGCCTCGGATTGACGTGGGCATGCGTGAAGGTTGACGTCACAGTGACGTCTCCAGACACTAGTCGTCTCGATAAGTGGCACTCTCTCCCAGATAAGCCATCTATTTCGCTCGAAGAGCTTAAGGAACTCCATGCTTCCAGGACAGGCAATACATCGGTGTGCCAGCCTAACCATTCTTTGCCCACTCACAATGAGAAGCAAGAAACAATGGCCTGGTGCTGGGCCGCATCGAGTCGGACAGTAATGGAATACCGCAACAGAAATGGAATACAGCCCGAAACTGCCAACCAATGCGATATTGTGGAAAATGTTTTTGGCCCTCGTTTGAGTGGAGCCAATTGCTGTGGAAGAGAGGGTTCTCCTGATTCTGAGGTTTCTCGTGATTATATCGATACTCCCTGGACGTGTGTTCGAGGTGGTTGGCCACACTGGGTCCTCGATAACTATCAATTTGAGTATGAGTGGGTGGATGGTCTGTTCGACGATTGGAACGCCCTAAAGGGAGAAATTTGCAGCGACTATCCTTTTATTTCTGTTATTGAGTGGAGGGGAGGCGGCAAGCACACCCTTGTCGTCAACGGCTATAGGGAGTCACCGGACAATTCTCGTCTAGAACAAGTAGTCGAAATATACGACCCCAATGAAGATGACCCACTAGATCTAACCTTTGATGAGTTTGTCACGGGCTCTGCAAAGAAACAGGGTCGGTCCTATGAGTTTTCTCATTACCGAACGTATGTGCAGATTGTGCCGATATCCAAAGGCAAGCCATGACAATACGATCATTTTTATCGCTGACCACCACGATCAGCATACTAGTACTTTCCAGCTCAAGCGCAATTGCCGAGCAGATTGATTCATTGGCGACGATTAAGAAACCCAATAGCCAGCTTGATTTTAGTAAGTTGCTAAATGATTTCTTCAAGGGCGATGAGTCAGCTACCCGTCTGGCGCTAAAAGAAGGTCTAAGAATAGTTTCTTCACAATTGGGAGACAAAGACAAGCTCTCTAGGGCTCAGGAACTGGGATTTGGAACTGACCCTACGAGTGCCGAGATACCATCTAAGGCCCTTCCATTCTTTATATATCATGTAGGCCTGAAGGATCTACGCAACTTCGATTCTGGCAAAGAGACATCCGATCTATTGATGTTCACTAATCAACTCCTCTTTCCCGTTCACACAAAAGACAAAGACAATGCGTCCTCAGTAACTGTACGACTCTTAGGTGAACATGAAGAAATGAACCAAAAGGACCAAGAAACAGGTTGGCGTATCACTCGCTGGGGGCGTCCTAAACTTATCAATCAACTAACAGAGATATTACCCCGTAACACACAAGGCATTCTTGTAACCATTCCATCGCTTAACCGCAAATTTTTGGGCTATGTGGCTGATACAGACCTTAAATTAGTACCGCTGGTTTCTGATTATCTCTTCACGAAAGGAATACCATTGCCAGCCAAGGAAGTATTCTTGAAACTTGTTCTGGAGGCAAAGAGCGTGGACGATCGTCCACGCTGACATGTTAGCGATTGAGCAGCAATTTACTCCCCAACACACACAAAGGAGAGCGGACATGAAGAGCGAATTAGGTTGGTTTCGGATCGGTTCTGGACTTGTATTCTCTTTGCTGTTTCTGATGGTCCTTTCAGCATGTAAACCTTTAGTAGAAGTAACTGTCCGTACCGGTGGGCTAGAGGCCCTGAGAGACGCCGATATACCACCTACAGGCCAGTGGAACTGCCCAACGAAAAAACCAGAGGGTACGTGTATAAGAATAGGCGATTGCTCATGCCCCTAATAGCTATTGACCTTAATAGCTATATGAAATGTGCAGTAGGACGAGGACAGCTTGGCAAGAAGTAACCACGATGCAATTGTTCTCTTCTTTGCCAATTCATTATCAAGACGCCAGGAGGACCAACTCCTCAGATGATCCATTCTTCTAGTCAAGCCACACCTCGCGAGCAAACGTTTGCACTACTTGGCCTTGTTGTAGCTTTTTGGTTGCCAACTTTTTCGATAGGTCTGGCGCAAGTTGGTACGGTCGTTACGCCAACAAAAGGAGTCGGCGACCTTGGCACCAGGGTGCTGCAAGATGGCAGCACTATCCAAATTGTGGGAGGTACTAGGCCTAGCAATGGGACAAATCTCTTCCATAGTTTTGACCAATTCAGCTTGGGACCTACCGACACTGCCCTGTTCCTGAACACCACACCATCGCTCCCCACCTCCAACATTCTAGGTCGAGTAACAGGTGGGAACCCTTCGAGTATCTTCGGAGCCATCGATACCATAAGTTATCAGGGGGCAAATCTATTCCTTATGAATCCTGCTGGTATCGTCTTCGGGCCCAACGCGACCTTAAACGTGGGCGGATCAGTGAGCTTCACCACGGCGGACTACCTAAAGTTTTCAAATGCCGATGGGTCAAATGTTGGTATTTTCTACACAAATGCGGCATCAACAAGCCTTTTAACCAGTGCCTCCGTCTCGGCATTTGGGTTTCTAGGAGAAAATCCATCCGCCATCTCTATACAGGGAACCCCAGGAAGCGAGTTGCGTGCTAGGCCTGAGCAATCGATCTCACTTATAGGCGGCAATCAAGGGTTTGATCCAGATGGGGGCATGTCAGATTTTGTACCAAATGGTGTCACTGTAACTGGCGGAAAGCTATTAGTACAAAACGGTCAGCTAAATATAGCCAGCGTCGGCTCAGCTGGAGAAATCACAGCAAGCACTTTAGACTATGTGCCCAATGTCAACGGACACTCCTTTGAAACATTGGGGACGATCCGGGTCTCAAATTCAGCTATCGAGAACATAGGGGAGGGAGGAGGAAAGATCCTTATCCGAGGTGGTCGCCTGATCGTCGATGGTGCCTCGACGATCCTCTCTAATACAGGAGATATCGTGCTCGATGCTAATTCTATTCAAATTAGCGAGGCCGGACTGATCGAAACGAGGACGGCAACTACCAGAGACTCCGGTAACATTACCTTGAAAGCTTCAGGGAACATTGATATGGACTCGGCCCGAATCACCTCGGCATCAGAAACTTTGGCAGGAAGCGCAGGGAACATTACCTTTAGTAGCAGTCAAGGCAATGTGCGTTTTACCAACTTTGCCGTCGTCACTTCTCAAACACAAAACAATAGCAGTGGTAACACAGGCAAAGTTCAATTAGCTGCACCGCATGGAGACATCCTTCTTGCTGGCCCCTCATTCGTCTTCAATTTAGCTGAAGGCACCGGAAAACTAGGAGGCATTCAGGTCAAGGCTAGCAATCTACACATGCAGGATGGATCCCTAGTTCAGGGCGATAATTTCACCAAGCAAGTCGGTGCTAACATAGAGATTCTCCTCGATAGCCACATCAACCTTACCGGAGGTTCGTCCATAAATACATCGGCACTTGGGGAAGCAGATTCAGCAGATCTGATCATAAGAGCCAACGATATTCTAATTACAGAAAATAGCTCTTTATTCACTGGACCCTCCAGAGGCAGTACTGGTACTGGCGGGACTATAGACCTATCCGCGCGCTCCCTCATGATTCAAGATGGCGGAACTATATCAGCCGAGACATTCGGCACTACTGCAAGTGCGACGGGCGGTTCGATTATCGTGAACGCTACAGATCAGGTGACTCTGACCAACGGCGCCTCGATTACGGCCAGCAGCACTGGGCCAGCAGATGCAGGCAATATCTCCATCAATGCCGGCCAGCAACTCAACATGGAGAACAGCAAAATCACGACGGAAGCAAATCAGTCGAAGGCTGGGAATATCAACCTACAGGCGATTGATCAAGTTAGAGTAGTGAACGGTGAAATCAGCACGTCGGTGCACAGCGGTGCTGGTCGGGGCGGCGATATCACGATTGATCCGAAGACAGTTATTTTGCAGGACGGCACAAAGGTTTTCGCGCAGGCGGTGCAGGGAAGCGGGGGAAACATTACGATTACGACCCCGCTGTATTTAATAGATTCGACGAGCCGCGTCAATGCGGATTCGCAGTTTGGATTGAACGGGTCGGTGACAATTCAATCGCCGACGTCGAATCTCAGCGGCACGGTCGGGCAGCTCGCGTCAAAGACAAGCCCACCACAGGTGCTCTTACAAAATCGTTGCGTGGCTTTGGCCGGTGGCGAGCAGAGCACGTTCATTCTTGCCGGACGTGATGCACTTCCCAGCGAACCAGGTGGATGGCTCAGCAGCCCGGTTGCGATGGAACACTGGACGGGAGAGGGCATGGAGGAACATGCGGCTGGCCTGATGGTGCGGCGCGTAGGGCCACGAGGATCATCAGAGGTGCTGTCCCTTCGACAACTAACCCCACCAGGCTTCTTAGTTCGGTCCTTTGCCGAGAGTGCACTAACGGGCTGCCGCACATGATAGGAGGTGCTCGTCGTTCGTCGCCTTGCAACCGCTGCCTTTTGATCGCATTATTCCTCTCCGGCCTGGGGATGGCTACCACCATGACTGCTGCACCGCTGTTTGCCCAGATCGCAACGCCTCCCATCTTCGACCCAACGCTGCGATCCGGTGAACCCCCTTCTCCCTTGAAGAAGGAATTCAGACCACCTCCCACACCGCCACCAAGTCCTGTGCTGCCACCGGTGCCGTCAACACCACCGGAAGATGGTGCCCAGCAGCTTGGCCAGATACAAGTATTTGTCAAATCGATCGTGGTGACCGGAAATACCGTGTTCTCCAATGAGGAGATCGAGGCAGTCGCCAAACCGTACGAGAACCGCACTTTGACGACCGAGGATTTGGAACGGCTTCGGCTCGCGCTCACACTCTTATACGTCAATAACGGCTATATCACGTCCGGCGCCGTCATTCCCGATCAGGACGTGAAGGATGGAGTGATTCGGTTACAGATAATAGAAGGAGCACTGACACGGATCAACGTCGAAGGGATAAGCTGGTTTCGGCCCGGGTATATCAGCGACCGCCTTGCGCGAGGGTCCGGTCCTCCGCTGCAGATGGAACCACTCCAAACGAGATTACAATTCCTCCAACAAGACCCTCGCATTGAACAGATCAATGCGGAGTTGCGCCCAGGAGACCAGCGCGGCGAAAGCCTCTTGAACGTCAGAGTCAAGGAGCAGAGCCCCTGGAAGATGTGGCTGGAGTTCAGCAACTACCAGACTCCGGTCGTCGGAGCCGAACGAGGGCTGATGACGATCGCCCATCAAAATGTGACCGGTCATGGAGATCCGCTCACTGTCACGTACGGAGGCTCGCGAGGCGTTCACCCGATCATCGACGTGGCCTATACGATTCCGATCAACCGCTATGACACGACATTCACGGCATCCTATCGCCGAAACGATTTTTCGGTCGTCAGTGATCAGTTTCGTTTCTTGGACTTGAATTCCGAGTCCGAAATCATCGGCTTCACGCTTCGGCATCCGGTCTATCGCACCCTCACTGACGAATTCGCCGTCGCCATCACGGGTGAACGGCTGCACAATAAGATCACGTCCATACTCGATAGCGTCCGAGGAACCCCGCTCCTCATTCCTGGCTCATCGGATACAGGGGTCAGTGCTGTGAGTGCGTTGCGCTTTATTCAGGAATATGTCCATCGCGCGCCAACCTGGGTCCTCGCAGCACGCTCCCGTTTTTCAGTGGGGTTGGATGTTCTGAATGCCACGACCAATGCCGGCTCTGAACCAGATGGGCGATTCTTCTCTTGGCTCGGACAGCTTCAAGGTGTTCGGCGGTTCGACGAGTGGTGGGGCATGCAGTTGCTCGGACAGATGAACCTCCAGATCGCCAACGATCGTCTGTTTCCACTTGAGCAGATTCCCGTTGGTGGCCGGTTCAGTGTCCGCGGGTATCGCGAGAACACCCTGATCCGAGATAATGGGTTTGTGTTTTCCGCTGAATCGCGTTTCCCGTTGCTCAAGTACGCCAGCGGTGAACCGTTGCTGCAATTTGCTCAATTCGTAGATGTGGGGCGAGCCTGGCAAGCGAAGAGCGACACTCCCGACCCCCAGACGTTGGCCAGTGTCGGATTAGGGCTCCGGTGGGCTGTGTTGCCGAGAGATCGGGCACGGTTTGAGCTGTATTGGGGAGTGCCCCTCAATCACGTCACACATCCTTCCGGCAACCTCCAGGATTACGGCATTCATCTTCAGGCAGTCGTCCAAGCCTTCTAACCACAAGAGGCTCAATGATAGCACGCACTCGATCACTCCTTTCCCTTTTCCTCTGCGGGCTTCGCTTCGCCCTGCTTGCGACCGTGATACTCGTTCCTGCTACACCATCCGAATCCCATGACACCTCGACTCCCGCGGGCAGGGCGATGAAAGAGGGAGGACTTGCGTTTCAACGCGGCGCCTTCGGTGAGGCCTTGTCGCATTGGAAACGGTCGGCCGATCTCTATAAGGCTGCTAGAAACGTTCCGGCACAGGTCGAGGCCCTGGTCCTCTCGGCTCAGGCGTCCCTGAGCTTGGGACAGTCGAAGCAGGCGCTCCAATCACTGGAGTTGGCGCTGGCCCTCGCTCAGAAGAGTGATGATCCTCTCCCGGAGGCCACAGTCCTCGGCCATTTGGGACGTACCTATCTGACATTCGGTCAAACGAATGAAGCATCGGAGTACTTGCAGCGAGCATCGGCCCGGGCCAAAGAACAGAATTCTTCGCCGCTCATGGCAACCACGCAGAACGATCTCGGCGTGTTGTTCGCGCTGCAGCAGAAAGACGCTGAAGCGTTGAATGCCTTTCAAGAGAGCATCACCCATTCCCAGAAAGCCACTCTTCCCCTACTGGCCGCCACAGCTCGCACGAACGCCGCCCGCGCACTCTTGCGGATGAATCAGCCGACGGAGAGTCGTCTCGCTCTCGACGCCGCGCTCGATCAATTGAAGCAGGTGATTCCCCCTTCGAGACAGACGTCGCTTGGACTGATCAGCATTGCCTTGGCCTACCAGCGATTGATCCCTCGACTCCCCCAGGAGCATGACTCATTAGTGTTGAGAACAGCGGGCGTGCTCCAAGAGGCAGCCACCATCGCCGAGCAACAGAGAGACAAGAGGACCTTGTCCTATGCCTTCGGATACCTGGGACATCTCTACGAAACAGAATTCCGTATGGACGAGGCTCTGCAGCTCACCAGACGAGCGCTATTTGTCGCCCAATCTGTGGACGCGCCTGAATCACTCTATCGCTGGCAATGGCAATTGGGGCGCCTGTTGGCCGCAACCGGCCAGTTGGACAATGCCATCGACTCTTACAGACAAGCCGCCTCCACCCTTCAACCGATTCGCGTTGAGATCGCACAGGTTTCTTCGGAGGGTCCCATTGCCGGTCCAGACAGCATTAAGCCGTTATTCTTTGAACTTGCCGACCTTTTGCTCCAACGGGCTTCCCTCACTGATGGCGAAAAGGCCGCCCAAGGCTACTTACTCGCCGCGCGCGATGCGATCGAGGCCTACAAGACCGCCGAGCTCCGAGACTATTTTAAAGACGACTGTGTCGACGCGGCGCGAGCGAAACTGACGACGTTCGACCGACTCTCGCCAGAGACGGCTGTGATCTATCCCATCATGTTTGCTTCGAGGCTGGAGTTACTCGTCAGTCTCCCCTCCGGGTTACAGCGCATCCTCGTCGAGGTACCCGCGGATCGATTGACCCAAGAGATTCGAGCATTCCGACGACTAGTGGAAAAACGAACAACCCGGGAATACCTCCCTCATGCCCAACAGCTCTACGATTGGTTGATTCGCCCGCTGGAAACGCAACTTTCCCACCATCAGATCACCACGTTGGTGTTGGTACCAGACAGTGCCTTGCGGACGATTCCTTTGGCGGCACTCCATGATGGGTCCTCGTTCCTGATCAAGAAGTTTGCCCTCGCCATGACGCCGGGCATCACCTTGACCGATCCTCACCCCCTTAATCGTTCTACGTTACGGTTTCTGACAGCCGGCCTGACCAAGTCCGTACAAGGCTTCCCCCCGCTCCCCTATGTCGCCGAAGAGGTGGCATCTATCGGGGAGCTCTACAAAGGCGACCAACTACTCAACGATGCCTTTCGGACTGGCAGACTGGAACGAGAATTGCGTGATGGAGGATATAGCGTGTTGCATATCGGAACGCACGGCAAGTTTTCGACTAATGTCGAGGACTCGTTCCTCCTCACGTTCGATGGGAAATTGACGATGCAGAGACTCGATCACCTGGTCGGCCTCTTTCGGTTTCGAGAGGAACCGCTTGAACTGTTGACCTTAAGCGCGTGCCAAACGGGAGTCGGCGATGACCGTGCGGCACTCGGCCTTGCCGGTGTGGCCTTGAAAGCTGGGGCCAGGAGTGCATTGGCCACGCTCTGGTTCATCAACGACGAGGCATCGGCGACATTGATCTCAGAATTTTATCGACAACTGCGGAATCCCTCTCTCTCCAAAGCCGTGGCGCTCCAGCGCGCTCAGATGAAACTCTTGGACGACCGGATTTATGAACATCCGGCCTACTGGTCACCATTTCTGCTGTTGAACAACTGGCTGTGAAAGGAGAGCATCGTGAACTCTCTTGCTGTCATAGGAATGAGTGTTGTCATGACCGTCGTGGGGACGCACACCCTCGCCTCTGCGGAACAACCGACACCCGCAAAACGCATTCAACAAGAGGACCTTCAACTGCCTGTCTATACGCCTCCGAAGAAGCTCACCCCTCGCGCACGAGTGGGCGGCACCTTGAGAGGCTCAGATGGGCATGAACCGGAACTCGTCGCCCTAGTTCCAGACCATGTCGGCCTGACCGTTAAGCAAACACCGACACTGAACTGGTACCTCTCAAAGCCGACGACATATCCGCTCCGGTTTACGCTGAACGATACGCAAAAAGTTGCGCCACTCTATGAAGGCCCCCTTCCCACTCCGGCCAAGGCAGGAGTCCAATCCATTGATCTCAAAGCATTAGGACTCCCGCTTGAGCCCAACGTGCAATACCGCTGGTTTGTGTCGGCCAGTCCCAACTCTGAATCTCCATCCAGGGATATCGTCGCAGGTGGAATGATCGAACGATGCGAATTCAACGAATGCCTCACGGTGACCTCGGTGAATCTCACCTGCGACCGAGAAAGCGTTCGGACGAATGCCCTGATCGGATTCTGGTACGATGCGATGGGATGTGTCTGTTCGATGATCGAGAAAGAGCCCACTGATCCGTCACTACGCAGGCTGCGAGCCGCGCTCCTGCGACAAGTCGGCCTCAACGGCGTGGCAGATTGGGATCTGAAATTCCTGCAGAGCAATGCGAGATAGGTCCTGCTGGCCGCATGTAACATTGCAAATTGAGCCCGGTTGCCTGAATCCATTTTGATCCAGTATGACTCCGATTGGATACAGCAAACGTAGCTCCCGCCACATGTGGAAGTACTGAAATCTCGTTTTCTATTTTCTAAGCGCCAGATATGGACCGTTTGCACATTAAGGGAGAGTAGGCACAGGGCTTGCTGTATCCTAACTGTACAGCTGTTCGACGTAGAAGCTGCGTACGGGCCTTCACTTCGTCTACCACACCAGACGATTGAAGCAGAACCTGAAGAACCATGTCATGAAACAATCCACCAGCGGCCAATGCGACACTTTCATGCCGCTCGTGGAGCTTTTCGTTCCCTCTTCTTCGTTCTTAAGGCATCTACCGCCAGACGGATACGATGCATTCCCTTTGGGCGAGTTGCGGCATTGTCTGCCGAGCCATCGTGACTCTTTGTGCGAAGAGTTGATAGGCTTTTCTCAAACGACACGATCATGATTTTTCTTACCCATACGGGCGAGAGAAAGATGCCGCTTCTCCTCTCCTGCCTATGGCTACAAACACTCATCATCACCCTTTCCTACATAGTCCCCCTCCCAGTTGAAGCGACCGGCCTCGAAATCGCCATCCTCAAGTCATCGAATCTCAAGCCCTACAATGAGGCCATCCAAGGATTCAAAGCGACTGCACCAGGATCGGCAGTCTACGTCGAATACGATTTGCGCGGTGACCTGGAACAGGGCAAACTACTGGCCAGGAAAATCCGCGCTTCAGAGTCTTCTCTCGTCGTCGCGGTCGGACTCAAGGCGGCACTGGCCGCTAAGCTGGAACTTTCTGATATTCCAGTTCTCTACATGATGATTCTCGATCCTCACAAACACGGCTTGACTGCACCCAACATGACCGGCGTCCTACCGGCCATTCCGACGGAACGGCAGTTCAAGATCCTCCGCACACTCTTCCCAACCATGCATCGAATCGGTATGCTGTACGACCCAGCGAAGACGACCGCTAAGTTCAAGGAGGCGTTACCGCAAGCCGCAGCCTACGACTTTCAGCTTCAAGGCTTCCCGGTCGAGAATGAAAAAGAACTCTCACAACAGCTGCGGTCACTCGTCGCGTCATCCGAGGCCTTGTGGCTGACCCCCGACTCGACCGTGTTGACGGACGAGTCGGTTCGCTTTCTCCTGGAGTCCGCCCTAGCCAAACAGATCCCCGTCATCGGCTTTTCTTCGGAGTTTACGCGCCTGGGTGCGCTGGCCAGTTTGTCTGTTCGCCACAGCGAAATCGGTCGGGAAGCCGGTCTTCTTGCTAAACGCATTTTGGATGGAGAGAAGCCCCTCCCGTCGAAGCCGCTTTCAGTCCAACGAGTGAGTATTTCGGTGAATATGAAAACGGCACGCTATTTGGGCATTGCGATTCCCAATGAGCTCAATAGCCTGATCGACGAAACCTATTGAGCAGATCGATGGACACAGAACGTAGGAAACAGGACCTCCGGTCGGAGCTCCCCATAAGATTCTTCGGCCTTCGGTTGAAGTTTGTCTTGTTATTCAGCATCATTCTGATCGTGACCTGCTCGTCCTTAAGCTGGTATTTTGTCGAAACGAGACGCAAGGCCATGACAGACAACCTCCAGGAACTAGGAACAATCCTGTTGACCAATACAGTACGAAATGATCATTTTCGCATCGGCGGAATCGTCTTGGAAGATCGAGAGACGCTTGAACAGTTTATGAACAGCCTGATGGCGATCGACCGTGTGGCCTACCTGGTGATCACGGCATCCGACGGGCGCATCCTGGATCAACAGAGCAAGCGGATGAGGAGACAGTCCACTGCTTCGTCAGAAGCTACCCAACAACCGATCTACCCAGATGATGGCATTTCCGAGACGCTATCCCAGACTCCCCTAACAGCCCCGCTCATCACGCGATTTGTCATCTCTTCTCAACAGGAATTGGTCAGGCAAGATGAATCTTCAGATTGGCTCCTCCCGTTTCTAGTTCGGAAAGAAACCTTGTACGACTTTGCGATGCCGGTCATCAGAGATACGGTCCGTTCGTCTCAGCTCTCGGAGGAGCTCGAAGAGAGGAGAAGTCTTTCATCCTCAACATCAAACTCACGAGTGGTCGGGGTGGTCCGCATCGGGATTACCGATGCACAGGCCAAAAAGGCTCTGTTGATCATTATCCGCAATGTTGCGTTGTTGACGTTGTTCATCATCGCCGCAGGCATCCTCTGCGCGCACCTACTCACATCTCGCATTACAACACCGCTGCGTAGTCTGGCCAGTGCAGCCCGGCAACTCGCTGATGGCCATGACGCACCGGTTCCACTCGTCGCCTCATCTAGAGATGAAGTCGGTCAACTCACCCATGCCTTCAATGTGATGACTCAGTCTCTGCACGAACGCAATCAGGCGATTACAACAAATCTTGAAACGATCAGGCGGCAGGTCAGGCAATTGACGACGGCACACCAGGCCAGCACTGCAATTGCGAACGCTGGCATGGTCGAAATGGACCAGCTGCTCGACAAAGTGCTTCAACTGCTTATCGAAAATCTTGGATTTTCCAGAATGGTGGTTGTCCTTCACAACCCTGAAGGACAATTTACCTCCTTCGCTCGTATCATTGGTTTTTCGCCGGAGATCGCAGAGGCGGCGCGTCAGGTTCATATACCGGTCGTCAACGATGGCAGTCTCAGGTCCGACGTCCTCTTACACGGCAAGCCGGTACTCATTCGTGACATTGAAGCCGTCGCTCACCGCATACATCAGCCAATGCTCGACTTGATGCGCGATTCCGGAATGCGGTCGATAGCCGCCGTGCCGCTTCAGAGTCATGGCAAGGTCCTTGGATACCTAGCCGGTGATCGAGGGGCACGGCTATGCAGCGAAGATGATCTTCATATTCTGCTGACAATCGCCGGCCACGTCGCCGCCGCCATCGACAACGCCAAGGCCTACTCCGATCTCGCCGAACTGACTCAGCATCTCGAAGAGCGCATTGAAGAGCGTACAGAGGAGCTCTCATGCGCCAATACCAAACTCCAAGAACATGATCGGCGTCGCTCGACTTTTCTCTCCGTCGTCTCACATGAGTTGCGAACCCCAATGACGGCCATTCGAAGCTTCGCAGAAAACATGCTCGATGGCGTAACCGGTCCACTCACCGAACTCCAACATACCTATCTCACTCGCATTCAACATAACGTCGCTCGACTGAGCAGAATCATCGCACAGTTACTCGATTGGTCACGCTTGGACACTGAGCGAGTGAGACTTCACTTTGAAGCGGTTTGTGTTCATCAGATGGCGACAATCGTCGCAGACAGCTTGCGGATGGTGGCATCGGAAAAGACGGTCTCACTTGAAATCGCGACAGTTAAGTCCCTTCCATCTGTGCAGGGTGATCGCGATAAACTGGAACAAATTCTCTGGAATCTCATTGGTAATGCGATCAAGTTCACACCTCCCGGTGGCCATGTTGGCGTGGAGTTTAGCCTGTCGCCTCCTGGTTTCGTGCAGACCTGCATTGCCGATACTGGGTGTGGCATCGACCAGGCACACTTGCCGAATATTTTCGAGGAATTTTCCCGAGTGCCGTCCGCCATGCCGGCATCACAAGGCGCTCAACTGGGCCTCTGTATTACCAAGACGCTGGTCGCCATGCACCATGGCCAGATATGGGTGGAGAGCCAGCCACAGGCCGGTTCGCGGTTTTACTTTACCCTTCCCATTTCTACATCTAAGGACGTAAAGCCTCCCACAGTCTCGGAGGAAGCGGAGCAACGTCTCTCTTGAAAGGATGAGGACCTTATGCGAGCAAAAATCCTGATCGTCGACGACGACCCTGATATCCTCCTCAGCTTGCAAAACCGTGTCAGTTTTATGGGGCATGACCCCCTGACTGCCACGAATGGCAGGGATGCGCTACGAGCCATTCAAGAGGAAGAGCCGGATCTGGTCCTATTGGATCTTGAGCTTCCGCTGCTTTCAGGCCTGGACGTGTTGAAACAGGTCAGCGAGACCTCCATTCATCAGGACGCTCCTGATCAAGATACTTCGCAGAACACAGCCACCTACACGACTCCGCTCATCGTCATGCTGACGGCCTATGGCACGATTGAACGGGCGGTGCAGGCCATGCAGCTCGGCGCCTTCGACTTCGTGCCGAAGCCCTTCACCTCCGACCACTTGACCGTGGTGATCAAGAAGGCGCTGGACACCGTCACGCTGTACCGCCAGGTCGCAACCCTCCGCAAGGAAGTGGATGTCCAGTTTGAGCCTGCCCTCACAACGAACAAACAGATGAGTGCCCAACTGGCCATCGCCAAACAGGCGGCCTCCTCTCCCGTTACCGTGTTGTTGCTCGGCGAGACCGGGACCGGCAAAGAAGTGGTGGCCCGCGCCATTCATCGATGGAGCCCTCGTTCGGCCAAGCCGTTTGTCGCCGTCAATTGTGCGGCATTCCCCGAGAACTTGCTGGAGAACGAGCTCTTTGGTCATGAAAAAGGCGCGTTCACCGGAGCCATCAAACGGGAGCCCGGTAAGATCGAAATGGCCGAAGGTGGAACCCTGTTCCTTGACGAAATTGGCGACATGCCGCTCACCATGCAAAGCCATCTCTTACGGGTGCTCAACGATAAGACGTTCTATCGAGTCGGTGGAACCCAGGAGGTACGCGCCGACGTACGATTCATCGCCGCCACCAACAAAGACCTGGCACAGGCAATTCGCCAAGGAACATTCCGTGAAGACCTCTATTTTCGTCTTGCCGTCATCACAGTGACCCTGCCTCCCTTGCGAGAACGACTCGACGACCTGCCTGCCCTTGCAGAGCACTTTCTCACGCAACCAGGGAAATTCGGTCTTAAGAGACGTTGTACCCTTAGCGACTCCGCACTCCAGGCGCTCCAGAACTACCGCTGGCCCGGGAATGTCCGTGAGCTGGAGAACGTGCTGACGCGTGCCATGGTCTTGTGTCTCGGTGACACGATCGAGTCCGAACATCTCGCGTTGACCACCACGACTCTCCCTTCGATAAACCAGGCGACCAACACCGATGTCGTCTTCTTCTCGTATCACCAGAGCATGGACGCCTACGGCCAAAGACTGATTGAGGAGGCCCTGCGGCGAAACGGCTGGAATCAGACTAAGGCCGCCGCGGAGCTGGGCTTACAGCGTACGTACTTGACCAAACTGCTCCGGCAAAAACAGATCTCTCCGAAACCGCCGACGACTCTCTCGGACTGAGGAAGAGGACGGCACACCAGAACGATTCCTGGTGAGCCGTTCAGCCTGTCAGAACGCCCGTCAACATCCTCGACTTTCCCTCTCGAATTATCTGCATCAAATTCGATCCACCATGGAATCAATTCGGATTCGTCTGCCAACCGTCAATCTCGTCACTCATCTACCTAAGCACCTGAAATACCACGCGTTTGACTCAGATCTTTGGTGGCCCGAGAAATGCTTAGTGCTTCCTATGATGCGATAACGAAGGATCGTCGTTACAAGGCCGCTTAACCTAAAACTCGTGTTCCACACGTGGATTTCAAGGACGTCAACTGATTTCCTCGTGAACACTTCACGAGGGAGATAGAGAGAGGAATGAACCGACGATGAGAAGCGAACTCACGGTCCTCGCGATCTGGATGACCATCTACATCGCCCTCATGCTAGTGGCGATGTTCTTGACTGCCGTGGGGCTTCACATACTTCGATAGCGCGCGCACGCGTCACAACGATATCATTCTGAATAGCGCACGAAACGAGGAGCACGTTTTGCTCGCGATGAGAACCGATACTGAAGGTGTGTATCCCGTCGCCTCACTAACAGAAAAGGGCTTCGGGTCGAGCAAGCTTGGCTTGGTCGGGGCGAGAGGATTTGAACCTCCGACATCCTGCTCCCAAAGCAGGCGCGCTACCGGGCTGCGCTACGCCCCGACTTGTTACAGGTGAGATCCCTGATTCTACAAACATCCCATCGCTTGTGCGCTTCGTACCGTGGAGGACTTGTGCGATAGACTCAGTGTTCGCGATGATCCTCCAGCCACACACGCATCTGCGCAAAGGCCCTTGCACGGTGGCTCACGCGATTCTTTTCTTCAGCCGTCAACTGAGCGAGCGTCCTGTTGAATTCAGGCACAAGAAACACCGGATCATACCCGAACCCGCGATCTCCAAGAGGTTGTTCAGCAATCAGCCCCTCTAGACTACCCTGAGTGACATGGACATCGCCACTGGGAAATGCAATTGCAGCAACCGTCAGGAAGCGTGCGGTCCGTTTCGATCCTGGAACCCCCGCGAGCTCAAGCAACAACTTCCGGCAATTATCCTCGTAGGTGGCATGCTCGCCGGCATAGCGTGCTGCATACACGCCGGGTCGGCCTCCTAGTGCGTCAACTTCGAGTCCCGTATCATCCGCCACAGCCGGAACTCTTGTAGCCTGTGCAATCTCTCTCGCCTTCTTGATCGCGTTGGCTTCACAGGTCGTCCCGTCTTCTACCACCTCCGGTGCGCTCGGAAAGTCTGCCAACGTACGGATACGGATACCCAATCCTCCAAGCAAGACCCCAAGCTCTCGTCCCTTATCCGGGTTGCGCGTCGCAAGGACGATCTCGTTCACGGATTCATCAAGCAAGGGCACCGATCAGTTCCTTCTGGATGGCCGTCAACCGTTGAATCGCCTGCCACCCCAACGCCAAAAACTCATCCATGTCCTGTTTGGCAAACGGAGTGCGTTCCGCGGTGCCCTGTACTTCGACATACTGACCCCGACCAGTCATCACCAAATTCATGTCCACTTCCGCCATCGAATCCTCGGTATAGGCTAGATCCACCATCACTTCTCCGCCGACCTTTCCTACACTAATAGCCGCCAGGTAGTCGGTCAATGGGATCATCTTCAACAACTCCTTCTTTTTCAAGCTGGCACACGCATCGGCCAACGCAATAAAGGCGCCGGTAATGGATGCCGTTCGCGTCCCACCATCCGCCTGGATCACGTCACAATCAATCCAAATCGACCGCTCTCCAAGTTTCGACAAATCCGTGACGGAGCGCAAAGCGCGCCCAACCAGACGCTGGATTTCCAACGTTCGGCCGCCTTGCTTGCCTTTAACGGCCTCCCGTGGTGATCGCTCGTGGGTTGCCCGCGGTAACATCGAATATTCCGCCGTCACCCATCCGGTTCCTTTTCCCTTGAGAAACGGAGGAACTTTCTCCTCGACCGATGCCGTGCAAATAACCTTGGTATCCCCCATCTCGATGAGGACAGCCCCCTCGGCATGCTTAATATAATGCCGAGTCACTTTCACGGGACGGACCTGATCTTTCCGTCGTCCATCGAAGCGCACTAACCCGGAGATTCCACTCATGTTCGTTCGTCCCTTTCTCAATAAATGGCGAGTGGATTATAGTCAACGTTCTGAGAAAGCGCAAACGGCGTACGGAGCCGTCATGCTCATGAGAGCAACTGGCTCGTGAGCATTGATTCCCCCGTCCTGTACACAACCAGCCCGTCGGATTTGACGAAATCTGTTCATTTCCTTGACGTATACGCCGATGTCGGCATAGTGAAGAGGCACGACCATACATGACGCGGTACTGGTCAACCTCTTTCCAGAGGCAGCAGTTCCGTCATAGCTCACTTTGACTCAAGGAGCATGATCGTTCACCAACCCAAGTAGGACTCTGTGGCGCAAAAACTGGATGACTTGTGGTCCACCTCACCGTCTTTAGGTTTGACGCCGATGAGCCGATAGAGAAGAAACACGACAAGCCTCGGCCCCGACCAGACACACACGATTCGACTCATGGCGACAATCCTGGATCAGACTCACTACCAAGCTCTCCTCGACAATCGCACGATTTTGGTCGTCGACGACGAAGAACCAATCCGTCGCCTATTGACATATCTCTTGCAATCTCATGGGTATCCAGTGGAATGCGCCGGAGACGCGCGCGAAGCCAGACAGAAGCTCGGTGACCAATCATTTGCTTTGATGCTCTGCGATGTCAACATGCCCGGAGAGTCCGGCATGGACCTGGTTCGTCACGCCCTGGCAGAACACGCGCATACAGCCGCAATCATGGTCACAGGACTCGACAGCTCGGTGCTCGCCAACGCCGCACTCGAGGTCGGCGCCTTCGGGTACATCGTCAAACCCTTTGAATCGAACGAGGTGTTGATCGATGTCGCGAACGCGCTCCGCCGCCGTCGGCTCGAAATGGAAAATCGCCACCATCGTGAGAATCTAGAAGATATTGTCCGCACAAGAACCCTCGCACTCCAGCAAGCGCTGGATTGGCTAGAACGAACTGAGAAAGAGCTGCGCCTGTCCCGGGAGGAGACCATTCAGCGACTCGCCATCGCCGCGGAATTTAGGGACAATGCCACCGCCAAGCACATTCAACGGATGAGTCACTATTGTGAATTGCTCGCTCGCAAAGCCGGGCTCTCTCCTGATCGATGTGATCTGATTCGCACGGCCAGTCCGATGCACGACATCGGCAAGATCGGCACTCCGGATCATGTGCTCTTGAAGCCGGGAAAATTCACGCAGGAGGAATTCGGCGTGATCGCGCAACATGCGGAAATCGGCTACCGCATCCTGAGTGGGTCAGATGCGGAACTGCTGAAAGTCGCAGCGGTGATCGCTTATACCCACCATGAACGGTTCGACGGCACCGGATATCCACGGGGATTACAAGGCGATACCATTCCGATTGAAGGCCGCATCGCAGCCATTGCCGACGCCTTTGACGCACTCACCACACGGCGTGTCTATAAACCGGCCTTCGATCTTAGCCACGCCATCGAACTCATGCTCAAACATCGAAACGAACACTTTGACCCTGAATTGTTGGACGTCTTCGTCGCCTCAAGCGAGGAACTCGCACGGATCCACAAGCAGTACGCAGACCCCGTCAATCCCAATCCAATCCCCGAACTATAATCTCTCACCCCACGACTCCCACGCCTGCTTAGTTCTTGACAATTCGTTGACCGATAATCGCCTCACTCCTATACTTTTGCCAGCGTTCGAAAACAGGGGCCCATATCGCTGCATCGAGACTGACGAGAGAAGGAATGGTGCGTATGCCCAAAAAGTTAACATCAGTTCGCAAGCGTCCCCGGGTTCGAAATTGGATCGCCTATACTTGCGAAGCGCTGGTCGCCTCCGGCGCCATGCCGACTTGGGAAGCCGCCAGCTACCTGACCGAAAACTTGTTCGGGGAGAAGCCGAATCCGCGTCTCCTGACCCCATCCAATCCTCACGAAGTCACCGCACAGTTGTTGTATCGACTCTATCACCCTCTCGTGGAGGCCGCCTCGCGGGACATCATGCTTCCCTCGACTGCGACTATTCACATCTTCACCGATATTAGTCTCACCGGAAATTCCGCCGTCCTGGTTGTCTTGTTCCCCGGACGTCATAAACCACAAACCCTCCTGATGCTGGAAGCTGCAAAAGCCTGGGACCTCGTGTTCCCAGACGCGGAATCCTTCAACATCTGGGCCGAAGGGCGTTACCGGCAGCTCAGCGGCGCCTTGCGAAGTGCGATAGTGGATCTAGAGGCAGATGTGCTCAAGCCAGCAGTTTAGGGTTCATCACCGTCTGCGCTCACCTGAGCTTCCTTTCCTCTCTCACAGACATCTACAAAACCAGGAACACACTCGCACGGCACCGTTGCCCTACTGGTTTCGGAGCCCACATCCTATAAGAAATAAGTGGTAAAAGGGGGCGGAGACAAGGTTTGGATGAGCGCAGCGAGAGAGGTGTCCCGCCTGGATGTACCCCAGGCGGGACATACTTGCCAATCTACTTCACTTCAGCTGGATCTTTTTGCTTTTCAGTCATCTGACCTGCCCAGGCAGTGCACTCAGGAGTCCCGCAGTGCTTAACCCATTGCTGCACCCACCCATTGTAGACGTTGGGAGCGGCCAGGACGCCCTGTCCGCCCATGCCCACATTGCCGATCACGGTATCGTCAGTTCCCGTCCCAGCGAGCAACACGCGCCCAGCGATCAGAGCATCACTCGGATCGCCGTCCCCATTGGGATCAGGATCCACAATGATCATCGCGTTGCTGAACTTGTTGGCGACATAGGCGTAATACCCACCTCCTAGCTTGGCGCCGTACTGCACGCCATGGCAGCCTGGGTCACAGGGTAACATCGCTACGACCGTGTCTTCTGTGGGGCCTGGCCGGGTATCAACAACGGTAATGGTGGCGGTCAAGGTATTAGCCGTGACCATATTGGTTCCGTCTGGACTCACTGGCGTCTGAATTGGTAAAGCACCGACAAACGTCTTACCTGAGACCGGATCCGGCACCACCCCTCCACCGATTGGGTCGTAGTTGGCGATCAAGTTAATCTTCTTGATCTCCGTATTGCTGTTGTTCGCCATATTCATGACCGATATGGTGCTATCAAGAAAATTGGCCACATAATACTTGCTCGAATCGGGCATCATCCCCGTGGCAATCGGTACAGCTCCCGTAGGAATGGTGGCTTCGATTGCACCACCTGGGAAATTATAGACTGTCGACGTATTGACATTTTCGTTGGGTGTCACCATCTCATTCCCAGTCGAACTCATCCAGTGACCATGAGGATGGGTGGCGTTAATAATGTCGGAGTTATCCACCGGTGCATTTGTCATCGGGATGTCACGAAGAAATTGGTTCGGACCCGCACCACCTGATCCTGCCAGATCGTTAAACTCCCGTACGTTATTGCCGCCGTTCTGTGCCACATGCACGAGATCGTTATTGGCTCTCGTCATCACATGTGAGGGGGCGGGCCCCGCGTTCAGTTCCCGTATGAACGCACCGGTTTTCCTGTCAAACACCGTCAATCGTTCATCGAACCATTGGGTCTGATAGATCACCTTCTGATCACGATCCGTCCACATGTTGTGGGGATGGTTCATGTTGGTCTCTGGAAGCGCAATCTTCTTTGTCAACGCCCACGTCTTTCCGTCGATGGCCGTCGCCGTTCCTGGTTTCGATTTTCCCGCCGTCAATTCAAACTGAGTGTCGACCCAAATTTCACCAATACCCGGTGTAGTCGGGTTCTGCAATTGAGCCTTGGCATTGACTGGATCCGACTGCAGGAGCGTATTAAGATTCGGAACGGGGACCTCCACCCCATTCACATCATACGCAATCACAGGGACCGGCGGATACTTTGGTTGCCAGTCTGTTTTATTGTAATCCTTCCAATTATCTGGGTCCGTGATCATGAAGTTCGTTCTTACCAAGCGGAGCGCCAAATCGCTGGCTGTCGGGACCGTAATGCCGTTCACCAGTGTAATCGTTTTCCCGAGATCCAACCCTAAACCAGGGACTAGGTTATCAGCGTGATCCACGGCCGTGCTGGGATCATCCACGATGACGGTCGCAAACATATAGACATGGATGTCACAGATGAAGACGTAGAGTCCTGGCGTATTCAACTTCACCGTCGCCACTCCTCCCGGTGCCGGGTTGAGAAAATCGATGGCTGCCTTGAATGGGTGGGTGGCGAACGGCAGGTTATCATCGTGTGTGGCACCCGTAGGCCAGAGCAGGCTCAGCACCGTATGGATCGTGCTGGCTTCTCCACTAAAGGTGGGAAACCCCACCGTTTCTCCGGGGGCAATGACCGCGAGGGACCTCTGTTGAGCTCCCCCAATCGACCCAGGCACGCACCCGATTGAGGTCGAGTTGGCCGTGTTCGAACAGGTGAAAAAGTTCCCAGGCCTGTCTCCAGCCTCGAATGAGACGACAGGATCATCGGGAGAAGGAGACTGAGCCTGAGCCATGCCAACCATGCCCCACGCCACCAGCATACTGAGTGCAGCCAATAAAAGATGTCGTGTTTTCATAGAGCCTTCCTTTACGGTTTCAAGCGTTTCATCTGCTTCGACATAGAGCGTTTCGTTCAATCCTAGTGATGGACGTGAAGCTCCGACATCATCCCAAACGTGGCATGAGGGAGGATGTGACAATGGAACAGCCACCGACCAAGTCCTCCCCCTACCGGCTTGTACTTCGTCGGCCGATCGTCCAAGGAAACCCGAAACGTGAAGGTATAATTCGCGGGCACATCCATGATGTCCCGAAACTCATGATACGGGAATTCATAGATCGGTCCGGTGGTGCCTCCTTGTGGAGCCAGTTTCGTCGGCTGAAATGAAAATCCATGCAAATGAAACGGATGGTTCGCCCCCGTCGTATTGGTCACCGTGAGTTCCAATGTATTTTCAAGGGTTGCATGACGGGCTGAGTCGAGGAAAAAAGGATTGCCACTGTTGGCCAGACCATCTTTGCCGAGACCCGTGAAGTCTCTCGGCATCGGGACCCCGTCAATCGACGCCTGAAACGCGCCGTTGTTAGACCAGAACGTCAGCTGGATGTCTTTATTCGTCGATCCAGCTTCGCCGCTGGAAGGAGCCAGAAGATTATCTGGTGCTGCATCGAGAACCTTGACCGACGTTCCCACACTTGTCAGCAGAGGATCCCCCGCCTGTTTTACCAACGACGGAGATGTGACCGGGCTACCACCAACTTTCAGATGCATCACCGGCACTGTCGGAGTCCAGGAATAGGTGGCTTCCACTCGCTCAAAATCCTCGGTCCAGAGGGTCAGAACACCTGTGGCGTCATCCGGAATCGTCGCCACCACATCCGCACGACCGGCAGGTGGGACTAAGATCTCACCTTGCCCATACTTGAAATCAAAGTTATTCGCAGTAATGCCACCCTCTAGCACCGCATGATCGAGCAATCCCCCTTCTCCACCGATTCGCAATAGGTTGACTTGTGCCCCACTACTGGTCGTCAACCGAAGGCGCATGTAACGGACCGGCGACGGATTCACGATCTGCAACCGCAGTCCCTGACCGGCCTGGACTTCAAGTGCATTTGCCAACACACTGGATGAAGGAGCCGCTGGGGCACTAGGAGTCCCTCCCCTGGCATCAACCTGCACGCCGTTGGTCAAAACCGTAAACCCTTCACTCATACGACCAGTCAAGCTGGGCGCTTGAATGTTCGGAACGTCTCCGGCCTGATAGAGATTCGGTGTATACACTCCATTGGCATCTCGCGGCTCTAGTTCACAGAGGATGAGCGGAGACTGATTCAAATCATCATTTGAGTAGTTGATCTCCCACGCCTCAACGCCACTGACGTGCGGCAGATCACCAGCAAATGTGGCCGGGTTGGTTCCCGTTCCCGGAGCATTGCAGACCGTGATGTCGCTGAGTACCAGCGTCTTGGTTTGTTCTGCCGACGGAATTACGCCACTATTCCGGAGTTGCGCTTCGTGTCCCTGATTATCTTCAACAATGATCGACCCGTAGAGTCCTTTGGCCACTTGGTTGGTCGAGGAGTGGTGGTGCGGATGGTACCAGAAGATTCCCGGCCGGGTTACGGTGAAATCGTAGTCGAACGTCCCCCCTTTGGGGTCCACTGCGGGCTGAGTCACTTCCGTGCCGTCGCTGGCATTGTTCAACTCGATGCCATGCCAGTGAATACCTGACACATTCGCCTCTGGATCCAAACCTGACTTCTCGAGGTTATTCACAAAATGGGCGATGACCCGGTCTCCTACTTTGAGCCGAAACTCCGGACCAGGTATGCCAAGCTTCGTGCATGCACTCAGCTGCTTATCTGAGCAGCTCTTAAACGCCATGCCGTTCGCCTTCACATCCGGACTGCCAGGCGAAGCAATATTGACAGTCGCCTCGTCTGCCACAATCCAGGTCTCAACGATGGTTGGATCATTATTCGCGTCTTTAACCTGTGCAACCTTATACGGCCCAACTCCCGTCGTGGCCAGTGCTGATTCTTTACCGGACACGAACAACATGACCGCCAAGATGGCCACAAGACATGCCTTCCACGTACTCACGTGTTCGACTTTCCCCCACTTACCTGGTAACCCTTGAGTCATAGTACATCTCCCTGGTTATAACCAACGATTTGCTCAGAAATCGGGAACGACACCCTCCGCTCTACTTACGTACTCCACCCTGTCGCCCCAATGGTGAACCACCCAACATCCGTCTTCAAAATGTCCAACGCACAGTACACACACCCAACCCTTCATCGAGAGCGGGCAGTCAAACCAGCGGTTCCTTGAAGGTGCAGCAAACTTTGTTCCAGCAAACTGCACCAACGAGAACGATCTTTCGTTGGATCCAGGACAGGACGTCATGGGTCGTGGGACAAGGAGGAGTAGGCCCTTTCAGCGCAGTGTTCGTAGTCAAGGGGGATCCCGATGTTTCGACTCTCAGGCAACCGGATGGGGTGGATTGAACTGTGCCTCAGAGATACACGTATCCAATTAGATTCTGTATCTAATAAGATTCAGTTTAAAGAAATGGGGACTCTCCCTCATGAACAAGTGATAGTTCACAAGACTCCTTGTTCCCACCGCATGAAATAACTTGCCGCCGCCGATCTCCTCGAGATCCCCAAGCGTTTGTAGATTTTTAGAAGTCTTGCCCGAAAGACTCCGGGCGTAACGTTGAGGTGGCGCGCAATCTCCTTGTTGGTTCTTCCCGCCGCAATGAGCGACAGCACTTGTAGGTCCGATGCTGAGCACCCGCTGAATCGCGTCCGCTGCGTAGGGCCAGTGCCCTCACGAACCCACTTCAAGAGCTCCTGTGTCAATTGTTGGTCTACGACGGCCTGACCAGCAGCAACGACCTCGATCGCCTTCGCAACGGCCTCGCCCGATGCCTGCTTCAGCAGGTAACCCTTTGCACCGGCAAGAATGGCAGACTTGAGAAGCCGTTTATCGTCGCTGGCGGTGAAGAACAGGACCGCGATCTTCGGGTAGCACTTGCGAATAGTCCGACAGAGATGAATCCCGTAGGGATCTCCCGCTTGAATATCCAAGACCACGACATCGGGACGACAGGTTTGTAACAACATTCCGGCATCAGTTTGAGTCCGTGCGGTCCCAACAACAAACATGCGGTGGTTCTTGGTGAGAACTGTCTTCAGCCGTTGAAGGACAACATTAGACTGGTCGACCAGCAATACACGAACCTGTCGTCGAGAATCTGCTGGAGACACTGTGCGCTCCCCACAGGAGGAAACTGTCTGGAGTCAGTGATGAAGATTCTCCGTCATGCGATTCCCATTCCCACACTCTCGTTGGCATCATGGCAGCATCAGCATCCAGAAGTTCACATGTACGGGCTCGATAAGTGAGCGACAAGGCAAGAGATGTCCATCAAGGCATCATTGCTATGGGCCTGATGTCTTCGTCGAGGTGATGTCACCATCTCGAGATGTATCTAATTCAATTCTGTATCTAATTCGATTCACTTCATGAAGATGGCGTAACATATTGATTCCTAAGTGTTGCTACCCAATTCGGCTTCGCGTACATTTCTGGCTTCACGTCGTACATGCAGCCAATTTTGCAGATGGACTGCCTCGGCAGAAGCACACAACTCATGCCGTACAAGCCGAGGCATTCAAACTGTTTGGCCATAAGATGGGGGATAGCCACCGTCTTCGCGACTTGCTGGTTAAGCCAAGTCCCAAATGCTTGGGCTGATCCTCCACTTCCCCTCCTCCACACATCTTCGTCGACAGATCAGCAGCTTCAAGAGGAAACGCTCTACCTAAAAGAGGAAACCGTCAGCATCGCGAGCCGTTACGAACAGCCGATTTCGCAAGCTCCATCTGATGTTTACGTGATCACGGATGAGGACATTCTCAACTCTGGGGCGACCGACATCCCAACGTTGCTCCGACAAGTGCCCGGCATAGAAGTCATGCAACTGAACGCAGTGGACTTTAATGTCAGTGTGCGTGGAAACAATCAATTAGCAGCAAATAAGCTCCTGATCATGATTGATGGCCGCTCTATCTATATTGACCAAGCCGGTCTTGTCTTGTGGAAACTGCTTCCGGTCTCATTAGTCGAAATCAAACGGATCGAAGTTCTCAAAGGACCTGCGTCTGCGGTCTACGGATTTAATGCTTTCGACGGAGTTGTGAATATTATTACGAAATCACCCGAGGAGACGAAAGGAACCATACTTCAAGTAGCAGGAGGCGAAGTGGGCTCCCTCCTTACCAGCGTGGTCCACACAGGAACCCTGGGAAACTGGGGTTACAAGCTATCGGGTGGACACGAGCAAACTCAGCACTGGTCGAATCCTGACGCACCGGCGCTCAATGGTCAACGAGTTGGCGGCACGGCTGAGTATCACCTGCTCGATGGTGGAAAGATCAGAGCTGAAGCAGGCGTCGGCAGGTCGAATCCGTACAATGGCTTCATAAACTCGATTTCCACTGGTGATACTCATTTTTCACAAGCATATGCATCCCTCGATTACGAACAGAACGGATTGTTAGTTCGTGGTTGGTGGAATGGTCTCTTCTCTGAAACGGACCCTCGTATACATTCTCCACTACTTCCGTTGATAGGTTTGACCGATCGGTTGGCACGAACGGAACAGACCAACTCTCTCAATAGCTATGACTTTGAAACACGGTACCGATTTAGCCTCCTTAAGACACTCAATATCAACTTTGGCGCCAACTATCGTCGCATCATTCATTCATCGAACTTCCTCAGCACACGGACAACCGAAGACCGCCTCGGCCTCTATGCCCACGGAGACTGGCAAGTACTTCCCTCACTTGAGGTAGTCGCTGGACTGCGATATGACCTTGATACCTTCATCACACCAACCCTGTCCCCTCGGGGTGCCCTGGTGTACCACATCACTCCCAATCATGCCCTTCGGTTTTCTAGTTCGATGGCTCATCGACCTCCGACAACCACTGAGGTTGGCCTCAACGTCTTGAATCCATTCACACTTCCCGGACCAACCTCCTTAACCGCCGTCGTGCTAGGATCGACCGACATTAAACCGGAGCAAATCCTGTCCTTCGAATTGGGCTACCAAGGTTGGTGGTTAGACCACCGACTGCGAACCAGAGTGAATGGGTTTTTTAATCATGTTTCTGACCTCATCACTTTTCGCAGCCCGCTAGACGCTCCGCTGGGAACGGTACGCCCGATAAACGGAGGTGTCGCTGATATCTATGGAGGGGAAGTCGGAGCAGAATTTCTTCTCACAACGTGGCTTTCTGGATTTGCCAACTACGCGTACCAGGAGATCGGGCAATCCTTCACCGGATTTAGTCGTCGAGGGTTCCCACAGCACAAGATCAATGTCGGGTTACGCACAAAATGGAACTCCTTCACCGGAGAGATCCTCTATCACTATGTGGGGAATGCAACCTATCCATTAGCCGACGCATTCACCAACCTGGCCTTTGCCTTTCCAGCCGGAACTGTGCTTCCACAGGAACAAGTCCCCAACTATAACCTGCTCAACCTGCGTTTCGGATATCTGATCTGGCGCCAACCAACGAAAGACTGCATACGGGAGGCCGAATTAGCACTCTCCGTGTTCAACGCGTTGAACGATGAGCACCGGGAACATCCCCTCGGCGACTTACTCGGAACCAGGGTGATGGGATGGTTGACCGTAAAGCTCTGATCCATTCGTCGTGCACAACACCTACGGCCCAATAATTGCTTCCTAATATTTCGCCCATGTAGTTGAACGAGCTTGGCATCCTCGTTCATCATCACGGCGTTGGCAACTCGTGTGGATGTCGGCTATGATACCTAATCAGTCGATTGAATTTTGATCTCTCATGCTGTTCATTTCAGCTCTCTTCGCGCTGTTCTCCTTCACAACCCTCTGGGACAGGGTTGAGGCAGCTGAAGTTGCCATCGTCAAATCCGCAGATCTGCCGTCTTACGACCAAGCCGTTGTGGGATTCAGGGCAGGCCTTCCATCACTGGTGAAGGTAAAAGAGTACAACCTGAATGGTCACCTCACACGAGGCAGGGAAATCGGCCGAGCGTTGCGCGCCTCACCACCCGATCTTATCTTCGCGGTCGGACTCAAGGCAGCGATAGCTGCCAAGCTAGAAATCTTCGATACCCCCGTCGTGTTCTGTATGGTGTTGAATCCTGAGACCTACGACCTTCCCGCATCCAACATGACTGGGATTGCCGTTCGGGCTAAACCGGAAGTGGAACTGGCTGCACTGCACTCCCTCATGCCCGATCGAAAACGAATCGGAGTGCTGTACGGTGAGGATGAAACCGGGGCCGCTGTTCACGAGGCAGTCCGAGTAGCCAGTCAGCAGGGTTTGGAGCTCGTACCGGTTGCGATCCGGCGCCAAGAAGACGTTGCTCATGCCCTCCGTAGGTTGCTCCCGAAGATCGACATCTTATGGCTGATTCAAGACCAGCTTGTCGTGTCTGAATCGGCCATCCCTGTCTTTTTAGAATCGAGCCTGAAGACCAAGGTGCCGATTTTTACCTTCTCCTCCACATTAGTCCAGCAAGGAGCCGTTGGCGCGTTAGTCTTAGATCCCTGGGCCGTGGGCCAGCAGGCAGCACGGCTCTCACTAAAGCGCCTCACGAACGAAGGTGCTTCGGCGGGCACGATGGAAGCCCCTGAACACTCACAATGGGCACTGAACTTAAAATCCGCAGCGTACTTCAACATCACACTCGATCCCGAGGTGATCCGGTTGGCCAACCATCTCTTTAGTGGATCAGGGCCGATCGCTCACAACCGCGATTCCTCGGATCTCACCCCTTAGCTTTGCAGCTGGGAGGAGTGGACGACTGCAAATGATGTACGGCGCACGAATGAGAGCGAATCTCGGCACACTCATACCTCACCGGTTTTCGATCTCGCTCCGAGCCAAGCTAGCCTGTTGCACCGCACTGATCTTGGTCATTGCGTGCCTCCTCCTGGCTTGGCTGTTTGTCCGGCAACAGATACGGTCCGCTGCAGAAAGCTCAGTACAGAGTGGCACTCTTCTCGCCCAGCACCTTGCCCAGATGGGTCGCTCTAGTATCGTCGCCGGGGACATTCCGCGGTTGAATCAGCACATTCAGGAGATTCTCGCCGTCAATCCAGTCGCCTATGTCGCAGTCATCGCTCCAAGTGGTGACCTCCAGGCCGGGTTTGGAAAGGGAGCGTGGCAAGAACAATTCGCTCCTCAGGATCGCACACACCGTCGGTTTGCCGCGACGAAATTAGTCCAGCTCCATCATCAGGGAAACATGACGAATGAACCGCTCGTCAGCGCCATTGGCCTGAGCAACCAAGGCCCTATCCTTCGAGCAAGCATCGACTTAGCCCCAGGAGAATTACTGGCGTTAGCCGCAGGAACCGAGCTTCCCATTTTTTATGACATTACGGTTCATATCCCACGCTACCCACTGGTCAGCGAGTGGGATCCCGCGCTGCAACTCACGCTTGAAGAACGATTGGACGGACTTGAAGAAAACACCGCACATACACTGACACCTCCAACCCTCGTGCAGGTTGGAATATCAACATCCGCTCTTCAGCAGAGTCTCCGTCGTCTATTGTGGCAAGCGGTCATTATTACACTGAGCACCCTGATCGGTGGGTTAGCCATGGCCGTCTTACTCGCCCGCCGCATCACCATTCCCTTGCGAGGTCTCACGGTTGCAGCCACGCAACTCGCAGATGGAGACACGGTGCCGAACTTGGTGATCCGTACCCGAGATGAAATCGGCACACTCACCGGTGTCTTCAACCACATGGCGAAAATATTACATTCCCGTGAGCGGGAGTTGCGCGAGTTGGCTCACAGCCTCGAAGATCGAGTCACAGCTCGCACGCAGGAACTCGCCGCAGCCAACGCTAAGCTGCAAGAACTCGACCGTCGCAAATCCATTTTCATCTCTACGGCTTCCCACGAACTTCGGACGCCGTTGACCTCCATGAAAGTCCACATCGCCAACCTGTGCGATGGAATCGATGGGGCCATCACTGCCGAACAACATCGGTCGTTGACACGTATGGAGGCCAACTTGACTCGCCTTCACACCCTGATCGACGACCTTCTGGATCTGTCACAGATTGAGATGGGTCAAACGACGGTGCGCTTGGAACAGATCGCTGTCGGGCATGTGATGGCCAAGTCCATCGAAGATATGCGCCCGTTGGCCTCTCAACGTCGAGTGCATATTACGATGACCCTGGCATCCGATCTGCCATGCGTGTCCGCAGACTGCGACAAATTGCACCGAATCATCCTCAATCTCTTGCATAACGCGGTCAAGTTCACTCGCTCACACACGACGGTCGATGTGTCGGCCACGTTGTTGAAGAACGGTCATGTCAAAATTTCCGTTTCGGATGCGGGTCCTGGGATCACACTGGAGGATGCGGAAAAGGTCTTTCAACCGTTCTATCGAGTACCCACCACACCCAAGCAATCAAAGGGAGCGGGTCTTGGACTGGCGATCGCCAAGTTGCTCGTTGAATTGCATCACGGCCGACTGTGGGTTGAGACCGTGCCAGGGCATGGGAGCTGTTTTTCGTTTACCATGCGCCCAACCCACGTGACGCAACCCACCATAGCAACGGCTGTCTCTAATCCTACACGCTATCTCCCGATGATCCGGCGGTAACCACCGGCTGGTAGGGGGCTCCTGAGAAACCAGCAGTGTCCGGTTGGCTTACGTGAACGATGGCTTCGTCTGTACCCCTCTTTGCCTGATGAGTCTCGTGAGATAGGTGCGTTGTAGACCGAGCAACTCAGCCGCCTTCGTTTGGTTCCATCCAGATCGCCGCAGCGCTTCTTCAAGGAGTTTCCGGCTGTGCGCCTCCATCACGGCATGGTAGTTCAGGCTACAATCCTCCGACAAGTCTGTCTCAAACGACAACTTGCGCTGAACCTTGATCCCAAGGTGCTCCGGCTCGACGGTGTGGTCGGGACACAAGACCATGGCACGGGCCAACACATTTTCCAGCTCCCGTACATTGCCCGGCCAGTGATAGGCACGGAGCACCTTCAGCGCCTCCTGGCTCACCGTGATGGGGCGACGTCCAGGTGCAGAACCATGTCGCCGGATAAAGTAGTCTACCAATGCGGGAATATCATCCCCTCGCTTGTGCAACGGCGGAAGCGTCAGCGAGATGACGTTGAGACGAAAGTAGAGATCCTCTCGGAATCGACCCTGGAGAATCGCGTCCTTCAGATCTCTATTCGTCGCAGCCACAAAGCGCACGTCGATGCGAATCGGTCGATTACCCCCGACACGATAGAACTCTTGGTCCTGTAACACGCGGAGGAGGCGCGTCTGGAGCCCCGCCGGCATATCACCAATCTCGTCGAGAAAGACCGTCCCACCTGCTGCGGCCTCAATCTTTCCCTGCTCCCGCGTGACTGCTCCCGTGTACGCGCCCTTTTCATGACCGAACAACTCATTTTCGAGGAGGCTCTCCGGCAACGCCGCGCAGTTGACGACCACGAAGGGTCTCGTGGCGCGAGGACTCCAGCGGTGTAGCGCGCGTGCCATCACCTCCTTGCCGGTTCCGGTTTCACCCAGCAAGAGCACGGTGGCCGAAGAGGCAGCGGCGCGGCGGGCCGTCTCAAGCAGCTGCCTCATTCGTTGACTCGGCCCTACAATACACTCATAGCGTTCGTGTACTTCCGCTTGCAGAAGACCGACCTGCCGCGTGATGGCCGATTGCGCTAAGGCCTTTTCGATCACGAGAGCGAGGTGGTCCGGTTCGAACGGTTTGCTGAGGAAATCGCACGCCCCCAGCCGCATCGCTTCCACGGCTCGACCGATGGTCCCAAACGCTGTAATGACAATCACTTCAGGCAGAGTCGGAGCCGGAACGGCCGAACGTTTTTCCGTAAGATGCTTGAGAATGTCCAGCCCGCCGAGGCCCGGCAATTCAATGTCGAGCAGCACGACATCGGGCTGGTCTTGGAACACCACACGCAGCGCCTGCTCACCATCTTCGGCCGTAAGCACATCGTGCCCCATCCATGACAAGCGCTTGGTCAGCGACGTGAGGATATCCGGGTCGTCATCGACGATGAGAACACGGGCCTGCATGAATACTCCTAGTCTGGTTTCTCAGGGCGCCATTGTAGCGGAAGAATAGTCGAAGGAGAAAGTCACTCCACGATAAACACAGTATTAGGAGCAAGAATGGGACCTTGGCCACGGCATGATAGGGAGTGGCATGACGCCTACCTTTTCGTCAATCCATCTCCTAAGTCATTGAACGAATGTGTGATTCGTAAATCCTCGTCACGAACAATTCTTCAGATGGTCTGGTACATTCCATCTGTCTACAAAAGGATTCTGTATCGAATTAGATTCAGTGGAGCATGAACTTCCAGATCAAACTCTCTATTTGAAAGTTGTAGGGAGGAGGAAGAGGTTTGCCTCAGAGGTAGAGAAACCAACCAACCAAAAAAAGGCCTCCCGTCACCAGGAGGACTCCGAGTGACGGGAGGATCTTCGGACTGGCCTGACGCGACACCGACTCGTTGACTGACGATGTCGCGTTCACAGCCTACTTCTACTTCTGACGACGCCGCCAGCTGGCCATCGCGAGGGTGCCCGCCAGCATCATGCCGCCGCCAAGGCCCCCGAGGGAGAGCTTGCCGGTCTCGCTGTCCAGATCGAGCAGACTGGTCTTCATCTGCCCTTCCAGCTTCGCGACGCGCGCCTGCAATTCCAGCTTCTCTTTCAGCCGCGTATCGTCGTCCATGATTTCCACATAGGCCCGGTTCATCGCGGCCCAGCCTACCGTATAGGTGTAGCCCCAGTACTGGTGGGCCAAGCTCACGTGCAACTGCACCAGGTGGTCTTCGGCCATTTCGAACAGCTTCAGCTCATTGGCCGCCGGGTTGTTCCCTTTCGACCAATAGATCTGGAAGAACTGTTCAAAGCCGTCCGCGACCGGCGCCGGCGGCGTCGGCCGGTTGGTCTTCTGCCCGGTTAACAGGCCCGCCTTGTATTGCTCTTCGACCACATGATGCGCTTCATCGTACTTATCCAAGCCGGAGAAGGTCCCATTGTCCATGAACTCCATCCAGGCTCGGGCATAGGTTTCGGAGTGACAGTTGGTACAGGTCTTGATCCACGCATCGTTGCGCTTGTCGGCCCATTCGGTCTTGATGTTCTCCCGAATGCCCGGCACGAACGGATAGTTGGCCCACCGCACTTTCCGCACCACGTTATGGGTAATCTTGCCTTGATACTCCATGTGGCAGTATTGGCAGGTCGGTGCGGTCTCGGCCCCGTTCTTCATGGCTTCTTTAATCGGCACGTTGAAGTTCCAGTGCTCTTTATCCCGCTGGTACTTCAAGCCATGCTTGGAGAGGTTGTAGGCTTCCCAGTTATTGTGGTCGGCCCCGCTATGGCACTGCGCACAGACTTCCGGCTTGCGCGATTCCGCCACCGAGAAATCATGGCGCGCATGGCAGGTGTCGCACTTGTTTTGATTCACGTGACAACCGGTACAGCCATCGGCGATTTCCCGCTGCGACATCCCCGCATACACGTCCACTTCGACGTTGGCACGGTAGTCCAGCGCGTGGGACGGCCGGCCCTTCGGCCACTGATCCTTGGGCCAGGTGATGGTATCCCGCTCCGACTCGCGCTCGGCAAACTCTTGGAGGTGACAGGTGCCGCAGGTGTCGGCGGTGGCCAACTTGATGTCCTTGCGGTGATCGGCTTTTTGCTTGGTGTTGATGTCGAAGTGGCAGTCGATACAACCCACTTCCTTGAGCTTTTCGTTCTTGCCCAGCTTGCCCATCGAGCGCAGGTTCTCTTCGACGGCTTCCAGCTTGGCCTTCTTGTAGAACGTCGGATCCTTCGGGCTCAACTTCCGAATCTTATCCAGGTTGGCATGGGTGCTCTTCTTCCACGCCACGACCCATCCGGGGGATTCATCGGTGTGGCACTTCACACACTCCTGCCGGCTCGCCACTTCTTTCACGGCTTGCGGCGGCTTGTAGAAGGTATGGGGGTCAAAGTATTTGCTGAACGAGATGGGCTGCCAATATTGCCCGTACTTCCCCTTCCCGACGCCCTGCTCCGGGTCCAGATACCGCTTGAGCAACGCTTCGTACAGTTCCTTCGGCGACGCCGAGCGCTCGATCTTCAACGCCTCGTACGTCTCCTTCGGCACCGAGGGAAACCCCGCCTGCACCGGCGCGGCCAGCACACTCAGGCCGCAGACGACCATCGCATACCTCAGCACATCCTTCACGCTCACCATTTCGACTCCTTCCGTTTGATGGCCAGTGCGCTCTGGCCATACCGTGGACCTCTGAGATCTCAACTCTATTTTCATTCAGCATCTTGTGTCGTTGTGAGGTATCTCTTTATCACGGCGATGCCCGGCGGTGATAGTGGAAAATCGCCGCCGGGGTCACCGACCCAGACCTGAGCCTCACAAGGAGATGAGCGACTGGAGCAGGCGGTCCAGCCTGGCCTTGGACTGGGATTTGAAGAAGTAGCTGAGCGAGTTCTCACAACCTTTTCCTTCATCCACAACTTGAACGTCCCCAAAATCACGCAAATATCATTCCTCGCCTAGCGACATATGTAAGATATCCCCGCGCCAGAACTATTGTCGTACTGACCACGCTTCCGCACAACGCCAAAATCAGCCGGACAAGCAGCTAAACGGCACGATCTCGCCTTGGGCTGACACGGGATCAATACAGACAACGAATAACCCGACGCTAGATCTAGGGAAGATTGTATCCAATTCGATTCAGTATCTGATTCGATTCACAAAAGAGAATCGACAGAATGTCTGTTCAAGTAGATGACCATTCGGAAGAGTTTGCCATCCGATGGATGTGCGTTGTGGTAAGACTTACACCACCCACTAACGGAAGTACTTACGGTATCAAGCTACATGAGTCATGTGAGATGGGGTTGGATAATCAGCGTCGTGCTCTGTGGAGTGCATGCCCCACACTGGGGCTTGGCTGAGACCCCATTTACTCCTCCTCGAACCTCTTCCACAACAGAGAAGCAACTCCTGGACGAGATGCTCTATCTGAAGGAGGAAACGGTCAGCATCGCGAGCCGCTATGAGCAGCCGATCTCCCAGGCCCCATCTGATGTCTATGTGATCACCGATGAACATATCCGGAACTCGGGAGCAACCGATATCCCAACAATGCTCCGACAGATTCCTGGGATGGAAGTCATGCAAACCGGCGCGGTCGACTTCAATGTTAGTGTGCGCGGCAACAATCAGGTGCTGGCCAACAAGCTCCTCGTCCTTGTTGATGGACGTTCTATCTACAACGATCAGACTGGTGGGGTCTTATGGAAACTTCTTCCGGTCGCCCTCACCGAAATCAAGCGGATCGAAGTGCTGAAGGGGCCGGCGTCAGCCGTCTACGGATTCAACGCCTTCGACGGCGTCGTGAACATTATCACGAAATCTCCGGAAGAACTGCGCGGAAGCACCCTGCAACTCGCGGGTGGCGGACTGGGGACCATCCTCACCACCGCCGTCCACGCTGGAACCGTTGGCAATTGGGGCTATCGGCTGTCAGGCGGGCACGAACAGAATCAACGTTGGTCCGACCGAAATGCGCCGGCGCACAACAGTCAACGAATCGGCGGCATGGCCGAATACCATTTTTCACACAAGGGTCGGTTACGAGCCGAAGCCGGCATCGCGCGAGCGAACCCTTACAACAGAGCCGTATCAGATGCCGCTATCGCCGATGCTCACAACTCGCAGGCCCATGGCCTGCTCAGCTATGAGCACAACGGCCTGCTCATCCGTGGCTGGTGGAATGGCCTGTTCTTTAAAACAACCGATACCTTCGCTCCGCCACTCGCTCAGTTCCTCGCCATCACCGATCGATTAGGGCAACCGGGCGAACACGCATCGTTTAATTCCTATGATCTCGAAACGCGATACCGATTCAACCCGCTTGACACCCTCACGGTGAATATTGGAAGCAACTTTCGTCACATCATTGCCTCGTGGAACTATCTGGGAACTAGGACGACCGAAAATCGTCTTGGGCTCTATGCGCAAGGGAACTGGCAGGTGCTGCCGTCTCTAGAAGTGGATATGGGGTTCCGCTACGACCTCGATACCTTTGTTGCACCCGCCCTCTCTCCTCGCGGTGCCCTGATCTACCATGTGAACGATAACCATACACTCCGCCTGTCTGGCTCTGTCGCCTATCGCCAGCCGACCACCTTCGATGTCGGCCAAGACATTATTACCCTCTTGACACTTCCTGGACTACCACCCACCAGATTTGCCGTGTTCGGATCGACTAACCTACAGCCCGAACAGATCATCTCGTATGAATTGGGGTACCAAGGCTGGTGGTGGAACCATCGGCTGCGAACCAGACTGACCGGATTCTATAACCACATTTCCAACATCATCGCCTTTCAATCCTTTACCGGTAACCCTGTAGATCCCATACGCCCAGCGAATGGTGGCGTGGCCGATGTCTACGGAGGGGAAGCAGGTCTGGAAGTCCTCGTCACTTCCTGGCTCTCAGGGTTTGCTAACTATGCGTACCAGGAGGTCGGGCAAAGTCTACGTGGGACCGCCCGACGAGGGTTTCCGCAGCACAAGCTGAATGTAGGGCTCCGTATGAACTGGCGTCCCTTTACCGGTGAGGTGCTGTACCACCACGTCGGGGCGGCATCCTATCCGGTGTCGGAACTCTTCACGACCCTCGCTCCGTTATTCTCACCCGGCACGGTTCTTCCTCAAGAACAGGTTCCCAGTTACAACCTGTTGAATCTTCGACTGGGATACACACTATGGCGACAACAGACTGCCGACTACATGCGTGAGGCTGAACTTGCGCTTTCTGTGTTCAACGCCTTGAACGACAACCACCGCGAGCATCCACTTGGCGATCTGCTTGGAACGAGAGTGATGGGATGGTTGACGGTGAAACTCTGAGGAAGAAGAACTCTGCGAGCGAAGCGCTACCTCAGGGATGCGATATTTCCTCGGCAGACCGGAACATTCCTACACCTCACTCTGGCTCATAGTTCAGGTTCGGGGAGAGCCACCGTTCGACTGTGCGAAGGTCCATTCCTTTGCGACGCGCGTAGTCTTCGACCTGATCTTTCCCAATCTTGCCGACAGCAAAGTACTTGACGTCCGGGTGAGCGAGATAGAACCCGCTCACCGATGCAGCCGGCCACATCGCAAAGCTGTCTGTTAGCGTAATACCGGTGTTCTTCTCCACTTGCAGCAGGTCAAACAGCAGCCGCTTCTCGGTATGGTCTGGGCAAGCTGGATAGCCGGGTGCAGGGCGGATCCCACGATACTTTTCACGGATGAGATCTTCGTTTGTGAGTTGTTCCTCTTTGCCGTAGCCCCATTCTCTACGCACTCGCGCATGGAGAAATTCCGCAAACGCCTCTGCTAGTCTGTCTGCAAGGGCTTTGGCCATGATGGAATTATAGTCGTCATGGTCCTTGTCAAACCGTTTACAGATCTCATCGAGCCCAATTCCGGCCGTGACGGCAAAGCCCCCGACATAGTCCTCCCGACCTGAATCCTTTGGAGCCACATAATCGGCCAGTGACAAATTGGGTTGTCCTGTCGGCTTTTCCGATTGCTGCCGGAGATGATGGATCGTCCTGAGGACAGTCGTTCGAGACCCATCCTGATAGAGCTCGATATCATCCCCTACGCTGGCGGCGGGGAAAAACCCATAGACTCCCTTGGCCGTTAACTGTCGCCTCTGGACAATTTCATCCAGTAGTCGTCGCGCATCGTCATACAATTCCTTCGCCTTTGGTCCCACCGTTGAATCGTCCAGAATCGCCGGATATCGCCCCTTCAATTCCCATGTATGGAAGAAGGGCGACCAATCGATATAGGGAATCAGTTCAACCAGGGATTGATCGGCAATCGCCTCAATACCCAACCTGGCCGGTGTCGGAATATCGGTCTTGGCCCAGTCCGAAACAAAACGATTCGCGCGTACCTGGGCGATCGAGAGGAGTGGTTTGGCACCGCGATCCTGGTGCGATTGTCTCATCCGCTCGTAGTCAGTTCGGACTTGTCGAACGAAACCTTCCTTCTGAACCTCACTTACAAGGCTTCCCACGACACCTACGGCGCGTGAGGCGTCCAACACATGGACAACTCCCGGCTCATAGGACGGTGCTATCTTGACCGCCGTGTGAGCTTTACTGGTCGTCGCACCGCCGATCAAGAGGGGGACACCAAACCCCTCGCGTGTCATTTCTTTGGCCACATGCACCATCTCATCGAGCGACGGAGTAATCAGCCCGCTCAGGCCGATAATGTCAGCCTTGTTCTCCCGCGCAGCAGCGAGGATCTTTTCACAGGGCACCATGACGCCGAGATCGATGACCTCGTAGTTGTTGCAGCCGAGCACGACCCCGACGATGTTTTTCCCGATATCGTGCACGTCACCCTTCACCGTCGCGAGCAGGACCTTCCCCTGCGACTGGAAATTGCCGGTCCGCTTCTTCTCTTCCTCCATGAATGGCATGAGATAGGCCACGGCCTTCTTCATGACGCGGGCACTCTTGACGACTTGTGGTAGGAACATCTTGCCTGACCCGAACAGGTCCCCGACGATATTCATGCCTGCCATCAACGGCCCTTCAATGACCTCCAACGGCTTAGCGTATTTCTGACGGGCCTCTTCTGTATCTTGATCGATATGGTCCGTGATGCCTTTCACAAGCGCATGGGAAAGCCTATCTTCTACGGTCCCCTTCCGCCACTCATCGTCCTTGACAACCGCCTTCCCTTTGGCCTTGACGGTCTCTGCGAAACTTACGAGGCGCTCGGTCGCATCGGGTCTCCGGTTGAGCAACACATCTTCGACCAGTTCGAGCAGGTCTTTCGGGACTTCCTCGTAGACGGCAAGCTGACCGGCATTCACGATCCCCATATCAAGCCCGGCTTGTATAGCGTGATACAGAAAGGCGGCATGCATCGCCTCACGAACGATGTTGTTGCCACGGAATGAAAAGGAAATATTACTGATACCCCCGCTGACCTTCGCACCAGGCAGGTTCTGCTTGATCCACCTCGTCGCCTCGGTGAAATCCACCGCGTAGTTGTTGTGTTCTTCAATTCCTGTTGCGACGGTCAACACATTGGGATCGAAGATAATGTCTTGCGAGGGGAATCCAACCTGTTCGGTCAGGATCCTATACGAACGTGCACAGATCTCCTTTCTCCGTGCCAGCGTATCAGCTTGCCCCTTCTCGTCGAAGGCCATGATGATGACCGCCGCCCCATAGCGACGGACGAGCGTCGCGTGCTCGATGAACTTCTGTTCGCCTTCTTTGAGACTGATACTATTGACGATCGCCTTGCCCTGAATGTTCTTCAGCCCGGTTTCCAGCACCTCCCATCTGGAGCTATCCACCATAATCGGCACTTTGCAGATGTCCGGTTCCGATGCAACGAGACGGAGGAACTTTTCCATCGCTGCCTTGGAATCGAGCATCCCCTCATCCATGTTCACATCGATAATCTGGGCGCCACCTTCGACTTGTTGGCGTGCGACGGATAATGCTGTTTCATAGTCACCGGATAAAATCAGCTTCGCGAACGCCGGTGAGCCGGTCACATTCGTGCGCTCGCCGATATTGACGAAGTTGGACTCTGGCCTGATGGTCACGGCCTCGAGCCCGCTCAATCGCGTGTAGGGTTCGACTTTCGAGATCGCGTGAGGCTTCACCCCATGCACAGTTTCGGCAATACGCTTGATATGGTCCGGCGTCGTCCCACAACAACCGCCGACGATGTTCAGCCAGCCGTTTTCTGCCCACTCTCGCAGCTGAGGGGCCAGGGAGTCAGGCGTTTCCGGAAATCCGGTCGGCAACAACGGATTTGGGAGACCGGCATTGGGGTGAGCGCTAATGTGAATCGGCGCGATGTGAGACAGCTCTTCGATCAGCGGGCGCATTTCCTTCGGACCAAGCGCGCAATTCATCCCCACGCTGAGCAACGGCACATGGGAGATAGAATTCCAGAACGCTTCGACGGTTTGACCGGTCACGCCACGATTACTCCCGGCTTGGATAAACGTCACCGATGCCATGATCGGCACCTGGCGTGCACCGGAGGCGAATGTCTGCTGGATCGCAAAGAAGGCAGCCTTGGCGTTCAACGTGTCAAAGATCGTCTCGACGAGCAACAGGTCAATGCCACCATCAAGTAAACCCCGAACCTGCTCACCATAGGCTTTCACTAGCTCGTCATAGGTTGTCCCGCGAGCAGCTGGACTGTTCACATCGGTGGAAATCGACGACGTCTTCGTGGTCGGACCGATCGCTCCGGCGACAAAACAACGCCGTCCCGGCTGCGCCCGTTGCACGGCTTCGACAGCTCTCTTGGCACATTCTGCTCCTGCCTTGGAGAGTTCGTAGCCAAGGGTGTCCATCCCGTAGTCTGCTAAGGAGATGGCTTGAGAATTGAACGTATTGGTTTCGACAATGTCGGCGCCCGCTTCCAGATATTGCCGGTGGATCTCTTCAATGATCGCGGGTTGGGTCAGATTGAGCAGGTCGTTGTGGCCCTTCACATCTTTCTTCCAATCCTTGAACCGCTCGCCACGGAAGTCCGATTCATCCAGCTTCCGCTGCTGAATCATCGTCCCCATCGCTCCATCAAGGATGAGGATACGCTCTTGCAGCAGAGCCTGGATGGACATGTCTTGTAGTGTCGCCATAATCACCTTGATTACGAAATTTAAGTTGGTCGTGCTTCGATCGCGATCATACTGGAAGCCATTCTACACGAGCAAGCACGAAGGCCCTTTCTTGACAGGAATTCGAGCGCTGGCTACGATGCCAGACGATGTCGCTCTTGTCGATCCGAGGAAGTGCGATACACATTCTTTTTCTCACGGCCCTCGCTCTGTCAGTGAATGCCTCTCCCACTCTCGCTGACCCGTATTTTGAGGATGGGTTTCTCGGCCTTTCCCAGAAAGAACTCCACGATACACTCGGCATGCCACACGCCGTGCGGGATCGAAAATCCGCACTGCGTGTCTTCACCTATTATCCGATTACGGATTGGTCGAACTACTTCAGCAAAGTGGTCTCACCGGAGAACGGCGAAGATGTGTATACCTTCACGCGCGAGGGCATCGAGGTCCGCTACTCGTTCAGCTACGCCGTCGACCCGAATGATTACAACGAGAATCGCTCGTTGACCGTTCGACTCGTGGATATCGAGTTTTCGCCACCCGTTCCGCTCCACCGCATCCCGGCCTTAGTTCCTGAGTTTCATCCCTCGACAGATCCCAGCTCCCCTGCCTTTCGATCCAATATCTGGCTGCTCTTGTTCAAAGGAACGCCTTCATCAGCAGCTCGGTTCATCGTGAGAGAGAACGGAAAGGATCGACTGGATTGGACTCTCTGCTTCCAGTTCTTCTCAATGCAGGGGCTACCCGATCGCCTCACAACCAGGGCATCAATCGACCGTATGGAAATCAGCACCCAGAGCCTGCAGTTAGTGACCCTGCGGCAACGGCATACCCATGAACCGATTTCCAATCCCTACGCTCACCCCATGGAACTGGACCCGGCTCCACCCAAGCCATTATCCAAACCAATCCCAGTTCCCCAATACGAGGAGTAGTCGGCAGAGAGAATGTGACGGAGCTTTACTGCGGCGGTTGTTGTAGCCGATCCTGTTGCGCTTGGCCTGAAGCGACAGCCTTCTTCTTCAAGACATCCATTGGTCCACCATCGGTCGTATACAAGAGCACAGGCGTCCCAATTCCAAGGAGGATAAGCAGGCCTAGTGCCAGCAACCTGATCATGGGACTATTCTTGCTCAGATACATGATGACCAGCAGAACGATTGCCGCGATGCCTACGGAGTTGAGGATCGGCAATTCGCTCAAGCTCGATTTATCCAACTTACTTGGAAACTTCGGCATCTCCCACCCAAACGCCTTCGCTCCTTCCTGAAGCTTCTGCTGTATGGGCTGACTCTTCGGATGTACCTTTTCCACCGAACCCGATTGCTCATGCGTCTTCACTTTTCCCCGATATTTTTCCGGGATCGTTTCCGGCGAATCAGTAAATACCGGATTCCCTTGGTCATCGATGTAGGAGTAGATGGTCGTCGCCAGAACTTCTACGGTGGTGCTCATTCCAAGCACAAGACAAAGGCCGATCGGAAGGATAAGGTGTCGCATGGTGGTCGCACTATCCATCATTGTGGTTGGTTGTGTCGAAAGCTAGTAAAGCAAGTATAGCGCCTGACTATATGTAGTTGTTTTAATTGGATATTCGTGGCGCTTCCTTGACTCACGGACAACGCACTTGCTAGCATCAGGCCTGCTTATGGCCACCGAGTCTCAACCTATTTCATTTGATCCCAACGTGGAAGAACCATCGTTCATTCGCCGTCGTCCGGTCCGAATCATCATTTATGCCGGGCTTGTGCTCTTTCTTCTCATGGCCGTGGTTTGGCCCATGATCGTTCAGCTTGGCGACCCGAACTTTGAGAAGCACATCGCACAACATCGCGTCATGGTCGGCATGAGCAAAGAACAGGTCCTGGAATCCTGGGGCGGACCACAGACGATCAATACGACCTTCACGAAAGATGGAATTCGACAGGAAGAATGGATTTTCGAAGACTGGGAGAGTTCAGCGGTGGTCCGTCATCGCTATCTGTATTTCGAAGAAGGCATCCTGATGGGAGGATGGTACGAAGGCACCCGAGAGCGTCATTTTCGCGACTTACCTGCAGAGAAGCCCCACCCCAGAATTCAACCGTAAGCCTGTCGCGATCAGCATCTACTCACACGCGCCGTTCATCCGCTGACCAATTGATCTCCCATCGATCGATTGCACTTTACTCGCCATCAGTTTCATTTTAGACTCACTATCAAGTTATGGCGTCTCCGTGATTCGTACGCGCCGCTCTTGGCCTGGACCACCGGACACCGTCAGCACACGTTTCCATTCGCGGACTTGGTAGATGGCCCAGGCATTCGGCTGCCCCTTGAACAATGCCATGGGATCCTCGCCGCTGGCAGTGAGGAAAATGGGCTCTGTAAATCCTTCCTCCAAAACATAGTCGAGTAAGGATTCAGTGGTAAAGCCGGTTCCTCGAAGCGTGACATCGGCTAAGATGGTGAGAATTTCGTCAGGATCCTGAATGGTGATCGGGTTCATCGGCTATCCTCTGTGGTCCGAATTGTACCGATCCGTTACGAACGAAGGCAAGGTCTTGCGTCTATGCCCATGAAAAAATCAGCATTTCTAAACGCTCTCCTCACGCTCATGGATCACAAACATCATTGGGCATGGGAGTATTTTTCCTCTGGCCGGCTCAGCACTGCTCAGCTCAAGACTCACTTTCAACATGAGTACGCAGTCTACGTTCGGGACTTTCCTGTCTTTTTGTCACGAATCCTTGGGAAAAACCCTCCCCCAGCAGTCCGGTATATGCTGGCCGAGAATATTTACGAGGAAGAGACCGGTGGACTCTCATTGGGTACATCACATCCGGAACTTTTCCTGGCCATGATGGAAGGATTGGGATTCCGCCGTACAGATTTTGAGCATGATCGGCTCCTGCCTGCGGCCCGAACCTATCGAGCCTGGCTGGAACGGATGTCACACCACCGTCACTGGGTAGTTGCAGCGGCAACATTCACGGTGTTCGTGGAGGGGAGCGTCAAAGATCGCAAAGAGCTTCAAGCTCCATCCAAAAGAAGAAAAGCGACAGACATTGAAGCGATCATTGCCAGCCATCCTTTGGTTCGATATCACAAGGTTCCACGAAACCGAATGGACCTGATTCGAGCTCACCAGCTGGTGGAAGCAGGCCATCGACATGATGCCTATGATATGGTCGTAAATCACACCCCTCCAACTCTGCGACCGTTGGTACTGACAAGCGTCAAGAAGAGTCTCGCGCTCTGGTTAAACTATCGAGATGCGATCGCTAAGGCTTGCGATATTCCCAGACCCTCATGATCTGGTCGTCCCCCTCTTGGTGCCTTCTGCCGCTCCTCATCATCGGTCTAACGCCATCGGCGAGTGAAGCAGAAACCTTCTCGGATATGGCGTTCATTCCTCCGGGAGAGTTCACGATGGGAACACCAGAAGGAAGCAAAGGATTCCCTGACGAACATCCCGAACGACGTGTCTATCTCGGCGGGTACCTCATTGATCGCTTTGAAATCACCAACCACGCGTATGCCACATTCGTGCAGGCAACGGGTCATCGTTCTCCGGAAAATTCGAATCACGCCGCGACGCTCTGGGCCAACAATCAGCCTATACCAGGCATTGAACGGCATCCCGTGGTCAATGTCAGTTGGACCGATGCCGACGCCTATTGTCGGTGGATGGGGAAACGTCTCCCGACAGAAGCTGAATGGGAAAAAGCGGCGCGGGGAATCGATGGCCGACGGTATCCCTGGGGAAACAAGTGGGACGTCACCCGAGCGAACAGCGCCAGTTACTGGGCGCAACGAACGATCGAGTTCGCCAGCGGAGCAGACTGGGAGGCCTTCTGGATCAATGGCGACGGGGCTCGCTTGGCAAAAGAACACGGTATACAAGGAGAAGTCTTAACGATGCCGGTCGGCAGTTTCGCAGAATCGGTAAGCCCCTATGGGTTGTTCGACATGGCCGGTAATGCTGCAGAATGGGTGCAAGACTGGTACGACCCCAACTATTATCGAAACGGCCCCCTCAGTGATCCACCCGGTCCACACCGAGGTGCGATCAAGGCCATGCGCGGTGGTTCCTGGCTGAAGCCGGCCGCCAGTCTCCGCACGAGTGATCGCGATTGGGGAACGATGGACAGCCGTCCCAGCGGCACGGGGTTTCGATGTGCAAAGGACGCATGGTGATCACCCACTCTACAATGTACCTCCTTTAAGCTCTTCAACTCCTACCCAGCTGTTACGCAACAGTGTCTCGTTGGAATCATGACCCAGGTTGGTCTTTCACAAGGACTTCGACCTGCTCGACTCTCACCACCGGCATGATGAGTCCGGCTCCCTCCTCGTCATGGGAGAAATCATAGATGATCGATTCGGTTGGAATCAGTTTCCCAGACATCACGACGAACACCTGCACCTTCTCCTGTCTGGAAAGACTCCCTTTTATACGATCGGCTAGAGTCTTGTCCGGCCTGACTCGGAGGTCGCCCGGAAATTCTTCAGGCTTGAATCGAACCAACCCCCAACTTGTAGCGTTGAAGTCCGGCCCAATCGCCACTCTGTACGCCTGTGTTTCGAGATCGAATCGCGACAATTCTCCCGTCCACACGAATGCCACGCGCCTCACGAGAGCAAGCCTCTCCTCGCGCAATGCATCCCGCTCTCGGTTCAGATTGAACAGTCGTTCATCATAGTCCGGATCATTGTGCCCCTGACCATAGACTGTTGCCCAGTCAGGTGGTACTCGATCCACCTCGATAAGGAACGCTTCGATGGCCTTCCGCTCGATCAGAATCTGCACGTCGGCAGGGAATATCGAATGAAGTTGCGTCAGTGGAATGGTTCTCAGTGAACGAACCCCTGATGCATCCTCCGCTTGTACAGTGACGGGCAAAAAGAGAAACACGCCAAACTGGACCAGCAGCACAAGGATGATTGGGAGAGACCTACTCGCCAGCGGCACGAACCAGCGCCCGATCATAGGAGGCCTTCAGAGACATCACGCCTGGATGGTCGTCCGTGAGCACACCGACTTCGATGAGAACCTCAAGCCGAGGGGCAGGATTGAGTCGGCGAAGGTCAGATTGCGTGAGACCTTCCGTGCTCAACGCATGCTCGTAGGTTTCAAGCCACGATTCGGTCACCGCACGCAACCCTACATCCGTCGGTTTCATACGACCGAATTGCACTTGCTGAAGCAGCTTGATCAGAGGGTCGGATTGCGAGATGGTTGAGATCGCGCGTTGCAGTGCCTGTTCACTCGACGTCGAAAAGCTGTTTTGCATGTGTGATAGAGCAGAAAGTCAGAAGTTGAGGACAATTTTCACAGGACCCGAAGGCTGTTCAAAAAGGTCGTCCAGCAAGGCCGCAGCGAGCGGAACGGCGAGGCGTACCCTTCGGTATGTTGAGCCACTGAGCGACGCGAGAACGAAGCTGGAGGACGTTTTCAACAGCCTGCTCTCAGTTCATCGAACAGGCACCCGGCCCACGTGGATCCCCGCAATTCCCGCAGGGGCTGGAGCCTCCAGAGGGAGCCCAACTGGTCGTCGCTCCGACACCGAAGGCTGAAAACTGCTTATCAACCTTGCTCGTCTGACATTTGGGGCACACCGCCTCCGCCGATCCTTGGATCAGGAGCTCAAAACGATGATTGCATTCACCGCACACATATTCGAAGATAGGCATTGATCGTATCTCCTTGATTCATTCAGGGTCAGACGCATTATAAGATCAGCGCTGCCCAATCGCAACGAGAAGGACTCTATGTACCAAGAGGAAAAAACATTCTCTCTCCGCTTCACCCTGGAAGCATCGTTCCCAGACGACTATTCCGGCGAGGAAGATGAGCACAATTGGGTGCGCGAGTGGGAAGGCCGCATCAAACCCCAGGTGATCAAATCGGTGTTTGAGTCACTGCGGCGGCATGGCGGGTGGACTACGCATGTTAGAAACCGTGGCGCGTCACCAACGGACGAGATCGAGATCGTCTTGACGAGAGATTCCTCAAAACCTGTTCTCTTTCCGTTCGACAAATGATCCCTTCGGAAGCCATCGGTTTGTACATCCATGTCCCCTTCTGTCGCCGCCGTTGCCACTTCTGCGCCTTCTATCTGGAGATCGCTCAACCCAATCGGATCGTGCAGTTTCAGTCGGCCCTCCTTCAAGAGATTGCGCTCCATGCCCAACAAGATCTGTTGAATGGACGTCTCTTGCAAAGCATATATCTGGGTGGAGGGACGCCCACATCGCTCCCTACTGAATACCTGACGATGCTGCTGAACCGGATTCGAGCGACATGGCCGACGAGCCCGAGCGCGGAGATTACGATCGAGGCGCACCCCTCTACCGTCAGCCCCGACGATCTCAACACTCTAGCCCGAGCTGGGTTTAATCGAATCAGCTTCGGAGCAGAATCCATGAAGGACCAGGATTTCGCCTTCCTCGGGCGATTCGGTCTGGTTCGAGACACGGCAACCGCCGTTCAGGAATCGCGCAAGGCGGGTTTCACGAACATCAATCTCGATCTCATGTACGGACTCCCAGGCCAATCATTGCGCGATTGGAGAGAGACCGTGGAATCACTCCTGATGCTTCAGCCGAGTCATCTCTCGTGTTATGCCCTGACCGTTGAAGAAAACACACGACTCGCTCAGGACATCGCCTGCAACGTCGTAGTGCCTCCCGATGAAGGACTTCAGATCGAGATGGAGTCCGTAACGGAAGACTTCCTTGTCAGTGCGGGGTTTACCCACTATGAGATTTCCAATTACGCCAAACCTGGCTATCTCAGCCACCACAACCTCCTGTATTGGACCGGCGGTGAATATCTGGGACTCGGCCCAAGTGCACAGTCGTATCTCGCTGGGACCAGGTTCGGGAAAATTGCGAACCTCGCATCCTATGTGACGGCACTGAGCCGTGATCGTCTACCGATCGTAGACCGAACAACACTGTCGACATCCGAGCAACAGCGAGATGCGCTCGTCTTCGGCTTACGCCTTCTCCGTGGGGTCCCTCGTATGACGGGCCGGACCGCCGATCGAGATCTGCAGGTTGACACACTCCTGAACCAGGGTTTGCTCGCTTCAGATCACGACCGCCTGTGGCTGACTCCCTTGGGACGGCGATACGCTGATACGGTGGCAGCAGCACTGTTTTGAGCACACGATTCGCCCCACCTTTGAACATTCACGGTTTATTGATTCAATCATCGCCAGATTGACAAGTCATGCGCAATCGGAGGAGACTACGCGTAGTCTCAGGGGGTTACAATGCCAGTCAACATGGACCCAGCCAAGAAACGCCGTCGCTCCGAACGGACGAAGGGACCAACCTCTCAAGAAGTGCATAGCGGCGCAGCCTCGTCATCACCAAGTCCATCCTTCGGAATCGAGACCGAAGAGGATCGAGAAAAAGCCTTGGCTGATGCCGAGCTAAAAAATCTATGGGATGCCACCGAAGTCATCGATATGGACACGGTGTAGGAACAAGCTGGATACCTTGAAGTCGTACAATTCACACAGTCATCAGCTTCGCCAACGTACCTAGAACTCCGCGCTGCATGCCGACACCTGCAACACCAGAGACTATTCCTGATATCACCGAAGAAGTCGGAACCGGTTCAAGCACGGAGTTCGAGTCCCGCGTGGTGGTGTACAACTGCGATTGCCACACCTACCAGCAGGTCATTGAGCTGTTTTGCCGGTTTATTCCTGGGATGACGTCGACGAAAGCGTTTGAGTTAGCCTATCGAATCGATCATGACGGGGAAGCCATCGTCTTCACTGGGGCAACAGAACAAGCTGAGCAGATCGCCGAAAAACTCGCAGGAGGCGGGCTCCGAGTGGCCGTGCAGTGATGGGATTTGGCTCTACTTAGGCTTGGCTCTTCGTTTCCCTGCCTTTTGGGCTGAGATTGCAGGTTTTGCATGAGCAGTCTTGGCAGGAGCTTTGGCCGTCGGCTTGGCCGTCGTTGCCTTAGCTGGTTTTTTGCCTCCTTTGGCTTGCGAAGCAGCTGACTTTTTCCCTTTGTCTTGCGACTTCGACTTCCCACTCTGCGAGGGCTTGACCGGAACCATATAGGTGGAAGTCCGATTGACCTTAGCCAACTGGTCTCCGCTGAGGACACGCACTTGGTACAGCTCAAACAGTCTGCTGATAGCTTTGGTATCACCACGCCGCGCCGCGTTCAGCAGCTTCCGGCGTTGGTTCATCTCTTCTTCTTCGGTATGCGAAGCAGCTCGCCGTTCCATGCCCATCCTTTCTCGACTGCAATAAAGATGAGGGCCTCCCAGGGCCTCGACCGTGTACCACACCTAGTGTTAAGAAATTGCCCGAGTATATCAGAGTCCTAGATTCTTGGGAACATCAAACATTGTGCCTACTTACGACACTGCCCCGCGGTCGACTGGGACACGAAATCACCGACCTCGGGATTTGAGGCTTGAGCTCACAGCCATCGGTGTCGGTATAAATAAAGACAATCTATTGAAATTTCTGAGAGGAGATTGATGATGCATGCACAGCAAGACCAGCCCACTGTGGTTGACGACCCCCAGGCCCGCGACCTCCTTCGCCAAGCCTTTGAAGCGACCGCCCGCTGGCCAAAAGACTTCCAGGGCTTTACTGCCGACCTAACCGTAAATGTGAACGGGAAAGAAACCAGCGGGTCGGTCATGGTCAAGAGTCCGCGGGAGGTCTCGGTTCAGCTGGGAGATGGCGAGACACAAAAGTGGGCACAGGAACAACTCGGCATGATCGCGGTTCATCGTGGCCCCCGTAGTTTTGAGGAATCAGACGGAAAGTACTCGCTCACAATGGAGGAGGATGGTCATCCGTTCGGGACGAAGCTGACGATCCATGGCTCGAATTCCTTCTACCGCGTGAACCACAACCGCATCACCCAGATCAATCGAAAAATGGCCCATCCCGGCATGAACCCTTTTGCGTTTACGATCAACGTAGAAGAAAGCGCGGTCACGCAGGACCAGAAAAATCTCACGACCAAGTATACGGTCTACTACTATTCACCCACCGATGGGAAACTCACCAATGTCGAGAGTTTCACGGACACGCACACCCGTGTGGGAGCATGCGACCTGCCGGCCACTAGGCGGATCATCACGTATGAGAATAACCAGGTGACCGTCAAGAACCTGACGTTCAAGAATCACAAGTTGCTTTAGCGGCGATGGATCTACGAAAAGACTTCCCGCGCAGCATGCGGTCCCAGCTGGCCGGCTATGCTCACCTGGCTCGCATGATCGATAAGTGCCGGGCCGTCCTTGCCGGCACGGAGGGCGAGTATATCTATCCCTGTCCGATGGACGATCGGCTGCTGGAGTTTGCGGGCATCACCAGCGAACAATTCACAGCCGCCGTCAAATCCAACTCGACCGATGAAGGCGTCATCAGCTGGTTTGAGAAGCAGACCAAACCGCACCCACCTGCCGAACTGGAAGAATGGAATGAGAAGTTGCTGGCACGTGGACCAAGTTCTCCTGAAAGCGCGGCCAGGTTCAAGAAGTACCTGGCCGCCATTGATCCCTCACGGACCGACATCACCGCTTGGTCGGATCTTCAAGACCTAGAAGAAGGACGAGTCGTCCCCAGAAGAGCGTCGCGACAGAAATCTTAATAGGTCAGCGCCGGATACTTACCCAGGTAAGTTGGGTTTTCCGCCTGCGCTACCATGTAGTGCGCCACATCGGCACGAGAAATAGCGCCCACCTGCATCCCGTCTGCCAATTGGTCCAACACGCGATAGCGACCGGTCATCGCCCCGTTGGTCAAGCGACCTGGGCGCACGATCTCCCAACGTGAGTATCCACCGGCGATCACCCGCTCCTGCTCACTCTTGTCTGCATAGACTTTCTTGAGGAGTAGTGTGAACATGAGTTTCATGGGAAGAGAATTGTATCCCCAGCTGTCGCCTGCACCGAACCCCGTAAGGGCGATGAGCGTCGGAGATACTCCCTTCTCACCAAGAACCTGCAGCAGAAGACGCAAAGAATCAGAGAACAGCGTAGTGGCGAATGGGCTCTTCACACCAAGCGTCATTAGAATGGCGTCCGCTCCTTCCACCGCAACCCGTACATCGTCTGAGTTCGTCGCACTCCCCTGCACTCTCTTGAGATGAGCGTGATCCGGGAGCGAAACTCTTCGACGCGACAAGGTGGCAACCTCATGTCCCCGTTCAAGTGAGAGACGGGTGGTCGCTAACCCTATTCCAGCTGAAGCTCCAATGATGGCGATCTTCATGTTCCCTGTATTGTTGCCAGTAGCCTAACCATATTGCATTGGCCTCAGTGACATTCTCAGCCTGTTCCTAGGCTCCGGTCAAGTGCGGGCGAGGTGACCACCTGGTTCGATCTTAGGGATCTGGGAGAAGCCAGCCATCCAGATTGAGTGGTGCAGATTCAATTCTTTGGCGGTGCTTCGTGCCGCCCGTGCTAGACTTCCTCCATGCCACGAGCCGCCCGCAACAAAGCCGTTTTCTACCACCGGGACGCACTCGACACCCTCAATCGCCACAATTCACTGGCCGACAAACTGGCGTCGCTTCATAAACTGCTGAAGCGGCGGTATCCATTCATTGCGCGCATTGCCGTCGCCGTCTATGACCCGAAGACGGACCTTCTCAAGACCTACGTCGACAGCGGCCGCGCCGCTCATCCGCTGCGGCACTATTCCGCCAAACTCAGCGAGGTCACGTCCCTGAAGGATACGATGACCCGTGGCACACCGAGGGTTGTCAACGACCTCGATGTCTTCAAACGCAGCCGCACCGAACATGCGGTGCGTATACACGCCTCTGGATACGGAGCCAGCTACACCCTACCGATGTTTCTGAACGGAATCTTCTTTGGATTCGTCTTCTTCAATTCGAGGCTCAAGCGCGTGTTCACCGATCAAGTCCTGCACGATCTGGATATCTTCGGGCACCTTACCTCGCTCACAGCGATTTCCGAACTGTCCTCGATCCGGACGCTCGAGGCTTCCGTGAGAACGGCCGCCGACATCGTACACCGCAAGGACATGGATACCGGCGCCCATTTGGATCGTATGGCGAACTTCGCCCGCTTGATCGCACGGACCATCGCCCCTACCTACAGCCTGACCGACGACCTGATTGAACACATTTTTCTCTTTGCCCCGCTCCACGACATCGGGAAAATCGCAATCCCCGACGAGATCTTACAGAAACCCGGCACCCTCACCGACCGTGAGAAGACGATCATGCGCAGTCATACGGCCAAGGGTCGGGAGATCATCGACGTGATGTTGAATAATTTCGGCCTGGATGGTCTTGAGCACATCGACATGCTCCGTAACATCGCGCTGTATCATCACGAAGCGATGAACGGCAGCGGATATCCGAGTGGATTGCAGGGGAACGATATTCCGATCGAGGCGAGAATCGTGGCTGTCGCCGACATCTTCGACGCATTGACAAGCCGCCGGTCCTATAAGGAAGCTTGGTCGAACGACGAGGCGTTTGCCATGCTGCGGCGCATGGCCGGCTCACAAGTCGATCAACACTGCGTGGAGGCCCTCATCGCCCAGCGTGCGGAAGTCGAAGAGATCCAGGCTCGCTTCAAAGAAGATCCCTACGGCTGACCCTCCGGCCAAACAGCCAAACCAAAGGAAACGCATATCCTGCTGGATCGTAAGACCCGTGCCTGATTACAACTCTCTACCACCCAGTCGTTTCGAATCATGACTGCGGGCTGAGGACCTCCCGCCATACTGTCGCCAGATCATGAAGCGCTTTGCTTCCATCACCCACGTAGACCGAACCGTGCATGGTTGCCAATCGCGTCGGCTGCAGCCCCGCCAACCGGTGCAGGGTCGAATCCGTCAACGAACAATAGGGTACGTAGTTCGCCAACGGACCTTGCTGATAGTCCACCAGCGTCTTTCGACAACGATCGATCACATCCGATTCCGTCATCGGTTCAACATCTCCCTCTTGATGAAAGAGATCCGAACAGAGGAGCGTTCGTTCCGTCTCCTCAAACAGCACTCCTGCTTCCCAGCAATGGGGGACATGGGGTGTCGCAAGAAACCGGAAGCGGTACTTTCCCGTCTCAAGCACCTCGCCATCGACCATCCCTTTAGCGGGACGAATCGCCAGACAATCGTCAACACTCACCATCTTGCCCACCAGACTACAGGCCACTTCTGAGTGCGGGGCCAGGTGTTGCCACTCCGGTACTGTCGCGCATTCATCGGACTCAAAATGGCTGAACCCGATCCACCGCAACGCCTGCGGCTCAATGAGCGACGACACGGCGGCTTGAACCTCCTGAAATAACGCTCTCGGCCCGGTATGGAATAATAGTGGTTGATCATCGCGCAGCAAGAACTGACTGAACTGAAGATTGATCGGCTCAACAAACGTTGTGATCCGAAATAGGTCCGGAGCGATCTCGGTGATCTTCGCCATGGCACCTCCTCAAGAATGAAACCGCGCGATCATACGCATCGTCAAAACGAGGTGCAGATAAGCAAGTTACGCTAGAGGCTTAAATATTAGCGAAAGGTTATGGACTCCCTGAAAATCATTTTCTCCTTTCAGTGACCTTATTGATTGTCTTCAGTTACTCTTGCTGTATCATGAAATGTTGTCAAATCATCCGATAGCGCTTCACTACCCTGGTCAGCCATCTCTTGTCCACCAGTTGACGTTACCACTGTCACTGTTGTTATGGGCTCGCCAAAGATCTCCATGAAGGCATCCTGAAACTCCGCTGTTTTTCTGATCTCTTTAAATACTGGCCAGTCTCGATAGCCCTCTTTCTTTGGACCAGCCCGGAGCCCAAGTACTTTCATGTGCCGAATTGCCGCAGGAAAGTCCGCTTTCAGTGCTGCAACGCACACTTGGAACAAATCGTTGGCGGCACTCCAATCCTCAGCAGCCAGAATTCGAAGGCCTTCTTCATGTTGACCGTCCCAAATGTAGGCCTGCGCCCTGTTGACGATGAGAGAACGCCTAAAGTAGTCCGACCCCCAGCTCTTGAAGGTCGCCGCGCCAAAATCCGCAAGAGTTCTTGCCAAGCGGTACCTTTTCTCACACAGCAAGTCATAGATCAGCGTACCGGAAAAGTGGCCATCAGCGGCTGCTCGGTCATCAGGTGACAGCTTTCGCCATAATACATGAGACAGTTTCGCAGCCAGTTCATAGACAATCTCATGTGCTCGAGAGAAGTATTTCTGAGAGGCGCTAAGTACAACACCCTTCTTGATGTCAGAGCAATCGTATCCAGCATCCCGACAAATCTGGAGGTATTGGTTATTGACAGTGCCATCATTATGCACAAACAGATTACGGCGTTCCGTCAACTCGATGAAGTCTTTCCAAATCGACAGATCTTTCCGAAGAGGAATCCCAAGTTTTGCCTCGAGAGTATCGAACTGTGAGGAATGGCTGGAGCGAAGAAAGGCCTCTACCTCCTTCTCAACGATATATTCTCTTGCAGCGTCCAAAGTATCGAAAGACACTAACTCTGAATAAGTCATCTTTCGATCTGAAGCCGCAAGAGCATCTGGTCTAAGATAATAGAACGTTTTAAGAGTGGCGCCCGCAAACGCATCGAATTCACTGACAAGCGCCACCAACAGCGCGCGTGGTACAGATACGAGAGCAAGTTCAGAGCGATGCAATCTGCGCTCTAACCGTCGATACTCAGTAAACTTGTCTACCGGGATTCTGAAGACGTCTCTATCACTATCAAGCTTCGTAGCCTTGGTCGAAAGGAACTCCACAAAGCGCCCTCGCTCTTGCTTGTTTGACTGAGAAATAGCACTCATCGCGAGGGTTACATGATCTGCCAAACTATCGACACGGGCAATAAAGCGGTCTAGGTTCAGCATCAGAGGATGCGGTACCGCCTGTGACTCAGGCTTGCCCTGCCCCTTATCTTCAGAACCACTGGTCGGAAGCGATGCCTCGTTGCTCATAGTTCTAGGATGAGTACCCGCGTTGCAATAATCGCATCGTACTCCAACTGACTATCTGTTTAACCCAATCCTGTAAGGTACGGATCGTTTGTCTTCGGTCACATAACACATTTCTCAAATATTCCTCCAACTTCAAACTATCACCTTCCCTGTCCCGCCCGGGTAATTAAGGCCTTCAACCCATTTAAATCCAGCCACCCAGGAACCAGTTCGTTGCCGACAATGAAGCCGGGGGTCCCAGAGATGCCGAGTTCCTGAGCGAGCGCTCGGTTCTTATCAATGACGGCCTGCCACTTAGGATTAGCCATGTCGGCTTCCAGCCGCTTCGCATTGAGACCGACGCTCACCGCGATGTTTAAGATCTCATCCTTCGTCATGTCGGCGTGGGAGGCGAGCAGCGCCTCATGGAAGACTTGGTGTTTACCTTGCGCTTGAGACGCGAGCGCAGCCTTGGCCGCAAGTTCGGACGGTTCACCCAGAATGGGGAAATCTTTGTAGACCACCCGCACCCGAGAATCAACCTTCTGAAGTTCTGTCACGGCCGACGCCGCGCGTTTACAGTAGCCGCAACGGTAATCATAGAACTCGACCAACGTGATCTCGCCCTTCAGATTGCCACTGACGGGTGAGGAGGGATCGTGCAACAATTCATCCTGCTTTGCCGCGAGGGCTGCCTTTTGCCTTTCCTGTAGTTCCGCTTCACGTCTAGCGCCCAAGGCCTGTAAGGATTGTTCGATCACTTCTGGGTGGGTGCGAATATAATGCTCAATCGCAGCATCAGAGATATTTTTGGTGGGAGCTGAAGTTAGATTCTCTTTAGTAGCAGTTGAGCAACCAGTGACGAACAGGCCAAAGATTACTAAGAAGCACGAGGGTAATGCGACATGAATCCAGCCATCAGCAGTCTTCATCTAGGTCTCCTCTACACTTCGAGAATAGAAAACCGTTAGTGCGCTTATTATCCTATCTCCACTCCTCCCCGCTTGTGGCTCCGCCGAAGCCGCCCCAGTTCCCGCCGAACCCACCTTGGCCGGTTCCCCAATATTCACCATTCTGAATCCGGCGATAGGGATGCCGGAGATCAGGTCGGCTGATCATCCAGAAGAATGCGACGATCGCCATGGTCGTTCCGAGCGTGATCCAAACTCCAAGCCCCTTGATACGAGGCCGAGTCGGCGTATCGAGTCGCACCTCTTGTGCAGGGGTCGCCAGGGCGACCGCCGCACGATACAACCCTTCACCAAATTGTCCTCGTTCGATCGCAGGCTGGAGATAGGTACGGCCCACATCATCCCTGACGGTCGGCGTAATGACCGGAAACATTCTGCGCCCCAGGGCCATCGCTGCCTGCCGCTCTTCCACAGCCACCAAGATCATCAGCCCATGTTCTTGCTGTGTCGAGCCGATCTGCCATTTTTGATACAGGGCATCGGCGTATTCCCTGGCGCTCGGATACGGCTTAATCGTAGGCACCGTCACGATTACCATCTCCACGCCGCTTTTCTTTTCAAGATCGGTGCAGACAGACCGGATGCGTTCCTTCCATCCATCATCGACAACCTGCGCATGATCGCTGACATATCCGATGGGACTCGGAAGTGGCACACGTTCTTTGGGCCGTTCGTAGAGCGCCGCCGATGCATCGCCAACTGCAAGGAAGAAGATCACACTTAGCCACGCCTTGCTGCTCCAGTACCGGTGCTCGTGAAACAGGCTCACTTGATACGCGCCTCCGCGATCCCCACCAATCGTGTCAGGCAGTCCAGGTAACGATCCATGAGTCTTGGGATCTCTTTCTGTCCTGGGGAAATGTGCCCCCGCTTAAGCGCCAGCGCGTCACGAAGGCCGGTCAGGTCGATCTCAAGATGGGATTCGATGTCATGTAGTAGCGACTCTCCATGCTTCATCACTGGACGCCCCAATAACCGTTGTAACCCACGAAGCACCGGCAAAAGCGTGGTGATCGACAACGGCAATAGAATCGTGATGGCCTCTTCAGTGCTTCGTCCTTCCACGAGACGTTGACGGAGTCGAAACAAATTTCCGCGGAGCCCCTGTACCACCTCTCCGACCAAATACCGCGTGTCGATTTTGAGGCCGACAAAGGGATCTTGTCCCCAGAGCAAGCGATGCCAGTCCAGAATGTCTTGGTACTCTACGGGAAAAGCGGTTGAGGCCGATTCCAGGTCGGCTCTTGTAAGAAACAAGGGAACCACTACCTGCTCCTTGCTCCAGCGCTTATGAAGACCGTCGTACTGTTTTAAGACCGAGAGATCGTAGGAGGATAAGATCAACAAAACGTTGAGGTTAGAGAGACCTGTCAGAAATTCTCCGCGGACAGCACTACCATAGAGAATAACGCTTTCAAGTTCATTCCCATATACTTTTGCAACGTCTTTCACGTATGACTTTAAGAGTTTTTGTGTGCCTTCCGGTAAGCCGTCGATGCTCCAGTCGACCGGTGCCATCACGTTACCGCACCCCTCCCGCTGCCATGTCACGAGCTGAAGGATCCGGCAAGAATCCGGCTGCCATGAGGCGATCCATCATGCCGAATGGAGGGTCCTTGCGAAGCCCTGCTGTCGTCGACAAAACGCGATATCGAAGTCGTGCATTGCGGTCCAGCGTGCTGAAGACGCGGTCACGGAGAAACGCAATAACCGGGTTTGCCGTATTCCAAAACAGCACCTGCTCGTCGGCTAATTTCTGCAGCATAGTCACCTGAGGCCGACGGAGGATTTCGTAGCTCCTGAGTTTTGCGGCCGAATAGTCACTCGTCGCCAGACATTCGGGCAAGAGGTCCGCCAAGGTCATCGCATCGACCATCGCCTGCATGCGCCCCTGTGAGGCATGCGGATTCATGGCATGGGCAGCATCCCCAATCAGCACCGCTCCATCTGCCACCCAGGTTGGGGTTCGGACACGCCCGGTCGGCATAAAGGCTGTGTGCTTCCAGTCCGTCAACGTCCGGAATATCGGTTCACTGGACGGATGGATTTTGGCCCAGGCTTCCTGGAGCGCTGGAAGCCCCAGCGCTTTCACATGATCATACGAACCGGCCTTGATCATATAGAACGCATACACTTTGTTTCCGGCAGCGGGAAACATCCCGAGGATGGTCTTCTTCCCAACGAAGTATTTCGCCTCCTCCATAGGAATCGCCGCGTCTAACAGGGCAATCAAGTATCCTTGCGGATAGAGATGCAGCTCAGCTGGAATCTGCAAAGCTTCCCGAACCTTTGAAAAGGCTCCATCGGCACCGACGACCACCTTGGCTTTTATAGTGAGCTCCGCATCGTCCTGCTTGGCGGTCAAGCCGACGACTCGGCCTTGGTCGCGCAGCAACCCTGTAAACGTCGATCGGTACCGCAACGAGACAGAAGGTTCCTGCTCAATCGCGCTCAGAATGGCATGGTGCGCCACATTGGGAAGGGTGACCACGGCACGATCATAGGGTGGTGGGAGATCGCCATAGTCTACGGTACATAACCGCTCACCCCCGACCCGGCAGAAATGAAACTTGTGCACCGTTCGCGTGGATTCCCCGGGTAGTTTATTCAGAAGTCCCAGCTGATCGAGCACCCGCTGCCCGTTCGGTTGCAGAATTTCGCCGCGCAATCCCTGCGGCGGTCCGGGCGCCCGTTCAAGCACAATGGTTTTGATCCCCTTCTGGGCCAAGGCAAGAGCCAGGACGGCCCCGCCTCCACCGGCTCCGACGACCACAATATCGGTTTCTTCGACCATGGTTCCTCAATCCACCAGTACCGTCTTAACCTTACCCATTCCTTCTTCGCTATTTCCACTCCTGGAATCGCTCCTGATCTTTCCAGAGCGAAAGAAACTTTTCGCGCGCGTTGATGGTTATCGTATGATCCCTGATGATATCCAGCCGCTCATCGTTGTAGCGATTGCCGCTCGTCGTCTGATTCATCGAGCCGTTCGTATTCACCTCGTCATCAATGACGACCTGCTTCAGATGCATGAGCGCGTCGTGTCGATTGATCTTAATGGGAATCCCCGCTTCACGCAGCACCGAGAGCGCCGTCTTCTGCTTCGGATCATTCAATCGCTGGCGATCTGTGAGGACACGGACGTCCACCCCGCGTTTTTTCGCCCCTACCAGAGCCTTCACCGTCAGCGGGGACGTCAATCCATAGACTGCCACAAAGATATACCGTTTGGCATGATCGTACGTCTGCACAAGATGCTCAAGCGGTCGATCATCCGGGCCATACCAGACCTCCACGGATGCGGTTGACGGCGTCACACGTGCCACGACTGAGACGACCAGCAGTAGCGTACAGAACAATCGCCCGCGAAAGGTCTTGTGTAGCTGGGGCGACAAGATCACCTCATTCCAGCTCGAAGAGATCACGAAAATGATCTTCAGAAGACTCCCAAGCCTGTGGCGCATGCACTGCAAGCCATTGGCGGAGATATTGTTTCTGTTCAGGCAGGAGAAGCTGTTTGATCTGGTGAGATCGGCCTTGGAGCGGGTGGAGGAGGCTCACATGTTTGTGGACATCCAGCATCGCGGTCCGAACATACATATTCGTAAAGGCAGACGGTGCTTCATCCGTCCCTTCACCCTGGACCCACACCGAGAGAAACTTCTCGAAGACAAGGCCAGCGCTGTCCAGCGCCGGTTCCGTATCGTGAAAGAGCTCATTCTCGGACTGGCTTAAAGGAGTCGACTCTGTGGCACGAAAGAGGAAGTTCTTTTTCCACATCCCAGCATCCTGCAGGCGGCATAGTGGCGACCACTCAGCGCAAAGTCAAGTCAGCATGTCCCTCCTTTGGTGTGAAACTTCACATCCTCACTCGACTCATCCAGTCGACGCTTCTTATTCTCTCACGCGGGGTGAACCAGCCTTGACAAGCAACACATCCCTTTGATACGTTCAAAAACTTCAATCTATAGGCCAACTTGGGAGAATTTGTGCAGGTCAAAATCAATGGGAAGCCTGAAGAGATCCAGGCCGGAACAGTCCTCGACTTATTGAACGCGAAGAAGATCGAGCCCCAGATGGTCGCGGTTGAGGTCAACGACAAGGTGCTGGAACGCGACGATCTTGCCACGACCCGCCTCAATGAAGGGGACCAGGTGGAGTTTCTCTTCTATATGGGGGGCGGTCGGTGAGTACATCATCGTACAAGAACATCACGGAACTCATCGGGAACACTCCGCTCGTGCGGTTGAATCGCCTTTCGAAAGACGGATCAGCCACGATCTATGGGAAAGTCGAATTTTTCAACCCTGGAGGCAGCGTCAAAGATCGTATCTGTCTCAACATGATCAACGAGGCAGAACGGCAAGGCAAACTGAAGCCGGGTGGAACCATCGTCGAGCCTACCAGTGGGAATACGGGTATCGGTCTGGCCCTTGTCGCTGCAGTACGCGGGTACAAGCTAATACTCGTGATGCCTGAGAGCATGAGTATGGAACGGGCTAGCCTGCTCTCATCATATGGGGCCCAGCTCGTCTTGACGCCGGCTTGGGAAGGTATGAAGGGTTCAATCAAAGAGGCAGAAAGTATCCTGGCGCAGAACCCGTCCTATTTTATGCCTGATCAATTCTCGAACCCCGCCAACCCTGCAATCCATAAAACGACGACGGCGTTGGAGATCTGGGATGCGCTCGGAGGGAAAATCGATGCGTTGGTGGCCGCCGTCGGAACCGGTGGGACGATCACGGGCTGTGGAGAAGTCTTTAAAGAAAGAAACCCACAAGTGAAAGTGATCGCCGTCGAACCTGCCACCTCTCCGGTCTTATCAGGAGGTGATCCAGGCCCCCATAAGATTCAGGGAATTGGAGCGGGCTTTATTCCAAAAGTCCTGAACCGGAAACTCCTCGACCGTGTGATTACTGTAACGGACGACGAGGCCTATCAGACCGCCAAGCAGTTATCGAAGAAAGAAGGTTTGCTCGTCGGGATTTCCGCCGGCGCAAACGTGTTCGCCGCACAAAAGGTTGCCGAAGAATTGGGGCCCGGTAAGAACGTCGTCACTATCCTATGCGATACGGGCGAGCGTTATATCAGCATCGAAAAATACTTTAACATTTGATGACGCCCACGTATCTAGGAGGGATGCTCAAAATAGTCGCCAGCGAGGCCGCAGGCGAGAAGGATCCGGAGGCGTACCCTCTGGGGTACGTTGAGGAATTCTTCAAGTCGAGAACAAAGCCGGGGGCCATTTTCAGCATCCCTATTTAAGATGGAATTCACTGAAGAACAGATCAACCGCTATAGCCGGCATATTTTGTTGCCGGAGGTCGGTGGCAAGGGGCAGAAGAAGATCGCCAAGTCCAAGATCCTTCTGGTTGGCGCGGGCGGGCTCGGTTCACCTGCCGCACTCTATCTGTCTGCCGCAGGAGTGGGCACGATTGGGTTGATCGACAGTGATGTCGTGGATCTGACCAACCTCCAGCGCCAGATCTTGCACCATACGCCCGACGTGGGACGTCCAAAGGTGCAGTCGGGAAAAGAAAAGATCCAGGCACTGAACCCAGATGTCTCCGTTTCAATGTACGAGGAACGCCTCACGGCTGGGAATGCGCTCAAGATTATCGGTGACTATGATGTCGTCATCGATGGTGTCGATAATTTCCCGGCAAAGTTCCTCATCAACGATGCTTGCTTCTTCGCCGAGAAGCCGTTGGTTCATGGAGGCATTCTCCGATTCGACGGCCGCGTCACCACCATCATCCCAAAGAAATCGGCCTGCTATCGTTGTGTATTTAAAGCCCCTCCTCCACCCGGTTTGGTCGCCTCCTGTCAAGAAGCTGGAGTCATTGGAGTGCTGGCAGGTATTATTGGAACGATTCAGGCGACAGAAGCGTTGAAGCTCATTCTTGGAGTCGGACGCCCGCTGACGGATCGCTTGCTCGACTTCGACGCTCGCAAGACCCAATTTCGAGAGATCAAGGTTCGACGTAACCAGAATTGTGCGCTCTGCGGAGAACATCCCACGATTACCGAGTTGTTTGACGATGGGGATCCTTATGCCGGATGCGCCGTGCGTCCATCGGCATAGAGAGTAACGAAGGTGGTGCGACCATGAGCAAAATGAAAGCGCTGGTTTGCCGGGAATGCGGCAAGGAATATCCGACGAAAGCGATCCATGTCTGCGAGATGTGCTTTGGCCCCCTTGAAGTGAAGTACAACTACGACGAGATCAAGAAGACGATTTCCCGCAAAAAGATCGAGGCTGGTCCGCACAGCATGTGGCGCTATCTCGACCTGCTGCCGGTCGAAGGCACGAATTTCGTCGGGCCGCATGCAGGGTTCACCCCCCTCGTGCGTGCCAAGAATCTCGGGGCCTATCTTGGACTCGACGAACTCTACATCAAGAACGATACGGTGAACCACCCGACACTATCGTTCAAGGACCGCGTCGTTGCCGTCGCGCTGACACGCGCTCGTGAGCTTGGCTTTGAAACAGTCGCTTGCGCCTCCACCGGCAACTTGGCGAATTCCGTGTCCGCCCACGCCGCCTCAGCCAATCTCCATTGCTACGTCTTTATTCCTGGAGACCTTGAGGCTGCCAAGGTGCTGGGCAATTTGATTTATCGGCCGCATGTCGTCGAGATCGAAGGTAACTACGACGACGTCAATCGGCTCTGCAGCGAGATCGCGGGCGAGCACGGCTGGGCGTTCGTGAACATCAATATCCGCCCCTACTATGCCGAGGGCTCGAAGACGCTCGCTTTTGAAACCGTGGAACAACTGGGATGGAGAACGCCGGATCAAGTCGTCATTCCAATGGCGTCCGGCTCGCTGTTGACCAAGATTTGGAAAGGTCTGCATGAGATGAAGGCCTTAGGCCTTATCGATGACGTTCGCACGAAGATCAACGGTGCCCAAGCCGAGGGCTGCTCACCGATCTCCACGGCATTCAAAGCGGGACGAGATTTCTTCAAGCCGGTCAAACCGCAGACGATTGCCAAGTCTCTTGCCATCGGCAACCCGGCCGACGGGTACTATGCACTCAAGGCTACGACTGAGAGTCATGGAGCCATGGATATGGTGACGGACGAAGAAGTCGTCGAAGGCATCCAGTTGCTGGCCCAAACCGAAGGCATCTTCGCGGAAACGGCGGGCGGTGTCACGATCGGCGTACTCAAAAAACTCGTGAAGCAGGGAATCATCAAGAAAGACGAGGTCACAGTGGCCTACGTGACCGGCAATGGCTTAAAGACGCAGGAAGCGGTGATCGACTCGGTCGGTCGTCCGGTTCGAATTCAGCCCAGCCTGGTCGACTTTGAGAAGACATTTAAAATGGGAAAGAATGGTGGTGGTGACGCATGATTAAGGTTCGTATTCCGACTCCGCTTCGTCCCCTGACCAAGGGTCAGGGAGAGGTTGAAACCAACGCAGCCAGCGTCCTCGAAATGATTGAGACGTTGAACAACGCCCATCCCGGCATCAAAGACCGTCTCTGCGACGAAACGGGGGAGCTCCGTCGCTTCGTCAACATCTACGTCAACGAAGAAGACATTCGCTTTCTCAAGGGGAAGGACACCTCCCTCAAGGATGGCGATGAGGTTTCCATCGTCCCAGCGATCGCGGGAGGATAACCATGTCACACTTGCGCTTCCATATCCGTTTTCCTGAAGAGAAGATCCGGCAGCCGATCATCTATCAAATCGGTCGTGAATATAATGTCGTCACCGATGTGAGACGAGCTGACGTTCGCGAGACCACCGGATGGGCAGATGTGGAGTTCACAGGTGATACGGCGGAAATTGAGCGGGCCATCGCAGGGCTACGAGCCAAGGGCTGTGTCGTCGACCCGATTGAACTCAACGTGGTTGAATGACGATGGACCTGACCGAATCAGAAATCCAACGCTATAGTCGACACATCATTCTTCAGGATGTCGGCGGCAAAGGACAACTCAAGCTCAAGCGAGCAAAGGTGCTGTTGATCGGTGCGGGCGGGTTAGGGTCTCCAGCCGGTCTGTACCTCGCCGCTGCCGGTATCGGCACGATCGGTCTCGTCGATGGAGATGTAGTTGACCTGTCGAATCTGCAACGTCAGATCATGCACTCGACCGCCACACTTGGGCAGCCGAAGGTAGAATCTGGACGAAAGACTCTTTCCGCCATCAATCCCGACATCACCGTCAATACCTATCACCAGCTGGTCGATGCTGACAACATCTTGCCGTTGGTCTCGCAATACGACATCGTATTGGATGGCTCAGACAACTTTACGACACGGTTCTTAGTGAACGACGCCTGTTTCTTCGCCAAGAAAACCTTGATCTCTGCCAGCATGTTTCGGTTTGAAGGCCAACTCACGACCATCAAGCCACACCAAGGCTATCCTTGCTACCGCTGCCTCTACCCTGAGCCTCCACCAGCCGGACTGGTGCCAAATTGCCAAGAGGCCGGCGTTCTCGGCGTGTTAGCTGGGACGATGGGCATCCTTCAGGCTTCCGAAGCCGTTAAGGAGATCCTTGGAATTGGTGAAACTGTCGCCGACAAGCTCGTGATCTATGACGCACTTGACATGAAGTTTCGGAAGGTCGGCCGGCCTAAAGATCCAGCCTGCCCATTGTGCGGTCCTAACCCTAAGATTAAAGATCTTAGTCTGGACTACACCGTCAGCTGCACCATCTAATCGTGGCAGACCTCGTCATTCCTAAGACTGTCGTCGACGACATCATCGCCCACGCGAAGGAACTCACTCCGCACGAATGCTGTGGACTGCTGGCTGGAACCAACGGTGTCGTCAGCCATCTCTATCGCATTAAGAACATCGTCGCGATGGAAGGCGCTCAAAATCTCTCCTCATTCGATGCAGCGAAAGTCGCGCACCTCGAACGGCTTTCGCCGGCTGAGCGTGCGGAGATTGCCTTTGTCATGGACATGCAGGACTTCTCGACCGCGAAGAAAGACATGCGGAATAAAGGGCTCGACCTACAAGTCGTCTATCACTCGCATCCCCATGACCCAGCTCGCCCATCGGTCACCGATATCAAGATCGCCAGCGATTATGAAGAAATCTGGCCGAAGATCAATCTGCCTATTCCCGCCTACCTTCTCGTCTCTCTCATGACCTCCACTCCCGACGTGCGCTGCTACTGGATCAAAACTGGACAAGTCTCCCCTACTGATTTTGTGATTCGCTGATCGAACTCGTCTGCATTTCTTCTCAGACGGTGGATATGCTAATGTCGCAACATCGGTAATCCATGGATGGAGTTACTGCTATGCGATTCTTGCACGCCACGCTCTTCACAACGCTGCTGCTGTTTGGACTTGCCAATTCAAGTGACGCTGAGGAAAAGAGCTTCTATAGCCCCGTCATTTATATCGATGTCGAACACCACCGTATCCTGATTTCGCAACTTGGTGGCGTGTTCTATATCGATGTCCCGGAAGTCGCGCGACCCCACATGGAAAAGCTTCCGGTTTCCGGGTTAGTTGATTTTGTCGTTGATTCGAAAGGCGAGGATCAACCACCCGTAATCAAGACATGGAAAGTGAAGTCAGGTGAATCGACATGTATGCACTTCAATGGGAAGGAGTGCAAGTAGCGGCTCACATACTTATGGATCATCTCGACCGGAATCACTGATCGTACCTTCCCACCCTGCAAAGTTTTCGCCTCTCTGTAACCAGACACCGCCACTGAACGCGGTAATTATTCTACCTCTCATCGCCGGAGCATGATTTCCGCAAAGACGCCACTGTGGTCGGACACCGCCGAGTCATCAGCATTAATCGAACCGCTGGCGACATTACCAGGATTGAAAATAACCTGACTGGTTCGGATGGTGTCAGTACCACGAAGAAAAAGGTAATCGATTCGCCTGGGTCTAGAGAAACCGGCACCAGTCTTCTGATCGATCAGACCCAGTACCGGGCTCACGCCAACCGTACAGTGGATGTCAGCCTTTCCATTCCAGCAGAGTTCCTCACGTGCGTCTCCGAATGTATCCTTCCGATACGCGGCATACACATCGCGAAAGCCGGCTCGCGCGATGGTTTCAAACACCGCCTGCTCGGCCGCCCCTTTCGACAGATCCAAGTTGAAATCGCCACCGAGAACCACATGATTCGCGGCAGATCTCCCCTCCACCCGTTCCACGACATTCAGCACGGCCTCGACCTGTCGCTGTAGAGAGTCGACCGAACAGGCAGCGCACAGGTGTGTGTTATAGATCCGGAGCGTTCCATATCCCGGAAGATTCAGCTGTGCCACTTGGACATTCCTGGTGATCTTGAGGTCGATCCCTTCGAATGCTTCCTCCGACTCAATCGGAAGAAAGGTCGCAAAATGCCGCGTGATGTCACAGCGACTCAAGATCGCATTGGCGGTCGTGAGGACGAGCGGAATACCGGTTTCCCATGCAACCCGCAGTTCATAGGGCTCCACACTGCGCTCGTTCAGCACTCGCTGTAGGTCGCGGGCACTGTCGGACGTACCGAGGATGTCTTGGATACGATCGACATCGCTCAAGACCGCCTCATGGAGCAGCAACACGTGAACGTTGTGCGTGACGGCAAACTGAGCGACATCGGTCCAGGCTTTTGCCCGGATTGAAGCCGGCGCGTCATAGAGCAGGTTTAGAGTCAGCACGTTGAGCTGACCCGTACTGGCAATATCAGGGCAGCTGGTGACGGGTTGCTGAGGCCTTTGTGACGCACAGCCGTGCATCAGAAGGCTGAGTGTGATGAAGATCGAGACAAGGCTTCCGAAAAACACACGAGGCATAGAGGCTCCTTTCGCAGTTCAAACACGGCCTCGATGAAGGAACTCTACCCGAGCCAGTCATGAACTGCCCATCGACGGACTCTGACTTCGGCCTCCTGAACTGCAGATTCAATACTCATACCATTCTCAATGATGGTACGTATTCATCAGGGATTTTATGATTTCAAAGGAAATACAGCGAATACACTCCATGTGTACACACCGATCCACATACAGGAAGACCCTCCTAAGCCGAGCCTAGGAGAAACCTTGAGGCAGAAGCACATCGGTAAGAATCACCGTCGGTAGCAATGATGGAGGCTGAGAATGGAGTGGCGCTGTCATGAATGAAATGACTCAGTGTGGCGGAAGTGGTCCTGTTTACCTAGAGGAGTGAGGTGAAAAGGGACATTCAATAGAGGAAGGAACGAACTGGCATCAATTCATGGAGCCGGACGTGAGACGTGAAGTGAATTGAAACACAAGCGACATTGACTCCTAGCCCTACTCCTATTTGTAGAATTCTTCCAGATCACTAACAGACTGACACTTATTCTCCACTGCCGGCCATGTCGTCGATGAGGGGGCGATTGATATCGGTGCAACCGACACAGATAGTATCGAAGAGTGTGTCTGCATCTGCCACAAAATTCTTCTCGTCGGTGAGCTTGTCCGCAATGACCTGGGCATAGCAAATGTCACAGAGCATCATCAAGCCACGCGAGACGCCGACAGTTTTTCGTCCTGCACTTGTCGCCATGACGCCTAGACCGATCCTTTCTGAAGGGCCATAAAAAAATCCTCCGCTTCGAGATCAATCCCACATTGAGAACATTCGTATGGACTCTCGGGGGCGGGTACGTTCAATGGGGTCCGATCAATGCGACCCTGACAGACATGATAGAACCGCCCTCTCGCATGTTCATCGTCTAGAGGGTCACTTTCGTACACCAAGACCATTCATCTACCTGATTAAATTGTCCACCTGCTACGAGTATAACGACAGGCTCCTCGAACCCGCAACCATCGAAAAAGGAATAATCCTCATCTCCTCACTAGACTTGGAACTGGGCTTCGTAGAGTCCGGCATAGACTCCTCCATGGCTGAGCAAGTCATCATGTCGACCCTGTTCCACCAACCGCCCACCATCGAGCACCAGGATCCGGTCGACATCATGGAGTGTGGATAATCGGTGGGCAATGATGAACGTGGTTCTCCCTGCCGTAAGTTCGTTCAAGGCCTCACGGATCTTCACCTCTGTTTCGGTATCGATATTGGAGGTCGCCTCATCAAAAATCACAATGGGGGGATCTTTCAACAAGACGCGGGCAATGGAGACACGTTGTTTTTGTCCGACTGACAACTTCACCCCTCGTTCCCCGATCCATGTGTCGTATCCTTCAGGAAGCGCCGTAATAAAGTCATGTGCTCTCGCAACACGCGCTGCGGCTTCTAGCCGATCTGGATCGGCAGCCAAATCACCGTACAGAAGATTGTCTCTGACCGTTCCGTTAAATAAGAACGGCTCCTGTTGCACAAACCCGATTTGCTGTCGTAAATAGGCGATGGGGAGATCGCGGATGTCTGTTCCATCAATGGAGATCACTCCGTCGCTCACGTCATAGAACCGCATCAACAACTTTAAAAGTGTGCTTTTTCCGGCCCCGCTCATCCCCACCAGGGCGATCCGCTCACCAGCGGGCACCGTGACTGACAACCCTCGCAAGACCGGTACGTCTTCTCGATAGTGGAACTGCACCTGATCAAATCGTACATCTCCCTGAGCACGATGGGCAGGTGCCACTGCCCCATGACGATCGGCAACCTCTGGAACCGTATCCAGCACATCAAAGACCCGCTCACTGGCGGCCAACGCATGTTGCAACATGTGATTGACGGAATGGATCTGATTGATGGGCACGTAGAACATCGCCAGATACGACAGAAACAGCACCAACTCGCCAAGCGTGAGCCGTCCTCCCATCACCTCTCCGGCCCCGTACCAGAGAATCAGCACGGTTCCAAAGGCGCCGACAAGGATCATAGCTGGTGAATAGATCGACCACAGCACCATCGCTTGGAGGTTCTTGTCGCTATAGGTTTGGCTCAACCTATTGAACCTCGTCTCTTCATACCCTTGGCGCCCAAACCCCATTGTTTCTCTAATACCAGATAAGGCGTCCTGCAAGTAGCCGTTCAGTTCGGCTGCACTCTGCCTGGTCTCTCGATAATACCCATGCACCTTGGACGTGAACCAACTTGCGGATAGAGTCAGCACTGGAATTGGCAAGAGGGACAGGGCGGCTAGCTTCCAGTTCAACATGAACAACAACCCCGTGATCCCGATCAGCGTCAACGATGCTGTCAACATCCCCTCCAGGCCATCAATAAAAATCCGCTCGACATGCTCGGTGTCGTTCGTCACACGTGACATGATTTCACCTGTCGATCGATTTTCAAAGTAGGTGATCGACAGGCGCTGGAGAGCGGAAAAGATTTGGCGGCGGAGATCGTGAACGACTCGCTGCTCGAGTTGATTGTTGAGCCGGATGCGCAGTGATGCAAAGAGGTTCTTGAATACATAGGCGCCGACCAGCAGGCCGATCGCCCATGGCAGCAACGATGCCTGCTTCGCTTGAATCACATCGTCGATGATGATCTTGATGACCCAGGGAGGAACTAATTCCATTGCCGTCGCGCAGGCGGCACAAATCAATGTCGTCATCGCAAGACGACGATGGGGACGGAGATATTGCAGGACGCGATAAAGGGACTTCACAATCGGTCAGGCACGGTGGGCATCAAATCACGTTCGTGGGCTCTTTCTGCCAGTACTGCGCAAACTCGTCAAGCTGCGTAAGGGTAGACATGTCGGTCATGCGGTCGAGAAAGACCTTCCCGATCAAATGATCGACCTCGTGCTGAATGCAAACCGCATAGAGCCCGGTCGCTTCAAAATCCAAAGTCTTCCCCTTCCGGTCCAGCGCTTTGACGCGAACCAAAGATGGCCTCGTCACTTTCCCCCGCAACCCGTCGACGCTCAAACAGCCTTCCCAGTTTTCAACCTGTTCGGGCCCGTAATATACAATCGATGGATTGATGAGGACCGTTTCGGGAAATCCTCCTTCGCCTTTACACCCCATGACGACCAATTGAATCGAGCGCGATACTTGAGGCGCCGCCAACCCTATCCCCGGCTCGTCGTACATGGTGTCAAACATGTCGTCGATCAGTCGCTGGATGTCCGACGATTTGATTTCTTGCGGATTGATGGGAGACGCAGTTCTCCGGAGAATCGGATTTCCGAGCTTGGCAATTTTCAGCAAGGTACTGGTCTTGGTCTTCATAGTGTGACTGACCCTATCGCTATATTCGTAGCATAGGAATCTCCTAGCCCGCAACTTCCAGGTCGGTCACTAGGAACTCCGCCTCGGCCGTTTCGGCTCTGGAATTTCAAACACTTCTTTATAGTCCTCCCACCAGTCGATCCATTCACCCGACCATGCAGCACGATCCTGTTTGGTCGACGTTTCCCAATCATGAGATTCCGTCTCATGGCGTGTCAGAATCCACAGTGATTGCAAGGCCGATAAGGCCACGAAGCGTTCGTCATCGCTCACCATAGGAATCAGGATCGGGATGATGGACTTCTGTCGTACATATCTGGCTTCAAAGACCGCACTCTTCCGAACCGATGGATTCATATCCTTCGCCATAACGGCAATGGCATCCGGCGCTTGGGCAGGATCGAGGCGAACGGCAACTCGCAAGGCATGTTCACGGACTCGCGGGATTTCGTTGGGTTCTTTGGCGGTCGCCAGGAGCGCTGGAACTCCCTGCACGCCTTTCATCATCAACAACGTTTCGATTGCATTGTAGCGAACCCGCGGGCTAGGCATCGTCAGGGCCTTGACCAAGACCGGGACAGACGATTCACCAAGATGTACGAACTCACCCATGGCCCAAAACTCCTGTTTCCCTTCCAATAACGGGAGCAACGCCTCCGCACGCTGCAGCTCCTCCTGATTGAGCGGAGTAGTGTTGGGAGGAACCGACACGTCCGGCACCTCAGGATTTTCGGGCGGAGCCTCATAGGGGAGCTGGACAAGCCACACTCGACCAGGCCGATCAGAGAATGCCTGCAGAGGTTCTCCCCCGACGAATACGGATACCAGGATGGCAATAATGCTGAAAGTCTTCATCACGATGCGTTCACTCCCTTACGAATAGTTCAATTTCCAGGTGGTCATCTAGAGCGTTGGAGCAAAATCTTGGACCCGTGGCGAGACTCATGAGCCGGTGGGCGAGCACAGATTAGCGCACACGTTTCCGAAGTCGGAGAGGCTAGTCCATCAGGTCATCAGTCGCTCGCAGATGCTTCCGTACCCGAACCTTTTCATGGTGTTTCCGCAGCAGCTGTCGGCGAATAATCTCTCTGTTTTCTGCCACAATGCTCACCAGACGATCCATATCTTCCGCATGATCTCTCACAAGTTCAGACAACTTTTGCATTTGACCTTCCAACCGTTCCAGCCGCCACGCAAGATCGTTCATGGGACCGGCAGACGACTTCGGCGAAAGCTTCACCACCCGCTTCGGCGTCGTTCGCGGTAGCGCAGCGACAACAACATCTCGCTTCATGCTGACTCCTTTGCTTCATGCGTGAGACATTTGACCGCTCGGCGGAGCGGATTCAGTCTAGCGCTAGTATTATCCGCATGCACAAGGAAGTCAACGATTACGCTTCCTTTCTATTTCCTGATGGTCCTGCTAGAATCCGGCCTGTGAAGAACATTTTCACGATGGTCCTGGCCGGAGGGAAAGGCGAACGGCTGTTTCCGCTCACGGACCAACGTGCAAAGCCCGCTGTTCCCTTTGGAGGGAAGTACCGCATCATCGACTTCACCCTGAGCAATTGCATCAACTCTGGCCTCCGTAAGATCGTCGTGCTCATCCAATATAAGTCACACTCGCTCGATCGCCATATCCGAATCGGCTGGAATGTACTCAACGCTGAACTGGGTGAATACATCGCGTCAGTTCCCCCTCAGCAACGGATCAGCGAGGACTGGTACCGAGGCACCGCCGACGCCGTCTATCAGAATATGTTCCTGATCGATGGCGAGAATCCACAATATTTGCTGGTACTGGCCGGTGACCACGTTTACAAAATGAACTACCTGGAGATGTTCCATTGGCTCATCGCCAAAAGTGCGGATGTCGTGGTCGGTGCCATCGACATCCCGGTCCAAGATGCCACCCGATTTGGTGTGATTGCCGTCGACGAGGACTATCGGATTACCCGCTTCGATGAGAAACCTGCGAATCCCATTCCTATTCCCAATGATCCGACCCATGCCTTTGCGTCCATGGGGATCTACCTCTTCCGTACCCAGGCGCTTCGCGAATATCTGATCGCCGACGCGCAGGAAGGCACAGCTCATGACTTTGGGAAAAACATCATCCCGCGCATGATCGAACAGAAGCGTGTCTATGCCTTCAAGTTTCAGGATGCAAATCGAAAGGCAGTCCAATACTGGCGTGACATCGGGACGCTCGATGCCTATTGGGAAGCGAACATGGATTTGGTGGCCGTCGATCCCCAGTTCAATCTGTACGACCCCGACTGGCCGATCCGAACCTATCAGGGACAGTTTCCACCGGCTAAGTTCGTGTTTGCTCAAGATTTTCAGGGTGGACGAATGGGGGTCGCGCTCGACTCCGTCGTGTGCGGGGGATGCATCATCTCCGGCGGACGCGTGCAGAATGCGATCCTCTCGCCCAACGTCCGTGTGCAAGATCATGCCGATGTTCGCGAGTCCATCATTATGGAGAATGTGACGATCGGCGAACACAGTCGAATCAGGCGAGCCATCATCGATAAAGATGTGACGATCCCCCCCCACACTGAAATCGGATACAATCGAGAGGCCGATGCCCAGCGCTTTACCGTGACCGACTCCGGACTTGTCGTGATCTCAAAGGGAATGAAACTGCATGCCGCCGTCGATTCATCCGGTTGACCTGATCACCGCTCTCCGCCACAAACATCTCACACCAGCGATCGTGTTTCTCACCTCCCGGCGAGCGTGTGATGAGGCCATGGAGGCTTTCGACCACGCAGACGCCGTGCTTCCTCCCGTTCGACAAGAGGCCATCGGCGCCACACTCGAACGGGTCATCACGCAGTACCCGAGTATTGCCGAGCATCCGCTCATTCCCATCGTACAGCGGATCGGGGTGGCCGCCCATCATGCGGGGCATCTCCCCTCCTGGAAAATCGCGATCGAAGAACTGATGCGACAGGGCCATCTCGATGCCGTGTTCGCCACCACTACGCTGGCAGCAGGCGTCGACTTTCCGGCACGCACGGTCGTGATCACTCAATCCAGTATTCGCAAGTCGCGCGACTTCACCGACCTGACGATCGGCGAAGTGCAGCAGATCGCGGGGCGAGCCGGCCGACGAGGGAAGGATCATGTGGGTTTTGCGGTGATCACGCCCTCTCCTTATATCGAACTGAATGTCCTGACCAAGGGGTTGACGGGGCAACCGGAAGCCATCGACAGCCAATTCACTATCAGCTATCCGATGGTCCTGAACCTCCTCAAAGCCCACCCGCACGAACACATTCAAGGCATTCTGGCCAAGAGCTTTGCGCAATTCCAACTCAACCAACGTGCCGAACTCATCGAACAGAAATTGGACCTAGTCCAGACGCAGCTGGAACCATTTGGCCCACGGCTGTGCACCGACTGGATCACGCAGTGGCAAACCTTCGACCAGGTGCGGAAGCGACATCCGGCTCGGCACCCGGCCCATCGCTCAGAGTCTCCCGAGATCGCCGCGCGATTGCCCTTTCTCACACCAGGTCGAGTGGTCGGACTCCCCAAGGGACGAGGCATCGTCCTCCGACAGTACCGAAGCAAAGGGCAAAAGAACTCCATGCTGACGATGTTGCGGCCGGATGGCGCCGTCACTGAATGCCCAGTGACGAGTGTACGAGAACTCTATGACCGAACCTACGACTGTGCGGAGATCTCGAGCTATCCCTGGTGCTCGACAGAATCGTTTGATCGACTCAGCGAGCAATTGGAGGAGCTTCCTCCACGATTGCCCATTCTCCCCATTTTGACCGCGCCTTCCGTGGAACCGTTGCCGGATGCCGTCGTGCAATCCTTGGGGGACTTTCCCTGTCCGACTTGCTCGTCCCGACCAGCTTGTCAAAAGGATTTCCCCACAGCCTCCCGACTTCGCCAAGAACAGCACCGGCATACGAAGTCCATTCAAGCGTTGCGAACCAGCCTCTGGCACCGCTTTCAAGAGCGCGTGGACGTCCTACAGACATTCGGGTATCTCACGTCGACGGCGCAACTCACCGCCGATGGAGAATGGGCGCGACTGATTCGCATCGATCACTCGCTCCTGATCACGGAACTGATTCGTGCCGAGGCGTTCACCGGCGCGGACCCATCGCTTCTCGCCGGCATCATGGCCAGCTTGGCGCACGACGATGATCGCCCGGGAGCCTTTCCACGCATTAGTCCGGGGTTGAGTTCGCTGCTACGGCAGGTTCGCAAACTCGCAGAGAGTCTTTCACCACATGAAGACCCACCGCTCCTCCGCGCAGACGTGGCCGCCTTGGCGGAGCGGTGGATCGCTGAACCGACGCTCACCTGGATTGGACTCTGTCGACTCACCACCATGGCAGAAGGAGATATCTACCGGCTGCTTGCCAGAACGATTGAATTCCTGTCGCAGGTACAGACACTCAAAGCCACCCATCCCGGGTTGGCTGACTCTGCAGCGGAGGCACTCGCCCTGATCCGACGCGGAGTCTTGGAGGAGTTGCCGTGAACGCGCCGCTCGTCCCTCCTGAAGCGTCGTTCCTACACAACTGCTTCCTTCCTCTAATTGTGTACTTCACGTTTCACGAATGATGGGAAAGACATGACGACCGACGAACTTGAAAAGCTGCTCACACAGCAACCTGTGGCATTCTTGCATCGTCTGGCCCGCGGCCGTGTTCATCGACACTTTCGTGCAGGCAAGCGACGCCTGATCGAGTTGTTGCTTCAACATTCGAGTCAGAATCGCGCTGGTCTGGAATCCGATCTCCTGGCTCTGCTTGAGATGCGACAGTCCCGTCCAGATCCTAGCGGACGACCGAAGCACACCCTTCCACCCACTACCCAGAAGCAACTATCGACAAAGGCACCGATGCCAGCCGTGATGGAACCAGCCATCTCACTCACCAGCTGGTTGGAAGGCATCGGTGTGCCGACTCCACAACCGTTCGTCCCGGACCAGTGGCAGATCGAGGCCCTCTCAGCGGTGAGCGAAACCGACGTCGTGATCAGCGTACCCACGGGAAGCGGCAAAACCTACGTCGCAGTCGAAGCAGCGCGCCGCGCCATGGAAGACAATCGCACCGTCATCTACACCTCCCCACTCAAGGCGCTCTCCAACACAAAATATACTGAGTTTTCACGGCTCTTTGGATCTGAGAAAGTCGGCATTCTAACCGGCGACCGGCAAGAGAACGGGCAGGCTCCGCTGCTGATCATGACGACGGAAATTCTCCGCAACCTGCTCTACGATGCAGCCAGCGGAGAAATCGATGTCAGATTGGACACGCTGGGGCTGGTGATTTTGGATGAATCGCAATATTTGGCCGATCCTGAGCGTGGAGTTGTGTGGGAGGAGACCATCATCTTTTGCCCATCACAGGCAAGACTCCTGTTGCTCTCCGCTTCGATCGGGAATCCTCAAGACATGGCCGATTGGCTGACCTCGATCCGGCCTACGACATGCCGCCTGGTACGTCATGGCAAGCGCACGGTCCCGCTCAGAGCCGGCTATCTGCATCCCAACGGGAAACTGGCACCGTTGTTCACGACGCTGGGAATCCCCTACGGACACCCAAGCCAACTCCATCCCGAGGCTAAGCGTCTGTTTTTGGAGTACGAAGAAGAAACCCTGCCGGCAGGGCGTCCGAGACGGTAGCTTCTGCGATCCTTCAGGAAGGAAGTCTAAAAGGAACCGGTCAGCCCGATGAGCACCCCATGACGAATGGTTTGAAACTCGTTAAGAGAAACCCTGTCGGAACCACCTCCAATGGGATGATTTTTCCACTCACCGTCATACGTACGGTTCCACATCACCCGGTACCCTCCCGTTAGGGCGAGATTCCCCGTCAGCGAGAACTTCATACCAGCTCCGGCAGTGGCGCCAACTCCGACTCCCCACATCGAAAAGCTCGGATCCTGTTGCAGGTCGGAGCGAAGATGATGCACGTCTTCGTTATAGAGGAGACTGACAGGACTCACGGACGCCTTGAGGTCAAGACTCACCCGACGAGTAACCCGATATTCCGTTTCAACTCCAATATGGATGGGCGTGATCCAATGTGTGGTATTCGTAATGGCCGTCACACCAGACAGGTTAAGATTCGGCGTGCAAGACAAGCCGGGAATGCCAGAAGGGTTACAGATCTCCTGTCGGACACCGGTCGCCTCGTACCTGGTCCTCCAATACTGAAAACCGGCAAATACATCGACATATCCGCGCGACCCCGTAAACTCGGCCGCACGGAACCCGAGGTCGAGGCGCCCATATTGAGTACCCGATCCAGAAATATCACTATGCGTTCGCGAGAAAATGTGCTGCCCACCCACCGCCGTGAAGTCATCGTCCACGAGGAGTCCTCGATCAAACGAGACAGAGAACCCACCTTCAGCCCGAATAAACCCTCGACGACCAAAATAGACCTTCCCTCCCAGTTCAATGATGTGGGTATCGTTATCCTTGTAGACCAGCTTTGAGGTCGGGTCACCTAACCGAGGATCGAGTCCGGATGCATCATGACTCCAACTAGTTTCACCCGCCGTGAACAGCCACGACCGGACCGACAGCTCAACTCTCGGCTTGGCATGCGGTCCAGCCTCTTGGCCCCAGCTCGGAAGAGATTGAGCAATAATTGCCAGCATAACGACACCCAAGAACACCCAAGCTCGCTTGTATCGTGATGACATGACCGCCGTCCCCCTCCACGCTGAATGACTACAGTATCGAGGTATCGCTCAGCCTGATCCAGCATGGTTCGTTGACATGCCGCTCAGATACGCTCCTTCAGGAAGTCATGCTGAACGAACGCCAAAAACCACACCAGCCACGTACCGATCATCGCAAGCAACAGGGTTCTTGTGCCGATACAGCTCCAGAGCGTCATGGGGAATAGAGGCACGCTCGTCACCACGACAGGTGCACATCCTCTTCCTTCACCAGACTAACAAAGGGAATAACCAATACTTCAAGGCCAATGAGCGAGGTAAAAAGACTTTCCACGAGCCTTAAGAATGATACTCGAGATGATACCAGCTGGATAGATTTTTCGTTCTCTTTCGTTCACTCCAGGACCTGCTACACCCATACAAAACATGTGGAACTTTCACCATCCCTCTTGGTAAGATGCGCCCGGTCGTTGTACTGACCAAGGTGCCGAGGTAGCTCAGTTGGCAGAGCACAGCCCTGAAAAGGCTGGTGTCGACAGTTCGATTCTGTCCCTCGGCACCACATTTCGCATAGTTAGAGGATTCACGTTTTGAACAACTGGCACCCAAGTGGCAGCAACTGGCACCTGAACGTCGTTTTCCCCGTTTAGAACCGCCTTCGTAAGCGCTTCCAGCCTGGTCACGGCATCTCGCAATCGCGCGTTCCAATTGTGAATGTAGTACTTCGCCGAACCAGGCAGCGGCTCTCCTTTCAACGTCTGGATCACAGCGTAATCCACGCCACATTGTGTGAGCCAGGTCGTGAAGGTATGGCGAAGATCGTGGAAATGCAGATCGTGCACCCCTGCCCGCTCACAGGTTCGCATCCAGGTATGCTTGAAGGAATTCCCATCTTTCCAGTGATGGAAAAATCGACCACCGATTCGTGGAGTTTTTCCGAACAACGCCTCGTACGCCAGACTGTTAAGGGGAACCATTTTAGGCACCCCTTTGATTTTCGTCTGGCCGGGCGACGGCACGAGCCACCACCCATCTCCCCGTTGCAACAGCCACTCTTCATGAGTCTCAATCAGCTTGTTCACTCGAAGGCCGATCTGCAGCGCGGCCATCGCCAGCCGCCACACGTTCGGTGAGGCGGCTTCACGGATTTTGCGCAGCTCCCAGCCTTCGACAATCCGCTCGCGCTTCACATATTCAGGCACCGGCAACCGTTTGAGCCGATTCTTATCCAGATGGTCCATATCAACGGCCAAATTCAGCACGGCCATCAGGGCCGCGCACTCTCGCTCAATCGTCCCTGGAGCCACATGTCGTTTCTTATCCTCTGGGCCGATCAAGACAGAGCGACGCTTTTCCAGATACGCCAATCCATCTTCGAGACGGATATCCGAGAGCTTCTTGTGTCCAAAATGCGGAAGAAGATGGTGCGTCAGAACGGTGTGATTCCGCCCGTCGTTCTTCGGCCGCTTGGCTTTGAGATATTGTAGGTAGAGAGGGACAAACTCAGCAAACGTCAACGATGCAGGCTGCCCAGCAAGAGGGATTGGCGCTTTCTTTGTTTCCGGCTCCAATGAATTCGCATGAATCGCCGTCATGACTTCGAGCGCAGTCTCACGTTCACGATCGAGCGTCAAGTTATACCCAAGGACCGGTCGATAGCGTTTTCCACGATACCAATAGGTCAGAATCGATCGTGTTCCCTTGGGAGTAGTGATGCGTTGAATATTCATCGCAGGCCTTTCTGACGAGGCAACACAAACAAAGGGTTTCGATGGTAGACCTTGCCAGGTCTGCCGTCAACGGGCTTCGGCAGCACTCTTTGATCATCGAGGTCTTTCACCACACCGCCCTCACATAAGCTTCTGACCCAATGTTCAAGATCTTCTTTGACGAACATGACACGATGCCCATAGCGAACCCGAGGGATATCGACTCGCTGATAGAGGGTCCGTTTTGTAAGCCTCAAGAACTTCGCTGCCTCAAAAATTGTTAAGAGTGTCATGGGTTCCCCTACTTCGTTCTCGCCCATTGAACAGACGTGCTTTGCAATCCTTCTAATATCGAGGTCGTCTTGCAAGACCACCTCTTGTGAGTGGCACTTATGAGAGGGTTCAGGATTTATGACCATACCGAAAAAGTAGGGGGATCGCAGAAAGGGAGGACCCGTGGGGTCGGGTACGTCCGAGTCCCGAGGGACACTGGCCTAGGAGAGGATTGCCAATACCGCTCCAACGGCGAACCGGTGTTTCGCGTGGTCGGCAATGACTCGACCTTTTGTCGGCTGGCGGCCATGAATCAGCTTCGATACTATCTGAACCAGATCCCTGAATATTTTGAAATGTACCGCAGCCAAGGAATTGCGCCGTGGACGATTCAGGCTCTACGGACTTTGCTCCAGGCTGCCGAGACGGAGGGGCGCTGAATGCTCCAATTTTGGCTGCTGGGAGAATCAGAAATTCGAGTTCTTGCTTTCGGTCTGTCCTACGCTCCTGTTAAACCCCTAGGGCAGGTTCAGCCTTGATTTCAACGTCAACGGCCCGTCATCTCAGGTAGGAGCCTGAGCTTGTGGCACCTCATCGCGGGGTCAGACCCGCTGGACCTGTTTTGATTTTTACGACAGTTGCTGGTCCCTTTTTCTATTGAGTTCTGTCATGGGTGGGAGTGCTATGGACGCGGCCGGGTACCGATAGTTCTTTGGAGCGCCATGTGCCAGGGGCAGCCGAGCCACCAGGTGGCGACTCGGTTTCGCCTTGATCCTGATGGATAACGGGTGCGGCTCAGATCACGGAGTCGACACCAGCGGAACGAGAACGGGGATGCGTTTCAGAACCCAGCGCCGAAGAGCAGACCAGATATCCAACCGCACCCGCTGTATGAGGGGCGAGCGAGGTGTGGAAGGAATCTTAGTCCATTCCCCGGTGCCTTCGAGATGGGTGACCTCCATTTTTATGTTCGCAATCAACTGCATCAGACAAGGCGTCCCTTTTATGTGAATCGCCCAGAATGGCCGCTTCCACTTGGCAGGACGTCACGGCGCAGAGGCTATCGGCCAGAGTCATCACGGCACAGGAGTGCATCACACGTTCATGATGCCGGTGTCTGCCATCTCATCGCAGGTTGCAATCTGGCACAGGTTGTTGTCTGGCGCGATCATCATCCGTTCGGGAAGGCTTCCCGCCACATACATATCGGCCATGTCTAATCCCGTGGAGACTGTTCCACTCCACCCTATACTCCTCAAAAACCTTCTTGACACACAAGACAGTTGCTGACCTCAATGCTCTGACGAGATCTTTTCGAAAATGCATGGCTTGCAGTAGACTGATAGCGACTCCAGTGTACGGTCATCATCTTCGTAGAAGTGGCGTACCGCCCATACTGAGAGACAGACTATTCCGTCCTTCCTTCAGCAACCTTGCACTGAATAGCAATTTCCAATCGCCGTGAGGTCACCCGCAGCAGTAATCAGTCAGGCTTTCACGGGTTCCAGGGGACCATCCTACCTCTTCCGTTCGTCTAGAGCCCGCCGTCTACCACGGTCCTATCCGCCAGACGGAGAAGAGCGTCGTCGAGGCTTGCGCGTGGAACTTGGTTTTACAACTCGAGAGGCTCGCCCCGCGCCAAGGGGAGCAGGAGAAGGATTCGACGGAACCAACCAGAACCACATCTCCAGATCACCGCCACGGCGCCCATCACCACTTGGGAATCTCACACGAGTGAAAGGTGGTTCATCGGTCCCCATATCTTGCCAGCCAAATACTTCTCCGTCCAAATACACACTGGGATCGTCTTCCCCCCAGATAAAATTCCCCTTCAAGGTTATATATGCCAGTATTCGTTCGACAGACCCAGTTTTAAACAAATCTCCACTGAAGTTCTCGAAATGTACTGCTGGCCTCCACTGAATGAATCTGTTAGTGCCCCCTATATCATTACCTGCAAGTACAAGTGGCGTATGCCCAATCAATTGCCCCCCTTCATTTAGAAATGGAAGCATCAAAGTCACAAAGCATACCGGTTTGTCTTTTATGCTCTCAATATGAATAGGTTCGCTGAAGAAAATTACAATTCCTTCCCTGGCCAACTCGGCCACGGGGACCTCCGAGTCGTTAATCACTTCGTTCCTACCAATTCTTATCCTTTCAACTCGGATCCCTGGCTCATGTTGGATCAAGGTGGCATTGAACCGCACAGGTAAATGAGTCCCGTCGGCGAGTGTCGCTTCAACTTGCTGACTTTGAAGCTCGCTATCGAGCGTCCACTCACAAGAAGCAATACCGTGATCATCGGTCCGCACGATGATACCCGCCTCTCCGACGCTCCCACCGTTTAGACTCCCATTCCCACTAATAATCCGAAATCGCACCATTGCATCCACCACGGCATATTTGCCATTTGCGACACCAACTTGGATTGGCTGGGGCAGTAGTTGCCCCGGCGATGCTTCCTGGCCATCTCCACTAACATAGAAGAGGCTCGTGAGCTCGGTCAGTGCGGGATACCGTGGACGGCAATCATGGACCCTATCTCTCGATTCAATGATCGCTAGCTTGCAATAGTGATGATGGATACCGTGCGGTGGAGCATTCGTCAGTCGTTCAATGTCAGCCTCTGCCGTGCGAGCGGCGAAACACCAATAGTCGCCAGGACGCGCCGTCCCAACACTCAGGGTGGCTTGGATGCCGTGCTCCAGCACGAAGCTCGGATCGGTTCGCGAGAGCGTGATAAGGCCATCGGACGTCGAGTCAAGGTTTACTAGTTCTGTTCCATCCGGCTTGCGGACGATCTTGGCTTGGTTCCAGCGGATCACGCGTACATGGTCGTCCGCCGTTGGTTTCCCAATTGAGAAATGGGCGGGCGGCAGCTCCGGGGTAAAAGTCATCTCGCGGGTCGTATCATCCACCGTAACGTTGCGCATTTCGCCGGAACGCCCCGCAAACTCAAGCCGGTCGTTCGTGATCTCAACCCAATCACCCGTCTCGAACCGCAAAACATCGTCGCGCCCCAAACTTTCCACCCTGAGACCTAGACGGTCGGGACGCACCTCAGATACGGAAGCACCCACATGAGCATTGTCTCTCGACCATTTCACCTTGATTCCACTCGCGCTCACACTGTGAACCTCGACTCGATAGAGATGATTCTCAAGTCCACGGTACCCACCGGTCGGAGGGACGAGGCAAGGGTTAGCTTCATGAGGGACTTCCACGGTTCCAGTGCTGAGCCGTGCTCCTGACGGCTGATGTGTACTCTGCCAGCGTTTGATCTGATTGAGTGGAGTGTCACACGTCACATCTTGATCGATATTCTCCAGCACCCGCACCTGCCACGCCGTCTGGTGTCGCGTCGTCGTGTCGACATTCACGGCCGGCTCGATCAAATCCGGCGCGTGAAGCGGCGTCACTTCCCGTTGCCAGACATCGAGGTAGACAAGCGCTCGTTGGCTGGGAGCCTTTGTCGCTGTCGTCGCCGCCACGGCCCCATAGTTTTCTTCAATCGTGGGATCGAACTCAAAGTTGTCACCATGGTTTTCCACGAGGTATCCATCGATATAGATACGTCCCGGTCCCACGGTGAGGAACCCTTCGCTCATGCCAACCTTGAACCCATCCGGCGTTTCGCTGGGTACGCCGCACTGACCAACCACATCAATCGTCTCCGCACGCCACCGCCTGTCCTGAATGTCCACATATTCGTTCCAATCCGCATCCAGATCGACCCGCCCCTGCTGACGCAACACACCCTGATAGTGCTTCTGAGGGTTGAACCGTCTTCGACTGTAATCGCCGCTCATGTCTGATCTCCTGATGAAAATGGTCTGGTCTTATGTCGAATAGAAGATACCCGCTTCGAGTCCGAAGCGGAGATACTCCTGTAACCGTATCCGCAAGTTGCGCTCCCGTTGCGGCGCGAAGAGATCGTGAAACGCCCCCATCTCCGACTCGTCCTCCGCACCGGTACGAATTTCGGCGGGACCATGCGATGCCAATTGGCAGTAGGCCGGCAAGCCATAGCGCCTGGTGGTGAAGACCGGTCGCAGACGAGCTTGCGTAGCCAACGTAATGGCAGAAGTCTCCTCAGGAGTCAGATGGCTCTTCGGACGTTTTGCCTCACGGAGGGCCTGCTCCACAGCCAAATCCGGTTGGCAGCGGTAGCGGCGCGGCACGACGGCATCAACAGGAACGAATGAAAACCGCACGCACCCTTGCTGATTCTGTTCAGACAGCACTGGATACCGCCAAGGATCATCGTCCACCAGGCGCGAATCAAATAGAGTGTTCGAGGCCAATTCCAACCGTGTCGTATGCACCTTACCGATGACCGTCGAGTTCACGAGCGAGAGGATCCCGCCGGCAGCCAACCCATCAGGTGCGGAGAAGGCGACCTGGATGGGCTCCGTTGCATCGATGATGCTGTTGACAATAGTCACTCTACTGTCAATCTGAGTCTGGATGAGACCGACAATGCAGTGATCAATTTCAAGCGTGAGACTTGTGGCTTCGACAATCAAAGAGACAGCTCCTGGGGAGACTGGCTCCCCGTTTCTCGCGAGACTCACCCCCGGCACCAATGTACAGTGGCGCAGTCGAAGCGTGCGAGGACCGTCGCCGGCGCCGTTGATACGGAGCGCTCCACCGGTGATCAACAAACCATTCAGCGTCAGTTCGGAGTTGGATCCAAGCGTGATCGTCCACTCGCCGCCAAGCACGATGGTCGGCCGGTGTTCATTCGTAGCGCGTACTTCAACTTCCTTGGAACTCTCGACAGTGATCGATAGACTCTCCTGTGCATAGCGCCCGCTGTCCCCGATTTCGACGAGGCCGCCACTTTGCGCTCCGGCGAGAGCGTTTTGAAGAATCACGCCCTGGCTTACCGTGGTGACGTCGCCGCTTAAGACGAAGCTGCTGCGCCGCTCATACTCACCACCGCCCATCGGCATGCTGAAACCGTAGTAGAAACTCACGCGGACGTTTTGCGGTGTCGAGCCCGCTGGAAATGCGATGCGGCCAAGTACCGGATCGATGGCGATCTTCTCATCCCTAGCCGGCAGATGCGCCCAACTCGTGTCGTCGCCGGAAAGGTTGCAAACGTGAACGTCGCCGGCATCAGCTGCGAATTTCTCGCCGCTGGTCTTCTCCGCCTCGACAAATAGGCTTTTCTGCTCATCGTAGTAATCGCGGAGATACCTATCCAACACTCTCCGGCTGATCGGCTCCGGGACGTTGAGCGGTGTGGCCAGATGCGTGATGTCCGTTTCTGTCTCAGGCTTGGTGAAGAGTTGCAGATCATTCCCCAGCGGGCTGAAAAGATACCGATGATCATCAACACGAAATGCAGGCAAGTTGGTTTGAGAAAACGCGTTGAGCCGCCAGAGGAACAGGCCGATGTTCGGAATGTTGTACCGCCCCCCTTGGGTCTCGATCCGGCGCACATCGACCGAATGGGCCAGCTGGTTGAAGGCCGTGCCACGCCGTTCCAAGGCTTCCCAGTTACGGAAGTCCGGCGTCACCGCATTCGTTGGCCGGAGGTGGTTCATGTACTGGCTGGTTTCAAGCCATTGGAAGAACTCGACGGCTCGTGCATTCCACCCGGTCACATCCCGAGCCAATTGCTCCAACATCGTCGCGGTCCCCTTGCGGCGTCGATAGGCAATCGTATTGGCCACCTCCGCCCTGGCGCTGCGGGTCCGTTCCGTAATCCCATGGAGCGTCCGATACCCGATAAGATCACCGATATAGGGTGCCACCCAGTCGGTGCAGGTTTCGATGAACTGATCGTCATACAGCTGATCGAGGTTTTCACCCAATGCCGCGATGTCTTCAGCAAACACAGCGCAGAGGGCTCTGAGCGGCTCCCCTTCCTGGACGTCACGGATACGATAGAGAGCCGGCAACAGGTTGTAGAGACGCTCAGCTTCAGGATTCATAGGTTCCCTTCAGGGACACGAGCGACGCTGGGTTGAGCAGAAGCAGTTCCGCAGCAAGCACAACACCATCGGCCCCTATCGCCGGTCGGTCGGCAAACAATCGCGCTTGGGCGCGGGATGTCGGATCCCCGCGTCGAGCGAAGCGATCCACGTCAACCGCTACGACTCCAGAAACAGTCTGGATCGCTGCAACGACCTCGCTCAGCGCCACCGGCTGACCAAACTCACGGGCATTGAACGAGTAGCGCTGTTGGAGATCAGCTTTGACAGCGGCCATCACAAGATCAATCCTGTGATCGGGATGAATGGTCACCATGCCATGGAGTTGAAACTGAGCCCGGCGATAACTCTTAACGGTCACGGTTACAAACGGATCGCCGTAGTCGCGTAACGCGTCAGTAAGTGCGGTCACCTCTCTTCTATCACTGGCAAGCAAGGCCCCATTGGGGCCAGCCACGGTGAGGAAGATGTTCCGCTTGCGGCCATCCCACACCCACACCGCTTGGGCTTTGGCAATCCCAGCAAACGACCGCGCAAAATCTTCATAGTCTTGGAGCGACACCGCGCGGTCGAGGGTCAGGACGGTCTGCGGCGCATTGCGGCGTGCGGCATCCCTGTGCTCCGGATCTTCCGCCCCCTGTGACGCTTCAGGATTCAGCACACTCTTGACGCCCAATGGCCGCACCGGGAGCAGACTCAGTTGCCCTGACTGGACCAAACCATCGAGCCCCGTGCCTTTCCGATACTCCGCCAGCACATTGTGTTGGCCGGTCGGTAGACGCGCACCGGTGATGCCATTCCCGAATTGCACACTGGTGCGCCCTTCATCATCTCGCCTGGTCACATAGATCCGATCCGTGGGACCATGTCCGTACAAAAACGGCACCTCGTGCCAGAGGATTTCGTTGACATACACGCGAAGCGCCGAGGCTGAGCCACTTGGCGTTTCGGCGGCAACATAGGTCAACGGCTGCTGCTTCAGTAAGAACTTCTGAAACATCAAAGTTCCATCGCCGGACCCAAGAACTTCTTTCACCGTTTCACCATGCGTTGCAGGCACAACATTGGCATTGAATGCAAAGCTCGCTCGCTCATAGGTGTGGGTCAGCGGCGGCGTGACCGTCACCACATTGCCGGCGATCGCACTGACCGTGACAACCTCATGGAGCGGTTTCTTCGTGATCGAATCCCTTCCTGACGCCGCGAGGAGTTGGCCGATCTGAATGCCATCAGGAACATTGGCGAGTGGAACGGTCGCACCTGCAATGGCATCAGGCAGCGGCCATTGGGCTAGTTTCAATTCCTCACTCTGAGCAAAGGCCAGTGTGTCGCGGTAGTCACTGCCAGCGAACCATGACACATGCTCATCAGGTTCCAGCCGGATTCGCGTGCTCTTGCCAGCCAGAGTAAATTCTGTTTTGGCTGCTTCGCCTACAGCCGCAGCACGATACAATTCCTGATAGGTCGGTTTTGACAGAACCAGCCAACTATCCCTGAGAATCGCAGGGTAGATCCGATCGAGATAGATAGTTTGGTTTTCGATACTGAATCTCCAGTCGTTCGTAGGTGGTTGGTGTCCAGAATGCGCCAAAGTTTGGCTGGGCAGTGTGCTCGGATGCGGCGCGTTGAACCCAAACAAACCGGCGACTGTTCTGAACGCATAAATCTTCGGCCGCGCTGCCGGCCGCACTCTATGGGGCCGGAGCGTACCCAGTCCATCAGCCCACTCGATCTTCGTACGCTTCCCTTCCGTATCGACGGTGACCACGGTAAGACGGCGGAAGTCCCACTCCTCTCGATGGAGATCGCGCTCTACTTCCTGACCGACCAATAGAATCGCATCGCCTGGTTTGAGATTGGTGGCAATACCATCCAGATACAGGTACGTATCGCCGAATTGTGGCAGACGTTCTTCACTGACCTGCGCCGTCAGCGCGTTCCATTCTGCCCGTGCTTCGAGGTGATCACTGATCTCATAGGTCTGCGGCATTTCGTTGGGACCAGGAATACTTTGCACGCGCGTGCCGACAGCAATCGTCGATCGAGGAGGAGCACTGGGTGTCGTGTCAAGGGTGAATGACAGAACAGTCCCCGCCGCCAGGCCTGGCTTGAGCTCGTAGCCAATGAGCCTCGCTAGTTCCAAGAGCGACCGTCGTTCCGTAGCGGTGCGCAGATAGGATTCGTTGGCGATCCGTTCTTGATAGAAGGTCAGAATGTCGCCGGTGACCGCCCAAGCATCCAGCAGCGCGATCGTGAAGTCGTGGTCGTCGCGAGTGCGAAGATTTTGCAGTGCCGCCCATCGCTGGTCAGACAGCCGCGCTTGCAGGCCTTGCCGAAAGCTCGAGTGGCCCCCCACTCGGTAGGCAATCGCCCATAGCCCCGGGCGGTTCTCGATGACGGCCGGGGTATCGACCGAGGTGCTCATACAGCAGCCACAATCATGCCGCCCATCTCGGTTCACTTTCCGCCTCCCAGGCTGATCGTCAGCTTCCCCCGTTCTGGAAAGTTGCGGTCATTGTCCAACCGGGCGACCTCCAGCCGACCGATATCGAGCCGACCGCTTTCCAGTGCCGAACTCTGGGGAACCCCCAGCCGCTCAAACGTGAGGACCGTGACCGAGTCGACACCGGCGACCCGGTGCGCTGCTGCATAGATCGCACTGAGATAGACCGGCTGGCCGAACGTCAAGTTATCCGGGTGAAAGAGCCCACGTTTTCCGGTCGGGAGATTCCGGTTACTCAACACCTCCAAGAGTTCCCGCTCCACATCGCTCCGGAAATGGTTTGCTGCCACGCACACGTGAAGTTCCAGTTCCAAGGAGACAGACCGTGGCCCATCTACTTCGAGGTCATACCCCGCCATACGATAGCGATCGACATGCGCACGAACGTCTTGTTCGTATTCGGAGGTCATGGCCCTGCCGCCGCGGCGGTCGACAGTCAGAAACACGGTGTGCCAACTCCCCGTCCAGCGAAAGGTCGCTGCCGCCCGCTGCACATCAGACCGCCGCTCAGTCACCTCCGCATAGTCGGCAGGAGTCACCGCCCGCTCTTGCACGCGATAGGCAATCGGCGCCTTCTGCCGCACCTCTTCCATCGATTCCGGCTCCTGCCCTCCCCTCGCTGGGAGAGGATTGCGAACGGCCATGACCACTGAGGCAACCTCTGCATCGTTCAGGACGATATGCGTCAATGAATCAGCGCCAATGTTGCCGGCCCGGCCGTTCCCTACCCGATAGGTAGCGGTGAACCCTGTGCCCGGCTCCGGCCGGCGGCCATGCACATCATCGCCGAAGCGGATCATGGCCGTGCCATCGTGTTCGAGCTCGACCACGAACTCCCGTGCATCGCCGCTCGAGTTCAAGAGATCGCGACGGGCTTGCCACATGTTGTCGTTCTGATCGGTGAGCGAGACATCCGGCTGCACGTCTCGCAACGACCACTGCATGGCAGAACGAGCGGACTGACTTAGGTCCGGAACAGGCGCTGCATGAGTCAACACAGTACGTCGCAAGGTTGGCCTGAAACGCGGCGCAATCATCTGTCGTGTAGTCGGCAGACACCGGTCCTCAGTGGTCGGGCGAGGGCCGAACAGAAACGGCTCAGGTACCGTCCCGATCATCTCATCCGATACCGTCCTCCCGTGATCGGTTAAGACCACGTTGCCTCTGGCAACACTGACCGGAACGCTGGTCGTAGAGCGCGTCGTTCCATTGTCGGTCGTGACAGTGGCCGAGAGACAGAGCGGAAAGGGTAAGGCGTCTTCTTCGTGCCAGGCAATCTCGACGATGGCCTGATTCGTCACCGGATCGACCATCATCGGAGCCGGTGTCCGCTCGATCTCTACGTCAACGCCGTCGGCATTACTCGCCATGACCATGTCCGCTTCAGGAACCACCTTGACTAAACGGACAGCATGCCGATGGGTTGGATCGGCATCAGCCGACGCGCCCGTCTCCGGTCCGATCACTTCTTCGAGAATCAGGACGTCGCCGGAACGCAACAACAGCCGCTTCTCCGGATCGTCCTTCAGTGTCGCCGCCGTCGCCCCCTTCGGCAGGCAACAGCGTTGATCACTCCAGGTGTAGAGCTGCATGTCATGATGGGCGACATGGAGCGACTGCACCGCTTCCATGGATTCGAACACAACATCGGCCTGGTCGGACTCGCTGGCCTCCCCTGCAAGGACAGCTGGTCGGCCTGGGATCTGCGTCGTGAATTGCGTTCCGATTGGAACAGCCGGACGGTCGGCGTCACGCCTCGTCACATCAGCGGACACCTGAATCTGCACCCAGGTTCGGGCATTGCAGCCATCGCTCATGAAGTAGTCCATGAGCCGCGCATGGCGGCGGACCGAGATCCGACGACGTGCCGTACCAAGATAGGCTTCCGTCGCCACTGCGTCTTGTTGATAGCTCAACTGATCGGCGGTGTAAGCCAGCGCCTCTACCAAGGCCACGCCCACATCCGCAGGGTTGCGCTCCGTCCATTGCGGGAGGGTGGTTGCCATCCGGTCGAGCATCACGCGCCGGAAACTCGCATAGTCTTTGGCCAGATAATCGATGACCGGCGGCGTCTGCGGTTCGGTCAAGCACACGTGGCGCGGTGCACAATCAAAATGGGTCGGACATTCCACCTTGAAGGAGAATTCAACAGCGGCCAATTGTGGATCAACCCCCGGAGGAACAGCATCATCTGAGTCGCTTGTGACAAGTCGCAATGTATAGGGTGAAAAATCCCCCAGCTGATCCACCTCCACTGTCAACACATCGTCATCGTCTCCAGGGCCAGCAGTCACGTCGAGGATGGCAATGTTGACAATCCGCTCACCACCTTCGATGCGGACGTTGTCTGCGGTCAGCGACCGGAGAAGGTCGGTACGCGGTTTGACAAAATGTACGTGCAACTTGCGCTGACGCTCCGACTCGACAGCAGCTGCGTGATCGACGACCTCGAGGTAATCGATGCCGTTCAGCGTCTCATGTTCCCGTACGGCCTGTCGCCGCAACTCATCACAACAGAGATACTTCACTGCCCGCCTCCCTGCACGAAGGTCTCTGTCACACGGTTGCCAGTGCGCCGGATGACATACTGCACCGTGACGCGCAAGGTTGCCTCCTCCGCTTCCACACGAACCGCCTCCACCACGATCACCTCGCCCAGCCAGCGCTGCAGAGCCCCCTGCACCAGCATCTGCGTCGTCGCCGCCAACACGTCGCTATTCGGGACAAAGACCAATTGCAGGAGCCCACTTCCAAAGTCTGGGCGCATCACCCGCTCGCCCGGACTCGTGAACAAGACTTGTTCGATCATGTCGCGGATATGTTCGTCATGGGTCGTCTCGGCGGTCCTGCCTCGGTGGTCGAACCGATAGGGAAACTCGACCTGCATCATTTCCCCTTCACGCGTGTCTGAGACATGACGATATTCACCCCGGTCCCGTTCGGCGTACAGACCGCCTTGCTGTCTTGCAGGAGAACCGGCAGGCTGCCAGCCTTCACCCGCAGTGCCGCAGACACCCACTGACCTGTCACGCAGGGGCTTGGATTGCCGCCGGTCATAAAGGGACAACCCGCCACAGAGTGCGGAGCCGTTTGCGTCACCACCGGTTGCCCGCCCACCTTAACCCGTGGACTCGACGTGGTCGCCTGGGCTTGTCCACCGTGGAGACAGAGAATTGTAGCGCCCTCGTGCAGCAACGATCCCGGCATCAGCTCACCTCCAACGCCCCGTCGTTGACCGATACTTGCGGACCGGTAAGCGCAATCTTCCCGCCCTGCCCATTGTCGATTTCGACCCCCGTCGCACTGACTGTAATTTTCGGCCCAGCTGTCAGTTCGATCGTCACGCCACCGGCTCCCTGCACATCACTCAAGGTGAACGTGATGCCGTCCGTCTTGATCACCTTCATCTGATCCACAGCTGGAGTCGCCGGAACTTCGCCCGTCCCCCAAAAGCACCCGCTCCAAATCGGGTGATCGAGGTCGCCTCCTTCGAACTCCACCCACACGTTCGCGTTCATCGGAGGAATCATGAAGAAACCCACGCTCGAGCCGGCATAGGGCACACAGGGCATCGCCCAACTCAGACGACCATCGCCCAAGACCGACGGCACACTCACTTGCACCCGTCCCAACTGCAGCGGGTCCACATTGTTCTCGACCTTGCCGCGATATTTGCCCCAGAACTGCGTCATGGGACCACCTCCGGCGCCAGTGCCCCAAGTCCATCGCGCGAGAGGGAGAAGCTTTGCTTGTATTCTCCCTTGCTGATGCGATGGCTCACCCGTTTTACATAGTAGAGCCCGTCGTGCAGATAGCCCACCCCCCGAACGCCCACCACCCCACGCGCCTGCAGCACCTCGCCATAGCGCAACGCGTCCAGTTCGCCGGAGGCCGTCACCACGTTTTCCGTCGAGTGATCGGTGTGCGCTTGCGCACGGGCAAAGGCTTGGAGGTACGTCGCCCCTTCGATCTCATCCAAGAGCGCCCTCCTCGCATGACGCAGTTCGGTCGGAAGGGCCGGCATCGCTGCCAGGGGCGGACGCAAACTCGCGAAAGTCTCCACCGGAAGGACCTGATGGGTCTGACTGTCTTTCACCTGGCCAGAAACCACCGTGGCACTCAATCCATCATGTTGAAAACTGATGGAGTCACAATTCGTCTCGGCGCCCATGTTGATGGTGATCGCCCGTTGTGGAAAATCCAACCGTTTCGGTGGACCCCAGTAGGCCGTATTGGTGAAAGGCGCCGGGCCTGGGATGATGAAAAAGACATACTGATACCGTCGTGCGAGGTGAGTGATGTAGGCGAGGTCGGTCCCTCGCTGCACCGGCACTCTTTCTGTCGGCAGCGGGGGATCAAGCGAAAACGGCGGAATCACCGCAGGGATCAATCCATACTCGCCATAACTCCCGATGATCCTCATGACCCGCACCATTTCATCCTGCGCGGGATATTCGACGTTCTTTTCCTCGCGATCCATCATCACACTCACGTCCTCTCCCGTGAGGGTGAGCGTGCCTCCACTGCCATCGCCTGGGGCAAACTGTCGGTTCGTTACGATGCCGTCCATCAGGACCATCGGTCTGGCATTGAGCGTCACGATCACAATCACCCGGCTGAAGACCTTCAACAGGGGAAGCATCACCAGGCTATAATCAACGAAGCGGCTCGGTCCCGACCGCCCCACTTTGAAGGTCAGTTGAAATCCGGACCGCCCTTCGTCACTCTGTGTCACCTCCACGCTGTCGAGCACCTCCATCACGATCGGGGGCGCCGGAGTCGCCGCCGTGGGACCGATCATGAGCGTGAGATGAATGCCAAGTAGACTCATGGTTGCGGAATCGGCACGCGAACCGTCGCGCCGATCGTCTCCGTAAAGGCCGCCGGATCCATCGCATTGTTCGCATCGCACACGCGCCAGTACTGCTGCGGATCGCCCAAGGTCTTGGCCGTGATCACATCGATTCGGTCGCCTTGAGCAATCGTCACTTCCACCAAGACCGGCATGGCGGCTCCGTCCGGAAGAAACCGCCGTCGCACATACCGCTCCACCCGCCCGTCCGGAAGCGTCACCGTCGTTGTTTCGATCTGTGCATACCGGCTCGTCGGTTCAAACATCGTTACCTCCCCAGCTACAGTGATAGGCCCAGCGTGAACCGAATCTCCTTGCTGCCCAGCGCTGCCATCGTCTCCTTCAGTATTTGATGGCCGAGGAACAGGGCATAGCCGGGATGGGTGATGGAAAAGTCGTTGTAGCTCAAGACGCGCAACCCGAGGGACACCTTGGCGCGGATGGGATTGAGCCGCGGATCATGCGCTTCCTCCGTGATGCTGAATTCCGTGAGCCGCACCGGCACCACCCGGCTCGGGCCCCAGACCAACAGCGTAAAGGTCGCCTCCGGCGGCACCACTTCAATCGTCCCCGCCGCGGCCAATATCGAATTCGCAATCACCAAATTGCTGTGGGGATACAGCAGCATTTCCAGCGCCGAGAGCTGCGGATAGATCCCCATGCGCACCGCCGTGGGCTCTGCCTGTTCGAGCTGATCCGTCGCATCGATCTCGACTTCCAGTCGCAGCGACTCCGTCGGCGCGCCTTTCAAGCGCATCGGCTCGGACCGGTCGCCGCCTTCTCCCCCGGAAGCGTTGGCCTGGAGCGTGCGTGTCATCTGGTCGGGGTTGTATTGGAAGAAGATCGCACTCGGCCGCAAGCTGAACAGATCGATGCCCACGATGGCGCCTTTGAGCAGTCTGGGTGAATTAGGGAAAGTGGTCATCGGTTCCTCGTTGGTAAATTCTTCATCTCAACTTTCCGCGTCCTCTTGCTTCATTGCCGTAGATCAGCGATTCGGCAATAAATTGGTGGACCCAAACTTCTGCGGCTTGTCTTTTGACAGAAGCTCTTTACTCTGGGAATACAGCCTGTCACCTTTACAATCTCTGGCAGGTCCACTTGACTCTGAAAAAATAAGCCTGCCCCCTTTTTTGCCTTCACGGTGCTTTCTCTTTACGTTAGTCGTTTCTAACGTGCACGATGACTGGGATCGATTCCATCTCAATCACTCGAAGTATCAGTGTGTACTTACTTGGACCATGGGAATATTCCTTCACCTATACTGCCAACTAAAATTGATGTACTGGCCAGGTAACAGCCTGTCATCGCGTTCGTCGCCGGTACCATTGCTAATCGCCACCATCTATACGCCGATCCACCCTGGCGCCGCCTTTTGTAATCGTCACAGTACCGGCGGCATCGATCGTGAACGCTTGTACTATCTTGGTGAATACGATGCCAGCACTCGCGCCGGACGTCCGGTATCGATATGGGATCCGCCACTCATATCCACCATCAGCCCATGGCCGTGGAAGGTTACGAATCTGTACAACATCCGGGCGGAAGGTGTTGTCGGGCCATATGGGCAGCCAGCCTTCGTAAGGTCTATGCTTTAGAGCTATTTCGCGCCTTGGAAATCTGTCAAAGTAGCCAGTGACATTAATCGCCGGCCCTGGAACTTCTTGAAAATCGACATTCCCAAACGACACATTACGGGGAGAGAATGCCGCTTCCAGACGCATACGAGCACCCGCGGTACCGGCCGGAAAGACATCGTGTGCGATCCGGGTCATGGAAATGTCAGTCGGTGCAACTGTCTTCATTGTTACCAAGCACGGACTCCCGGAAGGCAAACGCGCACTGATTGTCGACGTGCCAGCTGCCTCAGGTGCAGTCCAAACAAAGTCAGTCACGGCGGTTGCTGTCGTTGGCGTGCCTGTCGATGCAGTCCAGTCGGCCGCACCGCCTGCATTGAACGTAACTTCCTCAGCTGGACCAACCCGCGTACGCGTGTCGGCCGTTCCGTCTGGTGCTGCCAACGTAGTCCTGCTAGTCATGCATGGCGCACTGTGCAGCCAACGTTCGTATTCCGGGCTATGCTGCGACGCCTGTTCGCGAGACACTTCAGTATCTCGACTAAAATCATTTAATAAGGGGTCATGAATTCTATCTGGTCGTTCACTAGTTTGCCCTTGAATATGAAGGCCTGGTATTTTGTGCTGCTGTACGACATGCGACCCTGGCGCAAACAGTCCCTCCCCAAAGACAATATTCTTGCCTCCCGTATAAGCATGGGCATTGACGCCTCGTGCTGATTGTGCGGCGGCATCGTCGGTATGCACCCGCACTCGTGAAAAATCGTAACCGAAGCGGTGCCCCATCTCCAGTTCTAGAGCTGAGTCCAGTGGTCTACCAGAACTGGCAAGTACACGGTCGACACTGGCAGGGACTTCGGTTGGCTGGGCGGACGGACTTCGCGTAAACCGTTGCACTTGCACTGGCGTCCTCGTAACGGCACCAAATACGTGCGACGCCATCACTTGATCGGCGATCCGATCCGCCTCCTGCTCATACCGATCGCTGGGTTCGCTGATGGTGAGTTTGCGTTGCAACGGTCTCCCGAGCAGACTGTTGCTCCTGCACGATTCGCAATCCCCGCTGAAGCCAGCCGATCCCCCACAGGCACACTTGCGTTGCAGAAGGTTAGTCCACAAGAAATCAATAGCTGATAATGAGCTTTGGCCCGTTTGTTGCCGAGTTGGTGTCATAGTTCCACTTAGCCCGCTAACTTCAACTCCTTAAGCCAGCTGAACAGATCGTATCCAGCCAAGGCGTCTTTGAGGAGTTTGGAAGAATTAGGAAAGGTGGTCATCGGTTCCTCGCTTCTGTTTTCTGCATCTTCAACTTCCCACGTTACCCTCAGCCATTACCGCCTAATCACTATCCCGCATTGTTGAAGAAATCGTAACGCTTCTAATTGTTTTACCAGCAGGTCTTCTTGGCTTCGGAAAAGCAGCCTTGTATCTTCCACCTCATCACAACCTTTAAAAGCCAAACCTTAGTTGGAGTGCGACCCACTCCATAACTCCGACTATGTAGGCGACTATATCGTTCCAACCCACCTGACCTAGGAAATGCGCACCCAATAAACCAATGAGAGCACCAACTCCAATAGCCAAAAAAGATTCTACTAGATCATTATGCTCATGAAAAAATTGCTCAACGGAACGCCTGATGCTCTCCAAACTCAATCCGCCCTCAACAACTTCGTTAACAAGACCCCGGAGAAATTCAACTATTCTCCTAGCTGCTTCGGGGAGCGACCACTCATCTACTGCAGGCCTTTCATCACTGCTCGTCCCCCGATCGCCTTCCGTGGCCCGACTTCGGGCCCGCTCCCTGGCAGGTAGGGGAACAGGATCCCCGCCTCTAATGCACGTGCACTCTCTTCGAAGCACACTGAACGGTGGTTCACAGTAGTACCCGGCTAAGCCAGCCTCCATTGAATGGATTCTCACCTGCTGCACAGCACTACCTGTGCATTCCGCAAATGGGTCTTCAAAACTAAAAGAGAATTGTTCCACAGGCATAGGAATTATGGTCCAACCATCCGCTAACCCATCTCTAAACTGCTGCAGCTTTCTAACTCCCGCATCGTAACCACTTTGCGTAGAAGGCTTCAGCTCGCCCGCTAACACTCTTCTTCTCCTTTCATTCACAAAGCAGATATCTGGCCTCGTCCCACTTAGAGAACAAGGCCGATCAAACTGGAAACCCAACGTACCGAGTTCTCCATCAAGTTGACTGGTAAAAGCTCTATGAATTTCGGTGCCGACCGCTCCAAGCGCGGCCAGCATGGTTTCACCAGCAGTTGCGTACAATTCCCCGTAGCAGATCCCACAACCACCTGCGGCCTCTGAAGAGCGCCACTGTCCCATTAACCATGGCGATGTAGTAGTGCGTTGCTGGACAGCATGAACAAGTTCATGAGCCAAGAGCAGTCGGCCTGATGTCGTCTCCAAAGGTGATGCGGTGTCTGCGAATGCTATATGGTTTCCCACCGTGTATGCATGGGCATTTACATCTTTTGCCGATTGTCTAGCGAGATAATCTGAGTGAATCCGAATCTGAGAAAAATCATAGTCAAACCGTGTTTCCATATCCTCTCGCAAACCTGGCTCCAACGGCTGACCAGGACTGGCAAGGACACGCTCGACACTTGCCGGCACTTCTGTAGACTGGCTGAATGGACTTCCCGTGAACCGTTGCACTTGGACCGGCGTCGCTGTAACCGCACCTGATCCGGATGACGCCATCACTTGATCGGCGATGCGATCCGCCTCTTGCTCATACCGATCACCCGGCTCGCTGATGGCGAGTTTTCGTTGCAGCGGTTTTCCCAGCAGTTTACTGCTCCTGCACGACTCACATTCCCCGCTGAATCCAGCCGATCCCCCACAGGCGCACTTGCGCTGAAGCACTAACCTGGAGCTGGTGGTGCTCTGCGTCTTGGCGGTTGTTTGGACTGGTTCGGCTACACTCATTGGTTGGGACCTAGTTGTCAGTCGTCAGTGATCAGTTATCTGTCGTCAGGAATCAGTTTTCAGCGGTCAGTCACCTTGTTTCAATTTACTCATCAGCGAAGTAACCATTTTTTTGACTTCGATGGTTTGCGCTGTCATGCCTTGAAACTCTTGACTGTCTATAAAGCCAAGGTCGTGCGCGAGCATCGTGTAATATTCCAGCTCCGAAGCCGAACCCATGGAGATTTGCAAGAATCTCGCAAAATCCACCTTGCTTCTTCGGCCACACCCTTCGGCGATATTGGCTGCGATCGAGACGCTTGCCCGGCGCATTTGATTCGTCAGCCCATAGAGTTCGCTCTTCGGAAACTTTGCGGTCTCCTTATACACAGCCAACGCCAACTGATGCCCCTTCTGCCACACGAGAAGCTTCTTAAAATGCTGCATTCTTCACACTGACAACCGAAAATTGACAACTGACCACCGTCAGCTGACGACTGCTCACAGCACTCCTCGATTTATCCTGTAACATTGACCACCCTCGCCCGCTCGGTTATGCTAGCTCCAGTCATTCAGGGAACTCGATCATGCCCAAAGTGCTGCACCCTCACATCACCAGCGATCCAGCCGTCTGCGGCGGAAGCCCGCGTATCGACGGGACACGCATCACGGTCCGAACAGTCGTCGTGTATGTGTTGCATCATGGCATGAGTCCCGAGGAACTGTTGGTCTCTTACCCCCATCTCAATCTCGCCTCCATCTATGATGCCCTGTCGTACTACTACGACCATCGGGAAGACATCGACCGGGAGATTGCGGAGAACGATGCGCTCGACCCAGCGAACCATCCATCCCGATAATCCTGCTTCGCGTCATAGTCATCCATGAAGCTATATCTCGATGAACATATTCCTCGTGTGTTGGAAGCCTTGCTCACTGAACACGGCATTGATTGTCTCTCGACCCACGCCGCAGGAAAGCTCGGTGTCTCCGACGATGAACAATTGGCGTTTGCCAGCCGCGAGCACCGCGCGATCCTGACGTTTGATCGAAAGGACTTCGTGCAGCTTGCCGGACGTTGGCAAGAGACCGGTCGCTCACATGCAGGCATTCTCCTTTCGCGAGAAGTCCTCTTACCGGAATTGTTTCGCCGCCTTCGTCGATTCATACGACACCACCGAGAAACCGATCTCTCCAATCAAGTCTTTTGGCTGTCCAGCTCCAACGAGTCAGACAGACCTTGATCAGTTCCATCACCGTCGCTCCTGTCATGTTCCTTCGTTCACCAGAAGTTGTTAGTGCTCAGTTATCAGTCGTCAGTTTGCTGATCAGCGCGGTCAGCATTTTTTGTCTTCGATAGTTTGTTCCGTCCTCTCGATCCTACATGCTTCGCACTGACAACTGAAAACTGTTTACTGAGAACCGATACCTGACCACTGACCACTGAGAACTGATCACTGACACCTTCCCACTACACTCCCCCCCTCAATCCCTTCCCAATCCCGCCCGCTGCAGCGCGCCCGATCTGCTGAGGCTTGGCTTCTGGTGCTGTCGCAACTGGCGGCACGCGCAGGTGCGGAATAGATCCACGACTCACAAGTCTCTGAGCCGTCTGCGGATCGGACAACAACTGCGTGAGCTGATCTTGTAATCCGCGCGCAACGGCATGCCGGTCTTCTGCTCGAAATCCCTTAAGCACCAGATTCTCGATATTCACGGTGATGCGTCGCTCCGGTCTCTGCGTCATACCCACCCCCTCGTCTCCGCATCCGCCAATGGACGATCCCGTTTGGCCGCTTCGCTCTGCGCCGCCTGTAAGAGATGTTGCATCCGCACCGGTTCCTGAGCTTCGGCTGCCAAAAACGCCGCGTTGAGCGCGATGTTCTTGATATTACCGCCCGGCATGTGGGCGCGAGCCAACTTGGCATAGTCCAACCCGTCGGTCGGCGTGGCAGATGGAAAGATGGCGCGCCAGATGGCCTGACGCTGCGCCGTATCCGGAAAGGGAAACTGCACGACGAAGCGCAACCGCCGGAGGAACGCCGAGTCGAGCGAGGTCTTCATATTGGTCGTGAGGATCGCCAAGCCGCGATAGGCCTCCATGCGCTGCAGTAGGTAACTCACTTCGATGTTGGCGTAGCGGTCGTGGCTGTCCTTTACCTCGCTGCGCTTGCCGAACAGGGCATCGGCCTCGTCGAACAACAAAATCGCGCCGCTGTCTTCCGCCGCATCGAACACCCGGCGGAGATTCTTCTCGGTTTCGCCGATGTACTTGCTGACGACGGACGAGAGGTCGATGCGATAGAGATCGAGGTGCAACTCGTTCGCCAAGACCTCCGCCGCCATGGTCTTCCCCGTGCCGCTTTCGCCCGCAAAGAGCGCTGCAATTCCCAAACCGCGTGTCCCATGCTCGGCAAAGCCCCAGTCGTGGTAGACCGCCAAGCGATGGCGCACGTGCGCCGCGATCTGACGAAGTGTGGCTTGCTGCGGAGCCGGCAGCACCAGCGCGTCCCATCCGGCCGTTGGCTCAATGCGCTGCGCCAATTCATCGAGCTTACTGCGGACGGCGCCTCGGCAGGTTTGCCACAGAAGTCTGCCCGGTGGCTCGTCGCGCTGCATCGCCTCACTGACCTCACGCGCGGTTTTTCGAATGGTCTGTGCACTCAGCCGGAACTGCGCGGCCACGGCGTCCAGCGAGCCATTCATCTCTGCGGCACGGTGGCCTAAGGCCTGCTCCCATAACGTCCGCTGCTCTCGAGCCGATGGTTTGCTCACCGTAACAGAAGAGGTCTGTCGCCTGACGGTCGGACGGTCCTGACCGGTGAGGAAGACCAGGCCACTCAGCTGATCCACGAAACTGCCCGCCTGTTTCGGGAGATCACGCTCCCCACAGTCCACCAGCAACGCTGCATTCAAGAGTATCGCCTCTCGCTGCCACAGTATCGCCAACGCTTCGACCTCCGCCGGATTCAGCGGTAGTAGCGCGGCCGGAAGTTCATAGAGTTGGACCTGGAGTTCAGCCGCGACGGCTGCCGCGACATCTCCCTGGCCTTCGTGATCGTCGCCTGAGAAGGCCACGACCGGTGCAGGTATTTGCTGATCCAACATGGCAAGCATCTCTTTCACAACCTGCCTGTGACTCTCCGCCATGGCGCGGCTAGGTTGCCGGAGGCGAAACAACGGCCGCAGACGCGGATCGAGATAGTTCACACCTGCGATATAATGGAGGACCCGCTCGTCGATGCGGAGTTTCCCGTTTGCCAGGCCCCCTTGCTCATCGAGTTCGACCAGTCGCCACCGCCGCAACGGCGCGACCGGTGTGACGGCGCTCCAGTGGGCATCCTCCAGAATCGCCAGTGCCAACCCAAAGGTCCCGTGCGCACGGCCTGCGCCACGCTGTGCTTCCCCACAGAGCCGTGCCACGTCGGCATTCATCTCGACGGCGGCGCAGAGCAAGAGGAGATCCCGCTCAAATCGGGTTAACTCGAACCGCGCCGCGAGGAGATCCATGGCGGAGAGCATCGGCTGCCCGGTCCTGTTCGCTTCAGCAGGTTCCTGTGGGTCAGCCTGCTGCTCGCCGGTGAGCCTCCCCTTCAGTCGTGCAAACTCCGCCAAGAGGTACTGTTGGTTAGCTTCATGCCATGTGTGCTGTCCTGTGGATGTCGTCATCTAATCGTAACTCGGTTATTCAAGAATGTCGGAGACGGCCCCATTCGATCGATGATCGGGCTTTCAATGCCGTCGACACGAAGCCGCACCAAATGCTCTCCCACCGGGGCATTTTCGACGAAGAAATTCAACGTGTCCGTCGCCGATTCGATCGGAGGTGCGACCACTTCTCGTTGCCCACCAAGGAGCAACGAGACCGTTTGCCCAGGTCTGACTTCCGGACGAAACTCCAGCGCAATCGTCGCGGTTCCGTCACCCGCGAGCGTGACGTCAATCGGCAACGGCGTGGTAATCTCCGGCCCGATGACCAATGCCAGCTGGTTGCTGGAACGCGGATCCCTGTCGCCTGGACGAATCACACTCAGGAAGACTTGATAGACTCCCACCGGGACATCCGGCACGATGAATAAAGCGCTGGTGCCGGTGCTGCCCGCTTCGATGCCTACGTCTTGCGAAAGTTGAACGCGATCATTCGTCAATCGTACCGTCCCACTGGACCCATTCAAGTGATGGCCGTTAATATCCACCAAACTCCCCACTTCGGCAGTCGGCTGAAGGCTTCTGGGCACAATGCTCTGGATCGTCGGCAACGGGGCCAGCAGACTCGGTTCAACAGCAACGCCACGCTCGCGCCCAGAGATGGGATCCACCCGGCCTCGGCTCAACACCGGCAGCGTGGGCCGCGTGGGGCTGTTGGATTCAATCAATACGACAGTCGCCAGATAGGCGGCCGTCGGGCGATAGTGCGATTGCGTGGCGGTCCAGAACTTCGACAGGTCTTCGGTACTCAAAGGCTCCGGCACCACCTTGATCTGCTCGACCTGATCGGCCAATCCGCTCTCAGCCAGGGCGCGCAGAGCGGGTGGCAACGAGTCTCCAATTGCCGGGGCATTTTCTAGCGCTCTCCTGATAGCGGTTCGGTCCAGTACTGGTGTCTCGTGCAGTAACTGCATGGCATACCCGAGCAGAATTTCCCCTTCCAACTCCTCTGCGCTATAGACACTGAGCAAGTAATGGAGGTCCAAAGCCAACGGCGGATTCGTCAGCCGGTACCGACCGGAACTGTCACATGAAGGCAGCCCGTGATTGCGCCATCCGTTATTGAAGGTGACTTGATGGAGAAAGAGATTGAGCTGAGTATGCTCGCTCCCGTTGCCCGTCTCGACCCGATCCGGTGGGAGAACCGTCACCGCGACTCTGCCGTCGACGATGCTACTGATATTTTGGGTGATCATGCCGTCGTCCAACAGGCTGCGCAGCACAGCAGTGACTCCGGCAATCGCCAGGGCGCTGCTCATGCGCCCCTCCCCTGTCGCCGGGACAGATACTCCTGTAATCCCATGGATGGTTGCCGAACCGGCGTCTTGCGTGAGGGGGACGGCGTGGCCGTGACGGCGGACACTTCGATACGGCCGATGGTCACCTGCACGGGCGGCTCCGCCGGTTCTCGTGAGGGAAACGTGGCTTCTCGTTCCATTCGAGTACGGGAGGTCAAAGGAGTCGGTGCGCTGGACGACTCGCGTACTGGATGCCTGGCCTCAGCCTCATCTTGTGGCACTAAACGAGGCAGTGGAACCAACGCTGATCGCGGTGATTCAGCGAATGGCTGCATGTCTGTTCCTGGTATGCCCGACGCGTGGGTTCCAATGTGTGCTCCTTGCTGAGATGCGGCATGAGGCAGCTCGGACCGAGTCACTTGTGGTGGCTGATTGACAGCTTCTCGAATGGCCGACAGGTGGAGAGGGTCGAGCGGTGCGCCCCGTGGTACGGCATGAGACTGGTCGGTCTGGGTCTCTGGTGGTGGTTGATGGACGAACAAGGACCGAGCCTTGACGACCACGCCTGGTTCTTCAAAAGTTCTCGTTGTGCTTGCCTGTCCCGTTGATGACGACTGGAAATGTGGCATGGCACGCGGTTCGATCGGTTCATGATGTGGCGGCACCAGCTGGATTGTCGGCTCATGCCTGTCCCTTCCCATTTTGGATAGCGGATTTTCCTGCCTCCCAGAGCTCAACGCCTCGGAGATTTCCTGGTGCCAAACAAGACTCCGACCGTTGGCGCTCCTGCTCGACTCCTGCTCTTCATGCTCTAGGCCTCCAGGGTTCTGCGCAAATCTTGACGGCTGCCGCGGTTGAATCACCGGGATGGCGCCCCTGTGGCGCTGAATCATTCTGGTCAGAACATCACTCATGCCAATGCCATCTGGACATACGAAGCCCGGCGCCTCTCACTTAGACGAAGAGTTTCCGTTTCCGTCCATCCGTAGGTTCGCGCCAGGAGATCGATCTCCTGGAGCAGTTTGCGGGCCTGAACACGAATTTCGTTCCACAGAACTGTGACGATATCAAACAGGCTCTGCCAAGTCGCGCCACAATGAGGGCAGGTCAGATCGACGAGAATTTCCGCCAAGGGATCGAGCGCACTGATCCTGGCTATGAGCGATGTGTGAGAGGCTTCGTCCAACGTTGCTGCCGCGTCCTTCGCTCCATCAACCGTCTGTACACATCGCGACAGAAGATGTCTTGTTGCCTGTGGCATGTCCGCCTCCATCAACACGGCAGCAATGTCCCGACTGGTGGGAAGACGGCATTTCCAGGGACGACCGTTGGCTTCTATCCGCTTGTCTTCATAGTGGCTGGCCCCTTGGTGAGCCAGCAGGGCATCACAGGATAGTTCGAATTCCAGCCCATTCTGGCAGGCTGAACATTCCACATAGCTCTCGATCCGATCTCCAAAGGTCTCTCGCCTAATCTCGATCAGGTATCGATCCCGTTGACCGATGGGCCAGTCGCTTGGATCCGGCTCCGCCTCGCACACCAGTCCGTAGCGGAGAATGAGGAGGGCTTGATCGATCGGGTGCCAGCCCAGCCCACACTCCCAGAGATCGATCATCGCTTCGGCAGACAGTCGACGCACGACAATCATCCGGGCTCCGTAAACGTGGGTTCCGTCGGTTCCACGACCTGGTAATCACGTTCCCAACCCTCGTTTTCCAGCTTGATCGATTGGATCGCCACGGCATTAGCATTGGCATCAAGATCCGGCTGCGCTTGAAATTCAGAGACCCAACAGCGATAGACCTTGTAGGCAATCGCCAGCTGCCCCGCCTCGTTGTATAGCTCGATGATGATGTCCTTGCGAAAGTCTTTGAGCGACACCTCGGCACCCAGTCCAGAGTTGAAGTTCCAGACCTTGTTCGCCCATTGTTCGAACTCTTTGTCGTGCGTCACTCCTCGTTCCAACAAAATGGCTTCGTACTTGCTGCGACCTGGTGACCGTCGACTCGTGCTGGAATCTCCGCCTACTCTATGTTCCACCACTTCGGTCGTGCGCTTCAGAGCGCCGACCTTGCTGATGCCGGCGACAAACTTGCCGTCCCATTTGACACGGAACTTGAAATTCTTATACGGATCGAAGCGCTGTGCGTTCACGGTGAACTGAGCCATGGGGTCTCCTTCCGTTATGTCGCAATCTGACCCGCCATCTGCTGCAACTTGATGACGACGAATTCGGCTGGTTTGAGCGGCGCGAAGCCGACATGAATATTCACTATCCCTAAATTGATGTCGTTCTGGGTGGTGGTCTCTCGGTCGCACTTCACGAAATAGGCTACGGCCGGCGTGGTACCTTGAAAAGCGCCCTGCCGAAACAGATTCTGCATGAACGCCCCGATGTTGAGCCTGATCTGCGCCCACAACGGCTCATCATTTGGCTCGAACACCACCCATTGCGTGCCGCGGTAGAGGCTTTCTTCAATGAACAACGCGAGCCGCCGAACTGGAATATATTTGTACTCGTCGGCCTGGGCATCACTGCCTTTCATAGTGCGCGCGCCCCACACGACACGTCCGAATGCTGGAAACGAACGCAACACATTTACACCCTTTGGATTAAGCTGGCCGCTCTCGGGATCGTTGACCAACAAAGCAAGGTCGATGACACCATTAAGAGTGGCATCTGTTCCGGCTGGAGCCTTCCATACGCCGCGCGTTGCGTCGGTCCTGGCATAAACACCAGCCAAAGTCCCGGACGGCGCCATTACTCGAGGCCGAAAACCATCCAGAGGATCAGAGATGCGTACAGGCGGGAAATAGGTAGCCGCGTTTCGCGATTGAGAGACACCGTTTGCCCAAGTGGCAATGTTGGAAAGAGTCTTACCAGCTGGCGCATCAACGATGTAAAAGGCTCGCTTTGCTTCACACAGAGCAACAGCCGCTGCAATCACGCTGGCTGCCTGTGCCTCGTCAGTTATATCAAGCGTTTCCGGGATCGCGAGGATATTAAACAGGTCAGTGTCTAACAGCGCGTACATCCCCTTCTTAGTGGCCTCATTGCCGAGCAACGCCGCTGGGCCACCGCGAGAGCCATCCACACCGCTAGTTCTCGGCTCCAAGTTGGAACCTACCGAGGGCCTATGCTCGGCATTCCCTGGGAACTCCCGTCCACCATTGGCCAAGCCCATACGGATCGTCGCAGCCAACCCACCGAACGCGCCACCAGCGATAACCACGCTCGATGACTCACCATCGGTCGCGGATGTCAACTTGAGGTGACCACTGCCGGCTCCTCCATCAGCCCCCGAATCCGATGCCGCAAGAAACCCGGCGAGGCTGCTTGCAGCAATGGCGTTCGTGGCCGCCGTGACTAACTCGCCAATCGTGCTCCACGGTGTGTCCGTCAGCGTCAACGAGAATGGCGTTGTACCGTTGATCGTGCCACCTATCGTCGTGTTGCTTGGGTTTAGCGGAAATGTGATTGCACCGCTGACCGCAAAACCACTCGTACTGAAGGTCAGCGCACCGGGCCGAGCCACCCGAATCGTTGCAGACGCATTGTTGACCACCGATTCCACATAATTCGCAGAGTTCTGATCCATGCTTAGGTTGCGGTGGGTCTCCAACGGGACTAGGGTCGTACCGTCGGATTGCAACTGGGACACGATGAGGTTGAACTCACCGTCCGGGTTGCGGGCCTTCTCATGATCGACCGTGATGCGCAAAGAGTTGCCCCAGGCACCTGGACTTGAACTAGTGATATCCAACACACGCCCCGTCTCGTCCTGAAGCACCCATGCAGGACTAGCATAGCCAGTGGCCACCCGTACGATAACCGCCTGAGTACCACCATTCGAGAAGAACTGTCTCACAGCATAAGAGACCGGACTTTCCCGATCGAGCCCACCGTACTGTCTCTCGAAATCAGCAAAGCTAGTGATAGTTACCGCCTTGTCTGGGGTACCTTTACCCGTGTAACCAACAAATGCAGCGATCGAGGTCGCCACGCCGGTGATCGTGCGCACTCCGCTTGGAATCTCTTCGATGTAGACACCCGGATACGTTGGTTGCACTGGCATAGTTCGTCCTCCTCGTTAGCCTGAGCTGATCGTCAGAGTGGTTCTCTACTGTACGAATCTCCCACCGCCGTCCTCATCACCTGCACGATGTCGTCTTGTTCTTCGATATCTACCCTTGACCGATCCGGACGCATCCGCTGGATATACGCTGAAGACGTATCTTTGGTTATGCCAAAAATTACGAGGTCCGGATATACAGACAACAACTGACTGCACAGGCCGGGCTCATAGGTTCCCTCTTGTGCAAGAATGATCGCGTCGGCTTTTGTCCTACCGGTTTCCTGAAGTATTTTCATTGGCCCACGGCAATCGCCCACGATTTCCATATCGTCCTGCTCTTCAACAAGCCGCCGAATAGCTTCGGGGACAATCATGGAATAATTGGCTAGGAGCACTCGGATTCTGTTCACACGTACGCCTCGCACGGCAGCTTTGACGTGACAATAGATCGCCTCATAATAAACTCCAATGAATCCGCAGATTCAAAAAGGATCTATACGGCCAAAAAACAAGATCTAGAAACTAGATCTTTGCACAGAGGAGAACCCAGAAGAGTCTGGACTCAGAGGAAAGAAGTTGAACTTGGTTACAGAAGTAAGAGCACGTTACGAGAAGTGGTGTCGGTGCCTGGATACAAAGCCATGTTCTTTCGCAAACCGGGCGGCGGAGCGTCGATCCCGAAGTTGGAGTTTGTCGAGGATGTTATGAACATGATTCTTGACAGTTGATACTTCAACCTGCAATTCCCTGGCGATTTCCTTATTGCTCAATCCTCTTTCAATAGCCTCTATGATATCCTGCTCACGTCGTGTGAGGCCGCTTACTTTTGAGGTACGTCTATCGTAGATTCGATTTGCTAGTGCTGATATCCGCGTGAAGGCAAGATTGGCAAGCCGCGGCGAACAAATACTTTCTCCGGCACTAATAGCTCGAACCGTTCTTATGAGGTCATTGAACGAACCCTCCTCTACGACGTAGCCCGAAATGCCACCAACCTCGATACAGGACAATATCGTCTCATCCTCATTCGGCACCTCCAACATAATCACCTTACATTCAGGCGCGACACAACGAAACCGGCGAAGGCAATCGAGACATTTGTCGAGAGGGCGACTAGCCTCCGCTAAAAGCACATCGGGGCTCGGCCCCCTGATATCAGCTGAGAGTTGTTCCACATCATAGGCCTGATAGCTGACGGGCAATGCATTTTGGGACAGCCCCACAGCCAACGCCTCTCGCAGCAGCCTGTGATGGTGAACAATCGCAATCGACAGTTCCATGCTTCTCACCGCTAGGGCACACGAGCAATGCCACAGGCACTACATGGCCATTAGGTCCATTTGTAAGTTCTGTAGGTAGTATTCTAAAAATGGATCTATCATGACGGCTCAAGTAATGGTAGGTACGCCTGGCTCTACCTGTACCGTTGCGATGTTCTGTACATCAACGCAGACTACGTCTCACAGTCCTGCCAAGCCTAAACTCCTGAGCAAAATTGATGCTACGCTGGCCAGAGTGTTTTTGTTCACCACGGTCTGAATTTCCTGGAACATTCAACGTAGTTGCTGTTGAGATACCGACTCCGGAGACCCCACTGAATCCAATTCGATTCACGATGAATCCAAAAAGATACGGCGACAGGAATGCCTGAGTACAAGCGCAGGTCCATGAAGGATCAGCCCGTCGTCCACATCTTCTGGGGATAACTTTGTGAGCAAGTTGAGCGGTTCGCAAGCGTCACCGCGAAACATTAGCTGTTCAGCCTGTTGCCTGTTTTCTAGGCATCCGCTGTGTCAGAAGCAGACCACCACTCGTAGTAGGCAGCAGGAATCTTCCGAATGTGTCGACAAGCGTCATACGCTCAATAGGATTACTGACCAGAGATGATGCGACAGGACTATCGCTGCCGCCTCACAGCGGCCAACCCTGATCCGCAAAACTATAGAGACGATCGTCACCAAGAATGAGATGGTCAAGCAACCTGATGCCCAACAACTCTCCAGCTTCCCGCAGCCGTGTGGTCAGTGTCCGATCCTCGGTACTCGGCGTGGGATCTCCGGATGGATGATTGTGGGCCGCAATGATCGCAGCAGCGTTGAGGAGGATGGCGGACTTGAACACTTCGCGGACATGGACAATGCTGAGCGTAAGCGAGCCGATGGAGACGATGTTCACGCCGATGCTGGCGTTCTTGGCATCGAGACAACAGATCAGGAACTGCTCACGATCGAGACCTGCAAAGAATGGGCGCAGCGCCCCTGCTGCCGCAGCGGAATCGCGAAGAACGCCGTATGGAGCGGTGTGACTTCCCTCAGACACGAGCGTGACCCGATAGCGTGGAATGAACTGTGGAACGGTAGGTCGGACGGATTGTTTGGCCATGGTGGCACCTCCTGCATGTTGAACGAACTGGCGCTTTCGCAAAAACCGAAGCGCCAGGGCAGGACAACGGAGGTGACAGGGCGGTGACTGCCGAAGAAGCACGGCAGCCGGACTCAGCAGCAGCCGTGACAGATCTATGCTGGCGTGGGCGCTGCGTTAGGCGATCCGTGCGCGGCAGGCCATCGGCCTTCCATGGTGGAACAACGCACACCGACTGACGATGACCGATGAACGCGTCTGTTTTAGAGCGACGGGACATGGACGAAGTGCCGTAATCGGCAGAGCGAAGCGGATCAGAACGAGAGGATACGTTGATATGGAACCGAGCATGAAGAGAGTGCTGGGCAATAGTGCAACAATTGTTTCCTAAGCCGTTCAGACACTCCTACCCAAGTACTTTTCAGAAGAGTGCAACCACACTCCATCAACGCAGTTTCGCTATTTTTCTGGCTCACTTGGGCTTCGTGGATTGAGGGGAATTGAGGCCAATTTTGCTCTCACGAGAACACGCCGGGATCACCTAGGGTAAGTATTTAGATACGTCGGATGACCGATCTCTGGTTTCTCGGAATGACATAGAGCCCGGCATTCGTGCGAGCTCCGGAAGGCAACGGGGTCGCAGAACAGTCGATCCACCCCCCTCAAGGAGCAGGTGTTGCGGGTCCGACCGTTCCACACGGTCGAAGAACTCCTCCTGCCCTCCATGAATAGCTGCGCCTCTAGAATAAGCAGTGGCTGGTCGAGCGGCATGGGTTTCGCCCGTCGGCTCAGATGCGCCGCAATCGGCGTACGACTCAGGAGGCCGCATGAGAGTACCCTGTCATCAGGCGATCATGACTACCGATGGTCGGTAGCACAAACCTGGACACACAACGTGGGGTCAGGACCGACGCTCGACCAGCAGCACGACCCACAAGATCGAGTTTAATATGGTTACAACCGTATCCAAGAAATCAGGAGTGGTACATGGAATCGTACCTAAGGTTCGAGGAATTAACCGGAGGTCGTGCAGTGAAATGGGAAGTCAAGCAACGATCCCATAAGCGCGGCTCCAGGCTGATATCGTCAGGACGTCGAACCATCTTCGATCGTATCGAAACCGATCGGGGCGTGTCACTCACGGTTGAACACAGCGAGACAAGACATGTTCCGAGCGCCCGTTTCGCTCGAAAAACCGTTCAAATGTTTCGTGCTATTCGTATTTTTCAAGCTGCCGGTACACGAACTGTTTGACTTCTCTGTCCCACTCCAGTTTGTGGATGTCCCAATTGCGCCCGGCAGCTTTGCGCTCCAGCTTTTGCGCGATGATGACCTTGTCCCCATCCGTCCTTACATTGATTATGCCGTAGACGGTCACCACACGCTCTTTCTTTTTGTTGGGGTTTAGTTTTGCCACTTCAACAAACTCTTTTCCAGAGCGCGCAGGTTCCGTCGAAAAGATCAGAGACCGCTCGCCGCGGCTGTGTTTGCCCACGGTGCCAAGAGTGTCGGGACGTGGGTGGGTATGCGGCTCGTCATCGCCGCTGGAAATCACCGTTGCCAGCGGGTTTAATGCACGTAGAAACTCGCTCGTAAAGTCGGCGCTGCCGTGATGGCATGATTTGGCGATGTCTACTTCCAGCGTTTTTCGGGCCTTAAGGATTGCCTGATCGAGCTGTGCTTGCAGCGCTCTTCTTTGGACATCGCTGGTTGTTTTGTTCTTGATCTGGTTTTTGATATTCGCGACATTCCTGCCGGAAAACTTTTTCAGCAGGTGATATTCGGCTTCGGTGTTAAGGTCGCCGCCCAACAGCACGCGCAGGTTGCCGATGGTAAGCTTGATTACCACCGAGTGGCCATTTTTGGTTTTACCTTTGTTGCCACCAAGAACGGGTAATGCGTCCTTCCCGCTGACCTGTTCCGCCACCGGCCCCACGATTTCCATTTTCATGTTGCCCTTGTCGTAGATTGGCGCATCGCCTAGACGCAGCGACTGTTTCGGGGCGGATGACTTATTCAAGGTACTGATGAACACGCCAGGTTTTGCCACCAATGCCGCTCTTTTTTTGTAAGCGGTATTGGTATCGCAAAGGCCGGTCACATAGGCTTGCCCGGCTTTCGTGACGATGGTTCCTAGTGAATCGAGTTTAGGTCCACTCAATTCCACCAAACCATTGTGATAGATTTTATTGATGTTGAACTGTTGCTGGGCTCCCTTGGTCACGGAAAATATTTTACCGAAACCCTGGTAGTGATCAGCGTCGGAGTGAGAAACAATAATCGTGAAGGGCGGAGGAGCGCTCTGTGCCCGGGCAAGATTGAAGCGCCACTTCAAGAAGCGGTACATATTGTCGGCGCGCCCAGCATCGATAAGAAAATGCTTGTCGTCCGGCGTTACAATATGACAACCGTCGCCCTGGCCGACATCCACAAAATTGACTTCCAGCACACGCTCAGCCTGGAACTCATCTTCTTTGAGATAGCCATCGACGCCGCGGGCGCGCACTTTGACATAGGTGACATCTTTTTTTCCTTCGCGCACGGTTTGGGTTTCGTAGGCGTCGCCGCGCAGGTAGGGCTTCAGGTAGTCGCCGAAGATCAACTCCTTGACAATGCCGAACTTCTTCTTGGTCTTAGTAACGGGTTTAAAGCCCTTGAGCTTGACGGACGGGTATGCGGCGTACGCCGTCTTCAGGACGATGGGCATTGACAACCTCTCGGTAGCGTTGTTGGCTAGATGGGCAAGCGCCCTAGTTTAGGCCGAACCGCATAAAACGGGATCCGCCAAGTTCAGCCCGTCCGTTGCTGTTATCATCGAATCCATCTCACATCGGGGGAGCGAGAAGGACCCAGAAAGAAAGGTCTGCAGCCATATCCGACCTAGGCGCCACGCCTCAAACCAATCGAAATAGCAAGGCCTAACTCTAGATGACGCAAGTGAGTTAGCTCGGACACGATCCGCTTACCGTGTTGTTCTCTTTATTGCTTTCACTGAAGGCTCCTGTGGCATTGACCGTAATCTCGAACAGACATCCCCCCTTCTCGGCCAAACATTTTTCTGGGATTCTTACTTCGACGGTCGTCTCGTCTCCCGCGGGAATTGCCGGAGTTTCGATGTGCACTGGTTTTCGACCCTTGAATCGGACGGCGGTCATGGACGCCGGAGCGTCGCCTTTTCCTTGGTTACGGACAAGAATCCGCACGGTGTCTACGTTGGCATCACCGACGCTGCTACAACAGTAGTTCTGGGGCAGCTTCTGTTGATTCTTGCGCGATGGAGGTGGAAATGGCGGCAGCGGAATCAGGTCTGGTAAGGGGCGCGAAGGTGGCCGCTCCAGCTCACTGAGCTTCATCACGCGGGGCGTAATGTCGTCGTATTTGAACATCACCACCTGTCCGCCAGCGCCTCCAGCGGTATGTATCGCTGTCACATCGAGTTCAGCAGGGCTTTCTAGGATGAAAAGCCCCTTGTGAATATCGCCCCGAGGAAGGTCGACCTCCTTGCAAATTTCGGCGCAAGAGATCTCCAAGATGGCGTCCGGACCAAGGCTACCGAACGTGAAGTCGGACGCGAAGCTAGGTTTCTCGCTTGGCACCGCAAACATTGCTTTCTTGCGAAACCGCACTTCCTCGGGGCGAGGATTGTAAAGAGTGATGGCGGTGAAGTAATCGCCCTTTGCCATCACAGAGCCGTCAGAACTCCCACAGACAAACTTGATCGTGTAGCGCCACACTCTCGTGATGTCATCAATTATGTTCTTTGGGTTCATGTGGGTTGTCACTCCCGTCTTGTCATCAGCATCATGCCATTGCTCGACGTGGCGTTAGCGAACTATCCTCATGTCTGCAATCAGCAACGCTTCACCGGGCCACGTAGTCGAAGATGATCAACAGCTCCGAGACCTCTTCGACGTCTGCACCAAATTTAAATGCCCCGAGGTCTAACTTCCCGCCCTCGGGAATCGGCCCTAGTTCGATGGGCAACACGCCATGGAAGAGCCCCGGTAACTTGTCCGTGGCCACACAATGGATCGAATACACGTCACATCTGCGAGACTCGTCTCGGATCGGCTTGCCTTCCTTATCCACCCACAGCTCAACAATGCGGTGAGCGCTGGGCATTGCACCGGGTGCCTCAATGAAAATGGCGAGTTTCTGGATAAACAGTTTCTTGTTACCAAAGAGGTACGGGAACATTTTGCGCGTCAGCTGGATGTTCAATTCCGCTCGATCACTGGTATTCAGTCCCGCGATAAATCGATGCCATTCATTTGGCAACTCCCGTTTGATGTCCAGATATTGGAGCCCGCCGCCAGGCAGCGTTCGCTGGGCCACGTGATCCGCAGCGGCGCGCAAATTGTCCCCTCCTTCACGGGCCATGAAGTTGAGATGCAGGATCACGTCACTCAACGTATCCAGGTCGAAGTCATTGTTCTGCTTTGGGAGCTCCAAGCGCCAACAACTGATGGCCCCCCGATACTCGAAGGGGAGATACCGTTCGTCTCGAAAATTGAGCTCGAACATGCCGGTGTCGTTGTTGCCGCTGGACGTGGCGATGGCCTCGGTGGCTGCATACTCCTTGACGAAACGAGGATCGTCCGGGACAGCCTCATAGGGGTTGTCCGGTCCCTTGGTAGGGCAGCAGCCGGCGGGGGGATTAACAAGCACCGGTGAAACACGAGTGCTGCTACTCAAGAGCGTCAACCGGCAGTTCACACTGGTGTACGGCCCCACGACGGCGGGGATGGTAAGGCTGACGTTCTTGATCCGCCTCATGTAGTGCCCCGGATGGGCCCGATCGAACATCCACTCGGGGATTTGGAATTCGCAGTATCCCGTAGTCCGCAACAGCAGAAAGGCCCACGGGAAATCGCGCCGCAACGAAAAATGCCTGGTCAACTCATACTCACGGACGTTGCAGTCGAGGTAGGACTTCTCCATCTGCCGAAGAGTAAGGTGCAATCGATCTCCCGCAAGAAGACCTTCATGCAGGTTGTCCCAGCCATCACCGGTGATGAACACTTTCGACGTGTGTCCGCGTTCGTAGTTGTACGCCCGTTCCGCCTGGCGTGCGCAGTGCAGCGCCAACTCGTACATCTGGTAATGCAACGCTGCCGTTTCCTGTTGCAGCCAGAGATAGAGTTCATGGTTGGTGAATTTGTCACGCAGGAAATCGTGAACTTCTTCCACGTGCTCCAATTGCCGTTGGTGATTATTGAGCTCCCGCAATGAGATAGCTCTGCGCCTTTCTGCAGCGAGAATCTGTCGTTCAATTTGTTGCAGTTCAATGTCCAATACTTCGACCTGATGATGCCACTCGTCTTCGCGGCGTTCCCAACCCGCCTCGTTTAATCGTAAAGACGCCGTCGTATTGCTGATCATCGCCATGATGTTGGTAAATCTCGCTGCCGCTGCAAAGAACAAGTTCAGCTTTTCTCCGATGGGCAGCTTAGTTTGAAATGAGCTACCGACCCATATGTCAGGAATTACATTCATTACCTGAGCGATTCCCTCCGAGATAGTACCCGCCGTATTGAACCCCAGCGCTGTGCCTGTCAGCGTCCGATACTGCTCTTCGTTGGCAATCAAGCCGTTCTCGATGAGCTGTTCGAAGTATCGCTTTCGCGTGAGAGCCATTTCCCTGGTCTTCCGCAGCGCTTGCACCTGCCAGTCTGACTCGCGCCACTGGTTCTGCCGGATCTCCAGCGCCAAGGAGAGGAGTTGCCGTTCGTGCGTAGCACGCAAGGAAGCAAGATACTCGGCATCGCCCTTTTCGTAGGCCGCGAGTAGCGCGGCGCCCAATCCACGCACTTCGTTGGCGAGATCCAGTGCCTGCCGCACCAGCACGACGAAGCGATACGGACTGGGCGGGCAACACCAATCGATCTCGGCTAGGCAGAGGTCCGTTGGATGATTGGGATCGTGGCATGTCTTCAGCAAGTGATCCCACTGATTCTTGATCAGGGAATTGCCCCAGTAGGGCATGTCCTTGTTTGCCCGACCATTGCGGAGCCGGTACCCATTCAGGCAAGCCCGGATCATGTCAAGACGATCATCGACGAGATCATAGAGCGCCAGAAGGTCCGGGTTCAGTGGGGCCTCGTCTGGCTCAACCTCCTCGTCTGGCTCAGGCGGCAGGACTTGCTGCGGCTCAGTGTCCGTCTCGACCGCTTGTACCGTCCGTGGATGCTCGCCGAGGATCTTTGCAGCGGTATCGAAAATCAATCGCGCCTTCTGGAAGCTTTCAGGAGAGTGGCCTCGCATCACCGCGTCTCCCCAGGCCAGCAGTGTTTCCACATAGCGCAGCACCACGAATCGATTTCGAACGAGGGGTACCGGCAAGGGTTGGGGATCGGGTTCCGGCTCGGGCTCTGGTTCTTCGATACACCACAGCTCCGAAAGATCCTCCTGTAGAGGATTGATTAACAGTTGTAACCATTTCAACGCCGCCTCGAATCGGCAATGCGCGCGCAGTGTCTCCGAAATCGTGATCGCCGGACTGAACAATGTCGGCGGTATCAGTGGCGCACCAGGTGCGTGGTAGATGAAGTACGGATAGACCGGCAAACCGCTAGGAAACGGAGGAGTGGAGGGTAGATCGGGAGCTTCGCCCCCGAAATCCGGGACCTCCGGCAGGACGACTGCCGAGTCGGTGGCGAGATCGTAGCGGAATCCAGGGGGCGGCTGCGAGGAGAAATCCTCAGGCGGCGGCGACGAGAAACCCACGGGCACCACTCCACCGGTCACCCGGAAACGAAGCGAATCACCGGAACGTCCGAGAAAGTGGAGCTGTGGCGAACCGTCACCATTAGGCTGTACCCGCACGCCCTCAAACGACCGGCGGGTCTGCTTGAATTCTCCATTGTGGATGCGAGACCAGAACAGGTGCACCATCGGTTCCGAATTCCAGCGGAGCAAGCCCGGCAAGTGTGCGGGGTTGTGCCAGGCGGATTCCGAATCGGGATCTATCAGTTCCGGTTCCGAATCGGACTCACCGAATCTCCAGTTCGCATTCTGTTCCACCTCGCTGAAATAGCGGGAATCGACCAGCCAGAAATAGTATTCATCGACCAGAGCCGGGTGAGGCTTGCCACATTCCACGCAACATTCCGTCTCCCGGTCAGGGTGATGGGGTGCGAAACTCGTGGATGCTGGCGGCTCGCCGGCAGCGGCGACTCGAATGAATCGAGTTCCTAAGCGAATCGCGGCTCGAATCCAGAACGGCAAGCGATGTGAACCATTCACCGGCACCGGAAGTGGTGCAATCGAGTCCACCGGCTGGGCCTGTCTGCGGAGCGCGGCAAGCCATGAAAGGCGGGCATCCCGTTCAGGTGTACCCATCAGATCCAATCCTTCGGGCGTCGGTGGAGGGCCAGGCGGAGTGGGAAGTTCCAGACTCGCGATGGTCGCCGGCTCCCGCGCCTGCAAGGTGGTCAGACTCGGATGCTTCGGAGGTCGCCGGTTCGGCCAGTGTTCGAGTCCTCCCGGAACGGGGATCGTCAGCGCCGACCGACGCAGCTCTGATTCCAGGAAGAGATATCCTTCCGTGCGCCTTGCCTCGTGCAGTTCCTTCCAGTGGATCCAGTTCTCCGGATAGATCTCACGACGCTTGCATTGCAGCCACACAGCGTAGGTCGCAAAGCGCCGGTCCCATAGCAGAGCGAAGTCGTTCGAGATCTCAAAGTTCGGTTCCAGTCCGAGCCGTGCCCGCTGTACGAAAAGCTGGACGGAGCTGATGGCTTCTTCAATCCGGCTGGCTTTCTGGCACACGCCGGCTTCCACGTCCATGAGCAGCAATTCGCTCAAATCGACCGCCCGTTCCGCAAAGCCTCCCCAAGGCAGCGCCACTCGATTCATGCCGGTGAGATAGGCCAGGAGTGCCCGTCTCCCACGCTCCCGCAAGCCGTCGTTGAGGCGCTTGATCTCGAGATAACGGCGTGGCTCCCCGTTCTCGATGCTCCCATTACGATAGAACGCGGTCAGATTGGCGTTCCCACTTTCGCTCTCAACACCGTCAACGACTGCCGGCTCCGTTGATGCGATAAGATCGGGCCGCAGCTCACGAATATCCTTCACCAGAAAATGTGCCTTGAGGCTACGTAACCATTTTTCTGCCTGCCAAAGTCGGGTTAACCAGGAAAAACCAAACAGTTCATCCCTGGTCAGCTCCACACCCTGAAAATATCTGAGCACTTTAGGCACATGGTCTTCGTGGAACCCGGCATGCACGAGCGCATGGAGTGGCACGTCTTGGTGCTCTTCATTGACCTCGTGCAAAAAGCGGACAAACGGCGTTTTCAACGCGGACATCGTTTCTTCACGCACGACTGTGTAATCGAAGAAGTCTTCGAAAAAGAGACGAAATATAGCCTGCCTATGGCGTAGTGACGGATTGGCACGTTCATCGTCGTCTAATATATGTGGTAATAATAAATCTGGTAAGTTGTTATGATGGTTGTCGAACACCGGTAACGCATTGAAGTCGCAGTCGACGTGATAGGTGCCAAAAGTTGCCCCGTCGCGGAAATGAGACTCCGCTTCGAATGCAGCTGGGTGATTCAAGAACACGTCAAGCTCGGATCCGCCCGAATCCGTAACCGGTTGCACCGAAAGCCTATGGTTCCACGCGCAGAGCAGTGCCTTAAAAGTACGAATATAAGTGCGCCGCATGACCCAGATGGGCGGTTCATAGCAGTTGACGACCGAAAGCTGAGCACCGACCAAAAAGTTATCCGCGTCACCGGTGTCATTAACGAACTCTGGTCGGCGATCGAGATAGAGACGCTCGCGTGACAGATCCACATCCTCTCCACCGGTATCTTTCCCGCGATAGGTAAACCGCGTTCCGAATCGCTGCGGACAGACGTCTTCCGGTCCATCCGGATGAAGCGCCTTACGCTTGATCTCGAGCTCCACTTTCCACACGCCGCGCCGCAGCCGAGCCGGCGCTGAGCATCGCGCTGGTCCCTCTTCACTCGGCCAACCTTTAACGAGCAAGTTATAAACGAAATCACCTTGCGATATGCGCACGTACCAACTTAGAAAACCGTCGGCGTCCGGATCGACGTGAATTTGAAACGTGTAGTCGCCTGCCTCGTCAACCAGTAAGAATCCCGACAACTCAAGCGTATACGTCTCAATGCCGCCCAAGACCTTACCCGTGCTTGGGTCCATCGCATAGCCATTGCGGATACCCAGAAACTTGTCTTGGTTCGCGGTCAACGCGCTTGAGTCGAGGGCCAACGAGGGAATGACCGTTGGCTTCGGCACGTTGTATGCGTTTTGAGATGCGCCGAATAAATCCAACGGTCCCTGCGTATCGCGCCAAGCAAGCAGGCCGTTTTCTCGGCGGTATTCGCACAGCAAACCGGTACCGACCAGGCCAAGTAATGCGTGGAAGGCGCCGCCCAGCGGCGACGGCCGCCAGCGAGCGGCCGGGATGCCACCGGTCACAGTGTCCCATCCGGGAGGTAGAACAAAGTTGTCGTCTGCGCGCACGTGCGTCAATAACCGCCATGCCAGTGCAGCGCCCTCATCGTTGTACCGGGACGTGACGTGGGCCACATGACCCGCGAGATGTTCTGCAATGACGTTGCAGCGTGTGTGGAAGCGCGCAAAAGCCATTTGGAAATAACGAATGCGCTCCTGTTCATTCGGCTCTTGGATCAAGCGTTCATCGGCCTCGGTTTTGTTTGGGAACAGAAAGCCCAATGCGCACATAATTTCACGCGGGGCAAAATAGACGCTCCGGACGGCCATCCGCTCACTCGCAGTTAGCTGCCGCATGGAGCTCAGCTTCTCACTAACGGCTTGGTCGGTCAGTGGCAGTTCAACCCACAGTTCCCCCGCATCAGGATCGTAGCGAAACGGCCCGACGGCGGGGGTATTCCACTTAGGTGCCATCGTAGGAACAGTGTCCGCGAGTGGAGCGCGGACGCGACGCGCGGCAGGCGCAACGGTCATTCCCGAGGCCTCCTTCAAGCTCGGTACGAAGACATTGCCGAACAGGTCCAGAAAATCCGTCTCGCCGCCTTGTACCTCGTAGCCCAACTCGTCCCGTAGAATGGCGTCTATCCGTGTCCAGTGGTAGGCCGCCGCTTCCTCTTCAGACACCTCGACCGCCAGCAGTTTTTCTCGTAGCGCAAAAAGCGACATTTGGGGCAGGTCGTCGACAAAGTCGAAGGGGCGCCACGCCGCCTCGTTGTCAGGCTGTTGTGGGAGTGGATCATGACCGGCACGGTGCGCATCGGCGGTGAAGAGAAACAATAGATCAACGGGTGTGAACTGAGAGGCGTAGACCTTAGCCAACACCTCAATCATACGCAGAATATGTGTCCATTCGGCATGCCACGTGTCGCTCGCGTTGTCAGGGTCAAACCCGGCAAGACGCGACACTGCGTCGATATTTTGCTCCAACAGTTTGAGATAGTGTGGCGGTTGCCGCGGACAGTGATACATCGATTGCGCATATGGCTGTAAGTGGTCAAACACCTGATCCAAAGCCCAATCAAATAAAAATGCCCCACGATCGGTAAGTGCCAGTAGTTGGGTACGGTTGACACCGGAAAAGTTAGGTGGTGGCGGATTATCTGGGTCGAACAGCGGCAATTGCAGCAGGTCGCGCGTTCTCTGAAACGCCGATACTTGGCGAATAAAATCCGGGTTGATGGTGCCATTGTCGCTGAAAAGACCCAGTTCGACGCAAATGTCGCGCAGTTGGAGAAACGAGTACCGCGCGCCGGGCACGCCTTGCAGTATCCGCCATAGGCGAATGAACACGATCAGCCGCCTGAGTGCGTCCACACGATCCGCGGGCTCGTCGAACTCGATGACCATGTCCTCAAGATCGCACGACTCGCACTCGGGGAACACCTGATCGTCAGCGTTTCCAGCCGCGCGATGAAACCTGACGAATTCGGACGCCTGCAGTTCGAGGAACTCGCAATAGGTCAGGCAGGTGCGCTTGAGAAATTCCTGGAGCTGGACAATGATGTCCAACCAGCTCTCCCCATCGACTTGCTCCGCTGGAAATCCGTACATTACCCACAGAATCAACTGATTTGAACCGGGTGGGAGCGGTACGCTCGTCGCAATATCCTGCCTGAATAACAGTGCCAGCACGTCCGGAGAAATGCCCAGATATTCGGCCGCAATGATCTCGCTGACCGGCTCCCGCCAACGATGACTCTCAAACCCACCCGGTGGATTTTCAGGATCGAGGACAAATTCGCTGGTTTCCGCGCGAAATGTCCGCATCGTCTGGAAGCGGCTGGTGCCCAGTTGGCTGAGATACGCGCGGCTGATGTCGAGCGGTTGCGAGTAAGGCAGATGGCAATTCGAGAAATCCCGAGCCAGAATGTCGTAGGCGCCCGGTTCGTCTTCCGGTTCGTCTACGGGTGTCGCCGGGGTGGAATGCTCGGGCAATGCCTCGAACAGGGCTGCCGGGTCATGGCAAAACTCATTGTCATCTACTGCGTCTGGTTGCGGGCCCAATAAGCATAAGGCATGGCCACCAAGTTCATGACCATTGGTATTGTGCACATGCCCGGCAGGTAGATCTGGTAGACTGGCGACCGTCGCCTCCAGGCATTCGTTGACTAGATCGATACGCGGCAGGGGCGTTTCTAGATTGGCACGCGTGACCAATAGTCCGGCGGGCGAGCCACAGCGGAGCCTGAGGTGATCGGAAGGGGTGCCACCCTCAATGGAAGGGGTGCCACCCTCAATGGAAGGGGTGCCACCCTCAATTTCGTCGATAGCCAGGGACACTGGCGGAAACGGCTCTTCGCATGTCGATCCCTCCGAAACTCGAAGCATCTCACGGAGATACGCAATCGGACCCAGCGAGGAGAGATGCGGTGGTGGGATGCAGTTCACCAGGCAACAGTCTGTATTGACTGGCTGGAATCCTCCATCGTCATCCGTGTCATCATCTTCGCCAGTCGTGTCGTCATCTTCGTCATCCGTGTCGGCAGCTTCGACGGCCCTACCATGAATCGCAAGAGCCTGTTGGAACGCCACCGTCCCGATGAGTGCTTCCTGAAAATCGGCGGCCGTGTATTCTCGAATCTGTTCTGGCCCTCGAAAACCGCGAGCAAACAGAGCTTCCACCAGAGAGAAGCGCAGTGCCTCTTCGTCGAATTGCACCAGCCCCCAGAGGGCATGGATTGTTCGCAGTGCCTGGTCGAGCCAGGCTCGCGCGGCGGGATCGTTCGGAAACGTTGACTCGATTGCGGACTCAAAATGATCTGGACTGAAGTCCGAGCCGAAGTCGAAATTGCCCACGCCCAATGCATTGTATGCGTCCACGAATCGCTGGATCGGGTCGTGGGGTGAGCGGTGTAGAAGAGGCGGCGCTGCAAGGTCCGGCGCGTCGGGTGATTCAAGTTCGAAGCCGACCGCGAAGAACTGTGCGAGGTGACCAATGAATGCCGCGACCCGTTCTTCCGGGGTGCCGGGAAGCGTGAAGGGGGGCAAAAGCCCGGTGTTGGCCGGCAGGAACAAACCGCGCCACTGTTGCGCGGTGATGGCTGTCAACTGGTTGACAGTAGTGATGTTACCGAATTCGGTACCCTTGATCGCCTCAATCAACGGGGTATGTTCCTCTGTGATCGCACACAGGATGAGATCGAGGTGACCTTCGGCGCGCGGGCCTGAGCCGTCTTCTTCGACGGCCGTTTCCCAGAACACCGCCATGTCCTCTCCCTCGAACTCCAGCCAGTCTCCAAGCAATCCCTGAACGGGGCTACCAGCCTCGACTGTGCATTGCGGCTCCGGTCCCCTGGTCGCGCCGAGCGCCACCAACCGCCGCGCAACTTGAAAGCGAGTGAGTCCGCCTGGTTCTCCATCGATGACGCCTTCGTTGATCGCCTCTTCCAACTGAATGAGGAGCTGCTTCTCCGCCGCCATGGTGGCCAGTTCGTACCGTTGTTCGAAGCTCGTCTGCAACGGAAAGATCGCCCCGAGGGCGTAGAAATGGTCGGCTGGAACGGCAAAACTCGGGTCCAGAGGGTTCTCACCGGCGGTCAAGATGATGCGGGTCGCCTTGATCGTTCCCTGCCCCGGATTGGAAATCTGCAGCGGGACGTTCAATCCTGCCTGGGAAGCGGCGGCACTCCTGGCAGCATTGGCTTCAGCCGCTGACAAGGCATAGATGTAACCCGTCAGTCGCTCGACGTTGGCGTTGTGGACGGCGTAGAAGGCTTGAAGCTCCGCTTCGAACTGTTGCCGGGCCCGATCTTCTTCTTCATCCGGAGAGGTATAGAGCCTCTCAATACTCAATGGCGGTGCTGGCAGCGGATTACGGTTGAAGATAATTTCCCGTGCAAGGTGTTTACTCTGCTGCGGTGTGAGACCGGCAAGGTCGAAGTCGCCGGCACCAGGATCATTCTCCAGTACCGCAACCACCGCAGCACGCAAGTCAGCAAAATTGGGGGGCCGGCCATCCTCCGGAAGTTCGACGAGCGAACCGCCGACTCCGGCCGGAGCAGGAAGCGAGAGGTACAGACTCGTGATGTCCTGCGATCGAAATTGATCGACATCGGGCAGGCTGCCTCCCGCCACCGGGACGTTGTAGTAGAGCTGTCGATGGGCGATCTCCACGCCGGACCGATTGATCTCAAGGCGAATGTCTGGCGTCTCGTGTTCCGGCCCTCCGTCAGTCTCGATAATCGCAGTCGCCACAGCAAGCGGAATGCGCACAACCGTCGGAACCGGATCATTTGGGTCCGGAAAAGTGGGAATCGGAATGAAATGTTGAACAATTTGCGTATCCTCGTTCGGGACCAGCGGTTCGGATGGGTCCTCTGGAGGCACGTAACTGGCGGACCCAATCAACACACCTTCGGTATTGCCGAAGGAAATATCGAACGCGGTGATCGTCAGGTTCTCGAGGTACGCAGTAAACTCGGATCCACTCGTAGGTTCTTCAGGAACAATACGAATAACTAGGATTGCCATGTCGTCGCTCCTTCATCTACGTACTTTTCGATTCAGGGTTGGTGCTTTGCCAACCCCTTTCCCCTCCACATTTGTACGTCACATTGCGATCGCCATCTTCCCAACGTGTAAACGCGTCGTAGTTAAATCGACTCTGATCCGATTGCCATCTCAGTGGTGCTTTCACCTAATAGGCCTCAAATTGACCATGCGCCCCCGTGGCCGCCTACCGAAATTTAAGTAGCCTTTATCTTGTTCCTCTCCTGATCATGCTCAGTGGAGCACGTCATCTGAGCGTGACAGACCGTCGTAGCCAAGGTCGTCGAGACCGAGGGACGGCGTGGGTCGTCACGCTCTTTACCGAACAAGCCCGCACAGTTGCCTGGGCCATCGAGCCCGCATTTCGCAAGCCCGGGCTACTACGGAGGATGCTATGACTCACACACCAGTCTTTGTTGGGATTGATGTCTCGAAGGCCCAGTTGGATGTCGCAGTACGGCCGGAGGAGCGGTTCTCGGTTGTCCATAACGAACACGGGGGGGTCGAGCTCATTGCCAAGTTGCAAGCCATCAGGCCCACCCTCATCGTACTGGAGGCGACCGGGGGACTGGAGCTTCCACTGACGAGCGCATTGACGCTGGCCAGATTGCCAGTGGTCGTCGTCAATCCGGGCCAGGTGCGCGATTTCGCCAAAGCGACTGGACAGCTGGCCAAGACCGACGCCATGGATGCCCAGATATTGGCCCGGTTCGCTGAAGTGATCCGACCAGAACCGCGGTTGTTGCCCGATGAGCAGACCCAAACCCTCGCCGCCTTGGTGACACGCCGACAACAACTCATTGAGATGCTCACCGCGGAAAAGAACCGCCTGGCGAGTGCCCGGCCTGCCATCCGAAAGAATCTGCGACCCCATATCGCGTGGCTGGAGCGCGCGTTGGAGGAGGCGGACACCGACGTAGCCGAGGCCATTCGGCAGAGTCCGGTCTGGCGCGAGAAGGAGGAGCTGTTGCGCAGCGTCCCGGGCATCAGCCCAGTCCTGACGTCCACGCTGCTGGCGAATTTGCCGGAGCTGGGAACGTTGACGCACAAACAGATCGTCGCCCTCGTCGGTGTGGCCCCGCTCAATCGCGATAGCGGCACGCTGCGTGGCCGTCGCACGGTTTGGGGTGGACGGGCTCGAGTTCGGACGGCCCTGTATATGGCCACGATCGTAGCCGCTCGGTTCAATCCGGTTATACGGAACTTCTATCAACGCGTGTGTGCGGCCGGCAAGGCCAAGAAGGTGGCGCTTGTGGCCTACATGCGCAAGCTGCTGACGATTCTCAACGCCATGCTCAGACATCAGACACCGTGGAATCCCACGTTGGTGCACAATGCTTGATTCTCAAGACACTTGCTGTCCCCATTAACTGCCCTCCCATACTTCTCCGGCCCGCTCGCCTGTAAGGGGCAGACTCTTGCTGACTGGAAGCACAGATCGAACTGCTGATCCTAGGGCCGAGGGAATGACCACAATCACCCCTGGTAGGTCGCTGCCGCCAGTGGCTTGATATGCAATCCCGAGCCCGCGGTCGCGAATCGCAATGAGGAATTTCTCTGAAGGCTGAAGGCTGCGGGTCTTGCAGAACATGCGAAGCGTTTGCTCGAATGGTGCGTTTTTCAGTTCAGCAATGTTGGGCGGTACACCTAACCACAAGAACCAACCGCCAAGCAATTCCTCCCAGTCCGGCGGATAGGGCGCTGACAGATCGCTTTCTTTGACGGCCTTCAATCCAAGCCCGAGACCCGGGTTCGCTACTGTCTGCCACCCCGTTCGCTCCAGTTTCCGGAGATATCTCAGGTTGCTGATCCGTTCAAGGCCGTTGACATCATGATTCCACCCAAGAAGCCAAAATACGCTCTTACCAAGTGCTATGAAAAGACGACCGAACACTTCCACCTCGACGGTCGAGCGATCTTCCTTGGAGCTTGAAACCAAGCTGTACCGATTCATGCCAGCGACGCCGAAACTGGCAAGTTGAATGGACTCAGTAGCTTCATCAACCGCTGAAACATAGTCATTTGCGGTCAGTGGTTCCTCTAATCCAAAACGAATATCGTCTGTCATCTATTTAACCTCGGATCATGCGACGTTGGGTAAGTATGATGGGTTGTTCCTTCAACACCTGGCCCGTTTACACCATAGTGCGGATCGATGTTTCCGCTCTTGTGACCGTATGGATCATGATGAACTGTTCTGCCGGTTTCTGGGCTGCGCACCTCGGTCCTCGTTCCCCTAGGCCCAGTCGGCGCCTGCGACCCAGGCCTAAGAGGCTGATCAGGTAAAACTTCCCTTCTCCCGTGCTTGCCCATTCCCGCTTCTCGTTCAGCAGCTCTACGCGCCGCCCTTTTGGATGGGTGCGGGACTTTTCTACCTAACTCCTTAGCATCCGCAATTCTTTTAGTGCGACGGAGTGTCCCAAGCGCAGGCACAAAGGGAAGAGCTGCACCAACAGCGTCGAGTCCTAAATCGGCTGCCGTGCTCCACGACGGCTTAACCCAAAATACTGTAAAGCTTGCACCAGCTGACGCATAGTCGCCCACGTAGGGAATCACTCCTGATGCAGTACCAACTCCAGTAGCAATGATCTCAATCCGGTCGGTGGTGCTCCCCTCTTCATAGGCGATTTGAATAGACTCAACGATTCCTGGACCGGACATCGCCTCATCCAAGGCTGCTTGCTCTTCGGGAGTTAAATCGACGAGGAATTCGGCGTCTTCTGAACCTTCTTCCAGTGCTTGGGTTATATCAATATTCTCTAGTTCTGCGTCTTCTTCCGCTATTGCTGCAGCTTCGTCTGCTAAGCGCTGACTTTCTAGGACAATCTCCTCGTTAACAATACTCAATTCGTCCAGGAGTCCGTCTAGGTTTGCTTCTGGTGAAGCATTAACCATCGCTGTAAGGATTGCAATCTGTTGCGCAAGGAGATCCGAGAGAAGGCTCTCGGTACCAGAGGGGTCAGTGCTAAGAATAGGATTAGTTTTTACGTAAACATATTGATTGACTCCATCCTCAATCCCAATCGGATCCGCTGCGATCCACCTCCCCAACCACGGCGCGTAATACCGCGCACTGTGGTAATTCAATCCTGTTTCTTCATCCTGCTCCATGCCGGTGTACCGATATCGCTTCAAACTCACTTCGGCCACACTACGTCCGGCCTGGTACGACGTGCTGCCGTAAGGGTGGTATTCTTCGTAGGAAATCACGGCTGCGTCTGCATCCAACTCCACCGTGGCTGAGCCGAGATGATTGCCCAGTTGATACCGAATCAGTGAGGGGTGAGTGGTAAGAGGTGAGGCGATGTTCAGAGTTTCAGTCTCGACGAGGGCGATGCGCTGCTTGTCGTCCATGATATGCAGTGTCTCACGTTCCAGCATGACCCCCTGTCCTGAGCCTGTCGAAGGACCGTACTCTCTATAGATCTCGAAGCCGCCGAGATAGATGCGTTCGTTCATTCGCGTTGCGGTCGCCCCTGCTCCTGCCGCGTGTTCTGTCACCTTGCGCACTCGCTGTCCGGAGGCATCATATACGTACCAGGTCGTCTCCGCGGCGCCACCGTTGTTGACCACTTGCTGAGCAGAGGCTTGCAGTTGATCCTGAAAATCCCACTGCATCAGAGGCAGATGCGGCATGCTGGTCATGTTGCCGTGGATATCGTGGCTGTAAGGTTCATCCGTGTCGCCGACGTTGGTTTGACTCAACCGATTGCTGTGTTTGCCCGGCTCAATGAGGCTCGCTTCCTCATAGGCATAGCTGCGTGTCCAGTTGCCATTGGCTGCCTGGTGAATCAGTTGTAGGAAATTCCCGACTTCGTCGTACTCGTACTGCTCTGTGTATCCCCGCATGGCTTGGCCATTGTGCGGATGAGGCAGCCGGACTCGGCCTTCGTCGTTCCAACTCGTGGCTGGTTGAGAAACCTGCCCGATGTGCTCGCGGCCGTTGGCTTCGATCAAGCGGTAGATCGCATCGTAGGTGTAGTCCGCATGTGCTTCGACGACCTGGTTGTTGAAGTAGATGTCTGGCTGCGCGTCGTCTCGGATGTCCGTGATGTTACCGATGGGATCATAGGTGTAGGAGAGCTTCTGTACTGCCTGCTCATTCGCCGGGAACCCCTCTCGTGTTGAGGTCAGTTGGATGATCCGAAAGGTCTGATGGTCATAGCGGTATTCCGTGCGGACGTTGTTCCCGTATTCAATGAATGCACGCTGCCCCTTCGCGTCGTAGTCAATGTCGCGGATGAACTCCGTGGGGACGTCATTGCCACGCAGGTTGACCTTCATACGCTCCAAGAAGTTGGCCTCGTTATAGCTGGGACGAACCACACTGTTGTCGGGCGTGGTCAGCGTGAACGGGCGATTGAGGGCGTCATAAGTGGTGCTGCTCGTGAAGACCTCCGCTTCAAGCGCCGGGTTCCCGGACCAGTCAGGCTTGGTACGGTACTCAGCCACGAGCTGCCGGTTCCCCCGTAGCAGGTTGCCCTTGAAGTCGTAGGCTTCACTGGTCACGACCCCGGCGCTATCGAAGACTCGAAACGGCTTGGCGCGCAGGTTACGCGTCTCGGCATTCGTTTCCCCCTCGCCGTACTCCGTCCGCCCAAACAAGATTTCGCCGGTTGGATTCTGCGGATCGCTGCCCTGGACGAAGCTGCGGACTGGCCGACGGATAGCATCGTACTCGGAGCGGAAGACATGGCCGCGACTGTTCCAAGATCGGATCGGTTGGCCAGCCACATCGTTCAACATCCAGCGCTCGCCTGCCTCCATACTGGCCGAGTGAATTTGCGTGCTGAGCAGGTCGTAGTCGTACCGCATCACGATACGGCCGAGTGGATCGCCTGCCTGCACGATCGCGTCACGCACGGAACGTTGATTGCCCTCGATGTCCAACTCCACACGCGTCGCGAAGAGGAGGTGTGGGCCTGACTGTGTCGGATCAGGCCCATTGTCCGCGAAGGTCAGGAAGGGCCGCCCCAGCGTATCGAAGTGGGCAATCGTCGGCGTGGCTGCATGGGCTGCAGCCTTTTCTGCGGCGCGTTGCTCAGCCTGGCGCTGTACCGCAGTCTCCCCGAACTGTCCCCCGATGCGTTGTGTGTGCCAGGCAGGGAAGTATTCGTTGCGGTCGAGGCGGCTGAAATAGGCTCCGGCGTCTGGGTCGGTGGCAGGGTCGGTGGTGAGGACTGTATCGTTGACGTCCCAGGTTTCTTGCCGCCAGGGATCAAAGAGGACTTTCTCCCAGGTGTGGTTCGGATGCAGTGTGGCTACGACCCGTTCGACCGGATCGTAAAACAGCACCGGACTGACGCCGATGCGCACATCAAACTCGAAGTGATGCCGATCGGTAAAGAAGGGCTCGTATTGGCGAACGGGCTTTCCCTTGTTGTTGAAGATCGTCCAGCCGCTCCCGACCCAGCGTGGACTGAAGTCATCCGCTATCATCACCGGCTGGTTATCCGGCCCGACAAGAATTGCTCCGTTGCCATCCCGTTGGGGAACCGGGCCTGGTTCGGCTTGCACCTTCTTCTGGATCTCTCGGCCAAAGCCGTCCGAATAGGACAGACTGTGCTGAATCTGTGTCGTGGCTCCAAGAGGGTCGGCATCATGAGTTTCGCGGGCGAGCGTATACACCGTCGCTGGTTGCGGATTCGCTTGGTCCTCTGTGCGTGAATAGGCGAAGAGATCGTATACGAGCCGACTCGTCGCACGCTGGAGAATCGCATGGGGATTGCTCAGCGGATTATCGAGATGCGCCAGGATAATGTCGTCAGCGAGGTCTGCTTCAAACCCTTCCAATGAATCACCCTCAACCGTCGCCGGGGTTGGTTTGCCCATGACCGCAGTCCCCACAACCAAACCCAGGGTGTCGAAGGCCACGGCCGCGCGGTTGCCGTTGGGGTCCGTCATCTGTCGCGGCTGGAGGATGCGGTAGTCGATCGTCGGCGTGATGACCGTGCCGTCTGCACTTCGTTCGCCTGCCGTGATACGATTATGCAAGGCGTCGCGCGTGTCCAAGACCAACAGGTCGTATTGGTCGTAGGTGACGACGCTCTCCGTGTTCACGCTGTCCGTATGAAAGGGATCGCGGAACCGGTGAGGCAAGAAGAAATGCTGGCGGGCGTGCTGCAACTCGTCCGCTGCTGTGTCGTTTGTATTGGGCGACAGAAACACGCGCCCGGAAGGAATCCACCAATTGTCGTCCCCTTCACTGTGCACATAGCGCCCTTCATCCTGGAGCATGGTGTCCGTGACACGGTCGCCATAGACCTGCGTGATCAGAGTCGGCGTGAAGGCCAGCTTGTTGCTTTCGCCTGGCAGCGCCCGCGATTGGAGGGTACCAACCGGCAAGAGCGCCAATGGATCTCCGAGACTCTCGCCAAGATCATTGGGGCGGTACTGCGTGCGGACCTGCTCGATGGCACGCCGCTGCAGAATCCCCGCAGTAGTGCTCGCCTCATAGGGAATCGTGGCAGCGCCGGTGCCTGCGGTCAGGATGTCCGCCAGCGAATAACGGAGTTGGCCTGCTAGTAGCGGCACCTCGGTTAATTCAAACGTGCGGGACTCGCTGGGCAGCGGCGTGCGGTAGTCGTCGTCGTTGTCGACCGCGTTCGTGACGTGGTTTTCCGTATAGGTGATCAACCGCTGGGTTTGTTTGTCCTGATCGTCCGGCAATAGGTCCGGATCTGGTTGACGGCGGCCGTAGGCGATCGAAGCTTGTTTCAACACATTGCCGAAGTCATCGACCTCCAAGGTTAACGCGTGGCCGATGCGCGGATCTTCCGGATTCCGCTCGTAGTGGTGGCTCAGCGCTTCGCGGGCGTGGGTGAAGAACACCCCATGGCGATTGGTGACGCGCGGTTGCAAGACGCGAATCGTGAAGTTCTGCTCGGTGACGGTGTAGGGATGCGCTTCCTGCTCAGTACCATCGAGCGCATAGACCTCCTGGCGCAACATCGAGCCCTTCAGCGCGCGGCAGGCTTCGCGCTCTTCGTCCACCGTCAGGCCTTCAGGCAGAATGGTGTCATGCAGCAGACGCCGTGCTGCCTCTTCGTCGTCATCACCCCAGGCAGGCTCGCGGTAATACTCTCCACGGTCATGCAGATCAAAAAGGCCGGCAAAAAAATCCGAGACGTGGGCACGCCCCAGGTACAGGCCTGAGTGGAACCAGGTTTTGGTCAGAACAGGCGGCACGTGGGAGGCTTCATCAATGTTGCTCGCCGGTGGCAACGTGTTGTCCGCCGTCAGCGCCGCAAACTCTTCGGTGTCGAGTTGATCGACTCGCCCGAATCCTCTGAATTCTCGTTCTTCCCCATCAAAATAGCCGTGGTGATAGCTGTAGCGCGTGACGAACCGATTTCCGCTGATCCGGTCGAGCGTCTCCACCCGTTCGACGATATGTACCGGAAACGGCAGTTTGGTGATCCAGGGCTGGCCGGCTTGCTTATCCAGCAGATAGAACTTGGTCGAGGGCGCATAGGTCACGTGGGTTTCGGCGCCGAGATTATTCTTCGTCTTCACCAGGAGGTGTGGTTTGTGCGGGCCCATGAGATTCACATAGCGCATGGGTCGTTGCGCGTCCCCGGCTAAGGGCGACGACCAGACGAGGCAGGCGGTTCCGTTCCCGAGCAGATCAGTTGGCACAATGCTGGCGACGTCATCGACCTGTGGAAACAGGTTCAGCATCGTCGCTTCACTCCAGCTGTTCCCGGACTGGTTGAAGTACAGACGCACGCCATCGGCCGATAGATAGATGATGTCCGTCGTGCCGGTGCCGTCGATGTCGGCCAGGCGAATGCGCTTCTGGTCGAACTGGTCTTGGTAGTCGAACCAGGGCGCGTGGTCCATCGTGACCTTGGCGCCGAATTTTCCGTAACCCAGGTTGGGCCAGTAGCAGACCTCCCCGTTTCTGATGCGGACGAGATCTGTCAGCCCGTCGCCGCTCAGATCGGCGAGATAGATAGATTGCGTACCGTCATTGAACACCAGGCGAGGGCCGTTCTCCTCATCGAACGCCTGTGCGACACGCTGGGCTGGACCAAACCCCTCCTCCGCCAAGGATGGATGCCAGACCAACGCTTCATCTTCAGTGATTAGGATGTCGGCGTGACCATCACCATCGAGATCCACGAATTTGAGATTGGGATCCTGGATGTTGCGGGTGAGCCGCGCGGTGAATGGCCGGAACGGTTCCCATCCCTCCGCCTCGTCATGCTCGTAGAGGCCGGAGAGAGGGCCGTCCATCACCACCAAGTCTGGTTGGCCGTCGCTGGCCAGGTCCATGAACTGGGCCTGCCCACCGGCGAAGCCGGGATTTGGTTTCACGGCGACCATCTCGGTCGGTGCAAACAAGGCCTGGGTCTGTAGCCCACCGTTCTGGGATTGAGCATTGATGGGACTGAGATTGCGCTTGTAAAACCACGCGCCGCCCTGCTCGGTCAGGATGCCGGGGATGCCTTCGCCGTGGAGATCCTGCCACTGGTAGGCCGTGCCATCTAATCCCACTGGGAGGTTCTCGAGACTTTCCGCATCAACCTCTTCTACCAGCTCTTGCACAGTCGGGAGGGTGTATTCGAATTCCACCGGTGGCAGACTGCGTTGTCGATACCCGCCGTTTTCTTGTTGGTATCCAACCTGCGTGACCTCGCGGAGAAACGTATAGACCGGGTTGCGGACACTCGTGGGCTCTTGTTCATGGGAGTAGGTGAAATCGGTCGAACGCACCAGATAATCGGCTCCCACGTTGGCTTCACCAGGGAAGTGGTGAAACATCAATACCCGCTGGCACAGGCGGTACGTCCGCACTTCGAAGCCGGCTCGGTAGGAAGAGAAGGGGTCCTGGCGAACCGCCCAGGGTCTCGACTCGATTGCGGTCGGAGCGTCGGGGTCATGGTCGTCATAATCGAAGACCGCTTCGAAGAGCCAGTGGGCACTGCCTTCTTCGTTGCTGGAACGAGGTGGTTCAGGCCAGGAGGATCCTGGCGTCAGTTCAGGGAAGTAGGGCGCACGGTTACCATAACGGACTCTCTTCAGATGCCGTTGAGCTGAACGGGATAGCTCTGTGCGATTCCGTTCATGAACCTGGCCGACATCGATGCCCGCAGCGTCTTCGGGCTTATATCCGTACACGAGCACATTGCCTTTATCATCGTGGGTCTGACAGATGAGCCAGCTGAAGATTCGAGTGGGGTCTGCCGGGTCTTGAATACGGCTTTCCGAAGTCTTGCCGTACCAGGTGGTGATATTGTCTTTGGAGATGGATCGCCAGAAGACATCGGTGGGATCACTCCTGCTCGTCCAGCGCTCGATACGGGCGAACAACCCTTCGACCCGAGGGCGGTAACGGCGAATGGCATAGGTCTCGGCTTCAACCACCCTATGGAGCACATCCTCCTCAGCCCCTTGTCCAGCCCCATTCTTCACCAGAACTGGGACAAGGTCTTCAGCGCCTGACAGAATAAACACGTCCGACTCCTCGGCATCGAAGTATTGCGGGAGGCCCTTGTCGGTCTTGCGGGTGATCGAAGGAATCGAGAGGCTCCAGCCGAAGCCGAACGGCCCGTTGCCGGCACCGGAATCATAGGAGAGCGCGAGTTGTGGACCAAAGCCAGAGCGGCCTGGAGACGTGGCGATCGGCACGGTCATCGAGCCGGTACCGGTCACTGGGTTGGCAGCGAACTTCTCCCCCATTCCGCGAATCGCCCCGCCGCCTTTGGGCAAGGAGATGGTAGGTGGTGTCACCTGGAAAGACTCTTCTTGTGGCGGCGATTGAGAAGAAGAGGCTGTCGTCTGCCTGGAGTCTGCAGGACTATTTCGCTCGACTGGTTGTCTCCCCGTCTGCATAGGACGGAGAACCAGCAAGATCTGTACTGTGGTTACTACTTATGCGATCATAAACTTTTCCAACAGTTAGAGATCCTCACATGGCGGGAGCAATAGAAAGGTGTATCTAATAGTGTTCTATCTGAATCGAAAAAGATTCACCGCGCGGCGGGAAAGAATCGGGTCTAGTTGTGTCTCACTTTCGTACAGTTGCTGTAGGACCCTCTGCGCGATGAAGAGACTTTTGAAGACTATTTGGACGGTAACTGTGACGCAAGCTTATCAGGTTTGAAGACCACGAGAATTTCTCCGGCACCTCAGTGGTTTTTGGCGACCCGGCGTGAACCGCGCGTGCCGCGCACTTTCACCCGTCTCGATGCGGCGGTCCGGTTGGGGCACCGCCTCTTCAAGGTCCGTCGCGTGCCGCTCCTGACAGCACACGCAGGACTCGTTCAACCTGATTGTGATTAGTCTCCTTATCTCCATCCGACTCTCTTCGATCGTCCTCTCCGCACATACGTAGTGCCCACAGGCTTGCACTAAAAACTGAACCTCACTACATGTCACGCCCGTTTGGTGATGAGTGCGAGCACAGAAGGCTCTGCAAACTGGCTACAGAGGCCACTTCACAGAAAGGAAGGGAAGATGGAAGAGGTGATAACGCGAGCGGATATGACAACTGAGCGCATCTCAGGGACAAGGATCTTGAGAGATTACAGCCGAGAGAATGGGCGTCTGATCGCGGCTGCTTCCTGGCTCCTCGGGGTGGTCATCCTGTTGGAATCGAACCCGGCCTGGGCCCAGATCACCAAGGTCAATTCGGTGATGCAAAACGTACAAACCGTGTTGACCAGTGTGGCGGTAACACTCTTTACCGTCGCCATCATGTGGGCGGGGTTCAAGATGGCCTTCAGCCATGCGCAATGGTCCGACGTGAGTAACGTCGTGATCGGCGGCATCTTGGTAGGCGGCGCCGCGGGTATCGCAGCCTGGTTGATCAACTAGCATGGACGGCTTTCGCGATCCTATTTTCACCGGCTGCACCAGGCCCGCGATGTTGGGCGGCGTGCCGATTGTACCGCTCATTCTCATCGGCGGTGTCACCCTCTTGCTGTCGGTCTGGCTCTATTACCTGGTGAGCGGCTACGTCTCGCTGGGGCTGATCCTCAGCACGATTCCTCTCGTGCTCTGGATGCGCCAGACGACGAAGACCGACGATTGAGGTAAGCTCGAAAAAGTGGACGCCTTCACCCTACAATCAGAGGGCTGGAGGTGTGAGATGGAACAGGTCCCGCGACAGCAGTATACGAAGGAATTCCGAGAGCAGGCGGTGCGGCTGGTCTTGGAACAACAGGTGACGATTCCGGAGGCCGCCCGACGCCTGAGCATGTCGGGCCGGACGCTCGAGCGCTGGGTGGGTCGCGCTCGACAGGGCCAGCTCGCGACGCTGGGCGAGAGCCGACGGCCCGTGACGGAACTGGAGGCCGAGGTGTCTCGACTCAAGCGCGATCTCGCTGAAGCGCGGATGGAGCGGGACATCCTAAAAAAAGCCACCGCGTACTTTGCGAAGGCGCAGCTGCCCGGTACGCGCTGATGAGGACGCTGCGTCTCCACTACCCGCTGAGTCAGTTGTGTCGAGTGCTGGAGGTCTCCCGAAGCGGCTACTATGCCTGGCAGCATCGGCGGCCGTCGAAGTGAGGTAAGCTCGAAAAAGTGGACGCCTTCACCCTACAATCAGAGGGCTGGAGGTGTGAGATGGAACAGGTCCCGCGACAGCAGTATACGAAGGAATTCCGAGAGCAGGCGGTGCGGCTGGTCTTGGAACAACAGGTGACGATTCCGGAGGCCGCCCGACGCCTGAGCATGTCGGGCCGGACGCTCGAGCGCTGGGTGGGTCGCGCTCGACAGGGCCAGCTCGCGACGCTGGGCGAGAGCCGACGGCCCGTGACGGAACTGGAGGCCGAGGTGTCTCGACTCAAGCGCGATCTCGCTGAAGCGCGGATGGAGCGGGACATCCTAAAAAAAGCCACCGCGTACTTTGCGAAGGCGCAGCTGCCCGGTACGCGCTGATGAGGACGCTGCGTCTCCACTACCCGCTGAGTCAGTTGTGTCGAGTGCTGGAGGTCTCCCGAAGCGGCTACTATGCCTGGCAGCATCGGCGGCCGTCGAAGCGCGCCCAGGAGAATGCGCGGCTAGAAGTGGCGATCCAAGCTGCCCATGTGCGTACCCGGCACACGTATGGCCCGGAGCGCCTCCAGGCGGAATTGCGTGCGGACGGCTTCCCCGCCGGGATTGGGCGCATCAAGCGGCTCCGCAAGAAACTGAACCTGCGTTGCAAGCAGGTGCGTCGGTTCACGACCACGACGGATTCGACGCACGCGCTGCCGGTGGCGGAGAATGTCGTGGCCCAAACGTTTGTCGCCACGCGCCCGAACGAGACCTGGGTCACCGATATCACCTATATCCCCACGGCAGAAGGGTGGTTATATGTGGCGGGGATCAAAGATCTGTATACCTGTGAGGTCGTCGGGCATGCGATGGAGGGCCGCATGACGACGGACTTGGTCAGGCAGGCGCTGGTCATGGCACTGGGGGCGAAACGCCCGCGCCCGGGACTGATCCACCACTCTGATCGTGGCTCGCAGTATTGTGCCCAGGACTATCAGGATCAGTTGCGGGAGTTCGGCCTGATCCCGTCCATGAGTCGGAAGGGGAACTGCTATGACAACGCCCCAATGGAGAGTTTCTGGGGGACGCTGAAGAATGAATTGGTGCATCATCGTCGCTACGAAACCCGTGAGCAGGCGCGGCGCGAGCTCACGGAGTATATCGAGCTGTTCTATAACCGGCAGCGGCGACATTCTCGACTCGGGAATTGCTCGCCCGCGGCATTTGCCCAGCAGTGGGCCCGTCAGCAGTCGGCGGCGTGAGGCTGTCATTCATGGCGTCCACTATTGACGACCAGGGTCACACCTATATCCCCACGGCAGAAGGGTGGTTATATGTGGCGGGGATCAAAGATCTGTATACCTGTGAGGTCGTCGGGCATGCGATGGAGGGCCGCATGACGACGGACTTGGTCAGGCAGGCGCTGGTCATGGCACTGGGGGCGAAACGCCCGCGCCCGGGACTGATCCACCACTCTGATCGTGGCTCGCAGTATTGTGCCCAGGACTATCAGGATCAGTTGCGGGAGTTCGGCCTGATCCCGTCCATGAGTCGGAAGGGGAACTGCTATGACAACGCCCCAATGGAGAGTTTCTGGGGGACGCTGAAGAATGAATTGGTGCATCATCGTCGCTACGAAACCCGTGAGCAGGCGCGGCGCGAGCTCACGGAGTATATCGAGCTGTTCTATAACCGGCAGCGGCGACATTCTCGACTCGGGAATTGCTCGCCCGCGGCATTTGCCCAGCAGTGGGCCCGTCAGCAGTCGGCGGCGTGAGGCTGTCATTCATGGCGTCCACTATTGACGACCAGGGTCAGATCAACGCTTGCGGCAAGTGCTGATGAGGGCGCGGATGCGACTGCGGCACGGGCCGAGCCGCGCAACGTGGGGCGCGATTTCGTATGGCCCCCTGACCTTCACAAAACGATGAACTTAGGACGACAGATGCTGGGCATATCCAGTACACGATCATGATCCATCAGGCACAGGGCATGAGGACCAGAACCGCACTCAAGAAAGCCGCGTCGGTCCAAATTCCTGCGAGCGACTATATTCCGCTGAGCACGGCGATCACGCCCACCGTCATCACCCTGACTGGTGGCGAATACCTCGCCTGTTGGAAGCTGGAGGGCATCACCTTTGAAACATCAGACCGCTCCGAGGTGTTGCTGCGGAAAGAGGGGCTGCATCAATTTATCCGATCCTTAGGCGGTGGCTCCTTTGCGATCTGGTCCCATAAGATTCGACGCGTCGTACACGAGCGATTACAGGGCCAGTCGCCCAATGAGTTCTGCCAATCACTAAGCAACCGCTACTACCAATCCTTCGATCAACATCGGCAGATGGCGACGGAGTTGTACCTCTCCATCCTGTATCGGCCCAGTCCTTCCAAGGTGGCGAGCTTCTTCACACGCATGACCACGCGCACGCTGGCACAGCGGCGAGAACAAGAGACCGAACAGCTCACGATCCTCGAAGACATGGGCAAACAACTGGAAGCGAGCTTGAGTCGCTATGGCCCGACCCGCCTCGGCACCTATACGAAGCAGGACATTGTCTACTCCGAGCTGTTGGCGTTTCTCAGCTACCTCATCAACGGCGTCTGGGAAGCAATTCCTCTACGCTGGGCCCCGCTCGCCTCCTACCTCCCCACCTCTCGTCTGCATTTCGGCGACAGGACCGGGATGGTGGAAATCTGGCACCCGAGAGACCGAAAGTTCGCCGGGTTTCTGGATATGCAGGAATATCCCCAATTTTCCGAGCCTGGCATGAACAACGGCCTGCTCTATAGCGACGACGAATACATCGAGACCCAGAGCTTTTCGTTCCTCAACAAACGTTCAGCCCTCAAAGCGCTCGCCACGCAGAAAGGTCACTTGATCGCGTCGGAAGATGCGGCCACGCGTGAGATCGAGCAGATGGATCAGGCCGCCGACGATCTCCAGAGTGGGCTCATCGACCTGGGTCAGTACCATTACAGTCTGGCGATCTTCGGCAAGACGATAAATGAGGTGGCCACCTCGCTCGCCTACGCGCGAGCCGTCTTCCAGGACGGGCCTGGGTTCAAGATGGCACGCGTGGATGTCATCCCAGAATGCGCTTGGTTCGCGCAGCTCCCTGGCAACTGGAGCCTACGGCCCCGCGAAGCAATCATCACAAGCCGCAACTTTGTCTGTCTCAGTCCCCTGCACAACTTCGCCCGCGGCAAACGAGCCGGCAATCCTTGGGGTGAAGCCCTGGCCCTCTTCAAGACCCCGAGCGGCCAGCCTTACTATTTCAATTTTCACGTGTCGCCGGATGATCGAGACTCGCGCGATGAAAAGTATCCCGGCAACACCTTCATCTGCGGCAGCACAGGCGTGGGCAAGACCGCGCTCGAACTGAGCTTGCTCGCGTTTGCAACCAAGTATAAGGGACTCCGTTGCGTCGTCTTCGACAAGGATCGCGGCGCTGAAATTGGAATCCGGGCGATGGGTGGCACCTATCAGTCTCTCACGCGCGGGCAGCCGACCGGCTTCAATCCCTTGCAGGCCGAGCCCACTCCAAAGAACTGGCAATTCTGCGAACAGCTCGTGGCCCAGCTTGCGAAGCAACCAAGCGATGAAGTTCCACGGCTGACCGCGAAGGAGCAGACTGAGATCAGCCATGCGGTGCGGGCGGTGATGAGTGAGTCGGTATCTCCCGAGCTGCGCTGTCTCTCGCTCCTCCTCCAGAATTTGCCTGCCACCGGTGACCAGAGTGTACGGGCGCGACTGAAGCGCTGGACGCGCGGGCATGCGCTCGGCTGGGTGTTCGACAACCCACGCGACACCCACGATCTCACGGGGGCGCAACTCTTCGGATACGACTATACGGAATTTCTGGATGACCCCGAGGTCCGCACGCCGATCATGGCCTATCTGCTCCATCTCACCGAACGGCTCATCACGGGCCAGCCCTTCATCTATGTCATGGAGGAATTCTGGAAGCCGCTCCAAGACCCGATGTTCGCGGACTTCGCGTTCAACAAACAGAAAACCATCCGGAAACAATCCGGCCTCGGCGTGTTCGTCACGCAATCGCCCTCAGACGTGCTGGGGCATCCGATCGGCAAGACGATGGTCGAGCAGAGCGTCACGCAAATCTTCCTGCCCAATCCACGCGCCGACCATGAAGACTATGTGCGGGGGTTCAAGGTGACGGAGGCGGAGTTTCACATCATCAAGAATCTGGGCGAAGCGAGCCGCTTGTTTCTCGTGAAGCAAGGTCACAGTTCGGCGATCGTGCAATTCGACCTGGGTGGGATGCCCGACCTTCTTCCTATTCTGTCCGGCTCAACCGACAACATCGCGCTGCTGGATGCCATCAGAGCTGAAGTCGGCGACGAGCCAACAGCATGGCTCCCCATCTTCCACGAACGCATTGCGGCGAGAAAGCGTCTCACGCAAGCACAGGATCCAGGACCCAGGTAGGACACAAGAATGGGCATGGCGACCTACATCGAGCAGTCCGTCAACAACGCATTGACCCACTATGTTGTCACCTCCAGTGATGCCGTCATTGCTGTCCTGACGCCGATCGCCGTGACGGCGGTGACGACCTATGTGCTGTGGACCGGCTTTCAAGTGATGCGAGGTGATGTGCAGGAGCCGGTCTCGGCATTGGTCTGGCGCTGGTTCCGCGTCGCGATCATCGCGGGCCTCGCCTTGAACGGACCACAATATCGGAGCCTTGTCGCGGAGGGGTTTGACCCTGGTCGTCAATAGTGGACGCCATGAATGACAGCCTCACGCCGCCGACTGCTGACGGGCCCACTGCTGGGCAAATGCCGCGGGCGAGCAATTCCCGAGTCGAGAATGTCGCCGCTGCCGGTTATAGAACAGCTCGATATACTCCGTGAGCTCGCGCCGCGCCTGCTCACGGGTTTCGTAGCGACGATGATGCACCAATTCATTCTTCAGCGTCCCCCAGAAACTCTCCATTGGGGCGTTGTCATAGCAGTTCCCCTTCCGACTCATGGACGGGATCAGGCCGAACTCCCGCAACTGATCCTGATAGTCCTGGGCACAATACTGCGAGCCACGATCAGAGTGGTGGATCAGTCCCGGGCGCGGGCGTTTCGCCCCCAGTGCCATGACCAGCGCCTGCCTGACCAAGTCCGTCGTCATGCGGCCCTCCATCGCATGCCCGACGACCTCACAGGTATACAGATCTTTGATCCCCGCCACATATAACCACCCTTCTGCCGTGGGGATATAGGTGATATCGGTGACCCAGGTCTCGTTCGGGCGCGTGGCGACAAACGTTTGGGCCACGACATTCTCCGCCACCGGCAGCGCGTGCGTCGAATCCGTCGTGGTCGTGAACCGACGCACCTGCTTGCAACGCAGGTTCAGTTTCTTGCGGAGCCGCTTGATGCGCCCAATCCCGGCGGGGAAGCCGTCCGCACGCAATTCCGCCTGGAGGCGCTCCGGGCCATACGTGTGCCGGGTACGCACATGGGCAGCTTGGATCGCCACTTCTAGCCGCGCATTCTCCTGGGCGCGCTTCGACGGCCGCCGATGCTGCCAGGCATAGTAGCCGCTTCGGGAGACCTCCAGCACTCGACACAACTGACTCTGACCCTGGTCGTCAATAGTGGACGCCATGAATGACAGCCTCACGCCGCCGACTGCTGACGGGCCCACTGCTGGGCAAATGCCGCGGGCGAGCAATTCCCGAGTCGAGAATGTCGCCGCTGCCGGTTATAGAACAGCTCGATATACTCCGTGAGCTCGCGCCGCGCCTGCTCACGGGTTTCGTAGCGACGATGATGCACCAATTCATTCTTCAGCGTCCCCCAGAAACTCTCCATTGGGGCGTTGTCATAGCAGTGACCCTGGTCGTCAATAGTGGACGCCATGAATGACAGCCTCACGCCGCCGACTGCTGACGGGCCCACTGCTGGGCAAATGCCGCGGGCGAGCAATTCCCGAGTCGAGAATGTCGCCGCTGCCGGTTATAGAACAGCTCGATATACTCCGTGAGCTCGCGCCGCGCCTGCTCACGGGTTTCGTAGCGACGATGATGCACCAATTCATTCTTCAGCGTCCCCCAGAAACTCTCCATTGGGGCGTTGTCATAGCAGTTCCCCTTCCGACTCATGGACGGGATCAGGCCGAACTCCCGCAACTGATCCTGATAGTCCTGGGCACAATACTGCGAGCCACGATCAGAGTGGTGGATCAGTCCCGGGCGCGGGCGTTTCGCCCCCAGTGCCATGACCAGCGCCTGCCTGACCAAGTCCGTCGTCATGCGGCCCTCCATCGCATGCCCGACGACCTCACAGGTATACAGATCTTTGATCCCCGCCACATATAACCACCCTTCTGCCGTGGGGATATAGGTGATATCGGTGACCCAGGTCTCGTTCGGGCGCGTGGCGACAAACGTTTGGGCCACGACATTCTCCGCCACCGGCAGCGCGTGCGTCGAATCCGTCGTGGTCGTGAACCGACGCACCTGCTTGCAACGCAGGTTCAGTTTCTTGCGGAGCCGCTTGATGCGCCCAATCCCGGCGGGGAAGCCGTCCGCACGCAATTCCGCCTGGAGGCGCTCCGGGCCATACGTGTGCCGGGTACGCACATGGGCAGCTTGGATCGCCACTTCTAGCCGCGCATTCTCCTGGGCGCGCTTCGACGGCCGCCGATGCTGCCAGGCATAGTAGCCGCTTCGGGAGACCTCCAGCACTCGACACAACTGACTCAGCGGGTAGTGGAGACGCAGCGTCCTCATCAGCGCGTACCGGGCAGCTGCGCCTTCGCAAAGTACGCGGTGGCTTTTTTTAGGATGTCCCGCTCCATCCGCGCTTCAGCGAGATCGCGCTTGAGTCGAGACACCTCGGCCTCCAGTTCCGTCACGGGCCGTCGGCTCTCGCCCAGCGTCGCGAGCTGGCCCTGTCGAGCGCGACCCACCCAGCGCTCGAGCGTCCGGCCCGACATGCTCAGGCGTCGGGCGGCCTCCGGAATCGTCACCTGTTGTTCCAAGACCAGCCGCACCGCCTGCTCTCGGAATTCCTTCGTATACTGCTGTCGCGGGACCTGTTCCATCTCACACCTCCAGCCCTCTGATTGTAGGGTGAAGGCGTCCACTTTTTCGAGCTTACCTCACTAGACGTGTTTGGGCAACACGCCGAAAAGACCTGCCTATCAGACGGTTGGGGATATGGGGCATATCTCACGCCTACTGCGGGTCCCTTACACCGCCACGTCGTATTGTTTGGCGTACGCATCGATGAGACCCCGTAACATGCGTTGATAGGGGACACGTGCACGCTTGGCTTGCTTCTTGAAAAACGCCAGACTGCTCTGAGTTAACTCCAGCGTGACTTTTGTGGTCGGCTCACGTTTGACTAAGGCCGACGGTGGCGGCAGAAAATCCGTGACACGTTCCCCCATGGCCAACCGCTTATCGGTGTATCTGATTTTCTTGCTCATAGCGTTTCCTCCCTTGCCTCCAGTAGCCTGCTCCATACATGCGTATGCGCTTTCTCCTATACGAAAATCGTACCGTTAACACGTTGCCGAGCCGAAGACCCGCTTCTCTCCATTTTCACGATCGAGGTCTCGAATAATGACGCGTTTGAGATCGTCAAAGGCAGTTTGCGCTACTTCAAACGACACGCTATGATTTTTCTGATTGAGGAGGCCTTTTCCCTCATCCCATTCAAAGCTAGGTGTTGGCATTTCATGCTACCATATAATTATATGGGACCAGACACCACTAAGGTTCTCACGAGAGATTGGGTTGACTGGTAGATCTCTAACAACTATACTAGTTGTTAGAGATGAGGTGATTGATGATTGAAACGGTATCCACACTTGAAATGCGTCAACGCCTAGGGGATCTTCTGAATCGGGTGGCGTTGCGACATGATCAATTCGTCATCGAGCGCAAAGGCAAGGCTCTGGCGGCGATAGTCCCTGTCGAACGACTTGAACAGATGCAGGAAGCCGCACGTGTCCACTTGCTTTCAACTCTTGCGCAACGCTCAGAAGAGCTCTCGCAGAGCCAAGCCGACCATCTTGCCAATGAAGCCAAACACCGCACTCGTAAGTTACGTCGAAAGTGATCTGTGATTCGAGCGGTCCTCGACGCCAATGTCTACATTAGTGCATGTATCCGTCCGCAGGGGCCACCAGGTAGGATCTTGCGCTTCCTGTTGGAGAGTCAGGCGTTTCATCTTGTCGGGTCTGCACCCATCTTTGATGAAGTCCGACGCGGACTGAACTATCCCCGCGTCCGGCGGTACCATTCCTTGTCCGCCGAAGAGATTGATCGGTGGGTCATCGCTCTGGCGTTGATTGCCGAATCCACAGAAGGCCGTTTGAAGCTCCGGGCAGTCGAGCGAGATCCAGATGACGACAAATATCTGGTTGCTGCGCTGGAGGGACGTGCCGGATATCTTGTGAGTGGGGACTCAGATCTGCTTGAGCTGCACGAATATAGAGGCGTGCGCATGATCACAGCCCAAGCATTTCTCCGTATCCTAGAGAAAACGGGAACGTAGCCATAGGTTCAAGATGGTACTATGTCCCATCCCGTTGAAATAGAGTCAGCCCATATAATCTGATACTGGTCACATGTACTTCCCGTAATGGCTTCGTTCCTTACGTCCGAAGCTTCCAGGGCTGCCTACCATGCCAACAGTCGTGGGAATGCTCGGCAAGACATCATTACGGTTGATCAAGACCACAGGTTGTTCTTGGATCGGCATTCCGACATCATCGATCACTTCAGTTGGCGCTGCCACATCCCTCAATGAGCACCGGCTGTTCTCTTGGCACGGTCGACTCGCGGTGTCGTCGGTGGCCTCGATCCTGAGGTCGGAGTCGCTTGAACTACGACTCCGTCGCTTGTAAAAAGAAGTAATGCTATTCTAAACGAGGTACGACGAACGCTATAAGGTACGTATGATTGGATCAATGATTACCCGAAAAGGTCAGGTCACCATCCCCAAGACTATTCGCGATCGGCTTGGCGTACGGGAAGGGGAAAAAGTCTTGTTTGTCATTCGCGGGGATGACGTGGTGCTCACGGTTGTCCGCGGTACAATCTTAGATCTGAAGGGTTCAGTCACTCCTGTTCAACGACCGGAAGATTTTGAGTCGATCCGCCAGTCTACCAAAAACACCATTGCGACAAAGCTCGGGCGACCTGCCTAGCCGTTGCTCAATACGAATGTCTTCCTTCGGTATTTAACGAATGATGATCCCGTGTAGTCGAAACACGTGTAGGCATTGTTTCGCGTTGCCGTTCAGGACAACCTACTGCCACAGGAAAGTTTATAGATGATCTGATTGAACAAGAACACCTTGTTATATGAGAACAACAATAAACCGAGACAAGTTCCAGTCTGAACCGCTCCTGACTATCGAGTGAGGAGTTTCTGGAGACAATCCTACGAGCGTCTTTCAAAAGCATGAAGAGATGCACCGGGTCGCTTGGCGAAGGAAGGAAATCCAAATGCGCGTAAAAGCTTCTTGCGGCCTCGTCATTGGCATGGACCGTTGAGTTCATCCCGGCCACAATCGAACGCCTCATACGATTTACGTAACCTGTAAATTTTTACCCTCGCGAACGTTTGCGTATAAATAAGTAAGGTGCCAGTAGTGGCACCTGCTCCTGTAACTCATTGATTTTTCATGACATGAAATGTCACTTTTTGCACTGCGTTTTCGTCGTATCTATTTGATCTTGCTCGCTTTCTTTCAATCCTGAAAAGGCTGGTGTCGACAGTTCAATTCTGTCCCTCGGCACCACTTCTCTCCGTCGGTCGTCCTTACTCCAGGAGTCCGCATTCCTCTATATCATCTTACAACGATACAGCTCTTGGCATGCCTCGTATTCTTGAATACGAATCGGTGAGTGATTCAGCCTTTATCATGGCCTTCTGGACTGTGTAGGGTATAGGGGATAGTGAAGGGCTGTAGCGTGGAGTCAACTCGCCAGATGCAACACACGGAAGCTCTTGCGAATCCTGTCTACTTCGCCAGCATCCGGATATATGCCAACACAGCTCGGCTCTCTTCATCAGACAAGCGACGCTTCCAGGATGGCATGTTGGGCTTTCCCTCGTGAATGGTTTGGAGCAACGCCGTGTCGGATTTTTGCGCGGTCGAGGGCTTTGTCAGATTCGCAGGGTCCGGCCCCAGCATCATGTACCCATCTCCTTTCCCCTCCGGCCCATGGCAACCGGCGCAATGCCTGGCAAAAATCATTTTTCCACGAACCTCGTCGTCACTTCGTGAGTCAGCCTCTGGCTGAGCCCCAATCGCGCACGGTCCCGCCATAGAGATCAGCGCGACGCTCACAATACTTCCCATAATCACGTTCCCCATTCTCATGATTGTTCTCCTCGAGCCTCGTTTCGTGATCATGTCGACGGTAGGCTCCCCCGATGATGAGAGAGTCGTGGCTCATCGTTTCCATGTGGAGTGTCGATGACAGAATCTTGTTGGTCATGGGTCGCTCCTCCACGGGGATCGCCGACAGGCGTTGATCCCTGGGAACTCCCTTCCAGCCAACGATAGAGCACCGGCAACATGATCAGGGTCAGTAGCGTCGAGCTCACAAGTCCACCGATGACGACGATCGCCAGCGGCCGCTGCACCTCGGACCCGATCCCTTGAGCAAAAGCGAGTGGAACCAGTCCCAACAGCGCGACCAGTGCCGTCATGAGGACGGGGCGCAATCGCAGCAAGGCCCCTGACGTCACTGCTTCATCCAGGGTATGGCCATCGTCGCGAAGTTTGTTCATATACGAGACCAGGACGATCCCATTTAGCACGGCTACGCCAAAAAGATTGATGAACCCAACCGAGGCAGGCACACTGAGGTATTCCTTCGTCAGCCAGAGCGCCACGACCCCACCGATCAAGGCAAATGGCAGGTTCAAGATGATCAGGGTCGCCTGACGAAGCGAATTGAATGTCGAATAGAGTAACAGGAAGATCAAGGCAATCGTGATCGGGACAATGATTTGTAATTTCGCCATGGCCCGTTCCATATTCTCGAACGATCCCCCCCATGTCACTCTATACCCGATGGGAAGATCCACCCGTCGCTCGATTTTCTGCTGAGCTTCTTCGACCAAACTCCCGATGTCACGACCCGCGGTGTTGAACCCGATGGACACATACCGCTCAAGCTGTTCTCGACTGATACGACCAGGCCCCTCTTCCAACTGCACAGTGCCCAAGTCCTCTAGAGGAATCAGTGCGCCTGCCTGATCGCTGACACGAATATTGCCGATCCTTTCGACACTATCCCGATATTGCTCAGGGAACCGCACGACAAGATCGAAGCGCTGCTGCCCTTCGTACACACGCGTGGCAACTTCTCCGCCGATAGCGGTCGTAATAATTTCACGGACATCGGAGACATTGATCCCATGCCTGGCAATCTTGCCTCGGTCGACATCGATCGTCAGATACGGTTGTCCGAACAACTGTTCTACCTTGATGTCTCGCACGCCTCGGACGGTTTCCAGCACCTCAGCGATTTCCTGTGCCTTGTCCCGTAAGATTTCCAGATCCTCGCCGAATAATTTGACGGTGGCCTCCGTCCGCACACCGGAAATCAACTCATCAACCCGTTGTTGGATCGGTTGGCTAATAAGAAACGTCGCACCTGCCACACTGGTCAACCGTTCACGGAACTTTTGGACCAGCTCAGGTCTGGTCTTCGCGGTCGTCCATTGGTCAAGCGGTCGAAGCCGGACGACCGGATCGCTCTCATTGGGCTCCTGTGGATCGTTCCCCAATTCCGTTCGGCCGATTTTCGAGACGACCATCTCGACCTCCGGGAACTCCATGATCGCCTGCTGCATGCGTTTTTCGATCTCGATCGAAGCCGGGAGCGACACACTCGGGAGGCGAATGGTTTGTGGAGCCAGCGATCCTTCATTCAGAATCGGGATAAATTCGGTTCCCAGCGACGGGACCAATGCCAATGCGCCAACCAACGCTCCGACGGCAAGAACCAGTACCACGTTCCGATGTCCGAGCGCCCATCGAAGGGCCGGTGCATACGCACGTTTCGCCTGTCTGACGACCCAAGGGTCCTCCTCACTCCCCTGTCTGAGCGCCAATGAACACAACACGGGCGAGAGCGTGAGCGACAAAACGAGGGACACCAACAGCGCGATCATGATGGTATAGGCCAGCGGCTTGAACATCTTGCCTTCCATCCCTTGAAGGGATAGGAGAGGAAGGAACACCAGGATAATGATCAGAATCCCAAAGACGACCGGCTGCCCGACTTCCATCACCGCTTGCGTTACAAGCTGGAGCCTTGGTGTCGTGGCGGCTGAATGGTGCGACAGGTGTCGGTACACATTTTCAACGACGACGACCGACCCATCGACGATCATGCCAATCGCAATAGCCAACCCTCCCAGCGACATCAGATTAGCCGTCAACCCTGTTTGCCCCATGACAATGAACGTGGCAAGCGGAGCCAGGACCAATGTCCCGACGACGATCAGCGCGCTGCGCAAGTTCCCAAGAAAGAGGAACAACACCACGACGACGAGCGCCACCCCTTCCGCCAGCGACTTATAGACGGTATTCAACGCCGCGGTGATCAGTTCAATGCGGTCATAAAACGGCACGATCCGCAAACCGTTCGGCAGCAAGTTCTTCGCATGGATGTCGTCGACTCGAGCTTTAAGGCCTTCGACGACATCTCGGGCATTCCCTCCGCGCAACATCAGCACGATCCCGCTGACGACCTCGCGATCTCCGTTTAATACCGTGGCCCCATGCCTCACTGCATGGTCGATCACCACGTGAGCCACGTCCGAAACGTAGACCGGAGTTCCACCGGTTTCCTTGACGACAATACGTTCAATGTCTTGCAGTGAATGGATCAGCCCGATCCCTCGCACAATATATTTCTCGGCGTGCTTTTCCAGAATATTGCCGCCGGCGTTGGCATTGTTCCTGGCCACAGCGTCGAAGACATCACGGAGCGTGAGGCCATATTTCCGAAGCAGACCAGGCTCGACCAACACCTGATACTGTTTGACATAGCCACCCATTGAATTCACGTCGATGACTTCAGGCGTGCCTTTTAGAATTGGACGAATGACCCAATCCTGAATCGTTCGCTGTTCAATCAAGCTCTGGTGCTCGGCCTCCTGGCCCGCGGCTGTTCCACGCCCATCCTCCAAATAGTACTGAAAGACCTCCCCCAGTCCTGTGCTATTCGGCACCAGCATGGGTTCGGCCCCGAGGGGAAGTTGTTCTTCAACCTCAAGCAGTCGTTCGAGGACCAACTGTCGGGCCAGATTGATGTCCATCGAGTCATCGAAGACAAGCGTGATGAGCGACAGCCCAACCTTCGTCAGAGAGCGCATTTCAGTAAGGGCGGGCACACCTGCCAGCTGAAGCTCGATCGGGTAGGTGACCAACCGTTCGACTTCACCTGGCGAAAGACCCGGGGCCTTGGTGACAACCTGAACCAAGACACTGGTCACGTCGGGAAAGGCATCGATCGGAATGGTGCGAAAGGCATAGATCCCTCCCACTCCGATCACCACCGCGCAGATGATGACCATCATCCGCTGCCGCAGAGAAATGTCGAGGAGACGAGAGACCATCAGACGGGATTCTTCAACAACTCGGACTTCAAGACAAAGGCGCCGTGGGTCACGACCGGTTCGCCTGCGTTGAGACCGCCGAGGATAGAGGTGAGCGTCCCATTGGATTCTCCGATATGGACTTCGCGCAACTCGTATTCACTCGCACTCCGTTGCACGAAGACAAAGGTTCGGCCTTGATCACGTTGCAGGGCCGTTTCCGGCACCGCCAACCGATCGGGCTGGGCCTCAGAAAACAGTCGAATCGTCGCAAACATTTCAGGTTTCAGCCGCCCATCCGAATTCGGCAGTTCAAGCCTAAGCTGCATGGTGCGCGTCACAGGATCCAGCACGTCTCCCACGTAGGTAATCGTGCCTTTGAACGTTTCCTTGGGATAGGCATTGATCCGAACTTCAACCTGGGTACCCCCGGATGCATGGACAGAATGCACGAATGGAATGTCCTTTTCTGGAATATTGGCTACGATCCAGACTTCCGAAAGATCCGCGATGACAAACAGATTTTCCGTGGTCTCGACGACTTCGCCTCGCGTCAGATTACGCCCAATGATGCGGCCAGCAAACGGCGCGACGATCGGCACGACAGATCGAATTTCCCGACTTCGGTCTAGACGACGTAGTTCCTCGGCGCTCATGCCGAGCAGCTTCAGTCGATCCCTCGACTCATTGGCCTCAGCCTGAGTACTTAACAGCTCCGCATGTCGACGTTGTGCTTCGGCCTCTCCGATCACCTTTTCCTGTAGCAGGAACTTCGCTCTGCCATAGGCTTGCTCGGCGACATGCAGTTTGGCCTGAGCCTTAAGATGGGCCGACTGCGCAAGACCCAATTCACTGCTGTAGAGAATCGCCAAAGGCGCATTCGCTTTGACTTGTTGGCCAAGGTCACCATACACGTCGACCACACGCCCTCGCACCAAGGTCGTAATCTCGGCCATGTTCCGTTGATTCGGCTGAACAATCGCGGGGAAATCCCGATACGTTCGAAAATCGCTGAGCGCCGCCGGCTGGACAATCAGTCCGACTCGCGACGATTCTTCCACTGAGAGCGAAATAAGCCCCGGTGCCGTGTTCACGGGCTCCGACTTACTGGCCACCACATCCGTCGGTGTCCCATCACACCCGGCGCCCATCGCCATCAGACCAAGGACCAGCCCGCACAATCCCCGGTTGCTGCACGGCGAAGAGGTTCGCATCAACTGAAGCAGACTCTTCACAAGGTACCTCCTACAGCCTGCTCAAGACGCGCCAGCGAGACGGAAAGCGCGTGCCTGGCCTCGGCATAGTCCAAGAGGATCTGCCGTTGCACACGTTGCGCATCGAGCACCTCGAGTAAGCTCGATGCCCCCTGTTGGAAGCTGAATTGTGCGAGCCTCAGCGCCTCCTGAGCTTGTTTCAACAATCCCTTATCAAACACCTCAATCAACTCGACCCTGGTACGGACGTCTTGAAAATGCTGATGTACAGCCCGCCCCAATTCATTCCGCGTCCTCAGCAACTCGGCTTCCTCACGGCGCTTCGCCCCTAACGACGCGGCAATTTCTCCCTGACGCCGGTACCACAGAGGCATAGGAACTGAAAGTCCTCCTTGAAACGCCTCCCGTCCCAACTCACGCCAATAGCTGCCGCTGACCGTCACGGTCGGAACCCGCGCCTGCCGTTCAAACTCAATTTTCCACTCCGACTGCTCCACGGACCTCAACAGTCGTTGGATGCTCGGATGCTGTTCCATCATGCGGGCCATCAACCCTTCAATACTCAGACCTCGTGGAACCATTCTAAATTCGCCCTGGACCGCGTACGTCGCCCCGAGCGAACCGCCCGTCAGCGTATCGAGGACGACACGACTAATACGAACCACATTCTCCGCGCGAGCCAGTTGTTGTCGCGCCTTCAGTACTTCAACCTCCGCCTTGATGGATTCAAATTGCGGGGCCTCGCCTGATTTGACCCTCGCCTTCACGATCCGTGCGACGCCCTCAACCGTATCTAGGTTTTGTCGCGCAAGTTCGGCTCCCTGTTGTGCCAACAATAAATCGTAGAATGCCGCTTTCACCTGGGACGCCAAATTTAATTGCGTCTCCAGCAACCCGACGTTGGCCGTCGCGAATCCGAGATCCGCAACCTGTTGACGCGCGGAACGCAAAGCAGGCCATTCAACCCGCTGTCCGACCGACACATTGTATTCGGACAGTGACTGAGTCGTCCCTCCACCCACTCCACTGGTATCCCGAAGCATCCCGTGGCCGCCAAGGCCAGTGACGACGGGGTTGGGATAGGCTCCAGCTGCAGTCTGCTGCCCCTTTTGCTGTTCGATGTTTCCTTCTGCCGACGACACTAAAGGATTCTTCGCTAACGCCAAGTCGACGATCATGTCCAGACTATACACCTGCGCCACAGGCTCCGCCGAAGCGGTCCTCACGCCAAGCCCCGTACTAATCCCCAACACAAGAGCAAGCACCAATACCATTACCGTTTCCTACCTCATTAATTTGGACAGCGATCTCGTCATACTAGGCCTATTAGGCCTTCTTTTCAAATGTCACTACCCTGGGCTGACGGTTCTCTACGTTCCACCACGGAGTCAATCGGCAATCCACTAAAATAAAATGCCGCGATCGCCGCCGTCGCAGCGACGTTCAGAGACTCCATCCCCTCTGCAAGTGGGACAGAAAATTTGACGGGAGATGCCGCGACGACATCCGAGGCCAGCCCCACCCCCTCATTGCCAAGAGCGATGACGAGGCGGCCCGGAATTTTCTGAATATTCCTGATTGAGACTATATCAGCCGAGGGAAGGACTGCCGAGTAAATTTTGCATCTATACGAAGAAAATGTCCCAACCTCTCGCCCCCAAAACACTGGAAGGTTCAAAATAGAACCAGCCGTGGCTCGGACGACTTTCGGGCCGAAAGGATCAGCACACTCCGCGCTCAGCCACACCCCGGAAAGGTTCAGGGCTGCGGCTGTCCTAATAATTGCTCCCACATTCGCCGGATCTTGAAGGCGATCCGCATAGATTCCGAGTACCTTCGTTCGGTTAAAAATCTGCGCCTCATCCCATCGTGGCTGCCGAACGACCGCGAGCATCCCTTGCGGCGTGCCAACATCGGATAATTTGTCGAACATGCCATCCGGGCACACAAACTGACAGGCCGGCAGTTGAGATCGCACCTGCCGATCCGCATCAGTCTCAGCGCGGAGATAGCGCGGGGACAGAACCAGACTACGAATAGAAGTGGCGTGTCGAGTAATCAGATCCAGACAGGACTTGGTCCCTTCGACAACAAACGCCCCCTCTTGTGATCTGACGTTCTTCTCACGAAGAAGCCGACGGATGAGAGTGCCCTGAGAGCGAGTGAGGGCCCGGAGATGCGTCGTTGCATCCACTAGAGCCCCAACATCGCTCCCAAAGGGATAGGATGGAGAGAAAGAAAACCGCCGATCACCGGCGCCTTCGTTCGGAGGCTGCTTCCGCGGCGCGGATTCGCTGGGCCCGAGCCTTAGCGCGCTTTAGTGCAGTCAACTTCCCACGCGTGCGAGTCTGCTCGAATTGCAACTGCTCCAACTGGGACTTCAAATGCGCTTTTTCCCGCTTGTGCAGGCTTGCGCATTCCGCCTTCGAAAGCTGGGTCCAATCCCCGCTGTTCCTGGCGCGTTTGATCCGTTCATCCAGCGACTCCCGAAGTTGCTTAGCCCTCATCGTCATAAGAGATTTGAGCGCATCTTGCCGGCGCTGGACTTCTTCCTCTTCAGCCATGATGCCACGAATATCTGTTCCCAACATAAATCTCCACCTCCTTCACCACGAAAAAACTTGCGCGCATTATACTTGATTTGACATCCAATCGAAAACCACGTGTAACTATTTGACAAATATGGCAAAAGTTAGCCATTGCCGCGTCTTTATTGAAGCCCGACCTCCCATTGTGTAATATCGGTTCCATGCCGATCGGTGTACAAATTCAGAGCTGGAGGCGGACGAAAAACCAGTCTGTCGAGGTGTTATCAGACACAGCTGGTGTTCCCCACGAGCTTCTTGAGCAAATCGAATCGGGCCAGATGGACCCCACTGTGGAGATGATTGAGGCTCTCGCCGGAGCGCTTCGTATCCCTCCTTCTTGGCTGTTTGAGGAACCCCAATCCTTCACGTATCTGTTTGCCGATGCTGATGAGGGTGAGGAGGTCGATCCTGCTCATACCGACCCGGTGACCGAGCGTATCCTCGCTGGTTCTCGAGCGGATCGATCGTTGTACGTGCTCCTGACCACACTCATGCAGTCCGGCGATCCCAAACTCTTACGTGCCGCTGAAATGAGTCTACGGAGTTTGGTCAAACAGTCCCGGCAGGCCACTGTGCCCTGGCAACAACGCCCCTCCGGCCATTTCGAACCGCCGAGCGACTAGTAGATTCCGGAACACATCTCGCTCCTTCTCTACTGCCAACTCGCCGCTAAGACCGCTTGGACATCCTGTGGACGCTGATCAATCGCCTGATCCCAGGTGAGACCGGTTTGCTCTGTAAACGCTGCCATCGCATGAATCAGTTGATCGACCTGCGTATTGAGGAGGGCCTGGCCATTCCCGGCCTGAATCGTTTCAACCTGGTGAGCTTCACCGAGATACCAGTTTTCGATCGCTACCTGATCGTTGGTGCCATGAATCGCCACTCTCAGATCGTTGGCCTGCCGACTGAGGATAAGATCCAAGGAATCGATTGTCGGATCGAATCCTAACCGGTCATGATTGCCTACCGTGGCATCATCTTCTGATATCGTATCGGCCCCATCTCCTCTTGTATACACGTACACATCATTCCCGCTCCCTCCGACCAGATAATCGTTCCCGATCCCACCTGCCAGCGTATCGTGTCCTGTCTGGCCAACCAACGTATCGTTGCCGTCTTCTCCGCTGATAACATCATCTCCATCTCCACCATACAGATAGTCACCACCACTCCCACCGAAGATCGCATCGGCTCCATCATCCCCACTCACCGAGTCGTCACCATCGCCTCCACTGATCCAATCATTACCGGTTCCACCATAGACCGTATCATTCCCCAACTCTCCGTTGAGGTGATCCTCTCCATCACCGCCGTTGATGACATCATTCCCAAATCCACCAGTCAACGTATCGGCTCCCGCTTGCCCAACGAGCACATCGTTGCCTTCCCCCCCGGTCAAGTGATCGTCCCCATCGCCACCATAGAAGGTCACGCTCGTCGCACTACCGACGGCGGTGAAGGCATCGTTCCCACTGCCCCCGGCAACAAATTCGACTTCCGCCGTCGTCGCATCAAGTGTGACCGCTTCATCGCCCACCACCGTCACCGCGTCATACCCCACCCCGCCATTAATAATGGTATCCTCGGCATCAATATATAAGGTGTCATCGCCCTCTTCGCCGAACAGCTGATCGGCGCCAATCCCACCATTCAGTATGTCGTTGCCTTCACCACCGGACAGGATGTCATTTCCCACATCACCCACGACAACATCATTACCCTCCTCGCCGTCGATCACGTCCTCTCCTTCACCACCATAGAGATAGTCGGTGCCAGGCCCACCAAAGACGATGTCGGCACCCTCATCACCGCTGATCGAATCGTTCCCCTCACCGCCACTGATTTGATCGTTACCAGGTCCCCCATAGATCGTATCGTCTCCCCCCTCGCCCGTCAGAATATCTTCGCCATCTGCACCGTTGAGGACATCATTCCCAAACCCACCGGTCAACGTATCGGCTCCCGCTTGTCCGACAAGCACATCGTTTCCGATCCCACCGGTCAGGTGATCATCCCCGTCGCCACCATAGAAGGTCACACCGGTCAGGCTGCCTGCCGCAGTGAGGACATCGTTCCCACCACTCCCGGCTACAAATTCGACTTCCGCTGCGGCGGCGTCAAAGATGATGGCGTCGGTCCACACCACGGTTACGGTGTCATAGCCTGCCCCGCCGTTGATAGTAGTGTCCTCGGCATCAATGTACAGCGTATCATCGCCGTCACCGCCGACAAGCTGATCACTACCAGCGCCACCATTCAGCACATCGTTACCAGCGCCGCCTGACAGAATGTCATTTCCTGCATCGCCCACGACGACATCATTGCCCTCCTCGCCATCGATCACATCATCCCCTTCCCCACCGTATAGATAGTCAGTCTCACCCCCGCCAAAGATCCGGTCGGCTCCTTCATCACCCGTGACTGAATCGACACCAGGGCCCGCCAGAACAAGATCGTTCCCGGCATTTCCATATACCGTATCATCACCGTTCCCGGCGTCGATGCTGTCATCACCAGCAGTACCCACCACTACGTCATCGTGATCAGTCCCGTAGATGGTGATCGTCGGCCCTAACAGACTCGCGAGAGTCACCTCGCTTCCGTCTGCGAATACGAGAGTCTCGACGACGAGTGAGCCGTTGATACCGGAGGGATCAAAATCGGTGAGCACCAGCTGGTCGGCTACGGTGCTGCCAACCTGAATGGTGAGGGTCCGTCCACTCTCATCGTGTGAGAGCCGAAGATCACCCCGCGTGATACTCACACCGAACTGAATCCGGTTCCCCTCCTCGATACTCGCCACATCCTCGATGGTGTCCATGCCGCCGCCGATGTTGAAGAGATAGGTATCGTGGCCGAGGCCGCCGCGGAGAATGTCGGAGCCACCTCCGCCGGTGAGGGTATCGCGGCCTGCAAGCCCGGATAGACCATTGGCATCCTCCGAGCCCATCAGAACGTTGTCCAGGTTGTTACCTGTACCATCGAGCGGCGGAGGCGGAATGACATTATCCTGATCATCAAAAACTTCGAGCGAGCGAGACAAGCACGAGATTTTCCAGATGATCCCCTAGCACGTAGCTCACGGTGCTCCTGACCGTATCAATGCCTTCATTCTCGAACTCGGCGATCGTCTGTTGCTGACTATGTACGATGTAAGTGTCGTTGCCGGTGCCTCCTATAAAGAGATCGTCGGCCAGGCGAGGGACACCTTCCCTAGACTCCGCTCCTCCATCAATGAACAGCCATGAGCCGTTACTCCCATCCAACGCAAAGACGATATCTCCTCCATCCGCCATCAACACATCATCACCCGTGCCACCAATGAGGATGTCACTACCTGTGCCCAGCACGAAAAAGTCCTCTATTGACCTGAATACTCCTCCTACCAACACGTCATTGCCAGCTCCTCCATCGAGGATATTATCTCCGGAGTTTCCGACAAGAAGATTATCTAAGTCGTTGCCTGTGCCGAATTCAGCGTTCAAGAGCACAGAGCTGGTACTCTCGGTGAGAATGAGATTTTCCACATGAGGATCCAACACGTAGTTGAACAGGCTCTGTACGGTATCAATCCCATCACCCTCTGCCTCAATGACCGCGTACGTTCCAGCGACACCCGAGCTACCGATGAAATAGGTGTCATCCCCCGCGAGCCCGGCTAAGGTGGCAGGGAACGAGGCGCTGAGCACATCATCGCCCGACGTGGCAGCAGGAACTCCAACATTGGAGGACGACCAGGCCAGGCTCCATTCCGTACCATCGGCGAATCGCACGATGGCTTGTGTCGTTTCCGGCCCCACGGCGAACCAATCGGTCGAAAGCTTAACCGTGAGCCGGTCCCCGCTGTCGGAAATAAGAATGTCCGCGACAGAAGGCGATTGCCACGACAGCACGACATCAGCAGGCGAGATGTCCGCAGCCATTTGAATGACATCGATGTCATTTCTGCCATTATCGAGACTCACTCGATCCATGCCGGAGCCTCGACCGAACAAGACCGTATCAATGCCCGTGCCGAGAACCAGCGTATCGTCACCTGCTCCTCCATCGAACAGATTGGTCCCTCGGAAATCAAACAGGCTATCGTTCCCGGCCCCGCCGATCAGCGTGTCATCACCAATGACTTGCGGGCCGAACAAAGATTGGAACGTACTATCTCCGTACAGAGTATCCTTGCCACGCCCTCCCTGTAACACGTCGTTGCCGGCCGATCCGATCAACAAATCATGGCCGTCACCTCCCGCAATGGTTTCGCTTTCGAATGATCCCGTGATCGTCGTGCCGAGGATCGCCTTCATACTCAAGTCCGCACGACTCCACAAGGTGCCGTCGGCAAATCGAACTTGTTTTTGCTCATATCCACCCGATCCAAAGAATGAAAGAAGAGTCAACTCATCTACAGTCCCACGAATAGCCAGCTCAAGATTGAACCCGTTGCGATAGACGTCTACATCGTCCACCGCCACAGTCGAATCGAACTGAATCGTATCAATTTCATCGGCAGTCCCTGAATCGAACACCGTATCGCGCCCCGAACCTCGACCGAACAGGTACGTGTCGGCTCCGCCAAGTCCAGAAAGTGTATCGTTTCCAGCCCCTCCGTCGAGCACGTTCGGCGCCTCATTGCCTCTCATGTCATTGTTCAGCGCGTTGCCGGTTCCGTTAATGGAGGCCGTTCCCATCAGCGTAAGGTTCTCGACATGCTCGCTGAGGCTGTAGCTCACGATGCTCTGCACCCTGTCGATCCCTTCATCAGACTGCTCGATCACCAGGTCGCGGATATCATCCACGATGTACACATCGTCGCCAGCGTCTCCAAACATCGTATCGGCCCCACCCCCTCCATCGAGCACATTGTTCGCCCGACCACCTACTAAGATGTTTGCCAAGTGGTTTCCGTAGCCCGTCACGAACTGTTCAGATGATCGGTAGGGAAGAAGCGAAAAACTCCCAAAGTCCGGCACTCGAGGATCAAGCAAGGTTAGGTTTTCAATGTTTGCGGGTAAGCGATAGTCGCGAGCGGCGATGACGGTATCGATCCCTCCATTTGCTGCCTCGACAAGGATGTCCTCATCGGCGTTGGCTCCGATTACATAGGTGTCGTCACCGTCACCGCCTGCCAGCACACTGATTGATCCATCCGCTTGTAACACGTTGTCTAGGCTGTTCCCGTTGCCGCGGAGGGAAGCACTGCCGGTCAGAGACAGATGTTCCACATTGGGACCGAGTGTGGAATTGCTGCCCGTGTGAACCGTGTCTTCTCCCTCGTCGGCTGCCTCGACGACGGTATCGACTGAATCGACGATGTACGTATCATTCCCAGGCCCACCGTTCAACACATTTGCCCCGCTATTCCCCGTCAGAACATTATCCAGCTCATTACCGATGCCGTTGATCGCTAAGGCCCCGGTTAACGTCAGGTGCTCGAGATGGGACCCGAGCGTGTACGTCACGCTGCTCCGAACCGTATCGATTCCTTCGTTCGTCAGCTCGGTGACCGAATCTCCTGGATCATCAACCATATATTGATCGTCGCCAGACCCGCCAATCAGGTGATCAGCCCCGCTGCCACCATCCAACTCGTCATTGCCGGCAAGACCTGCGAGCTGATCGTCTCCGTTCAATCCGAGCAAGCGGTCGTCCTCAGCCGTTCCGACCAGCGTATCATCGTCCACCGTGCCGGTAATGGTCGGACGCAACCGATCCCGAATCGCTGCGGCATCCCACACCGTCTCATCGTCGAACTGGATCTGCTCAATTTGCAGCGACGAGGCCAGAAAATACAGGGAGACGGTCAACTGATCAGCGCCGCCGTTGAGGCTCAAAACCAGGTCATTGTTCTGCCGGGTAACGACGACATCGGAAGGAGCGACGCCAGCTGCCATGCGGATCACATCCTGGCTGCCTTGAACTTCCACGATCGTATCCCGGCCGGAACCAGGAGCAAACAGATAGGTGTCGTTCCCCTGTCCGCCCATCAGCCGATCATTGCCGGCCCCTCCATCGAGCTGATCATCGCCCATTCCCCCTCTCAACACATCGGACCCGCCAGCACCCTTTATTCGGTCTACAACTTCGGTCCCTTCGATGTGATCGTCTCCTTCCGTGCCCGACAGATCGAACCCATACGCAAGCAGCTGCTCATAGGTAAGCGTACTGCTGTCTGCGAAGCGGAAAGTTTCGACTATATGAGGGCCGGACAGATTGGTTTGATCAAACAGATCGAGTTGGATCGCATCCCCGTTCGTGCCGACACGGAGGAGAAGATTGTTGAAAGTCAGATTGGATTCATTGGGAACCAGGTCGAGGCGGAGATCGGAGGCCATGATGCCTGAACCGAAGATGACTTCATTCCCGGCACCAGCTGATGCGGCATCAACAATCTTGTCGGTCCCATCTCCGATATCGAAAAAGTACGAATCGTTCCCCCCGCCACCCTCCAGGCGATCGTTACCACGACCACCGTGGAAACGGTCATTCAGGTCGGTTCCGAAGAGCACATCATCAAACTCGGTCCCAACAATGTTAAACCCACGCGCCACAAGATCGGCGTAGGCCAGCGCGCTCCCGTCAGCAAATTGAAATTGCTCGATCGTCTGTGAGCCGAAGATATCGAACGTCGAGCCAGACAGAATACCATCTGAACCCGTGCCCACTTTGATGATGATCTGTCCGAACTGCGAGGAAAGCGAGACTGAACCGGACGTAATCCCACTGCCAAACGCTACCGTATCCGTATCATCGCTGGAGCCTGAATCGAACAGAGAATCGAGGCCATCTCCGATATTGAAGCGATAGACATCGTTCCCCTCGCCACCGTTTAGATGATCATCACCGGTCCCGCCGACCAGGAGATCACGACCAGGTCCTCCTTCTAATGCGTCCCCCTCAGCCCCACCATTCAAGACGTCGTCTCCTTCTCCTCCATCGAGAACGTCTCGGCAGGCTCCACCCGACAACATGTCATTCCCGGTTCCACCTAGCAGTACATCTTCTCCATTTTCCCCGAGCAGAGCATCGGCTCCATCCTGCCCTTGAATGACATCATTCCCCTCTCCGCCGTAGATTCTGTCGTCTTGTGCCGTACCAACAAGATGGTCGTGGCCTCCACCTCCGGATCTTGCCAAGCCGGCTAAAGACAATTGACCGTATGTAAGAATCGTCTCGTCGGAAAACTCAAACGAGTCGATCGGATGGGAACCGGCGGGGTTTCCAGTCCCAAAGTTCCAGATCTGAACTTCATCGCGTTCGAAACCTGTACGAATCACCAGGGAATCGTTTGGGCCAACTGCCGCGATAATGTCGTTAGGACTGATTCCTTGACCAAAGATGAGCCGATTTCCTTCCCCCGCAGCCTCGACAATGAGGTCGACCCCTCCTCCACGTTCAAAGAGATAGGTATCTTGCCCCCCTCCTCCTATCAGCCTATCGTTTCCAGCACCACCAGCGAGGATGTCGCTTCCACCGCTGCCCCCGACCTGACCATCTGCATCTCCGACCAGAACATCGTCACCGGCACCGCCATCGATCAGATCATCACCATCGTCTCCTCGTAGCTCATCATTGCCATCACCGCCGAACAGTTCATCGTTTCCTTCCTGTCCGAAGATTCGGTCGTCGCCATCATCCCCGACGAGCAAATCATTTCCTGCATTACCTTGGAGCTCATCATTTCCCTCACCGCCAAATAACGTATCGTCGTCGGCACCACCTAACAGAAGATCATCACCAGCCCCTCCGTCGAGTTCATCCAGGCCGTCACCGCCGATGAGGAGATCGTTCCCCTCGTCACCGAACAACACATCATCACCAGCTTCTCCATCGAACTGGTCGTCCCCCGCCCCGGCAATGATGTCATCGTTGCCGGCACCACCAAAGCCGATGTCGTCACCCGATCCACCGATCAGCCTATCGGCACCAATACCACCAAAGAGGACGTCCGAGCCTTCACCACCAACTAACGTGTCATCTCCACCCAAACCTGTTAGGATGTCCTCGCCGTCTCCCCCATCGAGCCAGTCATCGCCCTCCAGCGATGGATCTACCCCTGGATCATCTCCAAATAGCCGATCATTTCCACCCCCTCCGAGCAACACATCATGTCCAGCATTCCCTTGAAGCTCATCATTCCCTTCGCCGCCGACGAGATAGTCATCTCCAGATGCCATCGGGGTCAGTAACGCCACACCCTGCTGTGTATCGCCTATCAACAAATCGTCCCCGGGTCCTCCATCGAGAAAATCGTCTCCCCCATCACCGCTGAGATAATCATTACCATCACCTCCCTCTAGGACATCATCGCCCGGGAACAACACGCCGGTCAGCGACACAAAGATTCGGCTGCCGTCAGGATTCTCGATCTCGGTCCCACGAGTAAGCGCGTCACCCCAGATCTCGTCGTCCCCCGCTCCCCCGATCAACCGATCAGCATTCCCACCACCGCCGATCCGATCGTTACCCTCCCCACCGTCGGCATAGTCTTTCCCGTCCAAGGTAGGAGGGGGCAACAAAGGTGATGGCCTAGGAATGGGATCCAGATGATGGTCATACGGATCTGCCAGAAGCTGATCATTACCATCTCCACCGTATAGACGATCATGGCCATACCCACCCGAAATCCAATCATCACCGCCATTGCCATAAAGAGTGTCATCACCAAACCCCTGCCAGTAATTGATCGCCTCAGGTCCTGGCCCTCCAATGAGTGTTTGATGTAGAAAGCCACCCGCTCCTATGGGAAGTCCTTCTGGTGGATAATTCTCCAAGGGAACGTCCGAGAGGTCTTCCGTCCACTCTTCATAGCCATCAGGTCTCGTACCCACGAATGCCTTCACACTGACCAGGCTTTCCATCTGCGTCGTATGGGTGCCGGCACCATTCGGATCCACAAGGGTCGCCGAAAGCGTCACGGTCGCATCGGCATAAACTTCATGGCTGGCAATGAGGGTGAACACCACTTGATCAACGCCTTCCGGCACCATCACTCCTACCGTGCCGCCGGGGCCGAACGCTTGGACACCCTCATCCGTCACGACGCTCAGTTGGTTGGCCTGCTGTCCCTGGAGTTGCAACGACACCCGTTGTCCTCCGGTCCCCGCCGCAAAGGGCAACGACAGTCTGAACACCTCGCCCAACTGCTCTTCCACGGTAGCGCTCGACGCTCCTCCTGGGACAAAGCCCGGAGTATGAAACGGATTAGGGCCGATGCCTGTTTGGATCACGACCGTCTGGGCTGCTCTCTGAAAGACCTCTCGTGCATCTTCGATTGCGGTTCTCGCAGAAGACGATAACCGAGTGTCATTCAACTCAGCAGCATAAGCCTGGTCGATCAGCTGAATTTCAGCGAAGTTACTGATCGCCTGTCCCAGATTGAACGCCACATCGACAATCTTCCTGGTGAAATCTGGCAGGGCATTGGCAAAACCAGATACCGTTTCGTGTATAAAGGCATTCAATTGGGCAACAAGGTAATTTTTTTCTTCCGATGGTAGGTCTTGCAGCGCATCAATTCGATGGTTCACTGCGGTCACAAGCCGAGTGGTCATTTCCGCTATCTGGGCTGGAGTTTGCCCGGTTGAATTGGCATGGTCTCGTACAAGGGCCAACATGTCCGATAACCAATCCGTCCCTCCATTCAACATCTCTGCTGCCAGGGCCTCCGGATCAAGACCAGAAGGGAGACTAGCTGTGAGTTCTGCAAGATGCGGGGTACCTCCTACGCTTGCCAGCAAGGTTTCAAACTGGAGTTGAAGTTGTAGTGAAGACGCATCTAATAGTGATGCCGGTGGTGTGACCGTGACATCCGGATTCGATCCTGCGCTGATATATTCACTTATGGATTGGAAGATGATGGAAATGCCGCTTACCGCCCCTTGCACCGCGTCAGTGAAGACGGCACCCAGGGTACTGAGAATGGAAAGCGCCCCGGTCACGGGGCGGGTGGGGATGAAGATTGCACCCCAGTTGACCCCACTGAATTTCTGGAACCAACTATCGTTAAGATCGCCGGAATCATGTAGGCTGGTCAGCAATGCCTGCGTAACAGCATTAACACTACTCGGCGAGCCGATAGTCAACCCTGCCGTGACTGCCCCGACGAGCCTAAATCGAGATTCCGCCAGTCCAAGATTCTGATTGTTGAGGAGGTTGCCAAGCAAGGCGGCATACTCTTGCACAGAATCCACATTGAGATAAGCAATCGGACTGGTACCTGGTGACACTTGAAACTCCAGCAGCGCACCGGGCCGCAGATTTGCGTAAAAGCCAGTTTCAATGCGATGCGCATCAATCAAACCATAGGCATACCGTTGACCAAGATCGTTGATTCTGTCGGACCTGAAATCGAGCAAGAACGTATCACCGCCGACATGGCCACCTCCGAAACGTGAGACCATATCGTTTGTGATGTAGAAGTGGCCAGAGAGGCCAAGGCCTTGAAGAACTGTGGAGTCATAAGCAGCGTGTTGTATGCCGCTTGTCGGCAAGTTATCGACTAAGCCTTTCAGACCACCGAGGCCGTTAAACGTCGTCAGAGTTACATTGGACTGATCAAAATCTGCCAAGAATTCAGGATCGTTCTCGTCTATAACCGTCAGCTTGGTTTGCACCCATTCATAAGCGGCATACTGAGCAAGCGCACCACCCAGACTCTGGCCGGTGAAATGGACTTTGGTGCCAGCATCGACGAGTGGTCGCAAGTAATCGAAAACTAGGTTCCGGCTATTCTTCCACTGATTCCAGCCTAGTTGTGTGTTGCTGGTCCAATCTACTGGATCGAGTCCGTCCGTTCCTCCAAATGCAACGATAATTTCGTTTGTCGAGGCATTCCGATAAGCAGTGAATTTGAAGCCCACGGTATCATTGCGGGAAGCGGAATCAATCGAGCTTTTCACAAAGCCAGGAGCGATGCCATACTGTGGCAGAATGTCATAGGCTGGTGTATCTCGAAGCGGCGCTAGAGCACCGCCGAGGGGAACTATGTTTGTAGACGTAAAATAGGAGGCATCACTGGCAATTAGGGCAAGTTTGGCAAGTTCGTTCAACGACTGCGTGACGAACATAGTTATTCTCCATGGCAAATGTTCAGCAAATGCAGAGTGATTCGATTCACTGTAGAACGAGTGTCGTACGGCTCCCGCACGAACGCGACCTTGCACCCATTGGGTGAAATTCCTGTCTTGTTGATAAGGCCAGCCACTAGCTTTTCCATGTCTCCCTCGTCATGCACCCAATACGCGCCTGCATCGCCAGGGCTACGTGGCTCCGTCACTTTGGCAGATCGCCCTGTTGCAAATACTCCTTCACGCAGCGGGAAAAGCGAGTCCCAACGATTGTAAGGAGTCGGCACTCTAAACTCGGTAACCGATCCATCCGGCTTCAAAATCCAGAATTGCTGAAGCACATCTTTTCGCCAAGATGCCACCTGCTTACCAGTTTTAGGATCAACGAGGTGAGCCGAAAATAATACGTACTCGTTAAGAAACCCGAGGTAATAAACATGATGCCGAGCTATATCATTTGCCGTTAGCGGTAGTGCAATTGAGGTGTTTTCCCCAAACCGATGAAATGAGATCGGTGGCAGCACCGCTCCAGGTTTATGTGTTTGAGGAAGCGAAAAATCTAGATGCCCATGTTCGGGAAGTAACTCCACCATGTCTACTTGCAACTTGAACGGCCTAGCGCGGTAGCTTTTGCACGTGATCGGATGCATCTTTACGTTCTCTTCCCATTCGGATGGCTCGTCTTCCCACGTGTCTTTCGAATAGAACATATCGAGGTATGTGCGTTCTAGGCCCATCGGTCCTTTCTTGGATGGTCCGTTTAGGATGGAGTACCGAATATAGCCACGGAAATAGCAACCGAGACTCGCGTTTTTCACGTACACCGTTCGATGCTTCTCTCGCGTGTCCCAAATATAGATATTCTGGTCACGTCCATACCGTCCTTGGTTGTCTAACTTATCCAGGTTGATCTCGTATCCCGTAAAAATCACACGATCATTATCGAGCCAGTAGATCCGATGTTGGCTGCTCGCCTGGAATCCTGAATCCTTGAGGACGAAAGCGGGTCTGTCCGTCGAAGCTGCTAGTTGCGGCCATACGACCATCAAGAGGAATGTCGAAACCAACCACCGTCGCTGCATACTCCAACCTCTTAAGTTGTCTTGCTCGTTGCCCCAGGTTTGCCCATTGCGCCCCACACAATCCGCCTGTACCTCTTCTCCTGATTCAGCCTTTTGGTTTTGTCTGCTTTGCATCTCGCAACCCCACCAACGCCTGCTGAATCTGCTGCTGCAACCTGCCAAGGGCACTGAGGTCCATCGCCACGCGGGTAACAAGGTGGCCGTCCAAGCCTTTTGGGGCCGCTTGGCTATCCTTCGCTGTCTTCGCGATGCTGGCGAGGAGCGCCGGTTCGATGAAGCCAAAGTCGAGATACGCAACGCCTTGCGCAATCCCGACGTTGGTGTAGTTCGCTGCACGTGGCTGGGCTGACGAATCAGAGCATTTCAATCGGACGTTCAACGCAATGGTGGTGCCATTGGATTCGGTCATAGGCTCATGCTCCTTTGTGAAAGATGGATGCGAGTGAAGATGCGGGGGACACGGGAGGATCTTGATACATTGCGTTCCTAATTAACGCGGTGCGTGAGTCTAAGAGGCAGTTGATACACTGTCAAGCACCCCTATACCCCAATCGGTCACAAGAACCAGCCGGATGGACATTGCACGAAATTACCTAGAGGGTGTAACTGGTCAAAAGAGGGGGATAAGGACCGGTGGACCGGCATCGAGGGCGCGTTCACATCCGGCGAGTCGAACCGAACACTTGCCCATCGGTGGTGCTACCACGACACATCCGTCGCCTTAGTAAAAGCAGTGGTGGGCCACTACCTCCGTCAAATCGCGCTGTTCGGACATCACCTCTAAGCGCCTTTGAAATAGGCCTGGGTGGAAAAGGGGGTTGTAATTTCTCTCTCAGGCGTTACAATAGCGCCGACTAGTCAATGCCGGTGTCATCATCCACCCTCATCGTATCAAGAGGTATACCCGTGATATCACGAACGCTTTTTCATTTCGTTATGGCAGCAAGTCTCTGCGGTACAGTCGGCAATGTATGGGCGTACGAAGCCAGCCCGGGCGCAAGCAGTACCGATCCTTGCAACAAGGTGATCTTCTCAGCCTACACGCCGGCACCGTTCTCCGTTGACAAGAACAATGTGGAAGTCGCGCCGAAATCGGAATTTTCGTTTCTCGTATCCAAAGAGGCTCCACCATCAAGCATCACGGTAAAGATCAAAGACGAAAAGGTCCCGGTCACGGTGAAATCTATCCACAACGGGAACCTAGTCAAAGGCAAGCTGCCGGAAAGCGCGGCGGGGCGTTATATTCGACTCGACATTTTCGCCAAAGGCCCGGGCGGCTGCGACAAGGCCGATGGTTGGCTGCTGAAAGTGGGAAAATGACCGTGTCAGGAGACGACGTGGGCAGCAATCTCTCTGCCTACGTCGTGCTCTTCGCCCTCGCCTAGGCGATCCTCAACGCTCTTTCCTAAACGACTCAATCGACCCTCGAATCTCCCCAACAAAAACCATTGCCTGAGCCAGGCGACGCTCTGTCCGTTGGCAGGCCCGATCGCGCGCGCTATGTTTGCAGACCGAGCGGAACCGAGAAATATTGTACGGTCACTCCTTGGTTCTTCATACGCCGTGATAGGAGAGTACTAGTAGGCTTGTAACGTGAAGTAATCAGGATGGAGATCGATTAGAAAGGAAACCGGATGCCAACCTGCACCTCATTCGGGATCATTTGTCCGGCGAGGTTTTTGAGTCCGACATCGGAAGAGCTGGAGGAAGAGAATGGAGTAGACAGCGCAGTATTGACCGAGCGATCAAACTCGGTGGCGTAGCCTCCTCTGAATCCCGCACCGATATAGGGCACTAGCGTCGCCCCTCCCACAGAGATTTGCTTCGACACATTGGGAAGGGTCCGGAGGAGCACCTTACCATCTCCCGGTATGGAGGCTGACGGGACCCACCGCTTGCCCGTCTCCGTGACGATGGCAGTCGGCGTCATCATGTCGGAATCCGAGGACCCAATCACAGGAAGTCTGTCATCGGTCGCACCGGCATAGGGAAGCGGCACACCCAAACTCATGCCGATCGTGAGACCAACCCCCAGAAGCCATCGGCAACATCTAGGAATGGTGTACAGCTGACCCATAGGCACACACCATACAACCTGTCCAAGGCCTATGCAAGGGGTCGACACCGCCTCACGATGTCTTTCCCGTTTCCTTGACTTGGCTCAAGAATGGATCTCGCCGGTCGGCCACGCCGGGTTAGCTTCACACATCCGCTATTTTCTTGGCGAGCGGATGGCTCCACGTTATCGTACGTACAGTAGACCACACTAGAACCACTGGAGATACTTCATGCGATCGTATGACATGGTCGTGATCGGCAGTGGACCAGCCGGTCAGAAAGCCGCGGTTCAAGCGGCAAAGTTATCCAAGCGGGTGGCCCTGATCGAAAAGGCACAACAATTGGGCGGCAACTCGCTGAACACCGGCACCCTGCCCAGCAAAACCCTCAAAGACACCATTGAATACCTTCATGGATTAGGACGACGAGGGTTGCCTCAACTCGGGGCGGAGCTCACGCGGCGGCTGACCCTTCCTGATCTGATGGCACGAAAAGACCAGGTTATCGAAACTGAAGTCGGTGTTGTGGGACACCAATTGCGGCGCAACAAGATCGAGATTCTCCAGGGCACCGCAAGTTTTGTCGATCCCCATACAATGAACGTGACGCGATTGGATGGAACCATCGATCAAGTCCGCGCCTCGATCATCGTTCTCGCAACGGGATCACGCCCACGCCGCCCCTCAGAGATCCCATTCGATGACGTGATGATCTGCGATTCAGACTCCTTTTTACGCACCAGGAAGCATCCCGCCAGCATCATCGTCATTGGGGGTGGTGTCATTGGAACTGAATATGCGTCGATGCTGGCCGCGTTTGGCATCACGGTTACGCTCATTGACCGCCGGAATCAGATGTTGCGGTTCCTTGATCAGGAAATTGCAGCCGCGCTGGCAACGCAGATGGAGGAGAACGGTGTGGCAATACGGCTGGGACAAGAGCATCTGAATGTGGCGATCGAAGACTCGGACCGCCCGGCCGTTCAATTACACAATGGTGAAACCGTGATGGCCGACATGTTGCTTTACTCGATGGGTCGGATCGGCAACACGGAAACGTTGAATCTCCCAGCCATCGGGTTGGACACAGACCAGCAGGGACAACTCCCGGTCAACGCCCACTACCAAACCGTGCTCCCGCACATCTACGCGGCAGGCGATGTCATTGGGTTCCCAGCGCTCGCCGCAACTGCAATGGAACAAGGCCGCCTCGCGACTTGCCATGCCTTTCAGATTCCCGATGCGCATGAAATCAAGGTGATTCCGTACGGCATCTACAGCATTCCAGAGGTCTCGATGGTCGGAAAGACTGAGGAGGACCTCACCGCGGCCGATATCCCGCACGCCACCGGGAGGGCTTTGTTTCGAGAAATGGCACGCGGTCACATCAGCGGAGAGCTCCACGGTCTCTTAAAGGTGATCTTTCACCGAGACACCCATGCCCTCCTTGGAGTTCATATCATCGGCCAAGGAGCAACCGAACTGATCCATATCGGTCAATCGGTCCTGACGTACGGAGGCACGGTGGAATATTTCGTCCACAACGTCTTTAATTATCCCACAATGGCCGAATGCTATCGCACCGCGGCTCTCGACGGGCTCAATCGACTGCAGCAGACGAAGTGCCAATCAGCGGCCGCCGCTTGAGGCTGCCCACCACCACCCGCTCTCTCAGCCAGTGATCTTCACCAAGCAGAAGGTTGCTGGATTTGCGAGAACGAGTTTGCTTTTGTTTCCAAAAAAGATATAATCGCGCTGTGCTTCAGGTCGTCATGATCTACGAGGAGTCGTAGTCATGATTCTCAACCCAAACCTTAGCCTCTCCTCTCTGCCTCAAAGACAGTCTTGCTCGCCCACCAGCAGACCTCTCCCTGGAGATCTGCGTCTACAGGAGGTATGCCATGCCGATTCCACAAACAGTCAGAACCCGTCTCGATCGTGAACATGTTCATTACGAGGTGCTCCCTCACTCGCGGGCTTTTGGCGCTCTTCAAGTCGCACGGGTTCTTCACGTACCCGAACAGCAAATGGCCAAGGTCGTGATCCTGAAGGTGAAACAGCACTTCGTCACCACCGTCCTACCAGCAAGATGGACCGTCGATCTTCATGGCCTTCGAAAGATGTTCGGGACTCATCGCGTGCGATTGGCAACCGAGCAGGAGATGACGGAGCTCTTCCCAGACTGTGAAGTGGGTGCGATGCCGCCTTTGGGAATGCTCTATGGACTTCCGGTCTATGTGGATCGGTCACTCGCACAGGACGGAGAGATTGTCTTTGAAGGCGGCACGCACTCGGAGGCGATCAGTATGCGATACTGGGATTTCGCGGCACTCATGTTCCCCACGGTGGTGGAACTTCATCGTCCGCCATGCGATGGATTGATCGAAGGCGCCAGGGCCTAGGCACCATCACTCACCCAACCAGTTCCATAGATAAGGGATGAGCACGTAGGCTGCAGCAGAAACCAGCACCCCCACGACAGCACCAAAGAGCCCAGCCACGTAGAGTCCTGCAAACGGAGCTGCGAACACCACGAGGATCATGAACAAAGCCAGCGAACGATGGCCTTCGTAAAAAGCCCGCCGACCTTCAGCCGACAACGTAGAAGAGGAGCCCGAGCGATGTGACATGTGTTGAGTATAAACAAAACGCTCCGCCCTGTCTGCCCGAACGCCTCAGGCATCACACGTCCGCGGACCAGTGCGGATCAGTGGAACACAGGGCCGGAGCCTGTCCCACCACAGCATTTCTTAAACTTCTTCCCGCTGCCGCAGGGACAAGGATCGTTCCGCCCGATCTTGTTGGGGCGTGAGGGTTCTGGATCCAGGTCGCCGGCTTCGAGCCGCGCTTGATAGATCACTCGTCCCAACTGCGCATACTCACGCATGGCCTCGGGAAAGATCTCCATCACAGACTTGGCCAGCTGAGGGAGGGTGCGTTTTTTGTTCCCCTCCTGATGGTAGGATTCGGCGAGGGTTGGAGAGGTAAAAAACGTCAGCGTCATGAGCACCGCTCCGAGATCCTCATCAAGCTCGTCAGGCATATACGCGTCCCATACCTCTGCAAGGTAGTCATAGCCAATTCCAAACCCTTGCGCCCATTGACTCAACGGAGCATCGGTTGTCAGGTTGTCTATGGGCTGGGGCCTCATCTCACACCCTGGCGGCAGCGACAGAGCCTCTCCGGTTCGTTCCCGGAGGCAGTCGTTGTAGAGCGCCATCATGGCCTGAAGTACCTGATTGGCCTCCTCTTCTGTTTCGTACTGTGCGTGTTGATCGTTGAAGACAAGTGGAATCCATTCAGAGGGCTGGACCAACTCCGGTCCATTGGTCACACTGAACAAGAACCCCGCCAATTGCGGATAGGTGAAGGTGTCTTTGGGACGCTGTGGTGCAGAGAGAAAGCGCGTTAAGAGCCTCGCCTGAACGGATGTAAATGGTGAGACAGTAGGCATCATGCTCGTTCCACTTTCTGGTGCCGCTACCCTGCCGAACCTAGCCCGTCACCCGCGTGAGTGTATTCTCATCCGTATGATGAAACAGATCCGACCGGTTCGGCATCTGCAGTTGTGTGTCCTCCCGGTAGTGGAATCGGTTCTCGTCGAGAATCGTCACCGTCAATTCGTAGCGCACCGTCTTAAATTCCTTCACGAGGAAGCGATTCGAACAAATTCCATAGGTACCAGATCCTGCCTCCGCTGAGAGGGAAAAGGTCGTGGCCGTCGGCTCCGCCGTACCCCCGGCAATCAGTGCCACCCCACGCGGTACGATAAAGCAACGCAACACCTGTCGCTCTCCTGCATCCCATAGCCAATAACCAACCTCTTCATGAAAGGGATCGGCCTCTCCGATTCGTCTCGCCACCGTCGCATAGCGTAAGCCATACAACACTTGTTCATGATTCCGCACCTGCCCGATCGGTTCAAACGTGATCCGCTCGCGAAACTTGTTCTGCTCCGTTCCCCGATCATCCGACGGGGCCACATCCGCGCCCTTGTCTCCCTCCCACACACCAGCTAGCGCAGCCAACGGGCCAAGCTGCTTCAGAGCTTCTGAATCCATGCAATCCTCCTAAGACATGAGAAAGAAAGATGATCTACCACGAACAAATAGGCACCATGAATCATCAGTGCATTGTAAGAGCTCTCGACCAGTAGCGCAAATCTGTCCGGCAACACATGACGAATAGCGAGTCGTTCAATGTTCCAGATTCTGGACGAAGGCAAGCCACGAGAATACTTGGCGCAGGGTTTTCTGTAAGGAGTCTTCGCCCAAAGATCAGTCCCACATCGCGTGTTTGATGTCTTCCTGGATATTCGTTAGGCTGAGCTGATAAAAGATATCGAGGATCCGATTGTTGCTACCCCGTCCTGAAAGGAATGTCCTACTATCATGGCATCACTCGGAGTGATCGGAATGCCCACCCATGTACCGCGAGGTGATGTGCCAGGGTGCAAACGGAGGAGAGAGCGCCTCCTGCGCCGTGCCAGCATGGCAACCATGTGGCTGGTGACGATCGCCGTCGTGGCGCAGACGGCGCACGCCGCAAGCGGAAGCCAGGCGAAGTTTAAGCGTAGCGCGACACAGTACATCGCGGCCTTGGGCGATCCAGGTGCAACCTCAGGGAACGGCGCACAACTATGGGGTCTCTGGCCGCTGGACCCAGGTCCTCGCGGCGTCAAGTTGAACCGCTATCAATCACTGAAAGATGCCGGTGGCGTGGCCCCGGCACGCTGGAAGTTCGACGAGACAGACTGGTGGCTGGAGGAACACGGTTTGATCATGGAGCCACCGACCGTTCCTCTTCTTCCCGGAAAATATCTCGTCACAGGAGGCCGTAAGGTGACAGCTGTGCTGACGATCCACACCACCGACAGCCAGGGCGACAGGCGCTGGGAGCTCGATTCAGGCGCGACGCTCTACGACGTCACCCACCTGGCTTGCCGTTCCGCGCGCTATACCCCGGCGTCGGATGGTTCGTGCTCACCGGCCAACGCAAAGCAGTCAGCATTCCCCGTTGCGCCAGGAGGAGTGATGCCTCCGGTTGAGGGCTGCACGAAGCAAGACTATGCAGTGCTCATCGTGATCGGCGTGGGAAACTGAACTGCGGTGGTGCACAAACGGATTGAACGGCAAATTCAATAGGTGGCCCTGGGTACCTTTTCTATGCCTATACGAACTACAGCAGTCGAAGAAACTCTTTCACCGTCAGATCTGCCTGACGAATAATGGCACGGAGTGTTCCACGATCGAGTTCCTTATAATCTGGGACTACCAGTTGCGCAAAGGGCTGCGCACGGCGAAGAATGACATGGCTGCCTTCCTGCCGTTTCACCACAAAGCCTGCTCGCTCAAGCGCTTTCATGCAGGCTCGGCCAGAAAGACTCGGCAACTAGCTCATACAGCCATCAGCACAGCTTCGAAGCGTTCTTCAGGCACGGCGAGTTTGTCTTCTTCCAAAGCGGCAATGTAGCCCCGAATGGCTTCTCGGATATTGGTCACCGCCTCTTCTTTCGTTTTCCCCTTGTAAGCTCCCCCGTCAAGGAGACACTTCGAAAGGAGAAGTTCTCGCTTCGCGATGGGCCCGATACATGGCGGGCGGGATTCCGTCCAGCGTGTCATGGGGCCGCTCTTCATTGTACTCCTGCATCCATTGGGCACTGATCTCCCGCACCTGCTCAAGCGAGTCGAACACATAAGCATCCAGCACTTCATGCCGGAACGTCCGATTGAACCGTTCGACAAACGCATTTTGACTCGGCTTGCCTGGTTGAATATAGCGCAGAGCGATGCTGTGCTCCGCACACCAGCCAGCAAAGCACTCCGCCAGAAATTCTGGTCCATTGTCGAGACGTAAGGCCTGGGGCTGTCCCCGCCAGGCCACCACTTGCTCCAACACCCGAATGACTCGTTCAGCGGGCAGCGAGGTATCAATTTCGATCGCGAGCCCCTCTCGCACGCCTTCATCCAGGATATTCAAGGTTCGGAACCGGCGTCCGCCATAGAGCGTGTCACTCATAAAGTCCAGGGCCCACACCGCATTGGGCGCAGGCACGACCGTCAACGGGTGACGGAGGCGCACTGGGAGGCGCTTCTTCGTGCGTCGAGGCAGATTCAACCGCAGCTGGCGATAGACCCGCCACACTCGTTTTGCATTCCAGCGATGCCCGTCCAGCCGTAACCGGGCAAAACATTTCCAGAAGCCCCAGCGTGGGTGAGCTGTCACCACGGCCGTCAGCGCCTCAATCCCCGGTGCATCCCGCTGCACCCTGTCCACCACCGGCCGGTAGTAGGTGGCGCGACTCAGCCCCACGACGCGACAGGCCCGCTGAACTGGAAGTCGATGCTCCGTGACCAACTGCGTCACGAGCTCCCGGCGTACAGCGGGCCCTACAGCTTTTTTGCGACCACATCCTTCAGTGCGGCATGCTCTAAAGACAAGTCGGCATACATCCGTTTGAGGCGACTATTCTCCTGTTCCAATTCCTTGAGCCGTTTCACATCAGAGGCCTCCAAGCCCCCATACTTGGCTTTCCACTTGTAGTAGGTGGCGGAGCTGATGCCGTAGTGCCGCCAGAGCTCATTGACGGGACGGCCAGCGTCAGCCTCCTTAAGAATTGACACGATTTGGGTTTCGGTGAACTTCGACTGCCGCATGAGAACCTCCTGGCTAAGAGTGACTATTGTGCCAGAACGTTCTCCTTTCAGACTGTCTCAAATTAGGGGGAGCTTACACCCTGACTCAGACAACCCGGCAAGCTTGGACATTCCGCCACCCAATACCCGTCCTCTCCTCGAAAAATAATTACCTGTCTCACTGATCACCTCCCTGCGGCAAACCGGCTTCTCTTTAACAAAATCAGCTCATCTAGTATAGCTGCGTCTCACCAGAAAATAGTACCACAGACTTGGTAAATAATGGACTGAGTGCTCCCCTCATATCTTCATCTTCAGGTCTCACACTTTGAGCGCAGCGAAATCTGATTCGCTGAGGTTGATTGTTATGCGTTACCAATTTCGATAAGTAACCATGGAACTTCCTTCGCCGAGGAAGTGGTATTGACACTTTCGGAGTAGTTGCAAAAGCCCGATTCGTGTAAGTTCAGGATCTTGAGCGGGCCCTGACATGATTGATAATACAGGCGATGTCGAATTGGAAGATGTGCGTATATATGCTTCATCCTCACTCCCAGGAAAAACCTCGCAGGCTATATATGGAATGTAAACTCCACCACGCACGCGAATCAATTCTGCATAATTTTTCTCAGGGTTCAATCTGTAATCATAAAACATACGCCATTCTTTCTCTTCGGCAAAACCATTTCCTTTGAGTAGTAACGATTTAAAGACAATTTGGTGGAGCACATGATCAAGCCATCGATGATCACTGTCGGTTTTGATGTCATCTTGTTCGATCCACTTCTTTAAGAAGTTAGAAACGGGGTTGTTTACGTCATCATGTTCGTAAGTGCACTTTTCAAACCTGAGCGACAAAGCTGGTAGTTTTCGAGTGAGGTATTCACGATGAAACCCAATTTTGTAGCCACCCCCCTTTCCATAAGCTCTCCATTGACTAAGGGAGTCTCTTGCTTCTGAAAATGAACATACGTATGCCTTTGGGCCTGATTGCTTACCTGCTTCCGATCAAAGATTAATGCTTAATAGTTTCGAGTTGTCTTCCCCTAATTTATGACCAATTAGATTTTTGTTGGCATCGTACCAATCTCTAGCGTAGGAGATGCCAACTTGAAGTTCTTTATGGTCATTCAAAAAATTGGCATTGGTATGCCAGATGCTTTTACTTTCAAGAATTCCAAGCAGACCCTCAGCCGTCGTATAGTGATAAAACCAATCTGGTTCAGCTTCTATAACCATTTCTCATTTACCGAATCGCATAACTATGTTTAGGCGGCTCAGCATAAGAGCCGGATTTGCTCACTTCTGTCCGTATAACACCTCACGACGGTTCGTGAGCCATTCGTCATTTCCATTGCTGTTGCACAAGTTGCGACAAACGAAACATTGATCACGGAATATTATGTAGATCGGTATACATCTCAAACCGACATGACTGCGGACAGGACCTTTGTCGCTACAACACTTGCACAATAAAGCACTTCAGATACCGCGTTTCCGGCATGCCGGCCAGGATGGGATGGTCGGGGCTTTGGCCTCGCTGTTCGATGAGTCGGATGTCTCGCTTGGCGTCGCGAGCTGCGAGGCGAATGCTCTTCCAGAGATCTGCCTCAGAGACTGGATGGGAGCAGGAGCTCGTCACCAGAAACCCTTCCGGCTTCAGCAGCTTCAAGCCCAGGAGATTGACGTCCTTATAGCCGGTCAAGGCACCAGCCAACGCCTGTTTACTCCGTGCGAAGGCAGGGGGATCGAGAATCACCAGATCGTAGCGCCGCCCCGCCTTCACCAGCTTACGCATCTCCTCAAATGCGTCGGCCTGACGATAGGTACAGCGATCCCCCACATTGTTCATCGTGGCATGTGTTCTGGCCATGGCCAATGTGTCTTGACTGACATCAAGCCCTTCCACTGATACGGCCCCGGTGAGGGCGGCATGGATGCCAAACGCGCCAGTGTGGCAAAAGACTTCCAACACCTCAGCTCCTGCTGCCAGCTTGGCCGCCGCTAATCGATTCTCCCGTTGGTCGCAAAACCAGCCGGTCTTCTGCCCTCGCTCCACATCCACGAGAAACTTCGCGGATCCTTCGTGAATCTCAACTTGCGTCGAACCGCCGCCGGAGAGAAACCTCCGTTCGAGCGGCAATCCCTCGAGTTGCCGGCTCTTGGCCTCGTTCCGCAGATACACGCTTGTCAGATTCAACTCCTTCATCAGGACATCAGCCAAGAGTTCCTTCCGGCCGTCCATGCCGAACGACAAACACTGCATGACCAGCAGTTGATCGTAGCGATCCACGATCAATCCCGGCAATCGATCGCCTTCCGCATAGATCAGCCGGTACGCATTCGACTGTGCGACCACTCGTTGCCGCAGACGGATTGCCTGCTGAATTCTCCTCTGCCAAAACCTCTCGTCGATGGGTTCATCCTCGAAAGTCAGGAGACGAACTCGGATTTTCGACGCAGGGTTATAGAGACCTCGCCCATAGAACTGTCCGTCGGCGGTCAGGACATCGACCAGGTCCCCGGCCGCTGCTTGGCCAGTGACCGGTGCGACATGACCGGCAAAGAGCCAGAGTGAGCGTCCCTCAGGGATACGTGGTGCCACAAGGCGAACCTGGGCCGTCGGCGTCATCGTCTTTTCTCCTGTATCATAGAGTGTGTCTGTATGACTCTGTGCGCGAGCGGTCACAGGCCGTCTGTCGTCAACTCGATGATCTCACGCGCATTGCTTGACGAACTCTGACCAGTATGTTTTCCTGATGATGGGTCGTTTCAACCGTCCCTGTGAGGATAAAGAAGAATGGGCGACAAAGCTACCATTGGAACAGCCGTATTGGATCGTCTGCATCGTCTGGGCGTTCGCCACATTTTTGGTATCCCGGGCGACTATGTCCTCTCGCTCTATCAACTGATCGAAGCCTCGCCGATCAAACACATTGGCACGACGAGAGAAGACTGCGCTGGATTTGCGGCAGACGCCTATGCCAGGGTCAACGGCATCGGAGCGGTTTGTGTGACCTATTGCGTCGGTGGACTGAATACCGTCAACGCTATCGCCTGCGCCTATGCCGAACGGTCTCCGGTCGTCCTGCTCACCGGTTCTCCCGGCCTTTCGGAACGAACGCGCACTCCCTACTTGCACCATATGGTTCGAGACTTCTCCACCCAGCGAGAAGTGTTTGAGCGGATGACGATGGCGGCCGTGACACTGGACGACCCTTTGACCGCAGAACGGGAGATGGATCGCGCCTTTGCCGCCCTCCTTCGTTACCGCCGACCGATTTATATTGAGATCCCCAGAGACATGGTCCACTGCCCGCTGACCGACGGTGGCAAACCAATTTGCATCGAGGACACGCCAAGCGACCCAGCGGCGCTAGAGGAAGCGATTAGCGAAGTGCGCATGATGCTGGCGTCCGCGAAACAACCGGCCATGCTCGTTGGTGCAGAGGTGGGCCGCTTTGGCCTGCAAGACGACTTGGCTCGTCTGGTCGAGCGTCTGAACATTCCCATCGCCTCAACCTTGCTCGGAAAATCGATCATTCGGGAGGATCATCCACTCTATGTGGGCGTCTACGGCGGGCTGATCGGCCGTGAAGAAGTGCAACAGTTCATCAATGACTCCGATTGTCTGTTGATCTTGGGTTCCATCCTGTCAGATGTGGAAGATCTGGATGCACGATCTCCCCTCCTCTCGGAAGGACGAACCATCCATGCCACGGCCGACCGTGTCGCCATCAAACACCATCGATATGAATCCATCAAGTTCCAGGATTTTGTCCAAGGCCTGGTGGAATCTCCGCTTCCCTCGTTTTCACATGCTCCGCGCTCGCTTCCGACTCGTATCGTCGCCCCTTCGTCGGTTCCGAACTTAGATGCGCCGGTCACGCTTGAGGGGCTGTTCCGTCATCTGGATACCGCACTCACCGAAAAGACCGTTGTGATTGCCGACGTCGGGGAATCACTCTTTGCCGCCGCTGATCTCCATGTACGCCATCGGTTCGAATTTCTCTCTCCAGCCTACTACACCTCGATGGGCTTCGCCGTTCCCGCCGCTTTAGGCGCGTCGTTCGCCGACCCCAGCCTGCGGCCGATCGTCCTCGTCGGGGACGGAGCGTTCCAGATGACCGGAACCGAATTGGCCAGCTGCGTCCGCTACGGACAAGCCCCGATCGTCATTCTTTTGAATAACAGGGGCTATTCGACAGAGCGCGAGATTCTGGAAGGTCCTTTCAATGATGTGCATGAGTGGCAGTATGAACGAGTGTGCGAGATGATCGGCGGTGGAAAAGGCTCGCGCATCAGCACCCAAAGAGAATTCGAACAGGGTCTTGCCGCCGCCTTCGCAGACGGGAGCCAGCTTCACTTCCTCAACGTTCTTTTGAGCCCGAATGACCGCTCCCCTGGCATGGTGCGATTGGCCCGACGCCTCGGAAAAAAACTTTCGACGGACAAACCGTAGGTAAAACCCTCCCTTCTTGCCTCCTTTTCCCTACACCCTAAGAGGGTAGTTCCCCCAAAGAGCCAAAAAATCTCCGAGGGAAAACAACACCCATGACAGGTTCTCGTCGCAACCAGCGATGGCATGTCCTCTGCATTCACTCCCAAAAGAAAGGGACCGCTACTCCCCACCCATCCAGGCTTTACGCGCGATCATTTTTCAGTCATACTGTGGAATACGTAGCGAGAACACTTTGTCGTACTTTTGTCACATTCGTGTGAGCAGGGCTTATTACGGTTTCGGCCGACGAGGTCCCGTACAACGTGACCCGGAACTGAACAGACAAGATTCGGTCAACGATTTCCTGGTGCACCATCTGAATAGGCAGTCCCGGTTCCAGCTCAACGAGGATTAACAGTATCTTTGGATCCTATGCCACAGTATCTCCTGTTCACTGATCTAGACGGTTCACTGTTAGACGGGAACACCTACTCGTTCGCCGAAGCCCAACCGGCACTCGATCTGCTCCGTTCGCAGAATATTCCAGTCATTTTGGTCTCAGGAAAGACGTGCGCCGAAATCGAACCGCTTCGCGAACGATTGGATCACCAGGGACCCTTTATCGTCGAGAACGGAGCGGCGGTATATGTCCCGCTCGAGACCTTTGACTTCACTCCGGAACGATCACGCCGACGTGCTTCGTATCACGTCATAGAATTAGGCACTCCCTATGCGCTCCTCCGCGATGTCCTCCGACAAATCGAAGATGCGGTCGGGACGAGGCTACGAGGGTTCGGCGATTTATCGGTCGATGAGGTCATGGCGACGACGGGGCTTTCACGTGAGGACGCGCTGCGGTCGATGCTTCGCGAGTTCGATGAACCATTCTTGGTCAACGGACCTCCCAAATTAATCGAGGAGATCTGTCGCCAAATCGTGACGCGAGGTCTCAACTGGACACGAGGTGGGCGCTTCTTTCACTTGATGGGAAACAACGATAAAGGCCGGGCAGTCGAGATTCTGCTTCGGTGCTACAAGCGACAAGGACTCGATCCTGCCTTGTCGGATCTCGAGACTATTGGTATCGGTGATAGCCTCAACGACCTCCCCCTCTTACTCACGGTCGATCATCCGATATTGGTGCAAAAACCTGACGGATCCTATGACCCAGACATTGATCTCCCCAACCTCATTCGCGCACCAGGCGTCGGACCAGCCGGATGGAACCATGCCGTCCTGGACATGCTTCAGCGGGCTTCGGAAGAGACACCGCATGGGCAACCTCTGGATATCAGCATCAGTTGATGCCGACCCACTCTACCCTGGACAGAAGCCGCTAATCTTCCGCTGGATTGATGATATGGAGCCCCGCGGTCTTCGATGCTGCGAGCAGCTGGGTATCTGCGCTGACCACGGTCAACCGTAGCGGCTTCAGCTCCAACGCCAAGGCTAAATGCATCGCCTGGGGTGATCGAAGGAACGGATACTCTAAGGCTAGCTCCTTGGTCGCCAGATAGGTCTCCATCCTCGGCGCAATGAACTGATAGAGCCCTTGTTTGGACTCAATCTCGAACTTATGCAGAACAGAGTAGCAATCGTCTCGCGTGATTTGCCCCTCATGAGCGCGCGCGCACAAGGTCGTGTAGAAATCCGTGACGGACCATGTCGGAACGATGGCCACCTTTCCACGTTTCACCATCAACTTATTCACAATCCGCGTGCCTCGCTCCATGCTGTACCGCTTCACCAGTGCAGTTGAGTCAAAATAATAGTACGGCATCTCTTTACACCCTCCCCTTCAAAATGATTTCGGCCAGTGGCCCTTGGAGCTTGGAGAGCCGATCCTGTAATTCGTCGAGCGGGACTTCTTCATACCCTTCCTTACGAAAGGTGTCCGCCAAGTTACCCTGGTTAAACGACAGGGTGTCTTGCTTCAGACGGTCGTTCAAGCGTCGCTTAGCCAGTCGGCTTGAAACTTTCTGCCCCGACTTAGTCAAGCCTCTGCCTCTGCTGCGTGGAGCACGACTGACGGACACTTCATCAGATCTTTTCACGATTATGACCTCCTCCTCAGATGTGAACGTTCACTCACGGACTCACCGTTGACTCTTCCCGTGGGCAACCCACCGGCATCCCCGTCATGACGGGTGACGCATCATCGTCGAGGATCCGTGCCGCAATCGCCTTGGCCACTTCGGACGACACTTCTTGCTGCATCACGCGAAGCGTTTTTGCCATCGCTTCGCTCTCTGTCAAATGCCCCTCCTTCCCTCCTCGGGCTACCGCCCCAATCACTTGCTTCGTCACGATATTCAGAACCTCGAAATCGCTACACCACCGGACATATTTGAAGTGTGGATCCCCCACCTGGATGGGGAAGAGCCGCACCGTCCCACGAACGAGTAACTCCGTCGAGCCGGTGTCGGCCTCACTTACCTGGGGCCTCACATGCAGCCCTTCTCGAAGAAGCCCTTCGACCAGTGCATGCTGGGCCAACTCCCGTTGCTCGCCGGACACATGTACGGAAAGCACCAAATTCGTCGCGAGAAACTGTTCCAACTCACTGAACAATTCGTTCGGTCGATAGACAGGGGGGATTCCTTGCCCACTGTGGCGAATCACGCGCAAATCCGTGTTATAGGCCCCTCGCAGAACCGTGTGTTGACCGGCCTTGAAGAGCGCACGGACCTTCACAAGCTTGTCCGTTGCCTGCCTGGCCTCTGCGACCTTCGCAGTGATCGTCCGATCCAACTCCGCGAGCTTGTCCATCAACGCCGCCTCAGCCTGAGACCGATTCATGACCGCCAAGGCATAGTGCACCTCGTTGTCCGAGTCGTACCAATTGTCCATGATTCTGACATTCTCGAGCACCTTCTCGGTCGAGACGTTCGTCACGCTGTCGATCGTCAACCGTCTCTCAATATTCGCAGTGCCCTGGTCCTCAACGATCGAATAGGACTCCTGGTCTTTGGCGTGCGAAGCAACTTCGGCGTTAAATATGCGCGCCACCCCCGCGTAGGCCTGATCCTCCGCGCCACTCCGATTGTCGGCTTGCCCGACCCCGGTCAGATATTGTGCGGGAGGATAGTCCGAGGTCCGGCCATCGACCCACGTCGGTGTGTCTTTTCCCATGATCCAGGTGCACCCACCGGTCACCGGCACAACCCCACACAGACACAGACCCATCACGATCCCTTGCCTAAACATCGATCCGCGCCAGTTGATCATTGCAGCACACGCCGGATGATGAACAGGGTCTGGCCGGCAACCAACGATATCGCCTGTCTTTCCTTTCCCATCATGCTCTGTGCTGGCGGTTGAATGGAGACCTGATACTGACCAGGTGAGACCCATGCCCTGGCGACATGAATTTCGTCAGGTAACGTCTGCCAGCTTCGCTTGTCGGCTTCTTCCGAGGCGACCGCAAGTCCCTTGGTGAGCAGTTCCACCAGCAGTCCGACCAAGGGAGCAGCATCCCTGCCCGCCGCATGTTGAGCTCCTCGCGTAATACCTTCCGCCATCGCGAATTTGGTCGCCGCTCTGGCGAGGGCCTTCACCGTCATCGCCGGCAGACGCTCTGAAAGACTCTTTTCTGCCAGCGCCGTCACGTTTTGAGCCAGTTCCGATCGTACGGTCACGGAGCGACCGCGCGAATCTGTCAACGTCAGGGCTTCAGATGGGACCCGCGTTTTTTGTCGAACCAATTGCGGAAGCGCCACTCGAACCACCCGCCCATTGAGGCCATAGAGCACGCTGTCGACAACGCGATCCCTCCCGTAAGGCTGATAAAAAACTCCTCTATTTAGCAAAACTAACTGTACGGCATCAAGACTGATCGGCAAATCGAGCAACAAATCTTCTTTTCGTGGAGCCCGCCCATTATAGCTGATCATCACGACCTGTGCGGATTGCTCACCAGAAATCGCAGAATCCCAGACCACATCCGGGAAAGTTTTTCGGTATGATTCGAATTCCGTCCTCAGCCCGATGGCCTCGGCTGTGCGTAGGAGATCGGCGCGGAGGGACGGAGGAGACGACACCTTCGACCAGCCACTCATGGCTCCATAGGCCTCGTACGCATTACGATACGCGATGAACGCATTGTTGAGATCTCCGGCCGCTTCGTACAAGATCCCGCTCAGGTATCGTGCAAATCCGTCATTTCGATACTTGTCCTTGTCCTTGACCTGATCGCCAAGCACGTTCAGCCGATGGTCGACACGACGCACCTCCACCAATGCTTCGTCGACGTGACCCTGTACGGCATAGTTCAACGCCTTGATCACGTTGACCATCACATGCTCGTACGCATCCCCTTCGTAGGGTAAGGCGTTGTCATTGGTCAGAAAAGCGGCGGTTTCGGTGCGGATACTCCTGGTATAGAGCCGCTCAATGTCTTCTTCCGCTCGATTCAGTGCCGCGTTGCTTTGCTCGTACTGGCCGGCCAACTGCAGCACCATCCCTCGATCCATTGCATACAGGAGCCGACCTCTCGTACCGTACTCTTGTTCAGTTTGCTCAACGATCGTGGCAGCCCGTTGCGGATCGCCGGCTTGCAGGCTTTGTTCGATAAGGAGATAGCGATTGACCGAAGGACCGCAGGCAGTGAGGAGTAAAAGAACGAAAACGGACAAGACCGACGAGATGGGAGTGGTAACGCCCAACCACACAGAACCCCTGGGGGAAAACCGTGGGAGGAATGGTCTCAACAGTGTCCGCGGAACCTAAAAGACGGTGCGTTTCTTTTCGACCACCTTCTTGATCTTCTTTTGCCCATACCAGACCTTGGCATTACTCTCCAGATCGATCATCTGAAGATCAACCTGATAGAAGACGGCTTTGGTCCCGTCAGCTTCGTCGAGAATGGTGGCAATCGTGCCCTTCATCATGAAATCAGCCCCGGTCTCTTTCCCCGGTGACTTCTGCGTCTCCTCACGTGCGTAGATCGCCTGCTCTTTCCGTTCCGCTCGAACCTCGTCACGCTCACCTTTTCCGGCGACGAACGTGACCTTTTGAGAATTGGTGAGTTCACGTTCCAAATCCGTGATGAAGGTTTGAACACTGATATGCTCGTGGCTGCTGTTCACCACGGTGCCGACGACGACGACGGGCTGACGTTGGCTGGCCTTTTCAAAATTGCCAAGCCACGGATATTGCAAGGCGTCTTTCACCATCGCTTCCGCCACCATCCGGGAATCCGTATCATTCCACCGACCACTCAAGTCAGTGACCACTCCCGTGTCGACTCGAGTAACCTTCGTTTCATGACCGCACCCGGACAAGACGAACACGACCGTCGCCGTGGCAACAAGTGAACGACTCAGCCTCTGGATCACAGTACGCCTCCCAACAGAAGGGCCCATCCGCATGACTGTCAGCACCGTTTACCGAACGCCTCGCCGTTCCTCTTCCTGCTCCAAGCGCTCAAAGAGACGATCGGCATTTCTTCTCACGTAGTCTCGAACCTGGGCATTGAGCTCTTTGGCCTGTTCCAAGTTGTTCTTCATATCCTCCAAATTTAACTTGGTCAAGACATAATACGTATTGGTCTTGGGATCCAGATACTGATCGACTTTCCGCACGCCGCTGAGCGTGGTAGTCGTGATGGTCTTGATGGCGCGCTCGACATTTTGCTCTTCCGTATTTCGAGTAAAATCCCCCGCCGTCGTCGAGGCCGAATAATCTCTCATCAAATATCCGGTATAGGTTTCGAATGTCTTGGCAATCTCTGCCCGACCCCGATTCTCAGCCGTATCCCATGCCAGCGGGATATTGCGCACTCCAGTGACGGCCCCCACGCCATAAAAGGCTTTGCTGTCCTTTTCGTTGAACGCCCCTGATCCTTTCTGGACCCACTTGGGGGGACCACCGCAAGCCACAAGTGTCACCATTAGCAGGACCGTAAGAGAGAGGCCGACCAGCCTCGAGTGAGTCAGTTGCGACCTGATCATAACAAGCCTCCTCTAAGTGAATAAGAAGTGTTCCGTACGTAGAGATTACCGGTAAAAGAAGGTGGAATCATGCTAACATGTGACTTTTCATCCGTCAACGCAACGCTCGCTTCACGCTACACTGTCGATAATAAACAAGGAGGATCTGTGGCAGACATACACGTTGAAGACGGCATTCTTCGCATTCAACAGCTTGATATCCAAGACCCCTCCGCAGCGGCCATCCTGTCGGCCTACCCTCAAACACGCTGGGCAGAAATCACCCGTCGAGCAGTGAAGATCGGGCTGGGGTATCTGAAAGGAGGAGAACAGGACTAAGGCTTGGGGTGGGAATCTGCATCTTTCACCGCTGCACGAGCTCGATCATGGGTACCACCCAGGTCGAGGTACCGGCGAAACGCCTCGATCGACTTGTGCGGCTCCTTGAGTCGATCAGCGTATAACTCCCCTAACGCAAGATAGGCATCCTGATAGTTGTCATTCACACGCAGCGTCTGTCGGAAGGCTGACTCGGCATCCCTAAACTGCCCGCGCTTTTCGTAGACCATGCCAAGCATATAAAACGAATCAGGATTTTCCGGAGCATATTTTGCAGCAAGAAGGCTGGCGCTCAAGGCCTCATCAAGATTTGGAAGAACCTCTGTTCGAACATAACTCTTGAGGACATAGGCATCCCCATAGGTGGGATCGTACTCGATCGCGCGATCCAGCCGTTCCACCGCCTCTTCGATCGCCTTCCCTTCCTGGAGCAACGCAAAGGCGCGTTCATATTGAGCCTTCGCCTGTTGTTGTCGTTCAGCAGGCGTCTGAGGTTCCACGCCGATTATCAATGCCGACTTGCGTCCTTCTATGAGGACACCATCGCCATCTCCCTCAATGCGGAGTGTCGTCGGAATCTGTTTGCCGTCGGAAACGGCTCCGACTTGTTGCTCGAGATAGCGGCCTAACTCGGAAACCATGAGCCAGCCGTTTTTGTCGAGATCCGCCGCTCCAGATAGGCCTGTCAAGAGCGTATGCACGAAGCGGCTCCGGTTATCTGGCCGCTCGGAGACTTCGCCCTGAGCAGCCGCGTTAATCACTTGAACCGCACGGCGTTCTGTCTCCGATTCTGGACTCAACCGCCCTTCCAGCGTGTGATCTTGCGGCTTGGTCATTTCCCATCCAAAGATCGGAGCATCCAGAATCAACAAGGTGTGTTTTGAAGCGGACCGTCGGGTGAATTCCTTCAGCTCTTCAACCGTGACCGACTTGGTAGCATTGTTGACTGGGGCATCAAACGGCACAAGATATCCCCGCTCCTGCCCATCGGCATCTTGCATCGAACCGGTGTGGCCCGCATAGAACAGCACCACTCGATCCATACGCCCGACTTTTCTCGGCAATACGTCGTTTAAAATCTGGTGCAGGCGCCGCGACCCAGCATCCTTGTCGTAGAGTTCAACCACCTCATCGAACCCCAATTGCCGAAATGCTTCGGCGACCTTCTTCGCATCAGCGATCGCTCCTGGGATCGGTGGCGCCACCACATAGTGTTCAATCCCAATCACGATCGCCCAAGATTTGTAGTAGAGCCCTTCTGGCTTCCCTATTTGGGCCTGTACGGTGGAAACGGAGGGATGTGGGAATGCGCCAAGCACATAGGCGGTCAGTAGAATCCCAGCCAGCACAATGATCCACGGTTGTTTCATCACGTATCTTGGCATCGTTGATGGGGCCAGCCTATCTTCCACCTTGGCCGGTGTCAAGAAACCAGGGAGGGAACTGGCGCCGTCCCGATCGCGCTCCGGATGAAATGGATGGTTGCAGCTCCTTTCGGCTTTCTCCATAATCACGGACCAGACAGTGGACCGCCCTGCTGAAGGAGATCCTCGCATCATGAGTGACAAGATTGAGACGCTCTTGAAGGAAAGTCGAACCTATCACCCGACGGCTAAGACCCGGGACGCCGCCTACATCAAGGATTACGAGACGGAATACCAGAAATCCATCGCTGACCCAGAAGCATTTTGGAGCCATGAAGCCAAACAACTCGAGTGGTTCACGTCTTGGGACAAGGTTTTGGACTGGGATTACCCTTGGGCCAAATGGTTTGTCGGAGCACGCTGCAACATCACCTATAACTGTCTGGATCGTCACATCAAGACCTGGCGTCGAAACAAAGTCGCCTTGATCTGGGTAGGTGAAGATAATCAAGAGCGCATCTTCACCTATGGCGAACTCTCTCGACAAGTCAACCGTTGTGCCAATGCCCTCAAAAAGCTTGGTCTTCAGAAGGGAGATCGAGTCACGATCTACCTGCCCAAAATTCCTGAACAGGTCATTGCTATGCTGGCCTGCGCCAGAATCGGGCTGATTCACAGCGTTGTCTATTCAGGGTTCAGCGCCCCGGCGCTCGCTAGCCGAGTCAACGACGCGGAAGCCAAGGTGGTGATTACAGCTGACGTTGGATTCGACCGCGGAAAGCCCATTCGAGTGAAAAGCGTGGTCGACGAAGCGATGAAGACCTGCCCAACAGTCAACCATGTGATTGTCGTGAGACGGCAGGCAGAGTCGCCTCCTCTGACCGCCCCAAAAGAAATTGGCTGGAAGGAGTGGACCGAACGCGAGCGGCCTCTGTGCGACGCGGAACCGCTGGATGCAGAGACACCACTCTACATTCTCTATACCTCCGGAACGACGGGTCGGCCGAAGGGGGTGGTGCATGTCCATGGCGGCTACATGGTCGGCACGTATACAACGACAAAATATGTGTTTGACCTCAAGGACGATGATGTCTACTTCTGCGTCGCCGACCCTGGATGGGTCACCGGCCACAGTTATATCGTGTATGGCCCCCTTCTCAACGGGGCCACAATTTTAGCTGCAGAAGGTAAGCCGGACTATCCGAATCCTGGTCGCTGGTGGGATCTCATCGAGCGATATGGCGTGTCAATCTTTTATACGACCCCCACGGCCATCCGATTGCTCATGCGGTACGGCGAAGATTGGCCTAAGAAATTCGACCTCTCGACCCTCCGTATCCTTGGCAGCGTGGGAGAACCGATCAACCCGGAAGCATGGGAATGGTTTCACCGTGCGACGGGAGAAGACAAACCCATCATGGACACCTGGTGGCAAACCGAAACGGGATCCATCTTAATCACCCCGCTCCCCACCGTGCCGTTGAAGCCTGGCTCAGCCACGCGCCCCTTCCTCGGGATTGAGGCTGATGTCGTTGATCGTGAAGGAAACAGCTTGCCGACGAACGCAGGCGGGTTTGCGGTGATCAAGAAACCCTGGCCTTCCATGATGCGTACGATTTATAAAGATCCCGAGCGGTACAAAACCTACTGGAACACGATCCCAAATTGCTATACAGCCGGCGATGTCTGTCACAAAGATTCGGACGGCTACATGTGGTTTATGGGCCGGGCTGATGACGTGATCAAAGTCGCCGGCAATCGGCTTGGGACTGCTGAGGTGGAGAGCGCCTTGGTCAGTCATCCTTCTGTTGCAGAAGCGGCCGTGATCGGAAAACCACACAAGACGGTCGGTGAGTCCATCAAGGCCTTTATCATCTTGAAACAAGATGAGCAGGAAAGCCCGGATCTGATCAAGTCGATCAAGGATCAGGTTTTGAAAGAACTGGGTAAGATCGGCGTGCCGTCTGAAATCGACATCGTCTCGTCACTGCCGAAAACCCGGTCCGGCAAGATCATGCGCCGTGTGCTCAAAGCCAAAGAGCTAGGGCAAGACCCTGGAGACATTTCAACCATCGAGGAGTGACGGTCTTGAGAAGAGGCGCGCGAAAACCGGGTGAGCCGATCTATCTGCGGCGCCACCTGATCGCGCTCATCCTAGCCGTGAGCCTACCGGTTGTTCTCCTGCAACTCTATAAGATCTACGTGGGCCCAGTGAGTTTTGATGCACAGATGGGATTTGGGATACTCGTTTCAATCTTGGCTGGCCTCATTCTCTACTTTACCTACCGATCATCCGCTCAGAATCAGCCGTAAAATTCTCTGAGCTGAGTGACCTAAGAATCATACTCAAGAGTCATTTCGCTAACCTTGAAGAAACCTGTAGCGGGCGATTGTGGCTTTACCAAGGATGCCGGCAACCAGGTCAAACCAGGCTTCCTTCGTCATGCACAATTCATGATGCTCCTCTATTCCTAAAACCTCCGATCCCAGCATAGACAAAACCTTGACGACGTGCACTCGCTACCAGCGTCATGCTTATGACATTAATTACTTATATATCAGTACCTAATATATTAATCATTGGAAATATGAGGCCTGGCGCTGTGGCGCAGCTCTTGCTTAGTTTCGTCATCAGCTGTGAACGTAACCACCTAGGAGGAATGAATGGAATGTCCGAAGTGTAAAGGGATGATGTTGCTGGAGCGGTTCTCGGATTTCTTTGTCGTGTTCTATGCCTGGAAATGCCTCAATTGCGGCGCGATCATTGACCGAACAATCTCGAGCAACCGTCGGAAGAGCCTAGCAGCGCGAGAGCCTCAGACCGTTACGGCCGGATAAGCAGATGTGTTGAGGGTTCGGAATCCCGGTCGTGACCGCACGACCAAGGTCGGGAGTCTGTTGCTGACATTAGTCGCTCGCACTCCAACTATCTTGATCAAGGACTCCCGATCTTATCTTCCACTCACATTTGACGATACTTTTTTTGTATAGACAGCGATAACAAACAGAACAAAACTAGTGAACTTCGCCAAAGGCATCAGGCTTACCCACCGCGCCATAACGCTGGAGTATGTGATCGTGTGCAGCCTTTTCCATGACTCGATGCAAGTGCGCTGGAGCGTTTCAGTCGTTGTCTTGGCGCCGAGCACTCTTGGGGCTCGCCGAAGTTGTATGGAGCTTCGTCTAACGGAAACGGAAATGAAGGCCATTAACAACCTCTTGTCTTACGCGTGATCACATTTGCCTGAACGCATCAAGACCGACGCTGCTGTTGACACGGTTGCACAGGTGCTTCCCCTGAAGATCTCTTCTGCGCCATGGGGCGCTCCTGCCCCCTTTGCCACGCATAGTGTACCATCGAGCACCACCCCAGTTTTTCTCTCGCTGACAAATACTTCAGTAGTTCACGCAGCCACGTAGCCACCGTCTACGACGAGCTCTGCCCCCGTCATATACGAGGCATCGTCACTCGCCAAGAACAGGACGGGCCTGACAATCTCAATGGGATCAGCGAGCCGGCCCATGGGGATGGCAGCTGTCGTCGCAGCGGCAAATGCCTCCGCCTGAGCTCCCAGCGACGCAAGTGCAGTTGCCACAAGTTTGGTATTGGTATACCCGGGATGAATCGAATTGATCCGGATCGGATACCTCCGGCGTGCACAGTCGACGGCCGCTGCCTTCGTCATCGCGCGCACTCCACCTTTGGTGGCTGAGTAGGCTGCAAGCAGCGGCTCGCCAATTAACCCAGCAATCGAAGAGTTGTTGATGATGGCTCCTCCATTCACTTTCATGACCCTGATTGCCGTCTGCATACCGAAGAACACACTGTCGAGATTGAGGGCATTGACGTAACGCCACTGTTCGAGCGTCGTCGCATCGATGAGTGCGAAATGTCCGCCTCCGGCGTTGTTAAACAGCACGTCCAGCCGACCGTGGCGCTCAATGATTCCATCCACCGTGCGGGTCCAGGTCTCATACTCGCGTACATCTTGAACCGCGCTCTCAATGGAGAGACCCTCTGCAATTAAATTGGCAAAGGCGGCGTCAAGGTCATCCTTTCGAAGATCGGTCGCCACGACCATAGCGCCTTCGCGGGCAAACTGCTCGGCGGAGGCGAATCCTATCCCGCTCGCGGCACCAGTGACCAGAACCGTTAACCCTGCAAAGCGCTGCATATTGTTACTCCTCTTGTTTTTCACAATAGATCAGGAGATCAGGGTCATAAAAGGGGTCGGGAGTCTTTTTTCACGAGCCCTTAGGCCGTCCCCGTGGCCGCAACGTCGATTCCAGGTCGAAGCGCTTGGCCATCCGTCGCACCCAGCCCTCATCGCCGAACGGTCGCCCTCGCTGCACGCTCGTCCGGAGCGCCTCCAGTTCCGAAGCCCCTTGCGACCGGTTGACCCGCACGACCCAATCGCGGGGGCGATCCACCGGCCAGTCACTGAGCCATACCGTCTTTTGGGAATCCCCGTGCGTCCGCTGCCAGAGACTCCCCCATGGCCAGTCTTCGGCTCGGTCTACCAATTTGGCGCGCAGCGCATTGCGCTCCACATAGCGGGCGACCGTGAGAAAATGCTCGTCCGTCTGCACCGGGAACGATTTGAAGCGTCCTTGGTAGACTGGCCCGGTGCCCGCCGTCTTTCGATGGGCATGCCAACGTTGGGTGTGTGTCACCGTGATCCACCGCAGCACCTCGGAAAGTTCCCCATCTCGTCGTGGCCACACGAGCAAATGCCAATGATTCGGCATCAGGCAATAGGCCGTAATGCGCAGGCGCGTGGCGGCATGGGCTTCCGCCAAAATCTTTTCAAACGCGGCGTAGTCGGCCGAGTTCTCGAACAGCGGCAAGCGGCCGACCCGACGGTTCAACACATGATAGGCCAGTGCACCGGCAGCCAAACGGGGACGACGCGGCATGGGCTCTTCTACCTGAGGAGGTCTTGCCTGTCAATGAAAGACTCCCGACCCCTTTTCTACGCTTAATACCGCTTTCAGATCGTCGTCCTATACGGTCCATATAAGACCAGTCATAGGCCATCGACCGGACTCATTACCTCATGAGACAAATCGGGGTCAGAGTGCAATTTCAAGAGAGCGGTTTTCGCCATTTGGGACTGATATTCAGATCAGCCCTCGCTTCTGCAGGTAATCCTTATCGATACTGATGGTAGGTTTCGGAAGTTGGCTCCGCTCTTGGAGCAGACGTTCGACGTACTTCCCGATGAGGTCGGACTCCAGGTTGACGGAATCATTTACCTGCTTGAGACCCAGTGCCATCACTTTAAGACATGCGCCCTCAGGCAACATGTTGCTGGATATGCCTCTCAATTTCTCGCCCAATCGTACGTTGGGCAACTCGCAGGTCAAACTCCCCCTGGAGTCCGATCCAGAGATCCGACGACGTCCCCAAATACCGGCTGAGCCGGAGCGCGGTATCAGCTGTGATGGCGCGCTTTCCATTGACGATCGCGCTGATCCGGCCCGGCGAGACATGAATCTCACGGGCAAGCCGATTGATGCTGATGTCCATCGGCTTCATGAACTCTTCGAACAAAATTTCACCCGGATGTATCGGCTCCAGCAACCGTTTGCGCGCCATATTGCACCTCAATGGTAGTCCACAATCTCCACATCACGGGCATGGCCCTGAACCCATACGAAACAAATCCTCCACTGATCGTTAATTCGAATGCTGTACTCTCCTTTTCGATTTCCGCGCAAAGCTTCCAATCGGTTTCCTGGGGGAACGCGCAGATCATCCAGCGACTTCGCCCGATGGAGCAGCAACAGTTTTCGTCTGGCGATTCTTTCAAATGCGCGAAAGCGAGGAACCTCCTCATCGGCAAACAACGACTCGGTCGCCTTTGACCGGAATGACCGTATCATCAGACGTCAGTCTATTCCGCTACGCGGCATAGGTCAAGCATCCCCTCTATTGCCCAGATGAGATGTATAAGGGGAGATGCGACTGAGCCGCGGTAGCAGCCAGAAGCGCTTCCCATTCGCAGCGATTAGATCAATCCCCGCTTCTGAAGATAGTCTTTGTCGATAACAGGTGTGGGTTTTGGCGGAACGTACCCACGCTCTTGGAGCAGCCGCTCGACGTACTTGCCGATGAGATCGGACTCAAGGTTGACGGAATCGTTCACCTGCTTGAGGCCCAGTGTCGTCACCTTGGCCGTGTGCGGAATGATGGCAACGGAAAACCCCTTCTCGTTCACATCATTGATGGTCAAACTGATGCCATCTACCGTAATCGAACCCTTGACCACACAGTACCGCAAGATATTCGGCGGCGCTTCGATGGCCAATAGAATGGCATTGGCATCTTGCTGTCGGCTACGGATCACACCGACTCCATCCACATGACCGGCCACTAGATGCCCGCCAATGCGTTCGTTGAGCCTCATCGCCCGTTCGAGATTGACCGGCATGCCGACAGGGTAGGTCCCCAGCGTCGTCACCGAGAGTGTTTCCGGCGAGACTTCGACGGAAAAGTCGCGCTCGGTTTTCGACACCACAGTGAGACAGATACCATTCACACTCACACTGTCCCCGATCTTGAGGTCGACCATCACCGTCGAAGCCAAAATCGTGAGCTTCGCGCCAGTCAGCGATTTCTTCAGGACCGTGATCGCGCCCATCTCTTCGACGATGCCGGTAAACATCAGTCTTTCCTCAGGATGATCTGTTTCACCACATAGACAAACAACACAAGCAGCACCACCACGCCCAGACCAGCCAGTGCGCCGATGATGAGGTCTCCGGTCGTCATGTCCTTCATCGTGCGGCCATTATATCGCAGCTATGAGCATGATGGTACGGTCTATACCCGTTTGATCATCACCCAAAACACGCCGGCCGCCATCAATTGAATCCCGGCAATGATGGCGAAGGCCATCGGATAACTCAGATTCGCAATCAGCAGGCCCGCCAACAAGGGCCCGCTCGCGTGCCCAATATCCATGATCGTCCCTTGCATACCCAAACCCGCTCCTAGCCGCTTGAACTCAGAACTATCCGCGACTAGCGCTGAGGAGGACGACGAGACCACAGCTTCGCCGAATCCAAACCCAGCCGACAGCATCAGCAAGATCGGAAACATCGCGACATGTGGGACACAGATAAACGTCCCGGCACAGATACAGAGGCCCAGAATAATCAGCGGCTGCCGCCCTACCCGATCGGAGATACGTCCCATGATCGGCTTGGAGAAAAATGAGGTCACGGCTTGCACCGTGAAGAGCATTCCGACCTCACCAGGGTTCAGCCCTACCGACACGCCATACAGCGGGAGAAACGCCATCAAGGCGCCATTGGCGATCATTTTTGCCGCATCGGTCGTACTCGTAATCAGAACTTTCTTGTTTTTGACGACTGCGGCGAAGCCCTTCCACATCTCAGACAAGACCGCCCTCGCTCCCTCTTCTGTCCGAGGCGGTACGGCGACGTCGAGATGCAGACTATAGAACAAGACCATGGCAATGCAGCCGAACACCCCGGCCGTGACAAAGGCCGTGTCGAATCCCGCGGCATGAATGAGATAGCCACCGAGAAAGGGCCCCAACAGCGAACCAGACTGGGTACAGGCCGTGTAGGTCCCAAGCGCCGCCCCGCGCCGTTCCCGATAGAGCTCCGCCACCGTGGCCAACGCACTCGGGGCAAACATGGCCGTCGCCATGCCGTGGAGAAACCGCAACCCCGTCAGGGCATCCAAATCCGTGATGAACGGATAGAGAAACGGCGGCAGGCCGAACGCCACCACGCCGATCCGCAGCAAGAATCGTCGTCCATAGATATCGGAAAGGGCGCCGGACGGCAGTTTCAGCAAGACGCCCGTGATGGTCGACACGGAGACGATCAAACCGATGCGCTCCGGACTCGCCCCGAGCGATTCAGCAAACAAGGAGAGTGCGGGCATCCGCACCATGTTGTAGCTGATGAAACTAAAGATGCCGACCGTGCAGATCAGCACGAAACTGCGTGAGGTTGTCATGGGACAGTCGTGGCAGGCACGATCGTCCGGCTGGAACCGAGTTGAGGATCGAGCACTGTTCTCAAGAACACCAGATGCGGCTGGGGCAACGGCGGATCCTGTTCCGCCTCACGCAATACCCGGGAAGGGTGTTGTCGCATGGTCATACCCAGTCGATGAACCGTCTCGACTCCCTTCTGGAGCTTGCTTGTGACCATGCCACGAATCAGCGGATGCAGAACTGACACCAATCCTGACAACAAGCGATTATCTAATTTGGTATAGGCCACAATCGTACTGTCCATGTCTTCATTCCCGGCGTGATCCCGTACCACCGCCATCCGAAGAAACACGACGGCCTTCCCTGTGATATGCGGAAGCAACCGACTTTCATGAGAGCCGTCCAAGAAGTAAATTCTGGATTCTGCATCCTCATAGACCAGCTGCACGAAGCCCTTTGTCCCTTCGCCGTCATCGCCCCAAAACTGTCTTTCCCCCCAGGCTTGGGAACGATACGAACCGAGGCCAAGGCGACGAATCAACGTGGCGGCAATCGGTGGTTCACTGAGCAGGTATCGATAGAGTGGCTCTGCCATGGCCACCCGGATGGGACCGACCCGTGTGACCGTCGTATGCGACGTAATAATCCTGTGAAGTCGGCATGTCCAGTCCGAAGAAATCCGCTCAACGGAGAAGGTCAGGTCTCCATGAACAGGAGAAAGGTTACAGCTCTCTGCCCGTGCGGTACCGGCCAAGAGCACGAGGGTCACACCCAGCAGCACCGCCAATTGGCATGAACCCTGTTTCCAGGTGAAGCCCCTTGCTCGGTTCATGGATCTGGTGTTGGAACGGTGATGGAGAGCTGCGTGGTGAAAAGACGTTGGAGGTCTTGCCGAAGCCTGGCTTGTCTTAACAAGGTCTCGACCGACGGTACGACCGCTCCTTCGAACGACAGGCTCCCGTTTGTCAACACGGTGAGCGGTTTGGAGACATCGATCATCTGCTCGTTCAGGAAGAGGCTATACCGTTGAACGTGCTCAGTCCTCACCTCGATGCGGTTGTTTCCGGCAATCGACGCATCAAGCCTGGCATAGACCCGACGCTTGATCCGTTCATCGCGCTTATCTACCAGATCATCTGAAAATGCTGCGATTGGATCAGTCGAATCGAGACGGACCCAGTTGAACGGTTGAAAGTGGCTGGCCTCGCGCACCAGCGGAACTCGGTTCGGTAACGGCACTCGGCGTTGGCGATTGAACCAAGCCACGAGATCCGGCAATTCCTCTTTGGGGAAATAATGTCCCCCCGCGATCGGATGCTCTCGTTCATGCTCGCGATACACGTACGGATAGCCAAGTGCATCCAGCTCGTTTGCGATCGATTGACTGAGATGTGCCGGCATCACCTGATCTTTGGCTCCATGAATGATATAGATGGGTGTGTTGCGAAGATTCGCTAAAAACGGCATGAGCACATCATCCAATCCACTGGCCATGGGCGCGATCCCGGCAAAGAGCGGCGCATGGTGCATCCCGATCAGCCACGCTCCGATCCCACCGTTCGACATCCCCGTCAGAAAGACTCGATCGGGATCGATATGGTATCGCCTGGTTACATCCCGAATCGTCTCCAGCACCAACTCCTCAGCTCGCCTTGTAAACCAGGCGCCGGAGGGATAGGTGGGACAAGCCAAGAGATAGTCTTCTCCCAAGCGAGTACGCCATCGCTCTAGGTATTCTTCACCGGTAAAACCAAATCCATGCAAACACACAACCAAGGCATAGCGTTTTGCAGTCTCGTATGACTCTGGAACAAACAACGACAAAGGGTAGGTCTGCCCACGAACGACAATCTGTTCACTCGGAAGAATCCCAGTGGCTTGACTCTGGTACGTTCTTTCTCCCTTGATGATCTGAGAAACCGCTTCGATCGACACCTGTGGGTCAGCCAGAATAGTTGGCAACAGACGTTCGGCCTCATCACTGTTGCCGGCATCGAGATACTGATGGACGCGTGACGCAAGACTTTCCGACGATTGCGGTAATGATTCCGCAAGACTACCGGCTCCACTACCCGTCAGGAACGTCATCAGGATGATCATCCATCGCAAGAGGATCACAACTCTCCTTCCACGACCATATCGTCACCGAGCGGCCGTAGTACCATACGGCGTACCCGGAGTGCCTTCGCGAGTCGCGCTGGACTGTTTCCCCCAGCGAGACCTTTGGCATCGTGGCCGCCGAGCAACAGTGGCGCGATATAGAGGCGAACGTGATCGACCAACTTGTCTCTCAACAGCGCGGCGTTGATCTCGCCCCCTCCCTCCACGAGTAGAGACATGATCCCGCGCCGTCCAAGCTCCCGTAGAAGAGCCGGCAAGGATACACGACCCTGCCGAGCTGAAACCGTCAGGACTTCAATGCCTTTCTCTTCCAACGCTGATCGCCGAGCTTGTGGAGCTGCAGTCGTTGTCGCAATAATTGTTTTGGCCATGTCCTGTTGCGCCAGAATCCTTGCCGTGGTCGGAGTGCGCAGTCTGCTATCAACCACGATGCGAAGAGGCTGCCGTGAGGCGACTGTATTGAATCGCGCTCCCTTCCTCGCTGTGAGCGACGGATTATCAATCAGAACGGTATTCACTCCAATCAAGATGCCATCGACAGAGCCACGAAGCTGATGCACCTCCTGACGGGACGCCTCACTCGTGATCCACCTGGACTCTCCCCTTGCCGTCGCTAGCTGGCCATCGAGCGTCATGCCTGCCTTGAGTGTGACATCAGGCCGACCGGTCTTCATCCAATGACAGTAGGCCCTGTTCAATTCTTCGGCTTGGAGGCGAGCCACTCCGACCGAGACCGCGAGTCCGGCCCGTCGAAGTGCGGCGACTCCTTTTCCCTTGACCGATGGATTGGGATCCTGCATCGCAATTACCACACGGCGGACACCAGTGCGAAGGATTTCTGGGACACAGGGTGGAGTGCGCTTCTTGAGATGGCAGCAGGGCTCAAGGGTGATGTAGAGCGTCGAACCTCTGGCCTGAGCCCCTGCCTGTCGTAACGCGTGAATCTCTGCGTGCGGAGTTCCTGGTCGGAGATGAAATCCCTGCCCGACAATGCCGCCTTGACGAACCACCAAGGCTCCGACCATCGGATTCGGGCTAGTCGTTCCCTGGCCCTTCGCCGCCAAGCGAAGGGCCAGGGTCATGAAGCGGAAATCTTGTTGCGTGCTGGTCACCGTCTCTTGCGGCGTGCCGTCGATGACGTACGTGACTTCGTTGGCTTGCGCTTCGCCTTAGGTTTTTTCTCCGAAGGCTTCGCATTCGATTGTGCGATCGCCGCCTGCGCCGCTGCCAATCGCGCAATCGCGACGCGGAATGGTGAACAGCTCACGTAATCTAACCCCAGTTGCTGGCAGAACTCGACGGAGCTGGGATCACCGCCATGCTCGCCGCAGATGCCGAGCTTGATATCGGATCGCGTCTTGCGTCCACCCTCGATGGCCCGTTTCATCAGCGACCCGACGCCTTCGCGGTCGAGCACAGCAAAGGGGTCTGAATCCATGATCTTGTTGGTCTTGTAGAAATCGATGAACTTTGCGGCATCATCGCGTGAGAAACCGAACGTGGTCTGCGTCAAGTCGTTCGTCCCGAATGAAAAGAACTCCGCCTCCTGCGCAATCCGGTCGGCCGTCACGGCCGCACGCGGCAACTCGATCATCGTCCCGACCAGATAATTGAGCTTCACGCCGTACCGTTTCATAGTTTCCTGAGCCACTTCTTTCACGAGCTCCTTCTGTGACTTCATTTCGGCGACCATGCCGACCAGTGGGATCATGATCTCCGGTACGATTTTCTTCCCTTCCTTCGCCAACTCGCAGGCCGCTTCCATGATCGCCTTCGCCTGCATCCGCGTGATCTCCGGCATGGTAATCCCCAACCGACACCCGCGCAGCCCCAGCATGGGGTTGAATTCGTGGAGTTCTTCCACTCGAGCCAGTAAACGCCGTTTTTCCTCGAGCTTGGTCCCGTCATGCTCGGTCAGTTCCAGCTGAGCAATCTCCACCATCAGCTCTTCGCGCTTGGGCAAAAATTCGTGGAGCGGCGGATCAAGGAGCCGAATCGTGACTGGGTACCCCTGCATCTCCCGGTAGAGCCCGATAAAGTCTTGCTTCTGCAGTGGCAGCAGTTGATCAAGAAATTTTTCACGTTCTTCTTTCGTGCGTGCCAGGATCATCTTCTGCATGATCGAGATTCGATCTTCGGCAAAGAACATGTGCTCCGTCCGGCACAATCCGATGCCTTCCGCTCCGAATCCCCTCGCAATCTTCGCTTGGTCCGGAACATCGGCGTTGGCCCGGACGCGCAGTTTGCGTTCGCTGTCAGCCCAGGACAGCAACGTCGCGAACAATTGATACTTCGGTGATTTCTTGGGATCCAGCTTCCCTTGCACGACTTGAATGATTTCCGACTCCACTACCGGTACGTCACCATCATAGACATTCCCGGTCGAACCATTGACGGAGATATAGTCCCCTTCGCGGAACACCTTCGAGCCGATCCGTACTGATTGATCATCGATCACCTGAACCGCTTCGCAACCGGCGACGCAGACTTTGCCCATCTGTCTCGCCACCACGGCCGCATGCGACGTCATCCCGCCACGCGCGGTCAAGAATCCGGTTGCCGCATTCATACCGTGAATGTCGTCCGGGCTGGTTTCGTCACGGACGAGCACGACCCGTTGCCCGGCGGCTTTCATCTCAACCGCACGATCCGGTGTAAGCGCGATCTTTCCCGCTGCCGCCCCAGGCCCGGCCGGCAAGCCTTTGCCCAACGGAGTCGAACTGGATTCCACCGTCGCATCGAAAATTGGGTAGAGGTACTGCGCCAACTGATCAGGACCGACCCGCTGCACGGCTTCACGCTTTGTGATCAATCCTTCTTTGACCATTTCAACGGCGATCCGAACGGCCGAGATACCGGTCCGCTTCCCGACACGCGTCTGGAGCATATATAGTTTGCCCTCCTGGATCGTAAATTCCAGGTCGAGCATGTCGCGATAATGCTTTTCGAGTTTCCTATAGGTCGTTTCGAGGTCCTTGTAGGCCGCTGGAACATTCTTCGCGAGTGCGGTGACCGGCAGCGGCGTCCTAATCCCGGCGACCACATCTTCGCCCTGCGCATTCATCAGGCATTCACCGAAGAATTTATGTTCACCGGTATTGGGATCGCGGGTGAAGGCTACGCCAGTCCCGCTCGTATCGCCCATGTTCCCGAACACCATCGCAACCACGTTGACGGCCGTGCCCCAATGATCTGGAATGCCGTTTAAGCGCCGATAGGTAATGGCGCGGGCGCCGTTCCAGGACGAAAAGACCGCGTTGATCGCCATTCGCAGCTGCTCGTTGGGATCGTCCGGGAACTCCTTGCCGGTTTCCTCTTTCACCAACGCCTTGAATCGTCCGACAAGATCCCGCAAGCCCACCGCAGCGAGTTGGGTCTCGTGAGTCACGCCTACTTCTTCTTTCTTATGGTTCAGGATCGCTTCGAAATGCTCCCGAGGCACCCCCATGACGATGCTGCCGAACATCGTGATAAAACGGCGATAACTGTCCTGGGCGAACCGTTCGTTCTGAGTTTTGGCGGCGAGGCCCTCAACGGTCCTCTGTGTGAGCCCCACATTGAGCACCGTATCCATCATGCCCGGCATCGATGCGCGAGCACCGGAACGCACGGAGACCAACAACGGCTTGTCGGGGTTTCCGAATCCCATCCCCATCGATCGCTCCACGCGCCTCAGAGCAGCTAACGTCGCCTCCCACATGCCGGGTGGATATTTCTTCCCGTGCTTGTCGTATTCGATGCAGGCTTCGGTCGTGATCGTAAAGCCGGGCGGGACGGAAATCCCAAGATTGGTCATCTCGGCCAATCCCGCACCTTTCCCGCCGAGCAGTTCTTTCATATTCGAAGTGCCCTCGGCCTTGCCGTCACCGAAATAGTAGACGTATTTCTTTGCCACGCTACTCTCCTTTTCCTTGTACGAAAGGATTAGTTTTTTCTCCCGGATTCCGCCCTTCCCGCGGAACATTTTCCGTCGTGGTCTTTCGGGTATACTCAGCCGAAAACTTATGGAAACTAAGTGTGAGTGCAAAGGTAGTTTCTTGAACTACCTTTGGCTTAGTTCCAACAGACTTCGTCGAAAGAGTACACCTGGTGCCGCGATACTCCATGACACCTCTCCTCTTGTTAGAAACAACGAAACACCTCGTGCCACGGTGTCTCCATGCCTTATGCTAACAGAATAGAAGCACCATCGATTAATTGAACTAACCTATGGCTGACGTCCGTCGATCGTCTGCCGATTCCAGACGAAGCCGATACCGGCTCACCAAGAACCACTTGACCCTTACCCCACCGACGATAATAGCGGCGACAAACAGCATCAGGACCAATAGTCGGTAGTCCGCTTGAACACTCTGATCGACATGATAGGAGCCGTCAACTCCCTTCTTCAGCTTCGTCTCTGGCGGGAGGGAATGTGGCGTTCCACTCGGATCAGAAAGGTTCAACCACTCCGAACAGAGCCGAACCGGTTCATTTTCCCCCGGCACAGATCGCCATGAAAGCCGAAGACAGACATCCTGCTTGGCATTGAAGAGATCAGGCGTCTTCACCACGTCATCCAAATTGATGCCGCTGACTTTGAGCCCGACGAAGAGGATCGCATTGCAGCACACGATTAAGCCTAGCGAAACCGCGAGAGAAAATCGTCGGATCTTATCCGCCCGACGGGACTCGTCCGCCATCGGCTGATCCATGGCAACTCCCTTTGTGCCCGATCCACGCCAGCGCAGTCCGTTGTCCGTCCGATTCGACTTACCGCCCTTGTACCACAATCTGGGAAAAGTCTGCGAACTTCCCAAAGCACCCATCCACCACATCCCCAAGCAACGAAAGGCGGTTATTTCGTAATACCTGATCCTCCACATTGACCATCACGGATTCAAAAAAGCGATCAATGTACGGCTTAAACTGAACCAGGCATCCGAGCGCTTCTTGGTACTGGTGCGCCTGAAGGAATCCATGGTACCGCTCTTTCGATGATGTCAGGTGGGCATAGAGTTCCCGTTCCCCGTCATCTTGGAACAACGATGGATCCACTGATGGAATCTCGGACTTCTTTACACCCTCTTTTTTCAGAATATTATTGGCTCGATTGAATCCCACCATCAGAGGATCAAATTCGGGGAACGATGTGGTGGCTTGCAATGCCTGCATCCGTCCAGCCATGTCGAGGAAGTCACACGCTCTGTTCGCGTGGCCCGTGACGGCACGAATGACATCGTCCCTCAGGTGCTCAGTTACTCCCATGTAGTAACGAAACCGCTCCACGATAAACCCCAGCGGATCATGGTACGATGAAGGTGTCGATTTCACATCCTTCTCTACTAGCCGGGTCGCAGCATCAATGGCCTCGCGAAGATCAACGTTGATTTGCTTTTCGAGTAGCATTCGAACAACGGACAAGGCATGCCGCCTCAGGGCAAAGGGGTCTTCTGATCCCTTGGGGATGATGCCTGCGAGAAAGAATGCGACGATCGTATCGAGCCGGTCAGCCAATCCCAACATCTGTCCTTCGATCGTTTCCGGCAACGCCCCTTCCATTCCTCGAGGAATGTATTGATCTCGGATGGCCTTGCACACGGTCGGCGCCATGCCATCACGCTGCGCATAATAACCACCCATCACACCTTGGAGCTCCGGAAATTCCCCCACGATCCCGGACAATAAGTCCGCCTTACTGATCTGTGCGGCTTGGGCGCAGGCGGATTGAGACTCCGATGAAAGACCCACCTGCTCAGCAAGGGCACTCACCAATTCACAGACGCGTTCCTGTTTTCGAGTCATCGTGCCAAGTTTCTGGTGAAACGTGACTCCAGTGAGTTTCTTGGCACGCTCTTCCAGCGAAATCTTCCGATCTTCATCGAAAAAGAACTTTGCATCGGCCAATCGCGCCGCCAGCACCCGCTCATTGCCTTCGCAAATCAGAGACATGTCCTTAACACGAATGTTTGCCACGGCAATAAACCGGGCCGCTAGTTTGCCGGTGTGTTTTTGCCGCAAGGAAAAAAATCCCTGGTGTTCCTTCATTGACGTCACCAGAATCTCTTCCGGCATATCCAGATACGTATCCTTAAACGACCCCATGATCGCATTGGGGTGTTCCGTTGCGTACACCGCTTGATCGAGCAAGGCTTCATCTTCATTCAATTGAAATCCAGACTTGTGACAAATGGCGGCAATCTGTTCCTCGATTAGTTCTCGGCGGCGCTGTGGATCAACGATGACACCCTGGCGCTCCAACACACTGACATAGGAAGCGGCATCGCGAACAGTGCCCCACTTCCCTCCGCCTAACACGCGATGGCCTTTTGTCTGATCCGATGCTGTGATTCCGAGGGCCTTGATTGGAAGCACCTTACCTCCATACAGCACCACCATCCACCGGATCGGACGGGCGAAGCGCAGGCCGCTTTCGTTCCATTTCATTGCTTTGGGGAACGTAAGACCTGACACCAGTTGGGGGAGGGTTTCGAGCAAGACAGTGGTGGATGCCCGGCCTTCCTCACGTTTCACTGCAAACAGGTATTCACCCTTCGGGGTCTGGCGCACCTGAAGCTCCTGAACGGCCACACCCTGACCAGCGGCAAATCCCAAGGCCGCTTTGGTCGGTTGCCCTGCCTGATCGAACGCAACAGCCTTCGACGGCCCCATTGCCTCTTTCATGATGGAGGTCTGTTTCACCGCCACGCCATCGATCACGATCGTCAGTCGCCGCGGTGTCCCCATGGTTTGGACAGACTGAAAGGTGAGCCGATGATCGTTGAATAGCGCTTCAGCCGATTCCCTCAGTGAAGCGAGGGCGGGAGCAATGAACTGAGAGGGCAGTTCCTCTACACCGATTTCCAACAGCAACTCAGCCGTGGCAGGTGCGGAGGTTCCTGTACGTTTTTTCTGTGTGGTCTTCCGGCGTTCGGCTTTCTTTGGAGTCGCCATAACGAATTAGGTGCGGCCTGTTCCGACCTCTGCTCGAGGCCTGCCAGACTTTGTGACTCTCAGTTCGCGACTCAACAGCGGATGACCCATCGCAGCTCGCTCTTCGATGTAGCGTTCAGCACACTGCCTGGCCAGCGCCCGCACCCTGGCAATATAACCCGTTCGCTCCGCCACACTGATCGCACCGCGCGCATCCAAAAGATTGAACACATGGGACGACTTGATACAGTAATCGTAGGCGGGCAGCGTTACGCGCTGGTCGGCTTGAGCAAGCAATCGAGTACACTCCCGTTCATTCGCCTCGAACGCCTGTACCAGCATGGCCACGTCCGCTTGTTCAAAGTTGTACCGCGACCCCTGCACCTCGGTTTCATGGTGAATATCGCCATATTTGATCGAGTCCGTCCATGCCAAGTCGAAGACGTTGTTCACTTGCTGCAGATACATGGCAATCCGCTCGGTCCCATACGTGATTTCGCCCGTGATGGGGCTCAGTTCAATGCCACCAATTTCCTGAAAGTACGTGAACTGGGTGATTTCCATCCCATCCAAACGTACTTCCCAGCCAAGCCCCCAGGCTCCCAACGTTGGAGACTCCCAATCATCCTGGATGAAGCGGATATCATGCTGCTTTGGATTAATCCCCAGCCGAGCCAGACTCTCCAAGTAAAGTTCCTGAATGTTGTCCGGCGAAGGTTTCAGTACGACTTGGTACTGATAATAGTGCTGGAGACGGTTAGGGTTTTCACCATACCGGCCATCGGTAGGACGACGACACGGCTGCACATAGGCGGCCCGCCATGGCTCTGGCCCAAGTGATCGTAAAAACGTGGCCGGATGAAACGTCCCTGCGCCCACTTCCATGTCGTAGGGTTGATGAACGACGCATCCATGATCGGCCCAGAAACGATGGAGGGTAAGAATCAGTTCTTGAAAGGTCACTGAACCTTCAGCCTCGTCAGGAGAGATGACCGGATGCTTACATCTGAAGCTGGCAGGCTAGCAAGAATGCTTTTGTAGTGTCAAGGAACAGCCCGCTCTCACCTGGTACCACACCACCAAGGCCCAAGAAAGACGAGATCCTTACCCCACACGAGTGCCTGAGATGGGATTCTAGTCCCGCCTGATTTAACCTTGACGTATGAAATATATTTTTCGTATTGTTGTGATTGTTGACAAAGTTAGTTGTATTTCACCAATGTCATGAAGCTGTCTAAGAAAAGCGAGTACGGTCTGAGAGCTTTGCTCGAACTCACGCTCGCACATGGAAGAACCACACTCCAGCGGCATGACATTGCTGATCGGCAACACATCCCGATCGAATTCTTAGAGCAAATTCTCCTCACGCTCAAACGAGCCGGATTGATTTCCAGTCGACGTGGCGTGAAGGGCGGATATGTCCTCATCAAACAACCAAAGGAAATTACGCTAGGACAGGTCATACGCACACTCGATGGTCCCCTTGCCCCGATCGGATGCGTCAGCAAGACCGCCTATCAAAAGTGTCGTGAGTGTCCCTATGCGGAGAAGACACGGTGTCCGGTGCAACAGGTGATGGGGACGGTCCGCGATGCTATCGCCGGAATCCTCGACTATTACACACTTGCCGACTTTGCATCCGACCGTCTCAAGGACTAACGCTCATGGATGATGTTGTCGTTCTTGTCGTCATTACCTTTGTGGCTTCCATAGTGAATGGAGCGCTTGGATACGGCTTCTCCTCGATTACCGTTCCTGTGGCCCTCTTGTTCTATACCAACCGCATCTTGAACCCAGCACTCGTGCTCGTTGAGCTCGTCATCAACGCCTATGTGCTGTTTATCAACCGAAAGAGTATACCCAACATCTTCTGGCGGGTGGCTCCAATTCTGGGTGGCCTGGCAGTCGGCGTCGGTATCGGGAGCTATCTTCTTTCTCTCGTGGAACCAGCGTGGATCAAGTTCGTGACCTATTTTTTTCTGTTACCGTTGATCCTTCTCCAAGCCGCAGGCATTCGCAAGCCAATCCAGGCTGAAAAAGTCATCGCCGTGCCGTTTGGACTAGGACTCGGCACCCTCTACTCCGTGACCACCATTTCCGGTCCCCCGTTAGCGCTCCTCTTCAATAACCAAGGCTATCCAAAACAGGATTTCCGCGCCGCGCTGGGCATCATTCGTTTGGCAGAATCGTCGCTAACCGCTATCGCTTATGGATTGATCGGCTTCTACAGCGCCGGCAGTATGGAGATTATCCCCTACATCGTCCCGAGCGTGATCGTTGGGATTCCGTTGGGGACGTTTCTCATCCGTTTGATGGACCCTGAGACGTTCAGGCGTATTTGTATGGCATTCGACGGGTTGATCGTCGGATTCGGGCTTTCTCGTGTCTTAGGTGAGCTGGACCTTGCCTCACCGGTTACCACCTACGTCATTCTGGCAATCGTCATTCTGGTGAATGGGGTATTGCTCTTGAGATTTTTTAAGGAGCGCACTGATCCTCAACGAGTTCCCCCATGACAGCAGCTGACCTTGATGACTGCATCACGGACCATAGAGTCCCTAACAAGCCACTCCGCCATCCAGATATATTCCTAATATTGTAGGACCTGAAGGTTGCCCCCTTCATGTACCTGCTGTCTTCAGTAACTCAAAAACATCATAACAAATTGAATAGTTTTCACTTTTCATAAAATTCGACCTGGCACACCATTTGCTTTTCTGTACCAATGCCTACCTCGTGTACTGGGTCAGCAAGGAGTTATGGCCATTCACCTGTAATTAATTAGGAGCCTTTCTTATGCGGGCAAATAGGAATTTGATCGACTTCTTTTATCAGCTCTTCACAAGATCGACAGCGGGACTAATTCTCCTAGGTATGATCGCATTGCCATTACCAGGCTGCGGCGAACAGGAAGGAGGAGGTCCGATCATCTCTTCGCTCTCCACTCCAGCTGATGATCCAGCATCGACGGAGGAAGGGAACGAATCGAACCTTGATTCGAATACGCCGGACTTGTCAAAAGATGATGATCAAGCAATGGGCTCAGCCGAACATGAAGCTGAAGATTCAGAACTTTTCGCGAACATCGCTGACCTTGATGAAGAGGACAACCCCGAAATCTCACTAACTCCTACCCCAACCGGAGTGACAGCTCAATTGACCTGGGATACATCCACCGATCCCAATGTGCTGGGTTATTTTATTCACTATGGGAAGCAATCACCTAGAGAGTATGGGTCCTGTTCCTACGAGCAGAGCCAACGGGTTGGCCATCCCCCGGCCATAATTACCGACCTCGAGCCCAATACTCCTTATTTCTTTGCGATTAGTGCTTTCAGCGAGGCGGAAAGTGAAGAAGAAAGTCCCTGCTCGAACGAAGTACTTCTGATCACACCACCATCACAAACCTGAGAGAACCTGCCCCTCGGCGTTTCTACTCTTCCGCCCTCTGATTCTTGTCGGAGGGCGGATCTGTTGATTGACCTTCCTCGATCGATTTGCTAGCTTCACACGCTATTTCTTTCTCAATTGCCCCTATGGTATAGGCAATTGATTTATGATGGCGTTCGATCTCTATGCCGAAAGGATCTTCGATGGCAGGTCTAGTCACTTCCTCCGAACTACTTGCGACTTTACGTAACAAAGCAACCCAACTCAGAATCGACAGCGTCCGGGCCACAAGCGAAGCAGGAAGCGGTCATCCATCGAGCTGCGCTTCGGCAGCTGATATTGTTGCCGCCCTGTTCTTCTCGGTCATGCGGTACGATCCACAGAATCCAAAAGCGCTGAACAGTGACCGCTTCGTTCTCTCAAAAGGACACGCCGCCCCATTGTTATATGCCGCGTGGGCAGAAGCTGGACTCTTCCCGTCAACCGATCTCCTGAAATTACGTACCCTGGCATCTGATTTGGAAGGCCATCCAACCCCACGATTGCCATTTGTCGATATGGCCACCGGTTCACTGGGGCAAGGGCTTCCCGTCGGTGTCGGCATCGCATTGAACGCAAAATTCGTCGATGCACTCGATTACCGAACCTACGTCCTCCTGGGAGATGGAGAATCGGTCGAAGGATCGGTCTGGGAAGCGGTCGAAATTGCGCGCCAGTACAGGTTGGATAATTTGTGTGCCATTATTGATGTGAACCGACTCGGTCAGAGTGACGCTACGATGCTGCAACACGATATGGAGGCGTACCGTTCCCGCTGGAGCGGATTTGGCTGGCACGCGATCGTCACCAATGGCCATGACTTTGATGCCATACTCAGAGCGTTCGACGAAGCGGCTCAAACCAAAGGAAGACCGACCGTGCTGCTTGCCCGGACCTATAAAGGGAAAGGCATTTCGTCCATTGAAAACAAACCTGACTGGCATGGCAAGCCTCTCAAGAAAGGGGAAGAGGCGCAGAAGGCGCTCGACGAACTCACCAAGCAATTAACCCCCAACTGCTCGGTGCCTCACATCGCAAAGCCGTCGCCCAGCTCTATTCCTACTCGATCCATCGGTGCCATGCCGCCAGCCCCATACAAGATCGGGGAATCGGTCGCCACACGAGAGGCGTTCGGAGTCGCACTCGAGAAGCTCGGCTCCGTGAACCCCTTTGTCGTCGCCCTTGATGCCGATGTGAAGAACTCCACGTACAGTGACAAATTCGGCAAGAAGTTTTCGAATCGGTTTTTCGAAAACTTTATCGCAGAACAAAACATGGTAGGCGCAGCCGCTGGCCTAGCGGCATGCGGCAAGATCCCCTTTGCAGCCACCTTCGCTTGTTTTCTGAGCCGTGCCTACGATTTCATCCGCATGGCTGCGATCAGCGGCTCAAATATCAAGTTGGTTGGAACTCATGTTGGCGTGAGCATTGGCGAAGATGGACCTTCCCAAATGGGATTAGAGGACATCGCCATGATGGCAGCTCAACCCAACGTAGCGGTGCTCTACCCGTCCGATGGGAATTCAGCCTATCACTTAATCGGAGCTGCTGCTAGTCACAAGGGGATGGTTTATGTCCGTGCTGGAAGGCCCAAGAGCCCTGTTCTGTATGGCCCGGAAGAACAATTCCACATCGGAGGCAGTAAGATTCTTCGACAAAGCTCATCCGATGTCCTCACGATCGTCGCCGCAGGTGTAACCCTACATGAAGCCCTGAAAGCCTATGATCAATTGAAGGCAATCGGCATCTCGACTCGAGTAATCGATCTTTACAGCATCGCTCCTATCGATAGGGGGACACTACTGGACAGTGGGCGATCCACGCAAGGCCGAATCCTTACCGTGGAGGACCATTACGCGCACGGAGGACTCGGTGATGCCGTCTTGAGTGCCATTGCAACCGAGGGTCTCAAGGTCCATAAACTGGCTGTTCGTGATATTCCCCACAGCGGGAAACCTGAAGAATTGGTGGATCATTATGGTATCGGAGTACGGTCCATTGTTGAGAGAGCGAAGCAATTGGTTAAATAACCAGGTTGCGTGAGGCTCGATCACGCGTTTGATCGAATATTCTGGCCGAGGCTTCTGAGAGAACCATCAACCCCCTTTTCTGATACGCTCACGGAATTCGCTCTGTAGCGTAATTAAGGTCATGGCCCACAAGTCGAATTCATTGGGACACTCATAGATGTTCAAAACCAGAACGATCATGTACGAGACCGCACAGTACTGGTTTCAGGCTAATTAATTTAACTCATAAGAAAACATAGCTACGATACCATCTTTTCATTTTTCCATGAAATTGGGTATGGTATAGTTCTTGGTGAAAATTAGACTCAGTCGAGCAAACAAAGAGGCAGAACGTTCATTACAACTAAATAGGAGGGACGAATGCGACGAACCGTAAGCGCTTCTGTTTTGGTGATGGGATGTGCCCTACTACTTTCCGGAGGGGTTTCCTTTGCTGACGAGCCTCCGTTGGCTCCGGTCCCACCTGAGTATGCTGACAAGAAGATGCCCGCAGGTGGATGGACCGATCCAAAAGCCATTGCGGAGGGTGGAAAGATTTATCGGGGCGAGTTCAAGACCGATGTCAACTGCAGCAGCTGCCACGGAGATGATGGCAAGCCTAAGAAAAAGGGCGCGCGTGACCTTCGTGATCCCAAAATCGTCTGCAGATTCTCGGATGCGTACTGGTTCTGGCGCATCGCCGAAGGAATCCCAAAGACCAAGATGAAGGGCAATAAGGGACATCTGTCCGATGAGCAAATCTGGCAAGTAATGGCATATGAAAACCAGTTCTCGCACGACGGCAAGCCAGCTGACCGGTCCTGCTACAAGCCCTGAAGAGTGAGAGCTGTTGGGTTGAACGGGCTTTCGTCAGCCTGGTACACGCAAAGAGGGGAGCGGACATCATACCCGCTCCCCTCTTTGCTACTGGCTGGGAGTGCGCTACTCCATCAGCCTGGATTTGGAGCGACAAACACCAACACCTTGAGTCGCCCGCTTGTATGATTTTTCACCCCATGTTCTTCCCCAGCTGAAGCCATTGTGCCTTGACCCGCAACAAGAACTCGCTGCTCGTCGCCGACTTGAAATGTTCCTTGCCCCTCCAACACAATGTAGACCTTATCTTGATCACGATGGACATGACCTTTTTGATCTTGCCCAGGCTCGAAACAATAAATGTCACAGAAGAATCGTTCTGTTTCGAAGACATTATTCTTCCTCATCTTTTCACTGCTGAACTGTTGCAAGTCTGTAAGCGTGACCACGTTCATCACTAATACTCCTCTGGCTTGGCAATCATGGCAAATGAGCGAGCAATCTCCGATATGAGCGTTTCACTTCATCGAGAGCGCTGTTCATCCTTTCCCGTACCTCATGCCACTTGGCATCCGTTGCGTGCTTTAGTTCGTCCAGCTTTTCTCTCACTCCATCCTTTTTCTTCTCCAACTCGTTGAGCGACTGCTGAAGGTCTGCCCGAGTATCATCAGAAGCTTTTTCGACCTTTGCCCGCAGCTCCAAAATCTGCTGCTGCATAACTGCCAGTTCTTCTTGCGCCTTCCGTTGGAACGTCTCCTTTTGCTGAACGGTATACTGCCTGGTCGCCTCGATTGTTTCTTGGGCTTCCTTTACTACCTTTTCGGCACTCACGGCGGATTCAGCGGCCACACCGGACATCGGGACCAACCAAGCGCCTATCACCCATGCCGCACCTGAGATCAGCTGATTTCGATTCATACGTTCCTCACAAGGACGATGAAGTATAGTCTGCCACCCTCCTAAAGTCACGACTGCTAAACTTTCTGAGGTAAGCAACCGACAAAGCACTGTCGTGAACAGTAGGGTCACAGCCCGGGATCTCTTCAATGCCATCTGAAGCACAACCAGCTTGGCCTCCCCTCGAACAGCTTGAACAGGCGTTGATTCAACAAATTGAGACCGGTGAAATTGAACTCCCCCTCCTTCCCCAGGCAGCCAGTCAAGTGATGGCGTTGGCGTCAGATCCTGCTGCCGATGCAGCGAAGCTCTCAGCCTTAATTCACCAGGACCAGGCCCTCGCTGCACATGTGTTGCGGATTGCCAACTCTCCAGCCTACATGCCTCGTAGCCCCGTGGTATCTCTCCAACATGCCGTCGCCATGCTGGGCATCACTTTGTTGTCTGAAATTGCTTTTACCGCCTCCCTGAAATCCGGCGCCTTCCAAATACCAGGACATGAGGAGGATGTAAAACGACTCTGGCGGCACTCCCTCGCCAGCGGCGCGTACGCTAAGGAAGTCGCCCGCATGCGTCGTGTTAACGTCGAAAGCGCCTATCTCTGCGGACTGTTACATGAGATCGGGAAACCCGTTGTCCTGCGAATAATCACGACGATTGCTCAAAAACGAAACAATGACTGGGTTAAAGCACTGGCCGCGATATTGGATAACAAATCCCACATAAAAACATTGATCGAGGGCTACCATACCCGCGTGGGCATTCTGATCGCCGATAAATGGAGACTGCCCAAGCAAGTAGCGGAGGCGATCCAATATTACGGGGAATACGAGCATGCCACTGCCTTCCGCCAGGAATGTATGCTCACCTTTATTGCGGATCAATTGGCAAGCCATCTCCTCACGCCTGATGAAGTGCCTGAAGATAGTCTCCGCGATCATCCAGTATTCGCAGAGTTGAACCTGTACCCTCAAGACGTCGATAAACTCCTGGCAACCAAAGATCAGGTCTTAACCATTGTGAATGCGATGAGCCTATGAGCACAACAAGTACCTATGACATTATCGTGATCGGAGGCGGTCCCGCCGGCCAAAAAGCGGCAGTCCAAGGCGCCAAGGCCGGGAAACGTGTCGCCTTGATCGAGCGAGAACGAGGTATTGGGGGAAGTTGTGTGTATCGCGGGACAATTCCCAGCAAGACGTTACGGGAAAGCGCGCTCCATCTCGATCAACTCAAGCGGGCGGGTGAGGCTCTCCAATTCACCCTTAAGCCCGACACGCAGATCGCCACACTGTTGAGTCGGCTCGACAACGTGGTTCAGGCACATGACTCCTTCATGAGTCAACAGCTACGGCGTAACGGCATTTCGCTCTTTCATGGACGGGCTCACTTCCTGAGCGAGCACATCATCGAGATGCAAACCGTTGACGGTGCACGGCAACAACTCACGGCCGATACCATCATCATCGCCACCGGATCACGCCCCAGAGCCCCTAAAGAGATTCCTATCGACCATGAACACATTCTCGACAGCGATTCCCTCCTTTCCATGATGTACCTCCCACAGTCTCTGACAGTCCTCGGTGGTGGAGTTATCGCGTGTGAGTATGGGTCAATTTTTTCGCTGCTTGGTGTGGAAGTCACCCTGATCGACCGAGCTCAGTACCCCTTGCAATTCATGGATCGCGAACTTGTAAAACAGTTCGTGCAAAGTTTTGAGCATCAGGGTGGCCGATACCTGGGAGGAAGGGAGATTGCAGAGGTTCGTTGGGATAATGTGGCCCATGTCACCACCTTGTTGAACGACGGGACCACAATCAAGAGCGAGAAAATGCTCGTCGCTCTGGGTCGGCAGTCGAACGTCGAAGACTTAAATCTTTCGGCAGCAAAAATCTCAGTTTCTGAAAAAGGTCTCATTCCCACAAATCAATATTGCCAAACAGACATCCCGCACATTTATGCGGTCGGTGATATGGCGGTAGGGCCTGCTCTCGCCTCAAAGGCGATGGAAGAAGGTCGGCGTGCCGTTCGCCATGCCCTGAACCTCCCCGTCGGCGATGCGGCTTCGACCATCCCACTGGGAATCTATACGATTCCCGAAATGGGGAGCATCGGGCTTGATGAAAAGGGCGCCCAGGAACGATACAAAGATCCATTGATCGGACGGGCGAAGTTTGAAGAAGTGGCTCGTGCCCAAATCTCCGGAGCCGGCCATGGTTTACTCAAGATGGTGGCTGATCCTGAAGGAGAACATCTCCTTGGCGTCCAGGTTATCGGAGATTCCGCAACAGAGCTGGTACATATTGGGCAGTTGGCTCTCCAAAGTTCCGCTACGATTGAATCGTTTATCGACAACATCTTCAATTTTCCAACCTATGCTGAAGCCTACCGAATTGCCGCTCTTGACATTTTGGGGCAGGTCGCAAAGCGACGAGCGGCCAAAGCGGCGTAGTACGTCAACTCCCCTCCTCATTTTACGATCTGAAGTTCATGACACACCTATTATTACATGTTGGGCACCCCACTTCCTTATGTCAGCAGAGTGCCGTGGAGGGTTACTCGAGGAGGAGCATAGCCAGGAGGATCAGCCGACTTCGGTGTCTTTGTGATCTCGTTGAAACGGATGCACCTTCAAGTCTCTGATCATGTGGTGGAGCCTGGCCCACTCATCAGGACTAAGGTTGACAAATTCACACCCGAAATTCCCAGCTCGACACCAGCGCACCACAGCCTGGGAAATGTGGATGGGTGGTTCGTGATCAGCCGTATGGATCCGCAGCTGAAGGGCCGTCCCAGGCTTCACTTCAACTAGGCTGAAGACACGGCAGCCTCGGACGGAAAGATCGTTGAGGGTGCCGTCACCGGATACAACATTCGCCGAGCTGAATGAACTTCGAAACTCAACTGGGAATCGAGGTTCCTTTCGTTGTTCCATGAATGCAACCCTACAATGATAAGCGCCTACCTTGTATATCGCTGATCAGACGCAATCCCGCCACTGTTTTTGTGATTCTTGCACGATCGATGAAGTCGATAACTTCCGATAGATTCATGTCGGTAGTCTCTGCCGATTCGGCATGGCCACATCGACTAACCCGAGAAGACGACAGGATACCAGTACGTTGACCAGAAAACGGACAGAGGGTGGGACAACTATTGATCTAACCGCGTGGGAAGTCTCCGGCTAGTCGAGTTCAAACACCTTTGGGAAGTTGGTGAGGTTTCGGCAGCCATCCTTCGTAACCACGACCATGTCTTCGATTCGCACGGCTCCCAGTCCAGGGTAGTACAACCCTGGTTCAACGGTGACAACGTGGCCTTCCTGAAGGAGTGACCCGGTTCGGCTGATGCGTGGCGCTTCGTGTATATCGAGTCCTACCCCATGCCCCGTGCCGTGAAAATAGCCCTGCATCCGTCCGTTGAGCAAACCGGTCTTGTATCCGGCCTTTTCGAAACGCGAGCAGATACCTTGATGAATCTTGACCCCATCGGCGCCGTCCTTGATCTTCGTAATCGCCTCCTCTTGGGCATCCTTCACAATGCCGTACAACCGTTTCAGCTCAGGCCGGACAGTCCCACGAATCACGGTGCGAGACATATCGGCAAAATACCGGCTCGTGGCCGATCGGGGGAAGACGTCAAAAATGATGCTGCGATGGGCCGGTAACGGTCCACTGCCCTCATTGTGTGGATCACAGGCCTGTTCACCCCCTGCCACGATCGTATGCTGGGCCACACAGTCCCGCTCCATGAGCTTGACGTTGATCAGCTGCTTCACCCGCTCGGACGTTAAGACCGCTCCATCACTCCAGAGCGCTCCCTCCCGGATAGTTGCCCGCCTGAGCAGGTCGTGAGCGGAGGCGACGGCTTCTTCCGTGGCGCGCTGGGATAGCTCAATATGTTGCACCTCTTCCTCACTTTTTATCACACGCTGCTCGTAAAACGGATCACGTTTCGGTTTGAGGCTATATCCTAGTTCCTGTAATCGCGTAGCGTAGATGAAAGGGAAATTGGCAGGCACCAGCAACCGACGTATTTTCAGCTCTTTTAAGACCACGTGCACGATATCCATTGTGAGCGGCTGTTTGATCCCTTGCCTCTTGGCCTTCCGCTCGATTTCAGAATAGGACAGCACGCGATCCACGGTAGCCTGAGTCTTGGCACGATCCATCTCAAGATCGCTCATCACCATCATCCGTTCCCCTTTGACTTCCAGATAGATAAACGGGTCAGGGGCGATGAATCGTGTCGCATAGTAGAGATTGGAGTCGTATTCACTGGCCGCAATAAACAGCGTCGCCGCTTCGGCATGAGAGGCTGTGGTGCGTTTCATAGCAGGGTGACCGGAATTAGGATAATCGGAGTGATCTCGTATCCAGATTGAACCTCGCAGCATAGCCATGTGCCCATGACTGAGGAACCACAGCCTGTGCAGTGAGATGGCCTGAGGGATTTCACGGTGTGGAGCTAAGACCAACCAACATCTTCAGGATCCGGAAGCTGATGCTAGCATGGGGCCGGGGGTTGGTCAACAATTGTTCGGCGAGCGATCGACGTCGGTCATGGAATAGCAGGAGCCGGTGAGATCGACATGTCTCTCGGCTTCACCTCGGTTTCTTCATCAGGTGCCACGAGATCGATGGGAAGTGTTAGGGTGTTGGTGAGAACGTCGACGGCAAGCTCGGCCAGTCCTGATAGACCGGACGCAAAAGACTTCACGGGGAGATAGGTCACTTCAGGATCTTCAATCGCTCCCTTCGCGGTGAACATTGCAGTGGCGAGCCCCGTTCGTTCTCCCGCGATTACACGACCAAAGAGCGGAATGGTCTTGAGAAATTGCGAATAGGACCCAAACGGACTCACCGCCACAGCCAGATCCAGCTGGTCAGTCGGTAGGTCATAATTCCCGGCAGCCGTAATCCGTAAAATCGGGCTATCGATGATCAGATTCTCTGTCTGAAACATGCCGTGTTGAATTCCAACGGTTGCCGTAATTCTGTTGTATGGCAATCCTTCCTTTTCCAGATCAACCTTCCCTTGCAACACCGCGGGCACGTTCAGCAGGCTGATAATTTTCCATATCGCCCGCTCGTTCGATTTAAGAATACGCCCATTTTCCAGCAGGACTTCGATTTTTCCGTCCAATGAAGGATAGATACCATGGGGATTGCGTCCGTGCCCACGAACCACTCCGCTCAAGCGCGTTTCCCCAGACACACCATGAACCTGGGTTTTCGTCAGTCGCAAGAGATCATCGAACTCCACACCAGTCGCTCTAAACGAAAGATCCACCTCCGCTGGGGCCTTAGGGGGGAGCCGTACCACAAGCCGCCCAGCTACGTGACCATGACTAGACGACCCGGACAAACGGTCGACATCAAGCACGCCATCCTGAATATTGATCCGAGCGGACAGTCCGGTAAACTTCATCTGTTTGTAGTGCCCCCTCGCCACAGACGCAGTCATCGTGACTTGACTGGTCTCCGCCAAGGTTTCAAGAAATTCCCTCACCGGAGATCGCTCACCTTTGGGAATCACAAGGCTCAAATCAAGTTGGTCCGATTCGATCTTGCCGGCAATCGTGGGCTTCCCTAACCAGTTTCGAACCGTGGCTTCTAGAGCAAGATCGCTGCCTTGCAGCTTGAATGAGAGCCGTTTGAGATCGACCTCATTCCTGGAAAACCGGACGCGAGCATAGAGATCCTGGAGGTGGCCATCGACCCCGCTCACAGCCATCAATCCGTTCGTCATTCCCATCCATCCCGTGACTCTCCAGGCCTTCCAATCTGTTCCTTTGCCTTTGACATCAAGCGAAAGATCGAGATTTCCTGCTTCAAGCCCGGCCTTGGAAAACCATTCCGGCAAACTCGACATCGACAAGCTTCTTGTCGTGATCGCCATATTAATCAAGAAGCGATCGCCAAGGCGCATGGATCCCTTCGCAGGGATGGTGATCCTGGGTAAGACAAGCTCCACCCGATCCAATGTCACGCCGCTTCGGGGAGGCAAGATCCCGTCAAACTCCACAGTGGCGTGGGCTCCGATGGGTTTCTCCAGTGAGCCAAGGACTACTTTCGCTTCATCGAATACGAACGAGCCTCGAATCTGTGGCTTCGATGTCGAGCCTGACAGAACCACCGTCGAGCTCAGTGTTCCCTCGAGCGCCCCCTGCCCGACAGCTGGGGATCTGAACAGCCGTTCCAACTGAGACGCATCGCCTCGTCCGCTGATGACAAAATCTTGAAAGAGACTTGTCGTCCCACCCGTGATCATCCCTTGGACTTGCAGAGCAGTGTTCCCAAGATGCCCAACCACTTGTTCAAATTGCGCGGATCCACCTTCCAAGATGAACCGCCCCTGGATCCCGGTCAACCGCTCTGGCAACGCCACATGGCTGAGGCTCACCTGGCGAGCCGTAATCTCTCCGCCTTCAAAAACGATCTTCTCAGCCTGATCCAAGGGACCGACGAGACGAAAGATGACCTCTGCCGTTCCTTCAGGGTCCTGAATGCCTGCAATGATCTTTTGAACAGGCTCCATTGTGACGGTCTTGTGAAGAAACTCCACCAAAGGCGCTGCGGCCATTTCGCCTGTCACTTCCAGCGCCAGCGTTGGGCCCTTCTCTAGAAACGACACGTCGGCCTTTCCATCAGTAAGACGCATCGCTCCATACGCTCCGTTCATTTTCGTGATACGCACACGCCCCGTCTCCATCATAACCACCGCAGCAAGGTCTTGCACGGCCGTGCGATCACCACCGATGACACCTTGTCCATCGCGAACATGGAACTCTCCCGTGGTCGACACGGATTGACCGGTCATCATAGACCCAGTCAGCGTCGCGCGAACCGCCTGCACCTTGCCGTCGACCTGGTGGTCCGCCAGGAAGGCCGGAAGTTGCGGTGAAATCCAATCGGGAGGAATGGTGTTCACCAGCTTGCGAACCGGGATCGGAGCGCTGGAGAATGTGACGGAAAAGGTGGGTTGAGGAGTCAACAGCCCAGCCAAGTTCGCATGGCCTGTCAGAGCAATGTCGCTTAACCTGGCAGTCATTTCGGATAACACCATGTCATATCCGGCGACTCCCGGCATGACTCGAACCATACTCTTGAGGTTCAACGCACCCTGGAGCTGATCAGAAACGGGTCTAGGCCCTAGAAAGTCCACCGTGTCACGAATCTTCAGATCCGCCGCATCAATCTGCCCTTCAAATTGATACCCTGACGGCGATGTTCCCGCGGCATCCCCCGTCAAGGACACAGGAGCATCCGCTGGTTTGACTACGCCGTTGAGCGAGACTACCGAGACCCCTTGTGTCCCTTGATGACTGACCGATGCATGCACTTCTCCAAGTTCCTGGCCGGGCCGTATCATGAGCCCAAATTTTACATGTTCGAGCTTGATCGACCGGACTCCATCAGGCCGTGCTGCATCAACAACCGTGATCGTACCGTTCTCGATATTGGCCTCTGTGATTCTGAACGTCCTGGCCATCACGTTCATCGTTCCGAGGTCAGCTTCAGTCTGGTCGTCTCCCGTATCAAAAATATTCCAACGGCCACCTTCATTCCGCCTTAGCGTCAGCGCCGGTTCGTCGATCAGCAATCGTTTGCCGACGATTTGCTTTTTCAGGAGTGGCCAGAGACGCAGAACAAGATCGACCCGTTTTGCAGTCAACACCTCCTGTTCCGATTGCGGATCATGGATTCTAATATTGAAGAGTTCCGCACGAATGCTCGGGAAGAGGACGAATCGGACACGATGCACGTCGATTTTTCGTCCCAGGCTCTCTTCGAGTTGTTCCAGAACAAAGTCTTTGAGGTAGTCCTCGCCAGTCAACTCTCGCGAATAGGCAAGAAATGAGCCGACTAACACCACCAGACTCAGGACGATCAAAAAACCCAGTCGAAAACGGGACACACCACCCCCTCGTTACTACCTACAATTCTCCCCGGCATCTTACCGGATCAACCCTATGAAAGCTATCAACTAAGCGATCTACAAGGGCTTTCTCAACAGACGGTCTCACATATCGGCATTGACTTCGAATGTGACCTCACAGTCTTCATGAGACCCGCCTTACGCTACAGCATAATCATGATCTTCTTATAGTCAAAAGATCGACCTCCATTCGGTTTTACCCCGTTCTATAAGAGTTGACAGGGACCGAACAATAGATCTACATCTGTGCCTATGAGTCTTCATCCCCACGCAGGGCGGCCTGCCCCCTCGTCAATCCTCGTCGACGCAGAAAAGCTCTTATCTCTGTATTCGACCGAGAAGCCGGACCCCTCGGATCGAGGACAACGTGTCGCATTCGGCACCTCAGGACATAGAGGCTCCTCGCTGAAACGAAGCTTCAATGAGAGTCATATCGTCGCCATTACTCAAGCGGTCTGCGAATACAGAACGACCCAGCACACAACCGGACCATTGTATTTAGGCAAGGATACTCACGCACTATCGGATCCGGCCTTCGTGACCGCTCTCGAAGTTCTCGCTGCAAATGGCGTCCAGGTCGTGATCGATCAGGACAATGGCTACACGCCGACCCCAGTCATTTCTCATGCCATCCTCACTTATAACCGTGGCCGAGCCTCAGGCCTGGCGGATGGCATTGTGATCACTCCTTCACACAATCCGCCAGAAGACGGTGGCATCAAGTATAACCCGCCCCATGGAGGGCCCGCCGACACCCAAGTCACCAAGTGGATTGAGGACAGGGCGAATACTCTTTTGACGGGCAAACTCCACGAATGTAAACGAATTCCGATTAAGCAAGCCCTGCAGGCTTCGACCACCCATCGACATGCCTACATCGACACCTACGTGAACGACCTGGCGACAATCATCGAGATAGACATCCTCAAAACCGCTGAACTGAAGCTTGGCATCGACCCCCTGGGTGGATCCGGTGTAGGCTACTGGCAGCCGATTGCCGAGCGATACGGGTTGAATATCGAGATCGTCAATCCATCGGTCGACCCGACCTTTCGCTTTATGCCACTGGATTGGGATGGAAAAATCAGGATGGACTGCTCGTCTCCCTATGCCATGGCAAACCTCATCGCACTCAAAGATCGCTTCGATATAGCGTTTGGGAACGATGCAGACAACGACCGACATGGAATCGTCACCCGTTCCGGCCTGATGAACCCCAATCATTACCTCGCCGTCTCGATTACCTACCTTTTCGCCAATCGTCCCGGCTGGAACCCAGCTGCCGGTATCGGCAAGACGCTGGTTAGCAGCAGCCTCATCGACCGAGTCGCAGCTAAACTGAACCGGAAACTGGTGGAAGTACCCGTGGGTTTCAAGTGGTTTGTGAGCGGCCTCCTTGACGGGTCACTCGGCTTCGGCGGCGAAGAAAGCGCCGGGGCTTCGTTTTTGCGACGTGATGGCACCGTGTGGTCCACAGACAAAGACGGCATTATCATGAACCTTCTGGCGGCCGAAATGATGGCTAGGACCGGACGTGATCCCTCTGAGTTATACCGAGACCTGACCAAGGAGCTGGGCGAACCGATCTATGAACGGATCGACGCACCAGCTACACCTGAGCAGAAAATCATTCTCTCAAAGCTCTCACCTGATCAAGTCAAGGCCGAGGAGTTGGCTGGTGACAAGATCGTCGCCATGCTCACCAAGGCCTCTGGAAATGGTGCACCGATCGGCGGCCTGAAGGTCGTAACCAAGAACGGCTGGTTTGCGGCGAGACCATCCGGCACCGAGGATGTTTACAAACTATATGCGGAGAGTTTCAATGGGAAAGAGCATCTCAAAAAGATCCAAGACGAAGCTCAGGCGATTGTTTCCACCGCATTGACCTCACCTTCATAATGCTCCTTGTTTCATGACCACACACAAGCTGCGCTGGCCTCTTCCCAAACACGACTATTGGTCCACACCCTTTGCTGAATCGTTGCTTCAGCATCTGGACCTTCGACCAGGGCTGCACATTCTAGATATTGCATCCGGCCACGGCATTCCGGCCTTCTGCCTCGCCGAGCAGGTTGGCTTTTCGGGGGAAGTGCTCTCAGTCGATATCAGCCAACATCAAGTCGCTCGGGCACGAGCGATTCAAGGTTCACAACTGCCCTGGCTCCGGTTCGAGTGCATGGATATGCGTGCCCTTCCTGCCGATCTACCAACATTTGGTCGAATCACCGGCAATCTCTCAGTCATGTTTTTTCGCCCCAGTCGGTTTGACGCCATCCGTGGACTTATTGAACACCTCACACATGGAGGGCAGCTGGTTCTGACTTTTCCCTCGCTGGGGACCTTTGATTCACTGTGGCAGCAAGTCGATCGAGCAATGATCCGGGAGGGGCTGACAGACGAGCGAGAACGATTTCACTCCTACTTGAACGAACGCCCATCAGCACAGGATGGACGAGGATGGCTCGAGGAACTCGACCTCGAACGAGTCGAGGTTATGGAATATCCTCTCGAAGTTAAAACTGGTCCTGGGCAGGAATTTCTCCATCACCCTCTCTTGCGCGGCGGCTTTCTCGACGACGTGTACGAGTGTTTTGAGGACCAGTCCGTCGCCGATCGGTTCATGACCGACATCGCTCAAGACATTACGCTCTTCACCCCCCTGATCGCGCAACGCTGCGTGCTCTCGGGATGGAAACGGAACCAGCCTGCTGGTGCAGAGAAGTAACTCTATCGTGAAAGCTAAGAATCTCGAGAAGATGTTTGCTGAGGGAAAAGACGTGACGCCTCACCTGAACCTCTTGAAAGCACGCCGTCCTGGGCATGAACAGAGACGAGCGAACATCGATTTCCCTAACTGGATCATTGACTCACTGGACGTTCAGGCCAGCCGCCTTGGCGTCACGAGACAGTCGGTGATCAAGTTGTGGATTGCTGAGCGATTGAAGGAAGAACAGAAGAAGGCAAGCTGATGACCTGCAACGAAGCATCCCGTGTTGCCAGTCCCTATAATTCTCCCTGAGCAGTTCGGCCAACCTCCATAAGCCCTGCTTCCTTCCAAAACATACATCCACAGGGAGCAACAGATCCAACATTGACTCAGGGAGATGAAGCTATTACGTTAATGAATCTGACTGAGTCCGACTTGGAAGAATAACGGACCTCGACCGAATCAATTCCTATGGTGGCTGACTTATGACTACTCCATCACTTCGAGACTTTCTTGAGATCCCGTACGACAAGCTTGAGGAGATGAACCTCTCATATAAAGAGGAACGACTGGGCCGGGCCTCTGCTGACCAGATCAGGGAGCGCCGACAGGCGTACCTCTCTGACGAAAAGCGCATCAAGGCCGTCACTGTATGCTTTACTGATCTGGAAGGCCGCCTGCATATGTTGGACTATGACAAGAAGTTCCTACTCGGGAACGCCGACAACCTCACCTTTGATGGCAGCTCCATCCGCGGGTTTTCACAGCAAGCTGAGTCCGACTTGCGCTTGGCCATCGACTGGACAGCCTTCTACATGGTGCCTGCCGACATTTTTGGTCCGGGCAAGGTCGTGGTCTTTGGTGACGTGCTCGAACGGGGCGGTCATCCATACAGTGCAGACATGCGCCTCAAATTGAAACAGTGGTGTGAACAGGCCTACAAGAAAGACGGCACGGTCTTTCACGTGGCAACCGAGATTGAAGGCTTCCTCTTCAAAGGGAAAGATGCCGAGCGGCGCTACATCGAGTCCGGCAAGTTCGAGTTTGTGTCGACCGGCGGCTATTACCATTCACTGCCGGGCGATGCCCTCCGTACATTCATCGATCGCGCCGCCGAGGTACAGCGCGCGATGGGTTTCGAGAACGAGAAGGATCACCCGGAGGTCGCACCATCCCAATTCGAGATGAACTTCTCATACTCGGACGCACTCGCCGCTGCGGATCAGGTGCAGCTCTACAAGCTCCTGTGTCGGCAAGTCGCCGCTCAGGCCGACCTTACGGCAAGCTTTCTGCCGAAGCCAGTCACGGGCGTCAACGGCAGCGGCATGCATACGAACCTCAGTATCGCCCGTGCCGGTAAGAATCTGTTCCACGATCCCACAGGCAAGGACGGGCTATCAAAAACTGGTTGGGACGCAATCGACCGCATCTTGACATCCGCGAACGACATCGCGCTGGTCCTGAACCCCAGCGTCAACGCCTACCGCCGCCTCGACCCCCACTATGAAGCACCGAATCAGATCACGGCATCTGCGATCAACCGCGGCGCCATGGTTCGCATTCCGCTCGGCAACGAGCGTTCGGCGCGCATCGAAGTCCGGTCGGTCGCCCCGGACGCGAATCCATACATGGTCTTCTATACCCTGATCCGCACCGGACTCGATGGCCCAACGGCACAGGAGGATGCAGAGGCCAAGCGCAGCGGCATCCGCCTTTTGCCAGGCAACATTATCGATGCAATCCGACTGTTTAAATCGAGCGGGGTGATGTCGATGCTGTACGGTGAGGAGGTACGCGACAAGTTTGCCGAGTTGAAACAGACGGCAGCGGACCGTTGTCCGAAGCAACTCGGCACCTTGATCAAGCCAGCAGAGGTCCAATTCCACCACGAAGTCACCAACCAATGGCTATGGTCGATGTTCTGATGCGACGGCCGGGCAGCGTGACGCTTAAGACGCGCCTCTACAGGTCTCGTGAGGCTTGCTGCTCTGCATGATAGGAACTGCGGACGAGCGGCCCTGATTCCACATGGGCGAAGCCCATCGCAAGGCCTTCTTCTTTTAGTAATGCAAACTCGGAAGGATCATAGAACCGAGCGACAGGCAGGTGCTCTCTGGTCGGTTGGAGATATTGGCCGATGGTGAGGATGCCGCATTCGACGGCTCGTAGATCACGCATGACCTCGCGCGCTTCATCGAGCGCCTCCCCCATGCCTAAGATCAGGCCGGACTTCGTCTTCATCCCATGCTGCTTTGCCCTAGCCAGCAAATCGATCGACCGTTGATACTTGCCTTGTGGACGGATCAAGGGGAAAAGACGACGGACAGTTTCGATATTGTGGTTCAGAATATCCGGCTTCTCCGTACAGACTGTGGCGAGAGCGGCTGTCTGGCCCTCAAAATCCGGAATCAACACTTCGATCGTGCAGGTTGGATTGAGCTGTCTCGTCTGCCTGATCGTCTCCGCAAAGACTGCCGCGCCACCATCCGGCAATTCGTCTCGATTCACCGAGGTAATCACAGCATGGCGTAAACCAAGGGCACGCACCGCTTCCGCAACTCGACTAGATTCTTTCTCATCGACTGGGAGTGGCCTCCCCGTCCCCACCGAACAGTAGTGACACCGGCGAGTGCAGATATCGCCCAAGATGAGGAATGTCGCGGTCCGGGCATTCCAACATTCCCATCGATTTGGACAACGGGCCTCTTCGCAGATCGTGTGCAGACTAAGCCGTTCGAGGGTGTCTTTGATCGCGAGATAGTCAGGGCCCGTCTTCGCATTAACCTTGAACCAGGATGGAAGTCGAGGCCGGGCACTGATAGATGATTGCACGGTAATAGATGAAGGAGTTCGAAGGTGGTCTAACGGGACAAAATTCATGGCTGCGATCCATCCGAGGGGCCGGTCCGAAACCAACTCATGACTTTCGCCCAAAAACCTGTTTGAAACGGCTCTGGCTGTGAAGGGTCAGGGTATTCTACCCAGAGTTCCTGGGAACCCAGATAGACTCCATCACGAAAACTCATCTGGGTTTTGAGCTGCCGATACCCCTGCAATTGCAGAGTGTGAATCAAGACCGTCAGGGCCTCGTTCTGAGTAGGATGTGCCTCGGTTGCGATACGAACTGCCTCATACCGGAGAATGGCTCGGTAACTCTGTCCATCGTGTTCGAACTCGACAGGCCGACTAAACCCTCGTTCCCGATCATCTAACCCAGCGAGCTGATGTTTGTCGAGCCCCATCTACCCCCACGGTTCATGCAAGTGCTCGAAAGACGGCTACTAGATCGCTGAGTGCGATCGTCTTATGCTGGAGCACCGTTCGCTCCGCCTGAATCCGGTCGCGTGTTGTTGCGTCGATCACACCCGATTTCATACAATCCGCCCCGAGTGTCAGAATCCGATCACACTCATCAGCCAGTTTCCTTTTCACCACCGGATTGACCGACAGAATCTCCATAAGCTGTCCACGTGTCTCATCAAGGTGCCCCTGTAGCTCGGAATCTGGATAGCTCTTCCGAGCTGCTTCATCGGAACATCGATCGAGGTACTGTGCCAAAAACACGTACAGACGCACAAGGGCAGCTGCGACATCCGTCTGATCTTTTGAGGAAATAGCCATTACTCTTTTTCCTTCCCCCACTCGGTCACCATCTACAGCAACACCTTCACATCCTCACCTTCCACTTTGACCTGATACGCCTCAACTTTGGCGGAAGGATTATTCTGACAGGCCCCGGTGGTCACATTGAACCGCCACCCATGCCAGGGGCAGGTCACGATCTCGCCGTCCAATTCGCCCTCCCCTAACGGACCCTCTCGATGGCAACAGATATTGTTGATGGCATGGATTGTCCCATCCACATTGAAGACAGCAAGTGTCTTTCCATTCGCTTCCGCTACGATTCCGTGCCCCGGTTTTACATCTGCCATGGCGGCAATCCGCACAAATTCTGCCATCCCCATCCTCCAATTTGAAATCTATCACTGCTGGTTGAACGGCTGCTTGATCTTCTTGAGCAAACTATCGATTGAAGGACCTTCTTCCCCTGCTTGACCCAAGGCGTCCGAAATCTTCTTCGCGATGTCTCGAAACGCAACAGCCTGCGGAGATTCCGGATTGGCTACGACAATGGGATGCCCGCTATCGCCACCGTCCCTGATGGCCGGATCGATCGGGATGCGCCCGAGGAAAGGAACGCCAACCTTGGCAGCTGCCCGCTCCCCACCTCCATGTGAAAAGATTTCCGTCCGCTCACCGCAGTGCCCACAGACAAAAAAGCTCATATTCTCCACGATACCGAGAAGCGGAACGTTGACCTTCTGGAACATCGCCATACCTTTGCGCACATCGTGGAGAGCGACTTCCTGTGGAGTGGTCACGGTAATTGCCCCGGCCAACGGAACCATCTGCGACAAGGACAGTTGCACATCGCCGGTGCCAGGCGGCAGGTCGATCAGCAGAAAATCCAAGTCTCCCCAGAGCACATCGCGGAAGAAGGCCTGCAAGTACTGATGCACCATCGGGCCACGCCAGACCAGTGGGGCTTCTTCCGGCACGAGAAACGCCATGGAGATCAGCTTCACCCCATGGTTTTCGACAGGAAGAATTTTCCCGTCCTTCTGCTCCGGCCCCGACGTGCTTCCCATCATCATCGGAATGTTCGGACCGTAGAGATCGGCATCCAGCAGTCCAACCTTTCTACCGGCCAAGGCCAAGGCGCAGGCTAAATTGGCCGCAACGGTAGACTTGCCGACTCCACCCTTGCCGCTGCTGATTGCAACGACATGCTTCACTCCAGGAATCAAATTATCTGGTGCCTGAGGCTGTGGTGCCCCATGGCCATGGTCGTCAGCCATAATATTTCTCCCCTTCGATGATGCTCGACCGACCTCATGTCTTTAGACAAGGCGATCAAGCAGCAATGGTAACCATTTGTATCAATCATAGCGATGCCATGCAGGAAATGATATGGGTCAGTCGGGCCATGGAACAGCATGGTTCAACCGGGGAACATGCTTTGAGGGTCAAAATACCGAGGAGTCGAGGCGTCGTAAGTTGGTGGCCAGACCTGCCAGTGAAAGTGCGTAGATGATCCACTTGGAGGGGTCAAAGTTATACCACTCCGGGCCATTCCGGTAGTCCCGGGCGTACGTGTGGTGATAATTGTGATAGCCCTCGCCGAAGCTGATGAAGGAAATCAACCAGCTGTCTCGGCTACTGTCCTGCGTCCCGTGGGGCTGGCTGCCAACCATATGACAGAGGGAGTTAATGGTGAACGTCGAATTGAGCACCATGAACATCCGTAAGAGGCCGCCCATCAGGAGGCCACTGATGCCACCCAGCAGGGTGCCGTGCCACCAAAACCCGACAAGAAATGGGATGACCAGACCAGAGCCGACGATCAGCCAGTAGTGCTGGTGTTGCCAGAGAATCACTGGATCGCGGCGCAGCCGAACTTCGTATTTGCTGAGGCGATGTGGCGTATTATAGAAGAGCCAGCCGCAGTGGCTGTGCCAGAATCCTCTGGTCGCATTGTAGGGATCTTCATCCGTGTCTGTGCGGGCATGATGACGGATATGGTCTGCGCCCCACACCAGCGCTGAGTTTTGTAAGGCCCATCCGCCGGCGATCAATACCAACCGCTTGACCCAATCCGGGCAATGAAAACTTTGATGCGCGACGAGCCGGTGATAGCCAACCGTGATCCCCATCCCCGTCGCAATGTACATGACGATAAAATGTACCCAATCAAACAGCGTATAGCCGATCGCGTAGCCATAGAGGGGAACACCGATAACTGTGGTGGCAGCGAGGCCACAGAAGAGGAGACAGGTGCCGTAAGAAAATCCTGAAGTCAGGGGCTGGGCGATCCGTAGCGTCTTGGCCATGTGTCCTCTGGCTGATACCCAAGCTGAGGTCCACCATGGCAAACCGGCTCCGGTGAACGTGTTGCGGGCTCCGCACTGTAGCGAAACCGGCAAGCGTTTTCAACCGGCTTGTGCGTACGATTGCTTGCTGGATGGCCCCGCTACGGTGGGTGTGGGGTATACTGTTGATGGAAGTCGCGACAGCCAGTGGAGAAGCGATAGGACGATGAATCTGTCGGCGCTCGAACCAGCGATACTCCGAATCGGACAACAACTGGCCCAGTTGTCCGCAGGTATAGCGCCCTCCATCTTCGATACTCGCTGGTGGTCTCATTCCGCCATCAATCTGGCGATGAAGGATCCGTCATTTAAGACTCGCTTATTCCACTTCATCGATGTCTTGCCTGTGATCGAGAGTGATGAGCGAGTGGTCTCACTCGCCGAGGAATATTTTGACCCAGAAAGTAGTGAATTGTTCGGATTGCAATGGGGTCTCAGAGCATTGACTGCAACCGGAATCGGCGCGCGTCTGACCGGCAAATCCATCAGAAAACAGATCGAACAGATGGCCACGTCGTTCATCGCCGGCGCGTCGGTTGAAGAATCGATTCCCGTCTTGTCGCAGTTGTGGAACGATGGGCGTGCTTGGTCCGTCGATCTGCTCGGGGAGGCCACGATCAGCGAGCAGGAAGCTGATCACTATCGAGATCAGTGTTTGAACGCGTTACGGAAACTCAGCCAGGCGACTCAGACATGGGCTTCTCCTCCCCTGCTCGGACGAGACCATTTGGGATCGATCCCCTCTGTGCAGCTGTCCCTCAAAATCTCAGCTCTGTCATCGCGGCTGGACCCGATCGATCCCGAGGGGAGTTATGAGTCGATCGCTGCGCGTCTCCGTCCCCTGGTGGATCTTGCCCAGTCGCTCCCAGCAGGGTTGATATTCGATATGGAGCAGGCTGAGACAAAAGACTTGATCCTACATATCTTCAAGCAACTCTTCACAGAGCCGGCCTATCGTTCTTATCCCTATGCTGGCCTTGCGCTGCAAGCCTATCATCGAGACACGGAGCAAGACATACGTGACCTGATCAGCTGGGCTCGCACACGGTCAGTGCCGATTACCATTCGATTGGTGAAGGGCGCCTACTGGGACTCGGATACCGTGCGATACAGACAAGCCGGCTGGCCGTCCCCGCTTTTTGAGCTGAAGGCTGAAACCGATCAAAATTATGAACGGCTGATTCCGGTACTCTTTGCACAACCCGACCTCATCCGTCCCGCATTCGGCACACACAATCTCCGCACATTAGCCGCCATAGAAGCCCATGCGGAATCGATGGGACTGGCACCCGAGGTGCGAGAATACCAGATGATCTTTGGTATGGCCGAGCCGTTTCAACAGGCCATGGTGAAGATGGGCCGACGGATACGATTGTATACTCCGGTGGGACGATTGCTCCCCGGCATGGCCTACCTGGTGCGACGGTTACTGGAAAACACATCCAATGAATCGTTTCTAAAAAAAGAGTATGTGGAGTCTCAACCACTGAGTCGACTCCTCGCTCCACCGTCACTCCAATCACATTCTCAGCCACCGACACCGAGCGACAGACGGAGTTTTATAAACGAGCCGCACAGCGATTTTTCTCAGACTGAGAACAGACAGGCTATGCGAGCGGCCATTGAATCAGTCAGCCATCACCTCGCTCGTCGGCGGAAAGGTCGGATGGGTGGGATCACGCTGACCGGTCCCTGGATTGAATCGCGCAATCCTTCTCGCCCGAACGAGGTCGTGGCCCACGTGCAGAGCACAGCGGTATCCGATCTGAGCCCAATCGTCGACCTGGCATTGAAAGAAGGGGAGACCTGGCGACGCACCGCTCCAAAACTGCGAGCCGATACTCTGCGTAAGGCAGCGGAGGAGATGAGTCATCGCCGCTTTGAACTCGCAGCCTGGGAGATTTTTGAAGTCGGCAAGCCCTGGCGAGAAGCTGACGCGGATGTCGCTGAAGCCATCGACTTCCTCCATTACTACGCAGATGAGATGGACCGTTTGGCTCAGCCACGACGGTTAGGAGACCGCCCCGGCGAACTGAACCAACGTACCTATGGACCTCGCGGCCTCACCGTGGTGATCGCACCCTGGAACTTTCCCCTCGCCATCCCGGCTGGGATGGTTTCGGCGGCCCTCGTGAGCGGTAATCCAGTCCTGTTCAAACCTTCCGAACGAGCAGCTCACCTTGGAACGCTCCTCACCGACATTTTGCTCGACGCGGGGGTACCGGCTGGTTGTTTGACCTGTCTGCCTGGAGGACCAGAGATCGGACAAGCCCTCGTCGCCCATCCTCAGGTCGTGACCATCGCGTTCACTGGATCAAAGGCCGCGGGGCTTCATATTCTGCATGAAGCCTCTCGGGTGAGCCCAGGCCAGCGGATGGTCAAACGGGTGATCGCCGAAATGGGTGGAAAGAACGCCATCATCGTCGACGATACAGCAGATCTCGATGAAGCGATCATGGGAGTTGTCACGTCCTTCTCAGGCTATGCGGGGCAGAAATGCTCGGCCTGCTCGCGGGTGATCGTTCACCGCGCGGTCTACGACTCGTTCGTGACACGTTTACGAGAGGCCGTCTTGAGCTTGGAGATCGGAAATCCGGTGGAGCCAAACACGAAAGTCGGACCGGTGATCGATGCTCGAGCTCAAGCCGGTATTCAACAATACATTTCAATTGGATCTGCGGAAGGACGACTTCTCATGCAATGTCCCGTCACTGATGAGGGATATTTTGTTGGACCAACCGTCTTTGTCGATATCCAACCGCATCACCGATTGGCCCAAGAGGAAATATTCGGACCGGTCTTAGCGGTCATGAAGGCGGAGAGCTTTGCCGAAGCCATCGACATGGCCAACGGAACAGACTATGCGCTGACCGGTGGAGTGTATACGAGGAGTCCTGTCAATCTTGCGATCGCCCGTGAGCGCTTCGACGTGGGAAATTTATATCTCAATCGACCAATCACCGGCTCCCTCGTCAGTCGCCAACCATTTGGAGGACACCGTTTCTCAGGGGCGGGAGCGAAGACGGGTGGGGAAGATTATCTGGCGCAGTTCATGATCACCAGAGTGACCAGCGAAAACACCCTCCGTCGGGGTTTCGAATCCGTTCAGTGAGGCCTGACGAGGTTTCACCTCATACTCTTCAAGCTCCTCCATAAGTTCCGTCACCACTCCCCGATCCTCTTTCACGGCCGCTAGCTCCTGCCGCTCAGCGTACTTCACCAGGCCAACGCCTTTCGCAAACCATGCCGTCATCACGTCGCTGCCCGAGATGGTCCGGCGGCTGCCGGACAGGTGGATCCGCATCTTCATCCGCGCCTCGACCTTGATGGCATCCTGAAACGTGCCGGCCGGGACAGTAATGCTTTCGCGCCCGATGACCGCGCTCCAACCTTGCACATCAACCTTTTCATCCGTTCCGTCACGATCCATGTCAGTGCCGAAATTGAGTCCTGCGCGGTCAAACTGCTGAAAGGACGAAGGGATGACTAAAGGAAATCGGAAGATCTGATAGGGAGTGATCTGTTCTTCGAGTGGCGTGCCTGGCTCCGATCCATAGTACACGATACCCGCCTGATCGCGTCGATAGAAACTATCCGACGGCCCGTGATTGCCAGGATTCGTGTCGTGAAACACCGTCACCTTGGCCCCGTTGATGGTCTTCGTCCCCGACACGGTTGACACGTTCGTGAAGAATTTAAGCTCGACCATCTGGAGCGGCCCTTCGTTGATCTGGCCTCGATAGGTCCAGCGGCTCCCCGGAGTATCCGGGAAATACTCCTCGGACTTTGCAACTGTGACCGGCTCCGCAGCACCCACGACCTCGCTCCATGGGTGAAGTCCAGACAAAATGTACAGACCTATTATGGCTACTAATTGCGTGACGAGTCTTCGGTTCCGCATGTTCGTGCTCCAGACAAGGGGTTTTGACGGTACCATAGGAATCCCAAGAGCGGCAAGCCGACCGGCAAAGCGTTGAGTTTTAACTCATGCTTGCCTTGGTTTCTGTCTCACCGCATAATTCCCCCCAAGCATGAAACCATCAGCACCTCCCAATCTTCTTCCCAGCGGTCGGCCGCTCCACAGTGCTGATCGTCCAGCTGCGCTCGTCACCGGAGCTTCCGGTGGGATCGGGCGAGCGATCTGTGAGGAATTCGGCAAGGCCGGGTGGTATGTGGGCGTGCATTACTATTGTACTAAGAGAACGGCAGAAGAGACCTTGCACCAGGTGCTAAACGCAGGCGGAGCCGGCGATCTCTTTGCAGCGGATATCCGAGAGGCCGAATCAGTTCGGCGCATGATCGACGAGTTCTCTGGCCGGACATCTGGCTCATTGGTGCTCGTGTGCAATGCAGGACTTGGACAGAGCGATCTACTCGTCCGTCACTCAGAAGAAATCTGGGATAATGTCATCGCGACCAATCTCACAGGAACATTTTATTGTTTGCGGGCAATTGCTCCTCATTTAATGAATCGCGGAGGCGGTTCCATTATCGTGATTGGATCCCACACGGGGTTTCATGGCGCCAGAGGCCAGAGCGCGTACGCTACCTCGAAAGCCGGGCTGATCGGGCTCGTCCGAACGGCTGCGCTGGAATGGGGGGAACAAAATATTCGAGTCAATCTCGTGCTGCCGGGCTGGCAAAAAACCAACCTAACCGAGGGTATCTTTCCAGAGGGAACAGGATGGCCGGATCATGCTCTGCGCCGACCACCCAATATTCAAGAAGTTGTCGAAACAATTGTCCACCTGACTCAACGCAAAGATGTATCGGGACAAGTCTGGAACTGCGACAGCAGGCACCTGTGACGCGAGGCGCATACACATGAATCACGGCATTTTCATAACCGGCACCGACACAGGCGTGGGAAAGACGTTGGTTGCAGCGGCGCTCGCACTGCATCTGAAGAAGCGTGGCCGCTCAGTCGGCGTCATGAAACCAATCGAGACAGGCTGCTCGAAGGGAAAGGAGTCTCGGTCCGATGCGGCCCGGCTGCGCTCTATCATTGAGAGTGAGGAACCCCTCGGTGCCGTCTGTCCCTATACGTTTGAGCTGCCGGTAGCCCCATTCACGGCGGCACAACTGAGCAAACAGCCCATCAACCCAAATACCATCAGGAAGATGTATCGTCTCCTCTCAAGTCGATATGAGTGCATGGTCGTGGAAGGTGTCGGCGGCGTGCACGTGCCGGTCACAAAAAGCGACAACGTGATGGACCTCGTGAAGCGGTTGCGACTTCCGGTTGTGGTCGTCGGGCGATCCGGGCTTGGCGGGATCAATCATGCCTTGCTGACGATCGAGGCTCTCAGACGAGGGAAGATCCGAATCATCGCCCTCGTCCTGAATCGCACTGAGCCCGTGAGATCAGCCATCGCGCGTGTGCAAGAACGATCGACGATTACGATTCTCCGCAAACAAGCCGGTGTGCCCGTGCTCGGGCCCCTCCCCTATGAATCCGGTATGTCGGGCCGCTTCCGGCCAGCGGTCGCACGTCTCACCCGATCTACCGCAATCAAGAGGCTGGCGATGCTGTTGCAGAAATCTGCGCGACAAAGTCGCTGACGGCCTGACGAATAACGGGAGCTTTCAGAATGGCAGAGATGACTGCCACTCCATTAGCCCCGGCCTGTACCACTTCTTCAACCTGGCCCAACCCAATCCCACCGATGGCGAAAATCGGAAGCGTTGTCAGCCGACGAACTTCTCGTAGGCCTTCAATACCAACAACCGGATCATGATCCACCTTGGAGCCAGGTTTAAAAATCGGGCCAAAGCCGAGATAGTCCGGGCTACCAGTTGTCGCGGCGACTACCTGCTCCGGATTATGAGTCGACATCCCGATCAACTTCTCAGGCCCCATCAGCTTTCGCGCATAGTGGAGTGGCAAGTCTCCTTGCCCGAGATGCACGCCATCCGCTTCCACCGCCAGCGCCAAATCGCAACGGTCATTGACGATAAACAGCGCACCCAAGTCATGGGCAATCTTCCGAAGCGGCACGGCTTCCTCGTAGGCAGCCCTCATCGAAACCTGCTTATTGCGATACTGAAACAGCTTGGTCCCTGCCTCGGCGGACTGCTTCAAAACATCGGAAAGAGAATGGTCAGGACAAACCGACGGATCGAGGATGACATACAGCCCCGAGAGGTCCGGTCTTCGGGTGGTCTTGTCTCCTGCATCCTGACTCATATCCGTTATCGCTTCGACTGCTCTAACACCTTCTGTTTGACGATCCGAAAATGTGCCTCAAGTTCCTGGCGCATCGCCATCGCAACCAGCCAATCCGGTACCATGGATTTGATTTCGACGACAAGCTCAAAATCAGCCAGAGTCTGCTTTCCTTCCCCGGCAGCCGCAAGCTTCCACACTCGATGATAGCGCGTGAAGTCTCCCCCTGTAAGGTCGGTCACGAGACCGCCACGTTCCAACGTCCTCGACTCAGTGACCAACCGACGCTCTCCACGCATGAGAGGATGCTCAATTCGTAAATCCACAGTGGCTAGCCCATCATGGATAGTCAACTCAGCCACGCGCATGCGGACTTCAAAGAGATCCGGCCAATGCTGGTAATCGGACAGCAGCGCTTGGACAACATCCGGCTTTCCAGGGAAGAGCACCTGCGCCGTCGCGCGAACTCCGCCACCCGATTCTGTCTTCACATCTAACCCATCTGCATCAGTCGCTGCCAATACCCGTGATCCCAATACGGCAATGGACAGGGCCCCCTGCATCACAAGCAGAAATAGGAAGACCAACCAAGTTCCGTGCAGTCTACCCAACGATGGCATCCAACAGCCGTTGATGAATCTTTCGCACCCGCTCAAGCTGCCCCTTCGCCGGGAACCGTTCGTAGAACCCATCAGCTCGAAACTCCTTGGTTAACGGCGCCCAAGGATTGACGATCTCGGTGAACGGTTTGTGAGAGCGCTGCTCTTCCCAATCCGCAATGAGTTTGCGATCCACGATCAGGTCGTCGAGCACACGAATCAGCGCCTTGAGCGTGACGTCGCGCGTGAACATGTACCGCTCATTCTGACCCCACACCTCTCCCATTACCTCCTTCACGCCCTTCAGATAGTCGCGGACCAGCGCGTAGCACCGGTCGGGCTTCATTCCTAGATGAGTCTCCAGCCACCGTTTATGAACCGTCACCACCTTCAACAGTTCATTGAACACCTCGGACTGGAGAATCCACTTTTCCTGCTTGCTCCGCCCTCCCAGCCGATTGATCTTGTACTGCAATGGTGAGTCTGACTCGCCATACAAGAGATTGACGACCTTGGCGGCAAATTTCTTTTCTGGGCTCTCCCACGACACCTTTTCATAGAGATCCACGAGATGCGATCGGTTAATGCGTGTATGGGTGGAGTTGATGATCACGAACATCTCTGTGGCAAAATCCGCGCTCCGTCCATCGAAGAGCAAACAGGGCACCTCAACTTGCGCACTTTGATCCGGATGTTTGTCATGAAAAAAATGAAGTCCCGCGAGGCGATGTTGTCCGTCGATCACAAGATACTTGCCCTTCGGTTCACTCAGATGACCGATAGAATCGGATCCGTCCGCCTTTTGAAAGCGCAGCGTTTCATCGGTGAAGAGGAGCACCGTGCCGGGGATCATCGGCTGAGACACGACAGTCTCATAGAAATTCACGATCTGTTTGATTTTTTGCCGATTCAGGACACGTTGAAATCCTTTTTCACTCCGCTCGATCCCCGCAATAAACTGCGCCACGTCATCATGCTCTGAGATCTTGGACTGCTCGATCTCTTCACCTTCGAAATAGTAACGGCTCGTAAACCGAACTTTTTGCAACAGGTCACCAGCCTTGTAGGCGATGAAATAGAACATCCCCTCTTTTTGCGTGATCCGCGTCGCAAGCATAGGGCCTCCTTAGCTGGCAGATGCTGGAGAGAAGATTCTACGCGGCCCTCTCCATGGCCGCAAGCCAAGCGACTATGCTACGATCCTGTCGCGATGGTTTTACAACGGTATCAGCTTGCCGCATGCACCGCTTGCATCCTGTTCTTGCTGACGATCCCTGGTGACGCCGGTGCGCAGAAGCCTGAGGAGTCGCAGGCGACAACGGAGCTCTCCTGTAGTTTCTCCATGGAAAAAGGTGAGACGGCACGACCTTGTCACGTTCCATTCCCGCAAGGATGTCGCGTGGCCAGTTTCCCCGGCACGACGCAGCCCTGGACGACCATTTCCAAGGGCGGCCGATTCCAATGCCGGTTTGATGAGAAAAAGACCGATTGGAAAGCGAATATCGTCGGTTCATGTGGTCGATGCCAATCGATCCGCTGTTCAGCTCAGTTCAGCGTCCGTTTCGATTGTTCCGGCCAACCATAAATTCCCCCTATCGCCGATGTTACTGACGGCAACTATCAAACAAGAAGCTCGCTCACTGGGATTCGATGCGGTCGGCATCGCGTCTATCGATCACACCCCTCCTTCGACCAGCCACAAACAAAGCACTGGCCTGCATGAGGACGAACCAGCCGCTATACCTCAGCGTCTACTGGATCAGCTCAGCCAATGGATCCAACGTGGCTATCACGGGAGCATGGCCTGGATGGAACGAACACCTGAAAAACGTGCCGACCCTCGGCATGTGCTTCCTGGCTGCCGGTCGATTATTTCAGTGGGAATCAACTACCTGACCGAACATCGCGCCAACGAACAGCCGGGCTATGGGCGTATCGCTCGATATGCTTGGGGAAAGGATTACCATAAGCTTTTTGCTTCTAGACTCAAAAAGCTGGAACAGCTTATTCACAGGATAGAACCCGAGGCCAAAACACGCTCGTACTCCGACACAGGCCCGATCATGGAAAAGGCGTGGGCCGAACGGGCGGGTCTCGGTTGGATCGGCAAACATTCAAATCTCGTCTCGGCTGAGCATGGCTCCTGGCTGTTGCTCGGGGAAATCCTGACGACGTTGGACCTCGAACCCGATGAACCGGCGACCGATCTGTGCGGAAGCTGTACACTCTGTATTCAAGCCTGCCCGACGAAAGCCATCACCGAGCCCTATGTCGTCGACGCCACACGCTGTATTTCCTACCTGACGATCGAACTTCGCGGCGACGCCACGGCAATCCCTCAAGACTTGCAATCGGGAATGGGGAACAAGATCTTTGGATGTGATGATTGCCTGGATGTGTGTCCGTTCAACCTCCGAAGTGAGCCGACTCATGAAGAAACCTTTCAGCCAACCGATTTGACCCTCGCGCCCGATCTCAACACTCTCTCTGAGCTTGACGAATCAACCTTTTCCAGATGGTTTCGACAAAGTCCGGTTCGGCGCGCAAAGCTTCAGGGGCTGCGCCGAAACGTAACCATCGCGCAACAGAATATGAACTCCTTGTGAGACCTACCAAGATTTCTCGGAACATTCCCGAGTGAATCTAATTAGATACGAGGTGTATCCAAATAGATTCTATTTGCAATCCCAATAGGATGCACTATTCGGTCGAGATCCTCCTAGCATGGACTCGATATATTTACCAATAGGTTGATGAATCATGAACTTTTCTGTGGACTACCTGCTAGCTGAAAACCAGATCTCTGGTGGTATACCTTGTGCTTTATATTAACTTTGGCCCCTCATCGGTTGACCACAGACATTACATACGCTGATTAATAGAATGTGTAAGAAAAATTTTTCTTTGTATTTTTTCTTTAAAATTTGTTAGATAGTTGACCCGGCGTCTGCCTGATAAGTTCGGGAGGGGAAATTTTTGACCATTCTTATCAGTGCAACGTCTCTTTTCCATAAAATCTAAAGGGAGGCTACTATGCAGAGGTTTCGTTTACTCACACTAACTTTGGGACTTGGCGTCCTATTGGGAGCCAGCGGGTGCATCACCATGCCTGGGTCCGCAGGGGCAAAGGTCCATGATGTGACATTCACGGCGACCGAATCCGAAATCGTCATCGACGGGAACGGGACGAAGTACAAGGCCTGGACCTTTAATGGTCAGATGCCGGGGCCAGTTGTCCGGGTGACCGAAGGCGATACCGTGAACTTCACCCTGATCGGCGATAAGAAGAATTCCTTCCCCCACTCGATGGACTTTCATGCAGCCGAGCTCGACTTCTTGGCGAACTACCACCGGACAGTTGGACCTGGCGACACGCACAAGTTCTCCTTCGTGGCGAAGAAGCCCGGCGTGTTCTACTACCACTGCGGCGCGAGCCCGATGATCCAGCACGTCGCGCGCGGCATGTTCGGTGCCATCATCGTGGATCCGAAGGATCCGAAAGTGTGGCCAAAGGCCGATCGCGAATTCGTCCTCGTGCAGTCCGAGCTGTGGCAGAACCCGGACAACGTCCAGGCGATGTTCGATCGGAAATTTGATTACACGATCTTCAACGGCGGTATTTTCAAGCACCATCCCTTTATGCCTGGTGGGGAACCATTGGAAGTCAAGGTGGGCGAGCGGGTACGGATCTATTTTGTGAATGCCGGCCCGAACGAGTTCTCCGCGCTCCATCCAATCGCTGAAATCTGGGACAACGTCTATGAAAGCGGGAACCCGGCCAACAAGTTCACGGGCGTCCAGACCTATGTGGTCGGCCCAGGCAGCGCGGCCACGTTCGATATGATCGCTGAATCACCGGGAGCCTATCCGGTCGTGACCCACTCCCTCACGAGCGCCCTCCGGGGTGCGATCGCGGTGGTGATTGCGAACCAGAATCCCAAAGACTATAAGGGTCAGTTGATGCCAAACACCCCGTGGAATCCGTAACGAATGGACGGGGTACGGAGGTTTTACAGATCAGTTCATTACTCACACAAAGGAGTTGACGATATGACACTTAGTAAGAAGATTGTTTGTGCGGCGGTCGCCGTGGCAGCCGCTTGGACGCTGAGCACCTCGACGTCCTTTGCCGCAGACCGGTCGCTCTATGAGCGTCTTGGTGGGCAAGGTGCGATCCAAGCCGTTGTCACCAAGTTCATCGGCAACGTGGGAGCAGACAAACGCATTAACGGGTATTTCGCCAATGCTGACCTCAAGAAGCTCAACAAGCTCTTAGTTGAGCAAGTATGTATGGCAACCGGAGGACCCTGCTCCTACTCGGGTCGTGACATGAAGACGACGCACAAGGGCATGAAGATCACCGATGCCGCCTTCGGCGCGCTCGTAGAAGATCTCGTCAGTGCATTGGACACCTTCAACGTGCCGAAGAAGGAAAAGGATGAGTTGCTCGGCATCCTTGGTCCGATGAAGAGTGACATCGTCGAAGCTAAGTAAGGATCGATGGGGACCCGCAACGAAGCGTTGCGGGTCCCCGAGTCCGTTCTGCGGGCCAGGGGTTGCTATGTCTCTGGCTCGCAACGTCTTCAACTTGATACGATAAACCAGCCTCCGACTCTACTTCGATCTGATCATCTTCAACGGGACATGGGCACTGCCACTTAGGACAATCTCGTGGTATTATGTGTGCGGACTTTAGGCCTCTGGCCATGCGGCTCAGGAAGCCATCTAGCCGAGATATCAGAGGTAATCACCAAGGAGGAATCATGAGAGGGAAGCGTTTAATTGTTGCACTATGCAGCGTCATTGCCGTTGCCTCGTGGAGCACTGCGGGATGGGCCGCACCTGAAGCCGATCCATTAAAAGCACGTGTCCCCGATGCTGAGCGGGGGGAAGCGCGCAAACTGGAAAGTACCGTAAAAGCCACTCCGGAGGTTTTAGCCAAAGGCAAAGAACTCTACGAAGGCAAGGGCACTTGCGCAAACTGCCATGGCGTGACCGGAGCAGGAGACGGCCCGGGTGGAATGCTGTTGGCGCCGGGCCCACGAAACTTCACGAACTGTAAGTTCCATAAGAAGCGGAAGGACGGGGAACTGTTCTGGGTCGTCAAGAACGGAAGCCCAGGCACCGGAATGCCGGGTCTTGTGAAAGGAGGCATTCTCACTGAGGAAGAAGCCTGGACGATCATTGCGTACGAGCGGTCATTCTGCAAGGATGGCGAATAGAGTCTAAGCCATTCTGCAAACGTGGCGCTAACGGCGAGTTGCCGGTTCAACTTTTAATGGGCAACTCGCCGCTCTCATCAGCATTCAGTTCAATTCAAACACGAATCCATCCAAACCTAGTCAGCCACTCACCATCACCACCCCTTTCTTTCTTCGCAGAAAGGGGTGTAGGCTAGAAGCTACTTCGAGGTTCGATAGGAGGCTAGGTTTGGGAGCACTCCGATGAACCCTCACAGATTCCTCCTAGTTTCGGTAGAGTCCGACCTGAAGCCACTCCTCCACACAGTCTTCCCTCATGCCGATGTTGTTGCAGCTGCTACGGTGTCTGAAGGACTTAGTCTCTGGACGGAGACTTCCCCCACTCTAGTCATTGTCGAGGGCAATCGCCATACCATAGCCCCTTTGCTCGAATACGCGCGTCAGGCGGTACCGCCCACACCCATATTCGTGATTGGTAACAAGCACTCGGTCACAGAGGCAGTGGATATCATGCGTGCCGGCGCAGTCGATTATCTGACAAAGCCTGTTCGTTCGAATGAGCTGCAGGCTGCGATTGTCCGGGTACTCCATCCCTCTCCCTCTCCATTCTCGTCCGCCTCGCACGATCCATTTGCCTCCATCATCAGCGTCTCGCCCCAAATGAACTTGATGAAGCAACTGGCCCGAGAGGTTGCCTCGACAGACGCCACGGTCCTTATCACAGGTGAAAGCGGAACCGGCAAGGAACTATTCGCTGAGGCTATCCACCGTTCCAGCCCACGAGCCGCCGGTCCATTGGTCGCAATCAATTGCGCCGGTATCCCTGAAAATCTTTTGGAGTCAGAATTGTTCGGCTATGAGTCGGGTGCCTTTACCGATGCCAAGAAAGCGAAGCCTGGGCGATTCCAGATGGCGGAGGGAGGGACGCTGTTTCTCGATGAAATCGGCGAAATGAGTTCGATGGCTCAAGCCAAACTTTTGCGCGTGCTCGAAAATCACACGATCAATCCCCTTGGCGACACACGCAGCCATAGAGTCAACATCCGTATGATTGCCGCGACAAACGAGGATCTCCTGGCCCAAATCAAAGCCGGTCGGTTCCGACTTGATCTCTACTATCGGCTAAACGTCTATCAATTGCGTATCCCGCCATTGCGTGAGCGCCTCCAGGACATTGAACCGATTCTGTTGATCTTTCTGGAGCGTCTCCGAAAGGAGCGAGGGTGCCGCATCAAGACCATCACACCGGCAGCCCTGTCCGTTCTTCACAGACATACTTGGCCGGGTAATGTCCGGGAACTCCACAATGTCGTAGAGTGGCTGACCATTACGTGTAAGGAGGATATGATCCAACCTCACCACTTACCGGTGTCCGTAAAAACTCCTCCTACAACTGATCCCCAAAACCCTACAGCAGCCACGTCCTTGTTAACCTTTGGACTCTCGTTTCAGGAAATGGAAAAAAAGATGCTCGAAGAAGCGCTAGAAAAAACTTCCGGCAACGTCTCAGAAGCCAGCCGTCTCCTCAAAATGACCCGCAACACATTGCGATACCGTATGGCCAAGTACCACATTCAATAGTTCTGTGTACCTGAGTGCCCGTCTCCCCTTCTTCCCCATACCTAACAAACCCCTGCGCGTCTCGTAAGGCCATCCTTCATCGCCGAGAATTTCTGCAGGAGATCAGAATACAGAAGCTTGAGCAGATCATTTTCCTGTTCCAACTCTCTGAGCCGTTTCGCATGAGACACTCGCCCGATTTGGCTTCTGGTAGAAGTTGACTGGCGCATAACAAACCTCCTCACAGCAGTTAATTATGATGGTCGCGTTCCTGACTTATATTTGGTGAAAACTTTTCAGAGTCAGTACTCAATCTGGGTCGAAGCAATACCATGAGTTGGGATAAAGCAAACTTAGTGCCACACACTACTAAGCAGTTCAAGAATGCTCAAACACCGCCATAGGACAGGTGTGTTACACAATCCATGGAACTGGGAACGCATAAGTAGATAGGTGTATTTAGTCAGTGCGGTATCGAATTGGATACGAGGTGGATCTGAAACGATACAGGCAAAAGGATAGACTTCTCGAGGTTGGCGTGTCCCACGAAAACGACGACAGAATAAAACTTGGATACGATGGCGGCTTCTGCGGCCCTCGACGAAAGAAGTGGATCGATGAGGCGTTCACGATTCTCCAAAGAGCAGATCGTCTATGCCATTCGGCAAGTTGAGGGTAATCGGCAATCTCTGCCGTCAGTTGGGCGTCAGCGAGGCCACTTTATACAGCTTGAAAAAGAAGTACGCGCATCTGGGCATGAGTGAACTCCGACGGTGGCGACAGGTGGAAGAGGAGAGCAGTCGGTTGGAGCGGCTGGTGGCTGATCTCTCCCTCGACAGACATATGCTGTCAGAGGCCTTATGAAAAAATTTAAGGCCCGTCCGCCGACGGGAACTAACCCAATGGTTTCACGGGACGTTTCAGGTGAGCTGTGCGCGGACCTGTCGTCTCGCCCAGTTTGGTCAGGCGTCGTGGTACCGGAAGAGTCAGGTTAAAGATCATACCGGGTTGCAGTTCCACATCCGGGACGTGGCTCATGCGCACTCGTGGTTTAGGTATCAGGGGACCGGGGTATTGCTACGTCATGAGGGCTGGATGGTCAATCGCAAGCGAGTGCGACGGCTCTACCGCTTAGATGGTTTACAGCTCCGGATGCGGGTACGGCACCGTAAACACATGGCACTCCACCGAGGCCCTGCTCCTGTACCGGTTGGCCCAGAATGGTGGAGCATGGCTTTCGTCCATGATACCCCAAAACGAAGGTCGCCTCTATCGGATTCTGACGGTGGTGGATAACCGGAGTTGCTCTAGTCCGGTGCTAGAGGCAGATTTTCGCATGTCGAGAGAACTCGTCAGTCGGATGCTTGCTCGGGTGCTCAGTGACCGGCCAGGCCCGCGCTCCATCGCGGTCGATCATGGGATGGAATTCCGATCGGGTGCCCTGAAAGACTGGGCCTATCGGTCTGCTCTGGTGAAGAGTTGTCGTCTCTGAATGGAACTAACCTCATGGTTGACCTCCTCGACCAAGAGCCGCTGGATGTGACCGCGCACAAAGTCTTCCAGATGGTCCCACAGATTTCTTGACTCGACTCCCGGCCCTATGTTCTGCTCGATCACAGCGGTGTCTGCTCTCCGTGCCGGGCTTCGGCCCGTCAGGTTTGGTCGCTCGAAAGGCAGCCACCGCCCTTTTCCTATTTCCACACCTGCTGTTTATATCTCGCAGCCGCCTAAGACGCGACTCAGTGCTTGACCTGCGATGGTTCTATGAATCGCGTGCTGTCGATTGGGTGAATTTATGGCCCGGACAATAGGCTAATCGATCATTACGTAGCATGTCACTCCGTCTGGAGTGGGTAATGGGACAGCCACGACTACCCTATTAAGATTGCGTATGACCCAGGCCTTTCTCCACCTTCATCTAGGGCCAAATAATGGTTTGACCGATCCTCGTCATATACCTATATTCCGGCTTGGTAGCCGGTCTATTTTATTCACAAGGAGGATTCATGAAACGGACGTCCCTACTGCTTTCTCTCGTAGTGCTCATCGGACTCACCTCAGCAGGCTGTCAGATCGTTGCCTCCCCGTTGGCGGGCGGCATCTACAATGAAACGAAGTACGGCGATGTGGCGACTGACGCCGCCGCAGCCGGTAAGGAAGGGAAGGCTTGCGCCACCTCTATTCTAGGCTGGGTCGCAACCGGTGATGCAAGCGTCCAAGCGGCCAAGTCGGCCGGTAGCATTACGACGGTGGCCTCTGTGGACCATTCAGCCAAGAATATCCTCGGCATCTTCGGCGAATGGTGTACCATCGTTCGCGGCAACTAATCCTCTGTAGCTAGCCAAAGGAAGGGCCTTCAGAAAATTCTTCCGAAGGCCCTTTCCTTTGTTCCTCTACCACTCGTTACTTTTCGTGGAACCTGGTTTCTCTTGCCGACTCATTGCTCTTCTCAGTTTGCTAGTCGGTTGTCTCAGTATCTCTTCCCCCGCCTTCACAGCCGAATTTGGAGATATTGAATTAAGTATCTATGCACTGGGTGGCTGGCCTCGTGATGAGAGCATCTTTAACCAGGAAACGACCGTTCCTGGTTCGATCCAAGAAGGCTATGGTGCTGGATTGAAAGCGGGACTCTTTCCTGCCGCACTGCATCGAATGGTGGGTCTCGAAATCGATTCGAACGCACACGGCGGGACACTATCCTTCCCTAACATCGCCGGCGGGAAGAACCGCGGGACCGGTCGCTCCGACTTGCTCGTGCTTAATACGACCTTCAACCTTATTCTGCGCTATCCGGGTGAACAGATCCGACCGTACGTCGGAATAGGTGTCGGCTGGTCACACGGAACTCTGCTGAACCCCAACATTGCAGGACGAGACGACAAAGATTTTGATTCGGCCCGCACGTTGGGGCATCAGTTTCTCGGTGGTGGACAAGTCTTCGTCAACTCCAAAGTTTTTCTCTTCGGAGAGTACCGGTATTTCTCGGCCAACTATCACTGGGAAGGACTGGCCATGGACTTCCGCACCCATTACGGCCTGATCGGCGTAGGGCTGGGGTTTTGATTCTCAGACACGCATCTGGCGTTTAAAGGACTCGCCAAGAAGTCCTGAGTGCACTTTCTATCGAATCTTCACCACGGTCACTCCATCACCTCCCTCGGCTCGGTCACCGGCACGAAACTCTGCTACATAGGGCGAGCTCTTGAGGTATTCCCGCAGGACAGACTTGAGCCGACCGGTCCCATGACCATGGATGATGCGCAGGTATGGAGCGCCGCTGAGAGCAGCCCGATCCAGCGCCGCGAGGACTTGCTCGAGTGCTTCGTCTGCAGCCTGGCCTCGTACGTCTACCACGGTCTGTTCATCCAGCCCCAATCCATTATTCGCTGAAACTCGCCGTAGACCCGAGGGCGATGGCGCCGGTTGGGCCGACTCCGCACGCGGTTCACGGGCAATGCCGACAAGGTTCGAGACGGCAGCCAGAATCTCGCCTTCACCGACTTTGATACGAACGCGCTTTTTCCCTTCAGGCGCTTCCAGCAAATTTCCGATCGTACCCAAACCGACAATTTCCACCGCATCTCCGATACCAAGCTGCTCGAAGGGTATAGTATGATCAAGAGAAGTGAGTTCCTGCCTGACCTTCGTCTCTAGCTCATGCAGCCGCTGTTTCGTCTCCTTGGCCTTGATGAGCTTCTGCTCCCGCTTTAAGGAGTCCACCGTGGCCTGCACCTCCGCCCGCGCACGTTGGAACTGCTCACCCAGTTTCTTTTTGAGCCCTCGTCGAACATCCTGCTGGGCCTCTTCTAATTGCGCTCGAATCGCCTGTGCTTCACGAGCCGCCTCCTCGGCCTCTCGTCTGGCCTGGTGGGCCTTCTCATGATCCTCAATAAGCTGATGTTGTTTCCGCTGCAAATCAGCCATCAACTCATCAAGCCGTTGATCCTCACGGCGAAGCCGCTTCCTCGCATCGTTCAAAAGGTGTTGATCCATCCCAAGACGGCCGGCGATCTCCAAGGCTGATGAACCACCAGGTATGCCCATGAACAGTCGATAGGTCGGCGCGAGCCGCTCGACGTCGAACTCCACGCTGGCGTTCGCAAAACCGGGGGTCGTCTGTGCCAATTCTTTGAGCGCACCGTAATGTGTAGTCGCCACCACCTTCATATTCCGTTCAGCCAAGCGGCACAGGAGCGCCTCGGCCAACGCGGCTCCTTCCTGCGGATCCGTTGAGGTCACCGGTTCATCCAGCAACACGAGCGAACGTTGGATGCTGGGTTCACTCGAAGTCAGCCCTGTCGCACTCTCGGACAGAAGCTGAATCATCTGCATCATATGTGCGGAAAAACTGGAGAGGTCGCGGGTCAAGTCTTGGGCATCGCCGATATCGGCATGGAGATCCGTAAAGAGCGCCATCTCGGATTCCGGCGCACAAGGGAGATGCAATCCCGCCCGGACCATGAGTGCAAACAGCCCGATAATCTTGAGCGTGACGGTTTTTCCTCCTGTATTCGGCCCGGAGATCACCAGCACCCGAACGCTTTCATCCATAAGAATGTCGTTCGCCAGAACATGATCCTTCGCGATAATCAGCAGCGGATGCCGTGCTTGTTTGAGCATGATTCGCCCCGTTTCATTCAATAGGACAGGGCTGCATTTCAGCCGCCGGCTCACCTCGGCCTTCGCTCTGATGACATCCCATTCAGCCAGCACCTCGATTCCTTGACTGATCGCTTCCGCTTTGCCGGCCACCAGACTGGTCAGTTCCCGTAGGATGCGCTGAACCTCTCGCTCCACTTCCAGATCGGCCACTTTGATGGAATTGTTCAATTCGACCAATTCACGCGGCTCGAGAAAGACGGTGGCACCGCTCGCCGAAATATCGTGGACGATCCCCGGAATCCTCCCTCGCATATCCGCCTTGACCGGCACCACGTATCGACCTTCTCGTTGCGCGAAATACGATTCCTGGAGCACCTCCTCGTACCGCTTTGAATGCAGGATCTGCTCGAGCTTCTGCCGCATCTCATGTTTTAACTCCAAGGCATAATGAGTCAGGCGTCGCAACTCCGGCGATGCCGTCTCTTTCATGGACCCGTCGGATTGTATCGCGCCTTCAATGGCCTTGAGGATTCCCTGTAGACTCTTGCTGACCTGTAGCGGTTCCACGGTGCGGACGAGGGTCTGGATCTGGTCTCGATGGAAGACAGCATATCGCTCGATTTCCGCCATCAGTGACAAGACAATCGCACAATCTCGCAACTCCCCGACCTCGAGTACCCCTCCCTTCATCGACCGAATCAGCTGCTCCCGTATATCGGGGAAAGACAGCGTAGGCACTGGATCACTCCCTTGGAGCAAACTCACCATTTCTGTGGTCTCTTGTTGCCGGAGCGAGACACTCGCCAGATCGTTCGACAGGGAAAGGGTTCGGCACCGGGCAACTCCGATCGCCGACTGAGCCTGTTGCGAGAGAAAAACCAACAAGCGAGGCCATTCAACCGCCTGCGCTGCCTGTTCAAATACCGTCTGATGCATGTCGAATGTGCTCCTCAATGTCCTTCGAAATCTACCGAAACGCCCCGGGTGAAACAAGATCCGACTCCGCAGGAATCCTGAATTCCTACTTAGGTTTGGATGAATTAGTATACTGATACGCACTCCCTGTACCTTGACAACAAGGAGACGCCATCGATACTATCGAGCTTCGTGTTGGACTGCCCAATTTGTCCTAACCAAATCATAGTTCTAAGTAGAGGAATACACCATGGCCATTAGAGTTGGAATCAATGGATTCGGACGCATCGGACGCAATGTGTTCCGCGCCGCAATGGACGATCACGATCTTCAGATCGTCGCTATCAACGATCTCACAGACGCCAAAACACTGGCCTATCTTCTCAAATACGACTCAGTCCACGGGACACTGCCGGCCCATGTCGAAGCTAAAGAAGATCAGATCCTCGTCGATGGAAAACCTATCAAGGTGCTGGCCTTCAAGGACCCCAAAGAGCTTCCCTGGAAGGACTTAAACGTGGACGTGGTCATCGAATCAACCGGTCGATTCACTGATCGGGAATCGGCTGGTAAACACCTGTCTGCCGGGGCCAAACATGTGATCATCTCCGCCCCAGCAAAAGATCCTGACGTGACCATCGTGCTCGGGGTGAACGACAACAAGTTCGATCCGAAGTCCCATCACATCGTATCCAATGCTTCCTGCACAACCAACTGCCTGGCGCCCGTCGCCAAAGTTTTGCTGGACACATTTGGCATTAAGCACGGGGTCATGACCACGATCCATTCTTACACGAACGATCAGCAGCTGTTGGACCTTCCACACAAGGATCTTCGGCGTGCGCGCGCCGCAGGGATGTCGATGATTCCGACTAGCACCGGCGCTGCGAAGGCGCTCCACCTGGTGATCCCCGAACTCAAAGGCAAGCTGGACGGACTCGCGATTCGAGTGCCAACGCCGAATGTGTCACTTGTCGACCTTACCGTCGAAACTGAAAAAGATTGTGACGCGGCATCAGTCAACGCCGCCTTCAGGAAGGCAGCAGAAGGACCTCTGAAAGGGATTCTCAAGTATTCTGAAGATCCCATTGTTTCCGTCGACCAAAAGGGAGACGCGCACTCGGCCACTGTCGATGCCCCGTTGACGAATGTGGTGGACAAGCGTCTCGTCAAGGTCACTGCCTGGTACGACAACGAATGGGGTTATTCTTGCCGTGTCCGAGACCTAGTAAAAGTGCTGGCAGGGAAATAACGGCCAGTACACCTGGGACCGGGATGATTCAGCAGGGGCTTACATATCGGCCCCACCCATGGCCTCATCCCCCAAACGTGCCTGAATAGGGAGTGTGGATGAACCTGCATAAACAAACGATTGACGATGTGCAACTTCGTGGGAAACGAGTCATCATCCGGGCCGACTTCAACGTCCCACTCGATGAATCGCTACAGATCACCGATGACACTCGTATCCGTTCAACGTTGCCGACGATCAATCGTGTCGTCGATGAGGGAGCTAAAGTCATCCTGTGCTCGCATCTTGGTCGGCCGAAGGGGGCATTCGATCCCAAATACAGCTTAGCCCCGGTCGCGAAACGTCTGGGACGACTGTTGGGAAAAGACGTGACCTTCGCTCCGGATTGTATGGGCCCGGCGGTCGAAAAATTGGTCGCCAAGATGAAAGAGGGGGACGTCCTCCTGCTGGAGAATCTTCGTTTTCACACCGGGGAAGAAAAAAATGAGGAGGCCTTCGCCAAGGCCTTGGCCGCGCTGGGTGATGTCTTCATCAACGACGCGTTCGGCGCCGCTCATCGGGCCCATGCCTCAACCGTCGGCATCACCAAGTACATCAAGGATTCAGCTGCGGGAGCACTGTTACGAAAAGAAATCGAATATCTGGAGGGCGCCGTCGCCAATCCTGTGCGACCGTTTGCCGCGGTTTTGGGCGGTGCCAAGGTGTCCGGCAAGATCGGTGTGATCGAAAATCTTGGGAAACGGGTCGATAAGGTTATTATCGGAGGCGGTATGGCCTTTACCTTCCTGAAGGCGAAAGGCATGGAGATCGGTAATTCGTTAGTTGAAATGGACATGCTGGATTTTGCCCGAGGAGTTGAAGACCATGCCCTGTCGGCTGGGGTCAAGTTCTATCTGCCGGTCGATTGTGTAGTGGCTGCCAGCCGAGAGGTCGGTGCTGAAACCAAGATCGTTCCAGTCCAGGAGATTCCCAAAGGTTGGTACGCGTTGGATATTGGACCGGCCTCAGTCAAGCTGTTCAACGAGGCGGTCCAAAATGCCAAAACCATCCTGTGGAACGGTCCGATGGGCGTGTTTGAAATCGATGCCTATGCCCGAGGCACCTTTGCCATGGCCCACTCGATAGCCGACGCATACGCCTTGACTATCGTCGGTGGTGGCGAGACGGCTCTGGCCGTCCATCGAGCCGGTGTATCGGAAAGCATGTCGTTCATTTCCACGGGAGGCGGCGCCGCTCTTGAACTACTCGAAGGAAAAACACTTCCTGGTCTCGCAGCGCTGCCAGACCGATCAAATTAATCCATACTCATCATTGAAGCCAGCATCACGGGGATAAGCTTGCGCAGAGTTCTCATCGTCGGCAATTGGAAAATGAACAAGACCGCGTCCGAAGCGGCCTCTTTCATCCGTGCCCTGAGTGAACACCTTCAGGGTCTCTCCTCACACATTGAGCTTGTCGTGGCTCCTCCATTCACCGCCCTGCAAACGGTCCGCATGACACTTGCACCCTCCTCTCCTCTACAGCTTGGAGCGCAAGATATGTTTTGGGAAGATGAGGGTGCCTACACGGGAGAAGTCTCGCCACCGATGCTCGTGGACCTTGGGTGCCGCTATGTCATCCTTGGCCATTCTGAACGGCGAACCCTCTTCGGCGAGCAAAGCGACGGCATCCAGAAAAAGATCCGAGCCGCGCTCAAACACGGCCTCCGCCCGATCCTCTGCATCGGCGAATCGCTAACGCAGCGGGAAAATGGAATGACGGACGACGTACTCACTCAACAGTTGAACCAAAGTCTCTCCGGCTTCACCGCCGACGCCTTGAGTGAAATAACGGTTGCCTATGAACCCATCTGGGCAATCGGTACCGGGAAGTCCGCAACGGCAGAGCAAGCCGTGGCCGCCCACCAAACGATTCGGCGAGTCCTGGCCGCCACAATTTCTCCAGCGAACGCTGACTCTACTCGGATTCTCTATGGCGGGAGCGTCACACCCCAGAACATCGAATCCCTTCTCGCTTCAGACCAGGTGGACGGCGCACTGATCGGAGGTGCTTGTCTCCAGGTCGATTCCTTTGCTACAATCGCGCGCATCGCATCAACCGCTCGCTCAATCGGAGTCTAAGATTTCATGCTCTACACCGCAATCGTCGTCATTCATGTCTTCGTCTGTTTTCTGATGATCGGAGCAATTCTTCTCCAATCTGGGAAAGGAGCGGAGATCGGCGCGTCGTTCGGCGGATCGAGTCAAACGGTGTTCGGCAGCCGTGGTCCTGCCAACTTCTTGAGCAAGCTGACGGTGGTCGTCGCGGCGATATTCATGGTCACCTCGTTCAGCCTGGCGATCTTAGCGAAGCAACAAAACTTCTCCTCTACCGTCATCGATATGGAGCCAAAGAACGAATCAAAGAGCGAATCTGTACCTCCTGCAGCTGACCCTGCTGCCAAGCCCTCAGAGGAGGCACACCCTGCTGCAGGAGAAACTTCCGAGGAGAGTCACTGATCAGGCTAGGCCAAACCCTTTGCGGTTCGCTAGACAAACCAACCACGCACCTTCAGAGCCCGTCCGTTCGGCAGCCGCTAGAATGTTGTTTCTAGGAGCGAGCTAGACTCGAGTGAGCCAAGACTCGTGCGCAGCATCTTCCCCACGCACGATTGAAAAGAAGGCATCTTGAAGGGTTCGTGTAATCGGCCCGGGAGTGCCGTTTCCGATTCGACGATGATCGATCTCTCTGACCGGCGTCAGTTCTGCGGCCGTTCCGGTCACGAAAACCTCGTCTGCAATGTACAATTCGTCACGCGTGAATCGTTCTTCGACGACGGCAATGTTTCGCTCTCGCGCCAGTTGCATGACGGAGTTTCTGGTAATGCCTTCAAGCACCGACGTCAATGGCGTCGTTTTGAGAATACCCCGACGAATCATAAAGACGTTTTCACCCGTTCCCTCTGCGACATACCCCTCTGGATCGAGAAGAATGGCTTCGTCATATCCATCGGCCTTCGCCTGTTGTTTGGCCATAATGGAGTTCACATAGTATCCGGATATTTTCCCTCTGGTCATGGACACGTTCACATGATGTCGCGTGAATGAGGAGATACAGGCACGCATCCCATTCGCCAACGCCTCATCCCCCAGATACGCCCCCCATTTCCAAGCCGCGATGGCCACCCGAATAGGATTTTCTCCCGGATGCACCCCCATCGTTCCATACCCAATGTAGACCAGCGGACGAATATAACAGGCATCGAGACGATTGACGCGAACCGTTTCGAGAATGGCATCGGTAATCTGTTTCTGGTCATAGGGCATGCTCATCATGCCGATGTGCGCGGACTTGAACAGTCGATCGACGTGCTCCTGAAGCCGAAAGATGGCGGATCCTGATTTTCCTTTGTAACACCGGAGACCTTCGAACGCTGCCAGACCATAGTGGAGCGAATGTGTGAGAATATGGACATTCGCCTCCCCCCACGCCACAAACTTTCCGTCCATCCAAATTTTCTCGACCGGCTCCAGCATTGAGGGCAGTCTCCGCGATTAAGGGAACCCGTTGTCAGGCCATGTGCCGAGTGGAATATAGCGTGAGGCTACTTGAGGGTCAAGCAAACGGACCGGCCATGAGACTAAGAAGACGCACAATACGCGCGCAGGCGAGCACTGAGAAATGTTCCGATTCGATCTTCACCATCCGGGCTCATTGTCACGACTTTGGCACCAAACAGCAGCCCGCGCACCCAGCGAACGGTGACTCGCTGGATTTCCACTGGCTCATCCCTATCGGGGAGCGTAATCCGAACCACCAATTCCATGCCTGGTACGACCTGATGGTCACCCAATACCCGGAACCCGTTCCGGCAAAGGTTGACCACCGTTCCCTTTCCAAGAAAATCTCCGCCCAAGTAATAGAGGGCACAACGAACGGGAATCCGGTGGTAGGTGCGGATCACGAATTTATTGGTGTGAGACATTGTTCTGCTCGCTCTCCCAGTCCAAAGAGGAAATGTCTGCTGTTCAATTCCCCTACCTCAACAAAGCAGACCATACGCGTTGACGCAGGCTCCAGCCTAGCCCTCCAAGAGAGGGGGCCTGCCTGCACCCTGGATCTTGGTCACCTCTGGGTAGTGGTAGATCAGTGTGTTGCTGGCCTCGTGAAATCTTCAGTGATCCGTGGCATACTGAGGTTATGCCAAAAAAGAAGGACGAAAATGAGAGCGCCTTCAGCGCATTACAAGAGTTAATCGCTCGAGACGAAGAGCGTGATGGTATCCCACGACCTCCAAGTTCACCGCTTGAGAAATTATCCTATCGCGCTAGCGCTGGGAGAAAAGGTGGTAAAAAGGGTGGAAAGGCGCGGGCGAAGGCTCTTTCCTCAAAAGAGAGGAGATCTATAGCTATTAAGGCAGCTAAGGCTAGATGGCGTAAGTCATCAAAAAGTAAAGGTAAATAAATTACGTTACTTGCAGAACTCCGATTCGTTACTTCCATATTTGACTTCTCCTTACTCCTTACATATACTGCAACGAAGTTTGAGGCGTAACTTCCATGAAGTAAGGGGGTTAAGATATGGAAGCAGCTCAGTCACCTATTCAAACAGTAGAAGATCAGCTCCAAAAAGAATCATCACGCCAGACTTCGGGCATTCAATTTCCTGCTTATGGGCTGGAAGATTCTATCGCAGTAGCAAAGGCCGTTCACGACAAGGGAGGGGGTTATGCCAACCGCGAGCAATTGGCCGCATTCCTTGGATATAAATCAACAACCAATGGGGCGTTTCTGTCACGTATTGGAGCGGCAAAGGTATTCGGCCTGTTGAGCGAAGAGAACAAGACAATACGGCTGAGCCCTCTTGCTACGAAAATTCTAATGCCAGAATCGCCTGAAGAAAAGCGCAGTGCGCTAATAGATGCATTTTTTGTAGCTCCCCTCTTTAAGGCTATCTACGATGAGTACCGAGGTAGAGATCTCCCTGAAGGGCTTGGACTTAAGAACGCGCTTCGGATGAAATTCAAAGTTATCCCCACAAGGATAGATCTTGCCTACCGATCACTATATGAATCAGCGGAGACAGCAGGATTTTTTGAGGCGAAAGGCAATAAAAGCCAGTTGGTTCAACCAGTAGTTAGGCCATCTAAGTCAGATGGCAATCATGGGGTTGCTGAATTTGGGGGCGGGGACGGTGGAGGGAGAGGAGGGCCTGCAGGGTCGAGCGAGGGAGACGGAAGTAGTAAACCGCCGATTCCACCTGCACAAACCCGATCACGCGATGATCTGCAGAATGACTATATTGGAACATTGATAGAGGCTCTTCGGGAAAAAGGTAAAGCTGGAGACATGGATAAGGAGCTAATGGAAAGGATAGAGCGGCTGCTTCAACTAAAACAGTAAACAGAAAGGAGGGATTGCCAGTGTTTAAGATCCTTAAATTATTATATTTAGCCTCCACGCTCCCGTCTACCGACGATGGAGGCCGTAATAAGAAAAACGAAGGGGCCAACCCCAGCTTTCTACGGCGGTAGGGAAGGCCCCTTGGTAGACCCAAAACGTAGTCTTATTATCTCTTAACCCTATTATTTTTGCAAGATGGGTTTGGGAGGCTGGTTAGCTCCGTAACTGGCCAAGGCTAAATATTGTCCATTGACATGCTTGAGCAAATATAGTATAGTGTGTTGCTATATAGGGTGGGAGCGAAAATGACCTGTCCAACTTGCAATGCACAGACAAAGAAATTCGGGAAAGACCGAAATGGCTTACAACGGTTTCGCTGCCTGAGCTGCAAGAAGACGTTTCTTGAGCCACACAAACGACCGCTGGATGATATGCGATTGCCGATAGAGAAAGCCGTGTCCGTGATTCAGCATCTTGTGGAAGGATGCTCAATCCGCACGACTGAACGGATTACGGGTGTCGAAAAGCGCACCATTCTTAGTCTCTTGGCTCTCGTTGGGGAGAGATGTGAATCTCTCATGACTCAACGGATTCGAGGTCTACAGGTCAAAGATGTGAGCTGTGATGAGATTTGGGGCTATGTCGGAATGAAGGCTAAAACCAAAGCACGAAAGGCGATCATCAAGCAAGGTATTGGTGATGCATGGTGCTTCATAGGAATGGAACGACATACGAAGCTCATTCTTGCTTGGCATCTTGGTCTACGAAACCGGGAGGATACCGTCGCGTTTACAGAAAAATTGGCTTACGCCACAGAAGGCAACTTTCAAATCACTACAGATGCGTTTCCTCCCTATAAAGACGCCATTATTGAGAGTCTAGGTGCGCAGCATGTGGATTTCGCCCAGGTCATCAAGATTTACCGAAGTAACTCTGAGAGTCAGACTCGCTATTCTCCCAGCACGTGCATTGCCTGCGAAAAGTCTAGAGCATTCGGCAACCCTGATTTGAGCAAGGCCACGACCTCACACATTGAACGGCAGAACCTTACGCTGAGAATGAGTATGCGGAGAATGACCAGGCTAACTAACGCCTTCTCGAAGAAATGGGAAAATCTGCGGTGGGCTTATGCGCTCCAATTCGCGTATTATAACTTTTGCCGGGTACATCAAACCTTGAGAGTGAGCCCCGCGATGGAATCAGGTATCAGTGACCATGTGTGGACAATTTCAGAGTTGATCCAAGCAACACACTAATCCCCCAGTACCCACCTCTGCTTCAGCTTGACAGTCTCCATCACCACATGTTAAATGAACCGTTCTTTAATTTCGGAGAAGAGACATGTACGCAATTGTTGAAACGGGTGGTAAGCAATATCGGGTTGAAGCAGGGGCCACAATCCAGGTTGCGAGCCTATCCGGAGATATTGGGTCCCAAATCGAGCTGAACCAAGTCCGTCTCGTGCATGGCGAAGGCGGGCTGCTGATTGGACAACCGCTTATCAGTGGTGCGAAGGTAACGGCCCAAATTGTGCGTCACGGACGAACTCGTTCGATTACCGTGTTCAAGAAGAAGCGCCGCAAGAATTACCGCCGTACACGCGGACACCGGCAAGGTTTCACAAAGCTACTGATTACCAATATTGCGTCTGCGTAACGGATTCGAGAGGACTTACCATGGCAACAAATAAAGGTGGCGGATCATCACGTAACGGTCGCGACAGTAATCCACAGTACCTCGGTGTGAAGGCCTACGGTGGTCAGACCGTCACGGCTGGCAGTATCATTGTCCGTCAGCGCGGCACTAAATTCTTTCCTGGGTTCAATGTGGACCTCGGAAGGGATCATACGCTGTTTGCCAAGATGAGCGGCGTGGTCAAGTTTGAAGGTGGGCGAGGCAAACGGAAAGTCAGCGTGTATCCCATCCCAGCCAAGTCCTGATTCTCTTCCTCCATTTCCTCTAGCCGACCCAGGACAGGAGGAATTCTCACCGCCTGTTCGGCTCAGAGTCGGGTATACTTTCTCACCCTCATCACTGAATCATTCGCAGCATGATGTCATCATATGTTTGTCGATGAAGCTCACATCACGGTCCGAGCAGGACGAGGAGGCAACGGCATCTGCAGTTTCCGGAGGGAGATGTTTGTGCCTCGTGGGGGCCCGGACGGCGGCGATGGCGGCCATGGTGGCGACATCATCATGACCGCGTCCAATCGACTCACGACACTCCTCGACCTCCGCTACCAAAACTACTACGAGGCCCAGGACGGGCGAGCCGGAGGGGGCTCCAATTGTACAGGCCGTTCCGGAGAGGACCTATCCATTCTCGTCCCCGTCGGCACTATCGTTTATGATCACGAGACTAGAGAGGTACTTGCTGATTTTATCGAAGATGGTCAAGCGGTTGTCATCGCAAAAGGAGGCCGCGGGGGAAAAGGAAACAGCAATTTTGCTACATCGGTTAATCGAGTGCCAACGAAGTGTACTCCCGGAACCCCCGGCGAAGAACGTGCCTTACGGCTCGAACTCAAATTGCTTGCGGACGTCGGACTTGTCGGATTTCCGAACGCCGGCAAGTCGACACTCATTGCTGCGATTTCAGCCGCACGTCCAAAGATTGCCGAGTATCCCTTCACCACGCTGATTCCCAATCTAGGCGTTGTCCGCTGGGGATCCCATCGAAGCTTTGTCGTGGCCGATATCCCCGGCTTGATCGAAGGAGCCCACGAAGGGAAGGGCCTCGGTGTCCAGTTCCTGCGCCACATTCAACGCACCGCATTTTTACTGCACTTGATCGATGTGTCGGAGTGGGCGACGGAGGATCCGGTCACCGGTTTTGAGACGTTGCAACGTGAACTAGGAGCCTACGACTCAACGCTTCCCCATCGCCCCTTTGCCGTCGTGGCAACCAAGATCGACGTGATCGGTGCTGGTGAACGGCTGGCCGAGCTACAGACCTATTGCCGACAAAGAAACTATCCATGCCTGGCCATCTCGGCTGCCACGAACGAAGGCCTACGTGATCTGATCACCTATGTCGGAAAACAAGTCGATCTTTTGCGAAAGGCGCCATGCGAGACGAGCTCTTAGTCCAGGCCAAACGGATCGTCATCAAAATCGGCAGCAGCTTGCTTGCATCACGTACGGAGGGACTTCGGCCTGAACAGATCGATCGATTAGCGGATGAGATCGCCGCGCTCCGCACGCAGGGACGGGAGATTCTCATCGTCTCATCCGGCGCCATCGTTTCCGGTATCCGAAAATTACGCCTGAAAGACTATCCCAAGAGCCTTCCGGTCAAGCAGGCCGCCGCCGCCGTCGGGCAGAGTCGACTGATATGGGCCTATGAAAAGGCCTTCGAGCGTCTTGCGATTCAAGTAGCACAAATTCTACTGACGCACCACGACCTCGCTGATCGCCGTCGCTTTCTCAATGCTCGCCATACCCTATCCGCACTGATCAGGTTCGGCATCATCCCTATCATCAACGAAAACGACACGGTTGCTGTGGACGAAATTCGGGTCGGTGATAACGACAGCCTCGCAAGCGAAGTGGCTCACCTATCAGATGCAGATTTATTGGTAATTCTTTCGGATGTCGATGGGTTATACACGAAAGATCCACGTAAGAATCCAGCCGCCGCGTTGATTCCACTCGTTCCTGACATTACTCCCGACATTGAACAATTGGCGGGAGTTTCCAGCACCTTTGAGGGCACTGGGGGGATGGCCACCAAGCTGCGGGCGGCGAAGAAGGTTGCAGAGTATGGAATTCCCACGTTGATTATCAACGGCGAACGGGCCGGACTCCTGCCCGCGGTCTTAGCAGGACAATCGGGAGGAAGCCTCTTTCTCGCCAAAGAACGCCGCATGAACAGCCGCAAACATTGGATCGCCTTCACACTGCGCGCTCGCGGTCAACTCCATCTCGATCAAGGAGCGGTAGAGGCCTTGAGCGCACGTGGTAAGAGTCTCCTCGCATCGGGCATCCTTGAGGTGACCGGCGTGTTTGAGGCTGGCGATCCGGTCAGTTGCCTCACACCGGACGGGAAGGAATTCGCGAAGGGCCTGGTAAACTTTTCATCAGACTTATTGCACCGAATGAAAGGTCTCAAGACCGCAGTGATTCAATCGCAGTTTGGTCCTCAAGAGTATGAGGAAGTCATCCATCGAGACAATCTCGTCATTCTGTAGTGTCTTGGGCGACGAGTCCTGAGTCATGATTTATCTAAAAGCCCAAAACATCACACCCGTCGCACAAGCCACCTCGCCGAAACGCCTCGGCCTATTCGGGGGGAGTTTCAACCCCATCCACAACGGCCACCTGGCCATTGCACGTGACGCACGTGCGCGCATGAACCTCGCACGCATCCTCTTCATCCCGACCGGCGATCCCCCTCACAAGCACAACCGTTCCCTGGCTCCCGCCCCAGTGCGGCTTGAAATGGTCCGTCTTGCGGTCGCCGAGACATCGGAGTTCGACGTGTCTACAATCGAAATCGATCGCACTGGCAAATCCTATTCCATCGACACCATCCGCGAAATACGAGAGCACTACGGTCAATCTTGGGAGATCTTTTTTATCATTGGCCTTGATGCATTCCTGGATTTCCCGTCATGGAGAAATCCGGAGGCGATCCTAAAAATCTGCCATGTCGTGGTGGTACCTCGTCCGGGGCAGGCGTTCAGAGCCCTTACCAAGCTGTCGTTATTCCAAAACCTCGATCCAGAATCTCTTACACAGCTGGACACCGGGGCCATTGAAAAGCTCGAAATCGCCGCCCCTGATGCGCTAGACATCACCTGCTTGTCCATTTCACCTTGCCCGATCTCGGCATCAGAAATCAGACGGAGAGTTCGTAACGGACTCCCCCTAGCAAATATGTTGCCGCCCTCGGTAGAATCTTATATACTTCAGCATAGCCTTTATCAGGAGGACAGCAATCGCACGCGCATCTAAGGCCACCGCCCTCGCCGCAGCCAGGGCGATGCTCGATAAAAAGGCTTTGGATGTACAAGTCCTCCACGTTGCCCCGCTTACGTCGATCGCTGATTACTTGGTTATTGGGTCGGCAGAATCCGACAGACAGACCCGCGCAGTTGCCGACTCCATTGTCGACGAACTCTCTCGTGTAGGCCAACGACCGCTGAGCGTCGAAGGAACCTCCTCCGGCCAATGGGTCCTTATCGACTTTGGCGATGTCGTGGCCCATGTCATGAGACAAGATTCCCGCGCGCACTATGCGCTCGAGCGTCTGTGGAGCGACGCGCAACGGGTTCCTGTTCCTGACGAATCGTCGGCCATCACCATCCCCCCCAAACGACGCCTCGTCCGGAAAGCGAACCCGCAAAAAACGGTGTAGGCTATGTTCAAACTCCTGATCAGCATTTTCCTCATCAGCGCAGGACTGTTCATCTACAGTTACTTTCGTGAACTCAACCCAGGGTTTGTCGTCATTCATACAAGCCCGGGCACCGAGTTTGAACTTAGTCCGGTGACCCTTATGCTGATTTCCATGGCATTTGGAGCCGTCCTCGCCACCTTCGCCGTCGGCCTACAACAGACTGCGCACCTCATCCTGAACTGGCGGAGCAGCCGCCTGGTTCGTCGAAAAGAGAAGGTCGACTCGCTGCATCGAGACGGAACTCATGCGTTCATGTCGAAGCGAACCTTGGAAGCAATCACCCTGTTTGAAAAGGCGCTCGCCATCGATCCGAATCGTGTCGATTCTCTCCTGTGGCTGGGAAACGTCTATCGCTCCGAGCGCAATTTCCCCGAGGCCGTTCGGCTCCATCAACACGCACACCGGGTAGAGGATCGAAACATTGAGGTCTTGCTGGAACTTGCCAAGGATTTGGAAGAAGCCAAACGATATGAAGAAGCCCTCCAGGCGCTTCAGAAGATTCTCAAGATCGAGCCGGATAACTTGACGGCGTTGATCCGTAAACGCGATCTCAATATCAGGATGGAGCGCTGGAGTGAGGCGCTAGAGATCCAGCATCGCTTGGTCAAAGCCAATCTTCCCGCCGCCGACAAGCAGCCGGAAGCGGCACGGTTGGTCGGATGCATGTATGAAGTCGGACGACAACTACTCGAGCGTGGACACCCCGATAAAGCCCGTCGGTACTTCAGAGGCGCCATCAAGAAGGACCGTAGTTTTCTTCCTGCCTACATTGGGTTGGGTGAAATTCTGCTCCATGAAGGAAAGACCAAAGACGCCGTCGAGATCTTGAAAAAAGTCTATAACCGGACGCGAAGCGTCATCATTCTGCACCGGCTGGAGGAGCTGTTTTTGGATCAAGGCGAACCGAGCGAAATTATCCGCGTCTATCGGGAAGCCTTAGAACAGAGTCCGCAGGACCCCGTCCTGCAATTCTATCTAGGCAAGCTCTATTACCGCCTGGAGATGGTGGATGAAGCCTTCGACCTGCTTTCAACGATTGAGGGCCCGCAGGATCACTTGTTGGATTACCACAAGATCATGGCGAACCTCTATTTGCGCAAGCAACATTTCGAAGACGCCATTGTGGCCTTGAAGAAGGCGCTGAGCTTCAAAAAACGGGTCGTGGTTCCCTATATCTGCACCCAATGTCAACAGGAAGCCGTCGAATGGACGGGCCGATGCCGCCGTTGCGCCAAGTGGAATACACTCACCGCCCTCCCTTGGCTTGAGGCGACCCGGGTCGAAGCACCTCCGGAAGGCGAACCCTCGTCTGTTCCATCCGTCCCCTATGGGGGCATTGCTTCTCCGTTTGAAACCGTGTAGGTTTTCCGCCAATATCCGCTGCCGATTGGGCCAAGCGAGTGTGGGCATCCCCTCTCGATTCAACGGATCAGAACACCAGCGGATCATCAGAACATCGCAACTATTTTTGAGGACTTCATGAGCCACATGACTTTAGCAGACAAAGCGCTGAACGACGAACCTCTTACCTTGGCAGAATGCCAATCTGTCTTGGAGGCACCGAACGACGAACTGCTCGCGTTGTTACACGCAGCTTTTCAAGTCCGATCGAAATACTTCGGCCGCACAGTCCGTCTGCAGATGTTGCAAAACGCCAAAAGCGGGGCTTGCCAAGAAGACTGCCACTACTGTTCACAGTCGTCGATTTCGACAGCGCCGATCGAGCGGTACAGTCTGTTGCCACAGAAACAGATGATCGAAGGAGCCCGGCAAGCTGCTGCATCGAAGGCTCAGCGCTATTGCATTGTCATCAGTGGTCGGAGCCCGTTGGATCGCGAGATTGATGAAATCGCTGGAGCTGTGCGCTCCATCAAGCAGGATATTCCGATTCAAATCTGCTGTTCGCTCGGCTTGATGAACGAATCCCAAGCCAAGCGCCTCAAGGCTGCCGGGGTCGATCGAGTGAATCACAATCTGAATACCAGCGAGGCTTTTCACTCTTCGATCTGTAGTACCCATACATTCCAAGATCGGTTGGCGACCATCAACAACGCACGCGCAGCCGGATTGGAAATTTGTTCCGGTGGGATCGTGGGTATGGGCGAAAAGGATGACGATGTGATTGAGCTCGCAATGGCCCTGCGTGATGTGAAGCCTGACTCGATTCCTCTGAACACCCTGCACCCCGTTGCCGGGACCCCACTGGAGAATTGTGATTCCCTCACGCCGCAGCGCTGTTTAAAAGTGCTCTGCCTCTTCCGATTCCTGCATCCACGCACAGAGATCCGCATCGCCGGAGGCCGGGAACACAACCTGCGTAGCCTCCAGCCATTAGCCCTCTACCCGGCCGACTCCGTCTTCGTGAACGGCTATCTTACGACACCAGGTGCGCCAGCACCCGAAGTCTGGGGCATGATCGAGGATTTGGGCTTCACCATCGAAGTGGATTACCAACAGCCCGTGGCGGGCTAATCGACAGAGTGAACGACCGACCGGCTCGATGAACGTCCATGAAGAAAATCTCACGAAACAAAGAAACGAAAGCATTTACTGAAGCTGTTGGTCGCGCGCTCCGCCGAGCAGCTAAGACAGCTCGAAAAACCGCTAAGATGTATGGGACGCCGATCTATGTGTGGGAAAACGGCAAGGTGGTGGCGAAGAAACCTTAATATTCGATTTTGACTCTTATGATCATCTGTACTCTCGGTTAACCTACAGGACCTGTCTCTTGCGATATTCTCGTAATCCTACAGGAATCAGCTCTCAGAAAAGTCCTTTCATCTCACCTCTGCCTCATCGATCTTGCTAGAAACCGACGCACGTTGAGGCTCGACAATCCGAAACCTCACCTCATCCACATACGAGTAAGCCGAAACCTGTTCTCCCGCAAACAAGCCGCAGTGATAATGGCCAGGCGTCCATCCTGATTCCGGAGCGGTGAGGAGAAAATAGCCTGAACGATCGTTCAGAGTAGTCATGACTCGATCTTGAACGGTTGCCTGTGGGTCTTCCGTCATCTCGCGCGTTTCCGGCGAACAGCGCGCGGCGAGCGGAACAGTCTCCAATGAATCCGACACAAGTCTGAACACCAGGTAGATTTCGGATTGCGTGGTCGAAAACGTATCTCCTGGATTTAACGGCATAAACTCGTGAGCCCCGGTAGGAAAGTCGTCGCGTACCACTCTGCCTGCTGGGATCACATATCGAAACCAGCTGAAGTCTGCATCGCGTCCTACGATCGCCGCTCCGGCCTCCAACGTCTTCTGTGGTTTTACCTTTTCAATCGCTTTCGCGAAGAAGGCAGCTTCGGACAGTGCAGGAGTGCGCGCTCGCAATTCCCTTTCCTTCTTCAGTTCCTCCTCCCTCTGTTTCACCAACTCGGGAACATGGGGCGTTACTTTCTCCAACCACCGCGCAATCTTGTCCTTCGCTAGCACGCGGGTCCCGGCTGGGAGCGCAATCCCCTTGTTGGCTTCTTCAAATTCGACGGCCGCGTCATACAGGATCTGAAAATGCATAAAGGCTTCTTCCCACCGCTCCAGCTCGACGTAGCACTGCCCCATCCGATAAAGCGTATCTGCGTAGTCGTCCTCTTTCGGATTGAGATTTGACATGTTCCCAAATACGTCGACCGCCTCTTGACACCGATTCAATTGCATCAGCGTCAGTCCCAGCTGGTAGGTCGCAACAGGATCGCTGGGATTCAGGTCCAACAACTTGCGGTACACCGGTTCGACCTCTTTATACTGACCAGTCTCAAACAGCTTCCACGCATCCGACCGAAGCGAGGCCCATTCCTTCAATTGATCTGCCGTGGCATCGGGCGTAAGCACCCGTTTAAAGCGCCTCCCCCGGTCCATCGATTCATAGAGTTGGGCGAGCTGGTTCCTGGCCGGGAGTTCTAGCGGGGACCCCGGTGTCACATGCTGTAGCACATGCTGTAAATCGGCATCCGCACCGACATAATCCAATACGTCAAATCTGGCGCGAGCAAGGGCCAACCGCCACCCCAACAGATCCGGCATCAGCTTAACGGCCCGCTTGTAGGATTCCAGCGACTCTTCCAAACGATCCACCTTCCGCAGTTCAAGCGCCAATCGCCAGTGGATGAGTGGATTCGTGACCTCGATTCGCGCGATGCTTTGCAACTCAGCAATGGCTTCATGCGCTCTCCCCCAACGTACCAGCAGCCCCCACTTCGCCCAGTGGACATCGACAGCCGTGGGTTCAGCCGCGAGAGCCCGATCATAGGCCTGAACTGCCTCCTTGGGGTCTCGAACCGTCGACAAAATGTCCCCTCGCAACTTGTGCAACGCTGATGCATCGGGATTATCCTGAATACCGTGATCGAGCAGCTCGAGCCCAGCGGTCACTGCTCCACTATCCCAAGCAACCCTGGCCTTTTCAGCAAGACGCTCAACCGATAGTTTTGACCTATCACCGGCCACGGCACCGGTTGTCAGAACCACCATCAGCAATGCCATGGATACCAACACAACGCCGTTATGGGATCGCTGTCGATCGACAGAGTCTTGCCTTTCAAATGATGCCATCATTTTTCCCTTTGGTTCGACGGTGCTGGAATTCACTATATCAAGAACCGATGCAATGTATCAGGCAGAGCGTCAGCGATAACGCCGGAGACGAAGCATCCTTAGAGTTTCATATCCTCCCTTGACCCCCCGTCGCAATCTGCTACCTTGACATCACAAGACACCCCGAACGACCATTCCGTCAGAGGTAAAGCATGATTCTCGTCACAGGCGGTGCTGGATACATCGGTTCTCACACCTGCGTCGAGTTACTCCAGGCGGGATACGACATTACCGTTTTTGACAATTTCTGCAATAGCCACCAGCTGTCTCTTGAGCGCGTACAACACATCACAGGGAAACGGCTGCGCTTAATCCAGGGCGACATACGCGACCGGGCAATGCTGGTGACGGCGTTACGCGACTGTGGTGCACAGGCTGTGATCCATTTTGCCGGCCTCAAAGCAGTTGGTGAATCAGTTCAACAGCCTCTGTCCTACTACGACAATAATGTTGTCGGCTCGTTACGGTTGTTAGAGGCCATGGGAATCTGCGGAGTCAAGACACTGGTCTTCAGCTCCTCCGCTACGGTATATGGCAATCCTCAACGGCTGCCGCTAACGGAAGATCATCCGTTGTCGGCCACCAATCCCTACGGGCAAACCAAGCTCACGGTGGAGCACATGCTGCGAGATCTGCAGCGCAGCGACACCGCATGGCGCATTGGGATTCTCCGCTATTTCAACCCGGTCGGCGCACACAAGAGCGGGCTGATCGGCGAAGATCCTCAGGGCACACCGAACAACTTAATGCCCTTCGTCGCGCAGGTGGCGGTTGGCCTTCGTCCGCATCTGAATATTTTCGGCGATGATTACCCCACCTCAGACGGTACCGGTGTACGCGACTATATTCACGTCATGGACTTGGCCATCGGACATCTCAAGGCGTTGGAAGCGCTCGGACGATGGACGCACCAAGGGGAATGTCTGACTGTCAATCTGGGGACCGGAACCGGCTACAGCGTACTGGAGATTGTGCAGGCCTTCGAGCAGAGCAGCGGCAAGAAAGTGGCGTGCAAGGTCGCGCCTCGCCGGCCTGGTGATGTCGCAGCCTGTTACGCTGACCCCAGCAAAGCCACTGCCGTGCTCGGGTGGCGGGCTGAGCGTATGCTCGCCGATATGTGCGCCGACGCTTGGGGTTGGCAAAACCTCAATCCGCAAGGGTATAGACCTCACCACCCACAGAAGTAAATCCTGGCATCGCGACGTACTCCATGTTCATCGTGTCATGTACTGACACCATGCTACACTACCGTGCCATGTTCGACGTTATTCTCTATCAACCGGAGATTCCCCCCAACACCGGCAATATCATCCGCCTTTGCGCCAACACCGGCGTCCGCCTCCATCTCGTCAAACCGCTTGGCTTCTCTCTGGAAGACAAGCAACTGGTGCGGGCGGGCTTGGATTATCACGAGTTTGCCACGCTCCATGTCTACGAGGATTGGACCGAATGCGCCGAACGCTTCAAAACGAATCGTCTCTTCGCTGTCTCGACTCGCAACCGCCAACGCTACGATCACGTCATGTATACGGAGGACGATGCATTTCTATTCGGCCCGGAAACACGTGGACTCCCGACTGCCCTACTCGAATCGTTCGCCGAGAGCCGGCGCATCCGTGTGCCGATGCTCCCAGATAGTCGCAGCCTTAATCTCTCGAATGCGGTCGCAGTGGTTGTCTATGAGGCATGGAGACAAGTCGGATTTATGAAGGGACGCTAACAGCCATTCATCATGCAACAGGTGTCTTGATGGCGTCGGCTTTTTCTCACGCGTTTGTTGCCCTGGCATTAGGACGAGCGAACTACCACCCGCTCATGACCCGGCAGGTTTTGTTTCTTGGCATGGCCTGCTCAATCCTACCTGACCTGGATGTCATTGGCTTTTCTTTTGGCATTCGATATGGCGATCTGTGGGGTCACCGGGGGTTCACCCATTCACTCTTCTTCGCCAGCCTACTGAGTGCCGTGCTTGTGGGGCTGTGGTACCGGCAGCAATCCACTTCGGCGAAGATTCGGCTCTTTCTCTATTTCTTTCTCTGCACCGCCTCCCATGGTGTGCTGGACGCGATGACCGACGGAGGCTTAGGCGTGGCGTTTTTCTCACCGTTCGAGACCAGCCGATATTTCTTCGCCGTTCGACCGGTAGCGGTGTCACCGATCGGGATCGGTGAGTTTTTCACCGCAGACGCGTTCCGGGTGCTTGCCAGTGAGATCACATGGATCTGGCTCCCGACTCTTGGAGCATGGCTTCTGGTTCGTTCCCTTGCAAAAGCCACGTGCCCTTGGCTGTCTTGGCCGACGAACGAAAAATAGTCGGAGACGTAGAGAAGTTTCGAGTCTGGAAGATCTTCAACAAAATCATTGGCGAGTGAGTCACACTGAGCCGCAGTCGAGAGAAGGAACAAGGCAAGGACCAGACTCACTCTTAGAAGGACAGCCATACGGGCCATAGGAGAGCGTATGAGACCGAAGTCGACTGTTGGTCTGACACGTATCTCCGCTACTTCCACGTGACCTCTTCCCAATACAGGTGCACAAAGGTTTCAAACGGAGGAAAGTTTTGTGTATTTTGCTCTTTTGACCGCACCCAGAGATCAATCTCCATGCCGGCCGGATCGGTTTCTCCGCCAGGCAACAGACGCTTAACCGGGTACCGCACTTCATGAGTTTCAGGGTCACGTGACCGTTCCATCACCATGAAGTGCGCATCGTAATCCTTGTAGAGCACCGCATCGTTCTTGAGCAGCGTGGCGGTCCCCCAGCCCCCAAGATAGAGCCAGGTTTTAGGATACAACGTATCCCCGTTGCCGGAGTCGCCGTGTTCGTAGAGTCTAGTCGCAATGCCACCATCTTGAAAGGGCGCCTTGGCGGAAAACCGATCAAAAACGATCTGATATCGATCAGACCCCTCTGTAAACTCTGCGATCACCCGACCGCTGTTCGTCGGCTCATTGACCTCGATATCAATCGTTCCCTGCACTGAAGTGACACGTTTGCCTGCATAATCCATATGATCCCACGGAACAGAATCGTTCATGCTCCCGATCAACCAGGCTTTCTGGCCGGAAAGATGAAATTGCCCGCTATAGTGAGGATGCTCAGTGGCCTTGAAGACGCGCGTGCCTTCATCACCTTTAGGTGTGCCAAACTGCCCCGTCGCAAAAGCGAACAGAGTGGAGCAAGCCACCATCACCATCGCGATCCTCACTACAGTGATGAGATTTCGGTTTCCTCCTTGAAGCATGGACCCCTCCTTCAACAACCCGTGCTCCTTACTGACATAGAATACCTAACCGACAATGGCGCCTCAGTCGTCAGAAAAGCAATAGTGTTCTCTCATCCACAGCCACGAGAAGGAAGCGTGACCATGTCGAAGAAACCGTATTGACGGCATCCATAATACTTGACATATGTCATGTACGCTTGCTATCAACATTTATGAATCCGCGGCACGTCTCTCCTCCAAAGTTTTCGAATCGCCTTAAAGTACGTCGTCTAGAAAGGGGCCTTTCTCAGGGAGAACTCGCCAATCGAGCCGGTATTACCCGACAGGCGGTCTCTTCCATCGAATCCAATCTCTACTTACCGGCGACCACCGTTGCCCTTCAGTTGGCCTCGGTCTTGGCTTGCCGCGTGGAGGATCTGTTCAGCCTTACCCCGGCAGAAGAATTCATGGAAGGGACATTCATCGGCCATCTTCCTCTTCAAGGATGGACACCCTCTCGTTCAGCCCGCGTGAAGGTCTCAACCGTTGGGAAACACACCTTTGTGCGGCCTCTCAACGAACTGGGCGACCAACTCTCCTTCGCAGTTCCTGCCGATGGATACCTCACCGACACACAGGGCAAAATATCTGGCACCACCGTCCGTGTGAAGCTCTCGCGTGATCAAGAGTCGATCCGCCAGGAAATTTCTGTGGCCGGGTGCGATCCGGCCATCTTTCTGCTCGGTGAACACCTACGACGACAGACAGACAAGACGTCCGTGGTGGGCTGGACGATGGGAAGCATGGCTGCACTCCGAGCTTTGGAGCGCGGTGAGGTCCATGTGGCGGGCATGCATCTGCTCGATCCGGGGAGCGGGGAATCCAACATGCCGTTCCTGAGGCGAACCTTGAAGGGCTCCGGTTATGACGTCGTGACCTTCGCAACCTGGGAAGAAGGATTCCTTGTTCGTCCTGGGAATCCGTTATCGATTCGCACCGCCGCCGATCTGACACAATCAGCCGTGAGACTGGTTAATCGCGAAGAGGGGTCTGGAGCGCGTCTTCTCTTGGATCAACGACTCCGAGCTTCTGGTGTCAGGCCCAAGCAGATCCAGGGGTATGACCTTCTTGCCTCGACTCACTTTGAAGTCGCAAGAACAATTGCGAAGGGTCAAGCGGACGCCGGAATCGGGATTCGGTCCGCCGCACAACATTTCGATCTGGATTTTATCCCGCTGCAGGCGACACGGTATGACCTTGTCGTGCCCAAGCCCTATCTCAAATCCCACCCAACCCTGACACGCCTGTTTGAGACGCTTGTCAGCCGTCCGTTTCGAAGGGAGATCGATGCATTAGGCGGGTACGATACCAGCGAAACAGGAAAGGTCCATCTGCTCCGCCCTGCCTAAAAGGAGCTTTCACAACCCATGTTGCGATGTCATGAACAAAACCGAAAAGAACAGGAAGGTCCGAATCGTGAGGACCGTTGCCGTGACGATCGTAATAGGGCTCCTCAGCGGCATGGCTCTAGCTGAGGAACCATCTCGATGGCCATCGAGACCTATGACCAGACTTCCTTCCGACCCGCTCGAGTTGGCCTCCGATATCAAGCAGCGGGCGGATGCTCAGACAGGGAAAAACTGGATTGAACCGGCTGATGCCGTGCTCATCCAACAGCGCGAGCTTGCCTGGAGCAGATACCTCCGAAGCGCCGCGCATCTGCCCGACTGGCTCGACCTCGGTCTCGAACATCGGACTCGGTTCGAATCCTATGATCACCCTTGGCGAACGAGTCAGCAGAGTGGAAACGGAAGCCCGGATACACAGGTGGCTCTTCGCTCACGCGTTCGTGTCGGATTGGGCGGGAACGGTCCTGTGCGATTCCTCTTTGAAGGCCAGGATGCGCGCTCCTTCTTTGACACGGACCGCGGTGATTTCCGGAATGCCACCACGGTGAACGAATTCGATGTCTTACAGTTACTCGGAGCCTTGACGGTGAACAATGTATTCGGAACCGGCTTGCGGACCGATTTCCATTTCGGACGGATGACGCTGGATTTCGGAAGGCGTCGGTACATCGCCCGAAATGATTTCCGAAATACCACCAACGCTTTCGATGGGATCCATTGGCAAATCGGTAAAAGCAACAGCTGGCGGTTCAGGGCATTTTTCGTGGAGCCCGTCGTTCGGGACGATGTGAGCCTCGATAAGTCCTATGACACCTCACTCCTTTGGGGAGCCTACTTTGAAAGCCAGCACATCCCCTGGTTTCAGGTAAACGCGTTCTATTTCGGGTTAAACGACCAACAACTCCAAAATCCTGCTCTCCACAGAACGTACAGTACGTTCGGGCTTCGCCTATTCAAGTCTCCCGCGATCAGCGAATTCGATTATGACTTCGAGGGGGCCGTTCAAGCCGGACACTTGGGCAACATCGATCATTTAGCCTATAACCCAAACGCTGAAGTTGGGTATACGTTCAACTTACCGTGGAGTCCTCGCCTGTTGGTCCAGTACACATACGCCACTGGCACGAGAACACCGGGGGGAAGCCAACACGGAAACTTTGATCCCCTGTTCGGCGCCCGTCGATTTGACTTGGCACCCACGGGAACGTTCGGAGCATTTGCCAGGTCCAATATCAGTTCACCCGGGTGGAGGCTGATCATCCAGCCTGTCCGAGGTTGGACAGTACAAGTAAAGCACCGGTTCTGGTATTTAGCACAAGCGGGCGCGTTGTATGTGGGCGGCTTGTTACAGGATTCCACAGGAGGAGCAGGCAACTACTTAGGTCATGATCTTGAGCTTCGCGCGCAATGGGCACTCAACGCCAACATGGATTTTGATGTCGGGTACGTCCATTGGTTCAAAGGATCCTACTTTGACCAGCTCCCCCCCTCCGCCGGCTTACCGGCCGGAGGGAACAAAGACACGGATTATTTTTATTTTCAGATGCGCGTCAGAGTTTGAGGGCGTTCGATGAAGCGATTGATACTCTTTATAGGTTGGCTCGCCATGATTGGCCCACACCAGGCCTTCGCCGGCGAGCTCACGATTGCAGCGGCATCTGATCTGAATTTTGCCTTCAAAGAACTGGCTTCAGAATACGAGACGGTCAGCGGGAACCATGTGAAGGTGTCGTTCGGGTCGTCCGGGAACTTTTATGCCCAGATTCAAAATGGTGCGCCTTTCGACCTCTATTTTTCCGCCGATATCACCTATACAAGGAAGCTAGAAGAAGCCGGCCTGACTGTTCCCGGATCACAGTATCGCTATGCCGTGGGCCGGATTGTCTTGTGGGCTCGGAATGACGCTCGCCTTGATGTAACGCAAGGCATTGCGGTGCTCCGTCAGCCAGCTGCTAAGAAGATCGCCATCGCGAACCCTAAACATGCGCCATATGGTCGCGCGGCAGTGGCCGCGATGAAACATTTCAACATCTATGACCGTATCAACGACCGGCTCGTCTTAGGGGAAAACGTCTCCCAGACCGCGCAGTTCGTTGAATCGGGTGCCGCCGACATCGGGATCATCGCGATTTCATTAGCACTCGCGCCTCCCCTCAAGGACAAAGGGACCTATTGGGAAATACCATCTGAGGCCTATCCACCGCTAGAACAGGGTGCAGTGATCATCAGATCATCGAAGCATCACGAACGCGCCGGGCAATTCCTCGAGTTCCTGAAGAGTCAACAAGGACAAGCCATTATGACGCGGTATGGGTTTGTTATTCCGGAGTCCCGATGAATTGGACGGCCATTTGGGTGACTTGTAAGTTGGCAAGCCTGACATCAATCGCCTTACTAGTAATCGGCCTGCCCATCGCCTATTGGCTAGCCTATTCCAAGTGGCGTTGGAAGTTTCTGATCGAATCAATCGTAGCCTTGCCTTTGGTATTGCCACCAACAGTACTGGGATTTTACATTCTGGTAGCCATCGGCCCACACAGCCCGATCGGGCAGTTCTACTCAGATCTTGTTGGATATCCATTGCCGTTCAGTTTTCAAGGACTGCTCATAGCCTCCATTCTCTATAGCTTACCCTTTGCCGTTCAGCCCTTCGCGACTGCCTTTGAGCAGGTCGATCGAAAACTCATCGAGGCCTCATGGACGCTGGGGCTTTCCAAGCTGCAAACCTTCTTCAAACTCATCATCCCACTCTCGACTGCCGGACTCATAACCGGCGTCGTACTGAGCTTCGCCCATACCCTTGGCGAGTTCGGCGTCGTCTTAATGGTGGGTGGCAACATCGAGGGTGTCACACGGACTGTGTCGATCGAGATCTACGATAACGTGCAGGCGCTCGATTACGCCGGGGCGGCAAAGACCTCGGCCTTCCTCCTTGTCGTGTCCTACGCTGTGCTGTTGCTCGTCTATTCCGTCAATCGACGTGTGTGGTCGGTATGGCCGCAGAAATAACGTTGAACTTCCAGAAAACTTTTGTTGGTCGAGCCTCTATTATGGCTCACTTCAAATGCCCGCTCGACCCGCCCTCCGTCACGATTCTGTTCGGTCCATCCGGCTCCGGGAAAACGACCATCCTCCGTTGCTTGGCTGGTCTTGAGCAGCCCGACAAGGGAACCATTTCCGTCGGCGACGAGATGTGGTTTGATGCCACCGCTCGTGTAACGGTCCCACCACAAGCCCGCCGCCTCGGCTATATGGCACAGGACTATGCCTTGTTTCCACACTACACCGTAGAAGGAAACATCGCCTATGGACTGACTGGCCTCTCGTCGCTGGAGCAGAACCGACGCGCGGGTGAAGTCCTGCATCTGCTGGACATTGAATCCATTGCACAGCAGAAACCCTCTCAGCTCTCTGGTGGACAACAACAGAGGGTCGCCCTGGCCCGTGCGATCGCCAGACAACCCCGTCTATTGTTGCTCGACGAACCGTTGTCGGCACTCGATGCGCCGACGAGGACTCGGCTGTGCAAAGACTTGCGCAGACTCCTCACACAGTTAGCCATCCCCTCTGTCGTGGTGACGCATGACTGGACCGAAGCGCTCACGCTTGGTGATCAGATGGCGGTCATCGTCGACGGACGTATCGCACAGACGGGCACGCCGCAAGATGTCTTTAGTCGGCCCACGAATGCCGACGTTGCGCACGTCGTCGGGATCGAAACCGTCGTGAAAGGGACCATCACGGAACTGCGAGACGAACTGGCGACAGTTCAAGTCGGCTCGGTGGCGTTAACCACCATCGCTTCACCAAGTCTTGAACCCGATGTGTTTGTCTGCCTCCGAGCCGAGGACGTCACCCTCGAACCGGCCGGATCCGGAGAAACAAGTGCCAGAAATCACCTGAAGGGAACCGTACAAACCATCACATCACTAGGCGCCCTCGCCCAAGTGACGCTCGACTGCGGGTTTCCTCTAACTGCCCTTATTACACAGTCGGCGCTGCGAGATATGAACCTGGTCGTTGGCAGCGATATACGGGCGGCCTTCAAAGCCGGCGCTGTGCACATCGTTCCACGAAACTCATTCCATCCCTCCACGGTCTGATGAACTGACTCTCCCCAGTTTCTGGGGATAAGACTGTGCACAATCGCTCATACATCGTGGCAATCAGTGAAGCACGGTGGGTCGAGAGCCTGTTGCCTAGTTTTTAGTCATTGCGTCTGATCGAACGATCGCCACCATATCTTGCGTGGCACAGATGTACCAGTTTTCCAATATGTTGAATCGTTTCACCGGAGGAAACTTTCGATTATCTCAACCCTCTTGACTGAACAGCACAGGCGTGTTACCAATGGATACATCATGAAGCCGCAGGATCTCAAACGTCACCGGGAAGAATTAGGCCTCACGCAACAGCAGCTCGCCAAGGCGTTGCACACGACTCGAGTATCCGTCGCTCGCTATGAATCCGGCATGCGGAAGATTCCCGGCGTCGTATCAGTCGTCCTCGATCAATTACGACAGAAGACGGAGATTCCCATGGCCGGTCTCGTTGCAGCCGGCTTTCCCATCGATCCAGTTCCGCAATCCGAACTCGTGGATGTCCCGCCGAGCATGTTACGTGGGGGAGAAACCTTTGCCCTGAAGGTCAAGGGAGAATCCATGAAAGATGAAGGAATCCTGCCGGGCGATATGGTGGTGGTCCGTAAGCAGGAAACGGCCAAGAACGGGCAGACCGTCGTCGCGTTAGTCAATCGTGAAGCGACGATCAAGCGGTATTTCAAGAAGGGGACGCATATCGAGCTTCGTCCGGCTAACGAGACGATGCAACCCATTATCGTCCACCCGTCGGATGAGTTTCATATCGAAGGACTCGTCATCGGCGTTATTCGACATTGCGCCGTCTAAACGCTCGAAAGGAGGAAGACATGACCTCACCTGAACAACCACCTGTCACGAACGATCGACTGACGGATTTGGAACGGACCGTCGCCGCGTTGGACAGCCGATTGCGGACGATCCAGTGGGGACTCCAACGAACGCATAGCGGTTCATTGAGGACGCGTTTGTGGAGTTTCATGCGATCCAACCCGAGCACCGAATTTATGTCAGCCGTCTGCAATCAACGGATACGCTCCAATACCAAGCGGGTGACTCATGAGAGTTCAAGAGCATAAGGCACCATCGGTGACGGCCGGCCCCTGTTCCGATTGTGGAATGGTCGTTGAACAGAGGATGGAATCGATCGACGGATTGACCCATTCCACAACTTATCTCTGTACGATCTGTTGGCATGCCGCTCGGCAACGGCAAGTCTTCGGCGGGGGATGTTGTGGGTAGCTCGCGCTACCATGCATAACGGCGAACGGAAAAGTGTCTCGGCGCATCCAAGTCACCCCTCCCCTTCCAATCTGGCTGCGAGTGCGCTACAGTTCAGCCACGCCCCCGTAGCTCAGTTGGATAGAGCAGCGGTTTCCTAAGCCGTTCCGACCCTCCCGCATAAGTCCTTGTTTAATGAGTAAAACACCGCTCTGGTAAAGGTGTTTCGTAGTTTTGTGAGCTCAGTTTGGCTCCGATCAACTAAGGCGAATTGAGCCCACTTTTGCTCCCAAGAGAACACGCCGGGAACACGTAGGGTTAATATGTAGAAACCTATGCGTTCTCGCTTCATACGCATTATGATGTGCGTGGACACCCACACAGGGCTGGAGGCTTCCCAGGAAACCGCTCAGCCTTTTAACATGCGCACATTGCTCTACTCCTTGACCTCAACCGTGACATTCATGAGCGTCTCAAGATCATTGAGACCGAAGGAGATGACGTTACGTCAGCCCCCGAGGCGAGACCTTGAACAGCGGCAAAAATGCATATATCCTCGTCAACAACCCCAGCGAAAGCAACACGCCGTTGATGATTCAATCTTTAAGTACTGCTATTTTTGGCTACCAAGGCGTGAGGACGGTGCACGCTCCGATTTGGGCTTATGGAAAAACACAAATTTAATGAGTTGGGTCCGACAGAGCCAGATGAACAACAAAGCCTAACTGATTGTGTCCGCCCCACCATGCCCAGATTCTAGTCAATTCCGAGGGTAGGATCTCTTCCACGGATCTGAATGGTTGTGCGGAGATAACAGAATTGGCGAACGATTCTCGTAGGCATCACTGTGGCGCATACTGATCGTGCCCTATCTCTACCTCAACATATCACTTGGATCGAGGTGGTGTCGCAGACCATCCCTGCATCTGTGTCAACCAGCGCTCTGCTGCGGTTGGAGATACCGCTCCGACTGCATCCACCAGCGAGAGAGCGCCAACCAGCCCACCTGTGGCGTCCAGCACCGGGATATGGCTAGTGCAGTGCGTGATCATAGCCTGGATAGCATCCGCCAGAATTGCGTCCTCGCGACATCGAACAGCCACTCGGCGTTCAATCAGCTCCTGAAGGGTCCCAAAATCAGGAACATCGTGCCGGGGAACTTCGTTGCCGACAAGATCCGGTTCTGTGAGCGCTCGAACCGGCTCGACACCCTGACAAACAATCAGAACAAACATCTTCTGATGTCTAACGAGTTCACACGCCTCCGTCAACGATATCGAGGACTGGACGATGATCACCTTCCTCGTCATAACATCTCGTATTATGCGGTCTTCCCCACAGAGCACCCCATAGGCTTCAGCGCTGGTCGATTCTCCTACAAGACCGGAACGGGGACGTGGGGCGACAGTAACCATAGGCATCATGACTCCGTGCGGCCTCCAATCCTATTCAGGGCACATGCTGAACTACCAGATTCGTCATCTGAGATTTCGATCATCGCGGAGGGGTTCACCCGTAGCCTCGTGGTCGCTTCGCCAGGAGCGTCCCCTCCTCACCGGTTTTCTGGAAGGATTTACTGAGGGACGTTTGGATCATCAACTCTCGGACCAGCTGTTCAATGTCTTGGTTCAACAGCGATATCGTGGCCCGGAGCGAATCCAGCATGTGCGTCCGCCGCTGTAAGTCCTTCGTCGTGTACACTCCTCCCTCACCGAAGAATAAGCGGGCGCGAGTCGCTTCTTCATCAGATCCATGGTCTCCAAGCCGTCCCTCCTGCCTCCACCCGGCGATAATTTCGTCTCGGTACGTTTTTTGGCCTTCGTCTTCACGCATCGGTCTCCGCAGAAAGCGCCAGACGGACGGCGGAACATACACTGGCACTTCTGCGTCTTCCCAGATTTCCTGCAGGATGTTATCGGGATGCCGGAAGGGTCCCTTATTCTCGTGATAGAGAGCGCTCACACCGAGGGATCCGGCAATCGTTCCGCCTATGATCGAAACAACTCCTTCCGTGACGCCACTGATGTCGGCGATCGAGAGACCTCCAGTTGCCGCAGCAGTCGCTGCACCAATTACGATAGCAAGCAGAGTTTGTTGCCTGATTTGGGCGTCCTCTGCCACACGGAGACGATCGACAACCTCGGAGGATCGCTCGATTTCACATGTGGTCTTCGCGACCGTGCTCGACACTTCCAACATTGCGAGCGTGACGCGGCTGAGAATCTCCTGAATCACCGCATGTAGGCGAATAGCGTCCATAGGCGAATTAATAGACCGTTCTTCAAGAATCTCAAATTTGTTGAGGAGCGACAGTACGTCGATCACCCTGGCCGTCTGAATCGCACGCCAGGAAAACGTTTTCGGCGTCCGTCCAACGGTTTCGGCAATTAGTGGGTCGTTTCGCCGATTTTCAAATATCGCTAGGGGGATCTTGCGAAGTTCAACTTGCTCAGGCGGAGCGCTACATCGCCGTTCTGTCGCTTCAGTAGGTCGCGAGCCAGAAAGGTTGGGAAATAGTGTGCAGCCGCTACAGATGATGAGCAGGAATAAGCAAAGAAATGACCTCACACTCCCACTTCCACCTTTCCTAATCCCATGGCCGCTGCTCACGCAACATGAGAGAGCCACTATTCAAACTGCTCCACAGTCGAATGTTTATTAGATACATGAGGCGGGGAGACGCAGCACCCAATCGCCTCCATAATCCTCATTTGCTGGGATGGCATCCCCCATGTTCGCATCCACAGCCCCCTCCTTGTGTTGCTGCGTTCCGGCAGGCGTCCGAGCAATATTCTTCTCCAGCCTCAACCTGACAGCTACATTCCGGGTGAAGGCATTTCTGCTGGTCCATGGCTGTCTCCATTTCCCTCGTATTCATGTGGGCGAATACGTATACGGACCTTCCTTCTGCAATGATGTTAAGCTGAAGGTATTCGACATCCTGGCAAGACCATACTAGTCCCATCCCTAGTTCCAGCCTGCTGTAAATCTCGTCCTGCTCTTACCTGATAGGAATAAGTCCTGGTGGAATCCCGCCCAGTTGGCTGGCACGCGAGCAGGAATCTTGGGCAAACTGAGGAATGAGAAGAAGTAACCGTAACCGTGGACTTGTGGGCACTCGTGTAGAGAAGAAACCTTCTTCTCCGAATAGTTCCAGGGTCATCGATCCTTGTTGTACTATACAGTGGAACATGTATGGTACGATGAATCGGATTGGATGGTAGACCAGCTCTTTTGTCGCTTGTTTTACCCGGTAGCAGAGAAGCGGTGAAAAAGACCGTCAAGACAGCCGGATATCTCGTATGTCTTTACTCAAACCCACGGTACTAATCGCCGACGATCATCCCCTTGTCGCGGATGGACTCCGACAGCTGCTCGAAGCCGACTTTGAGATTGTTGGGACGGTGAACGACGGCGATGAGCTGGTCCAACAGGCACGATTGCTGAGGCCGGACATCGTGCTGCTCGATGCGGTCATGCCTCCCGATAATGGATTTAGTGCAGCAAGGCGCCTGAAAGCGAGCGTGCCTGACAGCCGAATCATTTTTGTGACGATGCTGGAGGAGCCCACACATGTCAGCGAGGCTTTTCGAGCCGGCGCCAAGGGGTACGTTCTCAAACAGTCGATCACGTCGGATCTGGTCACCGCCATGCGCGCCGTGCTTCGCAACGAGCAGTACTTGTCCCCTGGGATCACAGGCGAAGTACGAGAATCGGTGGAATACCCTTGGACTAAACCCGGTGGCTTTACCGTTCAGCTGACTGAACGGCAACGACAAATTTTGGAGCTGTTATCACAAGGAGACTCCACAAAAGCCATCGCCGGCACACTGAAGATTTCTCCAAAAACGGTGCTATTCCACAAGACCAGTATCTTTCGAAAGATCGGGATGCGCTCACCCAGCGACCTTACTAAGTTTGCTCTCACGCACGGTCTGGCGTCACTGACCACGCTAAAAGACAAAAAAACCTAGAAAAAGAGTAGGACTCCCGGAGGTAGGAGCCCATCCACGTCGTCGGCTCAAGTGAGATTTTCGTGAGGTCCGTGCACGCTTAGGCTTGCGATGGGGTGACTGCCTGAAGCGTAATAATCCCATTGGCGATTGCGTATTTTGTCAGCTCTGGGCGGGTTTTGAGACCAAGTTCCTTCATAATGCGGGTGCGATGAAACTCGACGGTCTTGGTCGAGACGTTTAGGATCCCGGCGATTTCTTTCGTGGATCGCCCTTCGGCCACCAACTGCAGCACCTCTCTCTGCCGGGGGCTCAGTGCTCGGTCAAATCCCTTGCCCTCAGCTCCTTCTTCCAGGACCGGCACCGGTCGATTCATATACTCCACGAGACCCTGAGCAACGCTTGGAGAAATATAAGTGTTGCCTTTCAGCACCTCTCTGACCGCATGCTGAAGTTCATTGGAGAGGGATTGCTTGAGGACATACCCGGCAACCCCCACGCGGAACGCTTCCACGACAAAACCCTGATCGGCATGCATCGTCAACATCAACATTTTAACTTTGTGGTCGAATTGCTTGATTTGCCTCGCCGCATCCAAGCCATTGAGTAACGGCAATGAGATGTCGACAATGATCAAATCCGGGTGTGTTTCAGTAACGGCTCTGACCAAGGACCGACCATCTGCAAGAATCCCGACGACTTCCGCGTCGGATTCCAGCAGTTTTTGAATACCCTCCGCAACCAGCAGATGGTCATCGGCGATCAAGATTCGAGGTTTCATCGGAGGCCTCCTTCGCCTTGCACCCCAGATCCGATTGCATCTATCTATTCGTACCTACGGCCCTCATAGTCATCCTTGACGGCAGAAAAGTCAAGATGGCGCAAGCGAGCCAGGTAGGCGCCGTTGGTGAAGCCGATGCCTGATTCGTTCGGATGCCCATGCTCCCTGTTAATCTAATGCGAGAGACTTTGTCTTTCCTCTCATTCATTTGCAACCATTCAAGGGATAGCTGAGCCGAGAACTAGGCACCAGGCTAGTCCCCTTCCCTCTCGCAGATGATACACCAAATCACGGCTGAAGAACCTGTCAACCGCCGATGCAGTGGGTGACCGATCGATTAGCTCAAACGTTCTGAGAAATCGCTTCAGAACAAAAACGGTCGCAACAATTTACTTAACCGGGAGGAGAGATTCCATGAAGAATTTAATGATGTGGGTCATTGGTTGTACCTTACTTGGAGCCGTGGGATGTCAATCAATGACCGGCAAGACAGCTAGCCGAACCATGAGCGATGCGGGCATTACCGCATCCGTACAGGCAAAACTGACAGCCGACCAAGTATCCAACTTCTCTCGAATTGATGTGGACACGGAGCGAGGTGTTGTCTCGTTGAACGGCGTCGTCCAATCAGCACAGGAGAGGGAACAGGCAGGACGTATCGCGAAAGGGGTCGATGGAGTCAGAGGACTGAACAACAACCTTCAGATTCAGAGCCATTCGCCACAACCAATGGATTAAGGACTCGTGCAGATATCGTGAGCATGGATGGGCCAGCCTAATATGTGGACTCGCCCATCCTGCCAACGACAGCACGGAGCTTAGGGAGGATTATGCCATGAAGGAGTCATCCGACAAGGGAAACTGGGGCATTTGCATGGAGTGTCAATGGTGGCAGGTGGAGCCTGAGGCGAAAATCACCCAATCGACGTTAGGGTTCTGCATTGATGAAGAGCTGCAACCGTATCGCCTGAGCATTCCAGGCAACGGGGGGTGCAACAAGTTCGCCCAGGGACAACCGGCTCGCGGCGACGGCTCGAGCAGACAACCTCCGACTGCCACGCCGGCTCGATGACCGTCGGCATGGTTCGCGTTCGGACGATCGACGAAGGAGGAAACCATGAGTAGACAGGCAGCAAGTACGGTGGAACCTACGACAGAAGTTCTTAATATGCTCAAAGAGACCACGAGAAGGTTTGGGAGCTTTTTGAGCAATTCGAACAGACAGAGGATGACGAAGAGCGTGCTGCCATCATCAAATCTGCGTTGAAGGAGATAGAAGTCCACGAGGACCTGGAAGAGAAGGTCATCTATCCAACACTCCGGCAACATCTCAAAGAAGAGGAAGGTATCGCTGAATCCTAATGGGTCCTTAGAGGAGCACCATGTCGTACATCTCGATGCCGTGGAATCTACCCTTCATTGGCAGAATGATCGTTCATGAATGCGTATGTAAACAGAACGACCTAGATGTGTCCTGCGTTGAGCGACAGGAGTCGGCGTACTACACCATGGGAGCAAGGAAAACACAGGAGGATGATATGCGTGCTGTCTCAACATTCTTTTCATCAATGCTCTGCGTCCTGTTTTTGTCTGGTTGTGCTTTGACCAGCACGGCTCCGAACTTCAACGGATTGCATAATTTCGATGGCTCCGAGGCGCCGGTCCATATCAATTTGACGAAGGTCGCCCTGCATTTTGGTATGGTGGTGCCATTCATCGGCGATGCCAGCCTCGGGGGAGCCGTCGAAGAATTCACCAAAGCAGCCATGAAAGTGGGTGCAGACCGCGTCAGGGTCGTTCAATCAAACGAGACCACGCTCTGGTGGATTTTTCCGCCTTTCTCCTTCTTCTTCACTCCGAAATTTACGAATATAGCTGGTGACGCGCTCACGCAGCCTCCGAAATGGTGTACGATTCAATAAGGGGGGACGACCTGCCTAAGGCGAGGAAGGGTCGGTCTCCGCGAAATGACGCACACTTGCCTTTTGTCGAAGTGGCTTAATCGATAACTATAGGATAGACCCCTGCTGTCAAGGATTGGCACCCGGCTCAAGGGCGGGGTGGTAAGGGTTTCTCTCTTCTGACGATTGTCCTGACGGTGAATCTTGAAACGCTGATCACGCCTGGTAAATATATCGGCGTGCGCTTGGCCAGCAGCAGTAAGCCAACTTTTCATCTCATGCACATAGCTGTGCTAGGGAGATTTTCTACCAATGGTAGCGTTTCAAGAGATGCTAACTGATGAAGTATTCGCCTCCCATGAGCTTGCCTGCTCTCGTAGTACCGTCGATAAACGCATTGGGTTGCTTCCTCATTAACCATAGAGGAGGTATGCTGGGCTTCCTCTTGTGCCCGTATCCGACCGCGTTTCAAATGGAACCCATCCAAATAGATGATCATGGCATCAGGGGGCGGCTTCTCTTAAAGCACTGCCACGCCGGTTTCCAACAGCCTGCCGTTGTCGGCCCCCGTGTGCCTGAAGCCTATACGCTTGAAGCGGTGTTGTAGCCATTACAAGCTGCGACAGCATAGGCGAGGAGTAGGTGAACGTGCCGTTTGATACTTCGCGCGGCGACAGACATGATTGTCACCCCCTGGAACCGTAGGCTGAGTATCCGTGCCGACAACCAAACGCTCAACCGCTACTTGCTCTGACAACCTACATGGTTACAGGCGCGAGTAGCGCCTTCTGTCGGGGAGGAGCGGCATTCGTCAGAGCAGATTTCTTTTCCCGTTTCGGCTAAACATGTACACGGAAAATGAGCACATTACTTCTCGGCCATAGCAGCCCACTCCTAGAAGAAACCATGAGCATGTGTTCGTAACGTGCACATGCCCTTCCTCTTCCACTAGTCCAATCATTCATCAAACCACCAGCGATGGACCGCTCTAATTATCACGCTGCAAAGTCGTCGTATGGCCCACGTCCGTCACATAGGCTTTAACCATGTCGCCTGGCATCACTTTATCCAGCTTCGTACTCTTGTCGACATGGATCTTATGCACTTCGCCATCGTTATCTTTGATAGCATAGTACTCGCCCTCGATATTCATTAAGGCCCCCGTGATCGTATCTTTCGTCAAACGCTCTTTGATAGTCGGACTGGCTTCTTTGTCAGCCATGGGATCGTCTGCGTATGTCACGCCTATTCCGGATCCCAGTAGTCCCATCGTAAGCATCAAGACTAATCCTGTCTTCATTTTGACCTCCGTTTTAGTTTGACCTACTTCTGGCACGAGATTACTGAATCGGGAGCTGGGCAATCCCCTAGGCGAATGAGACCTGGACTATCTTCTAGATAGAGCATGGCGCGACAGGTTCGTTTAGCTCTTAGGAGCAAACGATCGGATCTTGAAACGATGCATTGATCTGGGGCTTATTTCGTGATAGCGATTCCGGGCACGGGAACGGAGCACGGAAGATTCGCACGACAAGTCGAAGCAGCATGTTCAAATCCCCGTGGGTCGCTCACCTTCCATGTCGGAAGATCTTTGATGTGCACGTCACGAAGATCCTGCGTCGCAGCCTCTGCTCTGGCGATCCGCAACCCGCTCACCTCCCCACCACTGTAATCCGGGTGTCTTCTGAAAGACCGGTCAGGTCTAGAATTTCTTTTCCCGAGTCGTACGTATAGAAACGACCCTGTGATTGGCTCTGTTCGTCAGTGTACGGAATGTATTCATCAGTCGATGACAGCGGCAAGACCTCGATTTGACTCCGGTCCTTCACCCTGGTTGTAGACTGTACGTTACCCCCAAGGACAACTAGCCGCCCTTGATGGAGATCGGGCGCACGCTGGATGTCCTGATATGACACGTCCTTGTTTACCCACTTTTTCAATTGATCGGGAATCACGTCGTAACGGTTGCATGCGGGTATGGTCGCACCGATGGTTAGGACTAGGAAGAAAGCCGCTAGATTGACTTGCATCTTTGCCTCCTTACTGCATGTTCGATCTCGCTCGAATCGAGCATTCTACTGGTTATTTCGAGGTCTGCCTGCTCACTCTCATTATCATCAGTCCCACAGGGATGAACTCCAAGGAACTGGTAGAACTCCTAGGGCGCTAACGAGCAGGATCTAGTCTTCGTTCACGATTGCAAACAACTCACTATAACTGGCAGGAATGAGAAGGAGTGAACAAACGGCTTCAGGGCTGTCGGACGAAACCACACACGTGGGTGGTCCGGGTTGCTCCTATCTCCTAGTGGGAGGCTGTTCGCGATCCATGAAGGACTTGGTGACCTCGACCCGGTCTTTGGGGAGATACCGGCCTTCTTCCATGGTGCGCAGGTACTGAACCAGCGATTCGCGGATCTCGCAGTGAAGATCCCAGGCGTCGCTGGCATTCTTCGCGCTACAGAGCGCACGGAGCTCGATGGTTTTTTCAGACATCCCCGTGACTTGGAACACCGGATCGACGGTTCGATCCCACCGTTCGGACTGCTCCAGCAATTCTCGAAATTTGCGGCGAACGTCCTCCACCTCGACCCGATAGTCGGCATAGAGATAGACGGGCTTGATGATCCGGGCATTGCACTTGGACCAGTTCTCGAACGGGTGCGAGATGAAATACGACAGCGGGATGATGACGCGCCGATCATCCCAGGTGCGGATGGCGACATAGCCATAGGTAATGTCTTCGACAAACCCCCAATTCTCTTCAAAACTCACGGCGTCGCCGATGGCAGCAGGCTTTGTCATGGCAATCTGCAGAGCCGCCAGCATGTTCCCGAGCACCCCATGTGCCGTGACACCCAAAATCGCGCTGGCGACCCCGGCACTGGTTAAAAACGAGAGCGAGAGATTCTTGATTACGTGGAGTTCATACAGCGTCAGGCCCAATCCGATGGCGATAGCCAGAAAGACCAGCGCGTACCGCCCGATCGAGATACTGGTAAGTCGCAGGCGCGCCTCCTCACCCTCGAAGGGGCCCATTTGCGCACGGTATTTTTGAGTGACCATGAACGCCAAGAGATCAATGAGATGAACGCCCACCCACGTCACGCAGGCAACGATCAGAACCGTGGAGACGACGTAAAACGCGTGGATGACGGTACCCGGAGCTGCGACAAGGACATACGTGACCACCGTGAAGAGCACGACGGCCACAAACCATCCCACCGGTCCGGCGAGGCTGTCGATCTCTCGGATCTGCTGCGGAAACTTCCACCGGAAGAACCGTCGCAGCATCTTCTTCACGACCCATCCAATCAGAACCGCCGGTGTCGCCAAGCCCAACAGAAGCGCCCATTGCCAACCGGAAGCATCTTGGAGGAGCCCTTGCCTCCTACTATAAGGAAGATGCTTAAAAAATGGGCCTGGTCCATGACGCTCGTACATGGCATCGATCTTGGTAACCGTGCGCGGGGAGAACAGCCAGACCGGGTCACCGTCGTGAGGCTTGAATCGCTCGAGCCGGACCTCCACGTTGCCGAGGGACATTGGTACATCATCAATCAAAATGCTTCGTCGCGGTTGCCCGTCGCTTCCGCCGGCTTGCTCGTCGTCCCCCACAGAGGACATTTTCTTATCCAGCGCCCCATTGGGACGGTCCGGCACGTTTCGAAAGTCGATCTGAACTTGCTGCGTCAACACGTAATAGAATTTTCGCGCAAGAAGATCGGCGTGGCGTTGCTTCTTCGGGATCTCGGCGAAATTGAGTGAACGTGCCGCCCGCTCAAAATCCCCGTCTTGGGCTGCGCGGATCATATTCACCAGTGTCGCGCGAGGGGTGGTGAGGTCCGGTGGATCATTGAGTTCGGGCAGGTCATCGTTCAGAGGCGGCACCTCATAATACAAGGCAGTTTGCTCGGACTTCTCTTGACCATCATGGCCAGCCCGAATGACCGTTGGAAAGACAATCGTCATCACGAAATGGACCAACACCACGACCAAGCACGGCCTCATGATCACGCCGACTCTCCTCCGTTTCCCTACGAAGCTAGGCTGAACCAAGGCCACCCTCCTCATCGTCGAGAGGACCCGTCCTTCGCGCGTTATGGCAAAAGCGCCGAGATGTCCGGCCTGGTACTACTACTAGTTTTCACCATGGAAGAAGCTGGTATTCTATGGGCCGGAGAGGGGGTAGGATTGCCAACCAATCGCACGATACAGCGGCTGGAGTTCATTTCGTGATGGCGATTCCGGGTACGGGAACAGCACTGGGTTTGACGGTCATCTGGAAGAGATCGTAGAGAAGCGAAAACACTCGAAGGCTCCAGTCGCGCTGTGGATCGTCCGTGGTTGCCACCGGCAAGGCATAGACCATCCCCTCGAACTTAACCGCCACGACGGGATGTTGCGATATATCGGGGTCACGCTCGATGTGAAGGAGGATCGGTGCGTCATACAGATCGGTCTGCGTTCGCTCATCCGGGGTGACTTCAAACTCGCGCCGAGCCACGAGGTCCTCGGCAAGGAACTCCAGCGCGTCCTTCAGGCTTCGCAGCTGGAGCGTTCCAAGCATGGGAACATCACCACCCGGAAAGCGCGGATGGATGTGCACCAAAATCTCATTCGGCGGCCAGGTTTGAAACTGTTCCCCCAGTTCTCGTTTCTCTTCCGGACTCAATGCCGACGGAGGATAGTTAGTCAACATAATCCGCTTCCGGGCCAAAATAACTTCTCCGGGTTCTGAAAACGACCACACTAAATCCTTATCGAGACCTGCCACAATATCGGCGGGACCAGGCTGGACCGACAGCCACCCTCTCCAGACGACCTCGCTGGTTTCCTTCCCGATCGTGATGAAGTTTCGCCGATGGAGTGAGGCCAGGTGAAGGATCTTGCGCCGAAACTCTGCGTATTCGTTTGGGCGTCTCGGATCGTTGGGAAGAGTCGTGACCCCTTGCCGTTCGACCAGGCGGAAGCTTCGCACCACGAGCCGAAGCAGCATGTTCAAATCCCCGTGGGTGGCCAATAAGCTGGTCACCCGTGATTCATCCATTGGAGTCAGCAGCCGCTGAGTGAATTCTTCCCCTCCCATGGGGAGAATGGTCACGGTCGGATTCTCTGCTGCTGAAAAACTGGCGACAGGGCCGGCCAACCCGCGCCCGCCGCCTTCCGGAGGAATAATCCCCGCCATCGCTCTGAAGTCAAAGGTGGCGGCCACGCTGGGAACGGTCGTGAAATGCAGCGGCCGATGATGCGCGGCTCGCACAATATTGAGCAGCAATTCTTCGCTGATCGCTTGGGCGACCGATTGATCGTACGCGATCACGGCTCGATGAAGGGCGGTCGGAGACACGCAACTCGGCAGGAACGCGATCGACACGCAAAGGCCTGCCGTCCGCGCTATTCTCAGCACGTTGAACCCGTCGGCCTTTCGCAGGCCGGCCACTGAAGATCCCACGCAGACGATCATCCGACGGCCTCACGAGGAGGCGATGATCGGCGAGCTGGGGGACAACACAATTTCGCGCGGGCCGGTCTCTTGTATGACACGCCCGGTCTTCCTTTGCGGTCGTGCAGCATTTACAAAGCTACCGGTCAGGTAATCCCGGCTCGTTCTTCGATTCGAGAAAGACCCGTCTCGGCCTTCCCGGCCTGCAATGAATCGGACGGCACGATCAGATCGCTGTTCAGATGTTGATACTCTTCCTGATAGATCGCGAACGTCTCGAGCACGGCCGCGAGCAGGATCGGGCCCACAAATAAACCCAGAACGCCGTAATACGCCAACCCGCCGATCGACGCAAAAAACAACGGGAGGATCGGCAGACGAGCGTCGGACCCGACCAACAAGGGTTGTAGCAAGTTGTCCATCAATCCGACAAGTCCCACACCGGCAGCAACAAGGATGATCGCCTTGACGACCGAGCCGCTGAACAACAAATACAGCGCCAACGGTATCCAGACGAGTGCGGTCCCTCCGATGGGGACAAAAGACAGCATGCCGGAAAGAAATCCAAAGAATGTGGCAAACGGCAGGCCGAGCAGATAATAGATGACGCCCGACACGACGCCTTGGGCGAGAGCGGTCAGCAACGTTCCCCGCACGACCGCATGAAGCGTCGATTTGAGTCGTGCCAAAATTTTGGCTTTATGGTCTTCCTCCAGCGGAATGGCACGGCGCACGCGACCGAACGCATACTCTCCATCCCGAAAGACGAAGAACAGCGTGAAGATCATAACGATGAAATCAGTGGCGATCAGCAGCGCATTCATCGCCAAGTCCACACTCTGCGAGATCAGGAACGAGCTGACGGCCTTTCCTCCTTCCAGCAGAGAGGCTTGGATGCTGTCACTTCGTGAGACGATGATTTCTCCTACCCACCGTTGCAGAATGGGACCGATGCCCGGCACCTGAGCCAATAATGCACTGAGGTCTTGAAAACGGTCTGTCTTGAACCACGCGGCAATTTGCTCGTAGGCCTCCACTCCTTGATGGGCGGCCAAGATCATCCCATACACTGCCGGGAGCACGGCAGCCAGCAACAGGCCCACGGTCATCAAGCCGGCGGCCAGATCTGTTCGACGACCCACCCCTTCCCAAAGCCGCTGATATAATGGGTAGGTGGCGGTGGCGAGAATGATGGCCCAGGTAATCGGAGGAAGAAACGGTTCGACAATACGCCCGAGATGCCACACCAACGTAAGGAATATCCCGAGAAAGATCACACCGAATAGTTGGCGTCGCGTCATTGAGCTGATTCCCATCTGAGGTCTGAAGTGGCAAAAAGAGCGATGCGATCTTGGCTCTATCCCTACAGCGTGGTGATGTCGTCCTGCGCGAGTTCAACCAGTTGAACGAGAACGAAATACCACCGATCTCACCAAAGCGCAGGCGTATTAAAATGAGAGATCAGGCCCGTTGACCATAAACCACGGCAATTCCGAGGCGCAAGGTTTCTTATCGATAGCAAGGACCGTCAGATGCGGAATTGTCGGCGACGCGCACGGCGACCTGACCTGATCAGTGAGAAGAGACACGATCGAATGACCAATCGTGCCTCTCCTCTCTCACATTACTCACCGAAGATCATCGAGTGTCTTCGTCGGAGCGTCCAACCCGGGCTTTGGAAGTTCTTTCAGTTTCACGACGGCATGCGCGACACCTCTTGAACTGAGCTGGGCGGCGACTTTATCTCCTTCCTTGTGAAGACCGCGGACGTTCGTCTGCGGTTCGACATTCACATGGACCTCTGATCCGTTCGGCTGTTTCAGCACATACGTCTCCTCGACTCGCACAATCTCGCCCATGACGGTGCGGCACGGTTGATTGGTCGTGCACGCATCATTCGGCGGGAATTTGACAGTAGACATTCCCTGGCCTTGCTCCGCTTGCGCGAACGAGACCGATAGGAGAGCGATCAACCCAATAGCCACAGCGCCTGAGAGTTGTAATACCTTCACCATTGACTCCTTTCGTTTGGTACGGACTGGACTCTGCGGAGTCCACCGTGCATCAAGATAAGTGGGCAGATTTATACGCTAGACGATTCCCACCGTACTCCGTATCCTCTGCACGGAATACTGGGGCAAACCCTGGGCCCGGTAGGATTCTCAGAGACTGCGAATGGCCCTGTGGAGGAATGAACACACCGAAGGGGTTGCGACGCCACACGACGGAGAAGCCGGCCAGCGCTAGCCCCGTGCCGTTGAGCCCAATTGTTTCGACCAGAAGAGGAACATACCGTGTCCGCCTCTTGATGAGGTACCGGCGTCAGAATCCCGGTAGATACCGAAGTTATAGGTGTAATTCAGTTCGATCTGAGAGCGCCACGGAGCGCCGGAGACGATCCCCACTCCCAGTGTCGGCATCGAGTCCGTGATCCACTTAATCTTCCCCTGTGAGGCGAAACGGGCCTGCTCAACGAAGGCCCAACCTCCTTCGATGTACGGATAGAAAAAGAAAAGCGCTTCATAGCGGTATTGCACGTGCGCAATGGCGTAGTGACGCGGAAACAGCTCATTAAAGGCGACACCGTGAATCATCGGGAGGGCTACTGCTTCCCACTCATAGCCGGTCGGCCGTCCTGGCAGACGGAACGTGCTGAATCGATCGAGATCCTCACCGATGCCTCCGTGGAGACTGCCCACCAGCCGATGTCGGTCGCTGTTCGCGAAAGGAAGACCCGTTGCCGCCAACAGATACCCGCTCACGGCAATGTACGTGCGTTCCCTCTTGAAGTCGGGTGTCTCAAACGGAGGGCCGCCCCACGCCACCCACTTCGCCCGATGTCCATAGAAGACGTCTCCACCAACGGTCACGCCTTCATGAGGCAATTCCATAAGATTGCGTTTCATCGCATCCGTCCTCACCCGCAAGTGAATACGACCTTCGTATGTATCGCTCGGGACGCCATACTGCGGTGAGGTGTGCCCTGTGCCTTTGAACCAGCGGTATCCCGGCTCATAGGTCAGGAAAATATTCAAGGCACTGTCCTGCTTGAGCGGTCGGATGGGAAGACGATAGCCGAGTCCTATGCCTCCGAAGATATAACTCCACTCAATTTCGGTCTCCAGAATTCGCCGCCCCTCCACATGCTCGGAACGACCGAGCGGCGCAATGAAGTTATCCAATGAGAAGATCACCGTCCAGTTGGGGAACGAGCGTAACCCGATGGAGTAGTCGAGGTCGTTGACCGCCCCGGAGAAGGTTCCACGAAATCGCCGATTGTCATCATCCCAATTGCGCCACACATATAAGGCGCCAAAGGGCAGAACTTCGAGTTGAGGGGGTCCCTCGGGAATCCACTGTAGGCCGAAACTGGCAGCCGTGACGGATCTCCGATCCCTATGATCGACGTGGATCTCTTCTCCAAAGAGTTTCGTGCGATAGTCTTGCCCGGCGAGCGGTGTCGGTTGTTCGACCGGAGTGGGGTCCTCCTGAGAAGGATCGGCCTCGCTCAGTCCAGGGGCGAGGATTGTAGAGGTGAAGAAGAGGGCACAGCAGGTGAGAAACCGAGCACGAGAGAGCTTCGCACGCCAAGGACCCATAGCGCATCAACCGACCTTTCTTCTCTGATTACCTGAGGAATCCAAGCACAAGAGTCGTGCGAGTCCCGTGCTTCGAGACTACGCCCATATACGAGGCATGGCTCACACAGATCTGAACCCATCACTCGGATACCGATGGAGCTGATTTCACTTCTTCTTCCCTGCATTAGTCTTGGCCGCCTCACCTTCAGAAAAGGGCTCTACAGATAGAATATGATGTTGGTCATTGGCCTCGACCTCCACCATCTTACCCACCTTGATCTGTCCAGCTACCTTGCTTGTCTTGTCTCGATGCAGACGAACCTCTCCATCCTTGGTTTTAAGGACGACCGCGTCTCCATCAACCCGAACGACCTCCCCTCTGAACCGACCTGCCTTAAAACCTGTTTCATCGGTGACGGAGAATGGCTTCATGTTGTCCGAGGGCGACGGAGAATCCTGGGCATCAGACGAACCGGCGAAGCCAAGCGTCGCCACTGAGATAGCGATACACCAGGTGAGGATGGTTTGCGTATGGGTCTTCATGAGAACCTCCTGTTTGAATATCAACGGTGTGCGGTACCGAAATCTTGGACAGTGGCCACCTCTGAGGCATACGGCTCCTTAAGGCCATGAACTTAGGTCGGCAAGTTTGTTCGAACGCTGCAGGTGTCGCAGGCGATCGCCAACGTCACGCGATGACTCGATGCTTCGATTCGAAAGACAAGATGGTATCGCTGCGAACCACACTCTGGGCAGGCATAGTCCGTGAGACCTGCACGTGACTCCTCGGAATCCTCGTGAGAAAAAAGAGTCTGACTACCATTCGTAGAAATAGACCACAATCGACCTATCATGTGTGCCTCCCTTGGATGATGAGGCCAGGATAACCGAACACTGGTGAGACAAACCTAGGCAAAACCCCGGTTGAATTCAGTTCAGCACCTAGCACGCGTTAGCAGCTTGGATGGACGCAGCCCAAGGTAGATAGGAAATTAGCCTCCGACTCCATACCAGAGATGGAGAGAATCGTCCAGCACGAGAGTGCGTATGCATGGCACAGGGCAATCGTGCTAGACACTGGGCGGATCTTCTCGATCCTCACCGGCCAGCACTTTGGTTTCCTGATCTTCTAATGCTTGCATCTCCAGGAGCATCCCCTGCAGAGCTTGCCGTCTCTGCTGTAGGCCCTTCTTTTCACGATCCCTTGACTGTGGCTCCTGCGCGGACTCAGGCAAATTGACGAGAGCCTCGGCCTCGCCGAGAGTGGCATATTTATAGAGTTCGAGATACTGATGGGACTCCCCATACAGACGAGCAAGGACCTCCTCTGTTTGAGTATCGAACGAATCCAGCTCTTCCTGACTGAGATCCGGATTCTCCATTGATTCTAAGGCGTCCAGTTGAGATTTGATGGCGTCGGTACGTGTAAAAGGTGAGAACGACGCATTCGTGTTCGGCATAAGCGGGACTCCTTTCCGTTCGACCAATGATGGCGCTGGATATTCCGCATTGAACCTCTTGATGGTACGACGAACGCAGACCCAACAAACCTGGAATTTCCCCTGGAAAAAGGCCTGCCGCGATACGATTTTTTCCCTTTCCGGCCTATTCCATATGTGTTCCGAGCGGTGCGAGCCATACGGCATCTACTAGATGAACGGTCAACTCCGCCGGCAATTGATCGCCAGGATAGAGCGTCACATATCGCTGTTGTAAGTCACGTACCGTCTGCGGATGATTGGCTGCTGGTATCTGCGCCAAGGTGAGGAGTGAGTTCAAATATTCCCCACGCCCTTGAGCAATATCGTGCTGCAGGTTATCGAAGTTATAGGCAGCGAAAGTATGCAATCGCTGCTTGGCACGGATCAAATCCTCACTGCCTACTCGAGATCCAGGTGTCGTGCTCGAAGTAGCCTCCTTGGTCGGCTCCGTGAGCTCGGAGACTCCCTGGGTCGTGCCGTTGGACACCGCAGTGGTCGCGTCGAACGGGGCTTTCACGAGTTCACGCGTGGTGTCACACGCAGTGAGCCCTAGAGTCAGAGCACACATGGTCATAACCGTGAGCGGGTTCGCGTGTCGCTTAAAGGTGATCATGTTGTTCCTTTCACGGATCGATGAGAATTATCGGCCCATTGAGTTAAGGGAAAGTAACGCATCAGACTGATTCAATGCTCTCGGACAGTCCTATTCACAACCTCGCCCGTTTTCGCTTTGCCATGAAGAAGGGGCAGGTCACATCGGTATGACCTGCCCCTTAAGACGTGACCGTCGATCTAATCCTTCATCTTCTCCGTCAACTCTTTCGCTTTTCCCTTTCCTCGCTCGTAGGCACCTTTGACGTCGCCTTTGGCTCGTTCATATTCTGCTTTTACATCATTACCCTTCGCTTCTTCCTTCAACGCCTTCATCTCGCCCTTGGCTTCCTCCGCGGCCCCTTTGACTTCCCCTTTGGCCTTTTCTAGTTGCGCCTTGGCCTCCCCCGCTCCGCTTTCGATCGCGAATCCCATCACCATCGCTACCGCTAGAACAACTCCCGTTAGTCCACGCTTCGTCATGACGACCTCCCAAGTTTAGTGTTTATTCAGATCTCTACCGATTGGGCTAAGTTGTACCGGATTGGAAACCCGTCACCTACTGGCGAAACCCCTAGTCCTAGACATGTACAGGTATAGGTATAGAGCAGAGAGAACGGTGAAGAGCGTTCCTCATTGACTGGTTCTTCAACACGGGCGATGTCGTGCTATTCGCGGTCGAAACGCACGACTTTCCCTCCTTCAAACCGCAACACTAAACGCTCTCCTTCAAACGAATATTGCGCCTCGGTTCCTCCACGTATCGCCTGCGAGCTGATCGTATCGTCATGGACCTCATAGGGCGCTTTCAGATCCTTGACCTGGCCGACGAATGGAATATCGGACCAGGCAAGGACCCTCACGGCTCCTTCTTGACGAAAGACAACCTTGATCGTCACCTCCCCCATGTCGGTATCCACGTCGTTGGCGATCCACACTCCGTAGAGCCGGTCAGCTGGATCCGCACGGGATGCATCTCCTCCACCACCCTCATCCCCGCTTGTGGTGCTGCTGTCGGACTGAGTTTGTAGTGCAGCACTCGCGACTCCGCGGGCAAGCTGCTCATGCGCCAGCCCCATCATCGTCATGACTGCGACGACCCACAAGACTCTCCATTCGATGCGCATAGCGATCCAATCCGATTTAATTGCTCTTGACATCCCCGTGCTGCCGCACACCTTCATGCAACCGAGGTGCAAAGGACAGGATACGCGGCACTTAGGGTTTCCGTTCAATATTCTTGCCTTGCCGCCGGTCATCCTGCCGATCAATTCCCTGACCTAACTCCTCATTGGTATTGGCGGATGAATTTTCCTTAGCGGCCGACTTCCCCTCGGTGCCATGTCCTTGCCCGGATTGTTTCGTGGTTCCTGGCATGGGTTTCACGGATGGATCAGTCTTCTTCTTGGAACTGCTCATCTCAGCCGAGGTCCGATCCGCTGCCGCATCATCATGCTCTCGGGTGCCGACCAGCTTCGGGACCGCGGTATCGGAACCGATTCCGAGATTGGTCACGCTCATCAACTCGGCGACCATTCGCGCGTCGACGACGGCTCCCGGCAACGGCGCGGCTTTGGCCACGGACAAAAAGCCGAAAGCCGAGATCAAGACAGCTCCGGCCACCACCCCCAATGCAGTTCTCGTCGTGATCGATGCAAAGATGTTGTCCATGTATTCCCCCTTTATTTGATCAAGAAACATCATCGATATGAAGTCATGTACCAGTGGTGCATCTTAGGGCTCTGATCGAGATCGAGAAACCTGGCAGTACCCCTAGTTATCGTGGATAGAGATCGGGGGGGTGAATACATCCATGGACAACGCATGAGACCTTCTCCTATTCACTGGTACGTATCGTCCAACTCATACGTCATACGCGGTGGTGCCGTGGTTTCTCGACAAGGGTAACTCCGTGTCGGACTCAACCCCTAGGAGTTGTGCCGGTAGAAGAGCGCTTGAATTCTGGTTTACTCAAAGCCACCTTCACCCGTGTTGGGTGATGTTTGGTCATGGAACGGTGGAGCATGCCGGCCGAACAAGAGTCGGCCGAATCATTGCCGCTCGTGGGGTCGCCGATTCACAGAAGGTAGTTATCCGCTATGCCAGAAGATGCCGGGCAGGATACGGAAGACATGAAGATTGCCGGGTGCGACGTTCACCTGGTGTTCGTCCAGTCGAACGATACGTGGACCGTCGTCGGAACGATTTCGAGCGGGGCCGCCGAAAACAAGCACAAGGAGAGCGTCACAAGCGGTCCCTGGGCGACGCGGGATCTGGCCGAGGAACATTCGTTGGAGGAGATCGCCAACCTACTAGGCAACAACGTTGATCGAACCACATCGCCGTTTGACCATTCCGATAAGCATACCGGTGTGGAACCACCGAGCGGCCACGATTCGAGGGGCAACGAACGCACGACTTAGAGGCCAACTCCGTCGCATAAACTCATAACCCGCAATCACAGGAGGTACTCCAGATGGACAACGCGCATTCTCACGATGATGCTCTGGGACAGGGAGGAGAACTGCATCAACAAGCCGACGAGTCAAACAATAGGGCCTGGCTGACGACCGACCAGGGCATTCCAGTCTCGGATAATCAGAACAGCCTTACGAGTGGGGCGCGCGGCCCAACGTTGTTGGAAGACTTCGTCCTCCGTGAAAAAATCTTCCATTTTGACCACGAGCGCATTCCGGAGCGCATCGTGCATGCGCGTGGTTCCGGCGCCCATGGGTATTTCGAACTGCACAAATCGCTTTCGGCCATCACGACTGCCGATCTCTTCCAATATGAGGGAGCGAGAACTCCGGTGTTTGCCAGAATTTCCACGGTGGCCGGAGGGGCAGGATCCGTTGATACGGTGCGCGATGTTCGTGGCTTTGCCGTCAAGTTCTACACGAAGGCCGGAAATTGGGACTTAGTCGGGAATAATGTTCCGGTGTTTTTCATTCAAGATGCAATGAAATTTCCGGATCTCGTCCACGCCGTCAAGATGGAAGCGGATCGCGGTTATCCGCAAGCCGCTGCTGCTCACGATACATTCTGGGATTGGGCCTCTCTGATGCCGGAGAGCACCCATATGCTCCTCTGGCTCATGTCTGACCATACGTTGCCGCGTTCTTTACGCATGACTCAAGGCTTTGGAGTTCATACGTTTCAGTTGATCAATGCCAAGGGGGACGCGACCTTCGTCAAATTTCATTGGCGCCCTCTTCTAGGCGTGCAGTCCACGGTCTGGGACGAAACTCTAAAACTGCAGTCGGCAGACAATGATTTTCACAGAAGGGATTTGTGGGAAGCCATTGCGTCAGGAAATTACCCAGAATGGGAGCTAGGCATTCAGACCTTTGATCAACGATTCGCAGACAGTCTGCCATACGACGTGTTGGACTCCACGAAGCTGATTCCAGAAGAAGACCTTCCGGTACAGATGATCGGACGAATGGTTTTGGACCGTAATCCTGATAATTTTTTCAGTGAGACGGAGCAAGCGGCATTTTGTCCCGCCAACATCGTGCCGGGAATCGACTTTTCCAACGATCCCCTCCTCCAGGGACGATTATTTTCATACTTGGATACGCAAAAGTCTCGGCTTGGCACGACGAATTTCCATCAACTCCCGGTCAACGCCCCCAAATGTCCATTTTCCAACTTCCATCGTGACGGCATGATGCAGACACAGATCCCCAAGGGGCGTGCGAATTACGAGCCCAATTCATTGGCCGAGCATGGCGAAATCGGTGGACCTCGAGAGGTTCCGACCGGGTTCATGAGCGTGCCCGGGCGACCTGACCGTCATGAACAGGGGGATAAGCTGCGCGTGCGACCGGAGTTGTTCGCCGATCACTATAGTCAAGCGAGACAGTTCTGGAGGTCACAGACCCGCAGTGAACAGGCTCATATCGTCTCAGCATTTACATTCGAACTCTCCAAAGTCCAACTGGCTGACGTTCCAAGCCGGATGATTGGACGACTGCGAAACGTCGACGAGGATCTCGCTAAACGCGTGGCGAATGGGCTTGGCATGGCATTACCGGCCAAACTTCCAGCCGCCAAGAGCCCAATTGACATGGGTCCAAGCCGTGGCCTCTCCGTCCAGACAAACATGAAAGCGACCCTGAAAGGTCGACAAATAGGTCTCTTGTTTGCTGAGGGCTCTGATGGCGATCAGATTGAGCAACTTCGCTCACAGATCCAACGCGAAGGAGGCGCTGTATTTCTTGTGGCCCCTAAGCTCCATGGCACGAGCTTAGCCGACGGAAAGATACTGAAGGCGGATGGTCAGCTATCCGGTTCTCCTTCCGTGCTATTCGACGCCATAGCGATCGTGTTGACCGAACCGGCCACGCGGGAGCTCATGAACAACATGGCTGCAGTGCAATTCGTGGCAGATGCATTTGCTCATCTCAAAGCCATCGGTCATAGTAAAGCGGCAGGTCCCTTGCTCGAGAAATCCAACGTGGTCGCCGACGACGGAGTCACGAGCCTCGGTTCCGAGTTCCTCGCCGCTGCTTCGAAACGCTTCTGGGAGCGTGAGCCGAACGGTGTCTGATACTGCCTCAAACATCCTCGGCTTTCCATCGCTCCCATAACCGGGTTCGTTCGAAGGGGACCTCCCTCCTACGACGAACGGACCTACGGACCGGCCATCGCGTGTGGCCGGTCCGACGGTTACGCTCTCTCACAATTCGACTCGTTCGAAATACGTCCGACCAAGTGCCGCTAGGGATTGTGCTAGTACCGGGCGCTGACAAAATTAGCCAAAGATGTCTCGATAGCTGCGATGGATATGGTCTCAATCCGATGGAGGGTCGCCATGGCGAGCAATAACGTCAGAACGGATATGACAAGCACAGAGGATGTGACACGGGCAGTCATTTGTGCGATTACGACTCGCCCCAACATCACTATGGATGATTTAATTCTCTGCTGTAGACCCTATACCTGGAATCAAGTGTTTTTAGCCCTTGACGATCTCGTTAGGAACGGAGTGGTTACGCTTAAACAGGGAGGGGGATTCTATATGGTCTCTGTGGCCCTCGCCTATAGAAGCGGGTACAAAGATCGGAAAACGGTGGCCCTTAGCTGTCCCTCATAACCCTACGTAACAGCCAGAGATCTGATGTGTAGTTATCAGATCTTCAAGGAAGGCAGCTCAAACCATCTCGAAGGGATGAATTACACTAAAGCTAAATTCTTTCAGCACTCACGATCCAAGTACATTAACACCCCATCCTCGTACCAGTCGTTGGACTCGGTCTCTCCCTGTCAGAGGTGCGACCGAGTCCAACAATACAATAGACTCTGTTTAGGCAGCATCCGCCGCATGACGTGAGATGTTTCTGCCCGGCCTTTTGTGTCTCGCAGCCTGGAGGCACCCCTCTTCCGGTTGATCTTCCCAAGCATCTTCATTGAGGTCTGGGTGACCTGCCGCACCCGTATCCATGCGATTGCGGAGAATGACCTGGTCGAGAATGTCTCCGCATTGCACACATCGCAGACCCGGGAGGTGTTGTTCCGGTAGCGTATCGGCAGGGCTGTCCAGTCGTTCTGTGACCAACAAGCCGCCACAACGCTGGCAATCCAGCGTCCTACGGAAGTTCAGAAGTTGCTGGGCGGCGCGGAGGTCATCCTGATACAAAAACGATCGATCCCTATGCTTCTTTCGGGATGGGTGCTTGACTCGCATCGTTCTACCCCCTCTGTTTAGTTGATCAGACGAGCGACCCATTTACCACGTGGGCGAGGGACGCCCCCTCCTCATGGGTGAAGTGTAGCTCGGATGATTTGGATAGAAGGCTAGCAAACCCTCCAGATCGGGCCCTAGGGTCGCCTTGTTCTCGTCGTCTAGAGAGCTGAAACGAGGCAGGTGTGAGATACCTTAGCGAGCGAATTCACGTAGGCTACAGGAGGAGATCAGGAACGATAGCGGCCTATCCAACGCCAGAGAAGCCCGAGTCCCCCGAGGAGGACACAAGATGCAAGGAAGATCGCGGCGTGCCGCCGTACATCTCCTTGCTGTGGCAGACCACCCACTATTCGCCAGAGTTGGTCTGGATCCACCGGTCGTTCCGGGTCGACGAGCACCGAAGGGGGAAGTACCTGTTCGATCGCATCATCCACACCACACGAGTATTCCTCCAATCGTCTGGTTCCGCCGTTGAGTTGTTCAATCACACCGACCATGGAGCGCACCCGTCGTTCAGCCTGCTCCACGTCCGAGAACTGTCGGCCCAGGTGTTCTCCGAGGAGTCTGTGCCGCAGTCGTCGGAGACCGTCCTGAACCGATTCGTTCTGGGTGCCGTCAATAACTAAGTTGCACTCGGTATCCAGTCCCATCGAGCGGTTGGAGCAATTGGCTGATCCGATCGTCAGGATCGTGTCGTCGACCATCAATAATTTGCTGTGCACACCGATACAGATCTCTGCCGACATCCCGCAGGCCGTGGGCCAGTACACGCGGAACCTGTCGGGTTTCGCCGCTTCACGAAGCTGACGGATCAGCCGAGCACGGAGAGCATCCATCGTGTGGTGCTCAAGCCATCCTTCGCTCTTCCTCCTCGTCACGATCACGACTTCCGGTCCCTGCACTTCGGACAACCGGGCACCCAGCGCCTCACCGATACGATGCGAGGTCACGTATTGTGACTCAAGAAAGACGTGACTGCGAGCAGCCTCGATGGCATCGAGGTAGAGGTGTTCGATCTCGCGCGCCTCAGGTTGATCCTCAAAGCTTGGCTGCGTCCGCGCGACCGCGACAGAGAGACTCGACAGATCCGTTCGGACACCGGCCGGCCATACCTCGGTAACCGAACGCCGACGACTCATAGGCAGAGTGCGCCCGGTGGCCTCCCTCCAACGCAATCGCGCGAGGTCTCCCAAGACTTCAGCCACCTCGCCTGCCACGATCACCTGGACATCATGAAAAGGAGGATAGGCATTCCCTTCCGGATCGACTCGGTGAGGCTCGTGCTCCTGATGCTCGGAGGTATCCCAACGGTGTTTGGTGAGGTCGAGACCGCCGATGAACGCGACCGTATCATCGATCACGACAAGCTTCTCATGCTGACTCGCCCCGACCGGCTGTCGATCGTTGAGCTGAAACTCCAGCCGACGATGAGCCCTCCAACCGTACCGAATCGACGGAAACCATTGCCGGTCCAGACCATACAACATGGAACAATCCCAATTGAGCATGCTGACTCGCAAATGTCTTTTTCGGCGTAGCAACTGGAGGAGAAAGGGGCCAAGCTCCGTCGGCATCTCATCCACTCCCTGAGCATGACGGAGAAGCCGCGTGTCCGTATCGATGTCCCAACTCAGAATCATGATGGAGCGCTCGGCATTCAGGGCTGCGCGATAGAAGGCGTCGAAGTACGAGGCACCATCGATCAAAAACGCCAGCCTCTCGGCGGCTGCTCTACGCCAACAATTACGGCCTGGTTGCAGTCTGAATGGGCGGGCGGACGGTGAGAATGTATGGCTCATGACGTGGAATTCACTCGAAGACTGAGATGTCGAACAGAGTAAGTCCCATCGATCACTTAGGCGTCCACCGCTCATCCACCTATCTCGACCTGGGGTTTGCACCAGGTTTGCGCTGGCGAGGAGAGGCCTATAGATAGATGGTGGCTCAGATTCTACACACAGAGGATACCCCTCTGCATCAGAAGAATTTTGAAGAGATTCAGACGCTGACCCCCGCCCCGCCATCGCTGAGTGTCATTCGCTTGACCGCCATGATGGGAGCCCTCGTTGCCAGCGTGTGGTCCATACTGGCACTGGGGGTGAAGCCCGTTGAAGGCTTGGCGAGATCGGACATCGTCCCTCAATTCCTCTCGATGAGCGCGACCAATGCGGTAGGGTTCCTCTTAGGAGGAACGAGCCTGCTCCTCTATACATACGGCAACCCCTCTCGTGCACGCATGGCTGCCGCTCAGGTCGGGGGTGGAGTCATCATACTGTGGAGCATGATCTGCATCGCGGCCAGTCAAGGGATCTTCTCCTGGATCTCCGACCTTGGGAAGGGCCTTGCCGCCCGGAGCATGACGGCCCCAGTCCCGATCGTGTGTATCATTCCGCTCAGTCTAGGCCTGGCGATACTGACATTGCCCATACGAAACTCGGCCGGACCCCGTCTCTCCCAATATTTCGCCGTCGCAACCCTCCTGATGGGAGGCATCGCAACGACCGGCTATCTGTACCGTGTCCCTCCCATGTACGACTCCACAACCTATGGCCCCATCGACATCTCGACTGCCTTGCTTGCCACCATCATGGGTCTTTCGCTTCTTTGCACACATCCGACCGAGGGCCTCATGAGGATGCTGACGTCGCCAGACATCGGCGGGGCGCTCTTGCGGCGCCTATTGCCGTTCGCGATCGGTCTGCCGATTCTAGCGGGATGGTTGCGGATTCTGGGGCAACGCCAGGAATGGTACAGTTTCGATTTTGGCGTCGCTGTTGTGGTGGGTGTCGTGCTCCTGATTCTGCTTTCCTGCCTGTGGTACCTTACCAGCTGGGCCGACCGGATCGACCGAGACCGGCGCGGTATGTTGGAGACCTACACCGAACAGGAGGCCCGGCTTCATCTCGCGGCAGCAGCAGCTCGAATCGGGTACTGGCGCTGGATGGAATCGACGGACTCTCTAGAGGTGGATCGAGTTGCGGCTAAATTACTCGGCGAACCCTCCGGTGCCGTCACCACCATGAGCTCACTCCGACAGGCGATTCGGACGCAAGATCGCCGAGCGTTTGAGCAAGTGATTGAGGAGGCACGCCGCAACTCCCAGCCGTTCGAGATCGAGTGTCAGCCTGCCGTGACCACACAGGCGAGTTGGATCAGTCTGCGCGGGTTCCCCGCGGCTCATCCCCAGACGTCGTACAGATTTCACGGGGTCATGGTCGACATCACGGAGCGTAAAACCGCTCAGGAAGCGCTCCAGGAGAGCCAAGAGCGACTCAACAGCATCGTGCAATCCGCGATGGACGGCATCCTCACGGTCGATCAGGATCAACAGGTGCTCCTGTTCAATAAAGCCGCGGAACGCCTTTTCCAATGTGAGGCCGAGGATGCGCTCGGCAGTCCGATCAGTCGATTCATTCCCGCACGGTTTCGGCAGCGGCATCACTCCCATATCATGAAGTTTCAAGAGAGCCACGTCACCGCCCGCCCGATGGGGCAGCCGGGGGCGGTATGGGCCTTGAGGGCCGACGGGCAGGAATTTCCAATCGAAGCCTCCATTTCCCAAGTCAATGTCGGTGGACAGAGTCTCTGCACAGTCATTCTTCGGGATATTACCGAGCGATTGCGCAGTGAAGCTGCGATTCGTGAACAAGAGGCTCGCTTTCGGAATATGGCCGATAGCGCCCCCGTGATGATATTCATTACCGATTCAGAGGGATCCTGCATCTATCTCAATCGTCAATGGTACGAGCTGACCGGCCAAACGGAGGAGACGGGTTTAAAGAAGGGATGGTTGGACCAGGTTCATGACGACGATCGCAGCCGCCTCGTCGACGCCCTGAACGTTCGAAACCATTCCAGTGTTAGACGCCTGGAGTGTCGGGTCCGGGGAGAGGCGGGAGCGTTCCAATGGGCCCTCTGCTCAATCCTCTCGATGGTCGATGGACAGGGCGCAACGTCCGGATGCATTGGGTCGATTGTCGACATCACGGACCGGAAGCTGGCAGAGCAAACCCTGAAACGGTGGGCCGAGGAACTCGAGAATCAGGTCTCGGAACGGACGGCGGCTCTAAGCCGTTCGCAAGAGCGGTTGCGCGCCCTCACAGCCGAACTCACGAGAACCGAACACCAAGAGCGCCGGCGTATTGCCGGTGAGTTACATGACTACCTGGCACAACTGCTCGTCGCCGCTCATCTCAAATTGGCGCAAGATAGACGGCCGTTAGAGACGGAACAGGACCGCACTCTGGTCAACGACCTAGAACGGATCCTGGACGAAGCCCTTTCCTATACCCGTTCATTGGTCGCCAAACTGAGTCCTCCAGTGCTATATCATCTCGGCCTCCCCGCCGCCCTTCAATGGCTCGCGGAACAGATGGAAGAGCATGAACTGTTTGTTGAGACGGCATTCGACCTGACTCCTGCCCTGCCAAAATTACCGGATGACGTGGCCGCCATCCTCTTTCAGTCCGTGCGGGAACTCCTCTTCAATGTGGTGAAGCATGCCGCCTCTCCGCACGTTCAAATCGCGCTGCGGCTGACACAGGATCAGAATCTTGTTATCGTCGTCACAGACCAAGGGAAGGGGTTCGACGCGTCGCAGTTGGACCATGCCTCCGCCTCCACCACGTCATTCGGCCTTTTCAGCATCAAAGAACGAATGGACGCGCTCGGTGGGTCGGTGCATATCAACAGCCGTATCGGCCACGGCACGTCCGTCACCCTCGTGTGTCCGTTGACGACCTTCCAAAAAGCCGGAGCGCCCTTGTCGCGTTCAGCTGCGTCTGACAAAGCCCTTACCCTGCCGACCATGGGTCCAACGACCCGCTTGCGCATCCTCTTGGCCGACGACCACGCCATGGTCCGTCAGGGGATTCGGGCGCTACTGGAACGTCATGACGATTTGGAGGTGGTGGGAGAAGCCTGGGATGGAGAGCATGCCTGCGAGCTGGCCGACGCCTTACGACCGGACGTCGTCATTATGGATGCCAACATGCCGCGTGTCGACGGGATCGAAGCGACCCACCGCATCAAGCGAGAGCATCCGCAGATGATCATCATCGGTGTTTCCGTGCAAACCGCGGCACAGGTCGCGAACAGTATGCTGCAAGCAGGCGCCAGCCGCTATTTGACGAAAGAGTCCGCCGGCGACCAGCTCTACGAAACCATCATCGCGGCGGTCGCCCATCAGACCGGGCGGACTCCGTACGAATCGTCTACCTTTCGCAATTGACCTCTTCCTAGGAGAAAGCTGACATGAGCGACAGCGATGCGCAGCCCGCCAAATTCCTCGTCATCGGAATCGGTGCATCAGCCGGGGGACTCGAGGCCTTCCAGCGGTTCTTTTCCAACCTGCCCTCGGAACCGGGCATGGCATTCGTGCTGGTTCAGCATCTCGACCCCAACCACGAGAGCATCATGCCTGAGCTCTTGGCAAAACACACGTCCATGCCCGTTCAATCGGTGGTGGACGAAACCCCGGTGCAACCGGACCACGTCTATGTCATCCCGCCCAACGCCACCCTTACCATTGAAGCCGCCGTCCTGCGCATTCAGACGCCCCTCGAGGCCAGGGGACATCGCACGCCGATCGACAATTTCTTCCGGAGCTTGGCGGAAGATCAGGGAGAGACCGCCGTCTGCATCATTCTTTCCGGAACCGGCAGCGACGGCACGCTGGGACTCAGGGCGGTCAAAGAGCACGGTGGATTGACCATCGCCCAGAGTTCGGAATCCGCGAAGTACGACAGCATGCCGCGGAGCGCGATCCAAACCGGGCTCGTCGATCACGTCCTTCCCGTCGAAGCCATCCCGGCCGTGTTGCTGGACTACAATCGGCATATCGGAGATCTCAGGGAACATAAGGGACTCGAGGGCATCCGGGAAGAAGCGGCAGACAATCTCGGCACGATCTGCTCCCTGCTCAGACGCCGTACCGGCCACGACTTCGTACATTACAAGCGGAGCACCATCGTCAGGCGCATCCAACGCCGCATGCAGGTGCTGCAGCTTGATTCCGTCCCGACGTACGTCGGACGGCTTCAACGCGACCCGGAAGAAATCGATCAACTCTTCAAAGACCTCCTCATCGGCGTCACGCACTTCTTTCGGGAACCCGATGCGTTCAAGGCGCTCTCCCGCAAGATTATCACCGGCCTCGATACTGAACACCGAGATAAACAGAGCATCCGCATTTGGGTGCCGGGCTGTGCCACGGGAGAGGAAGTCTACTCCCTTGCAATCCTGTTCATGGAAACTTACGGCGCGCTGCCCCAACGCATCCCGATCCAGATCTTTGCCACGGATATCGACGATGAGGCCCTGTCTGTGGCTCGGCATGGCCGCTACCCCGAGGCCATCGCGGCGCAAGTGACGCCGGAACGGCTCTCGCGATTTTTCACCAAGCAGGGATCCATGTATCAGGTAAACAAGGAACTTAGGGATTTCTGCATCTTTTCAACGCACAATCTGATCAAGGATCCTCCGTTTTCGAGGCTTGATCTGATTTCCTGTCGCAACCTGCTCATTTATTTGGAACTCGAGCTCCAGCAACGGTTGATTCCGCTCTTTCATTATGCATTGCGTGAGAACGGCTATCTGTTCCTCGGCTCAGCTGAAACGGTCGCCGGCCACGGAGAGCTCTTCAAGACCATCGACAAGAAACACCGGCTCTACCAGGCCAAGGCCACGCTACGGCGGCAGCCAGTCGACTTCCCGCTTATGGACTTAACGGCGCAACGGCAACTCACGATAGGAGCCGGACGCCCAAAGGATTTCGTCCGTGGGTTGATCGATCCCATGCAACAGCTCATTCTTGACCACTTCATGCCCGCCAGCACGATCATCAACGAAGATGGGGAGGTCCTCTACTTCGCGGGGCCCACAAACCGCTTCATCGGTCCGCACGAAGGCATTCCCACCTTGAACCTGGTGGAGCTGGTACACAAGTCGCTGCGTCTCGACTTGCGTACGGCCATTCACAAGGCCGTCAAGACGGGAGCGCGGTTCGTGAGACCGGACCTCGAAGTGCCCACACCACAGGGACTGCAACGAATACATCTAGTCGTGCAACCCCTCACGAAGGAGTCCTCGGGGCCCTTCGCCGTCGTGTTTCAGGAAGTGGGCCTACCGATGGATCCCGCCACGACTCACCCTCGGCCGCCGGACGCGGCCAGCGATACCTACGTGCAACACTTGGAGCATGAGCTACGGGCGACGAGAGAGCATTTGCAGACCACCGTCGAAGAGCTCGAGACGTCCAATGAAGAGCTCAAGTCATCCAACGAAGAGCTGCTGTCGATGAACGAGGAGCTGCAATCCTCGAATGAGGAACTCCACACCTCAAAGGAAGAGCTGCAATCCATCAACGAAGAGCTGCAGACGGTGAACTCGGAACTTCAGCACAAGATCGACGAGTTGGATGCGTCCAACAGCGACTTGGAAAACCTCTTCAGCAGCACTCAAATCGCCACGATTTTCCTCGACCGTGACCTGCGCATCAAAAAATACACGCCGACCGCCGCAGAGGTGTTCCATCTGTTGCCGGCCGATCTCGGTCGCCCTCTGGCCGACTTGGCTGCACATTTTTTCGAAGGCAGCATCATTCCCGACTTACGAGCCGTGCTCGAAACGCTCCAGTCGACGGCGAAGGAGCGGCGCATCACGGAATCCGATCGTTTTTATCTCGTCCGCCTGCTCCCCTACCGGACCCTTGCGAACCGCATCGAAGGTGTGATCATGACGCTCACGGACATTACCGATCGGCGGCGTATCGAATCCGTCATCCGCACGAGGGCACGCCAGCAGGAGGCGATCGCGGGATTCGGCCAGTTTGCACTCGCCGAATCCGACGTGCAGACGGTCTACATGCGATCGGCTCAGGTGATCGCAGCCACCTTGGACGTCAAGCGAGTCCGCATTTTTGCAAGGGACAAGGCCGGGCAGATGGTGGTTCAAGCACAGTTTGGAGAAGGCGGACGAGACGACGTGGTCGCCTCGGCTGAGTCCGGCCGACCGACTCTGCTGGAATGGGTCCTCTCCAAACACATCCCCGTGTCGATCCTGGACATGCGGACGGAAGATCGGTTCACGAATTTCGGGCCGCAGTTCGGTGAGGAGTTCGTCAGTGGCATGTGCTGTCCGATTACAGGCCCGGATGATCAGCCCATCGGGGCCGTCTTGACGGCATCTTCCGTGCCTCGGGCGTTCACCGACGACGACCTGAACTTCCTTCGTGCCATGGCCAACATTCTCGCCGGGGCCATCCGACGTAAGCAGGACTTCGACACCTGTCAGGAAAGCGAGGCCAAGTTTCGCGCCACGTTTGAACAGGCCGCCGCCGGCTTCGGTCACCTCTCTCCCGAAGGCGATTGGATTCTCGTCAACGACTGGCTGTGCAATCTCCTGCGCACTCCCCGTCAAGAATTGCTCACGAAGAATTGGAAGGACATCACAGACCCCGAGAGCCTGGACGAGGAAGCGGCACTGTGGAACCGGATGGCCGACGGCAAGATCGATCATTACGAACTCGAGAAACGGCTGATCCGTAAGGATGGGGGCACGGTCTGGGTCGAAAATACCGTCTCAGCGGTTCGAGCTTGCGACGACGGTTTAGGGTACATGGTGGCCGTCGTCCAGGATATTTCAATCCGCAAGCACGCCGAGGAAGAATTGAACCGGCTGACCAACACGCTTGAAGACCGAGTGCGAGCCAGGACGCAGGCACTCGCCGCGATGGCGTCCCGGCTGACGGTGACGGAACAGCGTGAACGCCGCCGCCTCGCCACGGAGCTCCACGATCATCTGTCACAACTGTTGGCCCTGGCGAAGATGAGGATCACCCAGATCAGCACGAATCAAGACCTCCAACGCATCGACGACTTGGCCGAAGTCATCGATCAAGCCTTGACCTATTCTAGAACGCTGATCACGGAGCTGAGTCCGACGGCGTTGTTCGAGCAGGGGATCCGTGCCGGCCTCGATTCATTGGCCGCCCGCATGAAGCTTCAGGGGCTGGACGTACAGATTGATGCGCCTAAGGAAGAGCTTCCGGTCCTCCCTGAGGACATGACCATTCTGGTCTATGAAGCCATACGGGAGCTTCTCTTCAACGTGTTGAAGCACGTTCCGGACAGGCATGCTTATGTGGTGATCCGGCAACGATCCAACAACATACTGGACATTACGGTGCGCGACAACGGACCCGGCTTCGACGCTGATCACATCCCCAATGACCGATACGGCTTGACCAGCGTCCGCGAGCGCGTGCGCACGCTCAACGGAACCCTGTCGCTGGAGACCTCCCTGGATTCAGGAACGACCGCTCGGATCAAGTTGCCCCTTCCGCAAGCAGCGGACCTGAAAGCGCCGCATCTTCCCGACACCTCGGTCGATGCCAACTCGTCGGGCACGGGGAAGCGTACTCGGGTGACACCCTCTGACGTGATCAAAATTCTGATCGCAGACGACCACGCGATGGTGCGTGACGGTCTCCGATCGGTGCTGGAAAAGTATTCCCAGATCCAAATCGTTGGCGAGGCACAGGACGGTGAAGAGGCAGTCGCCCTGGCGGATGGACTGCGGCCAGATGTCGTGGTCATGGATGTGTCGATGCCTCGCATGTCGGGCATCGAGGCCACCAAGCAGATTCGGTCTCGACACCCGGACATCGTGATCATCGCGATGTCCGTCAACGCAGACCCGGGGACCGTCGGGGCTACGGCGTCAGCGGGGGCATCCGGCTTTGTATCGAAATTTGAAGCGGCCTACAAGCTCCATGAAGCGATCCAGAGTGCCCTGCAGGTCCGTGACGGAGAGGACTCATGAATACGATGCTCATGCCTGATTTTTCGCTGGCGTTGGAACGTGTGCAGGAACTCGCGGCGGACTTGATCGGATCTATTCCGAACCTCATTCTCGGAGTCCTCGCTTTTCTCCTGTTCTATGTGCTGGCTCGCGTCGCAGGGAAGACGGCGGGTCGGTTGGCCGACCATCGGCTCGGAGGCCTCGGCGCAAGCCTGGTGGTCCAACGGCTCACGAAAGGCACCGTCCTGATTCTTGGCCTCCTTGTGGCCCTCACCGTCGCCCTCCCCAGCTTTCATCCCGGCGACCTCATCCAGCTGCTCGGCATCTCGAGCGTGGCCATCGGCTTTGCCTTTCGAGATATCCTACAGAATTTTCTCGCAGGAATTCTGATTCTCTTCACCCGACCCTTTCGGCTTGGTGATCAAATCGTCGCCGGTTCGTTCGAGGGGACGGTGGAAGACATCCAAACCCGTGCGACCTTCATCAAGACCTACGACGGCCGGCGGATCGTCATTCCGAACGCCGATCTCTTCACGCAAAAGGTCATCGTGAACACGGCGAACGATGTGGTGCGCGTCGAGTACGATCTCGGAATCGGGTACGGGGACAATATCGATCACGCCAAGACGCTCATTCGAGAGTCAATCGGTACCGTCCCGGGTATCCTGACGGAGCCGCCGCCCGACGTGATCGTGATCGAGTTAGGTAATTCCTCAGTCGTCCTTCGGACGCGTTGGTGGATCACCAACCCAACCAAGGCCCAAACGCTCGACACGAGAGATCGGGTGCTGACGGCGATCAAGAACACCTTGTTCGCGAACGGCATCGATTTGCCGTTCCCCACCCAGCACATCCTGTTTCATGATCAAACCGAGGAGAGCGACGGCGATCGTGCGCAGCAACGAGAAGGCTGGCCTGCAGGAAACGGAGAAGGGCCTCGGCCTCGCCGCATCGCCGATTCCATCGATAAACTGACGTCCGTGATCGCCGGCAATTCTTCCAAGGGCTCCGGATCTTCACGTGATGCATCGTAGCCTACATGCAGGCAGAGGTCAGAAACAGAGGCCCCGCTTCACTTCCAACGGGCAAGAGGGCATCCAAGAGGAGGACCACCGGATTCAATCGTCTTGAATCCGATGGTCCAAGGCGGGCTAATTGAGATGGCTACACCGACCAGATACCCGACGATAACGCGTCAGGCCGTCGGCTTTTTCCCGGTCACGAACCCGACGATCGCCAGGAGAATAAAAATAACGAATAAGACATACGCGATATTTGTGGCCGTCCCGGCCACGCCAGACAAGCCCAGTATTCCTGCCACGATCGCAACGACGAGAAATGTCACTGCCCAGCTCAGCATAGTATTCCTCCCTGTTTATGGTTAATCGTTTCGCACCTTCTTTCGTGATCTAGAAGTGAACATTGAGGCCCACCGTGATCATGTGCCCGGTATCCTCGAATTTCTTATCGTCAAGGGATGCGTTCTTCGACTCGATTTTTTCCAGCCAAATATGCCGATAGGAGGCGTCGGCCGAGAAATGTTGACTGATAAATACCTGCAACCCGCCACCGACGTGACCGCCGAATCGTTGCTGCGTGTCATCGAAATCGCCGGGTCCTGTCACCGACGTGAAGTACCAGCCGCCTCCGCCAAGGATAAAGGGCGCGATGCGCTTGAGGCCCAGCGGATAGATCATCAGCGAGCCTTGCACAGGATACGAATGTACTCTCGTATCCCCAAAATCGTTCTTCCGATAATCAACGGACCCTTCCACCGCAAGAAATTTGATCGGATGAATGCGCAGCTGCGCTCCGCCGAACCATTGTCCGTCGCCTTCTTTCGGGTCAAAATAGGTGCCGCGGCCCCCGATTGAGAACAATCCAACGTCGACATCATCAAAGATACTTTCCGCCCCTACCTTCTCCGGTGCCGCGAATAAAAGAGACCCGAATGCCAGCACCAGCGCTGAGAAAACCGTGACCCGATTCCGCATGCCCATGAAAGGATCCTCCAGTTGTTGGCCATTGTGAGCCTTCAATGAGGCTCTCTGCCGGTGACTGCCCCGACATGTACCTTATACTTCCGGCAGGTAATCCGTCGTCCTGGCAGATGCCCTAGTCGTCTTGGGTATTCCCCCTAGCCTCGTACCGGGACGACGCTCTGACGGAATCGGTCGCTGCGTCAGGGAATGCGACAGGTGTCGGCGGAGTTGAATTCCGGTCTCGGGGAAGCGTAGTCTACAAACCGGTCGGCTTCACAGAGGTGAGGTCCTTCCGCTCGTAATCGGTCACCGGCAGCGCTCAAACAACATACTCGTCCCGTGTCCCAGCACAAGGTCAGATCCCGATTTTTTCACGACCGCATGAGTTCCTTATGACTGAACGAAAGGTGACCCTTACCGGCCTCGGATTGGGCTTGCTTGTCCTCCTCAGTCTCGCAGGTTATGCGTTTGAGCGTGGATCGGAGCAGGCGACTCAGCGGGAAGTTTTTCGTCAGATCCGCAACATTGTTGAGCAAACGCAGTCGTTCCAGACACTCCTATCGGACGCGGAGAGCGGGCAACGCGGCTTTTTGCTCACGCGCGATCCTCAATACCTCGCCCCCTATCATGTCGCTGTTGAACAGTTTCCCACTGCGCTGACGCGCCTGGAACAAACGACCAACAAGGACCCCATTCAGCAGGAGCAGGTTCAAGATTTACGAGTATTGGCTGAGCGAAAATTGGCGGAGATGCGCACAACCCTGGAGATGGCACAGAACGATCCCGTGGAAGCGATCCACTTTGTCCGGAGCGATGCCGGCAAGCTGTTGATGGATGATCTCAAGCTGAAGCTCCAGGCCATTCTCGATCGACAGTACGAGATTCTCCACCTCGTCGACCAACGTGAACGGCAGGCAGCCCATGAGATGTTCCGCACCGTCGTTGGGATGACCCTGCTTGCCGTGATCTTGATCGGAATCGGCACCTATCGTGTCCTTCGTGATTCGCGAGTGAAAGAACAGGCCGAACGCCTCCTCGACCAAACCGAGCTCTTGAATCTTGCGCCGATCATGACCCGTGACATGGACGGCCGGATCCTCTCATGGAGTAAAGGGTACGAACGGTTGTATGGCTGGACGGAGCAGGAGGCGGTCGGCAAGATCAGCCATGCTCTGCTTCAGACTCACTTTAGCAAACCATTGGACGAGATTCAGGCCTCGTTGTTGATGGACGGTGAATGGTCCGGCGAGCTCACGCATCGGCGACACGACGGAACAGCCGTCCCGGTGACCGCCCACTGGACGGTCCTGAAAGAAGCACGGCGACGTCCGACTGCCATCGTGGAGGTCAATACCGACATTACGGATCGACAGCTGGCCGAACAGGCCCTTGTGGATCAGACCGCCTTCACTCAATCGATTTTGAATTCACTCCAAGCCCACCTTGCGGTCATCGACCGACAAGGAGTCATCCTCCAAGTCAACGACGCGTGGCAGAAATTTGCAAACGAGAATATGGGAGGGTGTTTGCCCAGACTCTTTGAATCGGGCGTCAACTATCTCGACGTCGTCCGCAAGGCGGCCGCATCCGACACCACGGCTTGTCGGACGTTGGAAGGCATCGAGGCCATCCTGGCTGGAAGATCCACTACCTTCGAGCAGGAGTACCCCTGTCACTCTCCATCCGAGCAACGGTGGTTTTATATGTCCGTATCTCCTCTGAAGACCGGGCCGGGCGGTGCGGTGATTTCCCATGTCGACATCACTTCACGTATGACCGCGGAAGAATCGCTTCGGGCGAGCGAAGACCGGTTTCGCACACTGACAACCACCATTCCGCAATTGGTGTGGTCGTGCTTACCCGATGGCTCCTGCGAGTATATGAGCGAACAGTGGCTCGCCTACACCGGCACTACGATCGAGGAGAATCTCGGACAAAAGTGGCTTTCGTCGATACATCCCGACGATGCTCCGGTCGTCAAACAGATATGGGAGGAGGCCGTGGTATCCGGCACCCCCTACACTACTGAATATCGGCTTCGGGCCGCCGACGGTGGCTATCGGTGGCATCTAGCTCGCGCAACGCCTCAACGAGATGAACGGGGACGAATTAAGCGTTGGTTCGGCACCACCACCGATATCTCGGCACAGAAGGAAAACGAAGCCGCGCTGGAACGGATCAATGTTCTTTTGGAATTGAAAACCGATGCTCTATCGGCAGCCAATAAGGAGCTCGAAGCTTTTTCCTATTCTGTGTCACATGACCTCCGTGCACCGCTTCGCACCATGACGGGCTTTGCCCAGGCCCTGCTCGAAGATTACGGTGAGAAACTGGAACCGGAGGCTGCACGGTATCTGGGGATCATTTCGAATGGGGCCACTCAAATGGGCCGCCTGATCGATGATCTCCTCTCGTTCTCGCGGCTGTCGCGCCAGAACCTCTCCGTGAGCACCGTCTCGATCTCAGAATTGGTCCAGGAGGTCCGTGATGAATTGACCGCGGATCAAGCTGGACGGACCATCGACTGGAACATCGCCGATCTTCCGACCTGCCGAGGCGATCGAACGACCATCAAACTGGTCCTTGCCAACCTGCTCGGCAATGCGCTTAAATATACACGTCCGCGTGAGGTTGCGACGATCCAGATCGGATGGGAAGCCGACGATCAGCAACCGACGCACTGCCGAATTTTTGTGAGGGATAATGGAGTCGGCTTCGATATGCGGTACGCGGACAAGCTCTTCACCGTCTTTCAGCGCTTGCATCGCCCGGAGGATTTTGAAGGCACGGGTGTGGGGCTTGCCATCGTCCAGCGCATCGTGCACCGCCACGGGGGGCGGGTCTGGGCGGATGCACGGCCCAACGAAGGCGCCACGTTCTGGTTGACGCTGGAGCTCGCTACATGAACGAATCGACCAAAGCCGACATTCTCTTAGTTGAAGACAATCCGGACGACGTCGAACTCACGCTTCGAGCCCTCAAGAAAAACAATGTCACCAACCGCGTGGTCGTGGTCCAGGATGGGGCCGAAGCTCTGGAATATCTGTTCGCCACCGGCCGATATGCCGACCGCTTGATGTCTAATTTTCCCAAAGTCATCTTGCTCGATCTCAAACTCCCGTTGGTCGACGGAATCGAGGTGCTGCGGCAGTGCAAGGCCGACGAGCGCACCCGTCAAATTCCCATCGTCGTCTTGACCTCCTCGCGCGAGGAACCCGACATTCAAACTTGTTACAGCCTCGGCGTGAACAGCTACATCGTGAAGCCCGTGGATTTCCAGCAATTTACCGACGCCGTACGTCAGACCGGTCTCTACTGGCTCCTCCTGAACGAGCCACCGAACGTTGCGTGAAGGACGGACATCATGCCTGCTTCAACCTCGGCCGACAAGGAAGAGCGGACCCCACTTCGTGTCCTCATCGTCGAAGATCGTGAAACCGATACCGAGCTGATCGTTCGGGAACTCAAGAAACACGGGTTTGACCCAACCTGGGTACGCGTCGACACCGAAGAGGACTTTCTTGCTCAGATTCATCACCCGTTCGACCTGGTGACGGCCGATGCCATCATGCCACAATTCAGCGCGCTGCGCGTCGTGACCTTGCTCCGAGAGCACCAACTCGACATTCCCTGTATTGTCATCTCCGGGTCGATCGGTGAAGAGGAGGCCGTCGCGCTGATTCGCGCAGGTTCATCCGATTACCTCATGAAAGACCGCCTTGGGCGACTCGGGCAAGCCATCCGCCATGTGCTGGACCAGCGCCGCCTGCGCGAAGAACATCGCCAAGCCCACAAAGCCCTCATCACATTGAACGAAGAATTGGAACGGCGCATCGCCGAACGCACGGCCAAGCTGGAAGCAGTCAATCGCCGGCTGGCCCAGGAGTTATCCGAACGCAAGCAGATCGAACGGCAATTACGACAACATGAAGCCACGCTGGAACTCCGAGTGAAGGAACGGACGGGCCAACTCGAGCAGTCACATGCTCGCCTCAGTCGGTTGGCCACCGCACTGACGTTGACCGAGCAACGGGAGCGGAAGCAACTGGCGTCCGAATTGCACGACTATCTCGCTCAACTCTTAGTCGTGTCGAAGATCAAGCTCGCACAACTTCGCCGTGAGGCTTCTCCCAGCGAGACCGCTCGACTGTTGGGCGAAACGGAATCCGCGCTCGATCAAGCCCTGGTGTACAGTAAAACCCTTGTCGCCAGGCTGAGTCCACCGGTGTTGTTTACCCGAGGCCTGGTTGCCGCGATTCATTGGTTAACGGACTATTTTTCCCAGCATGGGCTGCTGGTCCATGTGCGGACACAAGTGGATTCCGTACAATTGCCGGAAGATCACACAGTTCTGTTGTTTCACTCGGTGCGGGAACTGCTGTTTAACGTGCTGAAACACGCCGGCACGAATGAGGCGACCGTGGAGATCGGCATGATCGATCACAACCGCCTACGAATCGTGATCACGGATCAGGGAAGCGGCTTCGACGCCATTGCTGCCGGCAGTGGGGACACGGCGGGTTTTGGATTATTCAGCATCCAAGAGCGTATCGAGGGGTTGGGAGGGACCTTTTCGGTACACTCCTCGCCGGGAGCCGGTTCGACGATCGAGCTCACTGTACTCCTCATGAATGGCACCACGGCCGTACCTGACCGAACCGGACAGGCGCCTCCAGCCGATCGAACAGTTTCCCGTGAGTCCTCTAGATCGAAGACCTGCCGTGTCCTGATTGTGGACGACCACGCCTTGATCCGACAGGAAGTGGTCACCCTTTTGACAACCGTGAAAGGCGTGACGGTGATCGGACAAGCTTCTAGCGGCCCCCAAGGCGTCGAGTTGGCTGAGACGTTGCGCCCTGATCTTGTGTTGATGGACGTCAATATGCCGGGGTTTGATGGGATCGAAGCTACCAGGAGGATCCTGGCTCACAACCCGGCGGTAAACGTGATCGGAGTCACCATCAATACCGATACGGAGATCCATGAGCGGATGATGGCCGCAGGCGCGGTCGCCTCGCTGACCAAGGATACGCTCCCTTCCGACCTGGAGCCCACACTCCGTCGAATTCTGGACCGGTCTGAGCTGTCGCCATCTTGCTAGGTTATCTCTCTTTCGAGAACTTCCTATAACGGAGTCGTGATATCTCGCTCCTTCGTCGAGTCTGTGGTCTCACAGAACCCCGAAGACGTAGAGCAAGATGACCACCACTCCTGGAACACCGAGGAACCATAAGAGTAACCCCCACATAGTCATTTCCTTTCTGCAACAAAGCCTAAATTCCAGCTTTTGCATAGGAGTGCGAGTGGAGGATCGGTCCCAATTCTAACCGATCCTCCCGTTCGAAGGAGTCAAGGATATACCACTTGTCCCTTCGAATGTGCTCACCGTCCAGCGTCTTGTTTCGTTACTTCGTACGATCTCGCCCCTGGGCATCATGGCGTTCAAACCACTCATCCACCCACTTCTTCACTTCTTCCTGCTTATCGCCATATCGCTCTTGAATTTTGCCTTCCAGCTTATCCTTCTTGCCTTCGATGTAGAGCAGGTCGTCGTCCGTGATGTCCGCCCATTTCTTCTTGAACTCACCCTTGAACTGCTTCCAGTTTCCTTTGAGTTGGTCGTCATTGATCACCGGCACCACATAGGCATCCCCTGGATCGGTGACAACCGGCGCCCAGACCGGGGCCGATGCGGCAAAAGACTGCGCCGCCAAAACCGTTATGCCTGTGAAGACCAATATTGTAAGTAGTGTTCGATTGATGGTCATGCGTCTATCTCCAAAAATGGCCGACGAATCTCAGGCCGCACTGGGATCGAGTTACTTTTATAGCCACTCAGATTCCCCCCAATTCTGCCGCGCCCATTGGGAAAGGATCAGATTTTCAGTATTGCCTGTGAGCGTGGTCGTTATGGTTATATCTACAACGATCCAGCGCGGCAGCAAGGCCGCGCTGGACAACGTTTCGCGGGAGCTACGTCTAGCGTGCTCCTGCCTGTTTTTCATACCAATCGTCCGTCCACTTGGCGACATCTTCCTTCTTGTCGCCGTACCGCTCCTGGACTCGCCCCATGAATTTGTCGTAGTTCCCTTCTGCCTCCGTAAGATCGTCGTCAGTCAACTTCCCCCACTGACGCTTGGCTTCTCCTTTGAACTGTTCCCACTTCCCTTTGAATTGATCGGCGTTCATGCGAACCTCCTGGTGTAATGAGTGATTAATACGTGATGTCCCCTATCAAGTATTTCGTCTTTCCGAGAGGAGACCTGATAGATATGTACCTTACGACGAGATTGTCGGAAGTGGGACTAGATGATCCCCTAGTTGTCATGAGCTGGTTGTCTAGCTGTTGGTTAGTCCTGTATGCCATGTACTCACGACCGACTCCTCATAATTCATCCTCCCATGGGAACGGCCGTGGCGAGCTACTGAGTCTATGGTCCGATGTCATGTTAATAACAGGCTGGTCGCTTTCCGTTGCAGAGAGAACCCCTACCACCTTGCCATGCTCATCGATAACTGGGAGATCGGTCTGCCCCGCATGACGCATACGGGTTCGCACCTCATGGATCGGGTCCTGAGGCGAACAGGGCGGAGTCGTTTCCATGAATCCTCGAACCCTCGTATGGCCCGCATGTGCACCCAGTGTGTGCATGACCTCTGTCAGGAAGGTGCGCCCGATGAATCCCACGTATCGTTTTCCGTCGTAGACGGCCAATACCTTCAGATTCATCACCGTGACTAAATGGAACGCCTCACTTAATCTCGCTTCCGGACTGACGACTGAAATACTTGACGTGAGGAGATCGATCACCCGTCCGGTCGGTGAATGCGTCCAGTCGGTTTCCAACATCCGCTTGGATGCTTGGTCACTGTCTTGATGAATGGTCGCGCTCTGCCCCTCTGTCGTCGTACACATAGCTTCACCTCGCTCAACCAGATTTAGAGTGCCATGATAACTGTCCGTCATCTCCCACTATTAAATCCGATGGACGCCGATTCCCCAACTGGTGAATACCCGAGTTCACCTAATGTCCGGTGCCCAGGTTGGCACTCACACCGGAAGGCTTTTCGATCGTGATGACGAACAAGTAGGGGAGGTTATGCCTTGTGGCCAAGAACTGGTTGAAGCCAGATCCATTGCCGAAGAGCACCAGTTCTCGATTCTTAGGTGCACCCACAAGTCAACTTCGTGGTGACGACTAGGGATATTACCAGCTTCGACCGTAGGCTGATCGTCGCTACACTTTTCACGTCAGTAACCATAACCAAGGACAGTTAATGAGGGAGGTGCAGTATGTGGCTGGTTAAATCAATTGGGGGTGGGGTGCTAGGTCTGTTCCTAGGCCTGACTATGCCGGTGGTCGCCGTATCTTCCGACAAGGACGTGTATGACGGACCTGAAGTCGAACAGGCTGGACGCACGATCCACGCAAAGGTCGTCAAGATCGACAAGCAGGATGAGGGCACCGGCCAATGTGATGTATCGGTCGAAAATGTGCAGACAGGCGAAGTCGTTCAGCTCCACCTTGACAAATCGACCGAGAGGGAAAGGCAATCTACGAAGCCCTCACCTGGTGACCTGGTAGTCGTGAAGTATGACGAACACAGTAAGCGCGCGCTTACATTTGTCAAAGACATACCGAAGGACGCACCAGCTCAGTAATAGAAGCGCGATACGTATCGAGTCATAACAAGGGAGGTTTCACATGTCCAGATTACTGAAAACGTTTGGAGTTGGTGTTCTCAGTGCAACATTTTGCATGACGTTGGCGACCGTGGCTCTCTCGGTAGATAGAGAAGTATACGATAAACCGGAGGCTACACAATCAGGGAAAACGCTGCAGGGGAAGGTTGTCAAAGTCGACGTACGTGATGCGAATGCACAACGATGGGATGTCTCCGTACAGAACAATGAAACGGGCGAGGTGGTCGTTCTCCATATCGACAAGACGACGACGAGGAAGGATCGCCAGATGGACCCTGATCTCGGAGACAACGTGATCGTCAAGTATGATGAAAAAAGCAAGCATGCCATTTCATTCTTGACGGATGCCCGATCGCATAATTAGTCCGCAAGCCGACGGTGAACGAGCGCGTTCATTATTTAGTAAAAATGATCAGCGTCAGACGGTTTTCACCTGTGAGGCGCGGATCATTCCTATGCCTCGGTTGCTCACGGACGCACTTCGGTCGTCCGTGAGCCAGCGACGCCGCCGTCTGGTCATTCGTTGTTCACTGATGGAGTTCGTTGGTCGCTCCACGCAATCACCTCCTATCAAAGTACGAACCCACCGCAGACCATCCCCCATCGTACAAGCCTAGGGAGTCTCCTAGTTACCGGTGCTCGATGGGAGGGAGTACATTCGTCGTGAGCGTTTGTGTTGCGAATTGAGCGCTTCGACAAAGGCACACCAAAATGGAGTCTCCAGCGATTGGTGGTTCGAGACGATCCAAGAGGGTAAATGAGAACAGAGCGGTGCCCATCCTCGGGTTCGCTCTTGGCCTCGTGGCGCTCGTGGTTGTGAGCGTTGCGGTACTTCTTAACGTTCTTCAAAGCTGGGCAGAATCTCAGTTGACCAGCCTCTTGGCCTACAGGGTCGAGATTGCGAAACTACATCTGAATGTGTTTGCAGGGCGTGTCGAGCTCGATGACGTTCGGGTCCGATCCCGGGAGAGCGACTCGGACATTATGGTCATTCGGCAAATCAACGCGGATCTTGATCTGCTCCCTCTTCTCCAGCGACACCTATCCCTGACACAACTGGAGTTCGTTTCACCCGTCGTTCATCTCATTCGAATAAGCGAGTCTGCCTGGAACCTGTCCGACATCGGCGGACGAGGCTCCGCATCAGATTCCACGCCGAGGACCGTCGTGGTCGTCAAACTTCTCTCCCTTCGCGACGGCCTCCTGATCATGGATGACCGCTCGGTCATCCCAATGCGAAACGAGCGTCTTTCGGACATTCACCTCACGATGAGGGGCCTGTCGACTTCCTCGTTGGAACCGGCGAAGATCCACGGATCCGCCACGATCAACGGCTCGGGAAGCATCAACATAGAGGGAGAGGCGACGGCAGATGTCGCTTCTGGAAGCATCAAGGTGGAATTGGGAGAGCTTCCCCTTGCCACGTTTCAGAAATACATCACCTGGCCTGTACTGGTAAGAGGGCTGCTGAACGCCCAGTTGTCAGTCACCTGGCCCGGTCACGGTGATTCGCCGGCTCGGATTACCGGCTCGCTTAAGGGGCTCGATATCGAAGTTCTCTCGCCTCCTCAACTGCTGGCGCGCGCGGCGAACGTCGAGATCTCACACGGTGAAGTCGCCTGGCCTGATCGCATCGCCATGGAACGACTGGTGATGAATCAGCCAGAGATCTGGATCCATCGAACTGAACAGGGCCATATCGTGGGCCTTGAATCGAAAGAAACCGACCGACCTGATCCCATGCCCGTCTCCGGGATGAAGGACAAGGAAACCGGTGCGGCCGACGCTCCGGTAGAGTGGTCGATCGGCAGGATCCTGGTCCAAAACGGGGCCGTCCATTTTGAAGATCGATCGATCACGCCTTCCTATTCGGATTCGCTCCAGAACCTCCAACTGACGATCGATGATTTCGTCACGCAACCCCGTCATGCCGCAACAATTTCCGGTCAGTCCGATCTGGCCAGCGGCGGTTCACTCGACTTCAACGGGCAGGCAGCCCTTTTTGGTCCCACACCAGGCGCCTCGCTGAAAGCCAGCCTTCATCGGTTGGTCGTGCCCTCGACCAATCCATACTTGGAGCGGTCGATTTCCCATTTCACGACCGACGGAACGCTGACGTCCATCGTAGACTTCAAGCTGAAGGGTGACAGGCTTGACGTCATCAGCGACGTGACTTTTTCCGATCTTCATGTTGAGCCGGTTCGCAACTCGACTGATCGCACCGTACAGGACCGAATCGGCCTTCCACTAAAACTGCTCATCGCACTGCTCAAGGATCACGCGGGTCGTATCGTCATCACATTCCCGATGTCCGGTCCGTGGGCTGATCCCACCTTCGACTGGACGGATGCCATATGGACGACGATTCGAAATACCGTCGTCAAGCTCATCACGCTGCCGATTCGCTCTCTCGGCAGTCTTCTCAAAGACGACCGCCGCACCGACGAACTGGCTCTGGACCCTGTCCGCTTCGCCCCTGGCTCGTCGACGATGGGCCAGGAGATGGAACGGAGGCTGCACGATGTTGCACGGCTTCTCCGTTCAACGAATCGCATCATGCTGCATATTACGCCGATACTCAGCGCCACGGATCTCAAGGCCCTTCAACAGCTCCCACGTGAGTCGTGGCCGGTTCCGGACATCGATACTCCAGAGACCGCACGACATTTGTTGGCCGTACGCCGGGCCTTCATTGTGGCCGCACGCTTGGCTGCGCTGGAGAAATTGCCCGCATCCCGCATCCCTGTAGGGATCCCGCAAGTCGACCGGTCGGAACGCGACACAGGACGTGTGGATCTACGACTGCAGTATCTCAAGTAGACACATGACTCATCGGCGTTTTCCTCACAGCCTTTACGGGCTATAAGGACGGGGGTCCCGGGGAACCTGCTTCATAGGACCGCATCGGCACGCGATTGCTCTTCCAGGCGGCCACGATCGGATCCATGACCTTCCATGCTTCCTCGGCCTCGTCATTTCTGATGAAGAAGATCGACTCGCCCTTGAGCACGTCCACGATGAGGCTTGCATACGCGGACATCGGTTCCGGCGCGAGTTCCGTATGCAGTTCGATCGGGTCGGCCTCCAGAGGATTGCCGGGACCGTTTACATTGATCGTCAATCCGACTTCATCCGGCTTGAGGCACAAGCGCAACTGATTCGGTTGTACGGCGTGAGACGAGATGAAGGTTGAATGCTGAGGAGGCTTGAAGAATATGGTAATGTCCTGCCGGTCCCGCTTCATCGCCTTTCCTGTCCGTAGCACGAACGGGACATCTCTCCACCGCTGATTGTCGACAAAGAGACGGATCTCAGCAAAGGTTTCCGTCTGTCGGTCAGGATCGACTCCCGGCTCATCGACGTAATCACGTACCGCCCGGCCGTTGATCCTCCCCGCCGTGTAGCGACCCCGCGTCGTGTGCACCTCCATCTCCTTCTCGGAGAATGGCCGGACGGCCTTCAAGAGCTCGGTCTTGTGCGTGCGCAACTCGGATTCGGTCAGACGTGAAGGAGGTTCCATGGCCAGCAAACACATCAGTTGTAAGAGATGGTTTTGGATCATGTCTTTCAGCGCGCCGGCCTTATCATAGTAGCCGGCCCGTCCTTCCAATGCGAACGTCTCTTCCCACACAATCTCAACCCTCTCAATGTGCTGACCGTCCCATGCGGACTCCAAGACGCGATTGGCGAAGCGAATCCCAAGAATGTTTTGGACGGTCTGTTTGGCCAAGAAGTGGTCGACCCGAAAAATGTCCTGTTCCGGAAAGAGCGCGTGCAACTTGTGGTTCAGTGCTTTGGCCGATGCGACGTCGTTGCCGAAGGGCTTCTCCATCATGAGTCGGCTGTCTGGAGGGAGACGAGCCTCATGGAGATGATCCACGACCATCTCCGACACCGACGGAGGAAGGCCGAAATAGAGCACCACTGGGCCTTGTACGGATTCGACCACCCGATTGAACTGTTGGACATCCGCGAGATCCGCTGTGGCCTGACTCACCCGCGTCAACAGTTTTTTGAGGGCGCCGATCCTTCTATTCCCCTGGCGCTCTTTGACTCGTGCTTCGATATGACGACGGAACTCACCGACCTTCTTCCATTCCTTTTTCGTGACTCCCACGATCGTAAATTCAGGAGAAAGCAGTTTCGCCGCTTCGAGCTGCGCTAAGGCTGGGAACACGTATCGGCAGGCCACGTCCGAATCAGCGCCAAGCAGGATGAAGTGATGATGATCAGTCATGGTACCCTCCTTTACCGTATCGATAGAACCGACGCACGTTGTCAGGCGGGAATCCTCGCACGAATGGTCTTTATGGTACCACCTCTTCCGTTACCGGCGATCGAATCCTAATTGCAGGGATGGTCGTCGAGGTCGATGGAGATATCTTTGCCGGACAACTCCTGCGACAGGGCATGACTTAACAAGATGACGGCGGCCTTACTGGCCGCAGAGGGAACCGAATACTTGCCGTACTCCGGGGTCCAGATCCGGATCGTCCCTCCGGGATTCAGAATCGGAATCAGCGAGGTGAGGAAGAGATACGGACCTTTGATACTGTGTTTGAACACGTTGTCCCATCCATCTTCTAGGCGAGATCCTAGTGAAGCGAAACCGCTAACGCTTACATTGAAGTAGATCTTGTCGAGCATTACTCGTTTCTTTCTCAAGAATTCGGCCAACTGTTTTCCATCCTTAAGACCACCGGCATCATTCCTGACGATCACAACCTCGGGAGAGAGTGGTGCGGAGACTTCAGCCAGCCTCATCGGTTCGCTACAGGTCATGATGATGTGGGCACCGGATGCCGTCAACGTACGGGCGGAGGCTATCGTGGTCTCGATGCTGCCACCCGTCAGGAGAATGACTTTTCCGCACAGCGCCCGTGGCATGATGGTTTCCCCACTTTCCGCACATGTGCATCTCAACCAGACCTGCTTCACCTACAACAGGATCAACCATGATGGACCCTCGCTGGAGTTGGCTCGGAGGGAGATCGTTCTCAAACTATTCTCTTGCCAGTCAAAACCCTGGTCTGTGTACTGGACCAAACCCTAGAGCAGGTTCCTATGCGATGGAGATTAAAACCATTCCCGTGATCCGTGATCTCTGCAGCGTGGGCACCACGATGACGTGGACCAGTTGTCTGATCGCCTGATGTCTTGTCCGGATCAGGACATTCTGTCTTCTCGATGATTATTAGTCCGGCTTAGGTTCGAGAGAGGACGGCCTGAAACCTCCTATTAACGGTGTCTCAAGACCGATTGACTAATCAGCCAGCCAGAGGTACGCATTTTGCTGCGTTCATACAGCTGCTGGCACGCATGATTCCAGTAAACGGAGGTTGTGCTATGTCTTCTCTCTTGGAAGGGCGCAGAATTGTCGTGACGGGTGGCGCGGGTGCGCTCGGCTTAGCTGTCGTTCGCAAACTCGTAGGGGAAGGCACAGTCTGCCATGTGCCTTGTGTGTCAGCAAAAGATAGGGATACCGTTTCAGCCCTCGATTCTCAGCTCGTCCATGCTGTTGCAGAAGTGGACCTAACCGAAGAACAGACTGTCATCGATTACTATTCAGATGTGGCGGCATCCGGGCAGTTATGGGGTTCCATTCATCTTGTCGGGGGATTTTTCGCCGCGCCACTCCTAGAAACATCCCACAATGATTTTGTCAACCAGTTCAAGCTGAATGTCCTGACAACGTTCTTAAGTTGCCGGGAGGCCGTTCGTCATATCCGACAGACGGGACGAGGTGGCTGCATTGTCAACGTCGCCGCTCGACCGGCAGTCGAGCCCAGAGCCGGTTCAGGCCGTATCGCCTATACCGCAGCCAAGTCGGCAGTGGCCGCGCTCTCACAGTCCATGGGAGAAGAATTGGCAGAGCAGCGTATCTGGGTCAATGCCATTGCTCCGTCGATGATGGATACCCCGGCGAATCGTGACGCCATGCCCAAAGCTGATTTCAAGAAATGGGTACGAGTCGAGGATGTCGCTGCTGCGGTCGTCTCCCTTGTCTCCCCAGAGAACCGCTGCGTTCGAAGTGGAATAGTTCCCGTCTATGGATCGTCATAAATATCACAGACATCACTCAGCCGTTGAGTCTCTTACGTCATCGATGTGGTGTCCATCGGCAATAGCGTGGATAGGATGTCCGGATGAACATAGGTCGTCCGCGGACCGTCAGCAAATCCAAATTGCCGGAGCTTTCGTAACAGTGTTTTCCGGTGGATCCCCAAGATCTCTGCGGATCGACCAAGATCCTGCTGATGGTGCTTCAAGACTTGTAGGATGTGCGCTCGTTCCAATTCGGCTAACGTGACCCACCCGCGCGACTGTGCCGGTGTCGGCGCAGGGACAGCATGTACCGCGTGAGGCAAGTCCTCCGGATAAATGAGAGAGTGCGGGGCAAGGGCTACGGCCTGTTCGATGGCATGTTCGAGTTCACGGACGTTACCAGGCCATGCATATCGTGTGAGCGCGTCAATGGCTTCAGGTGAAATGCTCGTGACCGGTTTCGACTTGGCCCCGCCATACTTGTTCACAAAATGTTGGGTGAGAACCGGAATGTCCTCCATGCGCTCTCGCAAGGGGGGGATCTGAATCGTGACGACATTGAGACGATAGTAGAGATCTTCTCTGAAACTTCCGGCCTGGACGAGAGAGCTCAGATTTCTTTTGGATGCGGCAATGATGCGCACGTCGACCGTCATGGTCGTAGAACTTCCGACACGCCGAAATTCTCGTTCCTGTATCACACGGAGCAGCTTGCCCTGCAAAGATGGAGAGAGATCGGCGACCTCATCGAGGAAGCATGTCCCAAGATGAGCCTTTTCCAGCAGCCCTTTCTTCACCCCGACGGCACCGGTAAACGCGCCACGTTCATGACCAAAGAGCTCGGACTCCAGCAGGGTTTCCGTTAAGGCTCCCCCATCGATGGTCACAAACGGTGCCGCACTCCGCGTACTGTTGGCATGAATCGCCCGGGCAATCAGTTCCTTCCCGGTCCCACTTTCTCCTTCCAGCAGCACAGTGCTCTCTGTTTGTGCCACTCGAGCGATGGACTTGTACACGGCAACAACCGCCGGGCTGCTCCCCACCAAGTTCTCCGCACTGATTGGATACTGGTGCGGCTTTTTCGCTTGAAGTTTTTCGCGCACACCGTGCGTATGCTTCAGCGCCCGACGAACGACGAGTCTGAGATCATCCAGGACAAACGGCTTACTGATGTAGTCGAACGCACCGGCCCGTATCCCATCCACCACCGTCTTGAGGCTGCCGCACGCCGTCATGAGGATGATGGGCATGTCGTGCCCGAGTGAGCGTAACTCCCCCATTAACGAAAGACCATCGAGTTCCGGCATGTTGAGATCGGACATCACTAGGTCCGGGATCTGTCTCGTGACAATGCCGAGCGCAGCTCGCCCGTTGGAAGCCGTATCGATCGTGTATCCTTCTCGGGACAGTACTCCTCGAAGTTGAGCTTGTGTATCGGTATCGTGATCAACGATCAGGATATTGGAATTACGCATGGTATCCACCTCCTACTGTGAGCATGGAGAACACGCACCAAGATGGTCCGTCGCTGCAAGCTCCTCGAAGAGAAGGTCACACAGTTCTTGAGAGGGTTGAGGCTCCATTCGTGTACACATTGGGCGACACCGATCAGGCGCGATGTACTCTAGTGATACCACTCTCGTCGAAGCCTTCATCTTCTCCAACTGGTGAAAGCCCTAGATAACCTGTGAAGCCTGCAACCTACTCGGGATAGCAGTCACACGAAGCACAACACCCGTTGTGCTTATCCCGCACCAACCGGACACCATACCCATCCGGACCGCATACCCATTCATCATCTAGAGAAAGACCTGCTAGGGCTCTGGTTGCGATCTTCTGGGGAAGTGTCCAGTGATGATTTGGATTCTCTCTCTGTCACACTTGACATCTGAGGATGTGTCGGGATCAGGAGGGTTCACCTATGCAGACGCTTGTCCGTACCCTAACTCTCGCAGTGCTCGGGATGGCCGCCTGTCAGAATCTTCCACTCTCCACTCCAGACGGTGACATCACAACTGTCACCATCGGTGAAAGACCGACAAGCTCTGTCCTAGCAGTGAACACGGGAGACGAAATCCGTTGGACCAATACAAGCATGGGACCGGTTCGGATCGTCTTCAAGGAGCGGATAACGAGTCGAGTCTCCTGCCGCCGCAATTTTGGTGGATATTTTACAGGCGGGCTGGAAGCAATCCTTGCACCGAATGAAAGCGCCAGCCTATGCTTTGGCAAATCCGGCGACCTCCACTACACCATCACCATACGATCGCTCACATCGCACGACCCAGTCTCGCAAACGGGATCTATTCAAGTCGGCGTGCGTCACGAATCCCCATCTGCCCAACCGGCGCCCACGGGTCAGCCAAGTCGTCCGTGACAATCGTTCCACCAGAGGCTATGGATCAGTTGATGTGTCATCGTCTACCCATCTTCACCGGGAAGCTTCTCGCTCGGCACCGTGCCTCCAGGAACGGTGCCTCCCGGTAATGTCCCACCTGGTACCGTTCCACCCGGCACCGTTCCACCCGGTAAGGAACCTCCAGGGACGGATCCGCCGGGGACCGTACCTCCGGATGGTGTTCCCCCTGGTACCGTTCCACCCGGCACCGTGCCGCCGCTCGGTGTATTGTCCAGCCCTGATGGCGATGATCGTTCAGCAGGCACTGTCGAGCGGGCTGCATCACGTGCGCTGCCGCTGATTGTGGGCTGGTCTGCAGGTTCTGCGGCAGCGCGAGGTGTCAGCAACACGATGATGGCCAATAATCCCAGCACGACGACAGGAACTAATCGTGATGGTTCATGCACAGACCCATAGGTACTTCTTTTTCCCCAGTAACCAGTGAACAGTAACGGAGGATTCCACATCTGAGCCCCATAGGCTATCTGGCCAATGACTTATCGGTTTGGCTGTGCCTGAACCACCATAGATTGTCTTGCCATGGCAACTTGTAAGGCCGACAACATGGCCTTTGGTGAGACATCTCCCGCCTGCATCAAGGTGAGATATCGTTCCTGTGCCAATGAGAAAAACTCCGTTTGACGTTCAGATGGGATACCCATCAACGTCGCCAACGAAGTCAAATGCTCACCGTGCCCTTGCGCCATCTCTTGTGACAAATTCTCAAAATTCAGGCTCGCGAACATAGTTGTCTGTTTCTCTTTGACGATCAAACCGTTGTTCGTACACCCCGATACCCCAGTGCTGAGTGCAAACGGCTGCGACGGTACGTTCAGGGTCGAGCCGATGTGTTGGATGAGAATGGACTTCGGTTCGTTTTCAAACACCACCTTCCCAAACCCACAGCCGGGGCCGTCCCCCCACGCAGCAAGGCCGATTCCCGTTTGAGCAAAACCAATGGCTGATGCAAGAACAAGACTCACGCCTATGACTTGCATGAAGTCTTCCTGGTTGAGGTCATTATAGTTACAACGTGTCACGACAGATACTTACCCGCCGGGTTCAACGGTCACATCATTCTGCAGACCGGTATCCGCCCTGACAAACACTAGCCTTTGCCAACGCTCCCCGGCATGACCGCTCCAATCACCCGATGCCACCGTGTCGCGTCATACATCTTATCCATATGCACTGGACACCCGACCGCCTGACTGATTTGGCCAAGATGGAATCGTCCCACACTGGTCCATAGGGCCACTCAGGGGCCACTCATCGGGCCACTTCTAAATTTTTTATATCGTCGATGCCGGTTCAATACGACTAGCAAATTCCCTAGAAGTGACCGCCCTGGAGGAAGGGATCGAAGTACGTTGATACCTGTCTCATGGGTAGATGATCCGAGCAGAACGCCTCCTAGTCTCACGCTGGTGGCAACAGCAAACCGGCGAATGCAGGAGGAGCATAGCCGTCGAACCTGTCTTGCAAGGGACAAAATGCGCGGGAGGGACTTCAGCTCTTATGACATGGCATGGCATTCAGATGGGTGTCCCGCTGGGCTAGGACTTAAACATTCCGTTAGGACAAGGATATTCAAGGGAGCCCCCACCTAACGAAATTCTCCGTCAGGAACCAGAATGACCGAGGTCCGAGTCTTGCCCTAGGCACCAGATAGAGTTGGATAGTCCCCTCTAAAACCACCGATACACCAGAAACCTCGACGATGACGAGCCTCCGCGAAGAAGCCGATAGGCTGCTGGAACGTATACGACGACACGATTGGATTCTCCTGTTTTCCATGGTTGTACTGGCCGTGACTCTCGCCTTCTCTATAGACGCTTTGGATCGCACCGTGGGCTACCGCCTGAAGCCGGTGTGGTGGCTGTTCGGTGGAGGTCAGACGACCGCCCGACAACTGCTCTCCGCGATCGCGGCGGCCATGGTGGCCATTGTGACCATGGCCTTTTCTATGACCATGACGGCCGCCACCTTCATCGCCCAGCATTACGGCGCACCTCTGATCCGCACCTTCATGCGCAATCTGACGACCCAATTCATTATGGGTTTTTTCCTTGCGACGTTCGCCTACAGTCTCCTGATCCTCAGGATGGTACACGGTGCACCGAATGACGACTCCCTCCCCCGTATCGCGGTGACGCTCGGCATTCTCCTGGCGCTGATCTCCTTTGCCATGCTGGTTTATTTTCTCTACCACATCACGGAAAACATCAGCGCGCCCAATCTCATCGCCGCCGTCGAAAGGGATCTCGAGCGGGTGATTCAGCGAACCACCGCGCCATCGGATCAAGCGGCGGACGAGAATGATGGGCAGCCGCAGATAATCGGCTCGCACATCGTGATGGCGGACTCGACGGGGTATGTTCGAACGATCGACTACGAGCGGTTGCTGGCGCTTGCCCGACGGCACAGTACCGTCATTCGCCTCGAATTCGGCGACGGTCACTTCGTCCAGCAGGGCGACCGCCTGGCGACAATCGGCGGAACATCGGTCGTTTCCATCCCGGCTGACACTGTGCGAAAGGCTATACGCATCAAGGCCAAACGCACATTGGTAGCGGACATTGAGCTCGGCCTGAATCAACTGGTGCAAGCGGCGATTCGAAGCCTCACTCCCGACCGCAACGACACGTTCACTACCATCTTATGCCTCGATCGTCTCGGAGCCACCCTGAGCCTGCTGGCCGGACGGCGGTTTCCTCCCGCCCTCCGGCGCGACAACCAAGGGCGTCCGCGTCTGATAACTCGACCTCCCACATTCGTCAGACTGGTCGACCGTTCGTTCAACCAGATCCATTCTCTGAGGGGTGACACGACGATTATCCCAGCAGGCATGTTACGGGCCATGCGCAGGGTGGCAATCCATACCTGTCGACCGGCTGATCGCGCCTCGCTGCGCCGTCATATCATCACGGTCCATGACGAGAGCTGCAAGCGCTTCGGCGATCGTATCGGCATCGAAGCCGTGCAGCAGGAATTCCATGAGGCCATGGTCGCTTTGGCCACGCCGCTGCATGACGATCGGTCATGAGGAGGTCCGTCACGGCTTGAGTAGGGTCCCAGAAGAACACCGTGGTGGAACCAGCATATTACGCACAGCGAAGTGGACGATGTAGGAATTGCGGCGATTCACTGGTAAGGAGTATGGCTCGCAAATAATTGGGATGTGCGTTTTCAATTTGAGCCATTTTTCGCTCATTCCCAAGATGGGTGACCGATCGGTGACCACGCGATGACTCACAGCACCGTGGCCATCCACCCGTCGGCGGGGATGGTGAGAAGAGGACAGGAAGACTCCCGTAACACTCGCTCGCTGTGGCTTCCGCGCATCGCGTCGAGCCATCCGTTGCGACCGTCCGTCGCCATCACGATCAGATCAGCATCGATCTCCCTCGCAACCTGATTCACGACGTCGATCACTTCACCGTTCTTCACCATCCGGTTCCAGAGCCATCCGGAAACTTCAGGCTCTATGATCGATGGCATGGTCTCTTCCTCTCCAACATGCAAAAGGGTGAACATGCCGGCCTCGCAATGAAGCCCCGAAGCCAACCTTGCGGCGGCATGCACGGCCGGCTGTGCCGACGGAACCGGTGCCACTGGGATCAAGATGTTCTTCAGAGAAATCGATCCGTCCTCGAGAGACACAAAACCCGTTTGCCCCTTGGGAAGAAAGAGCGTCATTTCCCGTGACTTGCGCGCGACGCTGGTCGCAACGGATCCGTTGAACCACTGAACCCCACTCTTGTGTTGATCCGTCGCCAGGACGATGAGATCAGTGCCGTGCTGTTCCAAATAGGTCGTGATGGATTCAATCGGATCGCTGTGGGCCATCCGCACCTTTTGGACATTGATCCCGAGCTTCGACACATCAGCGCGCTCGCTGTTTGTGGGTAATAGACCCCACCGTTCCAGCGTATCGCGGACTCCAGGAAAGTCAGTCCATGAGCTGTCCTCTACGTCAGACACATGAAGAATGGTGAGGTTGGCTCTGGCGATCAGCGCGAGAACCAGCGCGTGCGCAAACGCCGTGTTCCCGGCCTCGGAAAGGTCTGTTGGATGCAGCACTCGCTTGAGAAGAGGGACGACGGACGGATTACGATCGACCATGGGCCTCCTCGAACAAAATAATTAAGCGAGGCTTCGATTCAGAGTCAGCATTACGGATCCTGTTGAGGTGGGACACCGAAATGCGGTTGCCTTGTCGAACAGGGGGTTTCTCCGTCTTGTTGGTGAGTCGCAACCGCACATCTTTCCCATTCTTGCTTGTCCTTCACCATAATGCTCGACATCCGCCTTCTGGACTTCTCCCGTAACCAGGAGATGCTAGAGCACTGCGAAACCGATACGAAGGGGAAAATTATGGTCGATGGCAGTGCATCCAGTGCATTTTACCCTTGCGACATCGCCATATCGCGAAACCTCGCGTTCGTATCAAGGAGTTCCTGGTAAGTCCCCTGATCCGTAATGCGCCCGCTCTCTAGCAGATAAATGATATCGGCCTGTTGGACTGTATTCAGACGATGGGCAATGACAATGATCGTTTTCGTATGGGAGATATCTCGGATGGCGTCAGTCACGATGCTTTCGGTGAGGGTGTCCAAGGCGTTCGTCGCTTCGTCAAGAAGTAGAACAGCCGGGTCACTATACAATGCCCTGGCGATCCCAATACGTTGTCTCTGGCCACCACTGAGTCTCACACCGCGCTCTCCCACTAGAGTGTCATACCCGTCCGGCAGTTCGCCAACAACGAATTCATGAATATGAGCGATTCGTGCGGCATGCTTCACACGGTCAAGATCCTGATCTTTCGACGCTACACCAAATGCGATATTGGCCGCAATGCTGTCATCGGCTAAATAGATGTGTTGCGGCACGTATCCGAGCTGTTGTTGCCATGAGGTGACATTCCTCGACGTGATACGAATCCCATCCACCAACAAGGAACCATTGTTCGGTTCAAGCAACCCTAAAATAATATCAACAAGAGTCGTCTTCCCACCACCAGTGCTCCCGACAATGGCCACAGCTGTGTTACGAGGTATGGTGAGATTGAGGTCGTTGATATGAGGAGCGGCTGTATTGGGGTATTGGAATGACAGGTTTCTTAGTTCAATCTGTTTCTGTAAGGGTCCCACATCCATATCCGTCTGAGATCGTGACGGACGATTGATATCCGGTGCTTTATCGAGCGCAGTCAGCTTTTCCTCAACGGCCTCCATCGAAGCCATGTTAAACCGTACTTGGTTGGCGCTCCCAAACATCTGCTGGAAAGCCGGAAGGAGGCGATAGGCCGCAAGCGCATACAGGGTCATCATAGGGAGCGCATCCTTAATGTCCTGATGAGTGGCGAGCAGATAGAGCACCAAGACAATAACTGACCCAAATGCGATACTCTCAATTACGTATCGCGACGTGAAACTCATAGCGCCACTCAACCATTGATTTCGCGCGTATAAGGCTGAGTGCTGAATGAACCGTTCCCGATAGGTTTCAACTCGCCCAAGGATCTTTAGTTCCTTGATCCCATGCAAAATCTCGGTAGCGAGTCGAAAACGTTCCCTATTCGCCCCTTTGCTGGCCCTTCCAAGATCACTCATCTTCTGACGGACATTCACGAACACGATGGTATAGACCGCCCCTATCATAGCTCCAGATAAGACCGCTAACCACGGATCGACCCACATGACCAGCAGGAGCATGCTGCCAGCGACGATCATCTTGGCCATCCCCTGTAGCAGAGGAATGATAATGCCTTGAACCATCCGCATCACATCATCCGTACAATTCATGACAAGGTTTGAGGTATTGTGTTCCAAAAAATATGTGTATGGCCGCTTCACATACGCGGCTAATATCTGGATTGACAGCCTGTGTCCAAGATTGCTTGAAAACCATAAGATGGCAGTAGCGCCCGCTAGCGACACCGCGTTACTCACGACCATCATCACCAGCGCCCAGATGCCAAGCCCAACTAGGAAGGTGCCGGCAGAATCGAATTTCAACCAGACATACAGCTTGTGCAGCCAAGGATTCGTTTGAATCAGCTCCGGATTTCCCACGACTGCCATGAAAGGCAGTATCGATGACACTCCGATGGCATCGGTAAATCCGGCCAGCACGATAAGTCCGAGCAGTCCATATGAGAGCCGCCGCTCTTCAGCATTCAATAGGGCCTGAAGGCGTTTAATGAGGTGCCACAAAAAAGAGCCTCCCTAGAATTAAGACGAGACGATGGGAATGGCCTAAAAGTAGAACGACGCGAAATTCCTCCTATTGAGAAAAGCGGCGGACGTGGCTGGTAGGATCATGTTTAGGGATACTATAATCTCTTACATGCTCTTACATGAATCATATGAAACCTGGTCGCACTCACCACTTTCACTCACCATAATTTAAAACCAATATATAACAGTCTCGCGTCTGTGTAGCTGGCACAATCCCTAGGTTTTGGCCAGGTAGTCATTTTGAAGCATCCTCGACCTCTTGGGCATCTCCGCATAAGTGCAGTGCACCCGATCGTACGGAGCGTCAGAAATGCTGCTATTAATGAACAAGAAACCGGCGATAACGGTAGGTGCGGATCAAGAGCACGAGAAACAAGCCGCGCAGGAGGCTGGAGGGCAACCAGGATCGCCGATCGACCGGCTCATACGCAGCCCAACACGAGAGAACCACCATCCCAGACCAGGAAATCCCAATGGAATGAATTTGCGTCGCCGTGTCATGCAACCACTTCAGGACGAAATGTTGCGATCGAACGAGACGCGTTGGTAAGCGGGAATCAATGAATCCCGGTATTGACTGCTTTGCGTGGTTCCCATGTTCGGAAATCTGCGTTCGCATGGTAGGGATGCCGTCTAGGTCACAAGGCCCGGTGCCATATCCCTTCTGCAATCACGTAGTTGCCTGTTCTCCGGGCGGCGGATCGGAGTCGGCATCTCGCACGAAATTTTGGGGCATATAAAGGAAAAGGGACTCTATGCAAAACATTCGTCAATGACTCAGACGGCAACCCGGAAGAGGCTCTCTCGTACGTAGTCAGGTGAGAGGAAAACTTAAAATCCTGCCGTCATGAGTGCAAAAACGATTACTGCCATCACCACCAGTCCGATCTCAATTAGGATGGTAAGGGGATTGTCACCGAACATACCCGGCATGTCGTAGTACCCCATGTGAGAGCCCCAACGTTCTCGTCTTGCGATCATATCGCATCCAGAAAACGGGAGGGAGTACCATCCGAGTACTCCAAGAACTTCATGGTGTTTCTCCTCCTCTCGGCCGCCCCGCTATCAGCGCTCGCTGCTTGGATTTCCACCTTCATAGCCAGGGGCTTGGCCCGGGGGAAGGGAACTAGTACCACTCGGCCCCCCACCTCCGACCGAGGACTCACCCATCGGACCTGTCCCTGGCGCACCGCCGGTGTTCTGATCCTTTTGGCCACTCTTCGGATTCGGTTGATCGCGAAGCTCGTTGATTTCACCCATGTACTGAGAGACCTCAGGAGAGAGATCTTTGGAATAGGTCGAGCTCGCGACAGGATACAGATCCTTCTTTGCGGCATTTAACGTGAGTTTCCCTTGCTCTTGCTTGAACTGAGACCACTGGAGCGGCAGCTGTTCTTGCGTGTCTTTCAGCTGAAGGACAGCATACTCCGTTTTGCCTGTCTTAGAATCCTTGAGTAGCTTTTCAATGGTGCCGAGCGTCTCTCCATTCTTATTCTTCACGACCTGATCCAACGCTCCGCCCTTTTCATCAACCAATTCACCTCGGCGAACCGGTACCACATCATATTTCCCAGCGATGCCTCCCCGCTTCTGCTTCTCTACCATATCAGTTGCCTGGCCTTTCAAGGCATTTGACTGTTTCTGTTTCGGCATCGACTTGGAGTTGGACGTACTATTGCCCGATCCGGTAGGAGTCTCGGCGAAGGTCCATCCCGGGATTGCCAATATCGCAATCATGATCATTGTATGGCACACATAGCTTACTCGATTCATAGAACCCTCCTGTCTCATCAATCCCGACGGATGTCAGGTTTCATACATAATGGTGCGCATGCCTTCCACCCTCGACTCAGTCAGTCAGAGTCAGAGAGTGCAAAACGCAGACCCGCCATCATCGCCCAATGGGAGTGTAGTGACGATCAGTTGAACATCATCCCAAATCAATCGGTGAGGCCATTGGTGTGATAGAAAGCAGGAAAGAGTTGTAAGATGACGGGAACGAGGCACAGCGGACAACGTGTCCGGCTCGGGACAAAGTATCCCGCCAGCTAATCTATGCTTGCCTTGTCACCCAGTCATAGGCAGAAGAATTATCACCGTTATGTTTGGAGAGAGCGATTGGCCCGCTCTGTGCGCCAGCGCCTTCTGGTCTCGGGTACACGATACGTCTTACTCAGTCTATCAGTCTAATAGAGCAGTTCAGGCAAACGGTGGTCTGGTCCTTGCTTGTGACAACTTGCCATTGACAACCTCTTCCAAGGAGATCGAGTCATGCAATCCAACCAATTGTCTCAAGAACAGAAAGATTGCATCGAAGCGTGTTTTGCCTGCGCGCAAACCTGCGAGAACTGTGCTGACGACATGATCGGCATGACACAACATCATAGTGATGAGCTCATGGCACAGTGTACACGTCTGTGCCGCGACTGTAGCGACATTTGTGTTCTCAGCGCCCGCTGGATGAGCCGGAACTCTGCTCGTTTCGAGGCCCTTTGTCAGCTCTGTGCCGAGATATGCGATCAATGTGCGGACGTCTGCGAGCGCCACGCGCCACATCATCCTCTGTGTGGCCCATGTGCTGAACAGTGCAGGCGGTGCGCAGAGGCTTGCCGGGACATGATCGGGAGCGGAGCGCAGACGAAATCGTAATGTGATCTCATACGAGCCCCTATACCTCCGTATGATGTGGACCATTCTTTGATGCGGGCGGAAAGCGCGGTTAGGATCGTCTAGCCGTTATGACCGAGAGGAGGGAGGGGATGGAATCTAAGGGAACCGCGCAGGATCTACAGGACAGACCAAAAACCATAGTACTGGGAGGATCCGCTGGCGCCTTTGAGGCACTGCTGACCATCGTCGCACAGCTAGATCCCTGCCTAGCGGCTTCGATTTGCGTTATCCTGCATCTAGGCAAGAGCGATGGGGAACCATTGCTGCATCGACTACAGGCTGCGTCTACGCTCCCCTGCTCCGTGGCCCATGACGGTGATACCCCGAAGTCCGCACACATCTACTTATGTCCACCTGATCGACATTTCTTCGTCGCTGATGGCCGCATACGCCTTGGCATGACCCCCCGCGTCAACCGCTCCCGTCCATCCATCGACCTGGCATTTAGGTCTGCCGCTGTGATGTCCAATTCCGGTGCGATAGGAGTGCTCTTAAGCGGGATGTTGGATGATGGCACGGCCGGCCTCCTCGCCATGCATCGCTGCGGAGGCACGACAATCGTGCAGGACCCTCAGGAAGCCCTCTATGCCGAAATGCCAGAGAGCGTCCTCAGTGTAATGACACCGACTTACACTCTGACTGCGAGAGAGATTGGTCGTCTCTTGAATGAGCTCGTCGCGAAGCCGACCAAGGCGAGAGGCGAGGTGCCCACTGAGATCAGACTTGAACACGAATTCGACCTTGACAGTGCCGACGATCTGGCATCCATGCATCGGCTTGGTCCCCCGGCGCTACTTGGCTGTCCGGACTGTGGGGGGCCCCTCTGGGAAATCTCGCATAAAGAGCCCTTACGGTACAGATGCCATGTCGGCCATAGCATGACCGTGCGTACGCTGCTGAGAGAGCAAGTCCGCCAAGTGGACTCTGCGTTATGGATGGCTCTTCGAGTGATGGAAGAACAGGTCCGCGCACAAGATCGTCTCGCCAAGTGGCACGCGACCGCCGGTCGGCAACAGGCTGCGGTTATATTTCTAGAGCGGGCGGCTGAGAGCCGTGATCAGGCCCGGCGACTTCGAGATGTGTTGGCCGGCTTGAAAAGTGATCCGGATGCACTCCCGCTGAATAGGAACGATCAGGTGTAGAGCTGCCGAATGTGCCCTGTCCAGATTCCACGATGTGTGAGGCTACTGCCCCGCATGACAGCACGGTAGTGGGAGACCGAGCATTCTCTTGACGTCACTCCTCCTCTATTGCAATCGATCTATGACTAGGGTTGTTACCAGGGTACGGGTGCAAAATGATCCATTATGATGAAACAACCATTTGGGCTGAACATGTTGCGACCGTGAGCCCGGTGTCCGACTATGATTCCCCGTGAATGTGCGAGGAGGTCAATAGGTGGCAAGAGCAATCCCACAATAGTTTTAATCGCAGCTTTATCGCCTCTCCGCTGGTCGTGTCGAAGTGTTCGCAGATTCTAACGTGAGGGACCTGATGGCGTTGACCGGACCGCTTCTTTCTCTCTTTCTTCTCGTATCGATGGTGCCACACAGCGCTGCAACGGAGCCGGATCAGATGGTCTCGGGTGTTCTGGAATCCGTTAACATGGAATCAAATACGGTCCAGATCCGAAACTCACTCGATCAACCGATCTTCTTGAAAATCACGAAGCCGCACTTGCTTCAGGGTATCACGCCCGGCGAACGTGTGACGGTCGTGGTCAATGAGCAACACGAAATCATCAAACTCATCGAAACGCCTATTCCAGAGTTGCCACCACCGGCCAGTCGATGAGGGACACGGCCGATTGAAGCGATGTTTGATTAGGCGTGTCATCTCACGCCCGATCTGTGGCCGACGTGGGGTATCACTTTGAATCTCGCCTAGCCTGATGCCGCCGGCCTCGCGCGCGGATGTGCCCTTGGATGGCCTTTGCTCCCTTCAGCTGAAGTTGTCGTGTATTTTTTTGCGCGGGTGACTGACGGCCTCCCGCGCCTAGGCGTTGGTTGGCCTTGCGAACAGCTTCTTGTTGAACCACCATCCCCTTACGCTTCACGCTCGTAGTTTTTCTATTCTTGGTCTGCCGGTGCCCGGCCGACTCTTTCTCGAGGTCTGCGAGGCGTTTCTCGAAACGTCGCGACGCGTCCGTCGCGAGACGACTTTTTCGTTTCGCGCGCCGATCGGCGATGGACTCGTCGTTCTTGTGCCGAGGCTCCTTTTTCTCCGACCGTCGATGGTCACGAGTCAGGTCGCGGTACTTAACCGCCAACTTTCTGGCTCGTTTGAGCTGAAGTTTGACCCGAGCCTTCGTGAGGGATTTCAGCCTTCCCGGCCTGCTCGTCCGAAGCAGTTCCCATTCCGACTGCCTGAAGAGTGCACGATCCTTCTCGCTTAGACTTGTCATTCCTCATTATCCCTTGCCTTATCCCTTGTTGCCTTATGGGTCTGCTTTTCAATCTTGGTCTCGTCTGCGGTATTCTCAGCCGGAACCGACACATGGTAAAACTCATACACGGGCTCGTAGTACGCAGGGTCGGCGAAATTCGGCCACTCCTCTTCGTCGAACCTCGGCGCTTTTTCAAGTGCATCTTCCTTCACACCCACCACAAAATGGCTCCGATCGTGACTCAATGTCAGTGCTTCCCATGGAATAGCGAAGTATTTTTCGCTCATTCTCCGAATTCCTCGAAACGGCAACACGACATACCGAACGTCCCCGCCGATTTCATCAATCACCAGGTCTTCAATCTCGCCCACCTTCATCCCGTCCATATCTTGGACCGATTTCCCGATGATCGTACTCCCCTTCACAATATTCGGCATCGTATGATCAGCCCATCCTGGAACCATAGTTCCCACCACAAGCACGGACACAAACACAAAACAGAAGAGTTGTTTTTTCATGCCGCCCAAACCTGAGTGGAGCGTCGTCGACTGAACAAACAGGAACAGCTCTAGAGTTGCAGTTGCCAGCCGTTCCGCGAACATTACACTGCCGTAGGTCGTTTTGTTTTCACGATCAATTTGAGACGCCCGTAGCGCAGCGGGGCATCGGGGTTTCTGGTGTACCGCGTCGGGTCTTCGGTCACGGTGACCGTACGGAGCGGAATGTCCACGTTCTGATAACGATGCGGTACCCCTGGCACGCCACCCTCAAGACGAAGCGTGACGACCTGTGTCGTGCAGTCCAGCACTTCCGCGTTGAGGTTAAACGCATCTTCGAAGTCCACCGAGATTCTCTCTTCTGGGTGAATCCATGGACGGATCGACTCCATTTTTTTTGCGTTCGTAGTGATCCGCCCCGCTCCGGCATCACGTTGCGATTTCTTCCGGCCGCCTCGTTGACCTACTTTGTGAGATGTCTTCATTGGCCCCTCGCTATGAAATCCTTGCTAACCTGCCAATTGGGATCCGACAGTTTTTGCTAAACGTCGTCGACTAGTCGATCCGGTAGCTTCTATAAAGTGTCCGCGGTCGAGGGTCATATTGCCATGCCCTGCTTCCCAAATGGCGCCAATTCCGCATGAGTTTCTTCTCCCAGACAGTCATATCCAGCACATCAACCCTTGGATACTGATACTTGACACCCTGTAATTCTTCAGTTTGCAAAGGTCCTATTCGCCCAATGATCGTCACCGCTGTTCCCGGTTCAACGACTGCGGGATCTGTGATGGTACCTTCGGTATCATAGACCACGAACCGCCCCTTCGAACGGGCCCGTTCCTCGGTTGGATACAGATCATCGGTCAACGGTAAGTGAAGGATTTCCAGTCTCGTACCTTCCCTGGTTCTCTTTCCCGCGAGGACTTCCCCTCCCCATGCCACGAGCTTCCCTTGATGACCGGTTGGAGCATCCCGCACCATCTCATACGTGAGGCCCGTTGCAAGATGAGGCTCCAAATCATTGGGAACGACGTCGTAGCTCTTGCATCCCGTCGCCCCGAGTATTGCGAGGCCCGCTATGACCAACGCACAGCGTCTGATCGAACTGCTACCCGCATGGGTAGCGTTCCTGAATCTGGAATACAATCTAGATGACCTCGTTGAGGTTCCCATGGTCGTCCTCTCCTTGTCGTTACTTGTCCTTTTTCGAGTCGTTCTTTTTGCCGGAGTTCTTCATCGAAGGCGCCGGCTTCTGTTCTGATCCACCATCCGCCTGTGGAACCGGGACATGGTAGAACTCGTAAATCGTGGCATAGTAGACGGGGTCAGCGAAGTCCGGCCAGTTGTTCTTGTCAAAGCCCGGCGCTTTCTCCAGATCCTTTTCCGTTACGTTGAGAGCGAAGTGCTCTTTGTTGTCGCTTAAACGCAACGCTTCCCACGGGATTGCAAAATACTTTTCGCCCATGCCGAGGAGCCCGCCGAAGGAAAGCACCGCATAGCGCACTCGGCCGTCGATCTCATCAATGGCCAAATCTTCTATCTCCCCGATATCCTTGCCTTTCGTCGTCTGTACCGATTTGCCGATGATCTTGCTACCTTTGACGATATCGGGTTTTGTGTGATCCGCCCAACCTGAGATCGAGATTCCGAACACCGCCACAGCCGTAACAACCGTTAAGGCCCACATTCTTTTATATTCCATGTCTCTTCCTCCTTTGCGCATGTCATGATTGCTTGATATCGGTGCACCGGCAGCGCACCGTTCCTGTTGAACAAGCCGGTCGAGAATCAGAAAATCTCACGTGCCTGGCATCACCTTCGTCAGCTATCGCTGTCGTCCACGCGTATGCCGCACAACATCCACGAACCACCGTCGACAGCTTGGGTTAACCGCGTGTTCACAAGCCTTCTTCGTCTTCATCAGAAGATTGTTGGCTCCTGCGCGCATCCGCCGATTCTTCCGGATCCGACCGATACCTACCGCCATGAGCCCTGGCACCACCTCGAATGGTCGAGCGCTGGGAATCCTCTCCGCGCTCATCTCTCGATCGTCCGAATTTTCGAGCACGGTCCATATCATCATCCCGAGAGCGATCTCGATATTCGTAAGACGGTTGCCTGTCCTCGTCTTCCATAGCCCATAGTACCGGCACAAGGAGCGAGCGCTCATGACCAGGACATCCGATGAGCACCTCTGCACGCGATGAACCCTGCTCACCTGGAACCGACCTCAGCCCTTCACTCCTCAACGGTGAAGTGATGACAACCGATACCGTCACTAACAGGAACGCTCCGAACCATGTCATGTCCCCCCCGGTTGATCGCCCAACTCCAGTCTCTACCGTTCGGTCAAGATGCGGACGCCTGAGTGCCCTTATTCAAACGCAACCTTCAGGTAGTTCTTCACGACACGGGCCCCGCCCTCCAGCGCATTTTCTTCCGCCCACTTCTTTTCCCAGAGCGTGTCGACCGTGCCCGTGAGCGTGACCACCCTCTGACGAACTTCCACGTGAACCTGATCCTCATCGACGAACGGACTCCACCAGAGTTGGTCCCTGATCGATGATTGAAGTTCCTCGTCCGAGCGCCCGAGCTGTGCCGCGTTCACCTCCAATCGGTTGGTAACCTTAACGACACCGGGTACCCGACCGACCACCTCCTCGGCCGTCTGTTGTTCAATGGGATGATCGACGACCCCGTTGAGCGAGACGACCCCGTTTTGCACGGACACCGCGATATCGAAACGATCCACAATAGGATTTTCGCTCAGCTGAAGGCGAACGCGATCCCCGATCGTGTCATCACCCGACTCGCGTGTTGGCATCACTTTCAAGTAGTTGTTGACCGTGCGCACTCCGACGGTATGGCGGGCGTTGTGTTCGGCCGCTCGCTTCGCGGCCAGATTGTCCACTGAACCTTTCAAGGTCACACTTCCTGCTCGGACTTGAACCGTCGGATGTTGTGCGCTCAGGCGCGGATCCTGCCGGAAGGCGTCTTGTAAGGCACGAGTGATGTCGTCGTCCGTGCGATCTCCATATGCGGATCTTCGCACGCGTGTGTCTGGGGACCATTCGACCGTCAGGCCATCGGTTTCCACACGCGTGATCCCCAGCACATATGCCAGGGTGGTGGCACGCGATTTCTCCAGGGCACTTCCGACCGTTCCCTCCAAACGCACAACGCCGTTCACGACCCCTACGTCGAGGGCCCGACCCATCAGCCACACGTCCGACTGAAATCGCCGCTTGATATCGGCTTCGATCTCCCTATCTTCTCGACCGGCCTGAGGTTCGATCATGAGCAAGTTTCGGATCGAGGACACTCCTTTCACAGATTTGGCTGCATCTGTGGCGAGTTCTTTCTCAGCCCACGACTGCACCGAGCCTGAAATGGTGATTTGTCCATCTCGCGCGGACACGTTGACATTGAGCGACTCGGTCGCCGAGTCTACGCGCAGTGCCTCTTGGACGTTCTTCATCAACTCCTCATCCGGCCGGCTTACCGTTAGGACCTTGAGGCGATGGACGACGGCGCGAACCCCTTTGATCGACTCGGCATGTTCAACCGCCCGCTCCTGTGCCAAGAGATTCCCGACAACTCCGCTCAGCGTCACGATGCCACCTGTGGCCGACACTTGGATGCGATCGTGAGGGACGATCGGATCTCCGGCGAGACTCCGGTCGATCGCGGCAGAAATCTCGCCGTCTTTCAAAAGCGGCGCTAACTCGGCTTGGACATCGGACATCCACGCCAAGAGCCTCAGCATTATCACAACTCCAACGACCCCAACCGTGATCCTCCCGCCATGTAGTTTCATAACTTGCACCAGTTGGCTCATTCGTATGGAGCGACCCACTCCTGTTTCAGCCGATTTACCGCTTCACCATCAGAAGCCGGTCTGCCGCATCACCATGAGCGTGACCTGACTTTCTTTCGATGTCAGATGTAGATCGACTATTACCATACGGCTTGTGCTGTTCGTTCACGACTGGAATTTTCCCTAGAATCCAGTTGGGCATTCCTACAACCTCAGAGATGAGTGTACGCCGCCGCTTTCCGCCCTCTGTCGTTCGCTCTCACAGTGAAAGTGCTCCAAATTCCTGGTCTCAACTGTTCTTCTAGCGAGGGTTTTGTCTAGTATCGAGGGAGACGAGGGAGGGATAATATCTGCATCTAGTCTAACCGAGTATTGTGGGGCCCGATGAACCGTTCCTTCGGTCTACGCCCGAATCATAAATGGGCGGGGCCGCGCACGGTAATAAGAACAATTGATGACGACCGATGCCTGATTTCATCCTGAAACCCATCCACCGGATCGACGGGTATTTGCCGATCGAGGACTATGGCCTGATCGGAGACGGCACCGTTGCCGCGCTCATCGGCCGCGACGGATCGGTGGCCTGGTTGTGTCTCCCGCGATTTGATGCGCCGCCGTTGTTCTGCAGCCTGCTGGATCACGCGCGCGGGGGCGCGTTCCAGATCATGCCCGACAGTCTGCGCGAATCGGCGCAATTCTACGAACCGGACAGTGCCGAACTGGTGACGGAAATGCGATGCGCGGAGGGGGCCCTGCTCATTAGAGATTGCTGTCCGTTGATCGCGGGCGCCGATCTGACGGAGGACATGTCGGTGACTCGCCGTGAACTGCTTCGGAGCCTGACGGTGACGGACGGAACGGTCCGAGTGACCATCGAGGTGGACCCGCGCGGCGGGGCGGAGGCGGACCCCCGTGGGGGAGGACTCCGGATCCGATGCAAGGCTCAGCCGGATCTCTCCCTGCACCTCCATTCCACCGTTCGCCTGACAGGACTCCGCACTGTAGTCACACTCAAAGCCGGACAATCGGTGCACCTGCTGCTCAACTGGAGACAGTCTTCTGCGCCGGCCGCAGCGTTTGACCCGGAACGGCTGCGTCACGATACCAGAGCGGTCTGGCGACGGTGGCTCGCACATCTCACGTATCACGGCCCCCAGGAGGCGTTGATCCGGCGCTCTGCGATCACCATCAAGTTGTTGGATCACTTTGAGAACGGGGCGATCGTCGCGGCGCCGACGTCCTCGTTGCCGGAGCTCATCGGCGGAACCCGCAACTGGGATTACCGGTATGCATGGGTGCGGGATGCGGCCTTCTCCGTCTACGCCCTCCACCGTGTCGGCCTCTCGCACGAAGCGGCCGGATTTCTCGGCTGGGTGTTGGATGCGGTGGAGCGAGACGGGAAGCCGAGAGTGATGTATGACCTGGATGGAAGGAAGCCTCCGGATGAGCGAGAGGACGGAGAATTGGAAGGGTACCGACGTTCTGGGCCTGTTCGCTGGGGCAATGCGGCAGCCTCACAACATCAGCATGATGTCTACGGAGAAATTCTGGACTGCGCCTATCAATGGGCCGCACATCATGGCTCCATCCCCGGCTCGCTCTGGGAACGGCTCCGAACACTCGCGGATGCCGCTACTCGGGAATGGCGGACGCCGGACCACGGGATCTGGGAAGTCCGCACGAGCGGACGGCCCTTTACCTACTCAGCGGCCATGTGCCAGGTAGCCTTGGATCGCGCCACCCGGATGGCGGAGCGGTTCGCTCTCCCCGGACCTTCCGAGACCTGGCGACACACGGCGGAGAAGATTAAGCGGGCAATTCTGAAGGAGGCTTGGGACGAGAAAGTCGAGTCGTTGACGGAACATTTGGGCGGAGGCGGGCTGGATGCCAGTCTGCTCACGTTGCCGCTCCGCCGGGTCATCAAGGCCGACCATCCCTACATGATCGCGACGACCCGCGCCGTCTCTGAACGATTAGGAGCCGGGAGAGGGCTCCTCTATCGGTACTTACCGGAAGAATCGCCCGACGGCATCGTTGGCCACGAAGGCGCCTTCGTCCTGTGCAGTTTCTGGCTCGTGGACAATTTGGCCAAACAGGGACGGCTGGATGACGCGCTGGAACTGTACGACTCCCTCTGCGCGCGAGCAGGGACACTCGGTCTCTTACCGGAAGAAATTGATCCATCGACCGGTGCGTTTCTCGGAAACTACCCCCAGGCCTTCAGCCATATCGGTGTTATCTCAAGCGGGGTTGGGTTGGCGCGGCAATTAAAAAAGGCCGGACGGGATGCCATGTGGTGATCATGCTGCAACGAAGGCAGCACCAAAGAGGGAGCACGGCTCGAGACATGGGGATCGTGGTGTCCACGCCACGAATGGTCTCTGAAAAGCAGGCTGAAAATATCACAGCCCATCTCCCAACCTGTTGCATGAAATCGTGAGACGACTGAACACCGGAGAACGACGTCACCAAACCGTGCGACGCACATGGATCGATGTGACGGTACCGCTCCGAACCGGGATGGTTCGGTGGCCTGACAATCCACCGGTGCAGGTCCGGCGTGTGCTGGATCAGCGACGCGGCGACCACTGCACCGTGACGGCCCTCTCGCTGGGCGTGCATTCCGGCACGCACATGGACGCACCGCTGCACTTTCTGCGAACCGGCCACGGGATCGACGCGATGCCGATCAGCGCGGGAGTCGGTCGCGCACGAGTCATCGCCATTGCGAATCCGGCATTGGTGACGGTCGAGGAACTGCGCCGGTATCGAATCCGTCGCGGGGAGCGCATCCTCTTTAAAACACGCAACTCGCCTCGTTGCTGGAAGACAGACCGATTTCTCAAGGATTTTGTCTCGCTCGACGAAGCAGCAGCCCGCTGGTTGGTGGCTCATGGTGTGCGCACGGTCGGCATTGATTATCTGTCTATCGCGGGATACGAGTCGGACACGGTGTCGATCCATACAATATTGCTCGAAGCAGGCATTTGGATCATCGAAGGCATGAACTTGTCGGAGGTGCGACCAGGCGTGTACGACATGCTCTGTCTACCTCTGAAAATCGACGGCGGTGATGGAGCACCAGCCCGTGTGCTCTTGAAGCCGCTCGGGTCGAAAGGGATCCGGTAACCTCATGAAAGAAAGAACGAGGGTTTTGTCTAGTATGTGGGACGGCGCAGACCGGTTAGTCTTTCCTCACGTCGATCAAGGGAGACAGACCGACCCTACCTGCATGGGCTCATGATCGTTCAAGCAAATGGTCGGCAATGAGCGCGCTCCTCGGAATGGATCACGTAGAAAGGGAACTCTCATATGATGAGCTTGTCTCGTGTGTCACAGTTCGTGCTCCAACCACCCCCCATGCACTTCCATGGTCGGGAGGGATGGTTGCCTACCGTAGCCGCGCTTTCCACAGTTTTGATTTTTGCCGGATGCGGGTCCATGGGAAGCCGATCAGCGGAGAATTCCGGGACTACCAGAACGATCACCACGTCCGGCATGAAGCAAGACATCGCTTTACGCGACAAGCCTCAATTGCTGGCGGGCGACCGCACGGTAGTCGGGACTGTCGATGCGATCCAAGGAGAGCAGATCAAAGTCGACTACGCCGATTCGCTTCAGCCTCGCTATGTGCCGATCTCCGTCGCCAAAGCCAAAGGGATGGAGTTTCAGCCGGGAGACCACATCAAGATGGTCTTTAATGAACAACATATCCTGGTGGATTTTCACCCGCTCGGACATAAAGATGATCATCACACGATCGTCATTGGATCATTGACTCAACCGATACAGACTAATCAGGAACAAGCCGCGATCAAGACAGAGTATGGTGAGCTACAGACATACCCGCTTGGCCGGCTGATTCGCAGCAAGATGGCTGCCGTGCCGGTCGGCGCACCCGCTGTGTTTCTACTGGATAAGACCGATCACATTGTGGATGTGACGTTTGGAGACACATCTGCGCTGGAAATAGTCAAGGGCGAGTATCGACAATTGTCTTCCTCCAAGTAGGCAGACGCCCTGTTACGTGACGGAGACTCCGGCCTTACCTGCTGATGAGATGGGTGGTAGGTCGCAAACCGACCTGCCACCCACTCGTGCCACGAACGGGGAGAAGGAGTCAGTCAACAACCTTCTTCGCGACGACTAACCCTGCTGTTAACAAGATCAGGAAAATAGCTAAGAACAGATAAAAGAGCACCTGTGCAATCGCGGCGGATCCTGCGGCCAAGCCGGAGAATCCGAACAGCCCTGCGATAACGGAAATGACAAAAAATATAGCAGCCCATTTCAACAATGTCACATGGCACCTCCCTTAACGTGAATAAGACAACGTTGAAGCTTGATTTCTTTACCCTACCTCCGAGACCAGACTGCTGATACTGGGCATGACCCTTGTTTATAGGTAACATAGTGTATTGGATTGCCGGTCGTCCGCCGGAACTTCTTTGGGACTCTAGCGAGAGGGATCCCGCAAGACCAGTGCTCCTGTTCCCATTTTTATGCGAGAGGGCGCATTCAATCTCCGCCGAGCTAGGGAAAGGACTAGTCCTCAGGAGGTCTGGCGTGCGGGACACTTGAGAGTGATGAGCTCATTCGTGGTCGTTGCCTTCTTGGTTAGTCCACGGAGACCTTGTATGAACTGGATTCATAGTTACAACTCCAGGGACTACATCTCTTCCATTTCCTGAGCATTCCATGAACGAAGAAACGGAGGGGAAGCTTGTCAATGCCAAAAACGATGTGTTGGGTGGAGCCCTCTTAGTCGGAGCGACACTGCTGGGGTTGGGGTGGGCCAACTCTCCCTGGTCCCACAGCTATGAAATGCTCTGGCACATTCCCCTCTCAATTTCATTCGGTGATCGTACCCTTGAGCGGTCGTTGCTGCACTGGATCAACGACGGGCTTATGGCGATGTTCTTCTTCGTCGCCGGCCTCGAGATCAAACGCGAATTCTTGGTCGGAGAGTTGTCGTCGGTCCGCAGCGCCTCGCTCCCCGTGCTGTGCGCCGTCGGGGGAATGCTCGTTCCGGCTTTCTGCTACGTAGCAACCGTGACGATGATGGGCGGGACCGAACGAGCGATCGATGGGTGGGGCATTCCGATGGCAACCGATATCGCCTTTGCACTCGGACTCTTCGCCATCGTGGCTCGCCAAGCCCATCCGGCTTTGAGGATTTTTCTCCTGAGCCTCGCGATCGTCGATGATCTCGGAGCCGTGCTTGTCATCGCAATTTTTTACACGTCGGACTTATCTACCATGAGTCTTTCCGCTGCCGGTGGATTCCTCGCAGCATTATTGGTAGCCAACATGGCCGGGATTCGTCATATACTTGTGTATGGAGTCTTGGGAATCGGTGGACTCTGGGTTGCATTTTTGATGTCGGGAGTCCACCCCACGGTAGCCGGTGTGCTGGCGGCATTTGCCATCCCGGCACGACCTCATCTTGGCCGACAGGAGGTCGTCAGGGAAGGCACCCATCTCCTCACCACCTTTCACAAGGCCGGACAGGTCGAGGATTCTCCATTAGCCAACCCGGCCCAAGCCGACGCCGCCCGGAACTTGGAACGCGTAAGCGATCTTGCCCAGACACCGTTGCAACGATTGGAGCATGCCCTGCGGCCCTGGACCGTGCTCATCATCATGCCGTTGTTCGCCCTGTCGAACGCCGGGGTCTCAATCGATGTGGACACCGTGAAATCATTATCGAGCCCCGTACCACTCGGCGTCATAGCCGGCCTTGTGATCGGCAAGCCTTTCGGTATCGCCGTGACCGCATGGGTCGCCGTGCGCATTGGGCTAACCTCGCTTCCGAAAGCTGTATCGTTCTCACACATCCATGCGATTGCCTGGTTGGGCGGAATCGGCTTCACCATGTCGCTATTCATCGCGAACCTTGCCTTCGGGACCGCTGAGCATCTCGCGAATGCGAAAGTCGCGGTGCTCGTGGGTTCCACTCTGTGCGCTGTTCTAGGGAGTCTCCTGCTGCGACGGAACTCTGCCATTTCAAACACATGAGCGTCGTCGCTCCATCGTCAGGAGTTGTAGACAACCAATAAGGGAGAGTTGCAGTCCCTCATCTAACCAGAGTGGCAGACACGGCCTGGACCAGTCTGGTCCAGGCCTGATCTACATGGCAAGAGAATGCTATTTACCAATAATAGGGATGCCCATAATAGCCTCCATAGGCCCCTCCCCAGGCACGCGGATAGCCGTAGCCACCATAGGGGGCATACCCACCTTTCACACGATCCCAATCCCAGACCGTCACGTGTTTCATGGCGAGTTGAGGAACCTGTTGTTGCACCTCGTCCATCTGGATGGTAGTTGCGCCCAATACTTCCCCCACAACCGTGATACGTTTGTCTTCATCATCGAAAACAGCCGGATCGGATACGTTGCCGCCGCGGTCGATAACTACGAAGCGTCCTTTGGACTCGGTCTCACGACCCGTCGGCATCAGGTCTTCGGACAAAGGGATCTGCAGGATTTCGATTTTCGTGCCATCTTTCACACGTTCGGCCGACAACACTTTGCCGCCCGCCAGCATCAATTTTCCTTTTTTGGCCTGAGGGTTGTGTTTGATATCGGAATATCGCAGATCGCGATCGACCTTTCCCTCCAATCGATCCGGCACGACATCCTTCCGATTACATCCGCTCACGAACAGAAGCCCAACCGACATTATGGTGATTAACAGTATGTTCATGACCTACTTTCCTTTCTCCTTTCCACTTAACAATGTTCTTTTCCTGCATGCCAACAGATGCTATACCCTACCCCTCATGCCGATGAAACAACCCGAGCGCTCTTCTTAGCAGGAAACTCTCTTCCGATGGTCTCTTCGCAACTCTATATCGCAGGGTGGCTAAAAGACCTCCCTATCGTCCCAATGATCGAGGAGGAGCACTTGGTGCTGAAAGGCCGCCGCTGCCGCCTAGATCTTTCACAGCTGGATCACCCACCGGTCCCGGTCTTGCGTCAGGAAAAGTCGGTAGGGGATTCGGGCCACCGCCATGGACACTGTTCGGCACATCGGCTGAGGGAGTCATCGACCGGTTGACTCCCACATCAGGCAAATTGATGTCGTCGGTTCCCACATTCCCCGACGATTGGTCTTGCCTGCGCTGGAGTCGGGGCATAGGATCACGTATACCTCCATAAGGGTCGTCAGGCATGCTGCTCTCACCTACCTTGTGGATGAACCGATTCCCCTGGAACCAATCTTGATGAACTTCATGGCGCTCACTCACTCCTATTCCAACAGGCAATCTCTCAGCTGAAACAGGAACCTCAACCGAGACGACAGCCACTCCGCATAGACCAATTAAACAGGCATGGATCAGTTTCATACGACAACCTCCCTTCTAATGATGATCAAAGGCTTGCGGTTTGCAAGTTTCGATATCATTAGTCTCTTCTGACCAGCTGTGAATAGTAACTCGCACTTTCCCTAGATAGGTCCGTACTTTGGTGTCTATCGCCGTCCACTGGTCGGTAGGAGACGAGCATCCTGAACATTTCCGGAGGGGTGTTGCGCTCCGACACGTTCAAGAATTCTCGATTTTGGAGAGTGCACACACTTCGAGCTTAAGAATTCGGCTGCTGTTTCTCACTCGCAGACAGCTCATTCTCAAAAAACTCGATCTGTCCTGTACCGACATTATAGATTGCGCCGACGACCGCCACTCGACCCTCACGGACGAGGCCGGCGAGGGTCCGGCTCTTCTCTCGAAGAACCGTCGTCACATGCAACACGTTCTGGCGGGCAACCGTGTCGATCAGCTGGTCTGTCTCGGCAGCCGAACGTGCCTCGACCGTCTGGTCAGACGTCGGAATGGCCGATTCCTGGATGGCATGAATAATGTGGTTGAGATGCTCACACCCGGTCGCCTCGGCAACTGATTGAGATGAGCCGTTGAGCTTGACGGCGGTCGTCACGGCACCGCACCGTGTGTGGCCCAACACGAGAATCAACTTCGCTTGAGCCACCGCACACCCGAACTCGGCGCCGGCGAGTACGTCCGGTGTCGCCACGTTTCCGGCCACACGGATACTGAAGATGTCACCCAGTCCAAGGTCCAAGATCAACTCCGCCGGCGTGCGTGAATCGATACAACTGATGACGACGGCCAAGGGATGTTGCCCTTTGCCTGTCACGCGGATCTGGCGACTCCAATCACGAGTGAGCCGCTGACCGGTGCGAAACCTCTCGTGGCCCTCTCTCAGAATGTTCAGTACTTGCTGCGGGGTGAGCGCCGCTTGGAGTTCAGGGGTCGAGTAATCGGCATAGTGAATCCTGTCCCGCAAGTTGTACTTGTCCTGGAATCCCAGGAGACTCACTTTGATCCCACGGGCCGGTCCCGTTCGCTCTTTGTACTCACGAATCAACCCGAACACATCAGGGTCGATGTAATCCGTGCTTTGAGCGTCCAGCAAGACATGTCCGTGGGGGGGAATATCGGATAACACGGCAGAAAGGGCCGCGCGATTCAGAAAACTGACCTGGTTGGGCAACTCTATATGCAGCACCTCGTTGCCGGGATGCTTTTCCGTGTAAGAGTGCATCGGGCGCCGGAGGTTGCTGTGGAGAATGAACCCGATGGACACGGTCAACCCGATCAGAGAGCCGATCAGAGGATCGGTCAAGACGATCGCGACGACGGTTGTGGCAAACGGGAAGAACTGATTGTACCCGTCATGCCACATTTGTTTGACCAGTGAAGGACTGGCGAGTTTGGCGCCGGTGTCCACCAGAATGGCCGCCAGACACGACAACGGGATCATGTTCAACCAAGTAGGAATGAGCGGGATGCTGATCAGCAACAAGGCGCCATGAACGATCGTGGCCAGTTTTGTCTTCCCGCCGGAATTCGCATTCACGGAGCTACGAACAATCTCTGATATGACCGGAATTCCGCCGATCATCCCACAGGTCACGTTCCCCACACCTTGCGCCACCAGCTCTCGACTCGGAGGAGAGGTACGTTGCTGAGGATCGACTCTGTCTGCGGCCTTTAAATTCAGTAATGATGCCAGGGATGCCACCATCGCGATAGTCACGGCGGCGGTATAGATCTCCGGATTCGACCATTGAGAGAAGTCAGGTGTCCGGAAGAGGTCGAACAACTCGCCCACGTCGTCCGTCACCGGCACCTGAACGAGGTGGCTTGGCTCAATCAGCCATGGTTCACCAAGATGCTCAAACCAGAACTTGGCTCCTATGCCAAGCAAGACCACGGCCATAGGGGCGGGAATACCTGACTCCTTGAGCAACGGCCACCTGCTCCAGACGATGAGCACGGCCAGAGATAGAAGACCGATCACGGACGCCCCTGGTTCGATACCGCCGGTGAGACCGAGAATTTCAGTGAACGTGTTCTGATTGTCGATCTGGCTGAACGCCAAATTCCCCTCGGGATCGAGATCATGGCCGAAGAGATGGGGGATTTGTTTCAGTATCAGGATCAACCCGATAGCGGCCATTAATCCCTTCACCAGGCTGGTCGGAAAGAACGCGGAGATGGATCCGGCCTGAGCCACGCCCAAGCCGATTTGGATCATACCGGCAAGCAGCACGGCCAACAGGAACGCAGAGAACGATTCGAGGGTATGAATCTCAGCCGCCACCACGGCCGTCAAGGAGGCACCCGGACCGCTGATACTGATGTGCGACCCACTGATGACCCCAACCAATAGGCCACCGACAATGCCCGCTAACAATCCCGACAGCAGAGGCGCGTCCGAGGCAAGCGCAATCCCGAGGCACAGGGGGACCGCCACAATGAAAACGATAATGCCTGACTTCAGATCGTCAAAATACTTCATCTTTGCGTTTACCGAGTTGTAGCGGGATCAACTCACAAACTCTCATCGCCTTGCGCGCTCACGACAGCCGTACCGCATCATCGGACCTGACGCACCTGGAACAACTACCAGAAGGACGAACCGGCCTTCCCAAAGCTGATACGACGAACAATCGCTGGAGAGGCACGATCGGAGAGCCGATGGTTCCCTTTTCCCCGAAGAGGGCTAAGACTGGTCCTCCCGTTTCACAAGACTGGTCTGCGACTCGGACCTTCCCACGGCCGATCGTGGCCACATTCTGGACTTGAGCCGTCACGGATTAGGGACTGTTCAGGTAGGCGGCGGACCAGCCTCCGAAAAAACGAAACATGGCCGCCAAACTCGCCTTGCTGTTGGTGATGGAAGCCTTCTTGAATTCCTTGATCCTGACAACATGGCTCATGACACGAGCGATCACTGCTGGCTCGGCACCAGGACGATCTCGACGCGGCGGTTTTGAGCTTTCCCGGAAGCCGTGCTGTTGTCGGCGATCGGCTTACTTTCCCCGTACCCCATGATGTCCATCCGCTCTGCGGCGATCCCACCGTCGAGAAGAATCTTCTGGACAGATTGAGCACGGGACTCCGAGAGAGATTGATTGTACGCGCTCGACCCGTCCGAATCAGTATGGCCCTCGATAAGCAGCTGTTGGTCCGGCACGGCCGCCAGCGCCTGCGCGATTTCCGTCAGTTGCTGTTGCATCGCCGGTTTCACGTCCGCCTTGTTAACGTTGAAAAAAATGTTTCCCGGCAACGTGACGACGACCCCACGAGCCTCCTCACGCACCTGAGTCAAGCGGGACAAGGTCGCCGTGAGCTCCGCGCGCGATTGCTCATGCTCCGCACGAAGCCGCGCGAGCTCACGTTCCGCCTGTTCTGCACGAGCCTGCTCAGCCGCCAATGCCTCGAGTTTTTCTTGCTCCTCCCGAAGACGAGTCGCCTCTTCTTCCGCGCGAGCCTGCTCGCCCGCCTGCACGAGTTGTTTCTGCTCCGCGCGCAGGCGCTCCACCTCCTGCTCGGCCAGAGCCCGCTCAGCGGCCAGTTTTTCTTTGGCCCGCTGGAGCGCCTGCTCTTGCTCGTTGGCCAAGGCCTTGATCCGTTCGAGCTCCGCTTCCTGCCCTTTTTCCCTGAGCAGGATCAGTTCGGCGTCGCGGACCGCAAGTTCATGTCGGTTCTTGCGGTTCGTTTCCCGCCGAATGACTTCCTCAGCCGCCTCAGCTTCCGCTGCGTACTGTGCTTTCCGCGCCTCCGCTTCCGCCACTCGAGCCTGATGGAGAATAGCCGACGCATCATGGTCTTTTTCCCAAGACTTGTTGGCGGCATCCAAATTTTCGGCAGCGGCGTCATACGACCGTGTCGCGCGTGTGTCCGCTTTTGCGCTCTTGGCATCTTGGAGGGCCAAGCGGGCATCAAGCAGCTCTTTCGGCGGAGAAGGTGGCGCCGCGCAGGCCGTGAGGGTCACCACACCGACGAGAACGCCGCTCACAACCACCATTCTATGTCTCATGGTTGCATCTCCTTTTTCTCACCTATTCGGTGATTTTCAAACTTCATGACTGACTGTAGGCTTACGGATTTCGTAACTGTTTACGAAGTTGGGTGGCTTTGGCCTCCAGTTCGTCGGCCTGCTGCTGAATCATGGCAGCCTCTTTTTTCTTCTCTTCGGTTTCGGCCCGAGCGCGGGCCGCTTCGGCGTAGGTGGTCGTTTCATTAAGACGCTCACGTGCCACCGCGTGATCGCCCTTCCCCGAAGCCTGCTGGGCGGCGCTCATCGCTTGTCTGGATTTCTGCAGCAGAACAGGAGCACGTTCGAACGCCCCGGCTGATTCAGCGCTCCGGATGGTCGCTTCGGTTTCCGCTAGTTGCGCCGGGGTCACGGGAGTCACGTTTGAGGCGCAGCCGATTGGAATCCATGAGACTGCCATGACCAGGGTTACCCACGTCACGTCTACCTTTACATTCCTCACAGGGACCTCCTTTCGGCTCATTCGGTTGATGGAAGGCCCTCCGCTTCAGATGTCCGCAAACTTGCGGCCTCGCTCAATGGCTTGGTTAAATTTCTTGGTCGCTTGCTCCGTGACATCTCCGGCTCGGTCACGGACGTCTTCACTAAAATCGGCGATTCGGCGTCGAGTGCGAGTTCCCGATTGTGGAGCAACGAGCAACGCCACCGTTCCACCAATCAGACACCCTGCCAGAAATGACAGCCCAACCTCCAACAGCCCATATCGTTCGTTCATCATCGTGCACCTTCCTGTTTAATGTTATGTAAGGATCTTGCCCAGAGATCGGGGCCGTGCGTCGTCGTATTAGCTAGGCATACCCCTTGAAGTCGGTTGTTTTCTCGTTTTCGACCGCATCCTCCGGAAAAGAAGGTGCCTCGACCGGCGTCGCATCGGGCGGTGATGACTGCTCCTCGACGATCTCAAGAAGCTGCTCGGCCGGCTCCGGAGGCTTATACATCTCGATCAGATAGGATAGGATTTCATTCTCGTCTCCGGCCAAAATACGTTCCCGATCACTGTCCACGAGCGTCGGGACTTTGGCCTGCCCCGACACCTTCATGAGCTGCGTGCGTTTTTCGAGATCCTTCGGCACGTTGCGCAGAATGTAGTCGATGGCCCAATCCGACAATCGCTGACGAACTTTTTGACTGTGAGGGCACTCTTCAAATTGATACAATTCAAGCATATAGGTCTTCCTCCGTTCGCGAACAGGCGATTCGGGATGTGTCTGCTTATGGGAGACAAGCAAGCAACCCAGACACTTCGGTCCTCAATCTTTCCTCTTTCCACTCCTCTGTGTATGGCCCTCTCACTGTCGGCAGAGTGCTCCCGTGAACGTGTGAGTACAGGTTAAAACGGACAAGACCATTCTTCCACTAGAACAACCCCTAGGCACCCGTGAGTGCGAGGTTGCAGGGTTGGATTCCTGGCCATCAGGATGTTCGCAGACAGGACAATCGAATGATTTTTCCGGGCTCTTCACATCCTCCTTGCAGTCCCGATCGTCCTCCCTCATATTGGGAATATCGGATGAGTGGCTTTCTCCCCTCCAAGGAGGCTCTGCTATGACGGCGCTTGATTCCAAATCCCTGTTTCTCAACTTTCTCAATATTTGCAACCTGGCTCTGCGAACACACAAGGATCAATTGCTCTATCACCAGCTGCTCGAGGTCGCTGAACGAACCATCGGCGAGAAAACCATTGGAATCTCGGTCATAGAAGAAGGTTCGGAGAGCCCGAGCGCGTATTTCACACTCCGTTTTCAGGGCGGCACGTTCGATGTCCTCGATCACGAGAAAAGTCAGCCCGATATCGAATGGACCTTAGAGCGCGCCTACCTGGAGCAAGTGGTAGAGAACTCATCCGAGTACATCGATCATCCTGAAAAACTCGAGTGGGATTGGTTGAAGACGAAACTTGGGCTCGGCCGATGACCAAGTAGTACGGCCCGGGCTGTGCGCCTACCTCCCGGATACTGACGGGTCTCCGCGGAGATACTTACTCGTTCCTCAATGATTTCTCTCCCCTCCTAGGAGTTCATCCAGTTACGTGTGCGTTCACAATTCAGTAGCTTATCCTCGTAAAGTCGTGGTTGGCTTTTTGCTGATTGTTCTGAACGAGTTACAAGGGCTCAGATGAACCAACAACCGGTCCAATTTTGTAACGGTTGCGGCAAGATCCTCGACGAGATTCAGCCGGTGAATCGCCAGACGGAGTGGATCGAGACACGCTCTTTCCTGGTCAAATATGGGTTCCGATGGGAAGATCTCGATCTCCAGCAAAATTTTTGCCCTGGCTGTCAGAAAGTGATTGAAACGACCAAACCTCGAGCGTGAGGAGCATCGATCCCGCTTTAGAGAAAGTCTTGTCACCAGGGAATGCACCAGTGCCACAGGTCCATAGGTTGGCGTAGAGAGGGCCGAGGGACCATTAGGAGGAGGTCGTGATATGCCTCATAAACACGTCGATCAGAACAACGAAGAAGACCAAGTCGTCCGGCAGGACCATGAGGGAGAAGATGTCCAGCAAAAAGCAGCCTATCCTGATCCTACGCCGGTTTCTGATCCCACTACCGATCCACAATCGCAGGATGCCACACTGTACGGCGGAGATGTCGACGCCGCGCAGCAGCAGACAGATGCCGGCGAGGAGGCCGTGGGCGGTTCAAGCCCCACTCCGGATCAGGATGTAGTTGACGAGTTAGGTACTGCCGTGGGCCTCACCTATGAGGATAATGAACCTCTGCGGTTCGGAGACAAACTGGCAGATCGCGATGCGCAGCGATGGGAACTGAACCCCGCTTCTTCCGAGGACTACCCTGAGCGGCTGCACAACCTGTCAGGGGATGGCGAATCGACGACCGAACAAGCTCCACGGGCCAAGCGACCGACACGAGCGCAACGTGCTGGGAAAGGCGCATCGCACTCGGGCCGTCGCACGCGCCCTCGTGCCCGCAAGGCACCGAAGAAAAAACGTTAATTCTTGTGGCTGAACCCTGTGCCTAGACCCCGCCACTTCTCTGTTCACGAAACGCTTCTTGTGCGGATCGTACCGCCGTGCGTCCCGCATCCTTCCCCTCCTGTACAAATTCTTTGGCCGAACGGTTGGCATCACGGAGAGCGTCTTCTCCCTTCTGATAATATTCCTTCCCCCGCTCCACGGTGGTATCCCACGCCTCTTGCCCTTTTTCTGCCAGATCGTTTTTTGCTCGGTCGGCGTAGGCGCGCAATGTCCCGCGTAGTTTTGATCCCGATTGCGGAGCGTATAGCAATGCCACGCCGGCGCCGATCAACGCCCCCGCTAAGAATATCGACCAATTGGTTGCGTCACTCATCCCTTCCTCAAGGTAAGTCCCACGGTTCATAACATGATCCTCCTTTATCGATTGTCGGTCGGTTCGCGATTGCTCTTCTGCCATCCTGGTCCTTAATGTCTCGCCCGGTGATTGTCGGCATTGTTCATTGTTCGTGCTGATTCAACGTCGCCCCTCCATCCATGGGCGCCTTGAGCGAAACACATTGCTTTTCCCATCTATCTTCCACATTTCCTCCACATTGCCATGCCCATGAGCGTGATCGGAACGCGTTCATGTAGAAACCCTAGATCATGCGGCGGCAGCCGTCATCTAGACTAAACCCTGGTAGGACGAGAGTGGGAAGTCAGACTCTTACAGGCTTATAGATGCTGAGATATTCGAGTATTGAACAAGCAATGTGAAGGTCTTGCTTTGGAACAGCCTAGATGTCCATAGTGAAAGGGGAATCGTTGGGTGGAGCCACGCGAGGTACCATTGAAAATCACAACCCTCTATGATGGCGCTGCAATCTCATCGTCTCCTTATCTCACGAAGGTTCTGCGTGCAACGTATGATGGCGATTTGTACGTCGGTGATTCACCACGTCGACCGACGGTCTTCTGCAATTTTGTTCAGACTCTGGACGGCATCGTCTCCTTCAAGATTCCAGGAAAGTCCGGAGGAGCTGAGATCAGCGGACACAACCAAGAAGATGCGTTCATCATGGCAGTATTACGCGCCTGTGCCGACGCGGTCATGATCGGAGAAGATACGTTTCGAAACGCGCCAGGGCACGTATGGACCGCCGGATCTGTGTACCCGGCATTGGCCGAAGAATTTCAGACGTTTCGCAAACAAGCGGGCAAGGCTTCTCTTCATCCCTTGAATGTGATTGTCAGCGGCAGAGGCCAGATCGATTTGGATCAGCCCCTGTTCAGGGATGAAGAGATCCGCAGCCTGGTGCTGACGACCCAACAAGGCGCCGCAGGTTTACAACGGCGATATGGTTCGCCTTTGCCCGCGACGGTCCGTGTACTTCCCGGTGATGCCAGACTCGCTCCGGCAGATATGATGTCATTGCTCCAGGCCGAGTTCGGAATACACCTGCTTCTGCATGAGGGAGGACCGTCATTACTGGCTTCGTTTCTGGAGCAGGCGTGGCTTGACGAAGTCTTTCTCACGGTCTCTCCTCAGGTCGTCGGGCGAGGTCCGTCTGGTGAACGTCCGTCCTTTTCTGGGCCGCTTGAGTTGTCCCCGGAACAAGCCGTGTGGGGAACGCTGCTTTCAGTGAAAAGGGCGGATAAGAGCGGCCATCTGTTTCTGCGTTATCGACTCTGACCGCGCAGCGTGGCCAGGATGGCCCGAGAAGGGTCTGCTCCGATCGGTGATTCGCCCAAGCAGCGGCATCACATCACAGTCCGAACTCTCCCATTGATTGGGCAGCGCTGATCAACATGCGCCGTCAAGGTTCGCGATAGGAGATTCGATAGATCACGCCGGCCACATCGTCGGAGACCAGCAGCGCACCATCCGGCATGACGAGGACATCGGCAGGGCGGCCCCATGCCTGTTGGCCTTGAAGCCATCCGTCCGCAAAAACGGAATAGTGTGTGTGCCCTTGCTCGTCTCGTGACACCACCGTGATCCGATAGCCGATTTTCTTGCTCCGGTTCCAAGAGCCGTGTTCGGCAATAAAAATTTGATTCCGAAATCTGCGTGGGAACATGTCACCGGTGTAAAAGCGCATGCCCAACGAAGCGACGTGAGGGCCCAGTTCGGTGGCAGGCGCTGTAAATTCTCGGCAAGGACGTTTATGGCCGTACTCAGGATCCGAGAGCTTGTTCCCATGACAATAGGGATAGCCGAAGTGAAGGCCGGGCTTCGCCGCATGATTGAGCTCGTCCGGAGGCTGATCGTTACCGAGATAATCCCGCCCATTCTCCGTGAACCATAAATCATGCGTGGTCGGATCCCAGTCGAAGCCGACCGAATTCCGCACTCCACGCGCGACGATCTCATATCCGCTCCCGTCAGGATTGAGACGACCGATGAGGGCATACCGATCTGGGTCTGGTTCACAGATATTGCAGGGTGCTCCCACTGGCACATACAGTTTTCCATCGGGACCGAACGCGATAAACTTCCATCCATGACTGGTCTCTTTCGGAAAGCGGTCCGTGACAACGACCGGTGGCGGCACATCCTTTAATCGATCGTCGATATGGTCGAACCTCAAGATGCGGTCCACGGCCGAAACATACAGTGATTCTTTTCGATAGGCGACTCCCACCGGCATGTGCAGCCCGCGAGCGATCGTCAACACCTCGTCAGCACGCTGATCGCCGTCCTTGTCCAGCACGGCGTAGACATCGCCTTTGTCCCTTGTCCCGACAAAGAGGACGCCATCTTGCCCTCGTGCCATGCCGCGCGCGTTCGGAACATTATCCGCGTAGAGGGCGATGGTAAAACCAGGAGGCAATGTGATCCTATCGAGCGGAAGAGTTCCGGCTTCGATCCGGCTCCCAAAGAAGAACAAGGTCAGCAGCGCACAGACCGGCCCGACAACACGAGGCAGGACTCTGCTGGTTCTCACGTGGATTGCCTTCATGACGATTTCCTCTCATAGAGATTGAAAATCTACTTTCCCAGTACCCGCACCTCCTCCGCCTCGTCGCGTCATCCTGAAGCACACCCTGGACCGGTCCGATATTCGAACAAAACCGGAATGCCGACTGAGCGACCGGCCTGAGCTCTGGCCGACTCAATGACGTGATGCCCGGGAGCCAGTGAGCACGCAGGATCGGGTAGTCCGGCATCTCCCATGAGATGAAACGCTTGGCAACGACAGCCTCCGAAATCCATGCTGCGACGCTCGCAGCTCCGGCAAGGATGCGGCAACCAATCCTCCCCCCGAAATCGGTTGAATCCCGACGAATGGTGCCAGATATCCGCAAGCCGGCACTGTGTCACACGCTCAAACTGCAATCCCGGGATCGTATGAGCCAGATGGCAGGGCAACGCGAGTCCTTCCGGGTTGACCACGATGAACCGTCGTCCCCATCCGTCCATGCAGGATTTGGGGTACTCCGCGTAATAGTCGGGGGTGACAAAGACGACCTCCATTGTTCCACGGAGGCGCGTTTTCGCCTCAACGGCAACGGTTCGCGCCCGTTCGATTTGCTCACGAGCCGGCAGGAGCGCATCGCGATTCTTCAACGCCCATCCAAGGTACTGCGCGTTCGCCAGCTCGAGTCGATCGGCGGAGACACGTTCGGCCAGCGCGATAAGGTTTTCGATTTCGGCTATGTTTTCTCGATGGAGCACGACGTTCAGCGTCAATGGAAGGTCGAGCGACCTGGCCCACCGCATGGCGTCGAGCTTGCGGCTAAACGATGGCGTTCCGGCGAGGCGGTCCGACAGGGTACGGTTCGTACTCTGAATGGAGATCTGCACGCTATCCAATCCCGCTGCGCGAAGTCGAGAAAGCCGTTCGAATGTGAGCGGAACCCCGCTCGTGATAAGGTTCGCGTAGAGGTCGAGCCGGCGGGCTTTCTCGACAAGCAGTTCCAAATCGTCTCGCAACAACGGCTCGCCGCCTGTGAGGTTGAGCTGAACCACTCCAAGTTCTTCAGCTTCATGAAAGACCCGCATCCAGGTGTCGGCGTCAATTTCCTTCCCATGCGCTGCAAGATCGGACGGATTCGAACAATAGGGGCAGTGCAGCGAACACCGATAGGTGAGTTCGGCAATCAGCGTATAGGGGCGGTACTCATGGTTCATGCCGCACCGTCGAGCAGGCCACGATCGGTCAAGACGCCAAGGACCGCTCGTACCCCTTGCGCGATTTCGCCGGGAGAGACGTCCGTATGGGCTTGGGCGAGCTGATCGACCATCTCATCGATCGTCCATTCGCCCGTACAGAGTCGCACAATCGCCGTGGCGGTATCATTCAGTTCGAGTCCGGTTTCGGGGTACAACAGCAAATGAAGTCCGGTATGCCGATCGAACCGAAGGCGAACTTTCGGACTAAGCCGAGGCCTGACGGTGGCGAGCGTCATCGGCAGTCCGCATTGGCTCTGATTCCGTTTCACCATAGGCCAGTGAGAGATGATCGAGCATGGTCCACAAAATGTCTGCCTTCTTAATCAAAGCTCTCACGCATCGTTCTTGAAGCTCATAGGTGGCCGCGTGCTGCACCACGAATTCCACGGCCTGGCTCGAATCGAACGTTGCCCGAGCGATGCGCACCTGAAAATACTCCAGGGACTCCGACCGAACCCAGGGATAGTGGTGTGTCCACGCCTCGAGGCGGCGCGCCATCAAAGAAGGAGCAAACAATTCCGTGAGGGAAGAGGCCACGGCGTCGAGAAGCGGCGCGGCGCGGACGAACCGGACATACTCGTCGCACGCGCGTCTGACTCCCGGAAGCACGTCTCGGCAGCTCCTCACGGATTCGGCATCGAGACCGACGCCTCGCGCCAATTCAAGCCACAGCGCGAGTCCGCCTTCCCCTTCCCGTTCGCCGTCATGGTCCCGAATGCGACCAAGCCACATCCGTCGAAACGCCGGATCCTCGGACTTTGCGACGATGCACGCATCCTTGATGGGAATTCGCGTTTGATAGTAGTAACGGTTCAGCACCCACTGCTGGAGCTGTGCCTTCGTCAACTGTCCGTTGTGCATCAGCTGGTGGAACGGATGGTGGTCATGGTAGCGGCGAGCACCTTCCTGCTTGAGCCGTTCGATGAAGACCTCCTTTGAAAGCCGATCCGGACGGCGCGTTTCCTTCATCATCACACGAGGATTTCCATCCCGTCCCATGCAACCTCCCATCCGGCCGCTTCGACCAGGGTCCGTTCGTATGAATCTTCTCGCAACATCGGATTGGTGTTGTTGATATGGATGAACACCCGACGACGAGCGGTCACCTGCGACAGCGTCGCCAAACTTCCTTCCAGACCACCGACGGGCCAATGAGCAAGATCTTCCGCCGATTTTTCGAGGAACCCCGGCGCGGACAACTCATCATTCGACCAAAAGGTGCCGTCAAACATGACACAATCCGCTTCTTCGAGCGCGTTGAGAACGGCGGGGGTGATCCGGCCGACGGCAGGAAAATAGGTGAAGACTCCCCCATCGGTCGATTGCCGAAATCGCAGTCCCACGTTCACATCCGGCTCACCGGATGAGACGAGTCCTTCCAAATGGATGGGAAGTTTGCCGGGGACAGCCACGGCTGTGACCGTCAGCCCTGACGGTCTTCCATCCGCAAGCATGAGTGGTTCTTCCACATCAAGCTTCAACGTCCGCCACGTGACCTGTTCGGGGAAACGTTGGAGTGTCCGATACAAGACGTTGCCTTCGGTGAATCCGCGACGCACCGAGTCCGTCGCATAAATGACCAGCCGATGGTTCTCTCGCAGCGTGAGCAGACCCAAACAGTGGTCTAGATCTCCGTTCGTCAACAAAATCGTGTGGATTGGGGAAATGCGTGATTCATGAGGATGGAGAGGGACGTAACGCTCGATCTGAGCACGAATGTCCGGTGAAGCGTTGATGAGAAACCAGCCGCCATCTCCCGCACTGAGGCCGACGGATTCCTCCGTCCGTGGTCTCGCAGCGATAAGTCCTTTCCGCATGCCTGTGCAATTCACACAGGCGCAGTTCCATTGTGGAAAGCCCCCTCCGGCCGCCGATCCTAAAACTCGGAGCAGCATCAGGTCGAGCCATAGGGTTTCGGGATGACTCCGGATGATCGTAAGGTCCTTGATGGTTCATTGGCGTCCGGATCCTCTCGAAAATCATCTTGATACGAATTGATCTCCGAATCCATTTTTATTTCTACCAACGAAGGTGCTTCCCACTTCATGATGGCTCCTCCTGATTGAGTGGGCATACTCCAACCTGAGGCGATTGTGAGAGCTGATCATGTACTGCGTCAACCCAACGTATCGTTCCGTCACCGGCCCTTCGGTAAGGGCAGTGTGGACCTCTTCATTGTTCGTGTCAACGGCGCCATCCTATCGGGGAATGGCACGCAACCGCTCAGTCAAACGAACATTCTCGTCGTAATCCACCGGGCAATCGATGATCGACGGCACCCGCTGTTTGAGAGCGTCGGCCAGCATAGGCGCCAGCTCCGAGGGAGCGGTGACGCGGTACCCGACAGCGCCGAAACTTTCTGCATAGCGAACGAAATCGGGATTGCCGAAATCCACGAACGTGCTGCGTCCAAACTTGAGTTGTTGTTTCCAACGGATCACGCCGTAGCCGCCGTCTCGCCAGATCAGCACGACGATGGGAAGCTGCAATCTGACCGCCGTTTCCAGTTCCTGTGAGTTCATGAGAAACCCTCCGTCACCGGTGACAGCCACGACCCTCCGATCGGGATACAGCAATTTCGCGGCAATCGCGCCGGGCACGGCAATCCCCATCGCGGCAAACCCGTTAGAGATGATGCAGGAATTCGGCACGTCGCAGGGGAACATCCGAGCCATCCACAGTTTATGGGCCCCGACATCGCATATCACCACGTCGTCTGGTTTCAGCGAGGCCCGCAGATCGGCAATGATGCGTTGCGGTCGCACGGGCCACGAGTCCGGCTCCGGTTCTTCAGCTGCAAATCCTCCAACAACGGTCGCTCGTGCATCCTGAGCCCAGAATGACGCGAAGGGTGTCGCCTGGATGCCGATCTGCCCCAGAGAAAGACGGAGGTCACCGAGTACGCCCACCTCGACCACGTAGTGCTCATCGACTTCCGCCGGCGAGACATCGATATGAATGATGCGTTTGTCACATCGAGGATTCCACAAGCAGGGGGCGTATTCGACGAAATCATAGCCGAGGGCGATGACCACATCGGCTTGTTCCAGAACGATCGAGGAATAGTCACGGGCCTGCAGGCCGACCGTATGCAAAGACAATGGATCACCGTCCGGAAGGACGCCCTTGGCCATAAACGTATGGAGCACGGGGATACGCAAGCGGCGGGCGAATCGTCTAACTGCCTCATGAGCCCACCCACGGACGACCCCGTTCCCGGCAAGCAACACAGGGCGCTTGGCTCTGCGCAGCGCTTCGACCGCACGGGTGACTTGAGTAGGAGACGGTTCCGGCAACACGGGCGATTGCACCGGCAAGGGTCCGAGTTTGACCGATTCCTCGATTGATTCCTCCGCAACGTCCTCAGGCAGCTCGAGATGGGTGGCTCCGGGTTTATCCGTTTCAGCGATTTTGAAGGCTTTTCGCACAGCCTCAGGTACGACCTCCATTTTCGGAATCGAGGTATTCCATTTCGTGATGGGCCGAAACATCGACAGCACATCGATGTACTGATGCGATTCTTTATGGCGTCGATTCAGCGAGGCCTGCGCCGTGATGGCGACAAGAGGTGCCCTGTCCAAATACGCATCCACGACGCCAGTCAGAAGATTCGTTGCGCCGGGGCCCAACGTCGACAGGCACACTCCTGCTTTACCGCTGAGTCGGCCATAGACATCGGCCATGAATGCCGCCCCCTGCTCGTGCCGAGTCTCGATAAATCGAATCGATGAATCGGCCAAAGCCTCGATCAATTCCAGGTTTTCTTCCCCGGGCAAGCCGAAGACGAATCGAACCCCTTCTTGCTCGAGACAGCGAACGAGGAGTCGGGCCGCGTTCATGTCGCCTCGTGCCAAACATGAGAGGCTGCAACGCCGGTTTGACAAACCTTCATGGTCGATTTGTACCTTGGAAATTGAGCCGTCTCTACTGGGACTTTCCCCAGTGGCTCGGACACGAGCAACCTGGCACACTCAAATGAGTACGCAACATCTTGGTTCCGTACAAACGTGACAAGCGGACATACCTGGATGTCCGAGATTCATGGTGAGGAAACCACGAAGGGAGCGAGCCGTCATGCCTACAGAGAGCCACTTCGATCTCATTGCGACTCAAGCGACACCCTCTCCCATCAAAGAACCGCCGGCGCCGGAGAGACGATCACCACCGGTCAGACCTCCGGATCGGAGTCCGAGCAAGCCGCCGATCGAGGAACCCCCTTCACCGGGCAACCCCGGTGGACCTTCCAAGCCTCCCATCGGCGATCCGATGCGATGAATGGAACCGTGTACGTCATCATCCTCATGGGACCAGCCGGCGCCGGCAAATCGACGGTCGGACGACGTTTGGCAAACGAGCTCGGCTGGCGTTTTGTCGATGCCGACGACTTCCACCCGCCCGGCAACCTCGACAAGATGACCCGTAACCTGCCGCTCACGGACGAGGATCGACGTCCATGGCTCGAGCGCCTTAGAACGTCGATCGCAGAATGGGTGGCTACCGGAAGCGGCGTGATTCTGGCATGTTCACTGTTGAAGACCGCCTATCGCACGCTGGTCCTCCTCCCACACCACGCACACCATGTCCGGATCGTCTATCTCAAGGCCACCCGTACCCTCTTGCAACGGCGCCTGCTCGATCGTAGGGATCATGTGATGAAAGTGGATCTGCTCGACAGTCAACTCGAGACGTTGGAGGAGCCGATCGATACGCTGGCCCTCGATGCCTCGGAAAGCCCGTCGAAGCTCGTGCAACAGATTCGCACCGCTTTTGATCTTTCGGATGCCGTGTAAACGCGCAAGACTGACTTTGCAGGCTCAGCTCGAACGGATTCTGGACGCACCGGTTGGGATTCGTCGCTGGCAGTGCGGAAACCGGCCGACTCGGCGGGTGCCAAGTTCGAACCGTATCATCGCCGTGCACACCATGAAAAATCCAATGGATCTCGTCTTCTTCGCTCGGCTAGTATACCGGCTGATCTTCGATACTGGGAGATCCGCGTGACTCCGAACCTTCCTCTACAGGAAGGACTCCTCCCAGTACGCCTGGAGGCACGAGATGACCCAACCCCCCATCGCATCCAATATCTCAACCGTGCTCGTGGTTGACGATGATGTGGTTGCCCTGTCTGCCAAGAGTCGCCTGCTCGGCAAACATGGCCACCGGGTCATTACAGCAAGTTCCGGCGCCGACGCGCTCACGATTACCGCCACCGAACAGCCCAATCTGATCATTCTCGATCTCAGTCTGCCCGACATCAACGGCTTTGAGGTCTGTGAGCGGCTCAAGACGAAACCCGAGACGCAACACGTGAAAGTGCTGCAGACTTCGGTCGTCCCCATCAGTGCATCGGACCGGATCAAGAGCTTGGAAGTTGGCGCCGACGCTT